>NZ_CP102271.1:0-1208750 GCF_025148785.1 Catenibacterium mitsuokai
ATGAAGGGTGCAAAGGAAGGTGAATATATGGACAACTTGAAGCAGTTCTGGACAGAAACCCTCAATCGCTATGGAGAAAACAGTGACGATAAGATCGTATTCGACTCAATATTCACCCAGACAGAGGCTAAAGAACTGCAAAACAATGAATTAATCATTACTATAGAATCGGTTTTTAATAAGACCTTTATAGAGGATGCAAGTGAACAACTTGAAGATTTCTTCTATGAAGTATCTGGTATTAAAGCCACTATAAAGGTTATGACTACCCAGGAATATGAGAATATGAATAAGGCAAAAGCCCCAGTAGTGGAAGTGAAAGAAGAAATAGATGATTTTGATGATCATTTAAGTGCTGAACTCACTTTTGATAACTTCGTTGTGGGTAATTGTAATAGAATTGCTCAAAACGCCGCTTTGGCAGTCGCCTTAAAACCTGGTACATATAATCCTTTATTCCTTCATAGTAATTCCGGACTTGGAAAGACACATTTGTTGAATGCGATTGGAAACTATGTGAAAAAGAAATTTCCAGGTAAACGTATTCTTTATACAAATGCCGAAGCATTTGTAAATGATTACGTAGAAGCAATTGGTAATAATACGATTGCGACATTTAATCGTCGTTATCGTAGTGTTGATGTATTATTGATTGATGATATTCAGTTTATTGCGAATAAAGAAGGAAGTATGGAGATGTTCTTCAATATCTTCAATACGCTCCAACATTCAGGAAAACAGATTGTTATTACAAGTGATAAACCTCCTGTTGAGTTAAAAGGAATGGAAAACCGCCTTGTTTCTCGTTTTAGACAGGGTTTAACAGTGACTATTGATAATCCTGAATTTGAAACAGCCAAGGCAATCTTAAAGAAAAAGATTGAATCACGTATGATTGATTATCCTATTGATGAAGAAGTACTAGACTTTATTGCATCTCATTTCAATAAGGATGTTAGAGACTTAGAAGGTGCTGTGACAACACTTCTATTCTATAAAGTAGTATGTGGACAAAATCTTGATCATATCAGCTTGGATTTCGCATTAGAAGCATTTGATAATCCAGATAACACAACAACTGTGACTAAAAAAGAAGCGACTCCTGATACCATTAAGGAAACAGTTGCCTCTTACTACAATCTATCCGTCACACAATTAACAAGTAAATCACGTACAAACAATATTATTACAGCAAGACATATTGCGATGTATCTTGTCAGAGAGCTCGTTCCTGATATTTCTTATATCCAGATTGGACAGGAATTTGGGGGAAGAGATCATTCTACAATCATGAAAGCTTGTTCTAAAGTTAAGAAGAAGATGAAACAGGATCCTAACTATAAAACAGCGATCAATGATTTAATGGAACGCTTAAGTTAAGCACACGTATGCACAACTTGTGCACCGTGAAAAATGAGAATTCTTTTGGAATACTCAACAAAAACGAAACTTATGCACATTATGCACAGTATTATTATAATTATTCTTTAATTAATAAAATAAATAAAGGAGAAAAAAATGGATTTTAATATTAATAGACTTGTCTTATTAGATGCACTTACTAAGGTTTCTAGAGCTGTTTCTTTAAAGAGTCCTTTACCTATCTTAACAGGTATTAAATTTGACTTATTAGAAGATGGTTTAGTATTGACTGCATCTGATAGTGATATCAGTATTCAGACTACAATTAATGAAGGTATTATTATTAACCAGACTGGATCAGTAGTTTTATCTTCTAAGTATATCTTAGAAATTATTCGTAAGATTGATGGGGATACAGTTCATATTCAGGTTGTAGATGGTACTTTAACTCGAATTACTTCTGAAAGTTCTTTATTTGATTTAAATGGTTCTAAGTCTTTTGACTTCCCACGTATTGATTTAAATAAGAATGGTAAGCACTTCTCTATGAAGTCTTATGAATTCAAGAAGATTATTGAAAAGACTTTATTTGCGACGAGTGAACAAGAAACAAGACCAGTACTTACTGGTGTGAATTTCAAAGTAGACCAGCATAAGCTTGTATGTATTGCGACTGACAGTTATCGTTTAGCTCAAGTTAGTCAGCCAATTGATGATGATATTCAGTTTAACATCGTTATTCCTAAGAAGTCTTTAAATCAGATTATTCACATTATTGAAAAAGATGAAATGATTGATCTTTATGTATCTGATCGTAAAGTATTATTTGTGATTGGTCAGTATCTTGTATTAACTCGTTTAATTGATGGTACTTATCCTAATACATCACGTTTAGTAGAAGATCAGGGGTCTTATACTATGTCTATCAATAGTTCCGCATTACTTGGTGCAATCAGCCGTGCTTCTTTACTTTCTGATGAACAGAGTAATATTGTAAAATTAACGATGTCTCCTGATGAAAACATTCTTTCTTCTTATTCACAGGAAATCGGTTCAGTAGAAGAAAACTTAACAAAAGCTTTCTATAAGGGTGAACCAATGACTATCTCATTTAGTGCAAAGTATTTAGCTGATGCGATTCGTTCTATTGGAACTGAAACAATTCAGTTACGCTTTACTGAAAAGATGAGACCATTCCAGATCACAGGATTAGATGAGAGTGATAACATCCAAGTTGTTCTTCCAGTGAGAACTTACTAGGTAAATTAAAGGGACTATTCTCTTATTTGGTTAAAATTTCGCCTGTAATTGAAATTACTAAGAAAATGAAGTTTATCTCTCCCTTGAAAAAAGGGGCTATAAACTTCTTTTTTTTATGTTTTTGTGGTATAATGTAGAAAGCAAAATTAGCGCAAAGGATGTGTGATGAAATGAAAGAAGTCTTAATACATACTGAATATATTACTTTAGGTCAGGCTATGAAGTTATGTGGTGAAGCACAGAGTGGCATTGAAGCAAAGATTATGATTCAGGAAGGTCATGTTCTTGTAAATGGAGAAGTAGACCGTAGACGTGGTAAGAAATTAAGAGATGGTGACGTTTTTGAAGTAGATCGTCGCCAGTATGTAATCCATGGAAATCAAAACGCTTAATCTGATTCAATTTCGTAATTATGAAAAGCAGACCTTTCATTTTCATCCACTGGTTAATATTATCATTGGGGATAATGCACAGGGTAAAACGAATATACTTGAAGCAATTTATCTCTTGTCAACAACAAGAAGCTTTAAGTCCCGTATGCTTGATGAAATGATCATGTTTGATCAGTCTTATACACGTGTGTCAGGTCATATTGTGAATGGTACACGTCCTTATGATTTAAAGGTTGTTGTGTCTAAAGAAGGCAAGAAGGCTTTTATTAATGATAAGGCTGTGAGTAAGACAAGTGATTATCTGGGTTATTTTAATGTGATCTTATTTACTCCTCAGGATCTGCAATTGATTAAAGGATCTCCTAAGATGAGACGTACTTTGATAGATACTGAGATTTCTAAGATTTCACCAATCTATATGTTTAACTTGAATAAATATAATAAGTTGATGAAGGAAAGAAATAAGTACTTAAAGATGCTTTATGATGGACATAAGGAACCAGATATGTATCTAGAGGTACTGAGTGAGGAGATGGCAGAATTAGAAGAAGATCTGATTCAAAGACGTATGAAGTTCATAGAGTTATTGAATGAGATCAGTGGACAGATGTATGCCTATATTTCTGGTAAAGAAAAGCTTGTTTTGAGATATCATACGCAGTTCAAGGATATTTCAAAAGAGGGTATTCTTGATAAATATAAAAAGAATTATAAGCGAGATATATTCCAAGGAACTACCGTAGATGGTATTCATAAGGATGATTTAAAAATCTTTTTAGATGAGAATGATGCAGGTATGTTTGCATCCCAGGGACAGCAGCGTTCTATCATCTTATCGATGAAGATTGCATTAGTGGAGATTGTGAAGATGCAGATAGGTGAGTATCCTGTCTTGTTGTTAGATGATGTATTGAGTGAATTAGATGAAGAGAGAAAGATGAAGCTTTTGAATCTGATTGATCATAAAGTACAGACATTTATTACAACAACGCATTTTGATTTAGGTTATCATCATTCACTCGATGATGCTTTGGTTTTAAGAATAGAGAAAGGAACGTTGAAGGAGGATAAGTAAATGGAACAAAAAGTAGAACATTATGATGAATCCGATATTCAAGTCTTAGAAGGTCTAGAAGCCGTTAGAAAGAGACCTGGTATGTATATCGGGACAACGTCTGCAAGAGGTTTACATCATCTTGTATGGGAAATAGTGGATAACTCTATCGATGAAGCACTCGCAGGCTTCTGTAATAAGATCAGAGTTGTATTATTACCAGGTGATGTTGTAAAGGTCATTGATAATGGTCGTGGTATGCCTACTGGTATGAATGTGAAGACAGGTAAGAATACAATTGAAACTATTTTTACTGTATTACATGCCGGTGGTAAATTCGGAGGAGGAGGCTATAAGGTCTCTGGTGGTCTACATGGTGTAGGTGCCTCTGTTGTAAATGCCTTGAGTGAATGGCTAGAAGTTTATGTTCACCGTGAAGGACATATTTACTATCAACGTTTTGAAAATGGTGGAACACCTGTTGGTTCTTTAAAGGTTGTAGGAGATTGTGAACAGGAAGAAACAGGAACAACTGTTGTATTTAAGGCTGATCCTGAAATCTTTACTGAAACAACAGTTTATGATTATGGTGTATTAAGTCAGAGATTAAGAGAACTTGCTTTCTTAAATAAAGGCTTAAAGCTTGTATTAGAGGATGAAAGATTAGATCCTGCAAAAGTAGATGAGTATCATTATGAAGGTGGTTTAAGAGAGTATGTGGCTTTCTTAAATAAGAATAAGACACCATTACATGATCATATTATTGATTGTGAAGATACAATGAATGATATTTCCGTGGAAATAGCTATGCAGTACAATGATGGTTATCAGCCAAATATTTATTCATTCTGTAATAATATCAATACACACGAAGGTGGAACACATGAAGAAGGGTTCCGTTTAGCTTTAACACGTGTTATTAATAACTATGCAAAGAGTCATAACTTCTTAAAGGATAAAGATGAGTCTTTAAGTGGTGATGACTGTCGTGAAGGTTTAACTGCGATTGTATCAGTTAAGCACCCTGATCCTCAGTATGAAGGACAGACAAAGACTAAATTAGGTAATGCAGAAGTAAGAAAGATTGTATCTACTATTCTTGCGAATGCATTAGATAAATTCTTATTAGAAAATCCTGATACTGCAAAGATTATCATGGATAAAGTCACATTGGCTTCTAAGGCGAGAATGGCAGCGAAGCGTGCAAGAGAAATGACTCGAAGAAAGACAGCACTAGACGTCTCTAATCTTCCTGGTAAGCTTGCAGACTGTTCTTCTAAGGATCCAAGTGAATGTGAAATCTTCATCGTCGAAGGGGACTCTGCCGGAGGTAGTGCGAAATCTGGTAGAGATAGAAAGATTCAGGCTATTCTTCCTTTAAGAGGTAAGATCTTGAATGTTGAAAAAGCGCGTTTAGAAAGAATTCTTGGTAATGCGGAAATTAGATCTATGATTACCGCATTTGGTACTGGTATTGGTGATGAGTTTGATATCAATAAACTACGTTATCATAAGATTGTCATCATGACCGATGCCGATGTCGATGGTGGTCATATTAGAATCTTAATGCTTACTTTCTTATATCGTTATTTAAAACCTTTAATTGAGAATGGTTATGTTTATGCCGCTCAGCCACCTCTTTATTTATTAAGACATGGTAAGGATGATCATTATTTATATAGTGATTATGAGTTAGATAAACTAAAAGAAGAACTTGGTCCTAATGCGAAATATACAATTCAGCGTTATAAAGGGCTAGGTGAAATGAATCCAGAACAGCTATGGGAAACCACTATGAATCCTGAAAATCGTGTATTAAATAGAATTCAGTTAGATGATGCAATGCAGGCTGATCAGCTATTTGATATGTTGATGGGTGAACGTGTTGAACCTAGAAGAGATTTCATTAGAGAAAATGCGAAGTATGTAGAAAATCTTGATATTTAAGGAAGGAGATAGTCATGGAACAAAGAGGTATTAAAGATATACAGTTAACAGGTGAAATGAAGAAATCATTCATGGAATATGCGATGAGTGTTATTGTGGCTAGAGCTCTTCCTGATGCGAAAGATGGTTTAAAGCCAGTACAGAGACGTATTATTCATGGTATGAATGAATTAGGCTGTTATAGTGATAAGCCTTATAAGAAGTCTGCCCGTATTGTTGGGGAAGTCATGGGGAAATATCACCCACATGGTGATAGTTCTATTTATGAAGCTCTTGTACGTATGGCACAGGGTTTCTCATATAGATATATGTTGGTAGATGGACATGGTAACTTTGGTTCTATTGATGGTGATGGCGCTGCCGCAATGCGTTATACAGAATCAAGAATGTCTAAGATTGCGATGGAAATGGTAAGAGATATCAACAAGGATACTGTTGATTTTGTCCCTAACTATGATGGTGAAGAAAAGGAACCTAATGTGCTTCCTTCTCGTATTCCAAATTTATTGATTAATGGGTCTACTGGTATTGCGGTAGGTATGGCAACAAATATTCCTTCACATAACTTAGGTGAAGTGGTTGATGCAATTCTTGCTGTTTCTAAGAACCCTGATATTACAATTACAGAGTTGATGGATAATTATATCCCTGGTCCTGATTTCCCTACAGGCGCTTATATTTTAGGCCGTGGGGCTATTAAGAAAGCTTATGAGACAGGGAATGGTCTTATTGTCATGAGAGCAAAGACTGATATTGAAGATATCGGTAGTAATAAGAAAGCAATTATCGTAACTGAGTTACCATATATGGTCAATAAGGCACGTTTAATTGAAAAGATTGCAGCTCATGTCAAAGAAAAGAATATCGATGGTATTACAGAATTAAGAGATGAATCTGACCGTGAAGGTATTCGTATTGTGATTGAGTTAAGAAGAGATGTACAGCCAGAAGTTATTTTAAATCAGTTATACAAGTTAACTGCATTACAGACTACTTTTGGTGTCAACAATATTGCCTTAGTGAATGGTGAACCTAAGACATTGTCTTTAAAAGAAATGATTAATGTTTACTTAGAACATCAGGAAGATGTGATTCGTAGAAGAACATTATTTGATTTAAAGAAGGCAGAAGATCGTGCTCATATCTTAGATGGTTTAAAGCGTGCTATTGATCAGATTGATGCGATTATTAATTTAATTAGAAGTTCTCGTACAACAGAAATCATTCAGCAGAGATTAATGGATGAATTTGATATGTCTGAAAGACAGGCAAAGGCTATCCGTGAAATGCAGTTACAAAGACTAGCTGGATTGGAAAGAGAAAAGATTGAGAATGAATTAAATACATTATTAGAAACAATTGCAGATTTAAAAGATATTCTTGCGAATAAAGAAAGAATTATTGCGATTATTGATCAGGAACTTCTTGAAATCAAAGCGAAGTATGGTGATAAGAGAAGAACTGAAATCATTCAGGGTTCATTTGATATTGAAGATGAAGATTTAATTCCTGAAGAAGATGTCGTTATTTCTTTAACGAATAATGGTTATGTAAAACGTATGCCTATTGATACTTATAAAGCTCAAAATAGAGGTGGTAAAGGTATCAAGGGTATGAGTACAAATAATGATGATGTTGTAGACTCATTAATGAATATGTCTACTCATGATGATTTATTGATTTTTACTAACTTTGGTAAGGTATACCGAATGAAGGGATATAATATTCCTGAATTTGGTAGACAGGCAAAGGGTCTTCCTATTATCAACTTATTGAATATGGATAAGGATGAACAGGTAAAGACTATGATCTCTATTACACCTTCTGAAGTAGATGAATCACATTTCTTATTCTTTGTGACTAAGGATGGTTTAGTAAAGAGAACTGGATTACCTGAATTTGAAAATATCAGACAGTCTGGTAAACTTGCACTCACATTACGTGAAGGTGATGAATTAGTTGATGTTAAGTTAACTAATGGTAAGAGTGAAATTCTTCTTGCAGCAGCTAATGGTAAGGCTATTCGTTTTGATGAAAATGATGTGAGACCAATGGGACGTTCTGCAAGTGGTGTTAAGGGTATGAATGTAGATGATAGTCATATTATTGGTGTGACTACAAATACCGAAGGACAAAATATCTTAATCATTACTGAAAAGGGTTATGGTAAGATGTCACCACTAGAAGAATATCGTTTATCTAAACGTGGTGGTAAAGGTGTTAAGACTGTTAATATTACTGAGAAGAATGGTGAATTAGTCAGCATTAAAGCCGTAGAAGGCAATGAAGACTTAATGATCATTACGAATGAAGGTATTATTATCAGATTACCAATGGAACAGGTAAAGAGTGCTGGAAGAGCTACACAGGGTGTAAGACTTATTAAAGTAGGTGAAGGTGCTTCTGTTTCAAGTATTACAGTAGTAGATAAAGAATCGGAAGAAGAAACAACTGAAGAATAGAAGTTGTCACATGACAACTTCTTTTTTTCATAAATAAATCCTTTCGCTTGTCATAGGCGGAAACCCACTGCCTTTAGGCGGTGGGAGGAGCCTCGTAAATCGTTATCTATTATACCTGACTTTCAATATATTTTTGTATAGTTGCTGATGACACTTCTCCAATGCTTCAAGCAAAATAACCATCTGACCAAAATGTTTTTTCGTTCCAATACTGTTTTTGATAAGACCGAACTATACTTTTGCCATAAGTAGTATGTTGTTTCCTGCTTTGCAATTTTGACAATATCGCAAACTCTATCTGCTGTATCGTAAAAATGTATATGGTCTTTGTCGGTTTCTATCGCAATATTTTCGCAGTCACGAGTATTAGCTATATCATCTTCGATAGAATCTTTGAGTAATTGTTTACGGTATTTGGTTACTAGAATTATATGTACTTTAAGGCTGTATTTTTGTCTGTTATGACGATTGTATCTAATATCCACAGTTCACCTCAAAATATAGATATTTCGCTATAAATTATATATAATATATAGCGAAATATCTATGAAAGGAGTACATCTATGGAACAGATGACTATTACAGCCAAAATTCAAATAATCGCAGCTGAAACAGATAAGATTTTGCTTGATGAAACTATGTCTGTTTATCGTAATGCCTGTAATTATGTTTCAGACTATGTATTCCGCACTCATGACTTAAAGCAGTTTTCACTTAATAAAGCTTTGTATTCTACTTTACGAGAAAAGTTTAACCTTAAATCGCAGATGGCTCAGTCTGTTTTGAAGACTGTTATCGCCAGATATAAGACCATTCTTGAAAATCAGAATGAGTGGATTAAACCATCGTTCAAAAAGCCTCAGTACGACCTGGTTTGGAACAGAGATTATTCCTTGACACAAAACCGTTTTTCAATCAATACGCTTAATGGTCGTGTGAAGTTATCTTATTTTTCAGATGGAATGTCTAAGTATTTCGATCATACGATTTATAAGTTTGGTACTGCCAAACTTGTAAATAAACATGGTAAATACTATCTGCATATACCAGTTACCTATGAGATTGAAGAAAGTAATATTTCTGACATCTGTAATGTTGTAGGTATTGACAGAGGTATTAACTTTGTTGTTGCAACTTATGACAGCAAACATAAGTCTGGATTTGTTAGTGGTAAAGCTATTAAGCAGAAACGTGCTAACTATTCCAAGCTTCGTAAGGAACTTCAAATGCGACATACGCCATCCTCAAGACGAAGACTGAAAGCTATCGGTCAGCGAGAAAACCGTTGGATGCAGGATATTAACCATCAGGTATCGAAGGCACTCGTTGAAAACAACCCAAAGCACACTCTCTTTGTATTGGAAGATTTATCAGGTATTCGTAATGCTACAGAACGTGTCAAAACAAAATATCGTTATGTTTCTGTATCATGGTCTTTCTATGACCTTGAGCAGAAACTAATCTACAAAGCAAAACAGAATCAGTCTTCTGTTATTAAGGTAGACCCTCGCAATACAAGTCAGTGCTGCCCTTGCTGTGGACATGTTGAAAAGTCTAACCGCAATAAGAAGATACATCTGTTTACTTGCAAAAAATGTGGCTATAAATCTAATGATGACCGCATTGGAGCTATGAATCTGTATCGTATGGGAATAAACTATCTTGCAGATAGCCAAGTACCTAATACAGTTGTAACAGAGTAAACTCTGCTACAAAGGGTGCTGTCAACCACCCTATGATGTAACGCCACTTTAGATAGCAATATCTATCGGGGTTAAAGGTCGGAGGTGTAAACCATTAGTACGACTGGGCAGTTACAAGCCCATGACCTTTAGGTCGTGGGTAGTTGACACTATAATAAGTCCTCAAAGGGGAGATAAGTATGTTAGATTTACAGGTAGAAATATTTATTTTAGTAGGAATAGGCTATCTTATTTCTAAACTAGGATTATTTAATAAACAGACACGTAAACAGGTCACTGATTTAGTATTAAATATTGTATTACCTGTGGCTACTGCCAAGAGTTTCTTAATTAAACTCACACCAAGTATTATGAAGACAACTCTTGTGGTCTTTTTAGTATCTATTGGTATACAGGGTCTTTATTTTATTATTAATAAGACAGCTTATAATAATCAGGACGAGACAAAGAAGATCAACTTACAGTATGCAACTATGGTATCTAATGCAGGTTTTATGGGTATGCCATTTGCGCAGGGGTTATATGGTGATATGGGATTACTTTATGCCTGTATTTATTTAATTCCACAAAGAATATTTATGTGGAGTTATGGTTTGTCCCATTATACAAAAGCTGATTTTAAGACGATGGTGAAGAAAGTTGCTTTACATCCATGTCTTATTGGGATTTATTTTGGTATAGTATTTATGATCATGTATTCATTAGGGTATACGCTACCTTCTTTTGTGACAACAACTATGAGTTCTATAGGAGGATGTAATACCGCATTAAGTATGATTGTGATAGGAAGTATATTAAGTGATGTAGAACCTAGAGAGATATTGGATAAGGAATGTATTTATTATTCTTTTATTCGTTTGATTATGATTCCAGTGATTACTTATCTATGTTTAAGATGGACATCACTTGATCATATTGGTATTGGTGTCTCTGTTGTATTGGCTGCGATGCCTGCACCAAGTACATGTGCAATGCTGGCAAATAAGTATGATAAGAACCCAGAATTCGCTTCTAAGCTTATTTTTGTATCTACTGCATTTTCTTTAGTCACATTGCCGTTTATTTCTTTCATCATAACTTTATAAATAGTGAATTATGGTATATAATGACAATAATCTATGAACAAGGAGATTGTATATGATTGATATCGCAAGATTAAGAGAAGATCCTGAAGCTGTTAGGGAGAATATTAAAAAGAAGTTTCAAGATCATAAGCTTCCTTTAGTTGATGAAGCATTAGAATTAGACAAACAGTATAGAGCTGCTATTACAAGAGCATCTGAACTTCGTAGTATGAGAAATAAATTGTCTAAAGAAATTGGACAGTTCATGCGTGAAGGTAAGAAAGAAGAAGCTGCTGAAAATAAGAAGAAAGTTGGAGAAATGGCTGAAGAATTAAAGTCATTAGAAGAAGTTGAAAAAGAATCTGGAGATAAATTAAGAGAAGTCATGATGAAGATTCCTAACTTCTTAGATCCTACTGTACCAATCGGTAAAGATGACAGCGAAAACGTAGAAATCACTAAGTATGGTGATCCAGTAGTACCTGATTATGAAGTTCCATATCATACAGATATTATGGAATCATTTGATGGTATTGATCTAGATGCAGCAGGTAGAGTTGCAGGTAATGGTTTCTATTATTTAATGGGTGATATTGCGAGATTACATTCTGCAGTATTAGCTTATGCAAGAGACTTCATGATCAACCGTGGATTCACTTATTGTGTACCACCATATATGATTAGAAGTAATGTTGTTAATGGTGTTATGTCATTTGAAGAAATGGATGCCATGATGTATAAGATTGAAGGAGAAGACCTATACTTAATTGGTACTTCTGAACATTCAATGATTGGTAAGTTCATTGGCGAATTATTAGATGAAGACAAATTACCATATACTTATACTTCATATTCACCATGTTTCAGAAAAGAAAAGGGTGCCCATGGTATTGAAGAACGTGGTGTTTATAGAATTCATCAGTTCGAAAAACAGGAAATGATTGTTGTATGTAAACCAGAAGAATCTAAGATGTGGTTTGATAAGTTATGGAATAATACTGTAGATTTATTTAGATCTTTAGATATTCCAGTAAGAACACTTGAATGTTGTTCTGGTGACTTAGCAGACTTAAAGTCTAAGTCATTAGACGTTGAAGCTTGGTCTCCAAGACAGAAGAAGTATTTTGAAGTAGGAAGTTGTTCTAACTTAACTGATGCACAGGCTAGAAGATTAAATATCAGAATCAATGGTAAAGATGGTAAGTATTACGCACATACTTTAAATAATACTGTTGTTGCACCACCTAGAATGTTGATTGCGTTCTTAGAAAATAACTTAAATGAAGATGGTACTGTTTCTATTCCAAAAGCATTAAGACCATACATGGGTGGTACTGAAAAACTAGTTCCTAAAAAATAATGTGAAAGGAGATGTAAAATCTCCTTTTTCTTGCATTTTATAATAATTATGTTATAATCAATTTTGCCATTACAATAAACATGTCTGAACCATGTCAGGACCGGAAGGTAGCAGCATTAAGGGCCTCTGTTTGTGTGTAATGGCACTTTTTTTATATAAAAAGGAGTCATAGTATGAGCGATGAAGAATATATGGCTGAAGCATTAAAAGAAGCAGAAATCGCAATGAGTGAAGATGAAGTACCTATTGGATGTATTATTGTCTATGAAGGACAAATTATTGCACGTACACATAACCAGAAGGAAACCTTAAAGAAGGCTACAGGACATGCTGAAATATTAGCTATTAATCAAGCAAGTGAGTATCTTGATTTATGGCATTTAGATGGCTGTACAATGTATGTAACATTAGAACCATGTATGATGTGTACAGGGGCTATTATACAAAGTCGTATGAGTCGTTTAGTAATAGGTGCAAATGTGAGTAAATGGCCTGGTTTTATAGAGTTAATAGAGAATAATCCTGTAAATCATCATCCTGATGTACAACAGGGGATTTTAAAGGAACAGTGTGCTACAATAGTATCAGAGTTCTTTAAACGTAAAAGGAGGAAGTAATTATGGATTCTTATTATAGTAATAAGATGAGTTATGGTGAGTTCTTTGGTTCAATCATGAAATGGATGGCTGTCGCATTAGGAATCACTACAATCACTTCATTTCTATTCTCATTCTTACATCTTGAACTGATGTTGGGTGCATCTTATTTCATCTTTATGATTGTATGTTCGATTATAGAAATAGGATTAGTACTAATGCTTAGTAAAACAGTCAAAGATATGGCTATAGAGAAGGCTAAGACGTATTATGTTGCTTATTCAGTAATTAATGGGATTGTGCTTTCTATGTGGTTGAATTATGTTGTACCAGGTGTAGCGGTACTTGCCTTTGCAGTGACAGCTGTTTATTTTGGTTTACTCTATACAGTAACACAGCATACTAATAATAATTTCATCGGTATAGGAAAAGTCTGTTTAATGGCTTTACCAGTTCTTATGATTGCGTATATCTTATTGATCTTCATTTCAGCGCCAGGTCTTTATTATCTAGTCGTATTCCTTGATCTTGCAGTCTTTACTGGACTTACATTACATGACTTTAAAAATATTGAATATGCTTATGAAATTGTACCTCAGGAAGCATTACAAGGTATGGCATTACTTTGTGCATTACAGCTCTATATGGATTTCATCAACATTCTTATCGATATATTGATGTTAGTAAGTGATAATAATTAAGGTGCTAAGGCACCTTTTTTTATGTATAATAAGGAAAGGAGTTGATGAAGATGGCATATAAATCATTATATAGAACATACCGTCCACAGACATTTAAAGATGTAGCTGGACAGGAAGCAATTATTACTACATTAAAGCATGCAATAGATGAAAAGAAGATTGCTCATGCATATTTATTTTGTGGTCCACGTGGAACAGGGAAGACAACTGTCGCAAAGTTATTAGCTAAGGCAGTTAATTGTACAGGTAATCCTAAACCATGTGGCGAATGTGAGAATTGTAAACAAATTGAAAATGGAACACATCCAGATGTCATTGAAATAGATGCTGCCAGCAATAATGGGGTAGAAGAAGTAAGAAGTCTGATTGATAAGGTGAAATATGCACCGACACAAGGACAATATAAAGTCTATATCATCGATGAAGTACATATGATGTCACCTGGGGCTTTTAATGCACTATTAAAGACATTAGAAGAACCACCTGCACATGTCATCTTTATTCTTGCGACGACAGAACCACATAAGATCTTACCTACTATTATTTCTAGATGTCAGAGATTTGATTTTACACGACTTACTGACCAGGAAATGGTACAAAGAATGCAGTATGTCTTAAAAGAGGAAGGCAAGACATATGATGATGGATCCTTAGAATTAATTGCTCGACTTGCGAATGGTGGGATGAGAGATGCCTTATCTATCCTTGAACAATGTCTTGCCTATAATGATGATCATTTAAGCATTAATGATATTCATACTATTTATGGTATTGTATCCATGGATGATAAGACAAACTTATTGAAGGTTTTATTATCTAAGAATATGTCTGAGTCTTTAAAGATATTAGATAAGATGGATAAGAGTGGTATCGATATTAAGAGATTAACATTTGACTTAATTGATATATTAAAAGACATAGTTGTTTATAGGAACACAAAAGATGCTTCTATTATGTCAGTCATGACACAGAAAGACTTAGAAAACATTGTGCCTTATATTACAAGTGATGAATGTTTTAGTTTTATTGATATTTTGATGGATGCAAGTGAGAAGTATATTAGAGCGACTGATCCACATATTTATTTTGAACTTGCATTATTAAGATTATGTAATCAAGAACACGCACCAAGTCAGAAGATTGAATATACACCTATTAAAGAAGAACCTGTAAAACCTGTAGAAGTAAAGAAGGTTGAAGTCAAGGAAGAACCAATCGAAGAAATCATGGAAGAACCTGTCTTTGAACCAATTGAAGAAGAGATAGTAGAACCAGCTATTGAAAAGAAGGCTGAACAACCAGTACCTCAATTCAATTATGAAAAGAAAGAAGAACCAGAAACATATGAATCTGATGATAATATCGAAGTAGATCAAAGTGATATATTAAATATTCTTGTACAGGCAGATCGTAAGATCTTAAATGAAGTACAGGAGAAGTGGCCAGTGATTAGACGTTATATGGCTAATATGAATACAGCTAAAGCAGCAAGTATGTTATCACAGGGACATCCTGTAGCTGCTTGTAGAGATGGTTTAATTATTGAGTTTGAATTAATGCCTGATGTGAATGCGGCAAACTATTATAAGAATTATAAACAGTTATCATCTTTAATTAAGGATGTATTAGGACATGAATATAAATTCATTGGTATGCAGCATGATGCATGGTTAGAGATGAGACAACATTATATTCAGCTTGCAAGAAGCAAACAGATTCCTCAGGCGAGACCAATCACATTAAAACATATTGATGGATATGATTTAAAAAGAGTCGATTTGAATGATGCACAGAAGTATGCTTTAGATATGTTTGGCGAAGATATTGTAGAATTTAAGGAGGATTAAAAATGGATTTCAATTCGCTTTTAGAAACCGCAAAGAAAATGGGTGAAACAGCCTCAAATCAACAAAAAGAATTAGAAAACAAGAGTTTTAGTTTTTCTTGTCAGAATAATTTGATTACAGGTAAAATCAATGGTAAGTATCAGATCACCGAATTACATATCAGTCAGGATCTTATGGATGATAAAGATATGTTAGAAGACTTGATGATGATTGCGATTAATCAGGGAATCAGTCAGGTAGAAAAGGAGAAGGAAGACAATATGAAATCCCTCACTGGTGGATTAGATTTATCTTCTTTTATGTAATATGGAATATCCAAAGAGTTTTGAAGAGTTAATGACATGTTTTAAAATGTTGCCAGGTATTGGAAATAAAGGTGCTGAAAGAATGGCTTATGCGATTTATGATATGTCAGAAGAAGATGTAAAAAGATTCTCACAGGCACTGACTTCATTTAAAGAAAATGTCCATACTTGTCCTATATGTGGTAATTTAAGTGAAGGTGATAAGTGTGAGATATGTGCTGATCACGAAAGAGATCAATCGACAATATGTGTTGTAGAATCTCCTAAGGATGTCTTTGCGATGGAAAAGATGAAAGAGTACCATGGTTTATATCATGTATTAGGTGGTACAATTTCTATTATGGATGGCAAGACTATGGATGATTTGAACATCATGAGTTTATTTGATCGTATTACTCCTGATACAAAAGAAGTGATTATTGCGACAAATGCGACAAGAGAAGGGGAAACAACTGCACTCTTCCTTGCAAAGCTATTAGATAAAAAAGGTGTTAATACAACACGTATTGCGCATGGTTTACCAATTGGAAGTTCTCTTGACTATGCAGATGAACTTACATTATTAAAATCATTTGAAGGTAGAAAGAAGGTCTAAGAACCTTCTTTTTAATTATGGAAAAAACATTGTAAATCACATATAATATTAATGTTTGAAGGAGCGTATGATATGAGTTTATTTATTACTTTTGAAGGTGGAGAAGGCAGTGGTAAAACGACTATTGCAAAGATGTTACATAAACAGTTTATTGAAGAAGGATATAATATCACTTTTAGTAGAGAACCTGGTGGTGTAGATATTGCAGAACAGATCAGAGATGTGATTACTGATGTTAACAATACGAAGATGGATGCAAGAACTGAAGCATTACTTTATGCAGCAAGCAGAAGACAGCATCTAGTAGAAAAAGTACTTCCTGTATTAAAGGAAGATGGTATTGTGATATGCGATCGTTTTATCGATAGTTCTCTAGTTTATCAGGGAATTGGAAGAGGTATTGGCGTAGATAATATCTACAACATGAATCTTTTTGCGACAGATGGTATTCTTCCTGATTTAACTATTTTCTTTGATGTAAAACCTGAAGTCGCTTTAAAGCGTATTACAGGGGATAGAGAAGTCAATAGATTAGATTTAGAATCATTGGATTTCCATCATAAAGTGTATGAAGGATATCAGATGATTTGTGATAAGTTCCCAGATAGAATTGTGAAGGTAGATGCTTCTTTACCAGTTGAAGAAGTATATCGTCAGGTTTATGAAATTGTAAAGGATAGACTATGAAAGAATTCTTAAAAGAAACACAACCTATTTTCTATCGTATCTTAGAGAAGAGTTTTAAAGAGAATAAAAAGACTCATGCATTTCTTCTAGTAGGGGATCATACGGATGATATTGCGACATTTATTGCCCAGTCTTATATATGCCATGAAGATACACTAGCGTGTGAAACTTGTGATGACTGTATACGAATTAAAGAAGGTCTTTATCCTGATATGATTGTATGTGATGGTAAAGAGACTTCTATTAAGAAATCTGATATTGATCATATTCAAGAAGAGTTTGTGAAATCAAGTGTAGAGAATAATGGAAAGGTATATATTCTTAAAAATATTGATAATGCGACAACTCAGGCAATGAACAGCTTATTAAAGTTTTTAGAAGAACCTGTAGAAGAAGTATATGCAATCCTTACAACAAAGAATATTAATAAAGTACTACCTACTATTCAATCTAGATGTCAGGTGATTAAATTGCTTCCTGAATCTAAGCATTCTTTAGAATTAAAACTAAAGAATGAAGGGGTGGATGAAGAAGATGCTATGGTTCTTCCTCATCTGTTTGATTCGATTGAAGAATGTAATGAGTATAAGGATAGTGAGTTGTATTTTGATATTAAGAATTATGTATTCTACTTTATTGAAGATTTATATATGAGACCATCGGATTTATTGATCAATTTACAGATTAATCTTGGTAAGAAGTATAAAAAGAATAAAGAAGCCTATGCATTATTCTTAAATCTTCTGGTGTTAGGCATGAGGGATATGTTTCACGTGAAACATTCTATACCTGTATTATTTGTGAAACATAAAGATTTCTTTGAGAAGATGCCAGAAGATGGTAAAATATTACAGAAAATAGAAATCATATTAGAATATGCTGAAAGACTCAACAATAATGTCAATCTTGCATTATTATTAGATGGTATGGTATATAAAGTATTGAAGGGAGTTTGATGAAATGGATAGATTAGCGGCTGTTAGATTTAATAGCGCTGGTAAATATTATTACTTCTCCACAGATTTAGATGTTAAAAAGGGAGATAAAGTAGTAGTAGAAACTGTAAGAGGATTAGAATTAGGTGAAATCATTACAGATCTTGCAGACTTATCAGAATTTAAATTAGATAACGAATTAAAGAGAATTAAACGTGTTGCGAATAGAGCAGACATTGAAGTATATAATATCAATAAGATTAAAGCAAAGAAATCATATGAAATCTGTAAAGAAATCATTACGGAAACAAACCTTGATATGCATTTGATCAATTGTGAATATACATTGGATGCATCTAAAGTTATCTTTATGTATACATCTGATGAACGTGTAGATTTCAGAGATTTATTAAAGAAACTTGCTAGTGTTTTTAAATGTCGTATTGAATTAAGACAGGTAGGACCTAGAGATAAAGCTAAAATTGTAGGTGGTATTGGAAACTGTGGCTTACCACTATGTTGTAACTCATTCTTAGGTGAGTTTGATGGTGTATCTATCAATATGGCTAAGAATCAGTTGCTTGCGATTAATATTGATAAAATTTCAGGTGTTTGTGGACGTTTATTATGTTGTTTAAAGTATGAAGATGAAGCGTATAAGGAAGTTAAAAAGAAATTCCCTAAGATTGGCTCATTTATTCGTTATGAAGATAAACAGTGTAAGGTTGTTGGTTTAAACGTTATTTCTGACTTAGTAAAGATTGATAATGAGGGCAGTATCTTATTTATACCTTTATCTGATGTAGATAAGAAGCCTGCACCTAAAAGGGAAAAACATATCTTAGAAGAATTAGCACCTAAAAAAGAAAAGAAACATGAAAAGCCAAAACAAAAGAAGCCAAGACAACAGCATAAACCAAAACAGAATAATCAGAAGCCAAGAAATATCAAAGGTAATAATCCAAAAGGAAAGAAAGATGAACGAAGAAATTAATCATCTCCTTGGTTATAATGATATGAAAATCATCCAGAGAAGAGATATGTTTACCTTTTCTCTGGATACTGTTTTATTGGCAAATTTTTGTGCAATCACAAAGGATATGAAGACAATCGTAGATTTTGGAACAAATAATGCAGCCATACCATTAATCTTAACGCAACGCACTCATAAGAAGATTATTGGTGTTGAAATTCAAAAGGAAGCTGTAGAGATTGCAGAAAGAAACGTAAAATTAAATCATGTAGAAGATCAGGTAGAAATTATTCATGATGATATTAAAGAGTATGTGAAGTATGCTCCTCGTACCAAAGCAATTGTCTGCAATCCACCTTTCTTTAAATTAGGAGAGAAGTCTCATATTAATGAAAGTCCTTATATGACTATTGCACGTCATGAAATTAAAATAGATCTAGAAGGTATTATTGCATCAGCTGCAAAGATTCTAGATCAGAATGGTCGTTTCTCAATGGTCTATCGTCCAGACCGTTTTATTGAAACAATTGAATTATTTAAAAAATATAGAATAGAACCTAAACGTATCCGTTTTGTCTATCCTAAAGAAGGAAAGGAATGCAATACATTCTTAATTGAAGGTGCATTCTTAGGCAAAACCGGACTAAAGATTGAACCACCTTTATATACACATAATGAAGATGGAAGCTATTCCGATGAAGTTAAACAGTTAGTAGGTGAGATGAATGTTAAATAGACAAAAAAGTTTTGAAAATGGAAAAGCGACACTTTACCTTGTACCAACACCAATTGGTAATTTAAGTGAAATGACACCAAGATGTATTGATGTGATGAAGAGTGTTAACTATATTGCGGCAGAAGATACACGTAATACAGTAAAACTATTAAATCATTTTAATATAGAAGCTAAGCTTATTTCTCATCATGAACATAATCTGCATGTTGCGATTCCTAAACTTCTATCATTATTAGAAGAAGGAGAGTCAGTTGCATTAGTAAGTGATGCGGGGTATCCAGCTATTAGTGATCCGGGGTATGAAATGGTGCTAGCAACTATTGATGCAGGATATAACGTCGTTCCTTTATCAGGATGTAATGCCTGTTTAGATGCTTTAGTTGTCTCTGGGATTGCGCCACAGCCATTCATGTTTTATGGTTTCTTAAGCCATTCAAATAAAAATAAGACTAAAGAATTAGAAAAATTAAAAAATATCACTTATACGATCGTATTCTATGAAGCTCCACATAGAATTAAGGCAACATTAGACTGTATGATGAAGGTATTAGGTGATAGAAAAATTGCGTTATGTAGAGAAATCACTAAGAAGCATGAAGAAATTCTAAGAGGTACTATTTCTGAAGTATTGGAAGTAGTAGATGAATTGAAGGGTGAAATGGTCATTGTGGTTGAAGGTGGTACTGAAGTAACTGAGGAAGAGACTTTTGACCAGACAATCACAGAACATGTTGATGAGTTTGTAGAAAAAGGCATGTCTAAGAAGGATGCTATTAAAGAAGTTGCAAAGATTCGTAAATTAAATAAGAATCTTGTGTATGAAGAATATCACAAAAAGTAAAAGGGTAATGTTTCACGTGAAACATTACCCTTTTTGCTTGGAAGACCTCATATTTCTAGTTAATAACTATAAATACAAGAAGAAAAAAGTAAAGTCATTCTTAAAAAATGACAATGACAGTTTAACATAAGGTAAATTTTAATTCAAATGGATATTTAAGAAAAGCATCTATGATATGAACTAAAAATACAAATCATATTAAAGGGACAGTTATAAGTGACTGTATAAGACTAAAATTTATTTCTAAGTAATTGATAAGCAAATACAACTTTAAAAGATAAAATGATAATCATAATATAATCTAGATTGAGTTTTCTTGAATAATACCAATCAAATAGTAAGAACAGAATAGAAAGAGATAAAAATATGATATAGACAATTTTAAATTTTTCATAAGAGTCCACCTCAATGAATTAGAGTATATTTGTTTATTATATGTATTAAGAAAATGTAAAAGTAAAATTAAAAAACTGTGTTTACACACAGTTTCAAATCAATCTTTCGTAAGCTTCTCTTTCTTCACCATTTTTCAAACGAATAATACCACAATATTTAAATCCATTCTTTAATACAAATTCTTTCATTGGTTTATTATTCTTTTCAATATCTAAACGAATAGAAGGGGTACCACTTTGCTTACATATGTTGACTGCATAATCCAATAATTCTTTTGCATAGCCATTTCCTTTATGATTATTATCAATCGCAAAACGATGAATTATACCATATTGTCTCGTATCAGTAAGCCAATGACCATTGTAGATTCTTACATAGCTAGGTTCTATTCCTATAATAAAATGCATAGTGCCATATATATGGGAGTGTTCAGAAAGAACGTAACTGTTACCTGACAAAATGTCGTCTAGAATTGTATTTATATCAGGATATCCTTTTTGCCATTGTTTAATATCATTATCTTTGAAATATTCTTTTGCCTGATTAATAAGATCCATCACACGACTTAGATCTTTAATTTCTGATGCGCGTACATGCATACCAATCACCTCATTTAAAATTGTACAAGAAATTATTTGAAATATCAAATAGTTGTATTTTAATTGTTGAAATGGTTAAATGGTATCAAAGGAGGATGTTATGTTATATCGTACTGTTAATGTTTTAATCTATATAATTTCAGTCTTATTAGCTATGTATGGCTTGCAGGCTTTTGATTTTGAACGCTTCTTAAGAAAGGGTAGAATCGGTCAGTTTTATGTCATCTATATTGTTGCGAGCGTAGCGCTCGGATACTTATTTGCACAATTTATACTTAATTTTGGGACATTAAGTTTTTATTGATTTAAAGCCAATATTTTTTAATTAATTGACTTGAATAATATGAATAAAATGATAAAATAGAAATGCTTACAAGGAGGAAAAAGGTATGAGCTTATCAAAAGAAATTGGTATTGACCTTGGTACTGCAAATATCCTTATCTATGCTAAAGGAGAAGGAATTGTAGTAAATGAACCGAGTGTTGTTACTATTAATGTAGAAACAAATAGACCTGTTGCTGTTGGTGAAGAAGCAAGAGAAATGCTTGGAAAGACTCCTGGAAAATTAAAAGCAATCCGTCCTTTAAAAGATGGTGTTATTGCTGATTTCCAGACTACTGAAATCTTACTAACACACTTTATCAATAAACTTAACTTAAAAGGAATTTTTGCTAGACCAACAATCTTAATTTGTTGTCCATCTAACATCACTTCAATCGAAAAGAGTGCCATCCAGGATGTTGCTTTAAGATGTGGTGCTAAGAAGGTATATATCGAAGAAGAACCAAAAGTAGCTGCTATTGGTGCTGGTCTTGATATTTCTAAACCATCTGGAAATATGGTTATTGATATCGGTGGTGGAACTACAGATGTTGCTGTACTTTCATTAGGTGATATCGTTACATCTCAGTCATTAAAGATTGCTGGTGACAAGATGGATCAGGAAATCATTAAGTACGTTAAAGATAAATATAAGTTATTAATTGGTGATGCTACAGCTGAAGAAGTTAAGAAACAAATCGGCTGTGCATTTGAACCTGATGAAGAAACAGTTATGGATGTTCGTGGTAGAGACTTAGTTACTGGTCTTCCAAAGACTATCCAGATGAATGAATCTGAAACAGTTTCTGCTTTAGGTGAAGTTTGTGAAACAATCTTAATTGCTGCTAAGCAGGTTCTTGAACAGACACCACCTGAATTATCTGCAGATATCGTAAACAAGGGTATCTTCTTAACAGGTGGAGGAGCTTTATTAAAGAATTTAGACAAGTTCCTTGAACAGGGATTAAAGGTTCCTGTATTCGTAGCTGATACACCACTTGATTGTGTTGCTGAAGGCTGCGGTGTCATGTTAGAAAACACTACATACTTACAGTAAGAGATAGCGTTCGCGCTATCTCTTTTTTTGGAGGAAATAATGAAAGCGATATTTTTTGATATTGATGGTACAATTTACCATCCAGAGATTGGTATTAGTCAGAATACAATTGATGAAATTCATAGAGTACAGAAATTAGGCCATAAATGCTTTATCGCAAGTGGTAGACCAACTGGATTTATTTCTAAAGAAGTGAAATCCATTGGTTTTGATGGCTACGTATTAGCGAATGGAGCACATATTATGACTGAAGGAAAAACAATTGATTCTTTGACTTTACCTTATGAAGAAACAAAGAAACTTATTGAATATGTAGAATCGCAGGGATATGAATATATACTTCTTACAACTGATCGCTGTTATTTGAAAAAGGAATCACCACATATGTATGAATTCTATGCCTGGTGTAATATTGATATGGATTCTTTATGCAATGATTATGATTTAGATGAAGTACTAAAGAAAACAATTAAATTAGAAATCAGATATAATAAAAAAGAAGACAGTGTAGGACTTATTGAAAGACTAGGGGCTTTCTTCTATGAAAAACATGATGATAGCTTAAACATTGAAGTATCTAATATAGATACTTCTAAAGGTCATGGTATTGAAACAATGCTTCACTATTATGGATTAGATGTTGATGACAGCTATTGTTTTGGTGATGGAGCCAATGATTTAGAAATGTTTAAAACAGTGGGGCATCCAATCGCTATGAAGAATGCAATCCCTATGATTTATCATCATGCATCAATCATCTGTGAAGATGTATTGCATGATGGTGTGGCAAAAGAATTAAAGAGACTCTTTTAACTTCTGTATAAAAACAGAAGTTTTTTTACACAGATATCTTGTTTATAAATAACATAATAGATTATACTATTATTAGTAAATAGTTTTACGATTTTGTTCTTAACGTTAGCTATAAGAAAATGTTAGTTATTATTAAAGAATAGGAGAAGTATAGACTATGCAAGGATACTTGTTAGGCATTTTTTTTATCTTATTATTAGCAGTGATTGATTTTTACCTTCAGAAGAAGATTAATAAAAAAGGATATGTATTTCTATGTATAAATAAAGGTAGATTAAGATATCCAATACTTGTTTTATTTGTGGCTTTCTTTATTTATTTCGTCATAAAGAAACAGTATCTATTGATTCTATGTATGCTATATATGCTAAGAATAATAGATAAACTCATTTACATAAATAAGAAATAATACTTTTGAAACTCTAACATTCAAGATGGTAGAAATATTATCTTATTGTTAGAGTTTTTTTGTTATACGGTTTTTGTTGAATAAAAATAATAAAAATAATATAATGATATTGGAGGTGATAAACATGAACTTTGTCTGGAATACAAACGAACTGAATGCATCTGTCGTCTCCATTTATGAAACAAATATTACATTGAATACGACAGCATGTATGCATTTTGAAAATGTGAATTATGTTCTATTAGGTATTGATTATGACAATCATTGTATCGGTATCAAACCCGTGGGAAAGCAAGCTATCAATGACGGAATCTATCCACAGGACCAGCTTCATAAGATATCAAGAGGTAAGTCCTATGGAAGAATCACAAATAAACCATTTATTAAAGAACTTGCCGATTTGATTCCTCTCGATTTCAATGAAAAGAATGTCTTTAAGTTTAAAGGAACATATGACATTGTTCATGAAGTTCTCATTGTTGACTACAAGGAGGGAAAACTAAATGGATAGTTTGGTAGTGTGGTCAGGTGTTATGGTTGCGTGTATTGTAGTAGAAATACTCACAGTATCGTTAGTGAGTGTCTGGTTTGTGATTGGTGCTTTTGCGGCATTAATTGCCTGCTTATTAAATGTATCGGTTCCAATACAGGTCGCTATATTTCTTGTGGTATCAGTTATATGCGCAATAGTAGCACGTCCTATGGCTGTAAAAAGTCTGAAGGGCAATATAATACATACGAATAATGATGCACTCATAGGAACTCATGCTCTCGTTATTAAGAGAATCGATGCAGATCATATGGGTGAAGTAAGAATTAAAAATCAGATTTGGTCAGCATCCTCACTTCATAATTTAACTTTAGAAGAAGGAGAATATGGGGAAGTTGTCGCAATTGAAGGTGCACATCTAGTTGTTAAAAAGGAGGAGAACTAAGATGTTAGGATTTATTTTAATGATTTTATTAATCGCAATTGTTGTTATTCTTATTTTCAGTACAGTAAAGATTGTTCCACAGTCATATGCTTATGTAGTAGAAAGAATCGGTGCATATGACCGTACATTAAATGTAGGTTTACATATTCTTATTCCTTTAATTGATCGTGTATCTAATCGTGTATCATTAAAGGAACAGGTTATGGACTTCGCTCCACAGCCAGTTATTACTAAAGATAACGTTACAATGCAGATTGATACAGTTGTCTATTTCTCTATCACAGATCCTAAGTTATTTACTTATGGTGTAGTAAGACCAATTAATGCGATTGAAACATTAACTGCAACTACATTAAGAAATATCATTGGGGAACTTGAATTAGATGATACATTAACATCAAGAGATATCATTAACTCTAAGATGAGATCTATTCTTGATGATGCCACTGATCCATGGGGTATCAAGGTAACTAGAGTAGAAGTTAAAAACATTCTTCCACCAAAAGATATTCAGGAAGCAATGGAAAAACAGATGCGTGCAGAACGTGAAAGACGTGAATCTATCTTAGTTGCTGAAGGTAAAAAACAGGCTGCAATCTTAAATGCAGAAGGGGATAAGGAATCTCTTGTATTACGTGCAACAGCTGAAAAAGAAGCACAGATTGCGAAAGCAGAAGGTCAGGCTGAAGCATTAAGACTTGTTTATGAAGCACAAGCTAAAGCTATTCAGTATATTAATGAAGCAAATCCTGAATCTGCTTATATCCAGTTAGAAGGATTAAAAGCATTAAAGAACTTAGCTGATGGACAAGCTACAAAGATTATTGTACCTAATGACTTGGCAGGATTAGCTGGTACACTTACAACTTTATCAGAATCACTTAAGGATCCTAAAAAGCCTGAGTAACAACAGTCAGAAGACAGATGCTGTCTTCTGATTTTTTTATATCTAAAAAGAGGCTGTAACGGGTAAATAACTCATTATAGTTTCATAAACAGTAAAAGGCGGACCGAAGTCCGCCTTTTATGGTACATTAATTCTACCATGAAAACATACCAACAAGATTATACGGCATATCAGACATATGCGCTACTAGATTTTAATATTTCTTTTGAAAAAGATATACCTGCTGATGATATTTCAAGAACTGTGATTGAAGTTACGGAAAGGATAGATATAAACAAGTTTGTTGACTTCACTCATAGAAATTCTCATGGGTATGATGGTCTCATGATGCTCAGACTGCTTCTGCTTGCTTTTGCGGATAATGGTTATGCATCTACAAGAAAGCTTGCAGAACTATGCAGAACTGACATCAGATATATGTTCATCGCACAGAATCAGAAGCCTTCTCATCAGGCATTTCAGAGATTCATCCATGATGATCTCATTATGTCCGTTGAAGAGATATTCTATGAAATGAATAGAATCATGGAGGATGAACTTCCTATCGATACAGATATATTATGCATTGACGGTACTAAGTATGAAGCCAATGCCAACAAGAACACATTCATATGGAGAAAAAATACTGTCAGACATAGGGAAAGACAGTGGAAGAAGTGTAATGATACTATCAAGAGAATCAATAAGTTCTTTAAGGAACAGAATATCAACTGCAGATACTCCATTCTTAGAGAGCCTAATATTGATTATCTATTGAGAGTTACAGATAAAATAGAGATTTACATGAAGGACAATGGAATAGAGTTCGTTCATGGAAAAGGATGCAGAAAGAGCGAGATTCAGAAGCTTTATGATGAGCTAGCGAAAGAAGCGATGAAACTTTTTGAATATGCACTGCATTTTGATATGCTTGGTGACAGAAACAGTTGTTCCAAGACAGACCCTGATGCAACATTCATGCACATGAAGTATGACTATTATAATCATACTAACGTTTTCAAGCCTGGATACAATGTCCAGGTAGGCGTGAGTGATGGCTTCATCAGAAACATTTACGTAAGCAGTGACTGTTCTGATATTCAGACATATATTCCCTTCATGGAGAAGTATAAGCTTATGTATGGCAAGCTTCCTTTAAAGACACCTGCTGATGCAGGTTATGGTAGCTATGATAACTATATGTACTGCAGGGAAAACGGTATTGAGCTGTTTATGAAGTATCCAGGATATTATGAAGAATCGAAGAAGACAAATGATAAGAATAGATTCAGAGCCTCTCATTTTGAGAGAACAGAAGATGGCGGGTATATATGCCCTGCTGGTCATGAGTTTGAGGTGGATAAGGTAACTACTGATACAAGGGGCGTATATGCACGTAATAATATAAAACTAATAAATCATTACTGTGATGGTTGTCCATTCAGATCAAGATGCACTAAATCCAGAATTGGAAGAAGCATAAACTACTGCAAGGAACTTGATGAATTTCATAAGGAAGTAAGAAAAAATGTCACAAGTGAAGAAGGAAAGAAACTCATGTTCAAGAGAGATAATGAAGCAGAAGGAACTTTTGGTGATCTTAAGGAGAATATGGGTTATGACAGACTCTACAGAAGAGGACATGACAATGTTCAGATGGAGATCTACCTTGTTTCAATGGGGCATAATATCAGGAAATATCAGAAACTGAAGAAAAGAATCAAGGAAACAGAAGAAAACCAGATGAAACAGGTCAAGGAGATGCTCAGATTGTTTATCTGCTGATAAAATTTTTTTAGGAAATGGGCAGGTTCTTTTTAAGTACGTCTGAAATATGAAAAGGTTATTCACCATGCAATAGTGAATAACCTTTTTGGGTTTGAATATACGAAAAAGAGCTGTAACGCTCAAGGTAGTAGTAAATACTATCTATTCGTTACAGCCTCTATTATAATCATTTAAAAAATCTTTTGTTTTATACCGTTACAATAGTTGTATATTCTTTATAATGTTTTAATACATCAGGATCAATTTCATTATCAGTAATGACTGCATCAAAGTTAAATAGATCATAGAAGATATAAAAGTCAGAACGATTAAACTTAGTAGAATCTACAAGTAAATATCTATTCTTCGCATTATCTAAAGGTATTCCCTGTGATTCTCCTTCTTCTAATGAATAAGTTGTAATACCACTATTAAAGATACCATTACACCCAATAAAGGCTTTTGTATATCTTAGTTTACTTAATACCATATTAGTGATAGGCCCTACAAAGGTATTTGTATTACTACGATATTCTCCACCTGTTAACATTACATCAGTAGGAGTATGACCACTCAAGATATTAAATACGGCAAGAGAATTCGTAACTACTCTAATATTACGACCACATAACTGCTCAGCTAATAACTGAATAGTAGTACCAGGACCTAAGAATATAGTTTCTCCTTCTTGAATAAGACTTGCTGCTTTATGCGCAATTCTTGTTTTTTCTTCTATCTGTACAGAAGACTTTTCTAAATGAGAACGTTCATGATCCATACTAAAAGATAAACTCTGTGCTCCACCATGTACTCTTAATAACTTACCAGATTTCTCTAATTCATCTAAATCTCTTCTTGCAGTCATATCAGAGACTTCTAATTGTTCCATGATTTCATTGATTGATATGATTCCTTTTTGATTGACCATCTGTGTAATTCTTACAAGACGTTCCTTCTTTAACATGTTTTCACTCTCCTTGTCAGTGTCAGTATATCATTCAAGATTTTCCTAATCAACACAAATCAAACAAAAACGAACATTTATAAATTAATTACGTATATATTTTAACATGATTGTTTGTAATTGTTTAATTAAATGTTTTATAATGTTTATTTTTGTTGACAATTGATGTGTGAGCGATTACACTGTAGGTGTAGAAAACAAAAGGAAACAAGAAGAGGAGAGAAAACAAAATGACTAAAGATGAATTAAGTATGGTAGGCTTTGAAATCGTAGCTTACTCAGGAGATGCAAGAAGTACTTTATTAGAATTATTAAAAGAAATGCGTGCAGGTAATTTTGATAATGTAGAAGAAAAGTTAAAGGATGCAGATGCAAACATTAATTTAGCACATCAGTCTCAGACAACTATTCTTCAACAGGAAGCACGTGGTGAGGATATGGAAATGGGATTTATCTTCATTCATGGTCAGGATCATTTAATGACAACAATATTATTAAGAGATGTTATTGAGGACTTTATTACTTTATATAGAGAGAGAGGAACAAAATAATGTTAGACGCTGTCATTAAGAAAATCGAAAAGGGTAAACCATTTTTCGATAAAATTGCTCAAAATATTTATTTAGGTGCTGTACGTGATGGCTTCTTAACAGCAATGCCAGCCATCTTATTCTCAAGTGTATTTATCTTAGCTGCTTCAATTCCAGAAATCTTTGGAATTAAGTTACCAGCAGATGTCTCAACATGGTTATGGAAAGTCTATAACTATTCAATGGGTATTGTTGGTTTACTAGTATCAGCAACAACTGCAAAGTGCTTAGCTGAAAGCATGAATCGTCGTTTACCAGAAGGTAAAGTAATCAACACAACTTCAGTTATGCTTGCAAGTATTTGTGGTTTCTTTATGTTAGCAGTCAGTGATGTAAAGCTTGGTATCTCTACTACTTATTTAGGTACTAAAGGTTTACTTGCTTCATTCATCGCTGCATTCATCACAGTTAAGATGTATAAGTTCTGTGTTGAAAAAGATGTCACTATTCATATGCCAAAAGAAGTGCCAGGTACAATCTCTCAGATGTTCAGAGATGTGTTCCCATTCTCTTTCTCAGTATTGGTATGTGTTATTATTGATTTAATTGTTCGTAATTTATTTGGTTATACTTTTGCAGAAGCAATCATCACATTATTACAGCCATTATTCACAGCTGCAGATGGTTATTTAGGAATCTGTATTATCTGGGGTGCAATGGCAATGTTCTGGTTCGTTGGTGTACATGGTCCAAGTATTGTTGAACCAGCTATCGCTGCAATCATCTACGCAAACGTAGATGCAAACTTAGTATTATTTAAAGCAGGACATCAGGCTGCAAATGTATTAACAGTAGGTTTAGGTAACTTCGTAGGTACAATGGGTGGTACAGGTGCTACTCTAGTTGTTCCATTCTTATTTATGTTATTTGCTAGATCTAAACAGTTAAAAGCTGTTGGTAAAACAACTTTCATTCCAGTATGTTTCGCAGTTAATGAACCATTATTATTTGCGACTCCAATCGTATTAAACCCATATTTCTTTGTTCCATTCTTACTTGCACCAATGGTGAACGTATCATTATTCAAGTTCTTCGTTGATGTATTAAAGATGAACTCATTCATTTATGTATTACCTTGGGCTACTCCTGCTCCAATTGGTTTGATTTTAGGTACAGGTATTAGTTTCTTAGCTGTATTACTTGCTGTATTATTAATCGTAGTAGATGGTATTATTTACTTACCATTCGTTAAAGCATATGATGCTTCATTATTAGAAGAAGAAAAACAGAAAGAAGCTTTAGAAGCATTAGAAGAACAGGTTAAAGAAGAAGAAACTGAAACAAATGAACCTCTTCAATTAGATAAGAAAATCAATGTATTAGTATTATGTGTAGGTGCTGGTACAAGTGCTATGTTTGCGAATGCTGTTAAAGAAGGGGCTAAAGAAACTGGTTTACCAGTAGATGCCACTGCAAGTGCTTATGGTAATCACTATGATATCTTAAAGAACTATGATGTTGTTGTCTTATCTCCACAGGTACAGGCTCATTTAGAAGAAGTAAAACAGGATGCGAAAGAAGGTACTAAAGTCATTGCAACTAAGGGTGCTCAATATATTCAGTTAACTCGTGATCCTAAGGGTGCTGTTGAATTTATCGTTGAACAGGAAAAGGAAGGTTAAGTACATGAAATTCTCTGATGATTTTATCTTTGGTGGCGCTACAGCTGCTTATCAGTGTGAAGGTAGTACATTAGAATATGGTAAAGGTAAAGTGTCTTGGGACGACTTTCTTGCAAAGCAGGGTCGCTTCAAGGCAGATCCTGCCAGTGATTTCTACCACCAGTATGGACAAGATTTAAAGCTATGTAAAATGTTTGGTATTAATGGAATTCGTATCTCTATTTCATGGGCACGTATCTTCCCTGATGGTATAAGAAAAATCAATCAGGAAGGTATTGATTTCTATCATAGAGTATTCCAGGAATGTCATAAGAATAATGTAGAACCATTTATCACTTTACATCACTTTGATACACCGGATACTTTATATCAGAAGGGTGATTTCTTAAATAGAGAAACAGTGGATGCATTTGTAGACTATGCAAAATTCTGTTTTGAAGAATATAAGGATGAAGTTAAATATTGGTTTACTTTCAATGAAATCTGGGCAGTAGCTACAAACACTTATATTGAAGGAACATTCCCTAATGGTGAAAAATATAATATGACAAAAGCATTCCAGATCATGCATAATATGATGCTTGCTCATGCGAAAGCTGTTGTTGCTTATAAAGAAGCAGGATATAAAGGACAGATTGGCTGCGTACAGTCATTAGAATATAAGTATCCTTATGATGAAAATAGTTTAGATGATATCCAGGCTGCAAAGAACGAAGATGTATTACAGAACCAGTTCTTATTAGATGCAACATTCAAAGGATATTACTCTACTGAAACAATGGAAATTGTAGATCGTTTAGTGGCAATCAATAATGGTCAACTAGATTTAAGAGATGAAGACTTTGAAGTCATGAAGAAAGCAGCAATCTTAATTGACTATATGGGTATGAACTATTACCAGTCACGTTTCATTCAGTACTATGATGGTGAGAATGATATCCATCATAATGGAACTGGTGAAAAGGGTACTTCACGTTTCTGTTTAAAGAATGTAGGACGTAGAATGGAAAAAGAAGGTATTCCTAGAACTGACTGGGACTGGTTAATTCATCCAGAAAGTATGTTTGATATGTTAGTGCGTATTCGTCAGCAGTATCCAAACTACAAGTGTATCTATATTACAGAAAATGGTATGGGTTATAAAGACGAATTTGTAGATGGTGTCATTGATGATGCTCCAAGAATTGATTACATCAAGAAACATCTACAGTATGCACTTAAAGCAGTTGAAGCAGGTGTAAATGTAAAAGGCTATTTTGTATGGTCTCTCATGGATATGTTCTCATGGACTAATGGTTATAATAAACGTTATGGTTTATTCTATGTAGACTATGAAACACAGAAACGTTATCCAAAAGCAAGTGCTTATTGGTATAAGAGCGTATCAGAAACGAAAGAGGTATAATTATGAATTCTTATAAAGGAGTTATATTTGATTTTAATGGAACATTGTTCTTTGACAACCCAAAGCATGTATTAGCCTGGGGAAAGATTTCCGAGGAAATAAGACATCATGGAATCAGCGAAGAAGAACTACATGAACATTTCAATGGTGTTCCTAATAATAAGATCATTGAATACTTATTTGAAGGACAGTGTACAGATGAACAGAAACAGAAATACTCTTTACTTAAGGAACAGTATTATCGTGAATTTTGTAAGGAAGATAAAGAAACATTCCATTTAGTTGCTGGAGCAACAGAATTCTTTGATAAACTTAAAAACAACAACATTCCATTTACTATCGCAAGTGCATCCATTAAACCAAATATTGATTTCTTTGTAGAATCATTTCATCTTGATCATTGGATCAATCCTGATGATATTGTATATGATGATGGAACTTATGAGAATAAGATCATGATGTTCAAGAAAGCAGCACATATTTTAGGATTAGAGGTAAGTGATTGCTTAATCATCGAAGACTCCCTAAGTGGTATTGAAAATGCCTATAAAGCAGGATGTAGAAATATAATCGTAATCGATTCTGCAAATAAAAAAGATGAATATCAGAAGTTACCTGGCGTAACAAAAGTGATTGATACTTTTAAAGAGATTTAAGAAAGAGCCATCCACCAGGGATGGCTTTTATTATGGAGGATAAAACATGAAGGCAAGTGTAGTAAGAGAAGAATTTAAATCAAATAAACATAATCAATTATTAGAAGACTTATATGAAGATAGTAGCTTAGTCAATTATCAGAAAGATAGATATGCCAATGCATTAGATAAGTTCGTTGAACTTTATGGTGATGAAAATGTCAGCATCTATAGTGCTGCAGGTAGAAGTGAAATCTCAGGTAACCATACAGACCATCAGCATGGCTGTGTATTAGCTGGTTCTATTAACTTAGATGCGATTGGTGTAGTGGCTAGACAGGATGATGTAATCAATGTTGTATCTGACAGCTTTAATATTAAGCCAATCTATTTAAATGATTTAGATAAGAAGGATGAAGAAGAAGGTACAAGTGAAGCGTTAATCAGAGGTGTTGTCTCTAAACTTAAAGAACTTGGCTACAATATCGGTGGTTTCAAAGCATTCATTACAAGTGATGTATTAGTAGGGGCTGGTTTATCTAGCTCAGCTGCTTTTGAAACAATCATTGGTACAATCATTGATGGTTTATATAATGATATGAGCATCGATATGGTCACTATCGCAAAAGTAGGTCAGTATGCTGAAAATGTTTATTTTGGTAAGCCTTGTGGATTAATGGACCAGTGTGCATGTGCTGTTGGTGGATTGATCTCTATCGATTTCAAGGATACAGAACATCCTGTTGTAAATCATGTAGATGTAGACTTCTCTAAATATGATCATAGCTTATGTATCGTTGATACAAAGGGAAGCCATGCAGACTTAACAGATGCTTATGGTGCTATCCCAACTGAAATGAAGGATGTCGCTCATTACTTTGGTAAGGAATTCTTAAGAGAAGTAGATGAAAAGGAATTCTTTGATCATCTTGCTGATGTCAGAGCGGCCGTTAAGAATGATAGAGAAATTCTAAGAGCTATTCATTTCTTCAAGGAAAATGCTAGAGTACCTCAAATTGTTGAAGCATTAAACAATGATGACTTTGACTTATTCAAGAAGCTAATCAAGGAATCTGGTAACTCAAGCTATAAGTTCTTACAGAATGTTTATGCAGACTTTGATTATAAGCATCAGGCAGTTTCTGCAGGTCTAGCATTAAGTGAAATCATATTAGGCGACCATGGGGTTGCTAGAGTGCACGGTGGAGGCTTCGCAGGTACAATTCAGGCTTTCGTTGAGAATGATTTCGTTGTAGAATATAAGAGTCAGATAGAGAAATTATTTGGCGAAGGCAGCTGCCATGTACTTAAGGTAAGAAAATTAGGTGGCTGCAAAGTTATGGAGGAATAAATATGAACGTATTAGTTACAGGTGGTGCAGGTTATATTGGCAGTCATGTCTGTGTAGAATTACTACAGAGCGGACATGATGTTGTAGTCATCGATGACTTCTCAAATTCAAAACCAGAAGCCTTAGATGCCATTCATGAAATTACTGGTAAGAAAGTAAAGTTCTATGAATTTAACGTTTTAGATGAAGATAAGACAGAAGCAGTATTCAAGGAAAATAAATTGGATGCAGTCATTCACTGTGCAGCCTTCAAGGCAGTAGGTGAATCAGTAGTAAAGCCTATTGAATATTATACAAATAACTTAATGACAACTCTTATTGTTGCTAAGCTTATGAAGAAGTATCATGTCCCTTCAATTGTATTCTCTTCAAGTGCTACAGTATATGGTGATCCAAAGGTTGTCCCATTAACTGAAGACTGTGAATTAGGACAGACTACAAACCCATATGGTTCTACAAAGGCTATGATGGAAAGAATCCTAACAGATGTACAGCATGCTGTACCAGAAATGTCTGTTACACTTCTTCGTTACTTCAACCCAATTGGTGCCCATGAATCAGGATTATTAGGAGAAGATCCAAAGGGAATTCCAAACAACCTTATGCCTTATATCATGAAGGTGGCAGCAGGTGAACTTCCTTGCTTAGGTGTATTTGGTGATGATTATGATACACCAGATGGAACAGGTGTACGTGACTACATCCATGTTGTAGACTTAGCTAAGGGTCATGTTCTTGCAATTGAAAAATATGCAACACCAGGTGTTCATATCTGTAACCTAGGAACAGGTAAAGGATATAGCGTATTAGAAATCGTTAAGGCTTTTGAAAAGGTAAATGGTGTAAAAGTACCTTATGAAATCAAGCCAAGACGTGCCGGTGATATCGCAACATGTTATGCAGATCCTACTCGTGCAAAAGAACAGTTAGGATGGGTAGCTGAAAAAACACTTGATGATATGTGCAGAGATACTTGGAACTTTGCAAAGAAACATATGTAACACTTAAGTCTCTCGAAAGAGGGGCTTTTTTGATGCAATAAAAAAGCAACTATTGTAGTTGCTTCAGGTCTTCTTGATAATCTATATCATAGAGTTCTTTTACATTCTCTACTTGTATATATTCTACTTCATCAGGATGCTTATTTAATACCTTTCTTCCACCTTGGTCTTCTTTTAATAGAAGTAACTCAGGAATATAAGAACTATCAAATAGAGTAGGGTTACCTGCTTTTTCTTTATAAGCACAACTGGCAAGTTTATGCTTTGTATGCATCAGTTTATCTATAGTATTCATAGAAATATAAGGCTGATCAGCAACCATGAAGATCATTCTAAATGGCTTCTCTAACGTATTTAAATAGTTCACAGCCGCCTTAATAGAATAAGAGAGACCATGAATACTCTCTAAACATAAAATGCTGAGAGCGCCTCTTTGAGCCGCATATTGTAGAATCTCATCATATTGTGATACGACAATCACATGATCATGTTCCTTTAATATGAGATCTAATGCATGTTGATAGAGTGGTTTATTTTGAAAAGGAAACAGCAGTTTGTTCCCTTTAAAACGTCTGCTGTTTCCTGATGCAAGATATATAATATATGTTTTATTCATCGATAGCCATGACAATCTTTTCAGGTGTCATTGGAAGGTCTCTGATCCATGCACCACATGCACTGTGGATGGCAGCACATAAGGCTGGGGCTGGTGTATTGATGACACATTCACCAATAGACTTTGCACCAAATGGACCTGTCTTTTCATAACTGCTTTCAAAATAAACACGTAAATGACCCATATCAAGTCTTGTAGGAATCTTATATGTCATGAAGTTATTTTCTGTTAAGGCACCTTTAGGTGAATAAGTAATACTTTCAGATAATGCCATACCAATACCCTGAACAAGACCACCTTCAGTCTGTACAGTGGCTAAATTTGTATTTACGACAGTACCACAGTCTACAACGGCCACATAATCTAATATTTCTACAGAACCAGTTTCTTTATCTAACGCAATTTCTGCCATACCTACCATATATGGTGGTGGAGAAATTTTAGATGAATGAGTGCATGTTACCTGGATAGGGACAGTATTTCCACACTGAGAGAATGTTGCAATATCCATATGTGTAAATGATTCATTTGTAGCTGGATTATCAATTGTATTGCCAGTAAATACTAATGATTCAGGATCACATTCCCACTTATTGGCAGCAATCTTCATCATGTTCTCTTTGAGCTCTTCACTTGCTTTTCTTACAGCCATACCAGTAACATAAGTTGTACTAGAAGCATAAGAACCAGAATCATATGGAGAAGCATCAGTGTCTGCACCAAAGACAACAATATTGTCTACATCACATTCTAATTCTTCTGCAGCCATCTGGGCAAGAATAGTATCACATCCAGTACCCATATCTGCAGCACCAATGCTTAACATATAAGAACCATCATCATTTAACTTTAATGTAGCAGACCCAACATCGACACCAGAGATACCTGATCCCTGCATTGCCATTGCAACACCCGCTGCCTTAATACGACCATCAGGCATTACAGTAGGAGTCTTACGGTTTTCCCAGTCAAATTCTTTCTTAGCACGTTCCATACATTTATCTAATGCACAGCTATCCGCAATTTCACCATAGTAGGCATCCATCTTCTGACCCTGACGTACCATGTTCTTTTCTCTGATTTCTACTGGATCCATATGTAAAATATCAGCTAATTCATTGACACATGTTTCTAATGCATAAATACCCTGAGTCGCACCATATCCACGATATGCACCAGAAGATAATCTATTTGTATAAACAACATCATAATGGAAGCGGAACGCTTCTAGATTATTTGTATAAAGAGGAATAGACTTATGACCTGATAAACCTACAGTTGTAGGACCATGTTCACCAAAGGCCCCAGAGTTAGATAATGTATATATATCGATGGCACGAATAGTACCATCATTCATAGCACCAACTTTAGTAGTGACTTCCATTTCATGACGTGGACTACCCGCAATCTGAGATTCAGTACGAGTATAAATAAGCTTAGATGGTTTCTTAGTCATCCATGTAACAAATGCAGGATAAATTTCAGTCACAAGTGACTGCTTTGCACCAAAGCCACCACCAATACGAGGCTTTTCAACACGAATCTGAGATTTAGGAATATCTAAAGCATTCGCAAGAATACGACGTGCATGGAAGACAATCTGTGTAGAACTAATGACATGTAAACGACCATAAGTATCAATTTCACAATAAGTTCTGAATGTTTCCATCATCGCCTGATTGACTGCAGGAACATGATAAGTACGTTCAATCACATGATCACATGATTTAAATACTTCTTCTAGATCACCATGTGTTTCATCCGCAGATGCTACTAAGTTACGCTTATTATCTGCACCTACAGGACATAATGCTTTCCAGTTATCTTCAGGATGTACAAGAATAGGATTATCCTTAGCTGTTCTAAAGTCTAATACCGCTTCTTCTACCTGATATTTTACTTTAATTAGCTTCAATGCTTCATCTACTTTCTTTTCATCATAACCAGCAACAATCGCAACTGGGTCACCTACAAATCTTACTCTCTGATCTAAGATCAAACGATCATAAGGACTAGGTTCTGGATAAGTCTGACCAGCCATAGTAAAACGTTTCTGAGGCACATCTTTATAAGTATAAACAGCTTCAATTGTATCTACTGCCTTAGCTGCTTCTGTATCAATACTCTCAATTAATGCATTAGCATGAGGAGAATGAACAAGCTTTACAATTAAACAGTCATGAGGTGTTACATCATCCACATAGACAGGTTTACCTAATAATAGGTTCATTGCATCTTTTTTTCTTATAGGTTTATTGACCTGTTTTAATTCCTGACTCATCCTAACACTTCCTTTCCATTTTCCTTGCAGTAATTAATATAGTTTCTAATACCTCTTAATTGTCCTTCATAACCGGAACAACGACAAAGGTTACCAGATAAGAATGCTCTGATTTCATCATCACTTGGATCTTTATTTTCTTCTAGTAATGCGATTGTATTCATCATAAATCCAGGATTACAGAAACCACACTGTTCAGCCCCCTGATCAGCAATAAATTCAGCAAGAGGTCTTGCTTTTTCCTGTAAACCTTCTAGAGTTGTCACTTCATGACCTGCAGCTCTTGCTGCAAGAACACTACAAGAAAGAACTGGTTTGTTGTCTAATAATACTGTACATAATCCACAGTTACTTGTATCACAGCCTCGTTTAACACTAAGACAATGTTCACTTCTTACAAAATCAATAAGAAGAGTATCTGGTGAAATACTACGAGTCATTGTTTTTCCATTTAATGTAATTGTAATTTCCATCTTACTGTGCCTCCAATTCCTTTAATGAACGTCTCATAAGAACCTTTACAAGCTTCTGACGATATTCTGCACTACCTAAGTTATTGCTTCCAAGTTTGATTTCAGAAGATACTTCTTCAATAAACGCTTCAATAGACGCATCATTTAATTCCATCTGTTTCTCATAAGCAATTGCCTTTAAAGGACGACCACCAATTACTACAGAATAAGTATCATTCATATAACTTGCACAACAAGTAAGAACAGGGAAATCAGTACTTACATTTCTCTGTGACTTATAACAAACCTTAATAGGTGTCTTCTTTACAATAACACGTACAAGAATATCAAGAGAAGGACGCATCCAAGCAAACTCTCTTATAGGTACAATACCACCGTTATATAATTCTACATAAGCATCTAATCCCATAAACATAGATAATACATCAGAGAAACCATAACGACCAAAAATAGAACCTCCTACAGTTGCACAGTTTCTAAACTGCACACCAATAATATGTTCTACACTATGCTTCATTGCATCATGTGTATAAGCATTTAATCCTGCATGAGTTTCTAACTGACGTAATGTCACCATTGCGCCAATAGTAAACTGTTCATCATCTTCTTCGATAGTATCTAAATGAAGATCACATAAATCAATTGCCTTTTCAACTGATCTATTCATCATCTTCAACCATAACATACCACCTACAATAATGTTTTTTCTGTTCTGAACGAGTTCATAAGCTTCCTCAAGCGACTGAGGTCTTACATATTCCTGAATATTTAACATCTTTTTCTATCCTTTCTATTTTGTGATAAGTGTTTCATCAAGACTAAAACCATAAAACTCTTTATAAAAATCTATAACATCCTTTTTATAATTCTCATATGTATAATCATGAGGATGAAGTACATATGATAGCCAGAGTGATGCAAGAATATGAGAAGGAACAGGATCCATCCATGATTCAACCACATCAGGCATAATATAAATCTTCTTGTTCTTCACTATATCAAGTGATGAGAAGAATTCATAGTTATAAATAGAATCTTTTGAATAAGAAGCATTACGAGGCATGATCACCATATCTGGGTTTAAAGTTAATAATGTTTCTAACGCAATAGTAGGGTAGTCTACACCTTTAATACTCGCTGCAGCATTTTTCACATGTGCTGTAGTTAGTATAGTACTTTGAAACATAGAAGGTGTGACAGGTCTATAAATAGACTCTTTTGAAGCAATATAAACATGCTTATTAGAAGTACCTAAACTATTCATCTTACTCTTTTTAGTACTATAATAGTTCTTTAACTTCTTCGCATTGTTTTGTTTACCACAAACTTTCGCAATAAGTGAAACCATGGCCTCATACTTCTTTTCACTAGAAGGATCAACCACAATAACTTTTATATGTCTTTCTTCAAAATCCTCAATAAGATCCTTATTCTCTTTCATCATAAATACTACATCAGGTGCTGTCTTTGCGATAAGACTGACATTACATCCTACCTGAGGTAGTTCTAATAAATCAGGATCAGTCTTTTGATAAATGCTTCTAGATGAAGCATTCTTTTCTATACCAACTAACTGATCATTTACTCCTAATGCGAGGCATGTAGAAGTTGTTATATATGAAGTGCTTACTACACGTTTTACTTGGTCTTTAATTGTAATCTGACGTCCTATCTGATCATTCACAATAATCGCATCAGATTCTTCTTCTTTATCTGAAGAACATCCAGGTAATAATGAGATGAGTAAAAATAGACAAACAATTGAAATAATTCTTTTCTTCAAAACAAATCTCCTTACGATATTATTCAGTATATTTTCCGAAAAAATTATATCATGAAAATGTGAATAATAAACAAAAAATATAGGATACCAAAAGAAAAAGCCTACATTGAGTAGGCTTTAAATACGAATTGTTTCTTGTAATGGATATTGGTTGAGTAAGTATTGTGAATCAGAGCTAATTATATGCATTTCATTCATGAAATGATGTAATAAATAGCTGAACGTATTGTCATAACATTCCTTCTTTAACTTATAGAAAGGAGTGTACTTTAATTCAACTAAGTCTTGTTCTCTTAATGACATCTCTAGTTGATGGTTTCCATCAATGACAGTATAGAGTCCATTACTCATATAGGAATCAGTAATAACGGGATAATATTTAATGCTTTTTATATTCTTTTGTGAACATTGGAATTGATTTAACAAGTAGATGTTCATATCAAAAGGAATAGGATGGTTGATTCTATTTCTATCTAGTTCATCTTCAGTCATAGATTGAATAGAAGATGTCTGATAAGCATCTGATTGAATCACATGATCAATATTAAAATAAACCTTATAGCTTCCTACATGAGGAATAGAATAGTTCATCACATAATATTCAGCATCAGTTAAATGATCTATAGAAATAGAATTATATTGATTTTCATCCAACATACTAAAAAGATCATACCATTTGTTGATAAAATTCTGTTGATGTACAAGGGTAGTTACACTTAAATGTTTTAAGTAATTAAGAAAATCAGTTTTACGTTGATTCATATATATCACCTTTCTAAGCAATAAATCGTATTAAAGAGAATAACATGTTTATAAATGGTTTGATCAATATGGAGATGTCCAGAAAACCATAACTTATATGTAACTTGTTGTTCTATGTCATCCATGACTTCATCTATGTTTCTAAGATGAGGAAGAGTATAGTCGTTAAGGTTACAAGGAATAGTACGTGTATGTAAAAGTTCTTTAATATGGAATGGACAATCATGCGTAATAATATAGTCAACATGAAAGTTATATTGAAGTAAGTTATTCAATGCTTCATTCCATTCTTGTGTTGTAGGTAATTCCTGCTGCCACCATGAACGATGTTCTACACGTGTTTCTATATCACATGAATAGCCACCACCAAAAGTAAAGAATGTCTTTCCATCAATTGTATAAATCTGTCCTCTCATCAAATGAATCACAGATTCCTTAATAAAATGCACCTTTCCACCATGCCAGCGAGATACAGGATAATCATCCAATAATTCAAAGTTCTCATGATTGCCATCCACAAATAATGTAGTCCATGGCTGTGAATCCAACCAGTCACGCCAGAATAAATCTGGTAACATATCATCCCATACAGCTCCAAAATCACCACATATAATGACATAATCTTCTTTTGTAAGTATCTGTCCCTCAGGAAAATGATGAGGCTTTAATTTAGAGATATCAAAAGGACAATGTGTATCACCGGTAATATAAATCATAGACATCCTCTCTTTTGTCTTTAGTCTATCATACCAATAAAAAGTTCTTCTTAAGTCTATGTAAAATTTAAGTAAAGAAAAAAGCCTCGAATGAGGCTTTAGTTTAATACTCTTTGATGAGGTGTAAATGTTGTATCATCAATACCCTTGAATGTATAACCAAGGCTCTGATAATGTTCAATAACTTTAGGTAATGCTTCTACAGTTGTATTCTTTGCAGCTGTATCATGGAATAAGATCATAATCTGATTATTACGAGAAGCTGTCGCATTCGCAATAAGTCTTGCAGTAGGCACATTATTACCTGATGCATCTCCACTGCTGACATTCCAGTCATAATACTGATAACCTTTTTCCTGTACCATTCTAGTAAGACGACTCATAATACCTGCAGAATAATGTCTAGAAACTGTATTAGAACTTCCTCCAGGGAATCTAATATAACGAGGAGTAAATCCAATAAGACCCTTAACCATATTACCTACTTTATTTAAATCATTAAAGTAAGCATCAGTAGAAGCATAAACAGTACGATAATCATGACAATAAGTATGAAGTGCTATAGTATTACCTCTCTTATGTGCTTCCTGAATTAAGTAATTATATTTCTGACCATTACCAGTCACAAAGAATGTCGCTTTCGCATGATATCTATCAAGAATATCTAATACACGCTGAGTATTCTGAGAAGGTCCATCATCAAATGTAAGATAAACAACCTTTTCACCACTTGGTGCAATTGCATTGGCAGGACGTGGATTATTCACAATAACAGTCTGTGTATACTTTCTTTTATTACCAGACTTATCTTTAGTTGTATAGATGACTTTATAAGTACCTGCTTTTCCAAAATCTACTTTGCTGCTATCTACAGATACCTTAGGATTCTTATCAAAATCATCTTCTACAGTAATACCTTTCATGAAATCAATATTAGAACCTACAGTCGTATCATAATTCTGAAGACCTGCAAGTAATGGTGCTTTAGTATCCTTTACTGCTTTCACATTGACTTCTTTTTCAGTCTTATTACCACCCTGATCTTCTACAACAACAGTAACCTTTTGTGTACCTTCTTTATCAAAAGACACATCTTTCTTAAAGTAAGTCTTAGTCTTTGTTTCATCTTTAATATCAGTCACAAATTCACTTGCTTTAACTTTAGTACCTACTTCTACTGCTTTATTCACTACTTTAAATGTAGGCTTCTTAGTATCTACAACTTCTACATTTAATACATAGTTCTTCTTGTTTAGTGTATAAGTAATCTTATACTTTCCAAGTTTTTTGACGTTAACTTTAGAATTATCTACAGTCACATCACTCTTATTACCTCTTACTTTTTTAATAAAAGACATAGGATTGTAAGTACTATTGATTTCAATATCCTGTGTACTTTCATTAAAGCTAACAGCTGGACGTGTCATGAAATAAATGCCTAGACCAAGCACTAAAACGACAATACAGCCTAATAGGACATATGCCCTCTTTCTTAAATGACGTTTTTTCATTTCTTTTCTCCCTCAACTTTATATCTTCAACAATTTTGTATTATATATCTAATATGTGTAATTTGTGTGGAAATTAAGAAACACTTAAGAACTTTTTTTAATTACATATTATTTCTTTACTTTGCATAACAAAGTAGTGTATACTTTGCATTGCAAAGTAGGTGACATAATGGATACACAATTGATGAAAGGAATGTTGGAAGGATGTATTCTTACTCTTATTAGTCATAAGGAAACATACGGTTATGAACTATTAGTAGAACTAGAGAAGTATGGCTTTGAGAATGTAGGAGAAGGAACCTTCTATCCGATATTAACACGTTTGTCTAAGAAGGGATATTTGTCATGCAGACAGGTGAAATCAGAAGCTGGACCCTATAGAAAATACTATAAGATTACAGATGAAGGATTAGTCTATTTGGAAGAATTTAAGCATGCATATTATAAGATAACAGGTATTGTAGAAAAGGTTTTGGAGGATAAAGAATGATTGCACAATATAACACATTAAGAAATCAATTGACAGGAGATTATCAGGCATTCTATGACAAGGCATATCAATATGCACAAGAGAGACATTACCCAGGATTCTATGCGAATGATATACTTATGAGCTTGTTAGATCTATTAATCACAGCACAGATGAACCATAAAGAATTAGATACACTTATTAAGGAAAATCATGATACATTTATTAAGAATTATTTTCATGATCAAGGAAAGAAAACCACATGGATCAACAGTTTCTTTAGATACACCATCTTCTTGTGGAACTATGTATTCTATTTGATTCTTAACCCAACATCTCATGCAGGCGGAAAGGTTGTAGAAGCAATGATCCTGATTATTCTTATTGATCTTATTATGAAAAACAAGCGATATAATATTCTACTAGATTATATTGTATTGGCTCTTGTATTCATATTACCGTCTATTTCAGTTCCTTATATGATTCCTCTTATTATTAGTATAGTTCTTCTTATTATCGGTACTCTCTATCAAGTGTATTATACATATACACATCAAAATACAATCAGCTACTATAGTGAAGAAGCACAATCACAATCGAATGATTATGTGAATGATATACTTAAGAAGCAGAATGAAGAATTCAATCGTAAAAGAGAAAAACATCATCTTCCACCTCTTACTCTAGAAGAGATGAAACTGTATAAGAAAAGAAGAAATCGTAAGATTGGATTAATCATTGATATCATTGTAGGAATACTCATCTTCTATCTTGCCTATAGAATAGGGGACTATAAAGAAAGTATGACAATGTTGTCTTATTATCTTCCTGTTTATATTATATTCAGTACAAGATATCTCTCTTATCTTGTGAATCCAAAAGGGCAGTTGATTCATATATTAAATATTATTGCAGTGATTAACCTTTATTTCTTTATTCAGGTATGTCATATCAATCATATAGTAATTACTGTATTATGCTTAATGATCATCATGATAGAAACAGGTGCTATGATGATGATTTCTGTCTTTAATAACATCTCTGAATACTTTGATCAATTAATCAGTCTCTTTTCAGTTGGTTTTATACTTGTAGAAATGAAAGTAGAGTTCTGGCTTTCAGCCATTATACTTATTGTATTGTTTGGAGCTTTAGTTAAAAGCATAAAAAAACAGAAGATATAATCTTCTATTTCTTGTAGAACACTAATGTAGAGTTATTATACTTTAGATACAGTTTATTATTCTTAAAGTAATAGTGAATTGTTTCAGTTGCCTTCATAGATTCCCATGAAGCAGGTGGATCAAAATCATCAAGATGATCACATTGGAGAGTAAGTGTATCATCTTTCTTGATCATTTTTCCTCTTATTACAGGATTACCGGCTTCTGCATCATACATATTAAAAGATAAATCTTTATCTATTTCTAATGTGAGATATGCAGTATAGATATCTTTGTTTTCTAATGGAGATTTCTCACATCTCCATGTACCTTCTAATTGTGGTGTAGTGTAACAGGTACAAAGAATAAGAGAAATAATAATCAAGCATATCTTTTTCACAATCCAAACCTTCTTTCTATAAGCCATAATTCGCATATGTTGACTTTAATTTGAGCATAAACTATAATAAAGACGAAGAAGGAACAACCAGTAAGCGGTTGTCCTTGGATTTTATATGATTGAAATAACTATCTCAAACTTTTCCCGAGGCTGAGGTAGTTATTTTTTTGCACTTTTATCTATAATGATAAGAAGTAACTTTACAATGATTCCTATAATAGACACAATAAATGCTAACGATGTTAACACTACCATGACTGTTTCATATGCTGTCATTGCGCATCACCTCCGTTTTTTAGATTTTCCCAAAACTTCTAGGAATGTGAATTTCGAAGGTTTGCGTACCTTCGTCTTTACGACCAAGGATAACCACTTACCGTATACGGTTGTTCCACATAAAAATTATATCATACAAGCATATAACTGTAGGAAGTTATTAAGTATTAGAAGAAATAAAAAACCTATGAGAAAGAACTGGTATTCAGTTCCATATGAATATATAGGCAAGATGGTAGATATTAAGGTGACTGAGACCACATTGACTACCTGTTATCAGAATAAGCGTATTAATGTATATAAGGTGTTTCCAAATTACGTTATAAATAAATTCCACAAATAATCATGATATGCCAGAGTCTGTCAAAGTAACAGAATAGGATGATGAGCGCATAAAGAAAATAGTAGATATACTCTACTATTCTAATAATTCTAAAACTCTTATTTGAATAATTTCTTCCAAATATTTGAGTCTTTTTCTAGGTAATCGATATTTATAATGACTTTCAAACTTGAAACCTATTAATTTTCTTAGTTTTTCCTTTTGTCTTTTTGTCATACGTGGTTTTACAAAAGCAATAAAATCTTGATATGTTGCAGGTAGTCTTGTTTGGATGTATTGATTAATATTTTTAAAATCATCATCCATGGCATAACAAAGAAGTGATAATCCATTATCAAAAATAGGCGCACATCCCACAATTTTATTTGATTTATTATCAATTAAAAAACCAAAGTTACCAAAATGACGATCTTCATTTAAAATCACTGCATCAAAAACAAGCATATCTAATAATTCTTGATAATAGCTTTCACCTAGCTTTTTATAATAATCAATAACTGACTCTATTCCACCTGTTTTAATAATTCTTCCAACTGGAATATAAGATACATTTTCATTTGTGAAAAGTAAACATGTTGAACAAAGCTTCCCTTTCCATTTAGAAAGTCCATAATCTACATAATGTAAATCCATTGTTTTGGCAATTTGTGAAGCATAATATTCACTATAAGGTTCTAAGCCACTATTCGCAAATCCTTCTGTTCCTGATTTATAAAGAAGAATATTATTTTTTATTCTTCTCCATGATTTTGCTAGCATCCCATTTGTTGTAAATTCAGGCGATGATCTAAATGAAGTTCTTGTATAACTTCCATATCCTGTAAAAGCAATGGAAGCAATATTTGTATTAAAAGAATTATGATAAAGATTTTTATCTTTAAATAAGTCTTTACAATTTTCTTGCACAACCCAATAACTATCATTCAATGATAAGCCTTGACATATATCAATAATACCTTTTGTATCTTTTTCATTTAATCCTAATCGAGATAAAAAATTAGAAACATAGGCTCTATTTCTAGGAATCGTCCTTTTTTGAAGCCATTTTTTTAATCCTTCATTGCTCAATTCTAAGTCTAATGGTAAAAGATATTGTAAATTTTGATTAATAGTATTAATCAAAACTTCTAATCCATCATTTGTATTTTTCATAGAAAAATACAATAAATCATTATCATACTGTTTTAAAATATAATTCACGAAAAACACATCCTTTCAAAAATAATTATCTAATAATTTCCATCAAACATAAGTAATCTGCAATCTTTACTTTTATTACATCCATTTTACCTTATCTTTAAAGTAAAAAATAGCGATTTCTAGGTAGTGACACCCACATAAATCGCTATTTCTTGATTTTTTAAAATATCTTAAAAAATGTTGATTTCATCAGTTTTTTTGATGACATCCATTTTAACTCTTAAATTTGGTGGAGGCGGGGGGAATCGAACCCCCGTCCAAAAGCCGTTCCATATCAGGTGTCTACAGTTTATCTTATTGAATCAATTTAAGTATGTTACGATCAATAAGCAATCTTTCGCATACCGATTTCTGATTGATTTTCATGAATATAGTCAGAACATCCTATATCCCTTATCTTACAGGTTATGTTACAGACTCTAAAGGTGTAAGCGCAGATAGGTCTGCATTCGCAAGTCTATGTCGACTATTAAGCGAAAGCGTAATTTGTTCTGTTTCCAGATATTTGTTTGTGCATGTAACGTTTGCCAACGACTGCTGCCTGATTCAAACTGACCCCTGTCGAATCCAAGACGCCCCCATTAATAAGCGCGTTTGAGAGCTTTCTCAATATCGCGCTTAGCATCTTTTTCTTTTAAATCATTACGCTTGTCATAAAGCTTCTTACCTTTTGCAAGAGCAATTTCTAGCTTTGCTTTTGAGGTATTGAAGTAAAGCTTTGTAGGAACGATTGTTAAACCATCCTCACGAACCTTCTTCTCTAGTTTACTAATTTCTTTCTTATGAAGCAATAGTTTTCTAATACGTCTAGGTTCATGATTAAAGATATTTCCATTTTCATAAGGGGCAATATACATATTCTCAATAAAAGCTTCATGGTCTTTAATTCTTACAAAACAGTCCTTAAGGTTAGCACTGCCTTTGCGAATAGACTTGATTTCAGTACCTTTTAATTCAATACCTGCTTCAAAAGTTTCTAGGATAAAATAATCATGATATGCTTTTTTGTTATTTGAGATGATTTTCATATATATTACCTTCTTGTACGGAATTTTCTTTTCTTCTTTCTATGACTTCCAGCTTTTACAAGCTCGAAGTCAATTGTCTTTTCTAGCTTATTTGCTTCAGTTACTCTGACCTTTACTGGATCACTCATCTTGAACATACGTCCTGTATGTTCACCGATAAGAATAAGATTCTTTTCATCATAAGCATAATAATCATCTGTTAAGGAAGTCATATGAACAAGACCTTCGATGGTATTAGGAAGTGATACAAAGAATCCAAAACTTGTAATAGAAGAAATATAACCATCAAATACCTCACCAACATGATGAGACATAAATTCAGCTTTCTTCATATCTTCGACTTCACGTTCAATATCAATCGCAATTCTTTCACGATTAGAAGACTGTTCAGCAAGTACTGGAATCATTTCTTCAAACTCATTCATTCTAGAATAATCATTCTTAAATAAGTAAGTTCTAATCAAACGATGTACCAATAAGTCTGGATAACGTCTAATAGGTGATGTGAAGTGTGTATAGAATTCATCCGCAAGACCGAAGTGTCCAAGACATTGTGCATCATAACGTGCTTTCTGCATTGATCTTAATAATAATGTAGAAATAATATCATGCTCAGGTGTTCCCTTAGATTCTTCAATCATACGTGCTAATTCATGAGGGTTGACCTTTTCAAGAGACCCATGAATAGTATAACCCAAAGGCTTCGCAATGGAAACAAATTGTTGTAACTTCTCTTTCTTAGGATACTCATGTATACGATAGATGAAAGGTACATCCATCCATTTAAAGTGTTCAGCCACTGTTTCATTAGCACATAACATGAATTCTTCAATAATATGATCACTCTCACCACGATTTCTTAAGACAACATCTACAGCACGTCCTTTATCATCTACAAGAACCTTTGCTTCATCTACATCAAAGTCAATCGCACCACGACGATCTCTCTTCTTTCTTAAGATAGCAGCTAATTCTTTCATATTAAAGAATAATTCAACAGCATCACTGTATTTCTTCTTTAGTCCTTTATGACCTGCAAGAATCGCATTCACATTATTGTATGTCATACGATGAGAACTTCTAATAACAGTAGGGTAGATATTATGATCTACAACCTGCCCCTTATCATTGATTTCCATAATGCAGCTAATTGCATAACGGTCCACACCTTCATTAAGTGAACAGATCCCGTTAGATAACTTATGAGGCAGCATAGGAATCACTCTATCTACAAGATAAATAGAAGTCCCTCTTCGAATCGCTTCCTTATTTAATTCAGTTCCTTCATTCACATAGAACGAAACATCCGCAATATGAACACCTAACTGATAATTCCCATTATCTAATTTCTTTAAAGAAATCGCATCATCCAAGTCCTTGGCATCATCACCATCAATAGTCACAATCTGCCAATCTCTAATATCTAAACGATTAGGAATATCACTTGGATCAATAGACTGAGGAATAGACTCAATCTCATCATAGACTGCCTGTGGAAAATCAATATCTACATCATACTTATTCACAACAGATAAGATATCTACACCAGGATCATTCTTATGACCAATAATCTTAACAATATCACCCTTTAAATAAGGCTCGTACTTCTTAATCTCTACAACAACCTTATGTCCAGGCATAGCCCCATGTGCATGAGCTTCATCTACATAAATCCAATCAGTAAACTTAGGATCATCAGGCATGATGATGAGTTCTCTTCTACCTTTTCTGACTAATCCAACAAGTCGAGTCATACCACGCTTAATGATCTTTACAACACGTCCTTCAGGTTTTCCTCTATAGACAGTTGTTTCAATCATAACCTCATCCTGATCAAAAGCACCATTGAGGTTCTTGCTATTAATATAGTATTCAGTCTCTTCATCAACTTTTACAAAACCAAATCCCTTTTTATTTAAACTCAAAACACCTTTTAAATAATGGAAATCATCAATCAAATGATAGTTATTCTGATTATCTCTAATCACTTCACCATCTTCTTCTAATCTATTCATAAGCTTTACAAATGCGATATATTCTTCAGTAGAATCATAATGTAGTGCACTTGCAAGAGCATCTATTTTTCTATCCTTTAAGTCTTTATTCTTTAATAATTCTAAAACATCTTCTTTCATATATTCACCTCCAACAAAAGAAAAGAGGCACTCATAAGTGCCCCTTTATTATTATCCTGCCATTTTAATAAGAATTGCGATAACAAAGAATGCAATACCTAGTCCCACAGTAATACGTGTAAGAACTAAATCCACACCTCTTTCTTTTTGCTGTGCAAAAAGATTAGAGCTCTGACCAGTTAATGCATTAACAATACCATCAGTTTTTCCCGTTTGTAAAAGACACACAATAATTAGGGCTATAGAAACAATGATCAAAAGTACTTCTAACATTTTTCCTGCCTCCTTCTCTTTTAGACTTTTTCTACATTAGCGAATAAATAATATCATAAAAATATATTGATTACAACACCTTTATTCGCTCACACCATTGTTGAAGTCAAGGGATACAATACTAAAACGATTATTCTTTTCTATAAGTGTTACTTTTACGTTAATAGTTTGATAGTTGTAATAGAAATTCTTTTTATTAAATGTAATTTCTAATCCAACATCCGTATATTCATAATCTTCTAAACCACTTAATGTAACATCGGATGCTCTTGTATAGTTCACTTCATATGTTGTGACTTCATCAAGATTTGTTTTATTCGCAATCATATCATTCACATTTGCATAATAGCTAGACTTCGCAAACTCTTCAAAGTTATTTAAACGATCACTATAGAAATACTGCGCACCACCAATTTCATTTTTCTTCTTATTAGAGATAGTAAAGAAATCAATCGCAAATAATGCAGCGACATTCTGACATGTATTTCTCTTAGTATGAGATGCATTAATATCTTCATGCACTGATTTCATTAAAGAAGTAGGATGACTTGGCATATCATAAGTAATGACTGGAGTATTCACAATTGGCTTCTTATCATTATGACTATGATAAACAAGGACGCCACTTACTGCAATCACAGCACATAAGAATCCAATAAGAATATATTTCACATGATGTCTTTCTGCTATCATTAAATATGTCTTAGATTCTTTGATCTTTGGTAAATCATCTCTTTTTAAGAATATATTGAGAATTGTAAGAATTGGTTTATATTTACGTGAAATCATATTGGTATATTCCACGAATATTTCAAATACAAAGAGTAATAATGCGAATAATAAAATAGATGCAGTCACACTATATATATGGATAAATGAACAGATAGAGAATAATGCGGTCGCAATATATAGAATAAGAACACTCTTAGTTTGACCTAGTTCTAGAGAGAACATCAATTTATGATGTAAATGTCCTTTATCTGCTTCATCAAAGCGCTGATGATGTACTTTACGTCTAATAATCGCAATGAGCGTATCCATAATAGGTACTGCGAGTACGACAATAGGTGCCCCTAAAGTAAAGAATGTAGAGGTCTTAAATCCAAATCCTAATAAAGAAATCACAGATAACATGAAGCCAATAAATAAAGCCCCACAGTCACCCATAAATATTTTTGCGGGATGGAAATTAAATACTAAAAAGCCTCCAATGGATCCTGCAAGTAAGAGTGTTAATGAAGTGATATCTGTACGTCCATAATGGATAGAGATGAGTCCTGTAGTGATCAACACAATCATGGATATACCACCACATAAACCATCTAATCCATCAATAAGGTTTACTGCATTGGTAATACCTACAATCCATCCTAGAGTGACTATTAAGGCAATAGAATAAGAAAGAATAGTAGGAATATAAGGAATAGTAAATCCTTTTAAAGATATACCACCATAAAATATGACTATAAGTGCTGCAGCGACCTGTCCAAGAACCTTCATCTTTGGAGGAAGGTCATGAATATCATCATATAAGCCAAACAAGAAAACAATCAAACCACCTATTAATATAGAGTTGATCTGATTATCTGTTTTAAGGAATACCATTGCCCCTATAAGGAATGCCACATAGATGGCATATCCACCTGTACGAGGAATAATACCGTGATGTACAGTTCTATTATTAGTATGGGCTATTATACCCATTTCTTTTGTGATTTTACCGATAAAAGGGGTTAGGATGACCGATATAATGAATGTCACACAGAATGCTAATATATTATTGAGTGTCATAGGTACCTCCATATTATGTTCATTATATATCAAATAGAAAGTATGTGCAAAATAATGAAATCTAACGCAATTCAAATCAATTACTGTATAATATAGAGAGAACATATTTATACTGCATAAAATACATATTGTTTTTATTGGTATAAATGATATAATACTATCGGAAAATAAAAATAGGAGGATTTATTATGCATCGCTTAGGAATTTCAGTTTATCCTGAAAAATCAACTCAGAAAGAAGTTTATGATTACTTAGAACTTGCTGCTAAGTATGGCTTCTCAAGAATCTTTACTTGTTTATTATCAGTGAATGATCCGAAAGAAAAGATCATGAAGGACTTTGGAGAATTCATGGATAAGGCACATTCTTTAGGTTATGTAGTTGCAGTAGACACTAACCCAGAAGTATTTAAACATTTAGGAGCTACTTATAGTGATTTAAAACCATTCCATGATATGGGTGTAGATATCATCCGTTTAGATGGTTCATTTGGTACTACAGGAGATATCCAGGTTACTAGAAACCCTTATAATATTCAGATTGAATTCAACGGTTCTATGGACCAGGGTGTTGAATTATTATTAGAACAGGGTGGAAACAAGGATCAGGTTATTATCTGTCATAACTTCTTCCCAGAAAGATATTCTGGTTTAGACTGGAACTATTTCGTTAACTTCAATGCTTATTGGAAATCATTAAATCTTCATACAGCTGCATTCGTATCAAGTAACCAGCCACATACACATGGTCCTTGGAATGTATTCTGTGGATTACCAACAGTAGAAATCTTAAGAGGTCTTCCAATTGACTTACAGGCTCGTTTAATGCTTGCAACTGGAGACGTTGATGATATTATTATTGGTAATGCTTATGCTTCAGAAGAAGAGTTAAAAGCTTTATCAGAAGTTGATTACCAGAACATCTGCTTCAAGATTGATGAAGTAGAAGGTTTATCAGATGTAGAAAAGGAAATCATTTATGATTACTATCCACATTGGGACCGTTATGATCATTCTTCATTCTTCTTACGTTCATCTGGAAGCAGAGTAAAGTATAAGAATGAAAGTATCCCACATCGTGAAACAGAACAGAAGATGTTCCATCGTGGTGATGTATTAATCGTTAATGATAATTTAGCTCATTATCGTGGTGAATTAGAAATCGCATTAAGAGATATTCCAAATGATGGTGAAAGAAACCTTTGTGGTCATGTAAAAGAAGAAGAAATGATGTTCTTAGACATGATTGAACCAGGTCACTATTTCAAGATTATTAAATAATAGTTAAGGCTATATGCATGATGCATATAGCCTTTTTTTGCGTGAAAATAATTCATAATTATCTTCTTGGATTAAAATTATGTTGAATATATCGGTATAAAATGCGTGTGTGAAAATTCACGGGCAAGGTTATAAATCATAACCTATGGAGCCCCGTCCCTAACAGAAGCCAAAGTATTGTGAAATCGCTTTCTCACGAGTAGTATGTAGGTAACAAAAGAAACGGAGGAAAAGATATGTTACAAAAAATCCAGCGTTTCGGTGGTGCAATGTTCACACCAGTTATGTTATTTGCCTTTGCGGGGGTAACAATTGGAATCGGTACATTGTTTACTACTGAAGCCATCATGGGAGGTCTGGCTGATCCAAGTTCATTGTGGTATCAGATTTGGAACGTTATTCTTCAGGGAGGATGGACAGTATTCAATCAGTTACCATTACTCTTTGTAGTTGGCTTACCAATCGGACTTGCCAAAAAACAGCAGGCTAGATGCTGTATGGAAGCTCTAGTACTTTACTTAACATTCCAGTACTTCCTAAATACTATCTTAAGTCAGTGGGGACCAGCGTTTGGTGTAAACTTCGCTGCCAAGATTGGTGGTACAAGTGGTCTTACAACAATCGCTAGTATCAAGACTTTAGATATGGGGATGATTGGAGCGTTGTTAATCTCATGTATCGTTGTTTATTTACACAATAAGTTCTTCGATACTAAACTACCTGAATGGTTAGGAACATTCAGTGGTTCATCATTTGTTGTTATTGTTGGGTTCTTTGCTTTATTACCAGTTGCATTCCTATCTGCTTGGTTATGGCCAATGATTCAGAATGGTATGCGTGCATTCCAGGTATTCGTTATTAGCGCAGGATCAATTGGGGTATGGATCTTCATCTTTATGGAACGTGTGCTTATTCCATTTGGATTACATCACTTACTATACTTCCCATTCTTCTATGATTCAGCAATCGTCAATGGTGGTGTTCTCTCAGCATGGGCAAAGCTATTGCCTCACATGGCAGCATCAACTGCTTCATTAAAATCAATGGCACCTTGGGCATGGCCAACTCTTACAGGTTTATCTAAGATCTTTGGTTGTCCAGGTATCGCTCTTGCATTCTATGCAACAGCGAAGAAAGAAAAGAAAACAAAGATTGCCGGTTTATTAATTCCAATTACTTTAACTGCAATCTTCTGTGGTATTACAGAACCAATTGAATTTACATTCTTATTCGTTGCACCAGTACTATTTGTTGTACATGCAGTACTTGCTGCAACACTCGCTACTACAGCTTATGCATTAGGTGTAGTTGGGGTATTATCTGGTGGCTTAATTGAAATGTCAGCACTTAACTATATTCCATTAATGGCTGCACATTGGCCAACATACTTAACATTATTAATCGTTGGTCTTGCATTTACAGGTATTTACTTCGTTGTATTTAGATTCTTAATATTAAAATTTGACTTTAAAACTCCAGGCCGTGAAGATGATGAAGAAATCACATTCCACAGCAAGAAAGAGTTTAGAGAAAAACAGTCTGGTGGACAGACTACTAATAGTGCAGAAAAGCCAAGTTTAGCTGCTGCAATATTAGAAGGATTAGGTGGCAAGGATAATGTCATTGATGTGACTAACTGTGCTACACGTTTAAGAGTAAATGTTAAAGATGAAACTTTAGTTCAATCTGATGCATACTTTAAGTCTGTTGGTGCTCATGGCTTAAAGGCAACTAAAAAGAATATCCAGGTTATTGTTGGATTATCAGTACCAAGTGTAAGAGAAGAATTTGAGTCATTACTATAAACAAGAGAGAGGAGGTTGAATACAATGACAAGAAAATTAGATAGATATTACATGATTGTCAAAGTATTCTTAATGATCACACCATTTATTGCATATTTGTATCTATCACTTTCTGCAGGAATGGGGTCGCTTGCTTTACCGGAACTATTAAGCAGGGAACCTAAGGCTGCACTAATCTTCTTAATCGCAATGGTTAATCCATATATTGCATATCTATTAAACATTGCCCAGAAGAAACTAAAAGAAGGGGATATGGCATATGTGTGTATGAACTTTGTGTTATTGATGTTGGCACAGGCACTTACCTTAAATAGTCTTTATTTCATGATTGTTGGTTACCTGTTCTATGTGACTGTGAAAACATACAATATCAAGGTCATTCAAACACTCAAGGAATTCACTGTAAAACACTTTTTCTATAGTGGTGGTGGAAGCTTGATCGTGATTGCCTTCTCAGCTCTATGCTTATTTGTAACGATTAGATTAATGTAAAATAAAAGGAGAAAAAGAAAATGGAAAAGAAATATTCAGTAGTTATTGCAGGTGGAGGTAGTACTTTCACACCAGGTATTTGTTTATTGTTATTAGATCATATGGATCGTTTCCCAATCAGAAAGATCAAATTCTATGATAACTTTGCAGAACGTCAGGAAACAGTCGCAAAGGCTTGTGAAATCTATGTAAAAGAGAATGCTCCAGAAATCGAATTCTCATATACAACAGATCCAGAAGAAGCTTTCACAGATGTTGATTTCGTAATGTGTCATATTCGTGTAGGTTTATATGCAATGCGTGAAAAAGATGAAAAGATCCCAATGAAATACAATGTTGTTGGTCAGGAAACTTGTGGCCCTGGTGGTATTGCTTATGGTATGCGTTCAATTGGTGGTGTTATCGAAATTCTTGACTATATGGAAAAATATTCACCAAATGCTTGGATGTTAAACTATTCAAATCCAGCTGCTATCGTTGCTGAAGCAACTAGAAGATTACGTCCTAACTCTAAAATCCTAAATATCTGTGATATGCCAGTTGACCTTGAAGAAAAGATGGCTAACATGGTAGGATTAAAATCTCGTAAAGAAATGAATGTTGGATACTATGGATTAAACCACTTTGGCTGGTGGCATAAGATTGAAGATAAAGAAGGTAATGATTTAATGCCTGAAATCAAGAAGCATATGGCTGCAAATGGTTTCGCAGATGCTTTATCTAACACAAATCAGCATGTAGAACAGAGCTGGATTGAAACATTCGCAAAAGCGAAAGATGTATATGCACTAGATCCAGACACTATTCCAAATACTTATTTAAAATACTACTTATTCCCAGACTATGTAGTAGAACATACAGACCCTAACCATACTCGTGCAAACGAAGTTATGGAACATCGTGAAAAACATGTCTTCACAGCTTGTAGAAATATTATTGAAAAGGGTACAGCAGTTAATGGTGGATTTGAACCAGATGCACATGCAGAATACATCGTTGACTTAGCTTGCGCTATTGCTAAGAATACTAAAGAAAAGATGTTATTAATTGTTCCTAACGGAGGTGCAATTGAAAACTTCGACAGTACTGCAATGGTAGAAATTCCTTGTATCGTAGGTAAGAATGGTTACGAAAAGATCTGTCAGGGTTCTATCCCACAATTCCAGAAGGGCTTAATGGAACAGCAGGTATCAGTAGAAAAACTTGTTGTTGATGCATGGATTACAGGAAGCTATCAGAAATTATGGCAGGCAATCACTCTATCTAAGACAGTACCAAGTGCTAGAGTTGCTAAATTAATTCTTGATGATTTAATTGAAGCAAACAAAGACTTCTGGCCTGAATTAAAATAAGATGTTTAACTTATTTAAAAAGAAAAAAAACAAGGTACTTTATTCAATGGCAAACGGCAGAAGCGTTGCCATTGAAGATGTACCTGATGAAGTGTTTGCAACAAAGATGATGGGCGATGGCATTGCTGTAATTCCTGATGAAGGAAAAATTTATGCACCATGTAATGGTACAATATCTATGGTGATGGATAATACAAAGCATGCTTTAGGAATTAAGACTGAAGACGGGTTAGAGATGCTGATCCATGTAGGGTTAGATACAGTTAATTTACTTGGTGAAGGTTTTGAAACGCATGTTACTACTGGCAATCAGGTAGAAACAGGCGAATTGTTGATTTCTTATGATAAAGATAAGTTAGAAAAAGAAGGAATCAATGATATTACAATGCTGGTTATTGTAAAACCTGGTGATCATAAAATAGTGAATTACCATACTGATAAAGATGTTCGTATAGTTGACACTCCCTTAATTGAATACGAATAAGTCACACAGTGGGCATATGTGACAATATCAATACTTGTAGGATGTACTTAAAAGTACATCCTATTTTAATATTAACGCTAATGGTGTAAAATAACGTAAAGATATAATTTTAGAGGTAGTGTATGAGATTAGAAGAACTAGTAAATAAGAACTATCAATCGCTTAATGAAAATGATCTTTATATATGGAATTATATCATTCGTCATAGAAAAGAATGTGAACGTTTATCCATAGATGATCTGGCTTCAAAATGTAATGTATCACGTAGTACGATATTACGCTTTTCTAAACGTTTAGGATTAAAAGGCTATGCGGAATTAAAGGTCTTTTTACGCATTGATAATCAGATGGCTGATAAAAGTGCTATTGCAGATAATATGTATAACTTTTATGTAGATACTTTGAAACAGTATAGAGAGTATAATTATCGTGGTATTGTAGAAAGTATTTATAATGCGAAGAACTTATATGTTCATGGTACAGGGACTATTCAAAATCATGCTGCAAATCATTTGAAGCGTGCATTTTCTTCTGCAGGAAAACTATTTCTTGATATAGATGCATTTGCAGATTTTAGTGCTTATACAGATTTGCTTGAAAGAGGTGATATTTTTATCGCAATTTCTTATTCAGGCGAAAATAGGCACTTATTAGATTATATTAATCAATTGAAGCTAAATGGTGTTATTATTGTGGCTCTTACAGTGAATAAAGAAAGTACATTATCGCATCTTGCTGATTATAATCTACATGTAAAATTATTTTCCATTATGACTCATAGGGATAGAATGGAAGATCTGGCAGGAAACTACTTTATATTAATTGATTTTCTTGTTGCTTATTATATGGAATATGTAAAAAGACGAGGTGAGCAGTAATGTCTTTAGATAAATTAGTAGAAAGCAACTATGCTCAATTAAATGAAATTGATCTCTATATCTGGCAATATATATTGCATCATAAAAGAGAATGTCAAAAGATTTCTATTCATGAATTGGCACATGAATGCAATGTATCACATACAAGTATATTGCGTTTTACCAAGAAATTGGGGCTAGATGGTTTTAGTGAACTAAAGTTTTATATTAAATCGCTAAGTTTATGAAAAATGTTGCTACTAGATCATTAAATTTAACTTAACGCCTATTTTTCTACTTTATAGCCACCTAACTCAAATCATCATTTCTCGAACAGTTGTAAAATGATCTTAAAAGGTCAGGTGAGTGCTATGATAACTGAAAACCAGGTAAAAAACTATTTAAGATCTAAGGATAAGGATTATGTAAATAAACTTATCGAATCATTATATGAACAGGATGATGAAGACATTGATCCATCTCATAAGGCATGCCCTATATGTGGTTCAGTCCATTTCAAGAAGAATGGAAAAGATAAGAACAGACATCAGAGATATATCTGTCTTGACTGTCACAAGTCTTTTAGTGATAGAACCAACACCTTATTCTACTGGTCTCATTTTACTTTGGACCAGTGGCTTCACTTCATTGAACTGGAACTATATAAAATGCCTCTAGAGGGTGAGGCTCAAGTCTTAGAGACAAGCAAGACGACCTGCTTCTATATGCGTCATAAACTTTATCATGCAGCATCTGAAATCATGGGTCATCAGAAATTATCTGGTGAAGTTGAAATAGATACACAGTATAAAAGTATAAACCTAAAGGGAACACGTCCTCAAAATATGCCTAGATACTCAAAGAAAAGAGGTAAACAGGCTGCATATAGAGGAATATCTCATCACAAGGTTGCCATTGTCTGTGCTACAGATGAAAATGATCATATGATGATGCAGGTATCAGGTCTTGGAAGTGAGTCATTCGATAAATATAAAGCGAATAAAGACTACTTTAAGGATGTGGAAGAGTTCATATCAGATTCAAAGGCAAGCATACAGCAGTTTGCCAACTATCTTGAAGCAGTAAACAATAAGATAAAGACATCTCCTTTAGAGAAGAGATATCTTACTGATGATGGTAAATCATTAGGAGCTGTCAATGAGATGATGACAGAAGTAAGCTCAATGATACAGACAACAAGAGGCGTTGGCACCAGATACATACAAGGTTATCTAGATTTCCTGCTTCTTAAGAAGCAGGCTAAGTATACATTCAAGAGAAAGGAAATGGCATCTGAGATTCTAAGAATGATGATGGATACTGAGGCTTTCAGTAATGAAATGGTAAGAGCTACACCTATGCCTATTTCACTTAAGGAAGCATATTACGAATATCGTTATGGTATATTCGCTGAATAAGATTACTCAAAGCAACAATTTTCTTAAATTGAGCGTATTAAATGGGATTTATCACAAAAATCAGAATTCACACCTCAGATTATTGATGAGGCATGTGATGGTTTTGTTAAAACAATTGATGAATTGAAGAATCATGATTTTACTCATGTTTGTAGTATGATTCATCACGCTGAACGTATTTTCGTATATGGAACAGGTGTTTTACAAAATAATATAGCCAATGAATTAAGAAGACAGTTTCTTTATTCTAATAAAGTATTGCATATTGCAGGTCATGGGACGGAATTAGATACGCTTATAAGTAATGTGACTGAACGTGATATGCTTATTATTATTTCTCTTTCGGGAGATAATGAAGATGCGGTGACTTTAGCACGTATATTAAAAGGAATGAAAGTACCTAGGGTTGGTTTGGCAAAAACTAACAACTGTTTATTATCTAAATATTGTGATGAGATGATCACTTTTAAGTATTATACATTTCATTTAGGTATGACAGATAAACTTTATGGATGTACAGCTCAATTCTTTCTTGTTGCGGATTTTCTCTTCTTGAAATATTTAGAATATTTAAATGAATCAAAATAAAATCATAACACTTTCTTTTGAAAGGGTTATGATTTTTCTATATCTGGAAACGTTTTTCACAAATGGAAAGAACAACATATCTTTTCTTATTTTAGATTAGAATAGAAATGTATAGGAGGGAAAAGAATATGAGTTTTCCAAAGAATTTTTTATGGGGTGGCGCTGTTGCTGCCAATCAATGTGAAGGAGCCTGGCTAGAAGATGGTAAACAACCTAATGTCACTGATGTAATGGTGGGTATTGGTTCTAAGGATCCTGGTATTAAATGGAATGAAGAAACAAAGAAATATGAAATGTGCTTAGATCCTAATAAAGCATACTTAAGTCATGAAGCCATTGACTTCTATCATAGATATAAAGAAGACTTACAATTAATGTCTGGTATGGGCTTTAACTGCTTTAGAACATCTATTGCCTGGGGTAGAATCTTCCCTAACGGGGATGAAGAAACACCTAATGAAAAAGGTTTAGCTTTCTATGATGATATGTTTGAAACAATGTTGGAATTGGGTATGGAACCAGTGATCACATTAAGTCATTATGAAACACCTCTACATCTTATTACAGAATATGGTGGATGGAGTAATCGTAAACTCATTGACTTCTGGAAACGTTACGTAACTACAGTATTCAATAGATACAAGGGTAAAGTAAAATACTGGCTAACATTTAATGAAGTCAATAATATGATGATCAACCCACTAGTGGCAGGTGGAGTATTGACTATTGATAATCCAAAAGATCCAAGTGATCCTATTGGTTCAACAACTGAAAAAGATAAGTGGCTTGCTTACTATAATATCTGTGTAGCCAATGCTTGGACAGTTAAACTATGCCGTGAAATTGATAAAGATGCACAAGTAGGATGTATGTTAACATGTTCATCTGTTGCAACATATCCATATGACTGTAATCCTGATAATGTCTTTGGGGCATATAATACAGTAAGATTAAATAATTTCTATTTTGGTGATGTCTTCTGTTTAGGAGAAATTCCTGGTTATGTAAAACGTGTATGGAGAGAACATGACTGTGCACCTGAAATGAGAGAAGATGAATTACAGTTAATAAAAGAAAATACAGTCGCATTCTTCTCATTTAGTTATTATCGTTCTAGTACATATGATCAGTCTGTTGTTATGGATGGTAATACAGGTGGATTAAAAGGACGTGCTAATCCATTTGTAAAGGAATGTTCACCAGAACCTTGGTGCTGGCCAGTTGATCCAAAAGGTATCCGTTATGTTATGAATATCCTCTATGATCGTTATCATTTACCACTCTTTATTGTAGAAAATGGTATTGGATTAGATGAAAATTTAGATGAAACAGGACATATTCATGATGAATATAGAATGTACTATATCAAGGAACATTTAAAATATGTTCATGAAGCCATTCTAGATGGTGTTGAATGTATGGGTTACTTATATTGGGGACCTATTGATGTTGTTTCTGCAGGTACTGGAGAAATGAAGAAGCGTTATGGTTTTGTCTATGTTGATCGTTTTAATGATGGACATGGAACACTTGAAAGAAAACTAAAAGATTCTTATGAAGAATATAAAGAAATCATTGAAACAAATGGAGACTCTATTCTTCATTCTTAAGAATAGTATTATTGAACTGGCGGAATTCTGTTAATTGCGCCAGTTTTTCTTATAAGACTTTTCTCTTATTATTGAGTACTTCTGGTAATAGGTGTCCATTTGTATAGGTTCTTGCATCTACACCAAGTCTTCTAAACTTACTGAATAACTTAGCTTCTTTGCGATACAGATAAGAACAGAAGGAGTCGTATCTGTTTGAGCTGCAATACAAGTTGTTGAGTAGTTTTCAATCATATGTATCGCAAGAAATCTTGATTTTATATATAATGATTATCGGAGGTTGATTTTACATGAATATAAATGAAGGAGCAAGAATAGTTGTGGAAGACTGGCTCCATCTTACAAAAGATAATTTAGTATATTTTGTAACAGATGAAACAAAACTTAAAGAAGCAGATGCCTTCTTAAAAGCATGTAATCATATTGGTGCTAATTGTAAGGTTGTCCAGTTAAAATCACATGAAATACAAAATGGTAAAAGTATAGATGATTTAAAATGGGAAATGGCTAAAGCAGATGCGATAGTAGGTGCAACGAATTATTCATTTATTACAACAGATGCTGTGAACTATGCACTTTCACGTGGCGCACAGTTCTTATCCATGCCAATGTCTACAAATAATGGTGAATCATTATTTGAACAGGAATTCTTAAAAATGGATCCTGATGAAGCCACAATGCTTGGAATGCCAATGTTCTGGGAATTACGTGATGCGAAAACAATACATGTCACGACTAAACGTGGTACAGACCTCACCTTTGATATCACAGATCGTTTTCCAGGTATCTTCCATGGTTCATTATGGGAAGTAGGAAAATGTTCATCATCCAGCTTTGAAATCTATATACCACCAGTAGAATATCATACAAATGGGACACTTATATTAGATGGATCAATGGGATATATAGGAATAGTGGATAAACCTGTAGAAATAAAAATAGAGAATGGTTATATCACTTATATCGAAGATACAGAAGATGGACGTAAACTGAAAGAATACTTAGAATCATTTGATGATTTAGAAATGTATTGTGCCGCAGAATTTGGAATAGGTTTAAATACAATATCTAAGTGTCGTGGAGCCAGCTATATTGAAGATGAATCAGCTTTTGGCACATTCCATATTGGTTTTGGTAGAAATCTTGCCTTAGGAGGCAGTCATAATGCCCGTGGACATTTTGATTTAGTGACACATAATCCAACTATTATTGTAGATGATAAGGTCATCATGAAAGATGGACATGCCAAGGCTATCCAGCCGATTGAATGGGGAGTATTATAGTACTCCTCTTTTTATTTGTTCAAATATCGTAAAATGTAAGGGCACTCAATTTGTATTTTAATGAAATATTGTCTTTATCAATTTGCATATAGCGACATTTATTGGTATAATTATTCTATCATATTACGAAGAAAGAGGAAAAACATATGAATGATGCTATTAAACTTATCGGTATCGTAATTGTCGTTATTGGGTTCGTAATGAAATTCGATACTCTTGCAACAGTTGTTGTTGCTGGTTTAGTAACAGGTTTAATCAGTGGTATGTCTATCATGGACATTTTAAATACACTAGGTACAGCCTTTTTAACTAACCGTACAGCAACTTTATTTATTTTAACTTTACCAGTTGTAGGTCTATGTGAACGTATGGGTTTACGTGATAAAGCGGTAGACTTGATTAAGGGTATTAAGAATGCTACTACAGGTCGCTTATTAGTGATCTGGGAAGGTGTGCGTACTGTTGCATCTGCATTCTCATTAAGAATTGGTGGTCATCCACAGTTCATCCGTCCATTAATCAATCCAATGGCTCAGGCTGCTGCGATTGCGAAATATGGTGATATTGATGAAGATACAGAAGATCAGATCAAAGGTATGGCTGCAGCTACTGAAAACTATGGTAACTTCTTTGCTCAGAACTGTTTCATGGGTGCTTCAGGAACATTACTTATTGTTTCAACTTTAAACGAATTATTTAAGTCACATGGTGTGAGCCAGGTTGTTACTGCTAACCAGATTGCATTATGGTCTATTCCAATTGCAGTTATTTCTGTTTTTGTTGGTGGAGCTTATGCTTTATGGTTCGATAAGAAACTTAATAAGAAATATGGAAAAGGAGGCAAATAACAATGTTACAAATTGAATGGAATACAGCCACTATTATCGCAGAAGTATTCTACTGCGTCATTGGTGCAATCTTTGCTGCAACAGGGTTTAATGCCTTAACTAATAAAGACTGTGAAAAGCCAGTGACTACTGCTATTTTCTGGTTCTTAATTGCTGTTACATTTATGGTTGGACCATATATTCCAACTTGGATTACTGGTTTAATCGTTGTTCTTCTTGCTGTATTATCTGGTTTAGGTTTAGTAAAACCAGCTGCAAGACATATCCCAACTGCTAAGGAAACTCGTGATAATGCAGACAAATATGGATATAAATCATTTATCCCACCAGTATGCTTAGCTCTTGTGGCCGTATTAGTTGCAACTTTCTTACCAAATCTTGGTGCAAACAATGCGATTGGTATTAGTGCTGCTGCTGCATTAATCGTTGCGTATATTATCTTTAAACCAAAACTATCTACACCTTTCAAAGATGGTGTCAGATTAAATGATAATGTTGGCTCTACAGGTATCTTACCTCAGGTATTATCTGCATTAGGTTCATTATTTACTGCAGCTGGTGTAGGTGCTGTTATCGCTGCTGGTGTAGGTGCACTTATCCCTGAAGGAAATCACTTAATTGCGGTTATCTTCTATTGTGTAGGTATGGCATTATTTACAATGATCATGGGTAATGGTTTCGCTGCTTTCGCTGTTATTACAGTAGGTATCGGTTATCCATTCTTAATTGCACAGGGTGCAAATGCTATTGTTGTTGGTGCTTTAGGTTTAACTGCAGGTTACTGTGGTACATTAATGACTCCTATGGCTGCAAACTTCAATATCATGCCTGCTGCATTGCTGGAAACTAAGAATAAATACAGAATTATTATGACTCAGGTTCCAGTTGCATTAATTATGTTAGTAATTCATATTATCTTAATGTACGTTTTAGCATTTTAAGGAGGCTTTTAAATGAAATTATTATTAACAGGTTTCGACCCATTTGGTGGCGAACCAATCAATCCTGCCTGGGAAGCTGTTAAAAGAGTTTCTGATCAGGTAGGAGATGTAGAAGTTGTAAAACTTATGGTTCCTACAGTATTCTACAAATCTATCGATACAGTAGCTGCTGCAATCGAAAAAGAAAAACCAGATGCTGTATTATGTATTGGACAGGCTGGGGGACGTTTTGATTTAAACCCAGAACGTGTTGCAATCAATGTCAATGATGCACGTATTCCTGATAATGAAGGAAATCAGCCTTTAGATGGTCCAGTATTCGAAGATGGAGAAACTGCTTATTTCGCTACATTACCAATTAAGGCAATGGCTGAAGAAATTCGTAAAGCAGGTGTTCCTGCAAGTGTTTCTAATACTGCCGGTACTTATGTATGTAACCATTTAATGTATGGTGTACTTTATACACTTGCAAATAAATATCCAGATGTTCGTGGTGGATTCATGCATGTTCCATTCATCACTAGCCAGGTTATTAATCGTAAGCCAATTGCTCCATCATTAAGTCTTGAACAGATTGTGACTGGTATTGAAGCAGCTGTTAAAGCTATTGGTGAAAACCAGGAAGATATCAAGACTGCTGAAGGTCAGACTCACTAAACTCTGTATTTAATACAGAGTTTTTTTCTTGCCCTTAAACCTTTCCTTGATTTGTTTTATCTGTTTTTTTTCTGTTTCTTTGATTCTCTTCTTCAGTTTCTGGTATCTCCTGATGTTATGCCCCGTTGCGACAAGGTGGATCTTCAAATATTTATCTACGATTCCTTTAATGATTGATTAATAAGGAGATGGGATAAGTATTTGTTAATAGTGCCTAGTACTACTGGTTCCACCATGGCGAAATCTATGTATTTGAAAGGTGCCGAAGATTGAGTGAAAATATTGCTTTGTTGCAAAAAAGAATCTACTATACGATAAAATTACGCTATGTTAATATGTGTTGCTTGTGCAACGCAACTATTTACGATATATATAGAGTGAACAAATGAAGGAGGAGCCATAAAATGTTAAGCAAGAATTTGAAAATATTTAGAAAACGAAAAGGCCTAACGCAAGAAAACGTTGCAGAAGCCTTGAACGTTGTGAGGCAAACTATTTCGAAGTGGGAAAAGGGAATATCAGTTCCAGATGCCGACATGTTAATAAAATTGGCAGAAATATTAGATGTGTCTGTGAGCAAACTAATAGGATCAGATGTTGCCGATGAGAAAAATGAAGATATGATAGCAGTTGAACTGGCGAGAGTGGTAGAACAGTTGGCAAGTAGAAATCGTCGTTCAAAAAAGGTTTTAAAATGCGTTTTGATTTTTCTTATCATATTGTTGCTTTTTTTTGTTTTCTTATGCGTAATTAATTTTGCTGCTATGTAGTATTTTAAATTAGGAGGTTCTTATAAAAAGAATAGTAGCGTTAATTTTAATGATGGCTTTAAGTCTATCGTGCGGTGTGAATGTATTACTATTTTGAGCGTTACAGCTCGTTTTTTTGATTACAATGAAAGCCTTTACAAAAAAATAATTAGAAGTGTAATATATATATGAAAGGGAATGATAATATGATTGAATTAAAGGACATTTGTATAGAATATGATAGGGTTATTCTTGATCATGCCTCTATTTCTATTCCTGCACATTCTATTACTCTTATAAGAGGGAAGAGTGGTTCAGGTAAGACAGCTCTTCTCTATTGTATTTCGCTTATGGATACAAAAAGCAAGTATCAATACTATTATGATCATCGTCTCATAGGAGAAAAAGATAGAAATAATATCAGAAAAGAATGTATCAGCTATGTATTACAGGAAAATGATTTATTGGCTCATCTAGATGTCAGAGGAACATTACAGTATTTTGCACATATTCATAATAAACATTTATCTGATAAAGATATACAGGATTATCTTGATAAGATGCATCTTGATGTGACTTTGAATCAAAATGTCATGACGCTATCTTTAGGGGAAAGACAGAGACTTTCTATCGCAACAGCGCTTGTAAGTAATCCACAAGTACTTGTCTTAGATGAACCTACAGCTTCATTGGATCATGAAAATGAAATAGAAATATACAATATCTTAAAAGAACTAAGTACACATATGACAATAGTTTTAGCTTCTCATTCAGAAGAAAGTATGAAGTATGCAGATGTTGTCTATACTTTAGAAAATAATCAGTTGAGTGTGAATTCTTCAATGATATCAGATGATCCATGTGGAGAGGGTGTTATCTCTCAGGTTGATCATAAGTTCTATAAAGAGTATGTAAAGGACTATGTGAAACATTATAGGTTCATGTATGTTTTGATGATGATGGTGTTTATTTTGTCTCTTGTATCTGGACAGATGATTCTTGGTATTATCAATCATTCAAGAGAACAAGGTATGCAGATGCTGATAGGACAATTAGAAAATAAGGCTATTATTACTAAGGATAAGCATAGTTATGTGGATCAAGATTATTCTCATTTCATAAAAATAGATGACAAGAATACGTTTCCTCTATATAAAATATATACTCAAATAGAAGGAGAAGATGTCTATCTTGTGCCTTATTTCAAGGATGATGATCTTTCTAAATATATAGATAGAAATATTCAAGAAACAAAGACAGGAATCTATATGGATAATGAGAGTTATTATCTGTTGAATCAGGGATTATCTGATAATAGAGTGAATTTAGATCTTTATATCACTGATCAAAAAGGAATGCATCAGACAACCCATACATTTGATATCAATGGTGTATTTAGGAATAATAAAAAGGTTCATTATGTATCAAAGAGTCAGAGATATATCTATGTTCCGTATGCAATTCTTCAGGATATCTATAAACAATCAGGATGTACACCACGTTATATAGGTTATATTATTAAGACTAATACCTATAACGAATTGAATGAATTGATAGACTATTATGAATCAAAGGGATATAGAATTAATGATTCATTCACTGATAGAGAGGCTATGAATAGTCTTGATTCTTACTATAAGAATATGATGTTTACATTTGCGGGTGTGATTCTAGTTATTAGTGTACTTATTGATATTGTATTGGAATCTCATCTTCTTATGCAAAGAAAAAAAGAACTTGTACTTCTTTTGATATCAGGATTATTAAAAAAGGATCTTCAAAGAATATCCATGGTAGAAACTTTGGGAAGTATATCTATAGTTGTAGTGAGTTCTACTCTAATCTCCTCAATCATGTCTCTTATATTAGGTACTTTTAATATGGTGACACTTTCTAGTATGACTGTCTTATTCATAATTATCTTATTGATAGAAAGAATGGTTCTTCAAAATAAATTCATTAATAAGCTGAATATAGTAGATGAATTAAGAAATGAGGTGCATTAAGGTGATTGAAATCAAAAATTTAAATATATCATTTGGTGACAAAGTAATCTTAAACAATGCATCATTTCATACTTCTCCAGGTGTATTGACTATTATTAGGGGAAAGAGTGGTTCTGGTAAGTCTACTTTCTTAAAAGCCTTTCAATTCGCATATGAGTGTGAATATATTTATGAAGGACAGAGAATAGATGAGTTAGATCCAGATAGTAGACAACAGTTCATTTATGATCATATGATCAATGTCCCACAGATTCCTTTGTTTGTTGAGGGAATGACTATAGAGGAACATATTAAACAATTAGTTAAACTAGGTTATCAAAGAAATGATACATATGAAGAAAAGTTTGGTATAGCTTCTCTAAAGAAAAAATATCCTAGAAACTTATCAGGTGGTGAAAAGACAAGAGTCGCTATCTGTTTAGCTATTATGAGTCAGCCAGAAATATTGATACTTGATGAGCCTACAGCCGCTTTGGATGCATCCTATGCGATAGAAATGATTAAGTATCTAAAAGAGTATGCTGAAGAGGGACATTATGTGATTGTGGCAACTCATGATCAAAGGATGATTGAAGAAGCAGATGTACTCTATAAGGTTGATCAAACACTTATTCTAGAAAAAGAAAATAAGAGGGAAACATCTCTTATATCACAGATACCACATAATCATAAATTATTTACTCTACGTTTTTCTCATCGTACGTTTAGAATAGTTATGAACATACTTGTTGCTTTCACAATGATTATATGTGCATATAGCTATAATGTTTATGGACATTATAATGCATCTTATGAACAAAAAATCAATACGATTGCTTCGAGAGATTTAACTGTATATAAGGAAAAGATGAGTAATGACTATTATTCATATAATGGTTCAGAATTTCCTATGACACAATCAGATTATAAAAAGATTAAATCTGTAAAGAATATTGAGAGTGTTAAATGGCGTTATGAAAAAGAATACGATGATGTTATGAGACTTGGATTAGATTCTGAAACTCAATTGAAATATCAAGAAGCAAAACTTACAGGAAAGAAATGTAATCAAACAATAAATCTAGTGAGTATGCAGGTATATGATAATGAAGATGATTATACAAATTTAACTGTAAAGCATAATGATAATAAAGGTGTATATATAAGTAATCAGTTATTATCTAATCAGGATATTTCAGTTGATTCAATCAATATGGATGATCTTAAATTAAAGTTCTATTTACCTGTTACTATGTATGATGCATCTGGTATAACACAGATGGGTATTGATTCAGAAGGTAGTGACTATGTGGATGTTAATACTGTCCTCGTGGATCTCGTAGAGGTAGAATTACCTGTAAGAGGTATATTAAAGGAAGGAACAGAAATAAGTTCAAATTCATATAGTGGTACTGGCAGTATCTATGTCCCACGAAGTGTTGTAAATCAATATAGAAAGACATATCATGCAACACAATCAAAAGTATTATATGGTGTGCCTGGAGCGGAAGGGACTGATTATAAATACTATGAAGGATCATTACCTTCTACTTATACAATGAGTGATGTGGATCAGGTCGTTGTAGAAACACCTTGGAAACCAGGTGCTTATACTGTAAGAGTAGATAGTTTGAAGAATATTGATCAAGTCACAAAACAACTAGAAAAACTAGGTTTTAATGTAGAAGGTGCTTTTGTAGATAATAGTGCAATCAATAAGCTTCTTTCCAACAATAAACAAGTATTAATGCAATTCATGATTATAGTATTTGTATTGTTGTATGGATTCTATTTCTATCTCAAGTATCTGATTCTTAAAGAGGAAAAACAGACAAGAGATTTTCTCTATAACTTAGGTTTTACTACTAAGAGAATAAATAACAGTTTTAATCTTACCTATATCAAGAATTCTCTTATGTTAGCTGTTTTGGGAGTAGTATTACTAGAAGTCTTTATAGAGTTTGTTATAAGGATACATATATATAGTTTGATTATACCTGTAACTAAAATGCTGATATTATTATTCTTTATGGCAGCATTCATTATAGAATTCTTTATTCCTACACTTATTCAAATGATTATGAAAAAATCAAAAGGGACTGTAATGAATAGGTAGTATTTATTACTATCTTGAGCGTTACAGCTCTTTTTTTCTTGCCCTTAAACCTTACTTTAGGGTTAAAATGAATGTAAGGAGGATATGTATATGAAGAAATTAGGATTTGGTTTAATGCGTCTACCATTACTCGATCAAAATGATGCAGGCAGTATCGATATTGAAGAAACTAAAAGAATGGTGGATACATTTCTAGAAAAAGGATTTACTTATTTTGATACAGCCTGGATGTATTGTGCCTTTAAGAGTGAGGAAGCGACTAAGACAGCTTTAGTAGAAAGACATCCAAGAGATTCTTTTACACTAGCTGATAAGCTTCATGCAGGCTTTATTGAAACAAAAGAAGATAGGGATAGAATCTTCAATGAACAGTTAAGAAAAACAGGTGCAGAATACTTTGATTATTATCTCTTACACGATGTAGGAACAGATCATTATAAGAAATATACAGAATTAGATTGTTTTACATGGTTAAAGGATAAGAAAGAAAAAGGATTAGTAAAACATATTGGTTTCTCTTTCCATGATAATGCAGACTTATTAGAACGTGTCTTATCTGAACATCCAGAAGTAGAATTTGTACAGCTTCAGTTAAATTATCTAGACTGGGATAGTGAAGGTGTACAGTCTCGTAAATGTTATGAAACGGCAGTAAGACATCATGTTCCTGTATTTGTAATGGAACCAGTGAAGGGTGGTACTCTTGCCAATGTACCTGATGAAGTAGAAGAGACATTCAAGTCTTATCATCCAGACATGTCTATTCCATCTTGGGCGATTCGTTTTGCAGCAAGTTTAGATAATGTCCAGGTTGTCTTATCTGGTATGAGTAATATGGAACAGCTATTAGATAATACAGGTTATATGGAAGATTTTAAGCCTTTAAATGAGGAAGAACAGGCACTGATTAAGAAGGCTGTTGATATTATTAATAGTAGTATTGAAATTCCTTGTACTGGCTGTTCTTATTGTACAGAAGGTTGTCCAATGCATATTGCGATTCCAAAATACTTCTCACTCTATAATGCTGATAAACAGGAAGTAGCGACTAAATCATGGAGACCTCAGGGAGAATACTATACACGTTTAACACATACATTTGGTAAAGCAAGTGAATGTATTGGATGTGGTCAGTGTGAAGCGACATGTCCACAACATCTTCCAATTATTGAGAACTTGCAGAAAGTCGCAGAATACTTTGAAAAATAACTTTTTCTTAAACATCATGGTAGAATAGTATCATGATGTTTTTTTATAGGAGGAATTTATGAAGACGCTCTATGTAACAGATTTAGATGGGACATTACTTGAACCTGATAAATCAATAAAACCAGATAACTTAAAACTCATTAATCAGCTCATAGATGAAGATGTGAATATCACCTATGCGACTGCACGTTCTCTTACTACCACAAAACAGGTGATAGGTGATATAAACTTTAAGCTTCCTGTAATTGTCCAGAATGGGACATTTATATTATCACCTAAAGGAGATATGATCCTAGGAAACTATTTAGGAGATTCTATACTAGACACTGTAAGGGATTATGATATCTCACCTATTGTTTATTCTCAAATAGGAAAGAAGAATTACTTCTCTTATATTAAGGATAAGACGAGTGCAGGAGTAAAAGCTTTTGTGGATGATCATTTAGATGATCCTAGAAATCATCCTGTGAATACTTATGAAGATCTCTATGAGGGGGATATCTTCTATTTATTATTGATCGATGATTATGATAAATTAAAGCCTCTTTATGATTTGTTTAAGGAAGATTATTATACTGTCTTTGATCAAGAAATGTATTCACATGATTGGTGGCTAGAAGTGATGTCACCAGATGCTTCTAAAGCAAATGCGATTAAATACTTAAAACAGAAACTACAATGTGATGAAGTGGTTGTATTTGGTGATGGCAAGAATGATATAGAAATGTTTGAAGAAGCTGATTATAGCTGTGCTGTAGAGAATGCTGCTCCTGAACTTATTAAATGTGCAGATGAAGTTATTCATATAAGTGTGCCTCAGTATATAAATCAAAGAAAAAAATGAATTGTTTTTTAAAAAAATTTTGAAGTCTAAAAAATGGCTTAAATATCGCAAAAAGTGAAGATAAGTATTGTATTTTTTAAACTGTAAGAACCTTTGTAACATTGACTAATGTAAGCGTTTATGATAAAATTTTCACTAGATGAAAAGGAGCTCATCAAAGGTATTGTATAGGAGGAATATAATATGAGATTTACATTACCAAGAGATTTATATCATGGCAAAGGTGCCTTAGAAAACCTTAAGAACTTAGAAGGTAAGAAAGCTATTGTCTGTGTAGGTGGCGGAAGCATGAAGAGAAATGGCTTCCTAGATAAAGCTGTTAAATATCTTGAAGAAGCTGGTATGGAAGTTAAATTATATGAAGGTATCGAACCAGATCCATCAGTAACTACAGTTATGAAAGGTGCTGCAGTTATGGAAGAATTCAAGCCTGACTGGATTGTAGCTATGGGTGGAGGTTCACCTATCGATGCTGCTAAAGCTATGTGGATTAAATATGAATATCCAGAAATCACATTCGAAGAAATGTGTAAAGTATTTGGTATTCCAAAGTTAAGAAAGAAAGCGCATTTCTGTGCCATCCCATCTACAAGTGGTACTGCAACTGAAGTTACAGCTTTCTCAATCATTACTGATTATGATAAAGGTATTAAATATCCAATCGCTGACTTTGAAATCACTCCAGATGTTGCTATCGTAGATCCTGACTTAGCTGAAACTATGCCAGTTAAATTAGTTGCTCATACAGGTATGGATGCTATGACTCATGCAATTGAAGCATATGTATCTACTGCAAACTGTAACTACACTGATCCACTTGCTATTCATGCAATTGAAATGATCCAGGCTAACTTAGTTAAATCATATAATGGTGATATGAGCTGCAGAGATGATATGCATGATGCACAGTGCTTAGCAGGTATGGCATTCTCTAACGCATTATTAGGTATCGTACATTCAATGGCTCATAAGACTGGTGCTGCTTTCGTAGACCAGGGTGGACATATTATCCATGGTGCAGCTAATGCTATGTACTTACCAAAGGTTATTGCTTATAACGCTAAAGATGAAACAGCTAAGAAACGTTATGGTGTCATTGCTGATTACATGCACTTGGGTGGAGAAAATGATGATGAAAAGGTTGCATTATTAATTAAATACTTAAGAGGTATGAACGATGCATTAAATATCCCACATAGTATCAACCACTATGGTGCTGATGGTTTACCAGCTGAAGTTGGATTTGTACCTGAAGATGTATTCTTAGAAAGATTACCAGAAATCGCTAAGAACGCTATTGCTGATGCATGTACAGGTTCTAACCCACGTATTCCAACTCAGGAAGAAATGGAAAACTTATTAAAGGCGTGCTACTACGATACAGAAGTTGATTTCTAATGTGTAGAGATAAGAACGGTCTTACAGAAGAAGAATTTTTAAAAAGCTATAATCCTGATAAATATCCTAAACCTTCACTGACAGCTGATATTTGTATCTTTGCTCATTCTGATGTGACAGAGATTCTATTGGTTAAACGTGGTGGACATCCTTATATAGGTCAATGGGCACTGCCTGGTGGCTTCGCTAATAAGAATGAACCGATTGAAAAGACGGCTTCAAGAGAACTTAAAGAAGAGACAGGTATAGAAGGTGTGTCTATGAAGCTTGTAGGTGTTTATAGTCAGCCGGGAAGAGATCCTCGTGGATGGGTTGTATCTACCGCATTTTATGCAGATGTAGATAAGAATAGTATTCATCCAGAAGCTGGTGATGATGCCAAAGAAGCGAAATGGTTCACTATTGTCGATGAAACACATTTAAGATGTGGTGATATCAATATAGGTATGAATGATCTTGCCTTTGATCATGCTGATATTATTCATGATGCTATAGATAAGGGTCTGTAGAAATACAGATCCTTTTTTTACACACTGATATAGTTTAAAACTATGGTACCCTATTTTATAAAACTATAATCCTACTAAAATAGTAGATATTATCGTGTTTTGTGTTGACGCACTAAATTTGTGGTGCTAAGATGAAACCACATCAAGAAAAGACAGTGAAAAGAAGAGTACTGTAATGAAACTTATACAGAGAGTTCCGTTAGCTGAGAAGGAATGAAGGGAAGTTATAGGAAGATGGTCTTGGAGTTGCATGGCTGAAATGTAAGTCATGACGGGAGCGCCCGTTACAGCGATAGAGTATGCATGTACTCGAAGAGGTTATTAAGGTGACTTAATAATGAATTTAGGTGGTAACACGAAACGATACGTTCTCGTCCTATTATATGGATGAGAACGTTTTTTATTTAAGGGAAGGAGAGAGAACATGATCCACTTAGAACATGTTACAAAGACTTTTAAGACTAAAGATGGCGATGTCCATGCTGTCAAGGATGTCAGTCTGAATATTGAAGAAGGTGAAATCTACGGTATTATTGGTTTCTCAGGGGCTGGTAAATCTACATTAGTAAGATGTATCAACTTATTAGAAAAACCTGATAGCGGTGCTGTTGTATTTGGGGATAAAGATTTATTAAAACTATCCGATGCAGATTTAAGAAAAGAAAGAGAAAAGATTGGAATGATCTTCCAGCACTTTAATCTTTACAACAGTCGTACTATTTACGACAATATCGCTTTTCCATTAAAACATCTAGGCTGGAGTAAGGATAAGATCAATAAGAGAGTCTTAGAATTACTCGAACTTATCGATTTGGTAGAAAGAAAAGATTCTTATCCAAGTCAGTTATCTGGAGGACAGAAACAAAGAGTCGCAATCGCAAGAGCGCTTGCCAACAATCCTAAAGTACTTCTATGTGATGAAGCCACAAGTGCTTTAGACCCTCAGACAACACAAAGTATTCTTCAGCTTATTAAGAAAGTAAATAAAGAACTTGGCTTAACAGTTATTTTAATTACTCATGAAATGGCTGTAGTGAAGGAAGTATGTGATAAGGTAGCAGTCATGGAAGATGGCCGTGTGGTAGAACAGGGCAGTATTGTTGATATCTTCTCTAATCCACAGCATCAGATTACTAAGAACTTTATCGCTACTACAAACAATCTTAATAAGATTGATGAATTGATCAAAGACAATCATCGTATTACACAGTTAAATGAAAACCAGCAGATGGTGAAATTACAGTATCAGAGTTCTAATACAGATGTCGCATTAATTTCAGTATTATCAAGAGATTACGGTGTTGATTGTTCTATTATCTTTGGGAATGTAGAAATTATTCAGGGACAGCCAATTGGTACACTTATTACAATCTTTACTGGCGAAGATGCAGATATCAAGAAAGCATTAGAATTCACAAAACAACAGGGAGTTAAAGTGGAGGTGATTAAACGTGGTAACTAAGCTATTTCCAAACGTTATAGAGTTTGCTTCAGATTTCCCACAAGCTATTATTGATACATTATTAATGTTGGTAATCAGTGGTTTAATCTCAGTGGTTATTGGAATCTTCTTAGCAGTTATTGTAGTAGTCACTAGAAAAGATGGCTTAAAAGAAAATGAACCCGTTTTCTGGATCTTAGATAAGATTATTAACTTATTTAGATCTATCCCATTCATTATCTTAATTCCTACTGTAGCTGTACTCTCTCGTGCCTTATTTGGTACAACAATTGGTATCGAAGGTGCACTTGTTCCTCTAGTTATAGGAACAGCACCATTTGTCGCAAGACAGATGGAATCAGCCATTATGGAAATTGATCCAGGAATCATTGAAGCAAGTATTGCGATGGGACTCAGTACAAAAGAAATCATCTTTGATGTTTATCTAAGAGAAAACATTCCAGGGATGATTAGAGGTCTTACAATTTCATTTATTGCGTTAGTCGGACAGATTGCGATTGTTGGTTCTGTTGGCGCAGGTGGACTTGGTGATATGGCAATCAGATATGGTCTACAGAGATCAATGGGAGATATCACATTCGTCGTTATTATCTTAATTCTTATTTTAATTTCAATTGTTCAGGCAATTGGTGACAAACTTGTAGAAAAAACAACACATTAATTTATATACATTGGAGGAGAATATTATGAACAAAAACATTTTAAAAGTATTTACAGCAGGTCTTTTAGCTTTCTCATTAGCAGGATGTGGAAGTAAGTCAGATTCTAAAACTATTACAGTCGGTGCAACAACTTCACCACATGCTATTATCTTAAAGCATGTCCAGCCAGAATTTGAAAAAGCAGGATATACATTAAAGATTAAGGAATTCTCAGATTATCCTAATATCAACCCATCTACTTCAGATGGTTCATTAGATGCAAACTTCTTCCAGCATCAGCCATACTTAACTTCTTACAACAAGGATAAAGGTTATAAGAAGGGTGATGATGGATATCTAGTATCCGTTGGTGCAATCCACTTTGAACCTTTAGGATTATATTCAACTAAATATAAAGCAGTATCTGATATTAAAGATGGTGCTAAGATTGCAATTCCTAATGATGCAACAAATGAAGCAAGAGCTTTATTATTACTTGCAGATAATGGTGTTCTTACATTAAAGAAAGATGCAGGTGTAACTGCAACTAAGAAGGATGTTGTATCTTACAACAAAAAAGTTGAATTAGTAGAAGTAGATGCTGCACAGGTAGCTTCTAAATTACCTGATGTTGATTTCGGTATTATTAATGGTAACTATGCTTTAGATGCAAAAGTAACTGATAAGATCATCACTTCTGAAGATTCAAATTCTGAAGCAGCAAAGACTTACCAGAATATCATCGCTGTAAAAGAATCAAACAAAAACAATAAAGCAATTAAGAAACTTGTTGAAATCTTAAAGAGCGATAGCACTAAGAAATGGATTGAAAAGAAATTCGGAGTATCTGTAAAACCTGCAGAATAATGAATTGAGGCGGTCAATTGACCGCTTTTTATTTATCTAGAAGAGTATTTCTTATATAATAGTTCTATAAGGAGGTCAATCTTTATGGAATTTGATCAGTTATTAAAAGAAAGATATTCTGTTAGAAAGTTTTCTAATCAGAAGGTAGAAAAAGAAAAAATAGATAAAATATTAGAAGCTGCAAGAATAGCACCTACAGCTGTAAACTATCAGCCACAAAGAATACTTGTAGTAGAAGATCCAGATAATCTTGCAAAACTAAAGGAATGTACTAGATATCATTTCCATGCGCCTCTCGCAATGATCTTATGTTATGACAAGACTGTATCATGGAAAGATATGCATAATAGAGAATGTGGTGAAGTAGATGTGTCTATTATGGCTACATATATGATGCTTAAACTCTTTGATTTAGGATTAGGGTCTACTTATGTAGGTTCTTTTGATTATAAGGAGTTAATCAAACAGTTTAATATTCCTGAAAATTATGTACCAGTGATGATCTTACCTATTGGTTATCCAAGAGAGGATTGTGTACCTGGACCAATGCATGATAAGAGAAAACCACTCAATGAGATTGTCTCGTATGAGGAATATACACAGGGGGAATAATAATGGAGTTATTAATAAAACAATTAGAAGAACTTATTTCACCAAATGAATGGTTTGTGACTAACTTGTCTAATGCAAGTGCGTTACTCGTGGATGCGATTGATGATTTAAGCTGGGTAGGATTTTATATGATGAGAGCAGGGGAACTTGTCTTAGGTCCTTTCCAGGGTAAAGTGGCATGTACACATATTAAAGTAGGTAAAGGGGCCTGCGGTGTATGTGTACAGGGAGATCAGACAATTCTTATTGAAGATGTGACGACATTCCCTGGCTATATTGCCTGTGATGCAGAAGCAAAGTCTGAAATTGTAGTCCCTTTACATGATGAAGAAGGTAAAGTGATTGCGGTATTGGATGTTGATTCGAATAGTTTAGGTCGTTTTGGAGACAAGGAACAGGAGTTATTTGAGGCTCTTGGAAAAGTATTGGAGAAATCATTATGGAGCGAAAAAGCAGACGTTTAAGTTATATTCTCAGACATTGTCCAGAAAGTATTGATCTTGAACTAGATGATCATGGATATGGTGATGTTAATAAGATATTAGAAGCGTTAAATATCACAATAGAAGACTTAGATATGATTGTGAGAGAAGATGAGAAACAGCGCTATTCATATAATGGAGATCATACAAGAATACGTGCAAATCAAGGACATTCTATTCCTGTGAATGTGGATTTAAAAGAAGTACAACCACATGATATTCTTTATCATGGAACAGCGACTCGTTTTGTACCTTCTATTCTAGAAGAAGGTATATTAAGTCAGACACGTATATATGTTCACTTATCTCAAGATATAGAAACCGCAATGACGGTTGGTTCAAGACACGGGGAACCATATGTCTTTACTATTGATACTAAACAGATGTATGAAGATGGATACAAGTTCTATCTTTCAGAAAACAATATCTATCTTACAAAGATTATACCTGCAAAATACTTGAAGGCTTCCACTTAAGGAAGCTTTTTTGTGCTATACTTGTTGAGAGAATATGAAGGAGGGGGTTTTATGACTCTAGATGAGTTAAAGATTGGTGAAAGTGCTACAGTGACTTATGTAGGGGGCTCTGGGTCATTAAGACAACATTTCCTAGATATGGGTTTAATACCAGGTTCTGTTGTAACATTGGAAAAATTCGCCCCAATGGGTGATCCAATGGAATTACGTATTCATGGCTATGAGCTAACATTACGTTTAGATGATGCAAAAAAGATTGGAATAGATATGACAACTAAAGGTGTAGAGAATCATACACCTATTCCACCTATTCAACACCATATTCATCCAGGACTCGGTGAAGGTGGTAAATATCATGATAAAGAGACTGAAAATCCTTTATCAGAAGGAACACAGATTACCTTTGCGTTAGCAGGTAACCAGAACTGTGGTAAAACGACATTATTTAATCAATTAACAGGTTCTAATCAACATGTAGGGAACTTCCCTGGTGTGACTGTTGATAGAAAGAGTGGGTCTATTAAAGGACATCCAGAAACACTTGTAACTGATTTACCAGGTATTTATTCTTTATCTCCTTATACAAGTGAAGAATTAGTATCTAGACAGTATATCTTAGATGAAAAACCTAAAGGAATCATCAACATCGTAGATGCAACAAATATAGAAAGAAACCTATATCTCACTATGCAGTTAATGGAACTAGATGTACCAATGGTTCTAGCACTGAATATGATGGATGAAGTAAGAGGTAATGGTGGTTATGTTCATCTAAATAAGATGGAAGAACTATTGGGTATCCCAGTTGTTCCTATTTCTGCTGCTAAGAATGAAGGTATTGATGAACTAGTGAATCATGCCATCCATGTAGCGAAATATCAAGAAGCACCTTTAAGACAGGACTTTTGTGATGAAAATGATGAAGGTGGAGCAGTGCATAGATGCTTACATGCCATCATGCATTTAATTGAAGACCATGCAAAGCGAGCTGGTATTCCATTACGTTTTGCGGCTAATAAATTAGTAGAAGGTGATGCAAGAGTAGAAGCAGCCTTAGACCTTGATACAAATGAAAAAGAAATGATTGAACATATCATTTCACAGATGGAAGAAGAAAGAGGATTAGACCGTACTGCTGCTATTGCGGATATGCGTTTTACCTTTATTAATAAATTAGTTAAAGAAACAGTGGTTAAACCACATGAAAGTAAAGAAAGAGAAAGCAGCCGTAAGATTGATGAAGTCTTAACAGGTAAATACACTGGTCTTCCTGCTTTTATCATTATTATGGGACTCGTATTCTTTTTAACATTTAATGTACTTGGTGCCTGGGGACAGTCACTTATGGAAATAGGCGTTGATGCTTTGACTCAAGTTGTAGATAAAGGACTCACTGCTTGGGATATTAACCCAGTCCTTCATTCATTAGTCATTGATGGTGTATTCCAGGGTGTTGGTTCTATTATTAGTTTCTTACCTATTATTGTTATTTTATTCTTCTTCTTATCATTATTAGAAGATACAGGATATATGGCTCGTGTCGCTTTTGTAAGTGATAAACTACTCAGAAAAATCGGTTTATCAGGAAGAAGTATTGTGCCAATGTTGATTGGATTTGGATGTTCTGTACCAAGTGTTATGGCCAGCCGTACACTCCCTTCAGAACGTGACCGTAAGATGACAATCATGTTGACACCATTTATGAGCTGTACTGCAAAGCTTCCAATCTATGCATTCTTTGCAGCTGCATTCTTCCCAAAACAGGCTGGACTGGTCATGGTTGGATTATATATCTTTGGTATTGTGATGGGTATTATTACAGCCCTCATTTCTAAGCGTTTCTTATTCAAAGGTGAAGCTGTTCCATTTGTGATGGAACTCCCTAACTATCGTATGCCTAGCGCAAAAACTACTTTCCAGTTATTATGGGAAAAAGCCAAGGATTTCTTACAAAGAGCCTTTGGTATTATCTTTATCGCTTCTATTGTCATTTGGTTCTTACAGAGCTTTAATTTAAGATTAGATTTAGTCTCTAATTCACAGGATAGTATTCTTGCAATGGTGGCAGGATTTATTGCGCCAATCTTCAAACCTTTAGGTTTTGGTGATTGGAGAATTTCTACATCACTTATTGCAGGATTTATGGCAAAAGAAAGTGTTGTTTCTACACTCTCAGTATTATTTAAAGGAACAGAATCTTTAATGACAATACTTACACCTCTCGGTGCATTATCACTCTTAATATTCTGTTTATTATATACACCTTGCGTGGCAGCTATCGCTTCTATTAGAAGAGAACTAGGCGCTACATGGGCTGTGAAGATAGTTATCTTCCAGTGTGTTATTGCCTGGATTTGTGCCTTTATCGTACATACTATTGGATTACTCTTCATATAATTATTTTTTTAAAAATAGTTGTAATGTTTGATACATTTATTGTGATTAATTATAATAAAAGTATTGAAGGAGGTGTTCGTCATGAGATTATCTAAAATCATACTTTATTCAGATGCGAAAGGACGTGGAGTAAAACCGGATGCTTGCGTAGAAGTCAGTCAGCGTTTAACAATCATGCGTGATGGACACATCTGGTTTACTGGATATGATTATGGAGATGGATTTAACTCTAGAAGAATCATTAGACGTAAAAGAGTGAATATAGGTCAGGAAAAAGCAGAAACACTCTTAGAGCTATTAAGAGAATTCTTTCTTGAAACATCTAATCATCCATCCTCTACAAATCGTGACTGGTGGCGTATTCAGTTAATTGATGAAGATGGACATGAATACAACTATAATGTATCTGTCGTAGGAGATGTTATTCTTAAAGAAATTGATATGACACAATATATGAGGAATATTATTCCTATAGATGATATGTACTTGTTTGGGAAAAAGGATTCACATAATTTGACATAATCGAATTATAATCTTAACACAATCATTAAGTATTATATATATCGTAGTCAAACAATCCCTTCCCTTCGTTAGGCTACAAAGTACAAGTGTAAATACAAGAAAGAAGATAAGTGTTCCCCATGCTTATCTTTTTTCTTTATCATATAGTTTGTGTTTACTAACTAGTTTATGTAGTATGAATGACAGGAGGTATTTATATGGTTTTAATTATACCCTTTATTGGAACAACATTAGGTGCAGCTTGTGTGTTCTTTATGAAAAAAGAATTAAGTATGAATATACAAAAAGCACTCACTGGATTTGCAGCAGGTGTAATGGTTGCTGCCTCTATTTGGAGTTTAATTATTCCTTCACTTGAGCAGGCATCTACCTTTATTCCTACCCTTATTGGATTTTGGTTAGGTATTCTATTCTTATTATTACTTGATCATTTGATTCCTCATATGCATTTAGATCATAGTCAGGAAGGACCGCGTAGTCACTTATCTCAAACAATCAAGCTTGTACTTGCAGTCACGATTCATAACATTCCTGAAGGAATGGCAGTCGGTATTGTTTATGCTTCTAACTTATCAGGAAATCCTACAATTACGGCTATGGGTGCACTCGCATTATCACTAGGTATCGCAATACAGAATTTTCCTGAAGGTGCTATTGTATCCATGCCTTTAAGAAGTACAGGGGCGTCTCGATTGAAGTCTTTTATGTATGGCACATTATCAGGTATTGTAGAACCCATAGGAGGTCTTATTACAATCTTACTTGCACGTTATATTATCTCAGTGATGCCTTATCTACTTAGTTTTGCGGCAGGCGCAATGATGTATGTGGTAGTAGAAGAATTAATTCCTGAGATGAGTCAGGGAGAACATTCACACCTAGGTGTCTTGTTTTTTTCAGTAGGTTTTACTTTGATGATGGTTCTAGATGTGGCATTAGGTTAATTCGTAGTATTCATCTTTACTATTATTTGAATTAAGCATAAGATAGAGATAAGAGGTGAAATAAATGCGAAAGATACTCATAGTTTTATTGATGTCTTTGTTTTTTATAAGCCCAGTTTATGCAGATAATCATGTAGTCAATGTAAGTTATGATGGTGAAGTAACAACGGCTTCTGGAACAGCACCATCACTTCCACTCAAGGCAAGGATTACTTTCTATGATGGGAGTGAGAAGGATTATAATATCGACTGGAATACATATGATGAAAGCTTATATAAGACAAGAAATGCAAGTCAATTTACTGTCACAGGTTCTATTTCAGACTTGCAGCTTACTACAAATTGTATAGTGAATGTAGAAGCGGCTAAAATAACGCATATCGATGAATTGTCTAATAAAACAGTGATTATAGGAAGTGCACTTTCTTTACCTGCAACAGCTTCTGTGACTTGGTCTAATGGAGATCACACAAATGAAGTGATTAAATGGGATAACTATGATGGGAATGCATTGAAGTATGTGCATACTTTTTCATTAAAGGGCTATGTGTATAACAGTACAATTATACAGACGGTTCATGTGAAGGATGCATCTGTTACAAGTGTGAGTGTTCCTGCAGTTGTTTCTACTACAGCGGGTGTAGAAGCAGAATTACCACAATATGCGACAGTCAGATATTCCAATAAAACAAGTAAGAAAGTAAAAATCATCTGGGATAATCAAGTTTTTAATGAACCAGGTAAATATACAGTTTATGGAAAACTATCTCATTCTACACATAAGGTATCTATTCGTGTAGAAGTGAAGAAAAATGAAGATAATACACAAACACCAGAACAGAAACAACCTGTAAAAAAGACAAAGACAGAGAAAAAGAAGAAGGTTCAAAAAGAAGAGAAATCATCGTTTTCTTATGTGATGGCATTAGCTGTATTTATGGCTTTTGTGTTTGGGTTTATTACATTAATTTCTTTTATTAAAAGAAAGATTAGAATTCAAGAGAATCGTTAAGGATTCTCTTTCTATTTTTATTTACATAGTAAGCGCTTGCTGGAGGGTAGGATATGAATGAAATAAGGGGTGTTAGAAAAAAGAATGTGATGAAGATTATTCAATCATTAGTGAAACAAGGTGGTTGTACTAAGAATGAATTAGTATTTTATACAGGTTTATCTTTGTCTACGATTGATAGTCTTTTAGAAGAAATGTTGAAAAGTAATCGAGTGATTAAGGCAGGCTATAGAGAATCAACAGGTGGAAGACCAAGCATGTCTTATAAGGTGAATGGAGAATTTTCACAGACTTTATGTATTTATGCATATAAGCATGATAAGACAATAACAGTTATAGGACGTCTTTATAATCTTTATAGTGAGATGATGGAAGAAAAGAGAAGGGATATACCTAAGTTAGATTGTGATGTATTGTGTTCTTTTATAGATGAGATGTTGAATGAACAGGTGCATACAATATGCCTTTCTTTACCTGATTGTGATATAGATATAAATCATCGTTATAAACAACGAGTATTCGTAAAGAATGATGTGTATATGGGAGTTATAGGCGCTTATATTAAGCATATGCAGTATGATTCTATAGTCTTATTAGATTCAAAAGTCAATTCACGTTTAGGAATAGTGGTACATGGACATCTTGTAGAAGGAAAGAGTTCTATTGCTGGACAGATTCGTTATATGCCTTTGATAGAAAATAAGAATAGACGTTCTATGAAAGGCAGAAGCCAATCACTTGTCATAGAACTACAGAATATTATTGGTATGTTGAATCCTGAAGCCATTGTGATATGTGCTCAAGGTATTGATCAACATTATGTAGAAGAAGAATTATTAAAGATCTTTAAAATGAATGATATGCCACACTTGATATATATTGATGATTTTATTGATGAGGTCATGTTAGGTATGGAGAGTATAAGTAAAGACAGTTTATTTGACAATCTATCAAGATAAAGTATGATGGTAGAAAGGGGTGAAATAGATGTCACAAACAGTATTGATTACAGGTGCTTCTAATGGAATAGGGAAAGCTTGTGCACGTGTGTTTGCGAGAAAAGGTTATGATCTTGTACTTGTAGCACGTCATAGAGAAAAACTAGAAGCAGTAAAAGCAGAATTATCAGAATATGATGTAAATATTAAAGTGGTTGCGATGGATCTTACAGGAGAAGATGCTGCTGTGGATTTATATAATAACTTAGTTCTTGATGATATAAGTATTGATATTCTAGTAAATAATGCAGGTTTTGGAGATCATGGTGCATTCCATGATTCATCGTGGGAAAAACAGAAAAAGATGGTTTTATTGAATATAATGGCTTTAATGCAGATGACTTATGTATTTGGTCAGTCAATGAAATTGAGAAAGAAAGGCCGTATATTGAATGTGGCTTCTATTGCAGGACTTTGTGCAGGACCTTATATGTCTACCTATTATGCAACGAAAGCTTTTGTATTGTCTTTTAGTGAATCCATTGCGTATGAGTTAAAGGATTATAATGTAGAAGTATCATGTTTATGTCCTGGTCCTACTAAAACAGGATTTATGGATGTAGCTAACTTAGGTCAGTCTCCGATGTTTAAATTATTTAAACCACAGTCTGCAGAAGCAGTGGCTGAAATAGGTATTCAAGGATTGTTTGATAATCATTTGGTTCAGTTTACTGGTTTATCAGGACACTTATTAAATCTTGCCGCAAGACTCTTACCACGTTCATTTTTGAGTTCATGTACAGGATTTGTGAATGGAAAGAGAAAAGTATGATTGAACATCCATTAGAACCAATCATAGATGAACAATGTGAAGTATTGATACTAGGGAGTTTCCCTTCAGTTAAATCAAGGGAAATTTCTTTCTATTATGGACATCCTCAAAATAGATTCTGGAAGATTATTGGTACGATCACACAAACAGACTATGAAACAATAGAAGATAAGAAAAAGATGTTACTGGAACATCATATTGCGATATGGGATATTATCCACTCATGTACGATTATTGGAAGCAGTGATGCCTCTATTAAGGATGTAGTACCCAATGATATTAAGACATTAATACAAGGTACAAATATCAAAAGAATATATTGTAATGGAGGCACATCATTAAAACTTTATAAGAAATATCAGGAAAAAGAAACAGGAATCAAAGCGATACTTCTACCTTCCTCTTCTCCTGCCAATGCCCGTTATCGATTATGTGATTTAGTTGATATATGGAAGAAGAAATTGACTTTATAAAATCCTTTATGTATGATTAATCATGTTAATCAAGGAGGATAAATATGGAATCAATCGCATTATGGTTTGCAGGAACATTAGGTAAATATATTTCACCTAAGATTGCAGTATTTATAGTTTCTTTAGTTCCTATTCTTGAATGTCGTGGAGGATTAATTGCATCTGCATTATTAAAAGTAGATATTCGTTATGCAGTTCCTATATGTATTCTAGGAAATATCTTACCAATTCCATTTATTTTGTTATTTATTAAACGTATATTTAAATGGCTTAAGAAGTTTAACTTCTCTAGACCATTAATTGAAAAACTAGAAAACCGTGCTATGAATAAGAGTAAGGGTATGAGTAATGGTGAATTCTTAGGACTCTTATTATTTGTAGGAATCCCATTACCAGGTACTGGTGCATGGACAGGTTCTTTAGTGGCTGCATTACTTGATATGGACTTCAAGAAGGCTATTACAGCTATCTTCTTAGGTATCTTACTTGCGACACTTATTGTTGGTTCATTATCATATGGCTTATTAGCTGCATTCTAAAAGAGAGACTAATCATCTCTCTTTTTATATTTCTGCACTTTCACTAATCCTTTTTTACAACCTAAACATAATTCATTTTCAAATAACCTTCTATGATTGACAAGCGATATGAATTTGGTAGAATGAAATTAATTAAAGGGGAGTAGCTCTTACAGAACCGTTCGTCAACACGTTATGTTCAACATAACCGGATTGTTTTGGTCATTTATGATCAGCGAGACCTTTAATAAAACGATTGTTTTTATTAAAGGAGGAATACAAATGTATAAAAAAACAATTGAAGAAGTAGTAAACTCTTTAGATACAAATATTGAAAAGGGACTAACTTCTTCTGAAGCAAAGAAGAGACAAGGCATATATGGTACCAATGAACTAGAAAAGCCACAGAAAAGGTCTCTTCTTTTACGTTTTCTAGATCAATTCAAGGATGCAATGATTATTATTTTAATTATTGCAGCAGTGATATCTATTGTTGTAGAACCAGGAGACTGGATTGATTCTCTAATTATTGTAATAGTTGTTATGATGAATGCGATTCTTGGTGTTGTATTAGAGAGTCATGCAGAAAAGAGTCTTGAATCATTACAGGAATTATCTGCACCACAATCAAAGGTATTAAGAGATGGTGTGAAACAGACTATAGCCTCTAAGGAATTAGTGCCTGGTGATATTATTATTCTTGAAACAGGGGATATGATTCCTAGTGATGCACGTTTAATTGAAGCTTATAACTTAAAGGTGGATGAATCAGCCTTAACAGGTGAATCTGTTCCTGTAGAAAAGACAACTGATCCTATTAGTCAGGATGTTGTGATTGGCGACCAGACAAATATGGTCTTCTCTTCTACAGTAGTCACTTATGGTCGTGGTAAAGCAATAGTGACATCTACTGGTATGAAGAATGAAGTAGGTAAGATTGCTGGCATGTTGAATGCGAGTGAAAAGGAATTAACACCTTTACAGGTTAAATTAAATGAAATTGGTAAAACAATTGGATTACTTTGTATTGTAATCTGTGTGATTGTATTTATTCTTGAATCTATTAGCGGTATTAGCTGGTTAGAATCATTTAAGACAGCTGTTGCCTTAGCTGTTGCAGCTGTACCAGAAGGACTTGCAGCTACTGTTACTATTGTCTTAGCTGTCAGCGTGACTAAGATGGTTAAACAGCATGCCATTATTCGTAAATTACCTGCAGTAGAAACATTGGGTAGTACTTCTATTGTATGTTCTGATAAGACAGGTACATTAACACAAAATAAGATGACTATCTTAAAGACTTACTTAGATGGTGACGAAGTAAAAGATTTAGAAGAAGCAGATTCTAAGACTATTGATATGTTGAATGCATTTACTCTATGTTCTGATGCTTCTATTGATGATGGCAAGGTACTAGGTGATCCTACTGAAGTCGCACTCGTAGAAGCAAGTAAGAAGATGAACTTTGAAAAGAAAGCACTCATGGAAAAGTGTCCACGTGTAGGAGAATTAGCTTTTGATTCTGATCGTAAGATGATGAGTGTTATTGTGAAGGATGGAGATCGTTATGTGTCTATTACTAAAGGTGGACCTGATGTGATCTTAAATAGATGTCGTGATGTAGATAGTGACCAGGCTATGACTGCCAATGATGAAATGGCTAAAGATGCATTAAGAGTTTTAGCTGTGGCAGTGAAGATATATGATACAATGCCTACTCACATTACAGTAGAAGAAATAGAAAATGATATGGACTTTATTGGGTTTGTAGGTATGATTGACCCAGCTCGTCCAGAAGCCAAAGAAGCCATTAGAGTTGCTAAGCATGCAGGTGTGCGTACGATTATGATCACTGGTGACCATAAGACAACAGCCACTGCCATTGCGAAGGATTTAGGTATTTTAAGTGAGGGACAGGAAGTTATTTCTGGTGAAGAATTATCTCAGATGTCTCAGGAAGAACTAGAAAAGAATGTAGAAAAATATAGTGTTTATGCACGTGTGGCTCCTGAACATAAAGTAAATATCGTCAAAGCATGGAAATCAAAGAATAAGATTGTCGCTATGACAGGGGATGGTGTCAATGATGCACCAGCCTTAAAGACTGCAGATATTGGCTGCGCTATGGGTATTACAGGTACAGATGTAGCGAAGAATGCTGCTACTATGATCCTAACAGATGACAACTTTGCGACTATTATTCAGTCTATTAAACAGGGTCGTGGTATTTTTGATAATATCCAGAAGGATGTACAGTTCTTATTATCAAGTAATATTGGTGAAGTACTTGCAATCTTCTTGGCTTCTATTATTGCGTTAATTAACCCTTCATGGGGATTTGGTGTTCCACTATTACCTATTCATTTATTATGGATTAACCTAATCACAGATGCTTTACCAGCCTTTGCGATTGGTTTAGAACCCGTTGAAGATGATATCATGGATAGAAAACCAAGAGAAAAGGATGAAGGTTTCTTTGCGAATGGCTTAATGGTGAAAGTCATCTGGCAGGGTGTTATGGTAGGTTTACTTACTTTAGTTTCTTATTCAATTGGTCAGTATTTCAGTAATCATGAATATGCGATGACTATGGCATTTATCACAATGTCAGGCGCTGAATTATGTCATGCTTTTAACGTGAAGAGTCATCATTCAGTATTTAATAAGCAGGTATTCAACAATAAATATTTATGGGGTGCAACAGCTTTAGGTCTTGTATTACAGTTAGCCATCATCTTTACACCTCTTTCTCATTTATTTAGTTTAGTGCCTCTTGATCCATCTCATTTCGCGATTGCAGCATTACTTGCATTCTCAGTTATCCCAATCGTAGAAATCTCTAAACGTTTCGATAAACGTTAACACCTGCATTGCAGGTGTTTTTTTTACTATTTCTATTGCATTTATCTAATGAGAGTAGTATTATTTAGTTAGTAAAGGCTAACCTCCTTTACTAAACACAACATATCCTTTCATATTCTCAGTTCCTTAAAACAGAGGACATAAAAAAATCACAGGACGGCACACACCTGTGATTTTTTTATTTAGATCTTATTTTTAAAATAAGCTTTTAATGCTTCAAAAGTTTCTGGTGAAATATAATGTTCGATACGACATGCATCCTGTGAAGCAGTAGACTCACTGACTCCAATATGAACTAGGATATTTCTTAATTCAGTATGTCTTTCAAATATCATATTCGCAATCTTAGCACCAGCTTCTGTTAATGTGATGGCACCATCTTCATCCATGTTGATGAGTTCCTTCTCTTTTAATCTTTTCATCTGTTGTGAAATAGTAGGTTTAGAGAAATTCATTTCACGGGCGATATCAATGGAACGCACATGTCCTTTCTTTTTCTGAATAACTAATATAGTTTCTAAGTACATCTCTGTTGATTCACTCATTTTATTCACCTCATTTTCATCATTATAGCATAAAAATTCAAATAATGAAAAAGTTAGGCTTTACTAATATTTTTGTTGACATATAAAAATAGTAAGGCTATACTAACAATGAAGTTAGAAAAGGCTAATTAGTTTAGTCTAATCATCTGAGGAGGCGGAGTATATGCCAATTAGTATGGCAAATCCTGGAGATACAGTCATTATTAGACGTATTACAGGAACTGATAAAGTAAAGAATCATCTAGCAGAACTTGGTTTTGTGGTAGATGGTGAAGTGACTATTATCAGTAAAGTGGATAACGGAATTATTTGTAATGTGAAAGGTAGTAGGATTGCGCTTTCTGAACAGATGGCGAATCGTATATTGTTTTAAGGGAGGAGTATCATGAACTTAAAAGAAGTAAAAGTGGGCGAAACAGTAACTATTAAAAAAGTAACTGGTACAGGTCCAGTAAAAAGAAGAATTATGGATATGGGTTTAACTAAAGGACAGAATGTTTATGTAAGAAAAGTTGCACCTTTAGGAGATCCAGTAGAAATTACAGTACGTGGTTATGAATTATCTTTGCGTAAAGCAGATGCGCAGATGATTGAAGTGGAGGAATAGTTATGAAGATAGCGTTAGCGGGTAACCCTAACTCTGGTAAAACAACGTTATTCAATGCACTGACTGGTAGTACTCAGTATGTTGGTAACTGGCCAGGGGTTACAGTTGAAAAGAAAGATGGGAAACTAAAAGGTCATAAAGATGTGACTATCCAGGATTTACCTGGTATTTATTCATTATCTCCTTATACACTTGAAGAAGTTGTTACAAGAAGATATTTGATTAATGAAACACCTGATGCAATCATTAATATCATTGATGGAACTAACCTAGAAAGAAACCTATATTTAACAACTCAGTTAGCTGAATTAGGTATTCCTATGGTTTTAGCTGTCAACATGTATGATATCATTGAAAAGAAGGGTGATAAGATTGACTTAGATCAGTTAGGTCAGTTATTTGGTTGTAAAGCAATGACTTTATCAGCATTAAAGGATAAAGGTACTCAGGAAGTGGCTGAAGAAGCAATTAAACTTGCACATAACCATAAGGTATCAGAACATCCTCATGTATTTGAGGGTTCTGTAGAACATGCTTTAGCACATATTGAAGAATCAATTGAAAACAAAGTAGATGCATCTAAGTTAAGATGGTTTGCGGTTAAGGTATTTGAAAGAGATGAAAAGGTATTGGCTGAACTTAAATTAGATCAGGCAGTATTAAATGAAATCGAAGGTCATATTGCGGATTGTGAAAATGAAATGGATGATGATTCAGAATCTATTATCACAAACCAGAGATATACTTTTATTAAGAATTCTATTAATAAGGTTCTTACAAAGAAGAATCCACATCAGACATTATCTACATCAGATAAGATTGATAAGATTGTCACTAACAGATTCTTAGCTTTACCAATCTTTGTATTAATTATGTGGTTTGTTTATTACATCTCAGTATCTACAGTAGGTGACTGGATGACTAGCTGGGTGAATGATGTATTATTTACTGAAATCATTCCACCTGCAGTAGAAACTTTCCTTAAATCAATTGGTTGTGCAGCTCCATTAATCAGCTTAATCAATGATGGTATTATTGCTGGTGTTGGTACAGTATTAGGTTTCGTACCACAGATGGCACTTATCTTCTTATTCTTAGCTATTCTTGAAGATTCAGGATATATGGCAAGAATTGCATTCATTATGGATAGACTATTACGTAAATTCGGTTTATCTGGTAAATCATTTATCCCTATCTTAATTGGTACAGGATGTGGTGTTCCAGCCGTTATGGGTACACGTACTATTGAAAATGAATCAGATAGAAGAATGACTATTATGTTATGTACATTTATTCCTTGTGGTGCGAAGACTGTTATTATTGGTATGATCACTTCAGCATTCTTCCCAGGCAACATTTGGATTGCGCCAGCAATGTATTTCTTAGGTATTTTAGTTATTATCTTATCAGGTATCGCATTAAAGAAGACTCGTTTCTTTGCAGGTGATCCAGCACCATTCGTAATGGAATTACCAGCATACCATATTCCTACATTAAGAGGTGTATTCATCCATGTTTGGGAACGTGCAAAAGCATTCATGATTAAAGCAGGTACTATTATCTTTAGTATTTGTATCATAGTATGGTTATTATCTACATTTAACTTCTCATTCCAGATGGTTGAAGTTGAAAACTCAATGTTAGCATCTATTGGTCATGTATTTGCAACTTTATTCGCACCAGTAGGTATTGAAAACTGGAAAGGTTCAGTAGCTGTTATTTCAGCATTAGCTGCTAAGGAACAGGCTATTTCTACTATCTCTATCTTAAATCACATGGGTGATGCAGATTCAGGTGCGAAGGCAATTCATGCTATGGTGAATACTTTCTCTGCAATGGGTGGTTTCTCATTCATGATCTTGAACTTATTCGATCCACCATGCATTGCCGCTATTGGTACAATCATGAGAGAAATGGGTTCTAAGTTCTGGGGATGGTTCGCCGTATTATATCAGATGGTATTAGGTTATGTATTAGCTATGATCACTTATCAGTTGGGTTCATGGTTATTCTATGGTGCAACATTCGGATTAGGTCAGATTCTATCAATCGTATGTATTTTAGTAATGATCTACTTCATTGTAAGACCAGCACCTAAACCAGAATTAAAGACACAGAGAGCTTAATCAATTATGGGTAACATCATAGTTGCGGCTATTATTGTTGTGTTGCTCATTATAGGTGTTCTTCACTACAAGAAGACATTACAGTCAGGATGTTGTGGTGAACACGATCAAATAAAGAAAATAGGTACGGGGGATAAGGATAAAAATCTTTATCCCTATCGTACTACTCTTCATATTGACGATATGTTCTGCAAGAACTGTGCAGCAACAATAGAAAACGCATTTAATCAACATAAAGAATATCTAGCATCAGTAAACATGAATAAGAAAGAAATCACTATTCTTTCTATGAATCAACCTGATCTAGAAATATATAAACAGATGATCATCAAACTTGGTTATACTCCAAGATAAATGTATAATAGAAGCAAGGAGGAGATAGTATGGGTACAATTATAGTAAGTATTTTATTAGTTATCTGGATTTGTCTTGTCCTTAGAACTATATATAAAAATAAGAAAAAAGGCATAGGTGTATGTGGACATAATTGTAATACATGTGGCACAAATGATCTATGTCATGCTGATCTCTATAAAATGTATCGTGAAGAGATGCGTAAAGAAGGGCACGCTTAGTGTTCTTCTTTTTTTTAGTTTGAGCATATTCATTGAATTATATCTCAAAAGGACTATAGTATAAGTAGTAATAATTACTATATACTAAAGGAGGATCATAATATGAAATGGGTATGTAAAGTATGTGGATATGTGTATGAAGGTGATGAATTACCTGAAGATTATGTATGTCCAGTATGTGGTGTAGGACCAGAAGAATTTGAAAAAGTAGAAGAATAATATAATCATTTTTCAAAGCAAAAAAGGCTGTAACGTTTAAGGTTTAAAATGGACCCTGTAAAAAGGACACGATAAAAAAGGATATTTATTTCGTGACCCTGTTTTACAGGGTTTTTATTTTGCATAGTATAATGATTATAGAATGGTGGTGTTATTATGGGAGTAAACTATTTTAGTGATGAACAAGTAAAGGAACTCGAAAAGAATCCATATGTAAAGAAAGTATCTATCAAAAGCATAACCTATTCAGAAAAATTCAAAGAACTCTTCTGGATTGATTTACAGAAAGGCATGATGCCTGGAAACATATTTAGAAAGTATGGATTTGATCCTCATATGTTAGGATCTAGTCGAACTCCCAAGTTCACAGATCGTGTAAGGAAAGAAGCAGCAAGGGAAGAAGGATTCAAGGATACCAGAGGCACAAAATCCGGAAGACCTTCTACAAAGAATCTTACCATTGAGGAACAGCTAGAAAGGCTTAAGCAGAAAAATAAAATTCTCCAGCAGGAGAACGATTTTTTAAAAAGAGTGAGATTTATCAACAGAAAGCAAATATTAAAACTGCAGAAGGGCAAACAATAAGAGAAAAATATAAAATGATAGATAGAACTCTTGAATCACCTAGTAATAATCTGAGTGTCTCAGCATTATGTGATACTGCAGGTGTTTCAAGAAGTGGGTTCTATTCATGGAAGAAACGAAAAGGTTCCATAAGCGAAAAAGAAGAACAAGACCGTAAGGATTTTGAACTGATTTTAGAAGCATACAGGTTCAAAGGATATGACAAGGGCAGACGTGGTATTCATATGCGTCTTCTTCACATGGGCATTGTGATGAACCATAAAAAGATTTCAAGACTGATGAAGAAATACGGACTATTCTGTCCAATAAGAAAAGCCAATCCTGCAAGAAGAATGGCTAAGGCAATGAAAACATCAAATTATGCAGATAATATTCTAAACAGACACTTCGAGGAATATGGTCCTGGATATGTGCTTGAAACAGATATTACTTATCTATTCTACGGTCACAAAAGATCTAAAGCCTATCTATCGGTGATAAAGGATGGATTTACAAAGCAGATTCTTGCATATGTATTATCACCGTCTTTAGAAGTAGACTTTGTCCTGGAGACAATCAATCAGCTTTACAGTAAACATAAGCATAATATTCACACTGATGCTTTGATACACAGTGATCAGGGTGTGCATTATACAAGTGTCAAGTTTATTGACTTACTCAAGAGCCTGGAAATCAGACAGTCAATGTCAAGAAGAGGAAACTGCTGGGACAACGCTCCCCAGGAATCCTTCTTCGGACATATGAAAGATGAGATAGGTAGATATACAGAGAATGCCTGCTCATATGAAGAACTAAAGGAAATAATAGATTCCTATATGGTTTATTACAACAATGATCGTTATCAGTACAATCTGGCCAAACTTTCACCAAATGAATATTTTGAATATTATATAACTGGTGAATACCCACTAATTCATGTCGCAAAGGAGCCTGATGAATATAAGGAAAAATTCAGACAGATAAGAAATAATCTTGATAGAAACTCAACGCTCGAGAAATTAGTAGCTATCCTTCAAAGAATAACTCATTTCAAACAGTCCATCAGGTAGTCTGCGTAAATGACTTCTGATTATATCTATATCATTATTACTTAATGATGCAAAGCCAAAATCATCCATCTTAGTGAATATAACAGTGCCATTAAAATAACCGTCAGCATCATCTGGAAATGATCTGTAAACAATAGTATGACCAGTATCATATACACTTAAATCCTTTACAAGAAGATAGACTGATGGATCATCATCAAATATATAATCTCGGTAGTCAAATACACCAAGTTCATTTCTTATGACTTCCTTCATTCTATCTGTTTCCAATACACATAAAACTCCATCTTTAATAATTACATATTTACATAGTTTACACATAAAAATATCCTCCTGGTTAATTACACCTAGAGGATATCTTTATTTCTAATCATTTTTAAGCGCCTTTTTATTTAATGTCCTTGACTCGGGGTCCACATTATCTATCTATTCGTTACAGCCTTTTAATCTGGCAGGGAATACTCCTAGTTTTTTAATCATTATGTAAGTGTTGTGTATTTTGATTAGGTTTGATTTATTTAGTTGTTTGATATGATATAGTAGTGTGGAATGGAGAGGTGAATATGAAGAAAATATTAATTTTATTAGTGACAATGATGTTATGTGCCTGCTCACCTGCAGAACCTATGTCACTCAAAGACAGCTATGGACAATACAAACAAGAGAAAATCGTATATGCGAATAAGAAGGATTACATAAAGAAGAAGGATGCTTATAATGCGTATCTTGTTTATGAAATCAATAAAGATGCATGTACATTTGAAAGTGATTTAAAGTATCAGAATATCCAGTATAAGAAGGTTGAACTATCAAAAGATGAGAAAGAAAAAGTTCCTGAAGCACTTATCAAATACAACCTTTATGAAGGTGAAAAACAGTTAGGTATTGCGGTTTACTTAGGTGAAGAAACTGTTTATATTTCTAGCTATGATCAATATGATGGTAAACCTGTATATATTGCGAAAATGAAAAAAATCACAAAGAAGAGCTAAAATTTACGAAAAACAGAAAATAAATAATTTTGTTTATATTTAAAGAAAAATTATTGACAAAGTAAAAAAGTGATTGTATTATAGACCCAAGTTAAATAAACAAATCGATGAACGAGAAGAGTATCTTACAATCACCTACAGCGAGATGACATAGAGTGGAAGGTCATCAGGAAGATATAAGAGAAACGCACTCGGGAGAGTCTGTTGGAATTGAGTATAACAGAACGTGAATCTGCGTTAATGAAGAGGTGGTTTGTATGATACAAGCAACTAGAGTGGTACCGCGTTTATATACGTCTCTGGATTAATCCAGAGGCGTTTTTTGTTTATTAAAGGGGTGTTTGATATGAAGGAACGACGATCTAGTTAAGTAGTGGGGCATTAAAATAAAACATCAAACATTAAAGGAGAAGAAAATTATGGAAAAGAAAACATTTAAGAAAGTTGTATTAGCTTATAGTGGAGGATTAGATACTTCAATTATTATTTCTTGGTTAAAGGAAAATTATGGCTGTGAAGTTATTGCAGTTGCTGCTGATGTGGGACAGGGTGCTGGAGAACTTGATGGTCTTGATGAAAAGGCTGCAAAGACAGGTGCTTCTAAATATATTTGTGTAGATTGTAAACCTGAATTTGTTAAGGATTTCTGTTTTGAAGCAGTTAAAGCCAATGCATTATATGAAGGTAAATATATGTTAGGTACTTCTCTTGCAAGACCAATTATTGCGAAGAAGTTAGTAGATATCGCTTTAGAAGAAGGTGCAGATGCAATCTGTCATGGATGTACTGGTAAAGGTAATGACCAGGTAAGATTTGAATTAGCTATTAAAGCATTTGCACCAGATATGCCTATTATCGCTCCTTGGAGAGAATGGGATATTAAATCAAGAGAAGAAGAAATCGAATATGCGGAAGCAAGAAAGATTCCTCTAAAGATCAACAGAGAAACAAACTACTCTAAAGATAAGAACTTATGGCATTTATCTCATGAAGGTTTAGATCTTGAAGATCCAGCTAATGAACCTAAGTATGATGAAATCCTAGAAATGGGTGTTTCACCAGAAAAGGCACCAGATGTTCCAACATATATCACTTTAACTTTTGAAAAGGGTGAAGCTGTAGCATTAAATGGTGAAAAGCTTGAACCAGTAGAAATGTTAGCTAAGTTAAATGAAATCGGTGGTGCAAACGGTGTTGGTATCGCCGATATGGTTGAAAACAGACTTGTTGGTATGAAATCAAGAGGTGTATATGAAACACCAGGTGGAACTATTTTATATGCAGCACATCAGAACCTAGAAGAAATTACTGTAGATAAAGAAACACAGCACTTCAAACAGCAGGTAAGCTTAAAGCTTGCAGATAATATCTATAACGGTCAGTGGTATACACCTCTTACTGAAGCATTACTTGCATTTGTAGATAAGACTCAGGAAAACGTAAATGGTGATGTTAAACTTAAATTATATAAGGGTAATATCGTAGGTGCTGGTGTAACATCTCCAGATACATTACATGATTTACAGACAGCATCATTTGATGAAGATGATGATTATGATCAGTATGATGCTAAAGGATTCATCACATTATACGGTTTACCAATCAAGGTAAAAGCTAAGTTAGATCAGAAGAAAAAGAAATAGGAGTTTAAGATATGGTATTGTGGAAAGGTAGATTTTCTAAAGAATTAAATCATGAAGTCAATGCATTCAATTCATCTCTTTCATTCGATCATCGTATGTATAAGCAGGATATCAGAGGATCTCTTGCTCATGCAAAGATGTTATGTAAACAAAGTATTATTGAAGAGAAAGATTATGAAGAGATTGTAGAAGGTTTAAATGCAATTTTAAAAGAGATTGAAGAGGGTACACTTCTCTTTGATCCTGAAGCTGAAGATATTCATATGTTTGTGGAAAGTGAACTCACAAAACGTTATCCAGTGGCTGGTAAAAAACTACATACAGGACGTTCTAGAAATGATCAGGTTGCATTAGATCTTCGTTTATATGCACATGATGAAATTCTAGAAATCAAGAAGATGTTAGTGAACCTGATTCATACATTAACAGATTTAGCTGAACATAACCTTGATACAATCATGCCAGGATATACACACTTACAAAGAGCACAGCCTATTACTTTTGCCCATCATTTAATGGCTTATGCATCAATGTTTTTAAGAGATATTGATCGTTTAGAAGATGTTGATAAGAGACTTTATGTATCGCCTCTAGGAAGTGGTGCACTTGCAACAACAACTTATCCATTAGATAGACCATTTGTGGCAGAAGAATTAGGTATGTATGATATTATGTATAACTCTTTGGACGGTGTGAGTGATCGTGATTATGCGATTGAGTTATCAAGTGCCTTAGCCACAATCATGATGCATTTATCAAGATTCTCAGAAGAAGTGATTCTATGGTGTTCATGGGAATTCAAATTCATTGATCTTGATGATGCCTATGCAACAGGTTCTTCTATTATGCCTCAGAAGAAGAATCCAGATATTGCAGAATTAGTAAGAGGTAAGAGTGCAAGAGTCATTGGTGATGTGAATACATTACTTACAATGATGAAGGGACTCCCTCTTGCTTACAATAAAGACATGCAGGAAGATAAAGAAGCTTTATTTGATGCAATTGATGAAGTCAAGCTTTGTCTTCCAGTCTTTACAGATATGATGGCAACTATTACTGTTCATAAAGATAAGATGAGAGATGCTGCTGCAAGAGGATTTATTAATGCAACAGATTGTGCAGATTATCTCACTAAGAAGGGTATGCCATTTAGAGATGCTTATAAGATTACTGGGGAACTTGTAAGATACTGTATTGAACATGGAGAAACATTAGAAACACTTTCTCTAGATGTTTATACAGGTTATACAGATATGTTTGGTGAAGATGTTTATCAGGCTATTTCATTAGAAACATGTCTTAACAACAGAGCAGTTGTTGGTGGACCTTCTCCTAAAATTGAGATGGAGAATATTCATAGAATCAATCAGAAAGTGAGTGGATATTGTGATTAAAGCAGGTATTATTGGTGCAAGTGGTTATGCAGGATGTGAACTATTAAGAATCTTATTAATGCATCCTGAAGCAGAAGTAACAGCTATTTCTTCACATAGTTATACTGGTAAGAAGATTTATGATCTTTATCCTAACTTCTATCAGGTATGTGATTTAGAGTTTATTGAAGATACAGAAGTCATTGAGAAAGCAGATATTATTTTTGCATCTCTTCCTCATGGCTTATCTGAAAAGTATGCCAAGACATGTGTAGAAAAGGGTAAGAAGTTTATTGATTTAGGGGCTGACTTCAGACTTGATAAAGAAGAAGATTATCAAAAATGGTATGGTTTAGATTATAACCTACCAGAACTTCATAAGAATCAGGTGTATGGTTTACCTGAAGTCAATAGAGATAAGATCAAGGATGCCACTATTATTGGAAATCCTGGTTGTTATCCTACAACTATTACATTAGGTCTTTATCCATTATTAAAGAATAAACTTAATGTATCACAAAAGATCATTATTGATTCAGCATCAGGTACAACAGGTGCTGGTAAGAACTTAAGCGATGGTATGCATTTCCCAAGATGTAATGAATCGTTCCATCCTTATAAAGTAGGTGTCCATAGACATACACCAGAAATTGAACAGGAATTAAGTAAGATGAATGAAAAAGATGTACATATCACATTTGTCCCTCATTTACTTCCTGTAGATCGTGGTATTGTTTCTACTATTTATGTTCCTGTAGATAAGTCTTTAGAAGAAATCTATGAAACATATGTAGAAGCATATAAGGATGAACAGTTTGTGAGAGTATTACCTCTTGGACAGGTCGCAGACTTAAAGTTTGTGAAAGCATCTAACTATTGTGATATTTCATTACATATGGATGAACGTGATCATACATTAATTGTAGTGTCTACAATTGATAATATGGTGAAAGGTTCTGCTGGTCAGGCAGTACAGAATATGAATATTATGTATGGATTCGATGAGAATACAGGTTTAAATCTTGTCGCTCCATCATTCTAAGGAGGAAATCATGAAAGATATACTTGGTGGTGTATGTGCACCAATAGGATTTAGCGCAAATGGTATTCATGCAGGAATGAGAAAGAATAAATCTAAGAAGGATTTATCTCTCATTGTGAGTGAGGAGTTATGTACAGCAGCTGCAACATATACACAAAATAAAGTAAAAGGTGCGCCTTTGACAGTTACAAAGCAGCATTTAAAGAATGGTCGTGCAAGAGCAATTATCTGTAACTCAGGTAATGCGAATACATGTAATTCAAATGGTATTGAGCTTGCGAATGAAGTATGTGCTTTAACTGCAAAGGAATTAGGTTTAAAGGAAGATGATATTATTGTCGCTTCTACTGGTGTTATTGGTCAGCCTATGTCTATTGATCCTTTTAAAGATCATATGAAAGAACTTGTAAAGGGATTAAATGTAGATGGGTCTCATGATGCATGTTATGGAATCATGACAACTGATACACAGCCTAAAGAATACGCAGTAGAATTTAAATTAGGGAATGCAAAGTGTCATATTGGGGCTATCGCAAAGGGCTCTGGTATGATTCATCCAAATATGGCAACAATGCTTGCCTTTGTAACAAGTGATGTAGCTATTTCTAAAGAATGTCTAGAAGCAATGGTACATGAAGTTGTAGATGATACATTTAATATGGTCAGTGTTGATGGGGATACATCTACTAATGATATGTTATGTGTATTATCAAATGGTATGGCACAGAATAATAAGATTGTCTTGAAGGATCAGTCTTATAATATTATGAAGGATGCGCTATATCATATCTGTGAACAATTATCTCGTGGTATTGCGAAAGATGGTGAAGGAGCAACTAAGCTTCTTACATGTAATGTCAAGAATGCGAAGACATTACAGGATGCCAAGATTGTTGCAAAGAGTGTCATCACTTCTACTTTATTTAAAGCAGCGATGTTTGGTAGAGATGCGAATTGGGGTCGTATCTTATGTGCTATTGGTTATTCTGATGCTGATTTAGACATCAATAAAGTATCCGTGACATTGGCTTCATCTGCAGGAGATATTCATGTTTGTGAGAAGGGCATGGGTGTTATCTTTGATGAAGAGAAAGCATTAAAGGTCTTATCTGAAGATGAGATTGATATTAATATTGACTTGAATGATGGTATGTGGGATGCAACAGCATGGGGCTGTGATCTTACTTATGATTATGTGAAGATTAATGGGGAATATAGAACATAATGGAAGAAAGAGAAATATATCGAGCAAAAATCTTATCTGAAGCTGTTCCTTATTTACAGGAATACAATGGTAAGACAGTAGTAGTAAAATATGGTGGAAATGCGATGATCAATGAAGAATTGATGAACAATGTCATTTCTGATATATGTCTAATGACTTTAGTTGGTATTAATGTGGTATTGGTTCATGGTGGGGGCCCTGAAATCAATAAGGCATTAAAACGTTCTGGTATAGAATCAAAGTTTATTAATGGGTTACGTTATACTGATGAAGAAACAATTGATATTGTACAAGAAGTATTGGCCGGTAAAGTCAATAAAAATCTTGTAAAGCTGATTATGAATGGGGGAGGCCGTGCAGTAGGTCTTTGTGGTATTGATAATAAGTTATTAGAGGCGAAGAAGATTAAAGACGAATTAGGTTATGTAGGCACTGTTACACAGGTGAACAATGAAATCATTAAGGATGCAATCAAGAGTGGTTATATTCCAGTTATTGCATCTATCGCAATGGATGATGAAGGTAATAGTTATAATGTGAATGCAGATTATGCAGCAGCAGCTATTGCGGATAGTCTAGAAGCAGAAAACTTGATTGTAGTTAGTGATATTCCTGGTTTATTAAGAGATCCTCATGATGAAAAGACATTGATTCCAGAGGTATCTATCCAGGATGTAGAAAACTTAAAAGCAGAAGGTATTATTGCAGGAGGTATGATTCCTAAAGTGGATTGTATTACTCATGCATTAAAAGGCAATATGTCAAAAGCAGTCATTATTGATGGTCGTATTCCACATTCTATTCTTATTGAAATATTATCTAAGGATGGTAGTGGTACACTATTCACAAGATAACAGAGTTACATCTGTTATCTTTTTTTTACCTCTAAAATGAACCTTTAATTTTTAAGGGGGGTCAATAAAAAACTCGCTTTAAATATTTGGGGGTTTCCACTTGTAAAGGGCAGTCAGAAATGACTGCCCTTTAGTGCGCTCATATTACTTCTATTTAAATGTTTTATTAGTTCTTTTTCTTATAAGATCCTCTCTTTTTTCCTTCTCTTTTGATTGTTTCATCAATAGCGTAAGAGGAAGGATTAGAGGATTTATTAAGAGAGTACATTAGTCTATTTCTCATTCTTGCAAAGTTCTGATATCCACATGCATTTGAAAGTATCTTATCTATTCTGGAGTTGATTCCTTCTACTGGTCCATTAGATATTCTTCGACCATATACTAAATTAAATGATGCGCATATTTCATCGAACCAGTTTATAAGCGTTCCAGATAATGATATGTAGCCAGTAATTCCTGATGATGCATATTCTTGAATTATTCTTGAAAGCCATTCTCTGCAGTTGCCAGATGTTGCATAATGATTAAAGGCTATATACTGTTCCTTTAGATTATATGCTTCTGTTAGTTCATCATCTATGCCCAGGATTATTTCAAGCAGTTGATGATAGTCTATATATCTTTTAAGCTTTTTGTTGTATCTTGCCTTGTTGAACGGAATATCATTGTAGTTTTTCAATATAAGGAAGTGAAACTTTTTGAGAAGATAATATTCAGTACTGTCTTTTTGGTATCTTTTGCCTACTTTAATTCTGATATCATCTAATATTTTGTTGATATTTTTTATGACATGAAATGAATCGCATAACAATACTGCCCCAGGAAAGTATTGATTTCTTACAAATCTGTACGTCTCATACATATCAATAGAGATATATTTGACTTTAGCGAGTTCTTTTTTATCGATTATCTGAGTATAACTTGACCATGCCTTCTTGGTTCTTCCATCAATGATATCTACAATTTCCATGGTCTTAAAATTAAGAATAACACACATATATTTGTTTTGTCCTTTATGTCTCCAGTGCTTCTCATCAATGCATATAATCTCAGGTAAAGGTTGTCTACGTATCTGGCCATACTTATCGAATATTTCAACGACTTTAGTAGGACTTGTGTTAAAAAATCTAGCAACCAGTGAAAAAGTAGTTGTAGGTTCTTTAAGTTTATTCATGATTTCCAGTTCTGATGTTTGAGATAATCTACTATGACTTTTTTCTGTAAATGGATTTCCTTCTGTCACTACCTTATTACATTGGGGACATACTAATCTTCTCTTTTTAAGTATTAGAGAAGTGTTCTTGCCTCTTATCATGTTATGCATGACTTTACATTTTCTATAGTCCTTAATATTCATTCTGCTGCCGCATTCTGGACAGGAGATAATGGTTCTCTTAAGCGTGATACAATAAATCACTTCTTTTTTATTAATTTCAATCGTATGAGACTGTACAAAGGATTCATAATCCCCTAAAATAATTTTTAGATCATTATTCAATTTGTGATCTCCTTTCGCTTTGATTTAATATGAGCAAATTAATGATACAGCGAAAGGTTTTTAATTACACAAAAATACCTAAAAAAGTGGGAGCCTTAGGTGACCCCCACAGATTTAAAGGTGCTGTTTCCAAGACCCCCAAATATTTAGAGCGATGGTCTGACCCCCACAAAAATTAAAGACCCTCTAAAATAGTATATTATTAAAGATAAGGAAGGGTAAGACGATGAAAAGATTATTATGCTTATTATTATGTAGTATATTGTTTGTGGCATGCGGTACTACAAAAGAGACAAAAAAGAAAGACACGGCAGTGGTAGAGAAGCAAAAGAAAAAGAAAGAGGAAAATAAGAAGTTAGAGGAACAAAAGAAAAAGGAAGAAGAAGCTAAGAAACTAGAAGAACAGAAGAAGTTAGAAGAACAGAAAAAACTAGAGGAACAGAAGAAAGCTGAGGAAGCTAAAAGACAGGAAGAATTAAAAAGACAACAGGCATCTGTTGCGACAAATAATAATGTGGTAGCCATTGATGCAGGACATCAAGCAAGAGGTAATTCACAATTGGAACCGATTGGTCCTGGTGCTTCAACACAAAAGGCTAAGGTTGCAGGAGGAGCAACAGGTACTGCGACACGTATTCCTGAATACCAGACAACGCTTAATGTTAGCTTAAAACTAAGAAATGTATTACAGTCTAGAGGGTATAAGGTTGTTATGATCCGTACAACCAATAATGTGAATATCTCTAATAGAGAAAGAGCTGAAATGGCTAATAACGCAGGAGCAGGTGCTTTTATTAGATTACATTGTGATGGTATTGGTAATAGCGGTGTGACTGGTGCAAGTGTACAGGAACCAGCTAATGGAAATCCTTATATGAGTGCAGGTAATGTGTCTGCTTCACAATCTTTAGGAAGAACAGTACTTAATCACTATTGCAGTACTACAGGTATTAGAAATAGAGGAATGGCTGCACGTAATGACTTAAGTGGAATCAACTGGTGTAAGACACCTGTATGCTTACTTGAAATGGGATTCATTTCTAATGGTGATGAAGACAGAAAGTTAAACAACAGTGATTTCCAACAGAGAATTGCGGAAGGTATTGCGAATGGTATTGATGCATATTTTGGTCGATAATAATTGCATTTATGCCTATTAACTGTTTATAATGTCTCTTGATAAGGTTATCCTTAGAGGATAACCTTGAATTTTAGAGTATATTCCTATGCATTTAGTAGGAACTAGAGGTGAAACAATGGATAACATTAAAGCGATAGAACGTAGTATTATTACAAACTTTAGAAAACCTTTATGGCGTAGATTTATTAAGGGTATTCAGGATTATGAATTGATTGAACCTGGTGATAAGATTGCGGTATGTATTTCAGGTGGAAAGGATTCAATGCTTCTTGCAAAGTTATTACAGGAATTACAGAGACATGGTAAGTTTCATTTTGATTTAGAGTTCATCTGTATGGATCCAGGCTATAATCCTGCCAATAGAAAACTGATTGAAGAGAATGCAGAAAAGCTAGGTATTCCTATTCAGTTCTATGAGTCAGATATATTCAATGTCGTACATGGAATAGAAAAGAATCCATGTTATTTATGTGCAAGAATGCGCAGAGGGTTCTTATATAATAGAGCACAGGAATTAGGATGTAATAAGATTGCGTTAGGACATCATTATTCTGATGTCATAGAAACAATATTAATGGGTATGATGTATGGGGCTCAGATCCAGACTATGATGCCTAAACTTCATAGTAAGAACTTTAAAGGTATGGAATTAATTCGCCCTATGTATTTGATTCATGAAGAAGATATTATTGCCTGGGCTGAGAAGTTTAATTTAAAGTTCTTACAGTGTGCATGTCGTTTTACAGAAGAATCTGAAGCGCGTGGAGAAATTGAACATACATCTAAACGTGCAGAAACTAAGATGTTGATTAAGAAACTAAGAGAAATCAATCCTAAAGTAGAACAGAATATCTTTAAGAGTGTAGAGAATGTCAATCTTAAAACAATTATTGCCTATACTGACTGGGATGAATCAAAGAAGAGTTTCTTAGATTTCTATAAGGAGCAGGACTAATGGATGATCAGTTTACAAGATTAAGATGGGTGGCAGGTAATGAGTCTATTGATATCATGAAGACTAAACATGTTGCAGTGTTTGGTTGTGGTGGTGTTGGAGGCTATGTCATTGAAGGGTTGGTTCGCTCTGGTATAGGAACAATTGATGTATTTGATCATGATACAGTGGATATCACAAATCTCAATAGACAGATAATTGCCTTACATTCTACAGTAGGTAAGAAAAAAGTAGATATTATTAAAGAACGTATGTTAGATATTAATCCAAATTTAAATATAAATACGTTTGATACATTTTATTTACCAGAGAATGCTGATACAATAGATTTATCTCAATATGATTATGTAATTGATGCAATTGATACAGTAACTGCAAAGATAGAATTGATTAAGAGATGTACAGAATTGAATGTACCTATTATTTCTTCTATGGGTACAGGAAATAAACTTGATCCTTCTCACTTACAGATTACTGATATCTATAAGACAAAGATTGATCCTCTTGCGAAAGTCATGAGAAGAGAATTAAAAGCAAGAAGAATTAAAAAGTGTTTAGTTGCTTATTCAGATGAGATTCCTGCAAAGACAGGACAGAGAACACCAGGTAGTAGTGTATTTGTGCCAGCGAGTGCAGGATTAATGATTGCAGGATATGTGTTTCAATCATTGATAGGAGGATAATAGTATGGCTAAAGTTGCAGTTTTAATGGCAGATGGTTTTGAAGAAGTAGAAGCCTTAGGTGTAGTAGATATCTTAAGACGTGCAGAGGTGGATGTAGACACTGTTTCTATTAAAGAGGAGCAGGTTGTCATTTCTTCTAGAAACATTCCTGTACGTGCCGATAAGACACTTACAGACATGGATTATTATGATATGATTGTGATTCCTGGAGGAGCAGGTGCATGGACCTTAAGAGATGATGATCGTATTATTTCACTCATTAAGAAATATGATCATGAAGAAAGATATATTGCCGCTATATGTGCAGGACCTATGGCTTTAGGTAAAGCAGGTGTAATCACTAATAAGAAAGTCACTTCTTATCCAGGAGAAGAAATTGAAAGCTATTTAAAAGCAGGTAAATATGTTGAAGAAGAAGTGGTTGTAGATGGTCATATTATTACAAGTAGAGGACCAGCCACAGCATTTGCGTTTGCTTATAAGCTTTTAGATGTATTAGGTATTGATTCATCAAGCCTTAAGCATGGAATGTTATATGATTTATACAGATAGCCTTTGTGCTATCTTTTTTTAATGCGAAAAAAAACGATCCCGAAGGATCGTAGTATTTAATATGGTGACCGGTACGGGATTCGAACCCGTGAATGCATGCGTGAAAGGCATGTGAGTTAACCGTTTCTCCAACCGGCCAGCGGAATTGAGTATATCATAGGAGAAACGAATACGTCAATAGTTATTTTAATATTTTGATAAGGAAAATGCTGAAATTTTTTTGTCTTTAAAAGTAAATTTAATTTGTATATTCTTCTCTTTATATTTATAGGTTATTGTACCTTTTCCGTTATTGTAATGGTCAGAAGTAGGAGAAGAATAAGTATGCTTTACTCTAGAATAATCAGTTCCAACAGTAATATTATTCTTAAGTTTATACTTCTTAGTAAAGAGAGTGATTGTTTGGATTTTTCCATCCTTTTCTGAATATTGAATATTAGAATCAAATAAAGCATCTGACATCTTTGATGCACTCACACCAGGATAGAGCTCTTTATTTTTATAAATGATTGTATAGTCTTTTATATCAGTTTGAGCACTACATGCACATAATAAGAGACATAGTAATAATAGTATCTTCTTCATATGTATACCTCCTTGTCTTTATATTAGAACTTTAATAAGAAATTGCAAGAGAAGTTTGACAGGGAGTAACTACTGTTTAGCAGAGTAAAGAAATGTCAAAGAAAAAAGACTTCATTTGAAGTCTTTAACGGATGTGGTGTTTTGATATCATCTTTTGGATGAATATAGGTATAATGCATTCTATTACAAATGAAGAAGCATAGAATGATACGATATGAATTTTTGTGATAGGCATGATTAATGGGATAATCATCATCTTTATTGTAAAAATCATAATTACTTCTAGAAGAATCCATACAAATGTACCTAATATTAATGCGTTTTTCAAGTATGTGCGATAGAAGCTGTGATCTATTCTCTTAACTGTTAATCCCATGTTATAGAGATAATCTCTTGTCTGTTTTTCTTCTCTTAAAATGAGATACTTAAGGTAAAAATAGAAACCATACAATAATATAAAGACAACTGCAATGAATTCTATCAATACTTTCTGATTGTTATTGATAAGAGAATTGATTGCATCATTATCTACAAATGCACCCTCTACTTTAAAACCTAATCTTTCTAATTCATTCTTTACTTGATTGATATTCTTAAGACTATCTACTCTTAATGTATAAGCATCTGGACGCCATGGTGTTTTCATGATGATATCATCTACATCATTCATAGTATAATTTTCAGGAAGAACATTTTCAATTTTTACATAACCTTTTTCACTATGAGGATCCTCTATATTATAAATAACAACACTTTCTTTGGCTTTAAAAGCTTCCATATATGGTGTAATACAGTCTCTAGGAATGTAAACATACGCATCTCCTGTGCCAACACTATTTGTGCTTATAGCTGTTCCTGATTTTAAAATTCCTCGTACAGGCAGGGTCATATAAACAAGTTTTACACAAGGTGTGTTGATATCGATCCACTCATCACCATCAGTTGATGTTCCCATTTGAGAAATACCAGAAGCATTATAGACAGGTATTGGAACCCATAATCCTATTTTTAACTTCTTGATATTAATATCCTCTAGTCTAAGGTTATTTTCTTCTAAGAAAGCTTCCATTTTTTCGTTGCTTAAATAGACACCTTTATTATCAGCATGTTTAATAGTGATGTTTGTATAATCATCCCTACTATCATAAGTTTGAAGCATAAAGATAGATGAACGACCATTAATATGACCATCAGATAGTGATATCTGATCATAGTTATTTTCTGTTGCACCATTCATATCATCCGTCCATTCTGAGAAGGTGCTATAGTGAACATCATATCTCCATGTAAGGCGTTCTATGTGACTGACACTTTTAATCTTATTGTAATCCTGTTGACTCAGAGGTGTTTCTCCAGAATAGTATGTATAATAATCATTCTTATATTTTTCTTTGTAGACAACAAGGTCTCTAGAAGCAACAGAATTAATTTTGTCTTCATAAGAAGCACTATATGTTCCATAAATATTATAACTATAAGCACATATAATCATTGTGAAAGCAATAAGTATATTCATTACTGTTCTGAAAGTACGATGCGAAAAACGAATATCCATGTTTTTATCTTTTAGGATAGGTGCTTTTATTAGATTCTTTTCTTTGGATAGATCTCTATCTATGATTAATGCACCCTCCACTTTATAAAGCGTATCAGCTGCTTGAATCATTCTACTATCATGTGATGCACTAATAACATAATGACCTTTATCTGCATATTCTTTGAGGATATTAATCATTATTTGTGCATAACCTGCATCAAGCGCAGCAGTAGGTTCATCTAAGATAAGTATTTCAGGCTGTCTCATTAAGGCTAAATAAACAGCAGCACGTGTTTTTTCTCCTCCAGATAAGCTTTTAGGATACTTATTTTCAAGAGGTTTTATACCTAATTGTTCTTCATAATCAGGAATTCTTTTACATCCTAATTTTTCTAGCTGTTTAATATGACTGCCAATAGTCATTCCTTCTATAAATAAAGGGATCTGATGAACATTTGCGAGATGATTATAAATAAACTTTTGTTTATTTTCTTCATCAAGAGTATCTATTCTTTCACCTTCATAAAGATAAATACAGTCATAAGCAAATTGGAAGGCTTTAAGAAATGTGGATTTTCCTGATCCGCTTCTTCCTTTGATAACAGTTAAATGTCCACATTCAGCGCAGAATGAAGCATCTTTAAATAGAGTCTTTTTTCCAAAAGACACATTAAGTTGTTTAATTTCAAGCATATTAAACCACCTCATTTCTTAGTTCTGTAACAATATCTATTTTCTTAATGAATCTAGATTGCGTTATCACTCTTTCTAAAAGAAGAGTGATTGTAAAGACAATAGTAGATATAAGAGGTGCTACAAGTGAGAATATGCCTGTTAAAAGCAACATGATAATAGATATAATTGTACTAATTACTAAAACAGCACAAAGCCCAATAATGCTTTCGGTAAGAGATATATGAATCAAATCTTTTTCTCTTAAGCCAGAAATTCTTAATAAAACAAGTTCGCTCTTTCTTTGCATTAATAAATGTGATTCAAGAACAATATCAATAATCATAGCCACAAGAATAATAATACCTGCAAATGTAAACATTAGCATTTGATAATAGTTGTTTAAGCTATCCATCGATTCTCTATCTGTAAATGAATCATTAATTGTATAATCACTCTTTTCATAGCCTTTTAGAGCTGTTTCTAATTCATCGTATGTATCATAGCAGATTACGTATCCTATATATTGTTTATCTTTACTGTTCTTTTCATAAATGGATTTCATTAATGAATAAGGCATATAGATATATCTTTGACTTTTTACTACATAATGGACTTTTTTAGAATTTTTAAATACACCATTCATATCAAAACTATGTTCAGTTTGATGCATTCCTTCTCTATCTTTAATGGTTATATCAAGATTTATTTTATTGTTCTTGGATTTCTGATTGAGAATATAGAAGGTAGATTCATCCATATAGATACCATTTTGTTTATCCTGTATAGCTCTATCTATATACTTGGATAAATCATCTTCTTTGAAATAAGGCACAATATAAACTTCTTCACCATTTATATCCGTACACATCTTATATAAAGGATATGCATTCTTATCATTTAATGTAATCAGTTTACTATAATCCTGATCTACATAAGAATGTTCATCTTTCGTGATAATGGCTTTGTTTTCTAATTGTCCTACTAGCATCTGCATTGCCTGTTTTTTGGAGTTATGAATAATTCCAGTCATAACCTGACATGAAACAAGACTTAAAACAAAAACCATCAATAAAAGAACATACATGAATCTATAATGTTTCATATATGTTTTAACATATTCAATACAGAAATTTTGATTAATAGAAGGGGCTGTCCCTTCACCACTTTGATCAACAGATGGTGAGAAGTCAGAAGATGAAAGCGTACCATCTTTAATCATATAGGTAACATCAGCATATTCTATTGCACAATCAGAGTGTGATGCCATAACAATAGTCATATCATGACTCAATTCTTTTAGGATTTCATATATTTGAATTTCATTATCATGATCTAGAGAAGCGGTTGGTTCATCAAGGATAAGAACCTGTGGATGACTAATAAGAGCACAAGCAATAGAAAGTCTTTGTCGCTCACCAAGAGAAAGCGTCATAACATTTTGTGAAGGAGAAACATCTAAATGCATTCTATCAAGGCATTCATCTATATCATCATCCGTTAATACTTTATTATGAATACGCGCAAAATATTGAAGTGTACCTGTTACATCAAGATGAGGAAGAAGACTACTTTCCTGTAAAACATAACTTATACGGCTTCTTCTATATTCGTCTCTCATTTTTCCTTCTATGAGTTTTCCATCATAGAAATACTTATAACTGCTTTTATTATCTATGAGGGCAATACAATAAAGAAGTGCAGTTTTTCCTGAACCACTTTTACCTCTTAGAAGAGTGATAGAATGAGCAGGAATACTGATCGATGCATGATCTAGAATAACTCTATCATAGGCGATGGTTACATCTTTAAGTTCAATCATATTAGCGTTCCTTTCCAAATAAGACTTCCAGTGGAACTGGAAGTCATAATGTTTAATGATCCTATATATAATAATAGCAATTTATAAAAAAATGTATACCCTTACATTGAAATCATAAAAAAAAGACCTATGAAGGTCTTATAAAATAATCGCAATAATTAATTCAATTATTGCAAACACAATATATGCGATTGTCCATCCTTTCTTGCTTTTTTTAGATGAAAACTTATCCATCTGAACAGGTACAATAAATAGAAGGGTAATAAGAATAATACCCGGAAAACGGATGCTTATACTTAAGAATCTTGTACAATACATCAATATAATTAAAAACAAACTAGTGCATGTAGATGGCAAATTTTTAATATACTTTTCTTTCATAATAACCTCACATTCCTTTCCGCCTGCGGCTCCAAGGCACACATAGAAATGAATAATTCTTGTTTGTGCAGGCATCTTATTTTATATTTTAATTGAAGGAGTCTTACACTACAAAGCACGGCGAGGTGAGTTGTAGATTCTTGCAACTCGTTCAAGTCAAAACAGTATAATAACCAGTGCAAGGCTGATCTTTTCAAGCACACATGAGTATGTCTTTTAAGTCTGCAGATTAATCATTGACTTGAGTTTAATCTTTTAGTGTTGATCAGTCAGTCACTGAGCTCCTTCTCTATATTCTTATAAGGAGCCTTTTATTTATGGAGATTGTTTACCCTAGATCTTGTGGTGTTGACGTGCACAAATCTTTCATTGTTGCTGTTATCTGCATCTCTGAATCCGTCAAACCCAAGTACATTAAAAAAAGATTCTCAACCTTCAATAACCAGCTCATTCAATTCAGGGATTGGCTTATTGAAAACAACTGTCAAAATGTATGCATGGAATCAACCGGCAAGTACTATATCCCTGTATACAATGCATTAGAAGGCCATATTTCTAATGTCGTTGTTGCCAATCCTAAATGGGTCAAGGCTATCAAAGGTGAGAAGGATGACAATAAGGATGCCAAATGGATTGCCGACCTCTTTAAATTCGGTATTGTCAGATCCAGCTATATCCCTGAAAAGGATATCCGCGTCCTCAGGGAATTTACCCGCTATCAGTATAAACTTATCAATATGCGTTCTTCTGAAAAGAATCGTTTCCAAAATGCTTTGACTACTGGAAACTGTAAACTTGATATTGTTTTTTCTGATATCTTTGGTAAATCTGCTTCCGCTATTGTCAATACTATTTTATCAAATGATCCATATACAAGTGAAGATATTCTTTCTAAAGTTCATGCCGGTTGTAAAGCATCTCATGAAGACATCCTGAGTGCTGTTGATGGTATTCAGCTAAATCAGTTTCAAAAGGCTAGAATTAAAATCGTTCAGAAACATATGGACTATCTGGATTCTCTTCTTGATGAAATACAGCACCATATCAACTTGATGGTTGCCAACTACGAAGACTACATACAGCTTCTTTGTACAATACCAGGAATCAATAGAAAATCTGCTATTACCATTATCTCTGAAATCGGCACTGATATGTCTCAATGGTCCTCTCATCGCAAACTTGCTGCATGGGCTGGATTAGCTCCTGGATGTAATGAATCAGCTGGCAAAAAGAAATCGGTTAAAGTTTCAAAAGCTGGCGTTTATCTTAAGCCTTGTCTTGTTCAGGTTGCACATGCTGCCGTAAAAGATAAGGAATGCGAATACTATGCAGACAAATTCAACAAGATATCTAAAAGACGCGGTAAGAAACGAGCTATCATTGCGATTGCGAGAAAAATACTTATTGCTGTCTATCATCTTTTAAAAACAGGTGAAGCATTTAATCCAACAGACATGGCAGATGTTGAAACAACAAAGAAGCAACGAATTGAATACGTTAAAAATAATTTACGAAATGCCTTCAATCAACTCAGCCGCACAGGCTTGTCTGAAGCAGAGATTCTACAACTCATCAGAAAAGAATCTAAGAACTCACCTCAAATAGAATAGCCTTCCATTTGGGGAAAGGGGCTTTATGCACTTTTTTAGGGTAAAATTTGTTTTCTCTTTCAATTTTTATTCAGATTATATCCCCTTAGCGAATTAGTTTAAACTAACTACAGTATATACCTTATGGAAGAAAATACAATACTATATTATAAGAAATACTAAAAGGGCAGTTAACTGCCCTTAAGTCTTCCAATCTTATGAATGCATAGTGTAGTAATCAATTCTTCTAGTAGAATGCTGAAGAACCATAATAAGCATGCATAGAGAATAATAGGTATATGCATCATGAAACTCATAAAGATACTTATGATTAGTAGTATGATTAAATAGAATACGTAGTAGTAAACATAATCGTATCGTGCAAGAGATTTTAACTCCTTAAGACTTAATCCATTCTCATATAGGAAGAAGTATTCATCCTTGTTGGAATCAATCGTCTTTTGACGATGATAGATTAGAATAATCAACATGATAATAAATATCGCACATATCAGCATCAGTAAACTATTCATCATTCTAGAATTAATCTGAGTGAGGTGATTAAGATTCACATTAGAATATACTGTTAAGTGAGAATCTATATCATTGATTTGTGAAAGAATACTAGATATATATTGTGCATCATCCACTCTCACAAGTAACATCTTTATATCATCAATCTCAAAGTATTTCTTATATATAGCTTCAGGAAGATAGAGTACATCATCTCCTTGAGAAGAAATAGTATTCTTTTTGTTTATGTAGGATGAAACATGAAAAGTATGATTATTGATGGTGATGTCTTTACCTAAATTCTTGATTGTACGAGATGCTTTGATTGTATCACCGGTATAAGATTGTACAATTAAAGTGTCAGTCACTGTTTCATAGAATGGAGTGATATGAATATGTTCTATTTCATTGAGGTCTTTTCTTATATCCATTCTAATGGGCTTAGTAATAGAATCATAAGCATAGTTACTGTTATTTCCATAATAGAGGCGTACATCTAATAGTTTCTCTTGTATCGCATTGATTTCATGTGAGTAGTATGTACGATATCCAAATATACCTATAGTCATAGAAAGAATTAAACCAAAAAGTATATATAGTATTTTAGAAGAACGTATAAGATGTTTCTTGTAATAAGATAAATAGTCTTGTGGTTTTCTAGTAATAGAAGTCGTTTCTAGTTCTTTTATTGAACTCTTTTTGAGAGGTACTATTTTATGATTTTGAATCTCATAGAGATCATCTGCATAATCAAGAATACGTTTATCATGAGTTGCGATAAGAACGCATACTGGATGTGTATGGATATAATCACTCAGTAGTTCTATTAATAACTTGCAGTTAATAGAATCTAGAGAAGCAGTTGGTTCATCTAAAAGAAGGAGATAAGGGTCTTTCATTAATGCAAAGGCGATAGCTGCACGTTGTCTTTCTCCTCCTGATACATGATCAGGTGTCTGATTGAGTAGATGTTCGATCTTCATAGAACATAGAATATCATTCATTCTAGTTTCGTTATATTCCTGCCCGGAGAGTAGGAATGCGAATTCCATATTCTCTCTAATGGTCATGTTATTGAATAATGTACTTTCTTGATGTACATAACCAATCTTTTCTTTCCTTGTAGTAAGAGGGTCATCAATAGAATGACCCTCCATTAAATAATCACAGGCTAAAGGGGCTACAAGTCCTAATTGATTCAATAAGGTTGTCTTACCAGTACCACTTTTTCCTTTGATTGTAGTAATGCTGTTGTTAGATAAGGTGATGCTGGCATCATCAAAGATTACTCTATCAAATGTGATAGATAGATGATTGATGTTAATCATGATCCGTACTCGTTACCATTATTTTATTTGTAATATAGAAGACTAATGTAGTCACAACAGCACTTACTAAACCTATAATCATCTTGATTGAATTGTTTACTAACGCAAACTCACTTGATGAGAATAGTCTTAAACAGAAGGAAAGAAGAACAGTTATAAACAGGAATGTAGACATAAACTGTATATCAACCATATGGATGGATTGAATCTGTTTCTCATTTAAATCAAGTTCTCGATATCTTATATATTCTCTTGATTTATTATAGAGGATTAAGAAAACAACATAGGCAATAAGACCAACAACAGTATAGATGAGAATCATAGTCTGAGTATTCTTAGAATCCTTTTGACGCATCTTTGCTGTTTGTTTATAATCGTCACTTTGTATATAAGTAACGATGTTTGGAGATATCTTATTGAGTCCATTTCTTACCTGGTCTACATAACTTGCATTTTTACATTCGACAGCATAAGTTGCAGGAACATAATCAACAATATGCTCATTTAAATCTTCATATAAATTAATTGAAACATTAGTTGTACGATATTTATTTATAATAGAGTTCGCAAAGTCATTATTTAAATAGACTTTAAATGCGTTATTTCCTGTAAAGTCATCTTGATCTTCATTTGATTTGATAACACCATAGATTTTAATGGATACTCTTTTCTTCTGATACACAGGATGTCGTGTAATTACATCATAAGATTTTTTCTGTAATCCATTTTGATCACCATATCGTCTAGTGTCACTACATTCTGTAGAACATACGGGTACACCTATATCCATTTTCATAGTTACAGGAAAATCTGAATCAGTTAATTCTAACGTTTTCATAAGACCTTCGCTTATATAATTTTTGTTTTTATCACCAAACTGACCTTTTATATAGCTTGATACAACAACATTATCATCAGTAGAATACTCTTTACCCTTGACTGACATATATGCAAGTAAATTATCATCCTCGTCATTTCTTGTATCATAATTACGAGCTGGGAACTGATAATAGCTTGTTATACTTTTAACTCCTTTGATAGATTGAATAGATTGTATTTCTTGAGGAGTCATAGAAAATCCTTGGTCATATTCCATGAATCTATAACCAGAAGGTAATTCGTTTCTTGTAATGTATTCTTTTCCTGTATAGATAATTTTACTAGTCAAGTTATCCATCATAGATGCTGTATTCTTGTTTGTCATATATAGTTCTATACCAGAATATAAAGTCATATTGATAATAACTAAGCACAACAAAGCATATAACAGGATACTGAACTTTTCTTTCTTACTTTTTACATGTGCAATCTTTTTAGGGGTGAATTTCTGTGTTACTGAAAGTGGTTCACCATTAATTTCAGTATCTTTAATACGAGTAAATTGAAGATTCTCAATTAAATACTTGATATCCAAATACTCATCAAATTCTTCATCATGAATAGTAAGAATAATAACACGATCATGACTATATTCTTTTAATAACTTCATGATTGAATGTTTATCTTCATAATCTACAGAAGATAAAGGTTCATCTAATATAATACAAGGACTATTAGAATAAACACTTAAGGCTATCATTATTCTCTTCTTTTCACCTAAGGAACAAGAGTCATATTTCTGTGATAAGCTGGCTTTAATGTTTAAATTGTTGAATAGTTCACTTATTACATTTTGATCATGCTTTCTATTATATATAGATTCTATTAATTTAAATTGCTGCGCAATAGTAAGGTCTTTTTTTAATAATGCATCCTGGTTTCCATAGAATATAGAAGTGGCATTATTCACCATAGAGTCTAGATGAATCTGTTTAGATATAATTTTTAAAAAAGTGGTTTTTCCACAGCCACTCTCACCTGCAATACCTATAATACCAATAGAAGGAGCAATGAAATTGGCTCCTTCGAAGAGTATTCTATTAGTTTTGTATGTGAAATTATTTAATTCAATCATTTAGTTCTCACCGTCCAATTGTCTAATTTTTTAAAGTCGCCTACGGTTGCAGTTACATATGCACTAGAATAATAAGTATCGATTTTTGTAACATAAGTGTTAAATTTTTTCTAAGGGACATTTATGTTTCCATGCCACATCTCCACCAGATACTTTCTTTGATATATATGATATAAACTTGAAATACCGCATAAATGTCAGCGCTAACATAATTATAATATATATATATATATATATAATGTAAACATAAAGGGACAGTGAATTATAAAATTCACTGTCCCTTTAAAATGATCAGTTATATATACCTTATGAATACAAAAAGTAATTCAATAATAGCAACTATGATATATGTGATGGTCCAACGTTTCTTCGTTTTTTGGGATGACTGTGGTCTCATTTGGTTAGGTATTATAAACAAAAGAGTACAAACAACAATATATCACGCACCAGTAATACCATTTAGATATTTTGAACAATACAACAATAATAATATAAAACAGTTTGTAATTGCGTAAGGCAGATTCTGTATGAATTTATTTTTCACGATATCCACCTCCTTCTATAATCGTTAATTATAGAACATAACAACCAATAAACACTGCAAAAATCACGGCTATGATAGTAAAAACAAACCATCCAATCTTAGTTTTTTTAGATTCAGTTTTATCTAAATAAAAAGGTAAACCGTTCATCATTATAAGAAAAATAAGAAAGTATGGTGCTATACGACTTGGTAAAAATCTAGAACAATATGACAATATACATATCAACACTGTGATTAAATATAAAGGTTTTTTAGGCAAAAGTATAGATTTGATTTTATTCATAACAACCTCTCTTTCATAATTAGTGACCACTAACCGAATTATATATTCTATTTGAAATATGTCAATACATTACTTATATCATGATTGATAATTCTAAAATGAAAAGTTAAATTTCACTGTAAAAAGGTCAAAGTTGTGTTTAGTCTTTCATGATTTTCTAGTTGATTGTCTGCAAGTATATAGTTATTGTGATGTCTGTTTCTTTATTCTATGAAAGGTTAATTATTATGGCAAAATTAAATAAGAGTCTGTATCTAACAGGCGTTTTGTGATTGTATGTGTCATAAACCAACATATATAATATATATGAAGAGGTATTCCAATTGAATAAGAAGGAGGAATGGCTATGAAAAAGTTAATTCAATTGTTGGTGGTACTCTGTATTTTTGTATTAACGGGCTGTAAAACAAATAAAGAACGTTATCTATCTATTACAACGAGTGGATATGATAAGAAAGGGAACGTAGTAGTGAATATCTATGAATATTCATTATCTACTAAGAAAGTGACTAAAAAGTATACTTCTTCTAATCCACTTGGTGTTTATTCTAAGTCTAATAATGCTGTATATTATGTTGAAGAAGATAATAGTGGTGATCATCTGTATGCTTATGATCTTGATACAAAGAAATCTAAAAAGTTATCTGGTGGATTAACCGCAATTAACAGAATTATTCCTGTAGAGAATAATATCTATATATTAGGCGTAGAAAAAGGTCAAAGATCACTCAAGCCTTATCGTTATAATATAGAAACAAAGAAGTTCAGTAAGATTAAGGCAGAAGAGGGTTTGGATTTTGATCATATGGTCTATGATGTTTTCAATCATGATTTATATCTATGTGCAAGTAATCAAAAAGAAGAAGATCAGGCATTAGAAGAAGCAAATGCGGGTAGGGGAAGTAAGTATATTGCACCTAATACGCATATTTATCGTTTGAAGAATAATCAACTCAAACGTATCTATACTACAAATCGCAAGTTAGTCTATAGAATGCTTCCAATGGAAAATGGAAATCTTACATTTACTGAAAGTGACAGCATACCAGCTTGGAATCCTCAATATCACACATATACATTAGATACAAAAACAAATAAGAAAAAAGCTGGGATTAATATTGATGAAATTATGGATGTAACACAGTACGCTTGTTTTAGTTCTTCTCATCAGATTATTCTTCTTGGCTGCAAAGATAAACATCAAGGAATATATACATATGATATTGATTCAGGTAAAACTGAATTATTGTATGAATCTAAAAATGAATTAATTAATAGTTTTGAATTATTAGAATAAATAAAAATACCCACAGCTGTGGGTATTTAGATAATAAAAAAATAGACCTTAGTCTATCTTCTAATCGTATGGAGCGGGTGATGGGAATCGAACCCACGTAGTCAGCTTGGAAGGCTGAAGTTCTACCATTGAACTACACCCGCAAATGAAAACGATCTTTCGATCGTATGTTGAGAAATGGTGACCGGTACGGGATTCGAACCCGTGAATGCATGCGTGAAAGGCATGTGAGTTAACCGTTTCTCCAACCGGCCACTGGCGCTTGAAGAGGGATTTGAACCCACGACCGATCGGTTAACAGCCGATTGCTCTACCGCTGAGCTATTCAAGCACTTTTAAATATAAAATGGAGCGGGTGATGGGAATCGAACCCACGTAGTCAGCTTGGAAGGCTGAAGTTCTACCATTGAACTACACCCGCATGGAATGGTGGGGAGAGACGGATTCGAACCATCGAACTCGTAGAGAACTGAGTTACAGTCAGCCGCGTTTAGCCACTTCGCTACCTCCCCACTGGTGCCGACTAGAGGAATTGAACCCCCAACCTACTGATTACAAGTCAGTTGCTCTACCAATTGAGCTAAGTCGGCATGTGAAGCTAAATTTTAATAAAAATGGTGGAGGTTAACGGGCTCGAACCGCTGACCCTCTGCTTGTAAGGCAGATGCTCTCCCAACTGAGCTAAACCTCCAATATTCTTGGGATATACCGGCCGTTAGACCGATGCTTAAGTGTTAGTGCCATATCCCAACCAAGCACGCTCATATAATATACCAAGTGTTATGCGATTCGTCAACAGGTTTTTATAATTTTTTTAACTAAATTTAATTTTTTTTATTTTTTGCCATTCTATCGCACTGTGCAATAAGAAAAGTTATAATTGAATAAGTGATAAAGGAGATATAAAAAATGGCAGAATTATTGTATCAAGGACATGGAAGTTATCGCATTGTGTCTAATGAAGGTGTAGTGATTTATGTGGATCCTTATGCAGGTGAAGGTTATGATATGCCTGCAGATATTGTGATTGTAACGCATGAACATAGTGATCATAATCAGGTTGATCTTGTTACATTAAAAGATGATGGTGTGATTTTAAGACATGGAGATTTATTTGTGGATGGTGAATATCCTATTAAGAAGATCAAGAAAGTAATGATTGAAGGAACACCTGCAGAAAATAAGAATCATACAAGAGAAGAATGTGTTGGTTTTATTATGACTGTTGATGGTATTACATTATATGGTGCAGGAGATACAAACTATTATCCTGAAATGGAAAGCTTCAATGATTTAGATTATGCATTATTACCAGTAGATGGTATTTATAATATGAGTGCACAGGAAGCAAGTCGTTGTGCACATGTAATTGATTCTCGTTATTTTATTCCTATTCATACTTCACCTACACAATTATATGATGAAGATATTGCGAAAAGCTTTAAATCACCTCATGCTTTATATATGAAGCCAGGTGAAAGGTTGAAATTATAGTCCAAAATGAAAAGACCACTTGATGTGGTCTTTTATGTTAGTTCTGATCGAAATATCTGTTGAATTTGACGATGAATGTTGTAATTTGATCATCACTTGTAACAGAAATATCACCATGATGAAGGTCTACTATATTCTTAGTGATTGCTAGTCCTAAGCCAGTACCACCTGTTTTAGAGTTTCGTGATGAGTCTGTACGATAAAATTTATTAAATAGAAGTGGGATATCCTCTGATGCAATAGTATCACCATGGTTGATGACTTTAACAGTTGCATATTTCTCATCACCGGATACTTCTATCTTTAAATCGGTATTATGATAGCCATACTTGAGTGCATTAGAAATAAGATTATCAAATACACGGGCTAATAACTGACCATCTCCCTGAACATAGATATTCTCTTCAGGTAAATCTACTATTGGTGTAATATTACAGTCTTTAAATGAAGGATAGAACTCGTCTGTCATCTGCATGATTAATCCAGATAGATTAATCATACTCTTATTCAACTTGATATCTGCATTATCAAGTTTAGTGAATTCAAAGAGGTCATCCATCATTTCCTGTAGACGTATTGATTTCTCATACGCAATGCCAGAATACTTATGTACATCTTCTTTAGATAAAGCTGTATCATCTTTAATCAACTCAAGATATCCTACAATAGTTGTAAGAGGTGTTCTCAAGTCATGGGCTACGTTTGTGATTAATTCATTCTTCTGTCTTTCTGCATTACGTTCTATATCTAATGCAGCTTTTTCTTTTTCTTTTAGCTTTTCACTTTCTTTTTCTTTCGCAAGCAATGTTTTTGATAAGACATTGATGTTCGCAGCAAGAGAACCTAATTCATCATCATATTCTACTTCACACTGTACACCATAATTGCCACTTGTTACCTGCTGGATAGAGCGTCTGAGCTTTCTAATATATTCAATTGTGAAATCAATCAGTTTAAAGAAGATTTCTACAAAGACAATAAAAGAAATCGCATAACATAATGCATAACGCATTTCATTAGGTACCGCAATAGGAATAATTCTATCAAATATAATTCCTAGAATAGAATAAATAAGAAATGCGACAAGATAACTTAATGTGATATTAATCAACAAACGCCATTTAAAAGAAGAAATAAACAGCTTTCTTAGTTTCTGCATCATAACTCGAACTTATAACCAATGCCCCAGACAGTAATAATATGTCTTGGTGTACGAGGCTGTCTTTCAATCTTTTCTCTTAGTTTTCTAATATGTACCATGATGGTATTGTTGGCATGTGTTGCTTCTTCATGCCATATTTTTGTATAGATATCTTCAGTAGAGAATACTGTACCAGGATGTGAGGCAAGTAATACTAAGATTTCATATTCGATCTTAGTTACAGCTACTGGACGATTATCTACAGAAACCATCTTCTTATTTGTATCAATAAGAAGGTCGTTGGCCTGAATAATAGAATTATCTACACCAATAGGCTTACTATATACCTGATAACGTCTTAATTGTGACTTAACACGTGCCACTAATTCCATTGCATTAAAAGGTTTTGCGATATAATCATCAGCACCCTTTAATAATCCTTCAATCTTATCCTGGTCAGCTGTCTTAGCTGATACAAAGATAACTGGGATATTGTACTTTTCTCTGATCATCTCTAATGCTTGTATTCCATCTACTCCAGGCATCATCATATCTAGAATTACAAGATCAATCTTGAACTTTTCAAGATCACGTAATAATGTATACGCATTATAACGCTTTTCAACATGATAACCTTCTTGACTTAAATAAATTTCAATAAGATCACAAATTTCTTTTTCATCATCAATAACTAATATACGAGGTGTTTCCATATGTTTATCCTCCCAAGCCATATCATAATATAATTAATTAATAAAATAAAGAAAAGAATTGCATACGACGGGGGAATTTGCTATAGTTGTAAAGGGCACAAACGGGTCTTCCGTAGGTGCTTTTTTTTGTTTAATATAGAGAAAGAGGTGAAGAGAATGGCAAAATTCATATTTGTCACAGGTGGTGTCGTATCAGGTCTAGGGAAAGGTTTAACAGCTGCATCTTTAGGTAGAATATTAAAACAAAGAGGATTAAAAGTATTCATGCAGAAACTTGATCCTTATATCAATGTGGATCCAGGAACTATGTCTCCTTATCAGCATGGTGAAGTTTATGTAACAGCTGATGGTGCAGAAACAGACTTGGACTTAGGTCATTATGAACGTTTTATTGATGAAGACTTAAACAAAAACTCTTCAGTTACAACTGGTAGAGTATATAGCGATGTAATTTCTAAAGAAAGAAGAGGGGATTACTTAGGCGCAACAGTACAGGTTGTTCCTCATATCACAAATGCGATTAAGGACAAGATTTATGCTGCAGAAGAATCTTCTCAGGCAGATATCGTTATTACAGAAATCGGTGGTACTGTAGGAGATATCGAATCATTACCATTTATTGAAGCAATTAGACAGGTAAGACTCGATAGAGGCTACAAGAATACTCTTTATATACATACAACTTTACTTCCATATATTGGTGCCAGCCATGAAGTAAAGACTAAACCAACACAGCATAGTGTTAAGGAATTATTAGGATATGGTATCCAGCCAGATATTATCGTATGTCGTAGTGAACATACTATTTCTGATGAATTAAAGGACAAGATTTCTTTATTCTGTAATGTTCCTAAGGAAGCTATCATCTCTAACTATGATGTAGATGTTCTTTATGAATTACCAGTAGAACTATTAGATCAGCATATGGATGATGTTGTACTTGATCATTTAAGAATTGAAGCTCCTGAAGCTGATTTCACTGAATGGCGTGAATTAGTTGAAAGAGTTAAGAACTTAAAGGATACTGTTAAAATCAAGATGGTTGGTAAGTATTGTGAATTTCCAGATGCTTACTTATCAGTCAATGAAGCATTAAAACATGCAGGTTATTATGCAAACAGTGAAGTTGAAATTGACTGGGTTAACTCTGAAGAAGTAACTAAGGAAAATATCGCTTCTAAGCTTGCTGATGCTGATGGTATCTTAGTACCAGGTGGATTTGGTAACAGAGGTGTTGAAGGCATGATTGTTGCTATCCAGTATGCAAGAGAACATGATATTCCATTCTTAGGAATCTGCTTAGGTATGCAGTGTGCTTCTATTGAATATGCAAGAAATGTATGTAAACTTGATGATGTTAACTCATTAGAATTCGATAAGAACTGTATGACTCCATTAATTTCATTAATGCACGATCAGTCTTTAGAAAACATGGGTGGTACTCAGAGACTTGGTAACTACACTTGTGAATTAAAAGAAGGTACAATTGCGCATAAGTTATATGGAAAGGATCTTATCCAGGAAAGACATAGACATAGATATGAATTCAATAATACATATCGTCAGATGTTAGAAGATGCAGGACTTGTTATCTCTGGACGTAATCCAAAGAGAGATTTAGTAGAAATCGTTGAAGTGCCTAACCATCCATATTTCGTTGCATGTCAGTTCCATCCAGAATTCAATTCTAGACCAAATAGAGCACATCCTCTATTCCAGGGACTTATAAATGCAGCACATAAAAAGAAATACAATTAATATATTGGCATGAGGGTAACCTCATGCCTTTTGTGTTACAATAAAAGGCATGGAGGTATGGTTATGCGTATAGGACAGTCAATAGATATTCATCAGTTGGTAGAAGGAAGAAAGCTTATTCTAGGTGGTGTAGAAATTCCTTATGAAAAAGGGTTGAAGGGACATAGTGATGCAGATGTTCTTCTACATGCGATTATTGAATCAATCATTGGGGCATTAGGTGAAGGAGATATTGGTAAACATTTTCCTGATACAGATGATCGTTACAAAGGTATTTCTTCAATGATCTTGTTAGAAGAAACATATAAGTTGATGAATGAAAAAGGTTATAAGATTGGTAATGTGGATGCGATTATTATGACAGAACAGCCAAAGATGGCACCTCATATACCTACAATGAGACATAATATTGCGGAAGCACTTCATTGTGATGTGACACAGATTAATGTGAAAGCCACTCGTGGTGAAAAGCTTGGCTTTGTAGGAAGAGGAGAAGGAATCGTTTCTCAGGCAGTCTGCTTACTTGAAAATGTGTATTAGTTATGTATTTTTTAAACAAGGTGATGTTTTTACATCATCTTTTTTGTCACTCAGATATCTTTTATAGTATAATGGAGAAACGAAAGAGGTGATACTAGTGAAATGGAGGAACAAATTGATTACTGTCATTTTACTATTATTTATTTTCCTTGAATTATTTTCTATTTTTAAGATTACCACTATGGCAACTTTTGAATTGAAACAGACAGTATTTACTTATGAATTAGGACAGGAAGTATCACAGAATATAGAGGATTATGTCATCTGTCCAGATAGAATAAAAAAATCACTTACTTTAAACCTGAAGCGTGTTAATTTAAATAAAGTAGGTAACTATAATGCAAGTATTGAATATGCAGGACGTGATTATGGCTTTAAGATTAAGATTGTAGATACAAAAAAACCAACAGTAAAACTTAAAAAGCTTGTTTATTACGTAAATCCTAATCAGCCACTCTATGCAAAAAATACAGTCGCTGAAGTCAATGATGCGTCTTTAACACAAATCTATTTCTTAAAGAAAGAAAATAGTGAAGAACTAGTTAAAGAAAAGTCATATGAAAAGGTAGGTACATATATTGAACGTGTTGTAGTAAGAGATGAACAAGGTAATACATCTTTTCCAATGCGTATTAAAGTGATTGTAGCTAATGAGTTGGTTGTTCCTGTGATCAAAGGGGCAGAAGATAAAGTCATTCATTTAGGTGATAACTTTAATGCAAGAGAAGGTGTTACAGCCTATGATAATGAAGATGGTGATTTAACAAATAAAATTGTTGTCACAGGTAAAGTACAGACTAATACTGTAGGACGTTATACTCTAACATATACAGTCACTGATAGTTCTAAGAATATGGCTAAGGTTACAAGAGCAGTGGAGGTTATTGAACGATCACATATATCTTTATGGCGATATGTATAGCAGTTTTTGTTTATATTAATTATTTTTCTAAGGATAATAAAACTTCAGAAGCAATGCATTTAGGTGCTTTATATACACCTTATGTGAAAAATAGAGGAGAATATTGGCGATTTATTACGTCTGCCTTTATTCATACGGAATTTCTTCATTTATTTATGAATATGTACTGTATTTTCTATTTAGGACGTTTGTTTGAAACAATACTAGGACCAGTACGTTATTTAATACTTGTCTTAGTTTCTATTGTGATGAGTTCATTGGCTACTTATTACTATTCTTTTAGAGATTCTAGTGTGGATAACTCTATCACAATTGGTGCAAGTGGTTTATTCTATGGCTTTTTAGGAGCTATTATTGGACTAGGTTTATTTAAAGGTGGGGCTTTCTTTGATTTATTAAGAGGCTATTTACCTTGTATTGCGATTAACCTTGCCTTTACTCTTATGAATTCTCGTATTTCTAAGACAGGACATGTAGGTGGATTAGTTGGTGGATACCTCACTATGTATATTATGTATCTCTTAAAAGTGATATGAGAATACTAATTGATGGAGATGCAACACCAGATATTGAAAAAATCGCTTTTTTGTGTGATAAATATGATATAAAGATGATAGTGTATTGTGATATGAATCATTTCTTTGATTATGAATCCGTTATTATGTGTGATCAGGGAAATGATAGTGTGGATTATGCTATTTTAAAAGATGTGAAGAAGGGTGATCTTGTGATTACACAGGATTATGGTGAAGCAGGTATGCTTCTTACAAAAGGTGCGATTGTTGTTCATCCTTCAGGGTTTATTATTGATTCCAACAATATAGACTCACTTTTAATGACACGCTATATCAATGGAAAGATGCGTAAGCATCAACTTGTCAAAGGACCAAAGAAACGTACACAAGATACAAGAAAGAGATTTTTAAAAACAATAGAGGGGATTATATCAAATGAAATATAAGTTAATTGCATTAGATTTAGATGGTACATTAAAGAATTCAGAAAATAAAATTACTGATGCAACACGTGAGACACTTATTAAAGCACAGCAGTTAGGTGCAACAGTAGTTCTTGCATCAGGTAGACCAACACCTGGTTTAAGACATGAAGCAGCTGCACTTGAATTAGAAAAGTATGAAGGGTACTTATTATCATTCAATGGTGCTAAGGTCATGGATGCGAAAACAAGACAGACTATGTTTGAACAGCGTTTGACTGTTGAACAGGCTAAGAAAGCATATGATGAAGCAAAGAAACATAATCTTGCGATTATGACATATTATGATGATGCTGTTTATACTGAAGATGTAGATGATCAGTATGTGAATATTGAAGGACATATTAACGATATCGAAATTAAAAAGGCTGAATCTTTTAAATCAATTTTAAGAGATCCTATTAATAAAGTATTATGTACAGGTGATCCTGAACATGTAGCTTCTGTATTAGAAGACTATAAGAGTGCCTTCCTAGGTTTAAGTATTTATCGTTCTGCACCGTTCTTTATTGAAGTCATGGCACCAAATATTGATAAAGCAGCTTCTTTAGACAAGCTAGTAAAGATGCTTCATCTTACAAAAGAAGAAGTGATTGCCTTTGGTGATGGATTCAATGACTTATCACTCATTGAATATGCAGGCTGTGGTGTCGCTATGGCCAATGCAGTAGATGAAGTTAAAGAAAGAGCTGATGTTGTCACTTTATCAAATGATGAAGATGGTATTGCGTATATGTTGAAGAAACTAGAGGAGGAGTTAAGAGATGAATCAAATGCCTAAAGATCCAGTGATGTTACTTAGCTGGTTAAATATGAAACTTAGAGACCAATATGAAGATCTTGCAGACTTATGTTATGACTATCATATTCCTATGCAGGAAATCGTAGATAAGATGGAAGCTATTGGTTACCATTACACATACAAATCAAATCAGTTCAAATAAGAGTGTATAACCACTCTTATTATTTTGCCTAAAATTTGTCTTATTTAGAACCAAAATAACGCGATAACGTTAAAAATATAAATATATGGAGGAAAAATAAAAAATGTTAGAGCTAAAAGATTTTGAAGAAGCAAAAAAGAGAGTAGACGAAGTGATCATTCCAACACCTTTGATTTATAGTCCAGCGTTCTCTAAAGAGTGTAGAAATATGGTTTATATCAAACCAGAAAACTTACAGAGAACAGGCGCATTTAAGATTAGAGGTGCTTATAATAAGATCATGAAGATGGATGATGAATCCAAGTCTAGAGGACTTATTGCCTCAAGTGCAGGAAACCATGCTCAGGGTGTGGCTTATGCCGCCCAGCAGCTAGGTGTTAAGGCTACAATCGTTATGCCTGCTCATACACCACTTATTAAAGTAGATGCCACTAAGGCATTAGGTGCTGAAGTGGTTCTTCATGGTGAAGTCTATGATGATGCATATAATAAGGCAGTAGAATTACAGAAGGAACATGGCTATACATTTGTACATCCATTTGATGATGAAGATGTCATTGAAGGTCAGGGAACCATTGCCTTAGAAATCCTCAAAGAATTACCAGATACAGATATTATTCTTGTGCCAGTTGGTGGTGGAGGATTGATTTCAGGTATTGCCTGTGCTGCTAAGAAAATTAATCCTGCAGTGAAGATTATCGGTGTAGAACCAGAAGGAGCGGCAAGTGCCCTTGCTGCCATTAATGAAGATCGTGTTGTATCATTAAATGAAGCAGTAACGATTGCGGATGGTACAGCTGTTAAGACAATTGGAAAAACGCCATTTGAATATATTAAAGAATATGTAGATGGTATCATCACAGTCAGTGATTATGAATTAATGGCGGCATTCTTAGTACTCGTAGAAAAACATAAACTTGTTGCTGAAAACTCAGGTATTCTTTCACTTGCTGCATTAAAGAAACTCAATGAAAAGAATAAGAAGGTTGTCTCACTCATCTCTGGTGGTAATATTGATGTACTTTCTATCTCTTCTATGATCAATAAGGGACTTATTGAAAGAGGAAGAATCTTCTCATTCTCATTACAGCTTCCAGATAGTCCAGGTCAGTTAGAAAAGGTGGCTCATATTTTGAATGAATGTAATGCGAACGTTGTGACTGCAGATCATAACCAGTTCAAGAACTTCGCAAGATTCTCAGAAGTAGAATTAAGAGTCACTTGTGAAACAAATGGTGAAGCGCATATTGAATCTATTATTGAAACATTTAAAAAGAATGGATTTGAAATCCAGCGTATCAATTAAGGAATAGCAATCAGCTATTCCTTTTTCTATAAAATTAAGTAAAAATTTAGTTTTAATAGAATAATAATGGTGCTATAATGTGAAAAACAGATTTTTTGAGAGGGGGATTTAAGTGTTAGAACTAAAGAATTTTGAAGAGGCAAAGAAGAGAGTGGATGAAGTCATTCTTCCTACACCTTTGATTTATAGCCCAGCTTTTTCTAAAGAAAGTAGAAATACTGTTTATATCAAACCAGAAAACTTACAGAGAACAGGCGCATTTAAAATTAGAGGTGCTTATAATAAGATCATGAAGATGGATGATGAATCCAAGTCTCGAGGACTTATTGCATCAAGTGCAGGAAACCATGCCCAGGGTGTGGCTTATGCCGCCCAGCAGTTAGGTGTTAAGGCTACAATTGTTATGCCTGCTCATACACCACTTATTAAAGTAGATGCCACTAAGGCATTAGGTGCTGAAGTGGTTCTTCATGGTGAAGTCTATGATGATGCATATAATAAGGCAGTAGAATTACAGAAGGAACATGGCTATACATTTGTACATCCATTTGATGATGAAGATGTCATTGAAGGTCAGGGAACCATTGCCTTAGAAATTCTCGAAGAATTACCAGATACAGATATTATTCTTGTACCAGTTGGTGGTGGAGGATTGATTTCAGGTATTGCCTGTGCCGCTAAACTTATTAAACCAACAGTTAAGATTATCGGTGTAGAACCAGAAGGAGCGGCCAGTGCCCTTGCTGCCATTAATGAAGATCGTATCGTTTCATTAAATGAAGCAGTGACTATTGCGGATGGTACTGCAGTTAAGACAATTGGTGAAAAGCCTTTTGAATATATTAAACAATATGTAGATGGTATCATCACAGTCAGTGATTATGAGTTAATGGATGCATTCTTAGTATTAGTAGAAAAACATAAGCTTGTAGCTGAAAACTCAGGTATTCTTTCACTTGCTGCATTAAAGAAACTCAATGAAAAGAATAAGAAGGTTGTTTCACTTGTATCAGGTGGTAACATTGATGTGCTTTCTATCTCTTCTATGATCAATAAGGGACTTATTGAAAGAGGAAGAATCTTCTCATTCTCAGTACAGCTTCCAGATATTCCTGGACAGTTAGAAAAAGTAGCACATCTATTAAATGAATGTAATGCGAATGTTGTAGCGGTTGATCATAATCAGTTCAAGAACTTCGCAAGATTCTCTGAAGTAGAATTAAGAGTCACTTGTGAAACAAATGGTGAAGCACATATCGATACAATAAATGAAACATTTAAACAGAATGGTTTAGAAATTCATCGTGTTAACTAGGGAATAGCGTAACGTTATTCCTTTTTTTAATCTATTTTACTATTGTGCATTTCTTTTGTGATATTCTATAGATAGGAGGAAATTGATATGTTACTAGGAATTGATGTAGGAGGGACTTCTGTCAAATACGCAACATGCGATGAAAAAGGTCATTTATTTGATAAGGGGTCTTTTAAAACACCGGATACTTTAGAAGATATGTATCAGGCGATTGAAACTATTTATAAAGAAAGAGATGTTGATGGTATTGCGTTAAGTATGCCGGGGGCTGTTGCGAGTGACGAAGGTGTGATTTATGGTGCGTCTGCGATTGACTATATTCATGGTCCTAATATAAAGAAGGATCTAGAAGAAAGATTACAGACACGTGTAGAATTAGAAAATGATGCCAATTGTGCAGCACTTGCTGAAGTATGGCTAGGTGCCGCTAAAGATAATCAGGATTGCTGCTTTGTTGTATGTGGTACAGGTATTGGTGGCGCTGTGATTAAAGATAAGAAGATTCATAAGGGTAAACATCTTCATGGTGGTGAATTTGGTTATATGATTAATAACTTTGATGCAGATTCACTTGAGTTTAACAATTGGTCTCTTGATTCTACAGTTGCCATCGTAAAAGGTGTAGAAAAAGAACTAGGTGAAACATATGATGGACGATATATCTTTGATCATGCCGACGAAAATGAAGTATTTAAGAAGTATGTCAATCGTTTCTATTATGCTCTTGCAGTAGGTATCTATAATATTCAATATTCTTATGATCCAGAAGTGATTATTATTGGTGGGGGTATCTCTGTAAGAGAAGATTTGATTGGTGAAATCAATAAGCGTTTAGATATCATTATAGACAAAGTTGAACCAGCACATATTAAGCCTGTTGTAAAGAAATGTGCCTTTGCGAATGATGCCAATATTATTGGTGCAATCTACCACTATTTAACAACTTCTAAATAGTAAAATAAAAAAATTTTTGAGTATTCATTTTTTGCTTGCTTACAATCTTAATATCGTTTATACTACAACAGAAGGAGTGAGAATATGAACGCAAACACAATTATGACAACTTCAGTTTTCGCAAACGTGTTTCCTAAGGGTTCTTATTTTCATTTTTTAGATTTCTTATTTTAAGGACATATCATCTATTGGTGATATGTCTTTTTCATAATTGAGGAGGTTGACTATGAAAGCTTATTTAATTTTAGAAGACGGACATGTGTTTGAAGGGGAAAGCTTTGGATATGAAAAAGAAGTCATAAGCGAATTTGTCTTCAATACTTCAATGACTGGTTATGTAGAAGTGTTGACAGACCCATCTTATGCAGGTCAGAGTGTTGTAATGACTTACCCACTTATTGGTAACTATGGTGTATGTTTAGAAGATCAGGAATCTGAACACCCATATGTTGAAGGATTTGTAGTAAACGAATTATCACGTTTAGGATCTAACTTTAGAAAGAATGAAGATTTAAATGATTATTTAGTACGTAATCATATTCCAGGTATCCAGGGAATTGATACACGTGCACTTACTAAGTTACTTCGTAATGATGGTTGTATGAACGGTATGATTACTACTCATAAGTATGAAGTAAGCGAAGTCATCGACAAGATTAAAGCATTCAAGGTACAGGGTGTTGTAAAAGCATGTACATGTAAAGAAAAACATACTGTAGGTACAGGCAGAATGAAAGTTGCTTTATATGACTTTGGTGCTAAGCGTAATATTGCAAATGAATTAGCAAAGAGAAACTGTGAAGTAACAGTATTCCCAGCTACTACACCTGCTTCTGAAGTATTAGAAGGTAACTTTGATGGTATTATGTTAAGTAACGGTCCTGGTGACCCAGCTGAAGTAACTGATATTATCGCAGAAGTGAAGAAATTATCAGAAAGCGGTATGCCAATTTTCGCAATTTGTCTTGGACATCAGTTAATGGCTCTTGCTCATGGCTTCAAGACAGAAAAATTAAAATATGGACATCATGGTGCAAACCATCCAGTTAAGGATTTAGACACTAACCGTGTTTATATCTCTACACAGAACCATAACTATGTTATCAAGGATGATTCAATTGATCCTGCAGTGGCTAAGGCTTGGTTTAGAAACGTAAATGATGGCACTATTGAAGGTGTTGAATATTTAAATAAGAATATCAAAACTGTTCAGTTCCACCCAGAAGCAAATGCGGGACCTAGAGATACTGAATATTTATTTGATGAGTTTATTAAGATGATGGAGGGAAAGTAGAATGCCTAAGAATAAAGATATAAAAAAGGTTCTTGTTATTGGATCAGGACCAATTATTATTGGACAGGCAGCTGAATTCGACTATGCAGGTACTCAGGCTTGTCGTGCATTAAAAGAAGAAGGAATTGAAGTCGTTCTTATTAACTCTAACCCTGCAACAATCATGACTGATAAGGATATTGCAGATCATGTTTATATTGAACCTTTAACAGTTCCTGTTGTTAAGAACTTAATCTTAAAAGAAAAACCAGATTCAATCTTACCAACTCTTGGTGGTCAGAATGCCTTAAATATTGCTATGGCACTTGATGATGAAGGTTTCTTAGAAGCACATAACGTACGTACTATCGGTACTAATACAACTACAATCAAACTTGCAGAAGACCGTCTTGAATTCAAGGAATTAATGGAAAGAATCCATGAACCAGTGGCTGCTTCAACAGTTGTTAACCATGTAGATGATGCATTAGAATTTGCTGAAAAGATTGGTTACCCAGTAGTAGTAAGACCAGCTTATACACTTGGTGGTACTGGTGGAGGTATCGCTGAAACTCCTGAAGAATTACATGATATCTGTACTAATGGTTTAAGATTATCACGTGTATCTCAGTGCTTAATTGAAAGATGTATTGCCGGTTGGAAGGAAATCGAATACGAAGTAATGAGAGATGGCAATGGTAACTGTATTACAGTATGTAATATGGAAAACGTTGACCCAGTAGGTGTTCATACTGGTGACTCTATCGTAGTAGCTCCTTCTCAGACTTTAGGTGATAAAGAATATCAGATGTTAAGAAGCTCTGCTTTAAACATCATCACTGCATTAAATATCAAGGGTGGATGTAACGTACAGTTCGCATTAAACCCAAATTCTTTTGAATATTGTGTTATCGAAGTTAACCCACGTGTCAGCCGTTCTTCAGCTTTAGCTTCTAAAGCAACTGGTTACCCAATTGCGAAGTTAGCTGCTAAGATTGCATTAGGTTATTCACTTGATGAAATCGTGAACGCTGTAACAGGTAAGACATATGCTTCTTATGAACCAACATTAGACTATATCGTATGTAAGATTCCTAAATGGCCATTCGATAAGTTCTATGGCGCATCAAGAAAACTTGGTACACAGATGAAGGCAACTGGTGAAGTTATGGCAATCTGTAATAACTTCGAAGGTGCTTTAATGAAAGCATTACGTTCACTTGAACAGAATGTATTCTATTTATCAATTCCTGAAATGGAAGGTAAAGACACAGAATACTTAAGAACTAAATTAAAAGATGTAGATGACCAGAGAATCTTCGCAGTAGCTGAAGCATTAAGACAGGGTATTACTGAAGAAGAAATCCATAATATCACTAAGATTGATTCATGGTTTATTGATAAGATCAAACATCTTGTAGAAATCGAAAATAGATTAAAGACAGAAGAATTAACTCCAGAATTATTAAAGGCTGCTAAGAGGGTTGAATTCCCAGATAGAGTTATTGCAGACTTAACTGGTAAAGATAAGAATGAAATTCATGATTATCGTTTAGAAAACAATATCACTGCTGCATTCAAGACAGTTGATACTTGTGCTGCAGAATTTGATGCTGAAACTCCATATTTCTATTCAGTATATGGTGGAGAACATGAAATTAAACCAGATAACGCTCGTAAGAAGGTTATGGTATTAGGTTCAGGACCAATCCGTATTGGACAGGGTATCGAATTCGACTATTGTTCAGTACATTGTGTATGGGCATTAAGAGCTGCTGGCTATGAAACAATCATCGTCAACAACAACCCAGAAACAGTTTCTACTGACTTCGATATCGCTGATAGATTATACTTTGAACCACTTACTCAGGAAGATGTTCAGAGCATTGTTGAACTTGAAAAACCAGATGGCGCAATCGTTCAGTTTGGTGGTCAGACAGCAATCAAGTTAACTCAGGACTTAATGGATATGGGAGTTCCAATCCTTGGTACTTCAGCTGATAGCGTAGATGCTGCAGAAGATAGAGAACGTTTTGATGAAGTCTTAGAAAAATGTGAAATCGATCGTCCTAGAGGGGCAACAGTATTTACTGTAGATGAAGCATTAGAAGTTGCGAATAAATTAGGTTACCCAGTACTTGTACGTCCATCATATGTATTAGGTGGTGCAGGTATGGAAATCGCCTTAAATGATGGTGATATCAAGAAATTCATGAAGATCATCAACCGTCAGTTCCAGGAACATCCAATTCTTATCGATAAGTACTTATCAGGTAAGGAAGTAGAAGTAGATGCTGTATGTGATGAAAACGGCGTACTTATTCCTGGTGTTATGGAACACGTTGAAAGAGCTGGTGTTCACTCTGGTGACAGTATCTCAGTATATCCACCACAGAAGATCAAGCCTGAAATCAAGAAAGTTATCTGTGACTACACTCAGCGCTTAGCTAAAGCACTACACGTTATTGGATTAATCAACATCCAGTTCATCGTATATGAAGATGAAGTTTATGTAATTGAAGTAAACCCAAGATCTTCTCGTACAATTCCATATATCTCAAAGGTAACAGATATTCCAGTAGTAGATGTTGCAACTAAGGTTATCATGGGTCATTCAATCAAAGATCAGGGTTATGAATATGGCTTGCAGCCAGAAAAAGAAACTGTTGCAGTTAAGATGCCAGTCTTCTCATTTGAAAAGATCAAGGGTGCTGAAATTTCACTTGGCCCAGAAATGAAATCTACAGGTGAAGTATTAGGTATCGCAAAGACATTTGATGAAGCAATCTATAAGGCATTCATTGGAACAGGTATCAACTTACCAAAGAGAAAGAATATCATCTGTACAATCAAGGACAGCTCTAAAGAAGAATTCTTACCAATCGCTAAGCAGTTCTATATGTTTGGATATGACCTTTATTCAACAGAAGGTACTTATAACTTCTTAAAAGAACATGATGTACCAGTTCATAGAGTTAACAGAATTGCGGAAAAGTCTAACACAATCTTTGACTTGATGTTAACTGATACTGTTGACTTAGTTATCGATATTCCTACAAGAAACGATAACTTAAAGGATGGTTTCTTAATCAGAAGATTTGCAGTTGAAGCAGGTATCCCTATCTATACTTCATTAGATACAGCACATGCATTAATCAACTGTCTAGAAAAGAGACATCAGGGTCCAACTTCATTAGTTGATATTACAAAATTAAAGTAATAAACACCTTAAGGTTATGATTTTACATCATAGCCTTTTTTAATGTATTTAAACGTAATTGTTGATATAATTGATTATGTATAAAAGGAGGAAATAATTATGGGTTTAATTATTGCTGTAGTAGTGGTTGTATTAATTGTTTTATATACAATCGCAACATACAATGGACTTGTTAAGTCTAGAAATAAGTGTCGCGGGGCATGGGCACAGATTGATGTTCAATTAAAAAGACGTGCAGATATGATTCCTAATATTGTAGAAACTGTAAAAGGTTATGCAAAGCATGAAAAGGAAACACTTGAAGGAGCTATTCGCGCAAGAAACAGTTATGTAACTGCTTCTACACCAGAAGAACAGCTTAAGAATGCGGGTGAATTAGAAAGATCATTAAGTCGTTTAATGATGCTTCAAGAAAGTTATCCTGATTTAAAGGCTAATACAAACTTCATGTCTTTACAGAATGATTTAAAGGAAACTGAAGATAAGATCAGTTATGCAAGACAGTTCTATAATGATGATGTTAAACAGTATGTGAATAAGTTAGAAATGTTCCCTTCTAATATCATTGCTTCAATGTTCCATTTTGAAAAGATGAACTTCTTTGAAGTGGATGAAGCATCTAAAGAAGTACCAAAGGTACAATTCTAATGAAACGCTTATTATCATTTCTTACAGTATTATTGCTGTTAATACCAACGGCAGTTGATGCATCAAGCACAAAAGTAAACAATATTGGCATTACCTGCCAGATTGATCAAAATGGTACAGCAACATTTGTAGAGAAATGGGATATGGATGTATCGGAAGGGACAGAAGGATACAAAATATTCAATGGTATGAATGATCAGCCATTGACACTTATTGGTGTCACTGATGATCGTGGGGTAACATACAAAAATATCGGTACATGGGATTCTGATGTTTCTAGAGAATCTAAGATTAATAAATGCGGTCTGATTAAAGATGGTGGCCACTATGAGTTGTGCTTTGGTCTAGGTGATTATGGGACACGTTCTTATACAATGGTTTACCAGATTGAACATTTTGTGAATCAGTATAAGGACCAGCAGGGTATTAACTATGCTTTTATTAGTGATATGTCATTGGATGTTGCAGATGTCACAATTCATGTGACTGGTATGACACCCTATAGTAAAGAAAATGCGAAAATCTGGGCATTTGGTTATTCAGGCAGTGTGAATTTTGATAATGGTGGTGTTACTTTAAAAACAGACTCTTTAGGCAGTAATAAGATGCAGTTATTAATGGGTCTTGAAAGTAATTCTTATACGTCACCTAATAAACGTCATGCAAGTGAAAAGTTTGAAGATGTTGTGAAGGATGCAAAAGAAGGATCTAGTTATTCTAGCGGCATGTCCAAAGCGGCGAAGATTGTAATCTTTATCTTCATCATCTTTGTGATTGTAATGGTTATCTTTATTATAGCTGCTGCTATTGTATTCTCAGATTCAGGTGTTGTATTTGAGAATGGGCGTACAATTAAAGGTAAAGAAGTCACTCCATTTAGAGAAATTCCATGTAATAAAGATATATTCTTGTTCTATTATCTAGCTAAAAAGCTGGATATTATAGGTGAGGATGAGAGTCGTGAAAACCTTGTGTCTGGATTTATCTTGAAATGGGTACGTGATGGTATAATCACAATTAGAGAAAAGGAAAGTGGCGCAATCGTCAAGAAAAAGAATTATGATATGTATCTTGATGTAGATGCAAAGTTTGAGAATAAGCAGGAAACAGCACTTTATAAGATGTTTATTCTTGCGTCTAAAGAGGGTGTTCTTCAAACAAAAGCATTTCAGAAATGGTGCAGCAAACACTATAAGAAGATCGATGATTGGTTCACTAAAGTGGATAATGTCACAGAAGATTCTATGAATAAGATTGGTTACGCAAAAACAGCGACTATTTATAAACGCTTCTTATTCTGGAATATTCCACATGATCGTACGGTATGGACAGATAAAGCGTATGATCAATGTCTTTATGTATGGGGATTTAATAACTTCCTTGATGATGAAGACAATATGAAAGAAAAAGCGGCCATTGAAGTTAAACTTTGGGATGAATATCTCATCTTTGCAGCAGTACTTGGCATTGCGGATCGTGTAGAAAAGCAATTGAAGGTTGCAATTCCTCGTTATGAAGAAACAACAACTTACAATAACTTCCCAATTTATTACTATACACATACATTTGCACATAATAGTATGAGTGCAGCTTCTTCAGCTGCAAGTGCAGGACAAGGTGGTTCATCATCATTTAGTGGTGGTGGAGGCGGCTTCTCCGGTGGCGGAGGCGGCGGTGTCCGTTAGAGGCAGGATTTTTTCCTGTCTTTTTTTCTTGTAGAAGAAAAATAGTTGTCTATAATGAGTGACAGGAGGAATTTATGAAGAAGCTATTTAGTATATTCTTATCAATGATACTTATCACGGGTTGTAGTACAACTTCTACACCGAATAAAGAAGTATCAAACAATATTAAATCTCAAGTCACTTATATTAATGTAGGGCAGGGAGATTCAACACTTATTCAAAATAATAACCAAACGGTTCTTATTGATGCAGGACATGGTGATGGATATGAAAATGCCAGCTTGAATTATTTAAAAGAACACTCTATCAATACACTTGATGCTTTGATTTTAACGCATTGTGATGCGGATCATATAAATGATGCAAAGAATATTATTTATCTGTTAAATGTAAAAAAGATATATATGTCTAGTAGAACCTCTTCTTCTTATACATATATGAAACTATTAAATACGATTAAAGAGAAGAAAAAGAAAATTACTGTGCCTAAGGTAGGAGATACCTTTCAGGTAGGTGTAGGTTCTATTGAATTTATTGGCGTAGGTGAAGGGGCACAGAACAATAATGACTCATCTTTATGTATGAGATATGATGATGGTTATCATCGTTTTGTCTTTACTGGTGATGCTGCAGAATCAATGGAAAAGAAACTAAACAAAGTACAATGTGATGTATTCCAAGCAGGTCATCATGGTTCAGCTTATTCAAACAGCGATAATCTGTTATCTAGAATGAAGGCAAGTTATGTCGTAGTGTCTTGCGGTAAAGACAATATGTATGGTCATCCTCATAAGGAAGCATTACAGAGATTCTCTAGATATAATATGGTGGTCTATCGTACGGATGAATTAGGTACAATCCGTTGTATTTCTAAGAAGAATAAATTGACCTTTAATGGTAAAGAAGAAATCACGACTACTCAAACAACACAATATATAGGATCTAAAAATACTAAGAAGTATCATAGAGAAGATTGTCAGTATGTAAAAACGATCAGTGATAAGAATAAAGTCTATTTTAGTTCTTCACAGGAAGCACAAAATGAAGGCTATATTCCTTGTAAGGCATGCAATCCATAATGCATGCTTTTTATAATATTCAGGCATAAAAACAGGATATAAAATAAGAAAAATAATTTTTTTGAATTTTCTTCAAAAAACACTTTACAAGCACCGATATTTTAGGTATTATAGACAGGCAGTCCGGGAGACGGGCTGAGACAGAACATTGAAAACTGAACAGATACACGTCAGATTTATTTGAAAACATTTAATTGATGAGCTGAACATCAGCTCTTCACATATTTTCGTGGAGAGTTTGATCCTGGCTCAGGATGAACGCTGGCGGCGTGCCTAATACATGCAAGTCGAACGAATCTTCTTCGGAAGATGAGTGGCGAACGGGTGAGTAATACATAGGTAACCTGCCCCTGTGCGGGGGATAACAGGAGGAAACTCCTGCTAATACCGCATAGCCATGAGCACCGCATGGAGCTCATGCCAAATATCCTTTACGGGATAGCGCAGGGATGGACCTATGGCGCATTAGCTAGTTGGCGGGGCAACGGCCCACCAAGGCAACGATGCGTAGCCGGCCTGAGAGGGCGGACGGCCACATTGGGACTGAGACACGGCCCAGACTCCTACGGGAGGCAGCAGTAGGGAATTTTCGGCAATGGGGGAAACCCTGACCGAGCAACGCCGCGTGAGCGAAGAAGGCCTTCGGGTCGTAAAGCTCTGTTGTAAAGGAAGAACGTCGGACACAGGAAATGGTGTGCGAGTGACGGTACTTTACCAGAAAGCCACGGCTAACTACGTGCCAGCAGCCGCGGTAATACGTAGGTGGCGAGCGTTATCCGGAATCATTGGGCGTAAAGAGGGAGCAGGCGGCCGCAAGGGTCTGTGGTGAAAGACCGAAGCTAAACTTCGGTAAGCCATGGAAACCGGGCGGCTAGAGTGCGGAAGAGGATCGTGGAATTCCATGTGTAGCGGTGAAATGCGTAGATATATGGAGGAACACCAGTGGCGAAGGCGACGGTCTGGGCCGCAACTGACGCTCATTCCCGAAAGCGTGGGGAGCAAATAGGATTAGATACCCTAGTAGTCCACGCCGTAAACGATGGTCACTAAGTGTCGGGGGTCAAACCCCGGTGCTGCAGTCAACGCAATAAGTGACCCGCCTGAGTAGTACGTTCGCAAGAATGAAACTCAAAGGAATTGACGGGGGCCCGCACAAGCGGTGGAGCATGTGGTTTAATTCGAAGCAACGCGAAGAACCTTACCAGGTCTTGACATCGATCTAAAAGGGATGGAGACATCCTCATAGCTATAGAGAAGACAGGTGGTGCATGGTTGTCGTCAGCTCGTGTCGTGAGATGTTGGGTTAAGTCCCGCAACGAGCGCAACCCCTGTCGCCAGTTACCATCATTGAGTTGGGGACTCTGGCGAGACTGCCTCTGCAAGGAGGAGGAAGGCGGGGATGACGTCAAATCATCATGCCCCTTATGACCTGGGCCACACACGTGCTACAATGGACGGGACAGAGGGAAGCGAAGGCGCGAGCCGGAGCGGACCCCAGAAACCCGTTCCCAGTTCGGACTGCAGTCTGCAACTCGACTGCACGAAGCCGGAATCGCTAGTAATCGCGGATCAGCATGCCGCGGTGAATACGTTCTCGGGCCTTGTACACACCGCCCGTCACACCATGAGAGTTGGCAACACCCGAAGCCGGCGGCCCAACCCGCAAGGGAGGGAGCTGTCTAAGGTGGGGCTGATGATTGGGGTGAAGTCGTAACAAGGTATCCCTACGGGAACGTGGGGATGGATCACCTCCTTTCTAGGGAGACAGACGTGTAATGTTCAGTTTTGAGTGCTCTGGCACTCAGGAGAGATCCTTGAAAATCAGATATGATCATCAAATGGAAAGTTTTAAAAACTTTCTGCACACAAAGATAAGATGTAAGTGAGATCGAGAAATCAAACAAAGATAAGAAGGTCTAGTACATCTGGTCTGAAGGCAAAAAATACTAAGAACAGAAATACTCAAGCGAACTAAAGAGAACCAATCACAAGGTCAAGGAAGAAAGGGCGTACGGAGAATGCCTGGGCACAGAGAGGCGATGAAGGACGCAGCGAACAGCGAAATGCGGCGGCGAGCGGTAAGCACGCGATGACCCGCCGATATCCGAATGGGGAAACCCCTCCGCTTTCGAAGCGGAGACCGCATGACGACCGTCATGACGGGGCAATACGCAGGGAACTGAAACATCTAAGTACCTGCAGGAAGAGAAAGAGAAGTCGATTCCGTAAGTAGCGGCGAGCGAAAGCGGAGGAGCCCAAACCGGACATAGTCCGGGGTTGTAGGACCGCCGAGAAAGATGACATGAAGAGTCAGGAGAATCCCATGGGAAGGGGATCCGCAGAGGGTGAGAGACCCGTATCCGAAGGCTCGACATGGATCGAGGCGGCACCTGAGTACGGCGGGGCACGTGGAATCCTGCCGGAATCATCGGGGACCATCCCGAAAGGCTAAACACTACTCTGTGACCGATAGCGAACCAGTACCGTGAGGGAAAGGTGAAAAGAACCCCGGGAGGGGAGTGAAAGAGAACCTGAAACCGCATGCCCACAAGAAGTCAGAGCCCGTCAAAGGGTGATGGCGTGCCTTTTGTAGAATGAGCCGGCGAGTCACGATCAGCAGGCGAGGTTAAGCAGGAGATGCGGAGCCGCAGCGAAAGCGAGTCTTAACAGGGCGACATAGTCTGAGGTCGTGGACCCGAAACCGGGTGATCTAGCCATGAGCAGGTTGAAGTCGGGGTGAGACCCGATGGAGGACCGAACCGACCCCCGTTGAAACGTTGGCGGATGACTTGTGGCTAGGGGTGAAATTCCAATCGAACCCGGAGATAGCTGGTTCTCCCCGAAATAGCTTTAGGGCTAGCGTCGCAGCGAGAGAGCCGTGAAGGTAGAGCACTGAATATGCGATGGCCGCATCCCGCGGTACTGAGCATAATCAAACTCCGAATGTCACGGTGTCATCTGCGGCAGTCAGACGGCGAGTGATAAGGTCCGTCGTCAAGAGGGAAACAGCCCAGACCATCAGCTAAGGTCCCAAAGTGCATGCTAAGTGGAAAAGGAAGTGGAGACGTGCAGACAACTAGGAGGTTGGCTCAGAAGCAGCCATCCTTCAAAGAGTGCGTAACAGCTCACTAGTCGAATGACTCTGCGCCGATAATTTACCGGGGCTAAGCATGACACCGAAGCTATGGACAGGAATGTGGTAGGGGAGCATTGCATGCAGCGGAGAAGCATGACCGAGAGGGCATGTGGAGCGCATGGAAGAGAGAATGCCGGCGTGAGTAGCGGCACGTGGGTGAGAATCCCACGCACCGATGGCCCAAGGTCTCCAGAGGAAGGCTCGTCCTCTCTGGGATAGTCGGGACCTAAGGCGAGGCCGAAAGGCGTAGCCGATGGACGACGGGTGGATATTCCCGTACCCGATGTGTGGCGATGGAGTGACGGAGAAGGCTCAGGCAACCAGCTGCTGGAATAGCTGGGGCAAGCGAGATACCTGCGCACCAGGGAAATCCGGTGCGCGCAGGGGGAAGGCGCGAAGCATACGGAAAGCTGCGGCAAGTACGGAAAAGCTGAGAGCAGGCTTCCAGGAAAAGCTTCTAGCACAACACGCATCGGCCCGTACCGAAAATGGACACACATGGGCAAGGAGAGAATCCTGAGGTGAGCGAGAGAACTATAGCTAAGGAACTCTGCAAAATGACCCCGTAACTTAGGGAGAAGGGGTGCTCCAGAAATGGAGCCGCAGTAAAACGGCCCAAGCGACTGTTTACCAAAAACACAGCTCTCTGCGAAGGCGCAAGCCGAAGTATAGGGGGTGACGCCTGCCCGGTGCTGGAAGGTCAAGGGGAGCTGTCAGCGCAAGCGAAGCAGCGAGCCGAAGCCCCAGTAAACGGCGGCCGTAACTATAACGGTCCTAAGGTAGCGAAATTCCTTGTCGGGCAAGTTCCGACCCGCACGAAAGGCGTAACGATTTGGGCGCTGTCTCAGCTGTAGACTCGGTGAAGTCTTAGTACCTGTGAAGATGCAGGTTGCCCGCGACTAGACGGAAAGACCCCATGGAGCTTCACTGCAGGTTGACATTGGGCTTGGATGCATGATGTACAGGATAGGTGGGAGGCTGTGAGCCGTGCGCGCCAGCGTACGGGGAGCCGCTGTTGGGATACCACCCTTCATGCATCTAGGTCCTAACCGGAGGCAACGGGCCACGGGACAGTGTCAGTCGGGCAGTTTGACTGGGGCGGTCGCCTCCCAAAGAGTAACGGAGGCGCCCAAAGATACCCTCAGCATGGATGGAAACCATGCATAGAGTGCAAAGGCATAAGGGTGTCTGACTGCGAGACATACAGGTCGAGCAGGGACGAAAGTCGGGCTTAGTGATCCGGCGGATCCGAATGGAAGGGCCGTCGCTCAACGGATAAAAGCTACCCTGGGGATAACAGGCTGATCTCCCCCAAGAGTTCACATCGACGGGGAGGTTTGGCACCTCGATGTCGGCTCATCGCATCCTGGAGCTGAAGTCGGTTCCAAGGGTTGGGCTGTTCGCCCATTAAAGCGGTACGCGAGCTGGGTTCAGAACGTCGTGAGACAGTTCGGTCCCTATCTGTCGTGGGCGCAGGAGGTTTGAGGAGAGCTGCCCCTAGTACGAGAGGACCGGGGTGGACGGACCGATGGTGCACCAGTTGTCACGCCAGTGGCACAGCTGGGCAGCCAAGTCCGGACGGGATAAGCGCTGAAGGCATCTAAGCGTGAAGCCCCCTCCAAGATGAGACCTCCCATTGGCGACAAGTAAGGCCCCTCGAAGACGACGAGGTTGATAGGCCGCGAGTGCAAGCGCAGCGATGTGCTTAGCGGGGCGGTACTAATAGGCCGAGGACTTGGCCAAGATTGGAAAGAGTAGAGACTAGTAGAGATGACGTATCTGGTTTTGAGGGATCCCTCGAGGATCTGGCGGCGATAGCATGATGGACACACCCGTTCCCATCCCGAACACGGAAGTTAAGCATCATAACGGCGACGATAGTGTGAAGACGCGACAATAGCAAGCTGCCAGGTCCTTTTTTTTATGCCTTCCTTCAGGAGGGCTTTTTTTCTTAGTGTAAATTTTAGATAAGAATGATATGATTATATAAGAGCACATAAGGAGATAGTATGATTACGATAGTAGAAGAAAAGGATGCAAAGTTTATAACTCATGCAGGATCATTTCATGCAGATGATGTTATGGCGACAGTCCTATTAGAAATATTATATGAAGATATTCCACTTGCAAGAGTTGCAGAAATTGATGAAAAAGATACAGATGCATTTGTCTATGATATTGGTTTAGGAAAGTATGATCATCATCAGGATGATAAAGTAAGAAGAGATAATGGGATTGCTTATTCTTCTGTAGGTCTTATTTGGCGTGATTATGGAATACAGATTTTGGAGAAGTTAGGAATCCAAGATTACCTAGAAGATTATTTTTATGATATAGATGATCAGATCATCATGCCTATTGATGCATTGGATAATGGAGAAGGTGAACGCATTTCCATGACTATTTCATCTGTTATTTCTATTAGTAACCCTTTCTGGAATTCACCTATTAGTGGAGACGAAGCATTTTTAAAATCGGTTGATTTCATGAGAACGGTATTTCATGTATATATTGAATATTTAAAGGATGTTTATAATAATAATGAACTTGATTGGGATGATGGTTATGACTGGTTAGATCAGGTGATGAAGAAAATTGTCTTAGATAAAGCCAATGAAGCGAATTGTTTCATCTTTAATGAAGAAGGTGATGCCATAGATATGTGGAAAGAATATGGTGAAGAAATCATCACTTATTATAATAAATCAAGTAAACATGCAGAATTAGGTGTATATGATGTGAATAAGATGTTTGTGCAGCCACTTTCTTTTGAACGTGAAGAAACAGATGAAATCACTGCTTATCCAGTAGAACAGCTCGCCATCTTAATGGAACATTATCATAAAAATGGTGAACCGTTACTTAAAGAGATATTTGATACCTGCATTCATTCAGAAGTTAGTAGAATTCAAGGAATGGATTATGTTGAAGCACAAATTGACTTATCAGAACATCATATTATGATTCTAGAACAGTTTGTCCCATGGAAAGGTACATTACTTAAATCAGAAAGCAATAAAGTGAATGATATCTATTTAACTGTGTTCCCTTCTCAGAGAGGAGGATGGAACTTTCAGGGAGTTCCTCTATCACCAGCAAGCTTTGATACACGTATCAAAGTACCTGAAGAGTGGTGTGGGAAACGTGATCAAGAATTAGTAGATCTTACTGGAGTCGAAGGTGCACGCTTTATTCATCCAGGAGGATTTATTGGTGGTGCTGAAAACTTTGAATCCATCATGGAACTAGCACAACGTATTGTAGAATATACTGAACAAAATAAAACACATTAAACTATTAAACAGGGCTGTCTCATATGATAAGATAGCCTTTTTTGATAAAAATAAACAATATAAGAGATTTTGAATATTTTTTATAAAAAAATCAAAAAATATTCAAAAAACACTTTACAAGTTTCGATATTTTAGGTATTATAGACAGGCAGTCCGGGAGACGGGCTGAGACAGAACATTGAAAACTGAACAGATACACGTCAGATTTATTTGAAAACATTTAATTGATGAGCTGAACATCAGCTCTTCACATATTTTCGTGGAGAGTTTGATCCTGGCTCAGGATGAACGCTGGCGGCGTGCCTAATACATGCAAGTCGAACGAATCTTCTTCGGAAGATGAGTGGCGAACGGGTGAGTAATACATAGGTAACCTGCCCCTGTGCGGGGGATAACAGGAGGAAACTCCTGCTAATACCGCATAGCCATGAGCACCGCATGGAGCTCATGCCAAATATCCTTCACGGGATAGCGCAGGGATGGACCTATGGCGCATTAGCTAGTTGGCGGGGCAACGGCCCACCAAGGCAACGATGCGTAGCCGGCCTGAGAGGGCGGACGGCCACATTGGGACTGAGACACGGCCCAGACTCCTACGGGAGGCAGCAGTAGGGAATTTTCGGCAATGGGGGAAACCCTGACCGAGCAACGCCGCGTGAGCGAAGAAGGCCTTCGGGTCGTAAAGCTCTGTTGTAAAGGAAGAACGTCGGACACAGGAAATGGTGTGCGAGTGACGGTACTTTACCAGAAAGCCACGGCTAACTACGTGCCAGCAGCCGCGGTAATACGTAGGTGGCGAGCGTTATCCGGAATCATTGGGCGTAAAGAGGGAGCAGGCGGCCGCAAGGGTCTGTGGTGAAAGACCGAAGCTAAACTTCGGTAAGCCATGGAAACCGGGCGGCTAGAGTGCGGAAGAGGATCGTGGAATTCCATGTGTAGCGGTGAAATGCGTAGATATATGGAGGAACACCAGTGGCGAAGGCGACGGTCTGGGCCGCAACTGACGCTCATTCCCGAAAGCGTGGGGAGCAAATAGGATTAGATACCCTAGTAGTCCACGCCGTAAACGATGGTCACTAAGTGTCGGGGGTCAAACCCCGGTGCTGCAGTCAACGCAATAAGTGACCCGCCTGAGTAGTACGTTCGCAAGAATGAAACTCAAAGGAATTGACGGGGGCCCGCACAAGCGGTGGAGCATGTGGTTTAATTCGAAGCAACGCGAAGAACCTTACCAGGTCTTGACATCGATCTAAAAGGGATGGAGACATCCTCATAGCTATAGAGAAGACAGGTGGTGCATGGTTGTCGTCAGCTCGTGTCGTGAGATGTTGGGTTAAGTCCCGCAACGAGCGCAACCCCTGTCGCCAGTTACCATCATTGAGTTGGGGACTCTGGCGAGACTGCCTCTGCAAGGAGGAGGAAGGCGGGGATGACGTCAAATCATCATGCCCCTTATGACCTGGGCCACACACGTGCTACAATGGACGGGACAGAGGGAAGCGAAGGCGCGAGCCGGAGCGGACCCCAGAAACCCGTTCCCAGTTCGGACTGCAGTCTGCAACTCGACTGCACGAAGCCGGAATCGCTAGTAATCGCGGATCAGCATGCCGCGGTGAATACGTTCTCGGGCCTTGTACACACCGCCCGTCACACCATGAGAGTTGGCAACACCCGAAGCCGGCGGCCCAACCCGCAAGGGAGGGAGCTGTCTAAGGTGGGGCTGATGATTGGGGTGAAGTCGTAACAAGGTATCCCTACGGGAACGTGGGGATGGATCACCTCCTTTCTAGGGAGACAGACGTGTAATGTTCAGTTTTGAGTGCTCTGGCACTCAGGAGAGATCCTTGAAAATCAGATATGATCATCAAATGGAAAGTTTTAAAAACTTTCTGCACACAAAGATAAGATGTAAGTGAGATCGAGAAATCAAACAAAGATAAGAAGGTCTAGTACATCTGGTCTGAAGGCAAAAAATACTAAGAACAGAAATACTCAAGCGAACTAAAGAGAACCAATCACAAGGTCAAGGAAGAAAGGGCGTACGGAGAATGCCTGGGCACAGAGAGGCGATGAAGGACGCAGCGAACAGCGAAATGCGGCGGCGAGCGGTAAGCACGCGATGACCCGCCGATATCCGAATGGGGAAACCCCTCCGCTTTCGAAGCGGAGACCGCATGACGACCGTCATGACGGGGCAATACGCAGGGAACTGAAACATCTAAGTACCTGCAGGAAGAGAAAGAGAAGTCGATTCCGTAAGTAGCGGCGAGCGAAAGCGGAGGAGCCCAAACCGGACATAGTCCGGGGTTGTAGGACCGCCGAGAAAGATGACATGAAGAGTCAGGAGAATCCCATGGGAAGGGGATCCGCAGAGGGTGAGAGACCCGTATCCGAAGGCTCGACATGGATCGAGGCGGCACCTGAGTACGGCGGGGCACGTGGAATCCTGCCGGAATCATCGGGGACCATCCCGAAAGGCTAAACACTACTCTGTGACCGATAGCGAACCAGTACCGTGAGGGAAAGGTGAAAAGAACCCCGGGAGGGGAGTGAAAGAGAACCTGAAACCGCATGCCCACAAGAAGTCAGAGCCCGTCAAAGGGTGATGGCGTGCCTTTTGTAGAATGAGCCGGCGAGTCACGATCAGCAGGCGAGGTTAAGCAGGAGATGCGGAGCCGCAGCGAAAGCGAGTCTTAACAGGGCGACATAGTCTGAGGTCGTGGACCCGAAACCGGGTGATCTAGCCATGAGCAGGTTGAAGTCGGGGTGAGACCCGATGGAGGACCGAACCGACCCCCGTTGAAACGTTGGCGGATGACTTGTGGCTAGGGGTGAAATTCCAATCGAACCCGGAGATAGCTGGTTCTCCCCGAAATAGCTTTAGGGCTAGCGTCGCAGCGAGAGAGCCGTGAAGGTAGAGCACTGAATATGCGATGGCCGCATCCCGCGGTACTGAGCATAATCAAACTCCGAATGTCACGGTGTCATCTGCGGCAGTCAGACGGCGAGTGATAAGGTCCGTCGTCAAGAGGGAAACAGCCCAGACCATCAGCTAAGGTCCCAAAGTGCATGCTAAGTGGAAAAGGAAGTGGAGACGTGCAGACAACTAGGAGGTTGGCTCAGAAGCAGCCATCCTTCAAAGAGTGCGTAACAGCTCACTAGTCGAATGACTCTGCGCCGATAATTTACCGGGGCTAAGCATGACACCGAAGCTATGGACAGGAATGTGGTAGGGGAGCATTGCATGCAGCGGAGAAGCATGACCGAGAGGGCATGTGGAGCGCATGGAAGAGAGAATGCCGGCGTGAGTAGCGGCACGTGGGTGAGAATCCCACGCACCGATGGCCCAAGGTCTCCAGAGGAAGGCTCGTCCTCTCTGGGATAGTCGGGACCTAAGGCGAGGCCGAAAGGCGTAGCCGATGGACGACGGGTGGATATTCCCGTACCCGATGTGTGGCGATGGAGTGACGGAGAAGGCTCAGGCAACCAGCTGCTGGAATAGCTGGGGCAAGCGAGATACCTGCGCACCAGGGAAATCCGGTGCGCGCAGGGGGAAGGCGCGAAGCATACGGAAAGCTGCGGCAAGTACGGAAAAGCTGAGAGCAGGCTTCCAGGAAAAGCTTCTAGCACAACACGCATCGGCCCGTACCGAAAATGGACACACATGGGCAAGGAGAGAATCCTGAGGTGAGCGAGAGAACTATAGCTAAGGAACTCTGCAAAATGACCCCGTAACTTAGGGAGAAGGGGTGCTCCAGAAATGGAGCCGCAGTAAAACGGCCCAAGCGACTGTTTACCAAAAACACAGCTCTCTGCGAAGGCGCAAGCCGAAGTATAGGGGGTGACGCCTGCCCGGTGCTGGAAGGTCAAGGGGAGCTGTCAGCGCAAGCGAAGCAGCGAGCCGAAGCCCCAGTAAACGGCGGCCGTAACTATAACGGTCCTAAGGTAGCGAAATTCCTTGTCGGGCAAGTTCCGACCCGCACGAAAGGCGTAACGATTTGGGCGCTGTCTCAGCTGTAGACTCGGTGAAGTCTTAGTACCTGTGAAGATGCAGGTTGCCCGCGACTAGACGGAAAGACCCCATGGAGCTTCACTGCAGGTTGACATTGGGCTTGGATGCATGATGTACAGGATAGGTGGGAGGCTGTGAGCCGTGCGCGCCAGCGTACGGGGAGCCGCTGTTGGGATACCACCCTTCATGCATCTAGGTCCTAACCGGAGGCAACGGGCCACGGGACAGTGTCAGTCGGGCAGTTTGACTGGGGCGGTCGCCTCCCAAAGAGTAACGGAGGCGCCCAAAGATACCCTCAGCATGGATGGAAACCATGCATAGAGTGCAAAGGCATAAGGGTGTCTGACTGCGAGACATACAGGTCGAGCAGGGACGAAAGTCGGGCTTAGTGATCCGGCGGATCCGAATGGAAGGGCCGTCGCTCAACGGATAAAAGCTACCCTGGGGATAACAGGCTGATCTCCCCCAAGAGTTCACATCGACGGGGAGGTTTGGCACCTCGATGTCGGCTCATCGCATCCTGGAGCTGAAGTCGGTTCCAAGGGTTGGGCTGTTCGCCCATTAAAGCGGTACGCGAGCTGGGTTCAGAACGTCGTGAGACAGTTCGGTCCCTATCTGTCGTGGGCGCAGGAGGTTTGAGGAGAGCTGCCCCTAGTACGAGAGGACCGGGGTGGACGGACCGATGGTGCACCAGTTGTCACGCCAGTGGCACAGCTGGGCAGCCAAGTCCGGACGGGATAAGCGCTGAAGGCATCTAAGCGTGAAGCCCCCTCCAAGATGAGACCTCCCATTGGCGACAAGTAAGGCCCCTCGAAGACGACGAGGTTGATAGGCCGCGAGTGCAAGCGCAGCGATGTGCTTAGCGGGGCGGTACTAATAGGCCGAGGACTTGGCCAAGATTGGAGAGAGTAGAGAATAGTAGAGATGACGTATCTGGTTTTGAGGGATCCCTCGAGGATCTGGCGGCGATAGCATGATGGACACACCCGTTCCCATCCCGAACACGGAAGTTAAGCATCATAACGGCGACGATAGTGTGAAGACGCGACAATAGCAAGCTGCCAGGTCCTTTTTTTTGTTTAAAAATAGCCTTTTATAGGCTATTTTTTATTTTGTAGAAACAAACTTAAATGACTATCATTCAATATTCATTCATGCTATAATGAACCCGATTATAGAAAAGAAGGAAAGGTGAATTGTATGATTGGTTTTTACAACTATACAGTCATTCTAACATATTGTAGTTTAATCAGTGCGATTGTCGGAACTCACTTCGCATTTGAACACAATTATGTTTTGGCATTATTCTGTCTTATGCTTTGTGGTTTTTTTGATTCTTTCGATGGTATCGTTGCACGTTCAAAAAAGGACAGAACAGAAGAAGAAAAGAAGTTTGGTATTCAGATTGATTCTCTTGTAGATTTAATCAGTTTTGGTGTTTATCCTGCAATCATTGCCTATTCAATGGGATTCAAAAGTTTCCCTTGTTTAATCATCTTTATTATATATATTCTTGGTGCTGTTATTCGTCTAGGATATTTTAATGTAATGGAGGATATGCGACAGCAGCAGACTACTGAAAAAAGAAAATATTATCAGGGATTACCTGTTACATCTTCATGTCTAATTTTTCCAATGATTTACTGTTTAACAGTATGCCTTTCAGTGCCTCAGGTTCAGTTTGTTTATTTAATTGGACTACTAGTTGTAGGTATTCTATTCGTAGCTAACATCAAAGTAATCAAGCCTGACTTTAAGGGTGTATTAGGTCTTATAGGCTTTGGTATTATTTTATTAATCATTTTAATTATTAAAGGTGTTGTATTAATCTAGTATGGCAATATACAAACGTAATGGTGAAAAATTAGATTATGATCAGTCTCAGGATTTATTCTTAGAGAAACTATACGGATCACTTGCAGGAAGATGCTTACTGAAAGTACTCACTCAGCCTGTTATTACAGAACTTGGTGGGGCTTTTATGAATTCTTCTTTATCTAAAGGACAAATCAAGTCTTTTGTAGAGAAGAATAATATCGATTTGAATCTCTATGAATCACAGAATTATCATTCTTACAATGATTTCTTTACACGTACTATTAAAGAGGGTGTAAGACATATTGACGAGGATGAAAGTGTATTGATTGCGCCTTGTGATAGTAAGTTGACTGTTTATCCTATTGCAGATTCATTACAGCTTAAAATCAAGAATTCATTTTATACAATTGAAGACTTATTAATGAGTCCTACACTTGCTGATGAGTATAGAGGTGGTCTATGTCTTGTATTTAGACTTACAGTAGATGATTATCATCACTATCATTTTATAGATGATGGGACTGCAGAAAAGGATCACTTTATTAAAGGTATATTTCATACAGTTAATCCGATTGCGAGCGATTATTATCCTATCTATAAAACAAATAGCCGTTCCTATACAGTTCTACATACAAAACATTTTGGTGATGTAGTACAGATGGAAGTAGGGGCTATGATGGTAGGTAAGATTACAAATCTTCATAAACAGTCATTTAAACGTGGTGAAGAAAAAGGCTATTTTGAATTTGGCGGCAGTACGGTTGTCTTATTCATTAAGAAGGATGTAGTAGAGATTGATGAAGATATTCTCAGTCACTCAAAAAATGAAGATGAAGTACGTGTTCTCATGGGAGAACGTATCGGTACACTAAAATAGTGAGAAGGTGAATACCTTCTCATTCTTTTTGTTTTGTTTAAAGAGTTTTATGATATAATTAAGAATGCGAATAAGGAGGTTATGTGATGGGCAAAGTAATCGCAATTACAAACCAAAAAGGTGGCGTAGGAAAAACAACCACTAGTATTAATTTATGTGCAGCACTTGCACTTATGAAGAAGAAAGTATTACTTGTAGATATGGACGCTCAGTCTAATGCGACGCAGGGTATTGGAATCGATCGTTCTAGTTTAGAAAAAACAACTTATGATGTACTTATTGATGAAGTACCTATTGAGTCAATTATCAAACATAGTGAAATCCCACATCTAGATGTGGCACCTGCAAGCATTGACTTAGCGGGTGTAGAAGTACAATTATCAGCTGTACCAAAGGGAAGGGAAAAACGTTTAAGAAAGGCTATGGATAGTGTCAGAAATCAATATGATTATATTATCATTGATTGTCCACCTGCCTTAGGTTTATTAAACACAAATGCCCTCACAGCTGCGGATAGTGTCTTAATTCCTGTTCAGTGTGAATATTATGCACTAGAAGGTTTAACACAGCTATTAAATACTATTTTATTAACACAGTCAGTATTTAATCGTAATCTTACAATTGAAGGTGTGTTATTAACTATGCTTGATTCACGTACTAATTTAGGTGTAGAAGTAACACAGGAAGTACGTAAATACTTTAAAGACAAAGTTTATAAAACAGTGATACCTAGAAATGTAAAGTTATCAGAAGCACCTTCTGCAGGTCTTTCAATCTTTGATTATGATTCACGTAGCGAAGGCGCTAAGTCTTACGCAAGACTTGCGAAAGAGGTGGTGAGCAGAAATGGCAGATAAGAAAAAACGCTTAAGTAAAGGATTAGATGCAATCTTTGATACAACATCTACTGGTGGAGATCTTCAATCAATGATTTCTGCGATTGAAAGTAATTCTAATGAATACTCACAGGAAAAGGTTTCTATTGATTTAATCAGACCTAATCCTTATCAGCCTAGAAAACACTTTGATCAGGATAAGTTGAATGAATTAGCACAGTCTATTAAAGAACATGGTATCTTACAACCAATTCTATTAAAGAAATCTATTCATGGTTATGATATCGTAGCTGGTGAAAGAAGATTTAGAGGAGCGAATATTGCTGGATTAACTGAAGTACCTGCAATCATTGTAGACTTTACTGATGATCAGATGATGGAAATTGCGCTTCTTGAAAACATTCAGAGAGAAGATCTTAATGCGATTGAAGAAGCACAAGCTTATAAAGCCATGATGGATAAGATGAATCTGACTCAAGAAGAATTAGCTGGTCGTATTGGTAAATCAAGAACACATGTGACTAATACTTTAAGACTTCTTAATATCAATGAAAAGCTCCAGCAGTATATTCTAGAAGGTATTCTTTCTATGGGACATGTTAGACCATTAGTTGGTTTAGATGATGAAACAGCTCTTAAAATCGCCAATCGTGCCATTAAAGAGAAACTTTCTGTACGTCAAGTAGAAGATATAGTCAGAGGCTATAAACTTGCTCAGAAACGTAAAAATGCGCCTAAAAAAGAAAAGAATACAACTTATACATATGCGGAAGATTTACTAAGAAAGAAGTTCCGCACGAAAGTAAAGGTTGAAGAAAAAACAATTACTCTTAAATATTCTGATACAGAAGACCTAAATCGTATTCTAGAAATCATGGGTGTAATAGAAGATATCTAAAGAACAGGAAACTGTTCTTTTTTTCATTTCTAGGAAATATCAATGTTTAATTTAGATTCTATGTATAATAAACATGAAAGAAGAGGACACATAATATGAAACAATTTCCAGAAGGATTTTTATGGGGCGGTGCTGTTGCTGCTAATCAGTATGAAGGTGGATGGAAGGAAGGCGGTAAAGGTATTACTGTCTCAGACTGTGCTAGAAGCCATTTAGATGTAGATGTACAGGACTATAAGAAACAAAATGAAGTCACTACAGCTGATATCGAAGAAGCATTAAACACACAGGATGAAGTATACTATCCAAAAAGACATGGTGCAGATGGATATCACCATTACAAAGAAGATATTAAGTTATTCGCAGAAATGGGCTTTAAAGTATTCCGTTTATCTATTGCCTGGGCAAGAATCTTCCCTAATGGTGATGATGCCGTACCTAATGAAGAAGGTTTAAAGTTCTATGATGATGTATTTGATGAATGTTTAAAATATGGTATTGAACCATTAGTCACTATTTCTCACTATGAACCACCTATTAATCTTGTATTAAATTATGATGGATGGTATTCAAGAGAAGTTATTGATATGTTTGTACGTTATTGTGAAGTGATTGTAGATAGATATAAGGATAAAGTAAAATACTGGCTTACTTTTAATGAAGTAGACTCTATGATCAGACACCCATATACTACAGGTGCACTTATTAAAGATCGTTTCCCAGGTAAGAACTTCAATGAAGTCATCTTCCAGGCAATGCATCATCAGTTTGTAGCGAGTGCACTTGCAACTAAGATCGTACATGAAGCAAGACCTGATGCTAAAGTAGGTTGTATGTTAACAAAGCTTACTTACTACCCATATACATGTAAACCTGAAGATGTTTTACAGGCACAGCAGGATATGAGAAGTACATATTGTTATAGTGATACACAGGTGTTTGGTGAATATCCAGCATACTTATTATCTAAATTCAAGAATGAAGGCATCAATATCAAGATGGAACCAGATGACTTAAAGATTATGAAAGAATATCCAGTTGATTTCGTTTCATTCTCTTATTATTCATCTAGCTGTGTTGCTAAAGATGACAATGGTTTAAAGAAGACTGCAGCTAACACTAATGTGGCTATTAAGAATCCATATATTCCATCATCTGACTGGGGATGGCAGATTGACCCTATTGGTTTAAGAATCTCTTTAGTAGACTTATATGACCGTTATAGAAAGCCATTATTCGTAGTAGAAAATGGTTTAGGTGCTAAGGATGAATTAGTGAATGGTACTGTAGATGATCAGTATAGAATTGATTACTTCGATGCACACTTTAAAGAAATGTATAATGCGATTGTAGAAGATGGTGTAGACCTCATGGGTTATACATCTTGGGGATGTATTGATATTGTTTCCGAATCTACAAAACAGATGTCTAAACGTTATGGTTTCATCTATGTAGATTGTGATGATCTAGGTAATGGTACTTATAAACGTTATAAGAAGAAATCATTTGATTATTACAAACATGTCATTGAAACAAATGGTGCATGCTTATTTGAAGATTAAAGGTAGTGTTTTACTACCTTTTCTTTATGTTGAAAGAATGGTATTATTGAATGGTAAAGAAGTGAGGTATATATGAGAGAAAATTATGATGTAATTGTAGTAGGTGCTGGTCCAGCAGGAATTATGGCAAGTTATGAATTCGTATTAAAGAATCCTAACTTATCAGTATTATTAATTGATAAAGGAAGAGCAGTGACTGCAAGACATTGTCCTATCAAAGATAAGAAGATCAAACAGTGTCCAGTGATCAAGGATAATGAACCAGGCTGTTTACCAGCATGTTCTATTACATGTGGATTTGGTGGTGCCGGTGCTTATTCTGATGGTAAGTTTAATATTACAAGTGAATTTGGTGGATGGCTTACTGATTATCTTCCAGCTAATGAAGTAGAAGATGTAATTCGTTATGTAGATAGCTTATATTTAAAGCATGGGGCAACTAAAGATATTACCGACCCAACTACAGACAAAGTAAAAGAAATCGAACACAGAGGCTATGCAGTCGGATTAAAGTTATTACGTGCTAAGGTCAGACATTTAGGTACAGAAGAAAACTTACGTATCATGACTGAAATGCAGGAAACATTAAAGGAACATATTGATATCCAGTTTAATACAGAAGTAGAAGATATTATTGTAGAAGATAATACAATCAAGGGTATAAAACTTGCGAAAGGTGATATCATTACAGCCTCTAAAGTATTACTTGCACCAGGTAGAGATGGTGCGACATGGCTCGATGCTATCTTTAAGAAACATGGCTTAGATCTTTATAACAACCAGGTAGATATTGGTGTACGTGTAGAAACATCTAATATCGTTATGGATGAAATCAATAAGAACTTATATGAAGGTAAGTTCATCTATAACACATCTGTAGGTACAAGAGTAAGAACATTCTGTTCAAACCCTAGTGGACATGTTGTAATAGAAAACCATGAAGGGACAATGATGGCCAATGGACATGCTTATCATGATCCTAAATTAGGGTCTGACAATACTAACTTTGCATTATTAGTATCTCATGTATTCTCTGAACCATTTAACCAGCCTAATGAATTTGCCCATCAGGTGGCTCAATTAGCAAACAAACTTTCAAATGGTTCTATCATCGTACAGAGATATGGAGATATCAAAAAGGGTAGAAGAACAACTGAAAAGCGTTTAAAAGAAGGTTATACAGTGCCTACATTACCAGAAGCTGTTCCAGGTGATTTAGGTCTTGTATTACCATACAATACAATGAAATCAATCGTAGAAATGATTGAAGCATTAGATCACGTAACACCAGGTATTGCGAATGAACATACATTACTTTATGGTGTAGAAGCTAAATTCTATAGTGCAAGACCAAAGGTAAGAGAAGGATTTGAAACTCTTGTAGATGGTTTATATGTTGCCGGTGATGGTGCAGGTTTAACACGTGGACTTGCTCAGGCAGGTGCTAATGGAATCTTAGTTGCAAGAGATATTATTAAAAGATTAGGAGAATAATGATGGAATACGGATTACATGATATTATTGAAATGAAAAAGCCTCATCCATGTAAGAAATCCACACAATGGGAAATCGTAAGAATGGGTGCGGACATTAAAGTGAAATGCATGGGTTGCGGCGCAATTATCATGTTTTCACGAAGAGATTTTGAAAAGAGATTAAAAAAAGTAATTGAACATAAAGAAAGTGAATAACTTGACTCCATCAAAAAATAATGATTTAATATAATCATATAGGATAACTGATGTAGAAAAATCGGTCTCGTCTAACACGCCTTATACTTATTTAAGTATTCTGCGGATGAGGGATGCCCATTCTTAGAAATGGTTCGACCGCCCCTCCAGTTATCCTTTTTTTATGCTCCGTTTAGTAAGATGGAGTCTTTTTTAGTATATAATATATGAAAGGGGTGATTTTATGGACATACTACTATCACGTATTATTCGTTATCTCAATGGTGTGATTACTGACGATAGACAATATCGTACTGCCTTATTTATGGTAGAACACTATCAAGAATTAAGATGTAAGACATTAGAAGAAATTGTGAAGGAATCCGAGTATACAGAGGAAGATATAATGACCTTTATTGGATACTTAGGATATCATGATTATGAAGACTTCAGAGAAAGACTCATGATGGATCAGGATCTTCGTTCAAGTCAGATGCAGTTAAGACTACTCCATACTGATATTGATGGAATGATCAGTTCTCTTCATATCTCGGGTTCAAAAGAAGACTTCTTGAATCTTGTTGATCACTTAGCTGAAATTATTTATGAAAATGGAAGAATCATCCTAGCAGGAGGTTATTCACCACTTAGTGTGACTGTAGACTTTCAGACAGATATGATCAGCATGGGTAAACAGGCAATTGAATATCATCAATTTGATAAGAACTTCAAGTTTAAAGATACTGATGTTGTTTTCTTCTTAACGGCTACAGGGCGAGCTTTGAGTCATGTATCTAAATCTTTAAAAGAAAAAGGTCTATGTAAATCACATATTGTCCTCATGACACAGAATATCAAATATAAGAATTATGATTCTATCTGTGCAGATGATGTCGTACATGTATTAGGCACATTTGATGGTATTGAATTCAATTATCAGATCATGCGTTTATTTGATTTGATTCGTATTCGTTACTATACAAAATATTTCATCTAAACAAAAACGAGAGGTATTATGCCTCTCGTTAATTGTTGATACGTTGATGACTGACAAAGTCAGTATGTTCTAAAGTTTTAAAAGTATAGCCATTAGCCTGATAGTATTCAATAATTGCAGGTAACGCCTGTACTGTTGTTGTTTTAGTGGCTGTATCGTGCATTAAAATACAGACACGTGGTAGTCTTGACTTAGAACTTTCAATAATACGTGCAGGATTGACTGAACGTCGAGTCGCATCATTAGAAGATACATTCCAGTCATAGTACTTATAGCCTTTCTTTTCTACAACTTGTGCAACCTTAGCCATAATTCCCTGTGAATAATGTCTTGATATCGTATTTGAACTTCCTCCAGGGAAACGGATCAATTTGCTGGTACGTCCTGTTTGTTCTTTGATGATTTTCTCAATATTGCCTAAATCCTCAAAATAAGTTTCTTCACTTTGATAAATACTATACTTATGTGTATAACTATGTGCACCAATAGCATGTCCTTTTAAATAAGCTGTACGAATATAGCTTTGATAACGGGCATTTTCACCAGTCACAAAGAATGTTGCTTTCACATTATATTTATCGAGAATATCTAACACTTGAGGTGTGTTATGAGAAGGTCCATCATCAAAAGTAAGATAAACTTCCTTCACTTCATCAGCATGTACAGGACTATAAACAAGACTGATGAGAAGCATGAAAGCTATCGCAATATTTATCTTTTTCATGATCACATCTCCTTTATCGGATACCATTATACACATTTCTCTGTGTAATAGTTATGTATTCTATAAAAGTTCAATAATAAGACTGAGCACCATACCAGCAGTCACATCACTGATATGATGAAGACCACTTAAAACCCTTGTAATGGCAGTTAAAAATGCGAATATAAGCATCACTATACCAATATATAAATCAAAATGAATCGCAGTAAATGCGATAATAAATGCACTTGCAGCATGTCTAGAAGGGAAAGAACATCCTTCACGATGTTCAAAGAGTGGAGTGACTTCTAAGTAGTCATAGGGACGTGATTGATTAATCAGTTTTCTAATCACTGTCACAATAAGAAATGCAGCACAAGGTTTAATAATTGCATAAATGAGATAATCATCATGAGTTATATAGAAACCAATTAATAACATCACATAAGAAGCCATCATGATATATTTTAATGCGATTGTAAGAAATCCTACCACTTTTTTATAAGTAGGATGAGACCATAAAAATTGATTGAGTCTTTCATATATATTATTCATTCTATCACCTTCCCCATTATACCATTCATTCATTGCATTTTGATGTTAGTTATAATAAAATAATGTAGATTAAAAGGAGTGAATATAAATTATGTCATTAACTGCAGGAATCGTTGGTTTACCAAACGTTGGTAAATCTACATTATTTAATGCAATCACAAACGCACAGGTAGAAGCAGCCAACTACCCATTCGCAACAATTGATCCTAACGTAGGTGTTGTTGAAGTACCAGATCATAGATTAGATGATCTTGCTGCAATCTTTAATCCAAAGAAGACTATCTATACTACATTTGAATTTACAGATATTGCCGGACTTGTAAAAGGTGCCTCTAGAGGTGAAGGTTTAGGAAATAAGTTCTTAGCTAACATCAGAGAAACAGATGCAATCTGTGAAGTAGTAAGATGTTTTAGAGATAAGGATATTACTCACGTTGATGGTTCAGTAGATCCAGTACGTGACGTTGAAACAATCAATCTTGAACTTGTAATGGCTGACTTAGAAACAGTTGACAAGAGAATTGGTAAGATTGAAAAGAAAGCTCAGACTGGTGATAAAGAAGCGAAAGCTGAAATGGAAGTATTAGCACCATTAAAAGAAGTATTAGAAGCTGGTAAAATGGCTCGTACGCTTACTTTTAATGAGGAAGAAATGATTTATGTAAAACAGTTCAACTTATTAACTACTAAGCCTATGATCTATGTAGCGAATATGGGTGAAGAAGATATCGAAGATCCAGATTCAAACCCATACTATATTGCTTTAAAAGAATATGCTGCAAAAGAAGGATGCGATGTTGTTCCTATCTGCGCTAAAATTGAAAGTGAGTTAGCTGCATTAGATGCAGAAGATAAAGCTATCTTCATGGATGATTTAGGTATCAAGGAAAGTGGTTTAGATAAGCTTATTAAAGAAACATATGCTTTATTAGACTTAAAGACTTTCTTTACTGTAGGACCTGATGAATGCCGTGCATGGACATTTACTAATGGTATGACAGCACCAGAAATGGCCGGTATTATTCATACAGACTTCCAGAAAGGTTTCATTAAAGCTGAAACTTATACTTATGATGATATGATGCAGTATAAGAGTGAAGTGGCTTTAAAAGAAGCTGGTAAGATCAGACAGGAAGGAAAAACTTATAAAGGACTTGATGGTGATATCATGTTCTTCAAGTTTAACGTATAATGAAGATTATTAGACGTATTCTTCTTGTGGTATGTTTAGCTGTCTTTCTATATAGTGCAGGTAATCTTTTAAATATTGGATATAAATATCATAAGTTGGATTCTGATAACAATAAGCTACAGGAAAAAGTCGTAACTGAAGTGAAGCAGGATTCACCACTAGATAGAAAAATTGATTTTAATCAATTAAAGAGTATTAATGAAGATATTATTGGTTGGATTTATATTCCTAATACAAATATTGACTATGCTTTATTGAAAGGAAAAACAAATGATACATACATTCATACAAACTATGAAAAGAAGTATTCATTTGGAGGCAGTATCTTCTTAGATGAAGATAATAATGCATCATTGACTGATAGTAATACAATTATCTATGGTCATAATATGAAGAATGGTGCAATGTTTGCGAATATTAAGAAGTTTGCGGATCATGATTATTTTATTAATCATCCTGAAGTATATATTTATTTACCAGATGGCAGCATTAATGTATATTCTGTCTATAGTACAAAGATCATTGATGCAAGAAGTGATTATTACTTGAAGGATATTGATTATGCAAGTTATGTAGCCAATGCGAAATCATCCGCTAAACAATCAAGAGATGTAGATACACAAAATGGGGCACCATTATTGCTTTTATCTACTTGTTATGCGCCTGATACAACAACACGTAGTGTTTTATTTGCTAGACTAGAAAAGAACGTAAAGTAATTTACGTTCTTTTTGATATAATGGAATAGAGGTGATTCATGATGTATAGCGCAATTATATTATGTGCAGGAAGTGGTAAGAGAACAGGGCTTGGTTACAACAAGATGTTCTATCAATTACAGGGAGAGACTGTATATGAAAAGACAGTGAATGTCTTTTTACATGATAAGAGATGTGAAGAGATCATTATTGTATGTAAAAAAGAAGAACAGTCACATTTCAAGAAACTATTAAATAAGAAATGTATGAAGTTTGTGGAGGGCGGAAAAGAAAGACAGGATTCTGTTTATGAAGGATTAAAACATGTCACAAGTGATTATGTAATGATTCATGATGGCGCAAGACCTTTTGTGAAAAAAGACCTTTTAGATCGTTTAGTAGAAGGTATGGAAGAACATAAGGCAGTTCTTGCAATGGTGCCATGTAAAGATACAATCAAGCGTGTGAAGGATGGTAAGGTAGTAGAAACACTCATTCGTTCTGAATTGATGCAGGCGCAGACACCACAGGCTTTTGATACAGTGCTTATTAGAAATGCATATAAAGAAGCCATTGAAAATAATATCCAGGCAACAGATGATGCATCGATGTTAGAATTACAGGGAAAAGATGTTTATGTCGTAGAAGGTGACTATGACAATATTAAAATCACAACGAAAGAAGATCTAAAATAAGTAAAAAAACTTCGATTTATCATTGCTTTTTTGATTTTCTTGTGATAGTATGAACGAGCATGTAAAATATTACTGCCTGTCTAGAAGTATTCTAGACCGTTAAGACCAAAGGAGGTAAAAAAAATGAACAAGTATGAAATTATGATGATTTTAAAACCTGACTTAGAAGATGATGCAAAGACTGCATTATTAGATGGTTTTAAAGCAATCTTAACTGAAGGTGAAGGTGTTGTTGATAACGTTGACACTGAAAAGTTAGGCTTACGTGAATTAGCTTACGAAATCAAAGATTATACTAAGGGGTTATATGTAGTAATTGATACTCATACAACTGCAGAAGCAATCGCTGAATTCGAACGTTTATCACGTATCAACCCAAGCGTATTACGTCACTTAACTTTAAGAAGAGACTAAGAAGAGGTGAGGGCGAATGCTTAACCGTGTCGCATTAGTCGGAAGACTTACAAGAGATCCTGAATTAAGAAGAACAGGTAATGGTACAGCTGTAACAAGTTTTACTTTAGCAGTTGATCGTAACTTCTCAACAAGAGATGGTCAGGAAGCTGATTTCATTAACTGTGTTGTATGGAGAAAACCTGCTGAAAATGTTGCACAGTATTGCAGCAAGGGTTCACTTGTATCAGTCGATGGTCGTATACAGACTCGTAGTTACGACAACAATCAGGGCCAGAGAGTTTATGTAACAGAGGTTGTCGCTGATTCAGTTCAGTTCTTGGAAACAAGAGCACAGAGAGAAAGAACTCAGCAGAGTGCACCTATGATGCAGCAGCCTACAATGACTCAGCAGCCTAGACAAAACAACAATGACTTCTATGATATGAAGACAGTGGATCTAGATAAAGATTTTGATGATTCAGTGAATTCATATGATATCATGGAAGACGATATTCAATTCTAACAGGAGGAAACAACAATGGCTTTCAGAAGACAGAGAATGGGTAGAAGAAAAGTTTGCTACTTCACTAAAAACAAGATTGATTACATTGATTATAAAGATGTTGAACTTTTAAAGAGATTTATCTCAGCTAATGGTAAAATCATCCCAAGACGTGTAACTGGTACAAGCGCTAAGTATCAGAGAAAACTTGCTAGAGCAATCAAGAGAGCAAGACAGATGGCTTTATTACCATACGTTGGTGAATAATTCTAACCTATGAACCTTGATGTAAATCAAGGTTTTTTTGTGCTTTAAAAAGACTGTCCCACGAGGGACAGCCTTTTTAACCTAGTGAAATATGTCTCTTAACTTTTTCTTCTGGATGAATATTATCTCTCTTTTTTCCAGTCATACTCAATACTTTAATTCTAAATACTTCAATAGCCCCAATCATCTTTGTATTGAATTTGAAGTCTTCTTCATGATAATGACGCATTAATACCTTTAACCCATGCATCTTCTCTTCTTCACTTAAGAATTCTACTTCACCATAACCAATCACACTCTCATATCCCATAGTACAGGACATTCTTTCATCATACATAATAATATTATGTTCACAATCCATCTCAAAAGAAACATTCTTATTCTGTCTCATAAGATCAATTTTCTTACCAATCTTTGCACCATGAAAGTATAAATACAATTGATTATCCTCTACATCAGTCCCAAAGTTAAGAGGAACAATATAAGGGAATGTTTCATCAAACATGGCAACTCTGCATGTATCACATTTCGCAATGATTTTCATCATTTCATTAAAGTCAGTTATTTCTCTATCTTTTCGTCTCACCACAAACACCTCCTTATTCAATTATAATACTTCACCATTAGATGCAATCACTTTTTTGTACCATTCGTAAGAATCTTTCTTGCTTCTTTCTAATGTACCATTTCCTTCATTATCTCTATCTACATAAATAAAGCCATAACGCTTTTTCATTTCACCTGTAGTAAAAGAAATACAGTCAATACAACCCCAAGGTGTATAACCCATTAAATTGACTCCATCTTCTTCTACAGCTTTTTTCATCTGTTCAATATGTGCTCTTAAATAATCAATACGATAGGAATCACGACAACTGCCATCTTCTTCCTTCTTATCAATAGCACCAAAACCATTCTCTACAATAAACATTGGTAGTTCATATCTTTCATAGAATTGATTCAATACATATCTTAAACCTTCAGGATCAATAGCCCATCCCCAGTCAGTTTCTTTGATATATGGATTCTTAACAGAATGTTCACTAGAACCATCTGTAGTAGTAGAAACATCTCTGATAGAATTAGAATCAACTGTATTAGACATATAATAACTAAATCCAATATAATCCACAGCACCTTCTGATAAAGCTTTTTTATCTTCATCAGTAATATTAATATTAAACCTTTTTCTTTCAAACATCTTTAATGCATAAGCAGGATAATGTCCACGACACTGCACATCACTAAAGAAGAAACGATCATGCATTAACTGCTGTGCTAATAACTGATCCTTAGGAGAACAGCTATAAGGATAGAAAGGAACCATAGAAATCATATCCCCAATTAAGAAATCAGGATTAATCTCTTTACCAATCTTAACTGCCTTTGCGCTTGCTACTAAAGTATGATGTGCACACTGATACATGGCTTCTTCTGGATTATCATAATTTCCAAAATGAGCACCACTATTTGTCCAGCCATAAATATCATTCACAAAGTTCATCTGGTTATTGATTTCATTGAAAGTCATCCAGTACTTTACTTTATTTTTGTATCTTTTAAAGCATACTTCAGCAAACTTCACAAAGAAATCGACTGTTTTTCTGTTCATGAATCCGCCATATTCTTTGGCAAGATGATAAGGCATTTCAAAGTGAGATAAAGTAATAACTGGTTCAATACCATACTTTAATAATTCATCAAATACATCATCATAGAACTGTAAACCTTCTTCATCAGGCTGTTCTTCATCACCTAATGGGAAGATTCTTGTCCAGGCAATAGATGTTCTAAAACACTTAAAGCCGATATCTGCAAACATCGCAATATCCTCTTTATAATGATGATAGAAATCAATTCCAATATGATTAGGATAATACTTTCCTTCAATCACACCATCAGTAATTTCTCTAGGCACACCATGAGCACCTGCAGTCATTACATCTGCAACACTTAAACCTTTAGTAGTATCTAGTACACCACCTTCAAATTGATGAGCAGCTAAAGCGCCACCCCATAAAAAGTCTTTGTTTAACATATTGGTCTCCTTATTTATATTTAATTTTGTAAGTTAAGATAATAGAAGCAAATACAAAAGTAATCGCATTTGCACCAATTAAGTTCATATCCTGAATCTTGATACCATGAATAATCCATAAGAATACACCTAACACAAAGGCAATATACATACCTAGTGAAATACCAGAAGTATCCTTTGTCTTAATAACCTGACAAGCCTGTGGCACGAATGAGATAGTAGTAAGAATTGCGGCGGTAGTTCCAACCATTTTTAGTCCTCCTCTTTTCTATGACACTAAGATAATGTATCTCAAAATAGTAATCAATATTTCAAGGAATGACCGGAATAGTGTGACAAAAACTCTTTAAAATATAAAAGAATGATGTCACATTGTGACATCATTCATTCTCTGAAGAATAGATTTTCGCATATAAATCATCTACTTCTTTTGCCTGTTTATAATCATATGAGAATAAGGCAGTGTAGATTAAATCAAAGATATATTTCAAAGAAATATAGAAAATCATATCTTTGAGGTTATCAAGTTCTCCATGATTGATTCCATATAACACATAAGGTGTTTTATGAGCTAAATCATTTGTATCATCCGTTGTAATCACGATAAAAGGAATATGTCTTTGTTTGAGAGTATCCGCAATATTCAATAAGTGTCTTGTCTTACCGAACTTACTTATAAGAATCACTGTATGATCACTTGTGACATTCAAACTGAACCAGAGCTGTCTATTTCCATTGTGATATACATTCACAAACTTATTCACACTTGATAATATATGACTTCCATATTCACTAATAGCTGCATTTGCATCATTCGCAATAATATCAATATACTTATTTCTAGAAATTATAGTCATAACTTCATTAAACACATTTGAATTTAAATTTTCCTTTGTTTGGTTGATAATACCTGTTTCTATTTTCGCAAGTTTATTCTTAATAGTATAGAGATCTTCATTAGACATAATACGCATATTGGATAGTGTATATTTATTGAGCAGGCTATGGATATTTAACTTAAAGTCATTATAGTTTTTAAAGCCAATCTTTTTTACTAAACGAATGATTGCAGTAGGGCTGCTGTAAGTCTCTTTTGCAAGCTGATGTGATGAATAAGATGTAATCTCTTCACTATGTTCAATAATATACTGTATGATAAATAAATCATTTTCATTGAGTTTAAAATCTTTTTTAAATTGTTCTAGAATCGTAGGATGCATACTATCACCTCACCTCATTCTACCAAAATATAGAATTATGATGCAAACAGTTCATAACACTATCTTTATTTATTCAGCATGGTATACTGTTGTATAGATAAAAAGAAAAGAGGTTAGAAAATGTACGCAAAAAATACATGGGAAAAGTATAAGGACAATCTCAATGAAGTCATGGAATATAATGAAGGTTATAAAGATTATATTTCAAAAAACAAAACAGAACGTGCTTGTGTTAAAGACTCTATTCGTTTAGCTAAAGAAAAAGGATTCAAGCCATTAGACTCTTTTGAAACACTTAAGCCAGGAGACAAGGTTTATGTCAATAACAGAGATAAGAATATTGCTTTATTTGTGATTGGTAATAAGCCACTTACAGAAGGTATGAGAATCTTAGGTGCTCATATTGACTCTCCTAGAATGGACTTAAAACAGAATCCATTATATGAATCAGAAGGATTTGTATTAGCTGATACACACTATTATGGTGGTGTAAAGAAATACCAGTGGGTGACTATTCCTCTATCATTATATGGCGTTGTCGCTAAGAAAGATGGTACTGTCGTAGATGTTGTGATTGGTGAAGATGATAATGATCCAGTAGTAGGTATCTCTGATTTACTTATTCACTTAGCTGCAGAACAGTTAGATAAGAAAGCAGCTAAAGTGATTGAAGGTGAAAACCTTGATGTTACTTTAGGTAATATGCCTTTAGTAGGTGAAGAAAAAGATGCTGTGAAGGCCAATATCTTAAAGCTATTAAAAGATAAATATGATATCGAAGAAGAAGATTTTGTATCAGCTGAAATTGAAGTTGTACCAAGTGGTAAAGCAAGAGACTATGGTTTAGATCGTTCGATGATCGCTGGTTATGGTCATGATGATAGAGTATGTGCCTATACATCTTTAACTGCAATTCTTGATATGGATGTATGTGACTATACATGCTGTACTATTCTTGTGGATAAAGAAGAAATCGGTTCAGTAGGTGCTACAGGTGCACAGTCTTTATTCTTTGAAAATACAGTTGGTGAAATGTTAGTGAAGATGGGTATTGATAGTTTTGTACAGACAAGACTTACTTTATCTAGATCAAAGATGCTTTCAAGTGATGTATCTGCTGGGGTAGATCCACTATTTGTAAGTGTGAATGATAAGAAGAACGCTGCTTATTTAGGTAATGGTATTGTATTTAATAAATATACTGGAGCAAGAGGTAAGAGCGGAAGTAATGATGCCTCTGCTGAATATGTTGCGAGAATTCGTGCTGTGATGGATGAATCAAAGATCCACTATCAGACAGCTGAACTTGGTAAGGTAGACCTGGGTGGAGGAGGCACTATTGCCTATATCCTTGGAAACTACAACATGGATGTTATTGATGCAGGTATTGCAGTATTAAACATGCATGCACCAATGGAAATCGTATCTAAAGTAGACGTATACGAAACATATCAGGCTTATATTGCATTCTTGAAGAACGCTTAATTCATAGAACTGTAGTTAAAACAGGCAGTAAACTTTATGTATTTCATAATATATAAAGATATATCTACAGACACACCTTGGATAAAACCAAGGTGTTTTTTGATTAATCTATGATACAATAATCAAGAGGTGATTTGATGAAACAATTAACACTTGGAATGGTGGCTCATGTTGATGCAGGTAAAACCACATTAAGTGAGTCATTGCTTTATACAACAGGGACAATTAAACATCAGGGTCGTGTTGATCATAAAGATACATTCCTTGACTATAATACACAGGAAAGAGAAAGAGGCATTACTATCTTTTCTAAGGTTTCTTCTCTTGATTATAAGAATAACCATTTCACATTTATTGATACACCAGGTCATGCTGATTTTAGTGGAGAAATGGAACGTGCATTAAGTGTTCTTGATTATGCAATAGTGATTATCAATGGTTTAGATGGTGTACAGGCGCATACTAAAACTATCTGGAACTTATTAGAGCACTATCATGTACCAGCCTTCATCTTTGTGAATAAAATGGATTTAACACATTATACAAAAGAAGAACTATTGGACTCTTTATCACAATTATCTCCTCACATCATGGACATGAGTGCTTCTGAAGAAGATATTGCAGCACTGGATGAAGAGATGATAGAAGAATATTTAGAAACAGAGTCTTTAAAGGATACATCTATCGCAAAAGCGATTTCTAATAGACATCTTTATCCACTCTATTTTGGTAGTGCACTTAAGAATCAAGGTGTAGAAGAACTACTCGATGCCTTAGACCGTTATACTTTAGAAAAAGAACCACAAAAAGAATTATCTGCACAGGTCTTTAAGATTGCGAGAGATGAAAGAGGAGAACGTCTTGTCTTTATTAAGGTAACTGGTGGCAGGCTTCATGTACGTGATACGATCCATGATGAAAAGATTCATCAAATTAGGTTATATCAAGGAAACCATTATACGCTCATAGAAGAAGCCGCTCAGAATGATATTGTAGCCTTAACAGGTATTAAGAAACTTCAGGCAGGGGATTATATTGGATCAGGACATGTGATTCATTCAACGCTTAGACCTTCCATGTTATATTCAATTCAACCGTCTAAAGAAGCAGATATCAATCATTTTTTCTCTTCTTTAAAGGTATTAGGTGAAGAAGAACCATTACTTCATTTAAAACTTTTTGATGATCATGCCCAGGTTTCTTTAATGGGTGAAGTACAGATAGATATTCTTAAACAATTAATGAAAGATCGTTTTAATGAAGATATCACAGTAGATGAAGGAGATGTCGCTTATCTAGAAACAATCAAAGAATCAGTAGAAGGAGTAGGACACTTTGAACCACTCAGACACTATAGTGAAGTCCATCTTTACTTAGAACCACTTCCTCAAGGTTCAGGACTTGTCTTTGATAATCAATGTCAGAATAACTTAGAAGAGAGATATCAGAATCTCATCATGACACACTTACAGGAAAAAGAACACTTAGGTGTACTCACAGGTTCTCCTATTACAGATATGAAAATCACACTTCTAGGTGGTAAAGCCCACTTAAAACATACAGAAGGAGGAGACTTCAGAGAAGCCACTTATCGTGCTATTAGACAAGGTTTAAAAATGACTGAATCAGTTATTTTAGAGCCCTATTATAAATATGAATTAGTCATTCCTACAGAGGCTTTGAGTAAGGTTTATTATGCTTTAGAAGACTATCCAACACCTACTGTAGTGAACGAGAATAATGATATTACAACACTTCATGGAGAAGCACCTGTTTTATTTTTGACTCATTATCAAAAAGAACTTCTGACTTCCACAAAAGGAAAAGGACAGCTTTTCTTCTTAGATACATTCTATGCACCAGTAGAAAATCAGGAAGAAGTGATAACTCAATGTGATTATGATAGTGAATCAGATCTAGATAATCCTACAGGTTCTATCTTCTGTTCACACGGTGCAGGATATTATGTACCTTATGATGAAGTAAGAGAGAAGATGCATTTGCCTCTTTATAGTGCGATGAAACAGGAACATACTTATACACATAATCCTGTACATATTAGTGACGAAGAACTTAAAAGAGTATATGAACGTACCTATGGTCCATTAGAAACAAAACTTGCGAGTGACTACTATAAACCTAAACAAGATTATGTCTCTTCTAATACAGTACAGGTATTAGATGAATATTTGATTGTAGATGGATATAATGTCATCTTTGCCTGGGATGAACTGAAAGAACTCGCAAAAGAAAATCTAGGTAGTGCAAGAGATAAGCTTATTGATATATTGATGAGCTATAAAGGGTATCGTGGCTGTCATATGATCCTTGTCTTTGATGCTTATAAGGTTCCACAGAATAAAGGCAAGAGTCAGATGTATCACGATATGGAAATCGTTTATACAAAAGAAGGACAGACAGCGGATGCTTATATTGAAAGCATCACAAAACAGATGGGAGGACAATATCGTCTTGTGGTTGCGACAAGTGATAATCTTGAACAGAAGATTGTATTAGGTCATGGGGCGACACGTATCTCATCAAGAGAATTACTTCAGGATGTCATTTCTCGTTCTAAAATTCAAAAAGAAGAATTTGAAAGAAAAAATCCTCAGATGCATAGTTATGCATTTGAGGATCTCAAGAAGTCTTAGGACTTCTTTTTTTATTTAATCGATGTAACTGTATAATCTTTATCTTCTACAGTCTTCTTTAAGACATCATTAGATACTTCTTTACTTAAAGTCACAACTGCAGTGCCTTTTTCATGACTTACATCAGCACTTTCTACACCATCTACAGCTTCTAATGCCTTCTTTACAGCCATTTCACAATGACCACACATCATACCAGTAATTTCTAAAGTTTTTTCCATTGTTTTTTTCTCCTTTTTCTTTCTTTTTATATCTTTTGATGCATCATGCATAGAGAAAGTATTCAATCTTAATGCATTCATACATACAAAGAAACTAGATAAACTCATCGCAGCCGCCCCTAACATAGGATTCATCTGCCATCCTGTTAAAGTGATAAATACACCAGCAGCAACAGGAATACAAATCGCATTATAGAAAAATGCCCAGAATAAGTTTTCATGGATATTTCTTAATGTTGCACGAGAGAGTCTAATAGCGGCAGTGACATCTGTTAGCTTGCTATTCATTAAGACAACATCAGCGGCATCTATCGCAATATCAGTGCCTGCCCCAATCGCAATTCCAATATCCGCACGTGTCAGTGCTGGGGCATCATTGATTCCATCGCCCACCATAGCCACTTTACCTTGTTTCTGTAGATTTCTAATAACACTCTCTTTACCATCAGGTAATACCCCTGCAATTACCTCATTCACACCTGCTTTTGAACCAATTGCCTGGGCTGTTTCTTGATTATCACCTGTTAACATCACAACCTGAATACCCATATTCTGCATTTCTTTGATTGCCTGAGGACTATCTTCCTTCATTGTATCAGCAACACAGATCATACCAAGATAATAATCATCATAACTAAAGAATAGTGGTGTTTTACCTTCTTTAGCCATATTCTTAGCTTGTATTTCAACATCGTCAGGAATATGCTTTTCCATCATCTTGATACTGCCACCTAATACTTCTTTATCGTGAATTAAACCTCTTAACCCATGTCCAGGCAGTATCTTAAAATCTTTGACTTCTTCATTGCCGTGGTAATAATCAGTAATCGCTTTGCCAAGAGGATGTTCACTATTCTTTTCTAGACTTGCAGCATAATTTAAAAGTACTTCTTTTTCTATCTTGTAAGGGACCACATCAGTGACTACAGGAGTTCCTTTTGTGATTGTACCTGTCTTATCTAACGCAATAATATCAATAGAACCTGTGACTTCTAATGATTCAGAAGTTTTGAATAGAATACCATTTTTAGCGCCCATACCATTGCCGACCATAATAGCTACGGGTGTTGCAAGACCAAGTGCACATGGACATGAAATAACCAATACAGAAATAGCACGGGCAATAGAGAATCCAATACTCTTTCCTAGAATCATCCAGACAATAAATGTGACTAACGCAATACCGATAATCACAGGTACAAAGATACCAGAGACCTGATCCGCTTTCTTTGCGATAGGTGCCTTAGTGGCTGCTGCATCACTCACCATCTGAATAATCTGTGAAAGTGTTGTATCTTCCCCTACACGAGTGGCACGTACTTTAATAAAACCTGACTGATTAAGTGTTGCACCTGATACTGTATCATTCACAGTTTTATCAACAGGAATACTTTCACCTGTTAAGGCAGATTCATCAATAGCTGTAGAACCTTCTATAATTACACCATCGACAGGAATATTTTCACCCGGTCTGACAATAAACAAATCACCTTTATTGACTTCATCAATTCCTACAGTCACTTCTTTATTGTCTCTAATAATAACGGCAGTCTGAGGCGCAAGATCCATTAAACTCTTTAAGGCATCTGTTGTACGTCCTTTAGACATTGCCTCTAACATCTTACCTACAGTAATTAAAGTAGGAATCATAGCGGCAGATTCAAAATAGAGATCATGGCCTAAACTCATGACCTTCATCATCTGTCCTTGGCTCATGGCATCAATCATTAAATATAAAACAACTAAGCTATAACCAAAAGCAGCACTCGATCCTAATGCGACCAAAGCATCCATGTTAGGAGATAACTGAAATAAGCTCTTATATCCATTAATAAAGAATGCTTTATTAATGACTAAAATAATAATAGTCAATAACATCTCTGTCACTGCAAGAGACACATGATTCTCTAAAAATGAAGGCACAGGCCATTTCCACATCATATGACCCATAGATAGATACATTAATAGTAATAAGAATACTAAAGAAGTAATCAATCTCTTCTTTAATTTTGGTGTTTCATGATCCACTAAAGAATCATCCTTGACTTTTTCAACACCTTTTTCACTTGCTCCATATCCAATATTCTCAATTGCTTGAATAACAGACTCAGAAGATGCTGTTCCCTCTACACCCATAGAATTTGTGAGTAAAGAAACTGAACAGCTTTCTACACCATTAATATGAGCTACAGTTTTTTCAATACGATTGGCACACGCTGCACAACTCATACCAGTAATATTATATTGTTTCATTTCATCACCTTCTGTAATACATTCACTAATTCATCAATTGTTTCATCATGACCTTCTTTAATATCATCCACAACACATGTCTTAATATGTTTTGCAAGTAATTCTTTATTAAAACTATTCAAAGCTGCATTCACTGCAGAAACCTGAATCAAAATATCAGGACAATAGGCATCTTTTTCAACCATGCCCTCAATTCCTCGAATCTGTCCTTCAATACGTTTGAGGCGGTTCATAAGTTTTTTCTTCTCTTCTTCACTACGATCCTTATGACGTTCACTACAACAGCAATCTTTTTTGTCCATCATTTCACCTCCTGTCCCAATCATATACCCTATAGGGGTATACGTCAAGCGATATGATTGTTGTATAATGACCACAAGGAGAAATAAATTATGAAAACAAATAAACTTGTGCAGGGCGCACTCATCGCAGCACTCTTTGGTGTCCTTGCAGTACTCAATACAATGACAGGTACGATGTTTGATTCCTTAATAGGCTATGGAATGGCTATTCCTATGGCTATCTATAGCTATAAAACAGGACTAAAAGAAGCTTTAATGACTTCTCTTGCTTCCATGGTCATTGCTTTCCTATTTGGAACACTCAGCTATGTATTAATTGTCCTCTCATCACTTGGTATGGGAACAGTTGTAGGACTATGTCTTAAAAATAAAGCTAAGAAAGAAACGATGCTGGTGCTTGGTGCTACATTCTTCTTTTTATCTGACTTTTTATATTTCTATATATTCTCAGGAGTACTCGGTATTAACTTAATTGCTGAATCAAAAGAAATGTATAACCAGATTATTGCGGTTGTGCCTTCTTTATCCAATGTCTTTACTTTCCAGAACTTTTATAATCTCATTCCACTCTTTATCCTCATCATGTCATTCTTACAGAGTTATTTAGTCATGATGTTATGTGCATTATTCTTTAAACGCTTAAGAATACCTTTTGATATGAGTATTCATATTGCGACATTTAGATTCAGTCCTAAAATGGGATATATTCTAGCAATCATGCTTGCAGGTAGTATTCTGGCAAGACAATATTTTGGAAATGTTGTTATTGTACAATATCTCTATTTTATTAGTATCTTAGGATTTATGGTGGATGGTCTGGCTTTCTTATCTTTTTATCTTATTATCAGAAACCATGGTCGTTATTCTAACTTGCTTATTTTCTTGGTATTTATACCATTCCTACAGTCACTATTAGTTATACTAGGAATTATTGATATATTTGTTGAAATACGTCAAATACTGTATAATAAGTATCAATAAGGAGGGCTTCTACAATGACGAGAAAAGTTGCACAAATTAGAAATATCTTTGTTCTTTTACTCGTATTTATAATCTTTGCCGCCTTTGCGGCCTTTGGCATATTTCATCAGGCCTGGATGCTTCGTCTTGCGATATTTGCAGTTATTACGAATGTGGTCTATATTTCATTGTTGTTCTATATGAGCTACTTAATGGAGCAAAACAGCTATTCAGTCAGCGATGCATTAGGTATTGATGCCAAGAATGCCTTGATCTATGGTGGTGTAGGACTTATTCAATATGATGAAAATAGAAACATCACATGGGTCTCAGATTTCTTAAAGGCATTAAATATCAATATTGTAGGAATTAAGCTATTAGAATGGCAGCCTACACTTGCCAGTCTTTTTGATGATGAAGATGTCAAAATAATAGAAGTCAAAGGAAAAAAATTTGAAGTCTATAATAGTGCAGATACAAGACTCATCTATATGAAGGATGTGACACAATATGTGTCTTTATCACAGGACTATGAAGATATTCAGGTATGCATGGGTTATATTACTGTAGATAACTATGATGAAATTATTGCGAATGTAGATGAATCACAGAAGGTAAAGATTCAAAACTTATGCCGTAGTACAATTACTGACTGGGCATATAAGAATGGTATGATTATTAGACGTTATCAGACAGGTAAATACATTGTCTTCTTTAATGAACGTATCTATAAGAAACTTATTGAATCTAAATTCTCTATTTTAGATGACTTCAAGAATGCGATAGAAGAATTGGATGTTCTTATGACACTCTCTATTGGTATTGGTAGAAGTACAAAAGTATTAAGAGAACTAGAAGAACTCGCTTCTTCCGCATTAAGCCTTGCTTATTCACGCGGTGGTGACCAGATTGCGATTAAGAGTGGTAAAGATCATGTGCGTTACTTTGGTGGTAAGACCGATGCATTTGAAACATCCTCTAAAGTACGTTCACGTATTATGGCACAGTCTCTTGCGGGACTTATTACACGTTCACGCAATGTTCTCATTATGGGACATAAGAATTCAGATTTAGATTCATTTGGAGCGTCTCTTGCGGCAGCACGTATTGTAGAGAATTTAGGGAAGAAAGCTAATATAGTCATTGATTATGAATCTCTTGAAGAAAAAACAAAAGGTGTCGTAGAAATGTTGAGAAGTAATCCTGATTATAAGGGACTCATGTTGACTATTTCAGAAGCACTTGAAAAAGCCAATAAGAATACTTTATTAATCAGTGTGGATAACCATAAGGATTCACTTGCTATCAGTCGTTCAGTGCTTGATAAAGTAAAGAACAAGGTCATTATTGACCACCATCGTCGTAGTGAAGAATTCATTTCTTCACCGGTTCTAACATACTTAGAGCCATCTGCATCCTCTACAGTAGAATTACTTGTAGAACTATTTGATTATCAGCAGCATGAAATTGAAATTTCATCTCTTGATGCGACAATCATGTATACAGGGATGCTTGTTGATACAAACTATTTTAGACAGCATGTGGGTACAAGAACATTCCAGTCAGCGGCTAAACTCAAAGAAGCGCAGGCTGACTTATCACTTGCTTATGAATTATTAGAAGATTCATTTGAATGTATGAAAGAAATATTTGATATCACAGAATCAGCTTATCGTTATAAGGATAAATTCCTTATTGCGACAGGCAAAGATGAGGAACTTAGCCGTTCTACTCTTGCAAAAGCAGCCAATCAATTGGTATATGTTTCTGGCATTTATGCTGCATTTGCGATAGGATATATATCTAAGAACACAGTTGCAATCAGCGCACGTAGTTCTAAGAAGGTCAATGTCCAGATGATTATGGAAAATGATGCTTTACATGGAGGCGGACACTTCTCTATGGCCGCCTGTCAGATTGAAAATGTGACAATCGAAGAAGCAAAAGAGAGATTAGAACATGCAATAGATGCATATTTGGAAGATAGGGGTGTATAAGATATGAAAGTTATTTTATTAGAAGATGTGAAAAAAGTTGGTAAGAAGGGTGAAATCGTTAATGTATCTGACGGTTATGGACAGAACTTCTTAATCAAGAATGGGAAAGCTTTAATGGCAACAGAAACAGGTAAAAAGATTGTTGCCCAGCAGGAAGAAGAAAAGAAACAGGAAGACTTAAAGAGAAAAGAAGAAGCTCAGGAACTTGCAAAGAAGCTTGAAGCTATCGTAGTTGAATTCAAGGTTAAGACTGGTAAGGATGGTAAGAGCTTTGATCATGTTTCTACAAAACATATCGCAAAGAAATTATTAGAAGAATATGGTATTAAGATTGATAAGAGAAAGTTCATTAATGCTTATCCAGTAGGTGCTTTAGGAACTACTAAGTTTAAGATTGAACTTTATAAAGGTGTTATTGCGACTATCAATGTTCATCTATCTGAAAAATAAGGTGAATACTTATGGATACAAGAGAACTCCCTCATGACTTAGAGGCAGAACGTGCATTGTTAGGGGCGATGTTGATTGATAAGAACGCATGTAATGATGTCATCAACATGGCAACACCTCAGGATTTCTATCTTGATGCGCATCGACTGATCTTTACAGGCATGAAGTTCCTTCATGACAGTAATAAACCGATTGATGCAACAACAGTGACTGATTATTTAATCAACCAGAAGATATTAGAAAAAGTAGGCGGTGTAGATTACTTATTGGTACTTGCGAATTCTGTACCTACAGTAGCCCATACAACACATTATCTTCAGATCTTAAATGAGAAGTCATTACTCAGAAGACTCATTAAAGAAGCCACAACTATCGTACAGGATGCTTATGGTGAAATTACTGATATCAATGATTTTATTGATACAGTAGAAAAAGATGTCTTAGAAGTCACAAGAGATAGAAATGCCGGGGAATTCAAGACAATTGAAAGTGTTGTACAGAATGTCACAGCCAGAATGAATCTCCTTCAGAAAAATGGTGGAGTTGTCTCTGGTGTAAAAACAGGCTATAAAGAATTAGATAAATTAACATCGGGCTTCCAACCAGGTGATTTAGTTATTCTTGCGGCTAGACCTTCTGTAGGTAAAACAGCCTTTGCCTTGAATATTGGTTTTAATTCATCACTTAATAGTGAAGAGGCTGTCGCAATATTCTCACTAGAAATGCCTGCTGAACAGCTTGTAACCAGATTAATATGTTGTGCAGGATCTATTGATAACGATAAATTAAAAACAGGTGCGATTTTGAAAGAGAATGCGAATAAATATTATGCAGCAGCAGATCGTGTCACACGTTGTAATTTATATATTGATGATACACCAGCAATTAAGATTGGTGAAATTGCTGCTAAATGTAGAAGACTGCAAAGAGAACAGGGTTTAAAGATGGTTATTATCGATTACCTTCAGCTGATCTCTGGTCCATCTTCATCAAGAGAATCAAGACAGCAGGAAGTATCAGATATCTCTAGACAGTTAAAGGCATTAGCTAGAGAATTGAAGTGTCCTGTTATTGCCTTATCACAGCTTTCTCGTCAGGTTGAACAGCGTAAAGGAAAACCGATGTTGTCCGACTTAAGAGAATCTGGAGCCATCGAACAGGATGCCGATATTGTAGCCTTTCTTCATCGTGAAGACTATCAGAATAAAGAAAAAGAAGCAGAAACAAACGGCTTAACAGAAATCGTTGTGGCCAAGCACAGAAATGGTGCAACAGCTGATATCAGCCTTGTATTTGAAAAACAATACTCTCGTTTCTCAGATTACTATACAGGTCCAGAAAACCAGAATAGTGGTGAAGGACTAAGAATTTAAAAGAGGCTGTAACGAATAGATAGTATTTACTACTACCTTGAGCGTTACAGCTCTTTTTCGTATATCCAAAGCCAAAAAGGTTATTCACTACTGCATGGTGAATAACCTTTTCATATTCCAGACGCACTTAAAAAGAACCTGCCCATTTCCTAAAAAAATTTTATCAGCAGATAAACAATCTGAGCATCATGAGACCATCATACTCGTGAGAATTTCTATGAGTGAAGTCAAAAAACTTGTTTATATCTGTCCTTTCCGTAACTTCAATCACAGTTCTTGAAACATCATCAGCAGGTATATCTTTTTCAAAAGAAATATTAAAATCTAGTAGCGCATATGTCTGATATGCCGTATAATCTTGTTGGTATGTTTTCATGGTAGAATTAATGTACCATAAAAGGCGGACTTCGGTCCGCCTTTTACTGTTTATGAAACTATAATGAGTTATTTACCCGTTACAGCCTCTTATTTTCTTGGTCTGAATTGTATTTTTTTCTGATTCTCAAATTTAATAGGCTTTTCTACTATTTCATGACAATGACGACAACGTGGTTCATAGGCTTCCTTTGCACCTACTAAGACAATAGGATCATTAAAAGAAGCAGGTTTACCATTAATAATACGCTGTGTTCTTGTGGCAGGTGCACCACATTTTGCACAAACTGCAGTTAACTTAGTCACAAACTCAGCACGTGTTAATAAATCAGGTAAGACACCAAATGGTTCACCACGGAAATCTTTATCTAAACCAGCAACCATCACACGTAATCCACTATCTGCAAGATATTCACAGATATCTACCACATCTTCATCAAAGAACTGTACTTCATCAATAGCTACAACATCAGTATCATAATTCACATGATCAAGTATTTCCTTTGCTTCACTGATGACAATACAAGGTACTTTACTTCCTGCATGTGAGGCAATTTCAGTTGTAGAATAACGATCATCAATCTTTGGCTTAAACACAAGAATATTTTTTCTCGCATAAGAGAGTACATTAATACGACGAATCAATTCTTCTGTTTTTCCTGCAAACATACATCCACAGATGACTTCTATCCATCCTTCACGATATTGATTATACATTTAATAAAACCTCCTAAAAGTTCACATAGATTTCATATACTCACTGTATTATACAGTTGTAGAGAAGAAAAACCATAAAAAATTTCCCCTGAATCCCATTAAAAAGAGTCGGTCACCATACCGACTCTTTTTGTTAGTTTAATTCATCAATTACTTCATCAAGAGAATCTAATATTTTATATGTTTTGCTTGCATATTCTTCTGTAGGATATTTCATATCAGGAATACAGATCACTTTAATACCAGCTGAAGAAGCGGCCTGAATACCTGCTTCACTATCTTCTAATACAATCGCTTCATCAGTCTTTACACCAAGCTTTTCACATGACTTTAAGAATACTTCTGGATGTGGTTTACCATGAGTTACTTCATCACCACAGATAGAATCATCAAAATATTGTGTAATATGAGCCTGTGCTAGAATAGTATCAACACGATCACGATTAGAAGAAGTAGCGACAATAGTCTTATAACCATTTTCTTTTAAATAATTAAGAAGCACTAATAAACCTTTCTTAATAGGAACTCCTTCTGTTTCAAAACGTTTTGCCATTAAAGCATGTACATCTTTAATGACATCATCAATAGGAAAGTCCTTACCATAAGTATCGTAAAATCTTTCATAGATTCCTTTGATAGGTTTCCCTAATAAAGTTTTATAGAATGTTTCATCCATTGTCAAATTCATTGGTTTTATGATTTCTTGGTAACATTCAAAAGTCACTCTTTCAGAGTCAATCATCAAACCATCCATATCAAATATAACTGCCTTTATCATAATTCCTAACCTCCAACATATATATTCAAGTATATAAGAAATAGAAACCGTGTTCAATTAATTGCGAAAAATAATTGAATATATTATAATGGGTACGATTTGGAAGAATTAACCAATTTATATGATGAAATCAACATTATTAAAAGAAAGGATAGAAGATGAATACACTATTAGAAAGACTACAGACAGTAGAAAAAAGATATGAAGAATTAACACAGATCCTTATGGATCCATCTATTGCGAATGATATTCAGAAGATGACACAAGCTTCTAAAGAACAGGCTTCTTTAGAAAAGGCTTATAACCTATATAAAGAATACAAGGCTTTATTAGATGGTATCGAAGAAGCCAAAGAATTATTAAATGAAAATGATCCTGAAATCAAAGAAATGGCTAAGATGGAATTAGAAGAATTAGAAAAGAAACAGCCAATCATGGAACATGATATCCAGATTGAATTAATTCCTAAGGATCCAAATGATGAAAAGAACGTAGTAATGGAAATCCGTGGTGCAGCCGGAGGAGATGAAGGTAATATCTTCGCAGGTGACTTATTTAGAATGTATTCTAAGTATGCTGAATCACAGGGATGGAAGATTGAAATTGAAGATGCTCAGCCTTCTGAAGCAGGAGGATATTCACTTATATCATTTATTATCAAGGGGAATGGTGTATATTCTAAGATGAAGTTTGAATCTGGTTCACATCGTGTACAGCGTGTGCCTAAGACTGAAACACAGGGACGTGTTCATACATCAACTGCCACAGTATTAGTTATGCCAGAAGCAGAAGAAGTAGATATCGATATTGATCCAAAGGATTTAAGAATTGATACTTACCGTTCATCTGGTGCTGGAGGACAGCATATCAATAAGACTGACTCTGCCGTACGTATTACACATATTCCAACAGGAATTGTAGCAACAAGCCAGGATGGTCGTTCACAGCATGATAACCGTGCGAAGGCTATGCAGTCATTACGTACAAGAGTTTATGAAGCTAAATTAAGAGAAGAAGAAGAAAAACTAGGAAACGAACGTCGTAATAAGATTGGTTCAGGTGATCGTGCTGAAAAGATCAGAACATACAACTATCCTCAGAACCGTGTTACTGACCATCGTATTGGTTTAACTATTCAGCAGTTAGATCGTATTATGGAAGGTAAACTAGAACCAATTATCGATGCATTAATTAATGAAGACCAGAGACTAAAACTTCTAGGAGAAGAAGAATAAGTGCTATTAGGTGAATTACTTAAACATGCACATGATTTAATTGATGATCCACATACAAATATCCCTGAAAGACTCTATGAAGATCTCACAGGAGATGCTTATTATCAACTATTGTTGAAAAGGGAAGAGCCTGTTGAAGAGGCTCTTCTTATGCAATATAAGGACTATTTAAATAGATACCTTAAGGGTGAACCTTATCAGTATATTATTGGAAAAGAATATTTCTATGGTAGAGAGTTTGATGTCAATCCAAGTGTTCTCATACCTCGCTATGAAACAGAAGAACTTGTAGAAAAGGTTCTATCTTATATAAAACCAGGAATGGTTGTAGCAGATATAGGTACGGGTTCAGGCGCTATTGCAGTTACATTAGCCTGTGAGTCAAAGGCGGATCTATATGCAGTAGATATCTCTAAAGAGGCAATAGATACAGCATCTAAGAATGCGAAGAAGCATGAAGCTTCTGTCACATTCTTAGAAGGAGACTTATTACAACCTCTTATTGATCAAAATATTCGTGTAGATATTCTTGTCTCTAATCCTCCTTATATTGATTATGATGAAGTATTGGATCCAAGAGTGATAGATCATGAACCACATCTGGCTTTGTTTGCGGATGATCATGGCTATGCATGTTATGAAAAGATATTTAAAGAAGCTCCTTCTGTATTAAAGGAGAAGGCGATTCTTGCATTTGAAATTGGATATAATCAAGGAGAAAGAATGAAACAGCTTGTTCCTCTCTATTTCCCGAATGATACATTTGAAGTCATCAAGGATATGAATGGAAAGGATAGAATGTTGTTCATCTATCATAACTATGAAAATATTTGAAACAGACCGTCTCACAATTAGAACACTTGATGAAGGTGATATTGATCGTCTTGTAGAATATCGCAGTAAGAAGACTGTTTCTAAGTATCAGTCTTGGAATAGATATACAAGAAGAGATGCAGTGAAACTCATCAAGAAGTGTAAAGAGACAGTGATAGATCATAAAAAGGGGTCTATGCAGTTTGGTATTACAATCAAAGGAAGCCAGCATCTTATTGGTGATTTACATATAGAGATCATGGCACCTCATACATTCTCTATTGGTTATACGCTAGACGATGTTTTCTGGAATAATGGTTTTGGAACTGAAGCCGTACTTGGACTCTTAAGCTATATGTATGAAGAACATGGTTTCTTTAAATGTATTGCTTATATTTATAAACAGAATGAAAAATCAAGACACCTATTAAAGAAGATAGGTTTTAAGAAGTTTGATGAATCTTTCTTCTATGGGGATGAAGGTTATGTTTTTGACCTCAGTAACTTACAAAATATATATTTTGTGCTACAATAACAGATACGAGGTGGAACTATGATTAAAGAATATATTAAGAAGTATAGTAAAGCATCTATCATCACATCAGTGATTATGATTGTTGCTTCAGTATTATTGATTGTTTTCCCGAAGACAATGTTGAATATTGTTGTTTATGTTATTTCAGGCGCATTATTTGTGGATGGTTTGATTCATTTTGTGACTTACTTTGCATTAACTCATGAAATGCGTATCTTTTCTAATGATTTGTTAGAAGGTATTCTCGCATTACTGGCAGGTGTTTTTGTTGCATTCAATGCGGATGCATTCATTGGTGCACTCACAATGATCATTGGATTATGGGTTGTCATTAAAGGTTTATTAAACTTACAGCTTTCATTCCAGTTGCAGCAGATCATTGAATTCAACTGGTTCTGGATCTTCTTATGTGCTGTATTAAGTGTTGTATTAGGCGTATTTATTATTGTACATCCTATCGATATGGCGATTGGATTAACTATGGCTGAAGGTATTGTATTATTAGTCACCGAAGTATTGAGTCTTATTCAGACAATCTATGTCTTATATAAGCTCAATCATTCTAAAATGTCTAGATCATATATTAATTAAAAAGTACCATTACGGTACTTTTTTGATAAAGGAGAAAACATGCTGAATACATCATTATTAGACAAAAAAAAGAAATATCTCCTAGGTGTATCAGGTGGTCCTGATTCTATGGCACTTCTTGATATGATGCATGAATATTCAATCTGTGTGGCTCATGTGAATTACAATCTTCGAAATGATACAGAAGAAGATTACAAGGTTGTTCATGATTACTGTAAAGCACATAATATTCCTTTTTACTATAAGGAATTTACACCAGATGATTATGTGAAAGGAAACTTCCAGACTGTCGCAAGAGATATGCGTTACGCTTTTTATCAAGAAGTATATAAAACGGAACAATGTGATGCATTATGCCTAGGACATCAGAAGGATGATGTGATTGAAACTATTTATATGCACTTGGAACGTGACTCTCATCCTGATTATTTAGGTATCCAGGAAGTCTCTTGCCGCTTAGGTATGACTATTATTAGACCATTACTTCATGTGACTAAACAAGATTTACGTGATTATTGTGATGATCATCATATTTTGTTTCATGATGATTATACGAATTTCCAGACAGAGTTTACTAGAGACCGCATTCGTAATACGATCTTGAATCAGTATACCAATTCACAAAAAGAAGAACTCTTAAAAAAAGCAGAAGAATACAATCAAAAGCAGGTATTAAAGAAAGAAGAAGTAAGTAAATATCTCACTGAACCACTCGATTATACATTAGTACCAGAAGACCTTCTTTCGGATGTACTCTATGCTTTATTAAAGAAACATATAGAAGTATCTAAGATTTCTCATCATCTCATTGATGAAATCATCCATCAGATTCAATCCTCTAAACCTAATATTCAAATGCCTATTGGTGTTAATGAGGAGTTCATAAAAGAATATAATAATGTATACATTCGTAAATCTATAAAACAATTAGATTATACGTATAGAATAGATCATAGACAGAACTTCGACTGTCCTTATTTCAAGATTCGAACACAAGGAGAAATGAATGATGGTATCCCTGTCAAAGATGAAGACTTTCCATTGACCATTCGAAACATAAGACCAGGAGATCGTATGGAAACAGCAGGGGGCACTAAAAAGGTCTCTAGACTCTTTATTAATGCAAAAATACCCTCACCATTACGACATTATTGGCCAATTGTATTAGACTGTAAGGGAAATATTCTTTTGGTCCCTGGAATTGCGAAAAACAAGAAGTATTTGTCTATCAATCCAGATTTGTTTGTGATAAAATAACAACGACTATACTAGGAGGTACGGTTCAATGCATAAGGACTTGAAAGAAATATTATTTACACAGGAACAGATTTCTGAACGCTGTAAAGAATTAGGCGCACAGATCTCAAAAGATTATGAAGGTAAGAAACTTCTTCTTATTGGTCTTTTAAAGGGGTCTATTCCATTCCTAGCAGAACTTTCTAAATATATTGAGGGCGATGTATATTTTGATTATATGTCAGTCAGCAGTTATAAAGGAACTGAATCTGGAACTATTCATATTAAGAAAGATGTTGATATTGACGTCAAAGGTATGGATGTACTTATCGTGGAAGACATCCTTGATACAGGTAAAACATTAGATACTGTTACACATATGTTGAAAGATCGTGGTACAGCATCTTGCGAAATCGTTACTATGCTTGATAAACAGGAAGCAAGAAAGTATCCTGTACAGGCTAAGTATGTTGGTTTCCCTGTACCAGAATTATTCGTGGTTGGTTATGGTCTTGATTTTGATCAGAGATTTAGAAACTTACCATATATTGGTATCTTAAAAGAAGAATGTTACCAGTAAGGAGTTTATGATGAAGAAGAATAACAAAACATTATTAAAAGCTATTCTTCCTTGGATCGTCGTATTATTGCTGTTAAGTTCATTATTCCCATTCTTAATGAATAATGGCGGTAGTAAGGAATTGACTTATTCACAATTCATGACAGTAGTAAAAGATAAAAAGATAACTAACGTGACTATTACACCTAATAGTTTTGTAACCAAGGTCGAAGGTAGCTACAAGAAGAACTCTAAGGGCGATAAAGTGAACTTTTCAACTATCGTTCCTAAGACAGACAAAGAATTAGATTCATTAACACAGATTCTTGAAGACAAGAATGTCAAGATTAAGGTCACTGATTCAGAAAGTGATAACATGATCTGGAATATACTAGGTTCCATCCTTCCATATGTAATATTGTTTGGTGGTATGTTCTGGGTATTCAAGAACGTTAATGGTGCTGCAGGAGGCAACAATAAAGCCTTTGAATTTGGAAATTCTCGCGCTAAGCTAGAAAGAAATTCTAAGACTCGTTTTACAGATGTTGCAGGTGCTGATGAAGAAAAAGAAGAATTAACAGAACTTGTTGCATTCTTAAAGAACCCTAAGAAGTTTACTGAAATGGGTGCTAAAATTCCTAGAGGTGTTCTATTAGTAGGTCCTCCAGGTACAGGTAAAACATTATTAGCACGTGCTGTTGCAGGTGAAGCAAACGTTCCATTCTATTCTATTTCTGGTTCAGAATTCGTAGAAATGTTCGTTGGTGTTGGTGCTGGCCGTGTAAGAGATATGTTTAAGAAGGCTAAAGAAAATGCCCCTTGTATCATCTTTATTGATGAAATTGATGCCGTAGGTCGTCAGAGAGGTACTGGTGTTGGTGGTGGACACGATGAACGTGAACAGACATTAAACCAGTTACTTGTTGAAATGGATGGTTTTGAAGGCAACGAAGGTGTTATTATCCTTGCAGCCACTAACCGTGCAGACGTACTTGACCCTGCATTATTACGTCCAGGACGTTTTGATAGACAGATCAGAGTATCTAACCCTGATAAGCGTGCAAGATCTCAGATCTTGAAGGTTCATGCAAGAAATAAGCATTTTGCGCCAGATGTTGATTTTGATAACATTGCTCAGCGTACTCCTGGATTCTCAGGTGCAGAACTTGCGAACGTATTAAATGAAGCGGCATTACTTGCAGTAAGAAGCGGTCATCAGATGATCACATTAAGTGATGTCGATGAAGCAATTGATAGAGTTATTGGTGGTCCAGCTAAGAAGTCTAGAAAATATACTGAACATGAAAGAAAGCTTGTTGCTTATCATGAAACTGGACATGCGATTATTGGTTTGACATTAGAAGATGCCAACCAGGTACAGAAGGTTACAATTGTACCACGTGGTGATGCAGGTGGATACAACTTGATGACTCCTAGAGAAGAAACTTACTTCTCAACTAAGAAACAGTTACTTGCAACTATTACAGGTTATATGGGCGGTCGTACAGCTGAAGAAATCTTCTTTGGTGATGTATCATCAGGTGCTCATAACGATATTGAACAGGCTACACGTATTGCTCGTATGATGGTTACAGAACTTGGTATGAGTGAACTTGGCCCAATTAAGTATGATAGTGGTGATAATGCCGTATTCTTAGGTCGTGACTATTCACAGTTAAGTAATACACATTCTGGTCAGATCGCATTTGAAATTGACCAGCAGGTACGTAAGATCATCGAGACAGCACATTCTCAGGCAACTGAAATCATCAACAATAATAAAGATAAAATGGATATTATTGCGAATGCATTGCTTGAACATGAAACATTGAATCATGAACAGATTCAGTCTTTATATAACACTGGTAAAATGCCAGAAACATATGATGGAACAGAAGAACATGTTGAATCTAACGATGACAACAATAACACTCCTGAACCACCTAAGGCTGATCCAGAAGATGATTTACTAGATGAAATGAAATAAGCGCTTTGCGCTTATTTTCATTTAGGAGGTAATAAAATGCAACGTAGATTTATGGTAAGACTATTAGTAGGTATTATTGTTATTAGTATGATTTTGCCTCTAGTAAGCTATTTTGCGATAGGGAGATGAGATAAATGAAAGATTATTTAGTACGTGGACTCGTTAATTCAAAGAACTGTCGTGTTTTTGCCTGTACAACAACTAACCTTACAAATGTTGCACAGCAGAATCATAACTTATGGCCTTGTGCAAGTGCTGCACTTGGACGTATGATGGCAGTCACTTTAATGATGGGTGCTATGAATAAGAATAAAGAAAAGATGACAGTAGTCATCAACGGTGGTGGACCAATCGGTACAATGCTTTGTACAACAAATTCTGATGGTAAGATCAAAGGATTTGTATCTAATTCAGAAGTTCACTATACATACAATGATACAGGTAAGCTTGCAGTAGGCTTATGTGTGGGTAATCAGGGTACTATCCAGGTCACTCGTGATATGGGATTAAAGGAACCTATTACATCTAGTTCTCCATTACAGACTGGTGAAATTGGTGACGATTTCTCTTATTACTTCATGTTATCAGAACAGGTACCATCAGTTGTTGCCGTAGGTGTTCTTGTAGAAGAAGACAATACTGTAAGAAGTGCAGGTGGTTATATTATTCAGTTATTACCAGAAGCAACTGAAGAAGATATTGCGTATATTGAAGATAAGATCAAGAATACACCACCAGTATCACAGTTATTAGATGAAGGACATACTCCAGAAGAAATCTTAAAGATGATCTTTGAAGATGTTGAAATCCTAGATACACAGGATTTATCATTTGAATGCGATTGTAGTAAAGAAAAGATGGAAGAAGCTTTATCTACTCTTCATACAAAAGATCTAGAAGATATGATTAATGAAGATCATGGCTGTGAGATTACATGTCAGTTCTGTAATGCACATTATCAGTTCAGTGAAGATGAATTAAAGGAAATACTTAAAAAGCGCCAGTAAATGAACCGCCCCTGTCAAGTAGACAGGTGAAATAATTAAAAACATGTACCTATGCCTGCCACTACGTGGCAGGCATATTTTTATGCATAATGTGCCGCCTTATATTTCTGTATCGCCTTGTTCTCAGGTATTGGATACTGAACTGGATTCTCATTGCACAATGCTTCACTTCTTACTTCATAAGGTGTTCTCACACCAAATCTTCTTTGATATCTTTCATGACTGTAATATCTTATCCATTCTCTTATTGCCTCTTCTAATTCCTCTCTTGTTTCATATTTCTTGCCATAATGATATATCTCACATTTAAGTATTCCCCAGAATCCTTCCATTGGTCCATTATCAATGCAGCAGTGAACTCTGGACATGCTCTGTTCCATGCCATTATCCTTAAGCATACGTACAAAGAATGGACTCGTATACTGGTAGCCACCATCACTATGAAATAGCGGATGTGCTCCTGGATTAGCTTCTACAGCTGATCTGAATGTATTGAAGACAAGTTTATTATCATTATGGTCACTAATTGCATATCCTACTGGATATCTGTCATAAAGATCTAGTATCAGGCTTAGATATAGCTTATTTTCATTATTCTTTCCATATTTGAACTCAGTGACATCTGTTACCCATTTTTCATTAGGTCTTGATGCATTAAAGTCTCTTTTAAGATTATTCTTGGCTGTATTGTTGCTTTTTCTGACTGTACAGCTTCTTCTTTTTGGTCTTATGATTGACTTGATGCCAAGTATTTTCATCGCCTTGTAGACCTGCTTGTCATTATAGTTCTTGTTTTCATCTCTGTTTATTCTATCTGTCATCATTCTGTAGCCAAGCGTATGATTGAATTTCTCATCATACTTTCTTATAAAGTCTGCCAGTTCCTCATTTTCAAGATCTCTTTCGCTCTTATTGCGTCTAAGCCATTTATAATAATTCGCCCTCTTTACACCTAATATCTCAAGCATAGCTGATAGGCTTACCTCTTTGTCTTCTTCCTTAATTTCCTTGATTGACTGATATTCATTCTCGAATTTGCTTGTTCTGCATATCCTCTCCTCTCTATCTCCTCCACTTTTTTTAACAGTCTTATCTCCAGATGAGCCCTCTCCAGCTCACGTTCCTTTTCTCTCAGCTGTTTCTTTAGAAGGCCGAGCTCATCTAGCTCTTCATCCTTTTTTCGGCGTCCACGTCTGTCTGATAATCCGTCTTCACCTTTTTCTTTGTACTTTCTGACCCAATTAAATACATTTGAATATGTTACATCAAACACTTTGCACGTTCCTGAATAATCAAGATCGTGTTCCATGCAGTACTTTACTATCTCTATTCTTTCTTCTTTTGTAACTTTTCTGCACTTTGCCATATAGATTTCCTTACCTCCAGGAATATAATCCTTTAATTCTATATGATCATTATATAACTTTACCCATGCAAGTACTGTACTATCTGAAGGAATATTATATTTTAGCGCAATATCTATCAGTGAACTTTCACCAGCAAGATATTCTTCTACAACCTTCCTTTTAAACTCTTTTGTATATGATTCATTTGCAGGTTTTTCATCAAATGCAGAATCACCATACGCTTTAAAGATTCTAATCCACTTTTTCACTGTGTTTTTACCAGCATTTATTTCTTTTGCTAGACTAATAACTGATTCACTGCCATCTAAGTACCTTCTACATATTTCAATTTTTTGTTGTTTAGAAAACTTGCTTTTTCTTCCCATAAGAAAAACCTCCTCAGCAAACAGTGCTTTTAATTATTTACACTGTCTACTGGGAGGTCATCATATCAAAAATGGCGCTTTTTTCACACTGTCTGGTATTATACAAAGATCAGTTAACATATATTATGGAAGGGAATAGAATTGAATAATTGATCTTTTGAGAATTGTATGACAGTTCCTCCTTTCAATAACTAGTATAGAAGATAAATTTATAATAAATATCTATATATTATGGAGAAATATGTGCTGCATTAATGAAGTGCTTTGACTGGACATTCTTTTGTACATTCATAACAAAGAATACAGTCAGTGCCGTTTTTACGTTTACGTGACTCTTTATTCACTTCTACATTCATTGGGCATACCTTTAAACACTTATTACAGTGCACACATTGACTTTCATCACAATGTACACGTAGGAGTGAATAATAACTCATAGGCTTAAGAAATACTGTAATAGGACACAAATACTTGCAGAATGCACGATTATCTTTAAATATATAGGCAAGCGCAATACCCACAATATAGTAAAAGGCGTTGCCTAGAAGAAATAGATAGAACATGATTTTTTCTAGATGAGCGACTTTCATTAAGAATAATCCTGATACCAATGCAAGAGAACATACAAACATTACATAACGTAATATTCCAAGTTTCTTTACTCTTGGTTTCTGTGGTCTTTTATAAGGTAAGAAGTCAAGGATCATAGCTGTCCAGCAGGCATAACCACACCATCCTCGACCAAATATAAGAGGTCCAAAGATTTTGCAATCGCATAGTGAATAGTAGCTGCTTCAAAAGTACCCAAAAACAAATAGTACCAGAAGCCTTCAATCTGCATATTTTCTTGAGAAATAATACCTAAATACAACAACATATAACTGCCTACTGCCAATTGTACAAAATGTCTTGCATAGCTCTTTCCTGCAGTAAATAATGTGGTACCTAGGGCAAGACAAGTGCCTATATAGCTAAAGTTCAACATGTAAAATAAATTATCTTTAGTGAGCCATAAAGTAATCGCAATCATCTCAAATAATATAAACATGATTATAGAGAAAGTGTATTTTCTTTTCATCTTCATTCCTCCCTTATATTCATCTTAGAATGTATGAATAGTTTGTACAATTAGATTATGATAAAAAATAAAAAGAAGCAGGAAGGGAAGACCTGCTTCTTTTCGAAGGGAAATGAAAACGATATATATATTATTGAAAGGATCGGGAACTTCCTTTCACAACTCATAGTATAAACATAATTTATCTTTGTATTGTGTCAGGAATATGGTATATTTTGTGATGGTGATTAAAAAATGTTGAAAATTGGAAATATAGAAATAAAACATCCTATTATCATGGCTCCTATGGCAGGTATCACAAATGTCGCTTACCGTAGACTTGTAAAAGAGTTTGGTGCAGGGCTTGTAGTATCTGAAATGGTCAGTGATAAAGCGTTATGTTATGGAAATCAAAAGACAATTGATATGCTTGCAGTAGGTGAAGATGAACACCCTATGAGTATGCAGATTTTTGGTGGTGAAGTAGAGACTATGGTCAAAGCTGCCAAGTTTGTAGAGGAACATTCTGATTGTGATATTATTGATATTAATATGGGATGTCCTGTAAATAAGGTATTAAAGGCTCATGCAGGTAGTTATTTAATGCAGTATCCAGAACTTGCATATGATATTGTGAAGGCTGTCGTAGAAGCAGTGAATGTACCAGTGACTGTTAAGATGCGTATTGGTTATGACATGAAACATATTAACTGTGTAGAAATGGCACAATTAATGGAAAAAGCAGGTGCAAGTGCAGTGGCTATTCATGGTCGTACACGTTCACAGATGTATGAAGGCCATGCAGATTGGTCATGGATTAAAAAAGTAAAAGAAGCAGTTAGTATTCCAGTTATTGGGAATGGTGATGTCAGAACACCTGAAGATGCGAAAAGAATGATGGAAGAAACAGGCTGTGATGCTGTCATGGTTGGTAGAGGTGCTTTAGGTAATCCATTTGTGATTCGTAGAATGGTGAAATATCTAGAAGAAGGTATTCTAGAAGAAGAGCCAGACTATCATGCACGTATTCAGTTATGTATTGATCATGCTCATCGTTTAGTAAAAACGGAAGGTGAAAAGAATGCGATTAGACAAATGCGTGGACAGGCACCTTGGTATGTCAAAGGGTTAAGAGGTTCAGCAAAAATCAAGAATCATTTAACACAGATGAATACATTAGAAGAATTAGAAACAATTCTAAAAGACTTTGAGAAAGAACTAGAAGGTGAGTAATCATCTTCTTTTTGTTTTATAATAGGGTAAAGGAGATGATTTTATGTCTATACTTTATTCTATGTGTGTCCCTCATCCTCCATTAATTATTCCTGAAATAGGTCAAGGAGAAGAGAAAACTATTAGTAACACAATACAGTCTTATGAATCCATTATGAAATATGTATCTACTCTTCCAATAGAAACAGTGATTGTGATCAGTCCTCATGCAATCGCCTATAGTGATTATATTCATATATCTCCTGGTATTCATGCATCAGGAGACTTTAGTCAGTTTCATGCAGGAAATGTAAGAATAGAAGTGGATTATGATACAGAACTTGTAAAGAAGATCACTCAATCTGCCAAGAAGCATCATATTTTTGCAGGAACATTAGGAAAAGATGATGATTTAGATCATGGCACAATGATTCCTCTTTACTTCTTAAATAAGTATCTAAAGGACTATAAAGTTGTAAGAATTGGAATATCTGGTTTATCTCCTCTTACTCATTATCGCTTTGGACAATGTATTAAAGAAGCAGTGGGAGATAAGAATGTTTTATTAATTGCGAGTGGTGATTTGTCTCATTGTTTAAAAGAGGATGGTCCTTATGGTTATAAAGAAGAAGGACCGCTCTTTGATCATGATATTATTACAGCATGGAAGAATAGTGACTTTATGCGTTTCTTAACCTTTGATCCACTCTTTATAGAAGCTGCATCTGAATGTGGACTTAGATCATTTCAAATCATGGCAGGTGCTTTAGATCAAAAAAAGATTAAACCAAACTTTTATTCTTATGAAGGACCATTTGGAGTAGGTTATGGTATATGTGGCTTTGAAATATGTGGTGAAGATCAAACCCGTGATATAGGAAACCAATATAAAAAGAAGATGCAGGAAGAAGTCAAGAAGATCAAAGAACATGAAGATGACTATGTCAGACTGGCTAGAACCACAATAGAGCATTATGTGAAAGAGAAAGTAGAAATCATTCCAGAAGTCACAGAAGAGATGAAAAGACGTGCAGGTGTCTTTGTATCTATTCATGAAGAAGGGCGTTTAAGAGGTTGTATTGGTACCTTTATGCCTGTACAGGATAATATTGCCTTAGAAATAGTACATAATGCGATCAGTGCATGTAGTGAAGATCCACGCTTTGATCCTATTACAGAAGAAGAACTAGATAATCTCGTTATCTCAGTCGATGTATTAGGAAAAATAGAAGCCGTAGAAGATATCAGTACATTAGATCCTCATATCTATGGTATTATAGTATCCCATGGTTCTAAAAGAGGTTTACTCCTACCTGATTTAGAGGGTGTAGATACAGTGACTGATCAGATTCAGATAGCTTGTCATAAGGCAGGTATTCATGAAGGAGAGAAAATCAAGATAGAAAGATTTAAGGTGATCAGACATGGCTAGATGTGATTTATGTCCTCATCAATGTGTATTAAAAGAAGGACAGACAGGATTCTGTCATCAAAGAATCAATAAAGAAGGAAGCATAGTACTTAAAGACTATGGTGCTATTACATCACTGTCTTTAGATCCTATTGAAAAGAAGCCTCTCTATCATTTTTATCCAAATACAAAGATTCTATCTGTCGGTTCTTATGGCTGTAATATGAAATGTCCTTTCTGTCAGAACTATACAATATCGCAGGATAAAGGTTCTTCTACACAGGTGCATACAACACCTGAAAAACTTGTTGAAGTCGCCTTAGATCTCAAAAAAGAAGGGAATATCGGTATTGCGTTTACTTATAATGAACCACTGATCAGCTATGAGTTTATTTATGATACATTTGTATTATGTAAGAAGCATGATTTAAAGACTGTTATTGTCTCTAATGGAATGATAGAAGAGAAATATATAAAGGAGTTATCTCCTTTAGTAGATGCATGGAATATTGATTTAAAAGGATTTAAAGAAGATATTTATAAGAAGTTATCAGGTGACTTAAACACAGTAAAGAAGAGTATTTACCATGCTTCTACAAGTCATCTAGAAGTCACTTCTTTGATTGTCCCTGGTATCAATGATCATTTAGAAGATATGGAAGAAGAAGCAAAGTGGTTAGCGTCTATTGATCCGAATATAGTGTTACATATCACACGTTATTTTCCTGAGTATCATTATCATGAATCTCCTACATCTATAGAACTTATTGACCAAATGGTAGAAGTAGCTAAGAAATATTTGAAGAATGTATATAGAGGTAATTGTTAGATGTTTAATGAAGAAAAGATTAAAAGCTTTAGTACAACAGATATGCGTATATATAACTATATATTGAAGCACAGCATTCAATTCCCTTATATGAGTATAAGAGAACTCGCAGATGAGATTCCTACATCTACAGCTTCTATTATGCGTTTTGTGAAAAAAATGGGATATGACAGTTTTCCTGAATTAAAATATGCTTATAAGAAAGAAGAAAAAGAAGTCTCTCTTTATATGGTCAATGACCTAGATGAAACTATCGACTGTTTAAAGAAGTTCAATACCCCTTATTATCAGGATTTATTCAAAGAAATCGCATATATACTAGGTGATGCGAATATGATTATTTTTGATGGTATGGGTGATTCAGCTAAGATTGCAGAATATGCAGCAAGACGCTTTTCTAGTAATGGTTTCTTTAGTGCTGCCTTAACAGATCCATACCAGAAGATATCAATGGATGGTACTAATATAGTTGTTGTTATGTTGTCTATCTCAGGTGATACGGTAGAACTTTTTAGAAAAGCCAATGCTTATAAAGCAGCAGGCAGTACTTTAATCACAATTACTGCATCAGACGATAATACACTCGCAAAAATGAGTGATTATCATATCAGCTATTATATTAATGATGTAAGAAATGAACTTTCTTCCCATACAACTCAGGTACCTGCATTAAGCATTATTGAAATACTTTCTAATATGACATTGCATATGTGTCACAATACGTTACAATAGTGAAACATTTTGCAGATAATGCATACTATTCAAGAAGGGCTTCAAGCCCTTTTTTTATTTGTAATCCTCTGATAGAATCAATTGCGGAAAACGAAAACGTTTTCAACATCGGCCGAATAAAATAAGAAGAGGAGAAACAAAATGGAAGCAATTCAAAGCTTTATGGAACGTTACTTCGTACCATTAGCTGCAAAAATCAATGGTCAGCGCCATGTGGCAGCCGTGCGTGATGCGTTCACTTTATCATTCCCACTCACAATGGGTGGGTCAATGGTTTTACTTATTAACTATGTATTATTAGATCCTACAGGATTCATCGCAAAATTACTTCACTTAGGTGATTTAATTCCAAACTTAGCTCAGTATCAGGCTGTTTTAAGTTCTGTTATCAATGGTACAACTAATATCTTATCAATCATCATCGCATTCTTAGTGGCTTATCAGTTAGCTCAGGAAATGGGTGGAGATAAAGTATTATGTGGTATTACATCTCTTTCATCTTTCTTTATTCTTTATCCTGCTGCTCAGGCATTTGCAGGTAAGAATGCAGGAACTGGTTTAACAACTACTTACTTTGGTGCACAGGGATTATTCGTTGCATTATTAGTAGGTCTATTAACTACAGAATTATTAACTCGTTTTGGTAGAAATGAAAAGTTAAGAATCAAGATGCCAGAAAGGGTACCTCCTGCAGTAGCACAGTCATTTAACTTATTAATCCCAATGATGTTAGTACTTGCCATCATGGGTGTATTAAACTACTTATTCTCAATGATTACTCCTGAAGGTATTCAGGTTGTTGTTTATAACGCTATCCAGGCTCCATTAACATCTCTTGGAAGCTCTATGGGTACAATCATCGTATTCGTATTAGTACAGCAGATGTTATGGATTGTAGGTATCCATGGTCCTAACACTTTAAGTGCATTACGTTCAGTTATCTTCACAGAACAGGGAAACGCAAACTTAGCTTATGTTGCAGCTCACGGTTCTGCATGGGGTGCACCTTACCCAGTTAACTGGGGTTCAATCAACGATGCATTTGGTAATGGTGGAGGATCAGGTGCAACTCTAGGTTTAATTGCAGCTATGTTCCTCGTAGGTAGAAAGAATAAAGGTGAATATTCTATTTGTAAGATGTCATTAGTTCCAGGACTATTCAACATCAATGAACCAATCATGTTCGGTTTACCAATCGTTATGAACCCAATGTATGTTATTCCATTCATCTTAGCGCCAATCGTATGTAACCTCATTGGTTATTTCTGTGTATGTGTCATTAAGATCATCCCACCAGTTGCTTATTCAGTTGCTTGGACAACTCCAGGATTCTTAACACCATTCTTAGGATCAGGTGCTAACAGCATTATGGCATTAGTTATCGGTATTCTTTGCTTAGTCGTAAGTACAATTATCTACTTACCATTCGTTGCAGCAAGCACAAGAGCCGCTATCAAAAAAGAAGCAGAAGAAGCAGGAGAAAACAATGCGTAAAGACTTCTTATGGGGTGGAGCAGTTGCTGCACATCAGGTAGAAGGTGGATTTAATGAAGGTGGTAAAGGACCAAATGTCTCAGATATGATGACAGTTGGTTCTGCCACTACTCGTAGAAAGATCACTAAAACAATTGAACCTGATCAGTTCTACCCAAATCATACAGCGATTGATTTCTATCACCACTATAAGGAAGATATCGCTTTATTTAAAGAAATGGGATTTAAATGTTTTAGAACATCTATTTCCTGGGCAAGAATCTTCCCAATGGGAGATGAAGAAACACCAAATGAAGAAGGCTTAAAGTTCTATGATGATATGTTTGATGAACTATTAAAGAATGGTATTCAGCCAGTCATCACATTATCACACTTTGAAATGCCTTATCATTTAGTAGAAAAATATGGTGGATGGAGAAACAGAAAGATGATTACATTCTTTGTAAGATTCGCAAAAGTATGTTTCGAAAGATACCACAATAAAGTTAAATACTGGATGACTTTCAATGAAATCAACAACCAGGCGAACTATGAAGCAGACGTAGCTGTATTTACTAACTCAGGTATTATATTTGAAGAAGGTGAAGACAAAGAACGTACTGTTTATCAGGCAGCGCATTATGAGCTTGTTGCAAGTGCGATGGCTATTAAAGAAGGACATGCCATTGATCCTTCTATGATGATTGGCTGCATGATTGCGATGACACCTATTTATCCTTATTCATGTAATCCAGATGATATGTTGAAGGCAGTAGGTGCTAACCATAAGCGTTTCTGGTATATGGATGTTCATGCAAGAGGACGTTATCCAGGTTATATGAAATCTTTCTTTGAAAGAAAGAACTTCAATCTAGATATTACTGAAGAAGACTTAGCTGTTCTTCCTCAGGGTACAGTAGATTATATTGGATTTAGTTATTATATGTCATTTGCGGTTAAGGGTGATGGAGATGTCAACCTTGACTATAATGAAGAAACAGATTTATGTGATAACCCATATATTTCTAAGACTGAATGGGGATGGCCAATTGATGCGAAAGGTTTAAGATATAGCTTAAACTGGATGTATGACCGTTATAACCTTCCTCTATTTATTGTAGAAAATGGCTTCGGTGCAGTGGATCAGATGGTAGATGGAAAAGTACATGACCAGTACCGTATTGATTACCTTAAAGCGCATATCGAAGAAATGAAAAATGCAGTAGATATTGATGGTGTAGACTTATTAGGTTATACTGTTTGGGGATGTATTGACTGTGTTAGCTTTGGTACGGGTGAAATGAAGAAACGTTATGGTTTCATTTATGTAGATAAAGATAATGCAGGTCATGGAACACTTGCAAGAAGCAAGAAGGATTCCTTTGATTGGTATAAGAAAGTAATAGAAAGTAACGGAGAAAAATTATGAAAAAATACTTAGTTCTAGATGTTGGTGGCAGTGCTATTAAATATGCAGTAATGGATGCAGAAAAGAATATATATGAAAGAGGTAAGGTACCTACTCCCTTAGATTGCCTTGATTCATTTGTGAATAGCGTTGAATCTCTATATAATACATATTCTGATGTATCTGGTATTGCGATGAGTATGCCAGGAAGAATTGATCCTAATAAGGGTTATTGTTACACTGGTGGTGCTTTAGCTTATAATCATGATATAAATATGGCAGAATTACTATCTGAGCGTTGTGGTGTAAGAGTCACAATTGGTAATGATGCAAAATGTGCCGCTAATGCAGAACTAGGTTTTGGTAGTCTTCAGGATATTCAGGACGGTGCTGTAGTGATTCTTGGCACAGCTATTGGTGGCGCTTTAATTAAGGATCATAAGGTATTAAGCGGATGTAGATTTGGTGCAGGTGAATTTTCTAATATCATCACTGATTATCATAAGCCATATGATGGTGATACATCTTGGTATGCAAGTAATGGAATCAATGGATTATTATTACATATCCAGGAAGCATTAGAAACAGAAGAACATTTTACAGGTGAAGAAATCTTTGAAATGGCAAATAATGGAAATGAAGCTGTCTTAAAAGGATTAAATCAGTTCTGTTTAGAAACTGCAGTACAGATCTACAACATCAATCAGATCTTTGATTGTGAAAAAGTAGCCATTGGCGGAGGTATTAGTGCACAGCCATTACTATTAGAACTTATCAAAAAGAACTTTGATGAAATCTATAATTCATGTTATGCAAGCACATTGCCACCAGAAATCGTAGTTTGTGAATATCGTAATGATGCGAACTTAATCGGTGCTTTATATCAGCACTTAAATTAATAAAGGAGGATGATAAGATGTGGAATAAATTAAGAAATGAACCTGTGAATAAAACAGGTTATATCAAACGTATAATCGCTTATGGTATTGATTGGTATTTAGGAAGTGTCTTATCATCACTTCCTCTTATTTTGTTATATATGTCTCTTCATAAGGATGCTGTCTATATTCCTCAGCAGTTATCTATATTTAAGGGATATTATCAAGTACTTGCAGGTGTTCTTTCACTCTCAGTTGCATTTGTGTACTATGTCGTATTACCTATAATCTGGAAAGGACAGACTTTAGGAAAGAAACTACTTGGTTTAAAGATTGTGAATGACAACTATCAAGAAGTGAATGTGAAACAACTGATCATCAGACAGGTTATTATGATCTTCTTAGTAGAAGGAAGTATTTATACATGCAGTAATATGCTTCATCAGTTAGTCAATGTCTTAACTGGATACAATATTGCCTCTATCTGGAATAAAGTAGGACTCGTTATTACTATATTATCTGCAATACTTGTGATTATCTTAAAGTCTAAGAAATCATTACATGATATTGTCTCACATACACTTGTTGTAGACATTAAGTCAGAAGACTACAAGAATATGTTGTTGAGTATTGAAAAGAAAAATAAGAAACAGAATAAGAAAATGAAAAAGAGATTTGCATAAAGTGTGATAAAATACCTTTTGGAGGTATTTTATGGTTACGGTAGATCAAATGAATCAATTAAGTGATTTAGAATTAGATATTTACAACTACATCATTTCTCATCGTCATGAAGTGATCCATATGAAACTTATTGATTTATCTACAGATCTTCATGTGTCTTCTTCTATGATTACAAGAGTAGCTAAAAAACTTGGTTATAAAGGATTTTTAGAATGGAAAGCAGAAATGAAACTGGATCAGGAAGATAAACCTATACAAAATAAACGTGCTTTAAATTATATTCTCGATTATTTTAATCGAGTAGACAATAAAGAGTTTGATGATCTTATTCATCAAACGGCTGAAATAATTGTGAACAGTCACGAGGTGATCTGTTCTGGCATTGGCTTAAGTGATGCGATTGCGAAATTTGCGGCTTCTTTATTTAATCGTAAGGGAAAACGTACAATGTATAGTGGAGACTTCAGTAGCCGTTTTAGGGGGATGTATGATCAAAATGACTGTGCTCTTTTCTTCACAGTTTCAGGAGAAACAAGAGAAATCATTGATCGTATCAAAGACTTAAAAAAATATGATATTAAGATTATTGTGATTACCAATAGTGCCTCTTCAACAGCTGCAAAGATGTCTGATTTAGCTCTTACGTACTATATGCCAAGTACCAAAAATAGTGACTTTTATAGTTCAGCAACACAGGTACCTGTTCTTTATATTATTGAGTCTATTGCGAATCTGTTTATAGAATATGGAATTTACTAAAGAATGCTTGAAAGGCATTCTTTTATTTGTTTAAATATTCTATGATATGAGAAGAAAGAGGGACGCTATGAGGGAAAATCTAGAAAAGTACGGCGAAGTTATCGCTGGAAGTATCTTATTATCTTTAGGAATCTGGTTGTTCGTAACACCTAATGGCTTGAACTTTGGAGGCGTAATTGGTACATCACAGATTATCGAAGTTTTTGTAAGAAAACTTCTACCAATCCCTAAATCAATGAATATTGTAGGGATCATCAACTTCATGATTAATATTCCATTATTTATTATGGGATATAGAATCTTGAACAGAGAATTTTGTCTTAAAACAGGTATGAGTATTGTTGTACAGACTATTACATTATCTGTCTTACCTAACTTAACACATCCAGTAATGCCCGATATGTTATCTAACTGTATCTTTGGGGCTATTATGTGTGGCGTTGGTGTAGGACTTGCCCTAAAAGGTAGTGGTAGTACAGGTGGTATTGATATTGCCGGTGTATGCTTATCTAAGACTAAACCAGGATTCTCAGTAGGTAAGTTATCAACTATTGTGAATGCTGTTATTTTAACTTGCTGTGCATTTATCTTTGATTTACAGACTACACTTTATTCTATTATCTTTGTATTTGTATTGTATTTCATTAGTGACCGTATCCACTACCAGAATATCAATGTGATAGCATTAATCTTCACCAAAGAAAAAGATATGAAGAATGTGATTATGGAAAAGACTGGTAGAGGTGTGACTTACTGGATGGGTAAGGGTGCTTATACAGAAAATGATCAATATATTCTTTATTGTGCAATCAATAAATATGAAATGAAAACATTTAAGAAACTTGTTCATGATATTGATCCGCAGGCATTTGTGACTATTAGTGAGGATTCAGAAATCCTTGGTGGATTTGAAAAACGTCTATAGATAAATTAGATTGAATCAGGCTGCTAAATTGACCTTGACAACACATTTATTTATTGTCTATAATACTTGAGTAAAAGCTATGAACAGAAGAGTAATATCGATGGAACGCAGAGAGAATTCCTGGCTGGTGTAAAGGAATGGGAAAGTTGATATGAATAAAGACTGGGAGCTGTATTTTGGATCTAACGTGATAAAATAACGTGTTGCCGCGTTAAGGCTTAATGAGGTCTACTTATGTAGATGAATAAGGGTGGTACCACGGTTGACTCTCGTCCCTAGCGGATGAGAGTTTTTATATTCTAAAGAAGGAGAACAGACATGGAAGAAAGAAAGTTTACTGATCAGGAATTAGTAAGAAGACAGAAGTTACAGGAACTTAAAGATCTTGGAATTGATCCATTTGGACAGAGATTTGATGTGACTGCTTATACTTCAGACATTAGAAAGAACTATGGCGATAAGACTGCAGAAGAATTAGAAGAAAGCAAACCAGCTGTAAGTATTGCAGGTCGTATTGTTGCAAAGAGAAGAAAAGGTAAAGTATGCTTCATGAACCTTCTTGATAGAGATGGAAAAATCCAGTTATATATCAAGAAAGATACTGTTGGTGAAGATGTTTATGAATTAGTTAAGAAGAGTGATTTAGGTGATATCATTGGTATTGATGGTGAAGTATTCATGACTCATACTGGTGAATTAACTGTAAGAGTAGAAAAGTATACACACCTTACTAAGGCTTTAAGACCTTTACCAGAAAAGTTCCATGGTTTAACAGATACTGAAGAACGTTTCAGAAGAAGATATGTTGACTTAATCATGAATGATGAAGCACGTAAAGTAGCCTTCATGAGACCTAAGATTGTTCGTTCAATCCAGCATTATTTAGATGACAAAGGTTATACAGAAGTAGAAACACCAATCATGAACTCTATTCTTGGTGGTGCTGCAGCTAAGCCTTTCATCACTCATTTCAATGCATTAGATAAAGATTTCTACTTAAGAATCGCAACAGAATTAAACCTTAAGAGATTGATCGTAGGTGGTATGGATGCTGTTTATGAAATCGGTCGTTTATTCAGAAATGAAGGTATGGACAGAACTCATAACCCAGAATTCACTACTATCGAAGTATATAAAGCATTCTCTGACCTTGAAGGTATGATGGACTTAACAGAAGGTATCATCGCGAATGCCGCAATGACAGTCAATGGTACTTATGATGTAGAATACAAAGGTCATTCTATTTCATTAGCACCTGGATTCAAGAGAATCTCTATGGTTGATGCAATTAAAGAAAAGACTGGTGTTGACTTTGGTGAACAGAAGACTTTTGAAGAAGCTAAGAAACTTGCTGAAGAACATGGTATTGAAGTAGAACCACACTTTGCATATGGTCATATTGTCAATGCATTCTTTGAAAAGTATGTAGAAGAAACAATTGTAGAACCAACATTCGTATATGGTCATCCAATTGAAATCTCTCCACTCGCAAAGAAGAACTTACAGGATCCTCGTTTCACTCAGAGATTCGAATTATTCATCTGTGGTAACGAATATGCAAATGCATTCACAGAATTAAATGATCCAGATGATCAGTATGAAAGATTCGCAAATCAGTTAAAAGAAAAAGAATTAGGTAACGATGAAGCCAACGAAATGGATATGGACTATGTAGAAGCCCTTGAATACGGTCTTCCACCAACTGGTGGTATGGGTATGGGTATCGACAGATTAGTTATGTTATTAACTGGTCAGGAAACTATCCGTGAAGTTATCTTATTCCCACATATGAAGAATAAATAAGGACTATTAAGAGTATATGGATAATGAACCATATACTTTTTTTGTGATTAGCAATTTACACATTCTGCTTATATTGTTATTGATAATATCTTTTGCAGATATCCTTATTTGATAATGTTTTTTTTCACAGAAGATTATTGTTATATATGCGTTATCAGTTGTGTTAATTTATTATATTGGCATTTTTTTCATACAATTAAGCATATTAATCATGTGCATTGGCCTAAACAAAGAAAAGGGATCGTTATTTGCCTGCAAAGGGTATGACGTGGCTTATACAGACCATTTCAAAAGTAAAGAGGATATTAAGATAGACGATATGTTTCTTACTTTGGTAGATAGCCGAACAAATCTTACAAAGAGTATGGTGAAATACTCAGAGCAAATTTCGGTAATAGAATAAGAATGTATCGAACCCAAGTTACTTTTTCTATCAAGTATATTTTTCCTTGACGCTTGCGCATAATAGAACTTGGTACAAAAACTACAAAGAAATTGTATGAAGTTATTTAAGGAGATGTGCATGAATACGATTATGAATTATGAATCAATATTTGAACGATATGGAGGAATAATGCGTACTTGCGAACTTACAAGGAAAGGTATATCTTATCAGATACTTCAAAATCTAATAGAACAAGGAAGAGTAGAAAAAATCAAGTACGGTTATTATCAGTGGCAGGATGAAAAGGCTTTTACAGAAGTGTCAGTAATAAGAGGTCTCTTTCCTAAAGCGATTATCTGTGATATGTCAGCTGCGATGTATTATGGTTATACGGATCGTGTGCCAGAAGTCTGGCATATAGCTGTGGATAATAAGTCTGCAAGAAACAAATTCAAGCTGGAATTTCCTATCATAAAACCACATTTTATTGAAACATCCAGATTGAATATTGGTGTGAGTGAAGGAAACATAGATGGAATTACTGTAAAAATCTATGACAGAGAGCGTGTTGTATGTAATTGCCTGCGTCATGTTAATACGATGGATGGAGAGGTATTTAATACTGTAATCCAAAGGTATATTGGTGATGAAAAGAAAGATGCTGCGAAACTAATGATGTATGCCTCAAAGCTTGGTGTGGAAAAGAAAGCTAGAAGGGTGGTTGGAATATGGCTGTAAAAGAGATAAAAGATATTGGTACATCTGTGCTTACCAAGTTAAAGAAACAGGCGAAAGAAACAGGAATCAATTATCAGACTTGTTTACAGCTTTTTGCGCAGGAAGAGTTTCTTCGTCATGCAGCATCTGAAATCATGAGCCATCAGAAATTATCTGGTGAAGTTGAGATAGATACACAGTATAAAAGTATCAACCTAAAGGGGACACGCCCTCAAAATATACCCAGATATTCAAAGAAAAGAGGTAACCAGTCTGCATATAGAGGAATATCCCATCACAAGGTTGCCATTATATCTGCTACAGATGAAAATGATCATATGATGATGCAGGTATCAGGTCTTGGAAGTGAGTCATTCGATAAATATAAAGCGAATGAAGACTGCTTTGAAGATGTGAAAGAGTTCATATCAGATTCAAAGGCAAGCATACAGCAGTTTGCCAACTATCTTGAAGCTGTAAACAATAAGATAAAGACAACTCCTACAGAGAAGAGATATCTTACTGATGATGGCAAATCATTAGGAGCTGTCAATGAAATGATGACAGAAGTGAGTTTAATGATACAGACAACAAGAGGTGTTGGAACTAGATATATACAGGGTTATCTAGATTTTCTACTTCTAAAGAAGCAAGCTAACTATAAGTTCAAGAAAGAGAAAATGGCTTCTGAGATCCTTAGAATGATTATAGGTACCGAAGCTTTTAGTAATGAAATGGTAAGAGCTACACCTATGCCCATTTCACTTAAGGAAACGTATTACGAATATCGTTATGATATTTTTGCTGAATAAGATTACCCAAAACAACAATTTGCTTAAAAAGAGCGAAAATTAATGAATACTTTAATGGAATATTGAAATGAAATATTTAAAGTATTAAAATTAATATAAAGAAAGTGGGATGGGAATATGAAGAAAATTATTAGTTTATTTATTGTTCTATTTATGTGTTTGGGGGTAACTGGTTGTCATAAAGAATCAAAAGCAGAAAAAAATTTTAACACAGCTGTAGAAAAAGTTAAAAAAGAAAATAAGGAATTGGATAAAAAAATTAAAAAAGCCAATAAATTAGTAAAATCCAAAGATAAGTCTTTAGATGAAAATTTAAGACCAACTTTGGAAACGGTTATATCAGAAACCAAAGCATCTAAGTATAAAATAATTGATCTACCTGATAAAGAAAGTAAAATAGAAAAAGAAACTAAAAAAATGAATAATTATAATTTTGAAGAAGTAAAAGGAAAATTGCAAGAAGCTTATAATAATTTAGATACGAGTATAAAACAGTATAAATTAGTTAATCATCCTAATGAGACATATGTTATTCAATGTCTTCAAAATGTACCGAATGTTAAAGATATATCTGCTGTAACTGAGGATAATGATCCTAATGGACAGTTAAACAAAGCAGGAGGATATACTGCACAAGTTTGTTTTTCAAGTGATTTAATTGATCAATCTTCTATTGATGGAAATACTGTAATAGAAAAAGGAACTGATTGTGGCGGAAGTATTGAGGTATATAAAACAGAAGAAGAAGCTAATAAGAGAAATGATTATTTGGGTGCTTTTGATGGAGGTATTTTTGCTAGTGGGTCACATACAGTTTATGGAACTATAATTATAAGAACATCTGATAAACTTACAGCTTCTCAACAAAAGCAATTGGAAAACGATATCTTAAATTCTTTAACTACAATAAAATAATATAACATAAAATGTGACTGGTTGATGGTCACATTTTAATGCTATTATACAATATAATTTAAAAACATATCTAATGATAAGTTTAATAATGTATATATTAAAAGATAGTATATGTTATGTTTAAAAAATGTATAATTATACAAAAGCAGAATGATCTTAAATATAGGAGAACTTGAAATGGAAATAGATAGTGATGAACTAAGAAAAATAATGTACAGATTATTTTTAAATGATGAAGATGAGTGTGTAGAATTTAAAGAAGCAAAAAATACATTTGATTTTGACGAATTAGGTCAATATTTTCTGCTTTGAGTAATGAAGCAACATTGAAACGTAGACACTGGAATAAAACGAGTTTTTAATATGCAAAGAAATCGTTATTTTCCAATGCTAGATTATGAGTTGAGTGAAGAAAGAAGAGTTAAAGTAACTTTATATGGTAAAGTAATTGATGCAAATTATTCTAGACTTTTATCTAATAATCCTTCAATTTCTTTTGATGAGATTGTCTTATTAGATAGAATTCAAAAGAAATTACCAATATCTAAAGAAGAGTATAGAATTTTAAAGAAAAAAGAATTGGTTGAGGGTAGGTATCCAAATATAAATATATCTGCTGCAGGAGCTTCTGCAATTGATAAAAAAGCGGAGTATACAAATGCAAAAGGATTTTAAAAATCAATTTTATATGGATAAAATAATGCAGCATATTGAAACATTTAATGGTGCGTCAAGAAGTGAAATAGAGGATTTGATTTTTCAATATCTACCTAGAGATATGTCTATTGAAAAAATAAGGTAAATTTTTTTGAATACCCATAATCTGCAGAAACAGTCTTTTTAATCTTTGTTTGTTCTTTGTTTCTAATACTGTTTAAGAGGAACTTATTAAAGACGTGTTTATAGCATACCTGTGGTTTGTGGGTATTCAAATAAATTTTTATTAACTAAACTCCGAAAAGCAGATCGTATTAAAAACGTTGGATCAAGTAGAAAGTCAAAATGGGTTGCTAATAAGAAATAGTATCGAAAAGAAGTATGGTAGTAGAACGGTAGATAAAACGGTATTACGAAAAAAGTATGGTAATAATTATGGAACTAGCTGATAAATGGAGTGCAATTAATTTGGCCATACTTTTCATGGTTTCAAGTTATTACAAGAAATTAATCAAAAATATTGTTAAATAAAGCTTTAATATATTGTGTATATATGCTCAATATAGGTGTGATATAGAAGAAATGGATATGGACTATGTAGAAGCCCTTGAATATGGTCTTCCATCAACTGGTGGTATGGGTATTGATAGATTAGTTATGTTATTAACTGGTCAGGAAACTATCCGTGAAGTTATCTTATTCCCACATATGAAGAATAAATAAATCAAAGTATTAATAAAAGGCGCATCATCAGACACGAGATGCGTCTTTTATCTATGTGAAACAGGAGTTAATTGAGAATTTCCACTCAGTGAGTGGAAAGTTTAGATTCACTATCGTACGCATTTATTGGTTGATGAAAAGTAACACTTTATTAAACTTGAAGGTATGTTGAATGTTCTCTGAAATTGTTGCCTCAGTGAGGCGACAATTTATTACAGTACATCATATATTTTTTATATAACTGTCTTTTTAAAATGAGAAGGAATGAAAAAATGAAATATGATGGAATGAATAATGGAAATGTGATGGAATAATAATTAGAAATATGATGGAATAGAAAATCAAAATATGATGGAATGAAAATCAAAAATATAAATGAATAAAATTGTAAAATATGATGGAATTCACTATAATAAGTATGAGGTGAGCATACATGGAAAATTATAAAGCTAGAATAATTGATAAAAAGATAGATAAATATTTATCGGTATTTGGGGCAATTTGTATTGAAGGTCCAAAATGGTGTGGAAAAACTTGGACATCTTCTTATCACAGTAATAGTGAAATATATATAGGTGATCCTAGTGGTAATTTTCAAAATAGACAACTTGCTCAGATGAGCCCTTCTCTTGTGTTGGATGGAGAAACACCCAGACTAATAGATGAATGGCAGGAAGTTCCACCATTATGGGATGCTGTTAGATATAAGGTGGATCAAGTTCCTAAGAAGGGACAGTTTATTTTAACTGGTTCTGCAACACCTAACCATAAAGGAATATTACATAGTGGTGCAGGAAGAATTGCGAGAATAAGAATGAGAACAATGTCTTTATATGAATCTGGTGATTCTTCAGGTGATGTATCTTTAGGGGATTTATGTAATGGTAAACTGACTCCAAAGATGACAGGAGAAGTAGATTTAAAAAACGTTATAGAATTTATTATTAGAGGTGGATGGCCAGCAAGTTTAGGTCTTCCTATTGAAAGTGCTGCATTATTACCAAAGGAATATTTAGAAGCTGTATTAAATGATGATATTTATAGGGTGGATGGTGTTAAAAGAAATACCCATAAAATGAGATTATTATTACGTTCACTTGCAAGAAATGAAAGTACAACAGTATCAAATAAAACATTAAAAAATGATATAAAAGAAATTGATGATGAAGATATTGATACAGCAACAATTGCGGATTACTTAAATATCTTGGATAGACTATTTATTACAGATAATCAAAAACCATTTTCTACTAAAATACGCTCATCAGTAAGAATTAAACAATCTGAAAAAAGACATTTTTGTGATCCTTCTTTAGCGTGTGCATTGCTAAATATTACGCCTCATATGTTGTTGAATGATTTAGAAACATTAGGTTTCTTATTTGAATCTCTATGTGAAAGAGATTTAAAGATATATGCTGAATCTATAGATGCTCATGTTTACCATTATCAAGACTACAAGAACAGAGAAATAGATACTATCATTGAATTAAATGATGGTAGATGGTGTGCTATTGAAATTAAATTAGGTGCTAACCAGATAGAGAGTGCTGCAGAAAATCTAAAGAAGATATATGAGGAAATGGAAAAAGACCCTAAGTCAATATTACCTTCTGCAATGATTATTGTATGTGGTTTATCTAATGCTGCTTATCAAAGAGAAGATGGTATCTATGTTGTACCTCTAACAGCTTTAAAAGACTAATAATTATGAAAAAATAGAGAATTCGCAAGAATCTCTATTTTTTCTATAGATTAAATTCTTTACACATTTCATCGAAAGCCTGCTTTGCAGGTTTTGTTCTTCCTTCTAAAATATCTAGTTATCATTTAGCTATTTCAGTATTTAATTCCTCTTTGTTGAGTGCACTTATGCAGATAGGTTGCACATTAATTGTAGGTGATTGTTCTTTTGATTTTTCCATAAGACTAACTCTTTTCTTTAGGAATAGTATTGTTGAGTTCATTATGATACACGGTATTTAAAAAGAGGGCTCAACCCCTCTTATAAAACCTTCTTCACAAATATCTTATTGAATATCCTTCTTGTAAATTCATCATCATTCATCTTGTTCTCTAAGTACTGATTAAAGTTTTTCTCATTCTCTTTTACTTGTTTAAAATGTGGATAATTCTCTTCAATCATCTTTCTAGTAGTAGTGTAGGTACTTCCACTAAAGTTATACTGAATAGATTGTACATTATCAATTAAAGAGAAGATAGACACAGAATTATAGATCAGGCTCTTATTGATATAAAGCTCCTCATTATGATACCAGTCTGTCGCATTGTAGTTCACAGTGAGTCCTTGATTTTTAGAATCAATTTTAAAAACATAACCGTATTCATGCAAAGGCAGACTATTTAACAAGTTTCCTATATTGGAATTATTACCAATATATGGATTCTTATACTTCTTAATATTGTGTATGCCACTCAACGGTCTGTTAAATACAGTTGTAGGAACAGTATCTTCTGTATATTTCTTTGCGCTATCTACAATATAATACTCATTCGGTGTGTTTTTATTTATTCTATAAACATTATAGAATGGGTTGTAGTAGGTTGTCACATTAGAAGTCTTAATCATATATACATAGATAGGAGGTCTATGAGAAGTTATAACACCTACATAATCCATCAGCATAAATCCACATAATATTGCAACAAATACTCCACTACTTATTAATAATCTATTTCTCTTCAACTCTTTTGATAACCCATAAACAAATACTATAATACCTACAATAGAGTAAATACAGCACCAGCTGCTTTCTTTATCTAATATCGCAAAGGCAGCAAAACATAGAAATGCGCCAAAAATCATAATGCCAATAGAAATCTTTCTTTTCTCTTGTATAAGCATATTCTTACTATAATTAATTGTATTCTTTAAGCTCTTTTCTGTTGTTTCCATGATTTTATCCTCCGTTATATATTTACCGTTGAGCAGTTCATTTAAAGAAATGTCCAAAGTTTCACTTAAGGGAATCAGTAAAGACAAATCAGGCATATAGTTACCGTTTTCCCATCTAGAGATAGTCTTATTACTGACACCTAATATATTTCCTAGTTGTTCTTGAGTGAGACCCTTTCTTTTTCTATTCTCAGAAATGAACTTACCTATTTTCTTTGTATCCATAACGTTTCTCCTTTCATGAAAACTATAAAATAAAGCATGAAACAACAACACCCCACAAATAGCGAATCCACTATTTTTATTATATATGATGGAAATAATCTTATATATACAGAGTTTGATCTGACTTGTTTATTATCTCTATTTTCGTTAATATAGTAGATGATGAAATGAGGTATAAAAATGACTGAACAGGTACATAAAAGAAGAAAAAGATATAAAGGAACACACCCTAAAAACTTCTCAGAGAAGTATAAAGAACTTAATCCAGAATTATATCCTGAAACAATAGAAAAGGTTATTTCAAAAGGAAGTACACCAGCAGGTATGCATATTTCTATCATGGTAGATGAAATACTAGAATTCTTAGATATTCAGCCAGGACAGATTGGTTTAGATTGTACTCTAGGATATGGAGGACATTCTTCTAAAATGATGGAAAAATTAGAAGGTCAGGGACACCTTTATGGATTAGACATCGATACTATTGAAATAGAAAAAACAACAGAGAGACTAAGAAATAAAGGTTATGGAGAAGACATCTTTACTCCTATTTTGACTAATTTTAGAAACATTGATCAAGTAAGTGAGAAGTATGGACCATTTGATTTTGTCTTAGCTGATTTAGGAGTATCTTCTATGCAGATTGATAATCCAGAAAGAGGATTCTCATATAAGAAAAATGGCCCATTAGACCTAAGACTTAATCCTAAAGCAGGTAGACCTGCTTATGAAATCTTAAAAGACTTATCAAGAGAAGAACTAGAACATATTCTTACAGAAAACTCAGATGAACCATATGCTGATATATTAGCTAAGAATATCTATTCATTCATACGTTCAGGTATGGAAGTAGAAACAACTCAGCAGCTCTATAAGATCATTGATAAAACATTAAGTTTTGTTACTGATAAGAATAGAAAAGATATTGTGAATAAGACAGCTGCAAGAGTATTCCAGGCATTAAGAATAGAAGTGAATCAGGAATTTGAAGTATTATATGATTTTGTAGAGAAGCTCCCTCTTATTTTAAAACCAGGAGGAAAGGCTGCAATTCTTACATTCCATTCTGGAGAAGATAGAATTGTGAAGAAGTCTTTTAAAGAACTAAAGAATCTTGGTATTTATGAAGATGTATGTAGAAATGTGATTAGACCTTCTAGGGAAGAATGTCATCGTAATTCACGTGCCAAGTCTACTAAGATGAGATGGGCTATTAAAGCAAAATAGAATACTTGAATATCAGATATACAAGTGTTATGCTTTATTTGTGAATTTGAGAACAATTGCATCAAAACGAAAAGGTAAGGATCTGGTCATCCTTACCTTTTTAGTGCTTTCATATTATTCAAGTTCTTTCAGCATTTTTGCATATTCTATACATATTGTATCTGCAATCGCTGTGAGTGAATAAGGGTGAGTTGCATAATCACCTCTGCTATCATAGCGTATATATTGATCTATAAAAGAATAATCTAATTCTTTATTAGATGTAATTAAACAGATCTTAGGTTTCTTGCTTTGGTGTTTAAAAGGTTTTGCACGTGGGAAAATACGATCAAAATAAGTACCAGAATCAGAGAACAAGATAATTAAAGTCTTTTCATCCGCATTTGTAATATATTCAGCCTGATCAGCTACTTTAATGGCAGTAAATACAGGTTTAGCACTTGTCTGCAAATCATATTGCAAGTTTAATGCAACATTTTCAGAATGCATATAACCAAATGCAGCTACTTTTTGATACTCATAAATATCATCGACTAAATCTTTAATATCATCTTCAATAGAGCTCTTTTCCAACATCTCTAGATTCTCAATTACACTTCTTACATAAGAAGTGAAAATAGAATCTTCATTACGTCCTTCATAGTTAAACTTATTAGAAAATTTGATTTTTTCTACTGAAAACTTCGCAACTTGATTTTTCAACTGATTAAAATCCCTTAAACCTATATCCCTGCAGAATCTAGAAATACTAGAATTAGACACATAACACGCTTTCGCAAGCTCAGTTAGAGTATAGTCTTCTAAATCACGAATATTCTCTATCATAAATTTCGCAATCTTATAATTATTAGAACCTTTAGGTTCACCATTTAATGTAGATAATAAAATAATAATTAAGTTAAACATGTACTCACCGTCCTGGGTATAATATGCCTTATTATACCATAGGACAGTTACTTATTGCTTGATAATTACAGTATGTGAAACTAAATCATGAAAACAACGTGTATCTTTTTGAAAATAAGCATATCCAATAGAAACAAGTGTCAATGCATAAGCAACATAAGTTAAAGGATTTACAATAGAAGTGAACTGTAAAAGAGAGGCAATCTTTCTTAAATAAGAAGGAATAATAGTAATACCTCCTTCAAGAAGAGTTGCACCGAGTAATTCTCTTAACATCATGTTTTTCATGCTTACATCTTTATGATCATAATCAATGACTTTGATCTTACATATCTTCTTACCTGGAGTCTGTCCTTTCCAGATATAAAGAGGAATGAATACATAATAAAGAACTCCAATAGTAATTGCGATTAAACATACAATAAGAGCTGTATTCAAACCATAAGCAGTTAACTCAAACATCTCTGGTTTAAACTGACTATCTTTTCTTAAAAAGAATGTGATAGGAATAGAAGCCAGCATATTAGTAATATACCAGTCAATTATTAATGCGACTGTTCTTCTTAATCTTAACTCTACAATATCCATCTTACTCATATATAGGACCTCCTGTTTATTCAAGTATATCAATTCATAATTGATCAGTAATCTCGTTTCCAATTCTTGGAAAACCTTTCCGGAATATAAAAAAAGAAAGTTCCGAAGAACTTTCTATAAAGACTTATAGTCTTTTGTAATCGTCCATGTTTAATTCAGAAGCTGCATCTTTATCACAGATCAATGTCATATTAGGATGAAGCTTTAAAACAGTAGATGGTAATTCATCTGTAATAGTTGAATCAAGAACCTGTTTTAAGATACCTGCTTTTTCCTTACCATTTACAATCATCACTAAGTGTTTAACCTTCATTAAGCTCTTAGGACCCATTGTAAGACTGAATGGAAGATTTTCTCTCTTTGGGTAATCAGGGTTTGCTTTATTCTTAGTAGCACGATCCATTGCATAAGAATATGAATCCATTGGTGTACATCTAGGACAGTTACTGCAGAAATGACCATCATAGCCAAGACCAATAACCATGACATCAATACCACCTGCACGGCTGATTTCTTCATCATATGTTTCCCAGTTTTCCATAGTCATATCATGAATTCTTTCTTCTGGAATATTTGCTTCTTCGAAGAATAATTTCTGCATTTCTTCCCAGTTAGGACCATAAGGCTTACCATCCATGTATGGTGCTTCATCGAATAAATAATATTCGATATCCTTGAACTTTTCCTGATCTCTTACTTCTGGAGCTAACATCTTGTAAAGTTCAATAGGACTTCTGCCTGATGTAAGAGAAATATTCACTCTCTTATCCTGCATCATAGCACCAAGTAAGATGTGCAATGCACTTTCACTCATTTTCTGAGTGTTTTCTTCAACGATTAATTTCATAATAAATTCCTCCTGTATTTCACAAGAAGATAAAACTCACACACTTCACATTATAAGCATCAAACTCTTTCTGTCAACCTATAAAAAATTAAAATTATATTGTATATATCGGTGTAATTTGGTGCGCATTATACTTATATAGAGCCGCTTTTGCAAGTGATTTCCACGATTTGGAAAGTTCTTCTATCATATGGAAAGGTGTTTTATATATTGGAAAATACGAGATTTTTTAGGCTTTTCCAAGATATAATGTATCCAACGAGAAGGGAGGACTCGACATGAACTTCATGGAAAAATTCAATGAACTAGCAAACCGCACACTAGTGCCTGTTGCAGACAAGTTAGCTAACCAAAGACATCTTGCTGCAATTCGTGATGGAATGGTTGTTGCTATTCCACTATCAATCATGGGAGGTGCTTGCTTAATTGTATCAACACCACCATTCAAACCTGAAACTCTACCAAACTGGGGTTTCATCACTACCATGCTTACAGGATGGTATAACTGGGCTCAGGCCAATAAAGCTGCATTATTATTACCATATAATATGACAATGGCTTTAATGGGACTATTTATCGCTTTCTCTATTTCTTATCATTTAGCTAAGAAATACAAAATGCCAAGCTTAAATGCAGCTGTTGTTTCTACTGCAGTATTCTTAATCGTATCTGCACCAACTACTTCTGCTGTTCCAGCTAATCTCATTACTGATGGTAAATCAGCCACTGATCTACTTGCACTTGCGGGAAGTTATCTACCAACAACTTACCTGGATGCAAAGGGTATCTTTACAGCTATTATCGTTTCTATCGGATGTGTAGAAATCATGAACTTCTTATTTAAGAAGAATGTTCGTATTAAGATGCCTGAAGGCGTTCCACCTGCAATTAGTTCATCATTTGATGCTATCTTACCACTCTTTATCTGTGTTATCGTATTCTATGCATTATCATTATTTGTACAGAACATCAGTGGTCAGTTATTACCAAGCATGATCATGACAGTACTTGCACCTGCAGTATCTGGTCTAGATTCATTGGTAGGTATCTGTTTAATTACTATTATTGCTCAGACATTCTGGTTCTTTGGCTTACATGGTGCAAGTATCACTCAGCCAATCAGATTACCATTCATGCAGATGTATTTAATTACTAATATCGCAGCATATAGTGCTAATAAACCATTAGTGCACTTCTTCACTCAGCCATTCTGGTCATATATTATCGCATTAGGTGGCGGAGGAGCTACTTTAGGATTATGTATTCTATTAGTTAGATCTAAATCAGTTGAATTACGTACTTTAGGTAAGCTTTCAATTGGTCCAGCTATCTTCAATATCAATGAACCAATCATCTTTGGTTTACCAATGGTATTAAATCCAATTATGATGATTCCATTTATTTTTGTGCCAGTTGTTAACTCAATTATTGCCTATACATGTATGGCATTAAATATCGTTGGAAAGGGTGTTATTGAGACACCATGGACAACACCAGCACCTCTTGGTGCAGCATTAGGATGTATGGATGTAAAAGCAGGTATCATGGTTATAGGGCTAATCATTCTAGATATGGCGCTTTACTATCCATTCGTTAAATTATTAGAAAAACAAAAGTTAGAAGAAGAAAATTCAAAATAATTAAAACAAGAAATAAAACTCACACACACATAAAATTGAATAACCTTAAATATTTTGTGAAAGACTGCTACCCCACAGCAGTCTTTTTAATTTGTGATAAACCTTGTATACTGTAAACAAGGAGAATCATATGAGAAAAGAAGAACTAATAGACTTATTGAAGAAGGATGTAGTCCCTGCATTAGGATGTACAGAACCAGTCTGTGTCGCATTATGTGCAGCTTATGCATCAAAACAGTTAAATAATCCAATAACTAAAATAGAGTTAGATGTTAATAAAGGTATATATAAGAATGGGATGTCTGCAGGTATACCACATTGTGAGCATGTAGGTCTAGAGTATGCTGCTTCTATCGGGACATTATTAAAGAACCCAGAGAAACAGCTGACTTTATTTGAAGATATAGAGTCAGATACAATTACACAAGCTGAATTATTAGTGCCCCATGTTTTTATCACAATTAATGATTCAGCATTTATTCATGTAAAATGTACTCTTCATACATCTAATGAGACAGTGACATGTATGATCAAAGAGGCACATACAAATATAGTTTATCTAGAAAAGAATGGAATTATATTAGAAGAGAAAACAACTCAAGAAACAAATAATACACCCACTGTGATTGAAGAACTCAAAGAAATGAGAATATCAGACATACGTTCTTTGGTAGACTCAATGACAGTGGATGAACTTGAATTCCTGTTAGATGGTATAGAAATGAATAACCGATTATCACAATATAAAGGAACAACACATTTGAGTGAATCATTCAATCATTCATTATTCTCTGAAGACTTGTTAACTAGAATAATAAGGAAAGTTACTGCAGCTGCTGAAAATAGACTAGATGGCTGTCCACTTCCTGCAATGAGCAGTTCAGGTGCAGGTACAAAAGGACTCGTTGTTTCTATACCAGTGAATGAAGTGGCAGAAGAACTCCATGTATCATTAGAAAAGAAACTCAAAGCACTTGCGCTTACACATCTAGTAAATAGATATATTAATGCACATATTGGAAAATTATCACCTATGTGTACATGTGTCATGGCGTCTTCTACATCTGCTTCTGTAGGTATCGCTTATCTCTTAGATGCAACAGACGATCAGATAGGTTATTGTATACGTAATATGACAGGAACTGTAACTGGTATGATTTGTGATGGTGGAAAAGTAGGATGTGCATTAAAGGTGTCTACAGGTTCTACGGCTGCACTTATGTGTGCAACAACTGCAGTCAATAATGCAGTATTAAGAGAAAGTGATGGAATTTGTGCATCAACCCCTGAACAATGTATTCAAAATATGGCCCGTATTGGGAAAAATGGAATGAATAAAGTAGATGAAGAAATCATCTCAATTATGAAAAGTAAAGAGTGTCAATAGTGGAAGGTGGTCCAAGGATCATCTTCTTTTTGCATATAATGGCACATTTTAATAATTAAAGTGAATAAAGTATGAAGTGTCAGTTGATTAAAATAACCTTGTATATATCATAAAAAAATGAATTGTATAAACATAATATTACTATTCTAAAACATCATAATGGAACATTTCCCTTATCTTTGACACCTATTCCAAAAGTTTGTGCCACGTCCCAGAAGGGGCCTGAAATATTGAAAGTGTTTGCATTGTTGGGTAAACTAGGACTCGTCAAAACAAATGAAAGCAATTTCAAGGAGGAAACAGAAATGAGTTTAGTATTAGCAAGAATCGACCAGAGATTAATTCATGGTATTGTTGTTACACAATGGGCAGGTGCAACACAGGCAAAAAGATTAATGGTAGTCGATGATGAAGTAAGTAAGGATGAAGTTCAAAAATCAGCTATGAGAATGAGTAAGCCAGTGGGGACTGGTATGTCAATCATTGATACAGAAACAGCTATTAAGAACTTCAACGCAGGAAAGTATGATAGCCATAATGTATTCATGATTGTAAGAGAACCATCTACATTAGTTAAGTTAGCTGAAGGTGGCGTTAAGATTCCTAAAGTAAACATTGGTATTATCTTCGATGGGGAAGGTAAGACAACAGTGAAGAAGATGGTTTCAGTCAATGAAGAAGAAGTGAATGATTTAAAGAAATTACAGTCTATGGGTATTCCAGTGACATTCCACTTCGTACCAAGCGAAGCAGAAGAACCACTAGAAACATATATTAAATAATCAAGGGGGATAAGAAGTATGCAGGTTATTCAAGGAGTATTAATCGTATTATTATCAATGTGGATGGTTTTAGACCAGCAGGGTATTGTTATTACAACATGGTTCCCAATCATGGTTGCATTCTTTGCAGGATTGATTATGGGGGATATGAAGACTGCCATGATTATTGGTGGTACATTCCAGTTAATGAACTTAGGTGTTGCCAACATCGGTGGTTCATCAGTGCCTAACTGGGGTCTTGCAACAGTAGTTGGTATTTATGTTGCATGTAGAACTACAAATGATGTGGCTCAGGCAAAAGCAGTTGCCTTAGCAGTAGGTGTACCAGTTGGTATGCTTGGTATTCAGTTAGATGTATTCGCAAAGTTATTAAACACTTATGTAACACATGCAGCACAGAAAGCATGTAATGAAAAGAAGTTTAGTAAGATGAACAGAATTCTTTGGATTGGTCCTATGATCTTTGCTTTATCTACAGGTTTACCAACAGCTTTATGTGTAGTATTTGGTGATGCAATCGTTAATGTTATCTTAAAATCAGTTCCAGTATGGTTCACAAATGGTCTATCTATCGCAGGAAATATGTTACCAGTTGTAGGTATCGCATTATTGTTACAGGTTATGCCTGCTAAGAAGTACTTATCAATGTTGATGATTGGTTTTGTCTTCTCAGCTTACTTAAATGTACCAATGTTAGGTGTATCTATTATTGGTTTAGCTATTGCTTACTATTTCTTTACAACACAGGTCAATAAAGCACCAGCAGTCGCAGCAGAAGGTGCAGTAATCGAAGAAGGAGATGATTGGGATGAATAAGGAAACACAGACAACAGAAGTTGTTACAAAGAAAGATCTTACAAAAGCCGCAGTACGTTACATGTTTATGGCATGTAATACATATAACTATGAAAACCATCAGGGTCCAGCAGTTGTATTTGGATTAGAGAAGGTTTTAAGAAAGATTCATAAGAATAATGATGATGACTATGTTGCATCATTAAATAACCACTTTAAATATTTCAATACTACAACTTGGATGGCTAATATCTTACTTGGTGCAAGTGTTGCCATGGAAGAAAAAGATGGTGTTGAAGCATTAGATACAGTACAGAACTTTAAGACAGGTATGATGGGTCCTCTTGCAGGTATCGGTGATACTTTGATCTGGGTACTCTATCCAACAATCATGGGTTCTATTGCAGCTTATATGGGACTTGAAGGTAACCCTACAGGTGCACTTATCTGGATGTTACTTAACGTGATTTTCTTCTTCTTTAGAATTAAGTTATTCCATTTAGGATATGATTCAGGTTTAAAGCTTATTACTACATTAGGTGATAAGTTATCAGTCTTCACAGAAGCAGCATCTATCATGGGTCTAACAGTTATTGGGGCATTAATTCCTTCAGTTGTTAAGATGTCATTAGGCCTTGTCTTTAAGTCAGGTAAAGTAAAACTTGCTATTCAGACAGGTGTCTTAGATAAGATCATGCCTGCTTTATTACCAGTTGCACTTACATTTATCGTTTATAAATTACTTGCATCTAAGAAACTTACTGTTATTCAGGTCATCTTCTTAATTATCATTCTTGCATTAGTTTGCTCATTCTTTGGAATTCTAGCTCTCTAATCAAAGTTTTCGGGGGAAAAGTTTATGAGAAAAATCGTTCTAGCCAGCCATCATTTACTCGCTGATGGTTTAAAAGATACCATTCAGTATCTTATGTCAACTTTAACTGATATCAAGTCAGTGAGTGCTTATATGGATAATGTACCTGTTGAAAAACAGTTAAAAGAAGCACTTGGAGAAATCAATGAAGATGATGAATACATCATCTTCACTGATATGCTTGGGGGTAGTGTGAATCAGGAAGCAGTCAAATATTTACAGTATCCTAATGTATATGTGATTACAGGGATGAATTTACCTATTGTATTAAGTGTCTGCTTATCATTATCTAGCTGTGAAAAAGTAAATGAGGATGTCATTAGAAATGCGATTGATGATGCCAAGTCACAGATTGTTTATGTCAACGATGTTATGAAAAATATGGGGGTTGATGAAGATGATGAATAAAGATTGGTGGAAAAGCAGCGTTGTTTATCAGGTTTATCCACAAAGTTTTAATGATACCAACAATGATGGGGTTGGTGATTTAAAAGGTATTACTGAAAAACTTCCTTATTTATCTAAATTAGGTATTGATGTTATCTGGTTAAATCCTATCTATGAATCACCATTAGTAGATAATGGTTATGATATTGCGAACTATAGAAAGATCAATCCAATGTATGGCACAATGGAAGATTTTGATGAATTATTAGAAACAGCACATAGTATGAATATTAAGATTATTATGGACTTAGTTGTTAATCATACAAGTGATCAGCATGAATGGTTCTTAAAGTCTAAGTCTTCTAAGGATAATGAATATTCTGATTTCTATATCTGGAAAGATCCTAAGGAAGATGGCAGTGAACCAACAAACTGGGGTGCTACTTTTGGCGGTGCTGCATGGACTTATGTTCCTGAAAGAAAACAGTATTATCTACATTGTTTTGCGCCTGGACAACCTGATTTAAACTGGGAGAATCCTAAAGTGAGAGAAGCTGTTTATAATGAAATGAGATTCTGGTTAGATAAAGGTATTGATGGTTATAGAATGGATGTTATTTCTTTATTAAGTAAGAGACAGGACTATCCAGATGCCTTACCAGGAGAATATGATTATGCAAAATCATATTATAAAGGAGCTTCTAATGGACCACGTATTCATGAATTCCTACATGAAATGAATAGAGAAGTCTTATCACACTACAGTATTATGACTGTTGGTGAAACAGCTAATACAAATGTCCAGCAGGGTAAGCTTTATACTGATCCTTCTAGACAGGAATTAAACATGGTATTCCAATTTGACCATATGCATATAGACTATGGTGAATATGGTAAGTTCTCTGATGTAAGATTTAAACTCAGTGATTTAAAGAAGAGCTTATCAACTTGGATCAATGATTTAGGTGATGGATGGAATTCACTTTATTGGGATAACCATGACCAACCTAGAAATGTCACTCGTTTTGGTGATGATGGTGTTTATCGTGTAGAATCAGCTAAGATGTTAGCTACTCTATTACATATGATGAAGGGTACACCTTATGTCTTCCAGGGTGATGAATTAGGTATGAAAGATGTACCTTTTGAATCACTTGATCAATATAAAGATATTGAAACAGTCTTTATGTGTCAGAAAATGAAGGATAATGGTGAATCAGAAGAAACAATCAAGAAATATGCATATTTAAGTTCAAGAGACAATGCAAGAACACCATTCCCTTGGAATGGTGAAGAAGGTTCTGGTTTCTCTGATGTAAAACCTTGGATTGATTATTCACCTGATAACAAGTTCATCAATGCAGAAGATGAATTAAAAAATCCAAACTCTGTCTTCTACTATTATCAGAAGTTAATTCGTTTAAGAAAAGAAAACCCTGTTATTGTCCATGGTTCTTATAAACTATTAGATGAAGAAGATTCAGATATCTTCTCATATGAAAGAGAATATGAAGGTAAGAAATTACTTGTAGTATGTTCTTTCGCAAAAGAGAAGGTAAGATATACATTACCAGATGACTATAAGGATGCTGAAATTCTTATTGGAAATTATGAGAATGTATTGAAAACAGATGATAAAAATATTATTCTAAATCCATATCAAGCAGTAGTTTATCTAACAAAGGAGTAATGGATATGGACTTTGACACACAAGCAGGACTTATTTATTCAACACTAAGTGATAATGAAAAAGACATGATTCAATACATCAGAAACCATAAATCTGATGTTGTAGAGATGCCTATTAATGAACTAGCGAAAGTTCTGCTTTCGTCAAAGAGTTCTGTATTACGCCTCGCACAAAAGCTAGGCTATACAGGTTATTCAGAATTAAAGTATTCTTTAAAGAAGGATATAGTAAAGAAAGCTGTTGTTCCTACAGATTTGGTTGAAAAATTTAGAAAAGAGATTGATAAAACATTTGAATATGCATCGCAGGTAAACTTTGCGACATTGATCTCCGAAATCCATAAAGCACGACAAGTCATTTTGTATGCGACAGGGTTTACTCAGAATAACTATACAAAACAGTTCTCCAGTGAGTTATTTATGTCAGGGCGTTCAAATTATATTGTATCTGGTGAAACTAATTTCGAAGTCATCTCACACTCCCTAACTAGTGATGATTTCGTAATTATTATTTCATTGTCAGGTAATACACCAGGTATCAGAACAATAGTTAATGAATTAAATATGAAGGATATACCTATTCTTTCTATAACTGAGCTAGGAAAGAATTTCCTTGTAGAAAATTCAGATTATCAACTTTACTATAATACAACAGAATTTCCTCTTGAGGATGAACATATCATTTCTATGAATGCAGTAGGGATTATCCTTACTATTCTTGCAAGAAAGTATCAGGAATTCGCATTCTTTGATGAATAAAGTCAGGCATGGTCTGGCTTTTTTACGTGTTATAGACTTTACGAATATATATATATTAAATCAAGGTTAAATCTTATTCCGAAAAAATGAAAATAATTCATTTTTTCGGAATAAGAAGGTATAATATATATGGGTGAATGAAATGAAACTTTTAGAAAGAAACTATTTAACAAAAATTATTAATGTAATTGGAACTCCTGATATTAAAGTGATTACGGGTATTAGAAGATCTGGAAAATCATGTCTGTTACTACAATTTATGGAATATATAAACCAAACTGATAAAGACGCGAATATTATTTTTGTTGATTTCAATTCTTTAAGTGCAGAGCCGTATTTAGAATACCATGCATTAAATAATTATATAGAAGGTCAATATAAATCTAACAAGAATAATTATGTATGTATAGATGAAGTTCAAATGTGCAGTGGCTTTGAGAAAGTCATAAATAGTCTACATAGTAGTATGAAATATGATATTTATATTACTGGTTCGAATGCATTTCTATTAAGTAGTGATTTGGCTACTTTATTTACCGGTAGAACGTATGAAATAGAAATATTTCCTTTTTCTTATAAAGAATGTCTAAAATATTATGCTGGGCAGTATTCACTTGATAGATACGTTAGAGAAGGTGGAATGCCTGGAACTTTGCTTTATCGTGAACAAGATGATAAGTATAAATACATACGAGATGTTTTTGAGACGCTTATTATAAGGGACATAACTAATAAATATTCGATGAGAAACAAAGAAGTTATTCATGATTTAGCGTACTTTATGATGGATAACATTAGTTCTTTGACATCAGCTAATAATATATCTAAATCATTAGCAAATGCTAATATTAAAATAACAGATAAGACTATAAAATTATATATGCAATATTTGAAAGATTCATACTTGTTTTATAAAGTTAGAAGGTATGATATAAAAGGGAAAAAATATTTGGCAACAAATGATAAGTATTATTTGTCCGACCATTCTTTCAGATATGCTATTATAGGAACAAAAAACATGGACTATGGCAGAGTATATGAAAATATCGTTGCGATTGAATTGCTTAGAAGAGGGTATGAAGTTTATGTTGGTAAACTTTATAAAAAAGAAGTGGATTTTGTGGCTATAAAACAAAATGAGAAGATTTATTTTCAAGTAAGTGATGATATTTCGAATCAGAAAACTTTCGAAAGAGAAGTTACTTCACTATTAGAAATACAAGATGCATATCCTAAAATCTTATTGGCTAACACACATCATGATGAATATCAGTATGAAGGTGTAAAAATAATTGATATTGAAAAATGGTTAAAATTGTAAATATAAATGATTTGAATGCAGATAAGATAATAAATAAACGTTTTACTTTATGCTTGTGAATCCTTCTAGCCTATGAACCTTGATGTAAATCAAGGTTTTTTGCACTTTGTTGTAATGTACATATATACGTTATACAATTGTTTTAAGATTACTTATGAAGGGAAAAAGAAAATATGACTCAATATACAGAATTACTTGATAAAAAAGCTGAAGAACTACTATTAGATGATGATAACTATGAAGAAAGATTACTTGAAGTCGCTACACTATTTCGTGGATTTGATGAAGCATTTACATCATTTATTAAAGAACATGGATATACAGGTGATTTATCTGATACACCTGCAAAGGTAGAGTTTTTACGTGATAAGTTCAAAGCAGTGCATATAAAACTACCTCGTGATTTGTTTGTACCCAATAGGAAGATTTCTCGTAAAACTGCTTTTCAGATCTGTTTTGCGTTAGGTTTAGATGCTGATGAAACAAAAGACTTTTTTAGATGTGTTCAGTTTGAACGTGGGTTTGATTGTCATACTATAAATGAAGCAGTTTATTATTTCTGTATGAGAAAAGGTCTTTCGTATGATGAAGCACAAGAGATGATTCATAGTATTCCTATACCTGAAAAGATGAAAAAACTTCCAGATTGTGATGTTCTTTACACAGGTACTATTATTGAAAACCTCAACAACATTGAGGATAAAGAAGAGTTAATACACTATATAACAGAGAATATTGATGAATTTCGTTATAATAATGTCACTGCTTTAAAATATATTAGAAATCTTTGGAATGATATTTCTAAAGAAGATGGACTTGCAGTGCAGGAAGGTGCTGTGATTGATAGTCATAATAGATTTGATAATAAGAAGAAACAAGAAGATGATTATGTAATTGCGAAGCCTCATGCATCTACTTGGACTATCTTTTCTCAAATAATGGGGCTCAGAAATTATCAAGAAAGTGAGTTTTCGATTAAATATGATCGTTCATTGGCTTCTGTATTATCTGATAATAGACTCATGCCATTAAAAGCTGAATACTGTTTTCCGAACAGACAAAACATTGATAAGTTACTTCGTGAAGAACTAGTTGGCAAGGATGAAATAATTAGAAAGATGCTTATTTTTCTTGTTTTCTATACTTATTGGGCAAAACGAATTATTAGAAAAAAACAAGATTCCTATATTGTAGAAGACAATGATTTTGAAAGATGTCTAGATATGATCAATGCACGTCTACTCGGTGCAGGTTATCCAGAATTATATATTGGTAATCCTTATGATTGGCTCTTTATGTGGGCATTAAAAGACTATGATAATCCTTTATTTGCGTTTAGATATTATATGGGAGAAGTATTTGCGGAAGCTGCTGAGAATTAATGGTGTAATAATAAAACCTAATCGAATAAACCTTGAATTATAATCTATTCATAATAAAAGGTGGTGAACTTATGGATCACAGAATTGCATTGAAACCAAATACTCCGCTTTGTTTATCTAATGATAGTGGTGAAATGATTCATTGTATTATAAAAAATGAAATTGGGCGTGGAGGATCCTGCATTGTATATGAAGCAGTTCGTATCACTGATACAGGTGATCAGACACTGTATAGAATAAAGGAGTTCTACCCTTACAAACTTCATATTTCTCGTAATAATAATGAACTAGTTCCATCAGTACATGATATGGATTCTTTTCAAAAAGAACAGAAACAATTCCGTTGTGATTTTTCACATACAAATAAGTTATTCTATTCAGGTGATAACTATTCATCCATGACGAATCAATTAGATGTATTTAATCAAAATGGTACATCTTATATCTTATCTGTCTATTCTTCTAAGAATACATTAGCTGCTTATAAACCAGTGAATTTAAAAGAATGTATTACACTCATTAAACAGGTTGTTTATGTTTTAGGTAATATTCACAAGATTGGATATCTATATTTAGATATCAAGCCTGATAATGTTTTGATTGTTGATGGATACCAAAAGCAGGTTCAGCTATTTGACTTTAATTCGCTTTTTGAATGGAAAAAAGTAAATCAACCAAGTGATATCAGACTATCTTATACTAAAGGTTTTGCACCTATTGAGTTACAGACTTCAAAAATCAAACGATTGGGACCACATACAGATGTTTATAGTGTAGGTGCATTATTGTTTTATCTTTTGTTTGGTCATATACCTACTGTACCTGATTGTGAAATAGATGCTGTATATGATTTCTCAAAAATACAATATGACTATCATCAATGTGATGATCGATTATTGAGTTCTTTATGTCATTTCTTTCATAATACATTAGCTGTTTATTATGCTGATAGATATCAAAATATGGAGGAAGTATTAGATCAATTATCAATAATTGAGAAGTATGCTGATCCTTTAATACCACGTATTTATTCTACTCATATTATAAAGCCGCAAATCTTTTATGGACGTGAACAGGAGTTTAAAGAATTAGATAGTCTTCTATTAAATCCACACTATAATTGTTTATTTATATCAGGTATGGGTGGTATTGGTAAGAGTACCTTTATTAAAGAATATCTTACACGTTATCGTGAGAAGTTTGATACAGTTCTGTATGTCTATTATAAGGACAGTATTGAAGAAACTATATCCAATGACATGAATATTGAAATAAACACATTAAGACAAGATGAAGAAAATAAAACGCCCATCAGATACTTTGATAAAAAAGTTCAAAAGATACGTGAACTTGTAAGAGGTACTTCCGCTGTTTTAGTCATTGATAATTTTACAGGTGAGATGGATGATGATTTAATTGCACTTCTTTCTACAGGATTAAGAATTATTCTCTTAACGCGTAAGTTACCTTCTTATTCAAATTGTCTAAAAATGGAACTTTCTGCGATAACAGAGTGGAATGCTTTAATACATATATTTGAAGCCCATCTTGGACGTTCTATTGAAACATATGAACTAGATGACTTTAAATTTATACTCAATAGTATTGAGAATCATACGCTTATTCTAGAATTAATTGCGAAACAGATTGCGAATAGTCATATAACTATTTCTAGTGCTGCAGCTCTTACAATTGAGAATGGTTTTTCTACAATTGCGCCTGAGAAGGTGGATTACGAAAGAGATAGTAAACAAATAAGTGATACGATTGGACATATTATAGATGCTTTATTTGTCACAAATATGCTTTCTTCACAAAAGAAGGTCTTAATGAAGGTACTTTCTTTGACTGGTGATGAAGGAATAGAGATAAATACATTCCAGAGAATAATGCAACTTGAGTCTAAAGATGATTTAAATGAGTTAATTAAAGATGGCTGGATTACTATTTCTAGGGATATGGTTTCAATGAATAATGTGATTCAAGAAGCTGTACATCGCTGGGAATGGACAAATGATTCTATTCATGCTGCTAGACAGTTCTTAACATATTTTTATATAGAAATTCATTTAGAATCCACAAAGAATAATTACCCTAAGAAACTTAGATCAGAGTCATTAAAAGGTAAATGGATAATCAATAAACTGTATAAGTGGCAAAAAGGTCTTATTGGGAAGATAAACCAAGAAAGATATGCACGAATTAAAGATGAATCTCCTGCAGACATTGAAAAACTAACAAAATTACTCTATTTAGCTGAAGGCATTATTAAACAATGTCAAAGAGAGAAAGTGATTTGTGATACAGATCTATTCACAAACCTGCAGGTTGTAGTCTTACTCAATATGCCTCGTTATAGAGATGACTTTGAAACAAGCAGAATTCTTTTAGATTATATTAAGTCTATTGAGCAAGATGAAGACTCTATGCATAAAATGAGACTAGATGCTGTTGTGATTATGCCGATTTATGAATTGATTTTCTCAATTTCTGCCAATAACGAAGATATAGAAGGTATGCAGGATATACTAGTACGCGCTAAAAAAGCATCAAGCTGTTTCCATAGGAAAGAAGCTTATGCAATTTATTATAATATGCTTTCTGAGTATTATGATATTCTTCTTGATGGTTTTTATGATACAGACAATCAAGATGAAGAACGAATACTTAATAAGATGCTTGACGCTATTGAAAAAACATTATTCTATTCTAAACAAAATATTTCTTATGATATCAATCATTTGCATGTAAAAAATATTTTGGCTAAAGCCACAATCTTGATGCGAAGTAATCGAGGTACGGTAAGAAAAATCGATAAGCTGATTACTAACGCAAAGAAAATAATCATAGAGAATACAAAGGAATATGCGGATGTTCGATTGCAGTATTATTTAGTATGTGCCTGGTATTATGCGTTAGTACAAGATGACAAAGATATGGCAGAAGTATTTATCAAAGATGCACTAGAGTTATCCAATGTTATAATCCCAACTGATTTACAGAGAATTGAGGATGTGATTATTCCTTGCGCCAATATTTACTTCGAATTGTATTGTTATAATCAGGCTATGACTTTGTTGTATAAAGGCACACGCCTCTGTTTTAAGCATATCAATACTGACTCCTATGCGTTTATCAGACAGCAGCTCTATAATCATTTCTTTCAGGTTGGCATAGAAGCACAACAAGTTGAATGGTGTCAAAAGATGATCAAACTTATAGAAACAGAGAATAAAGAAATCTTAGATAATAAAAATAGAGTGATTATTCCAGAAGAGGTACGAAGTTTATAGTGTAAGTATCCAAGTCTGAACTATTATAGTTCAGGCTTTTTTGTTTGCATCCACAAAACCAGATATAAAAATCACCATGTTATATTTTGACCAGAAAAAGGAAGGAGAATGCATATGAATAGGTATTAAGAATAAATTCAATCGTACGAATAATAATGAGGAGGCTTAATTATGAATAAGAAAATATTTATTGTGATTATGAGTTTATTAGTTAGTTTAACTGGATGTGGTAGTAGTAAGACTACGAGTAGTAGTCCAAAGGAAAAAATCAATATAAAAGATATTGCTTGGAATGTGGATGAAGGTATTGTGGATGGAGAACGTTGTGTACTTCTTGACTATACGAATAATACAAATTATACAATCACCGGCTTTGAACTTACATTCAAAGAAAAAAAGAATATAACTGAAGAAGAAAAATCAAAATTATATTCAGAAGTCAAAGAGTCATGTGGATTAACTGATGAATACAAGAATAGTTCTATTTCTATGTATGCGGATAGTAATCAGGTTGTGAGTAAAAAAGAATCTATTTCGAATGTGCATTGTTGTTACGATAACTATTATTATGTAAAGAATATCAATCACTATAAGCTGATGGAACCTGATATTGCGACTATTAAGTATATTGATAATAATAAGGTCTATACTGAATACTATGATTTTAGTGCAAAAAAATATTCTCTTGATAAAGAGACACAGATAGCTAATCAATGGTCCAAAACAGAATTAGGAGATAAAATTCCTAAAACAAATGCAAAGGTAGTAGAAATCATCAGAGATGATCAAATAAACTTTACATTTAAAGCATATGGATTGTCACGAGATCAGTTTAATGCTTATGTTGAAGAATGTGAAAAACGTGGCTATAACGTTGATTTGAGTTACGTTGATGGATTCTATAGCGCAAATAGTAAAGAAGGTTATAATATTAAGGCAATCTATGATGAAGATGATCATTCGATCACTGCAGCAATAAATTCTCCAAAAGCTAATCATGAATAATGAAAAGGCGGTTCACTTAATGTGAATCGCCTTTATTCATTTCCTTTACACTTTGTCTTTTACGTATTGTGAATGGAACAATTGAGCGTGTCGCAAACATGGTAGGTGTTTCTATATGTTTAATAAGCTGGACAACTGCTTCCATGCCTAACTGATTTGGGCTTACATCAATAGAAGTCAGTGGTGGTTCTGAGAAACGTGCAAAGATAGAATTATTAAAGCTCACAATAGAAATATCATCAGGTACTTTCTTTCCTACTTCAGTAATTAGTCTAACCATAATGACGGCATAAATATCATCACATACCACAAAGGCACTCGGACAGTCATCACTTCTTAATAATTCAAGTATTTCATTGGGGTTATAGGAATAACTTGAAGAAAGATTCTTAATATAGTCTTCTTTCACTTCATAGCCTGCTTCGGATAAAGCTTGTATATAACCAAGACGTCGATCTATAGAATATTGTACATCCTTTTTTTCACCAATATAACCGATCTTTTGATGTCCTTTTTTTAATAAGTATTTCACTGCCTCATAGCCTGCCTGGATATTATCTGTATCTACACTAACTGATGTAATGGAATTCATTGGTGGTTTACCAATCATAATATAAGGAATCATACGTTCTCTTAAATAGTCTGTCACAGAAGATTCAATTTTCGTATTTAGGAAGATATATCCTTCACAATCCGCAATCTCCATACTTGTCTTCATTTCTCTCGTATCGGCACCAGTAATAATATGAAGACTATAACGCCCTTTATTACACATATAACTAATACCTCTTACTATTTCTAGATAGAATGGATTTTCATAGACATCTACCATAGAACGTGGAAAGACGACACCAACATCATGTTTCTTAATATGTGATTTATCATATACATAACCGAGTTCATCCATTACTTTACGTACTTTTTCTTTCGTTTCTTCACTAATTGAATAATGATTATTAATTGTACGAGATACAGTAGATGGAGATACCCCTGCTTTTTTCGCAATGTCTTTAATTGTGATACTCATTTAAATCACCTCACTTTTATTATACTCATTATTGCTGAATTGCACTATAGTTGCGCTAATATTTGCATAATATATGCGTAAATACCCTGTTTTGTTGCATAATTCCTATTGTGTAAGTGTTTACAATCATTAAAATAGGATTTGTAAGAAAAAGGGAGTAAGACATAACCTTATTAGAAGGAGGAAAGAATATGAGTAAGGGAAAAGTTTTATGTATGCCCCTCAAGGGTAAAGTAGTACCAATCACTGATGTCCCAGATTCTGTATTTTCAGAAAAGATGATGGGAGACGGATGTGCTATCATTCCAGAAGATGGAAAAGTATATGCACCAGACAACTGTGTAGTAAAAATGGTTGCACCTACTAAACATGCAGTTGGTCTTGTGACAGATGATGGTATTGAAATCTTAATCCATTTTGGATTAGACACAGTTCAGTATCAAGGTGAAGGTTTTACTTGGCATGTAAAAGAAGGACAGACAGTTGAAAAAGGAGATTTATTGTTTGAAGGAGATTTAGATTTCTTTAAATCTAAAGGTGTCAATACAATGACTCCATTCGTATTTACTAAAGAAGATGATCTTAAAGGTAAGAAGATTGTCTTAAAGAAAGGTGCTCATAATGTAAAGGATGAAATGCTTGTTCTTGAAGATGTTGCAGCTCCTAAAGCAGCACCTGAAAAGAAGAAGAAAAAAGGAATTAACTTCGACTTCTTACAGAAGTTAGGTAAAGCCTTAATGACAGTTATCGCAGTAATGCCTGCTGCTGGTTTAATGATTTCATTAGGTAAAGTATTCCAGATGTTTGGTGCAGATGTCGCATTTGTTATGACTGTTGGTTCTGTAATGGAACAGATTGGTTGGGCAGTTATCAACAATCTACATATCTTATTCGCAGCTGCCATTGGTGGTAACTGGGCTAAAGATCGTGCCGGAGGTGCATTCGCAGCTGTTATCGCATTTATCTTAATCAATAACATCACAGGTACAATCTTTGGTGTTACAGCCGATATGGTTAATAGTAGTAAAGTCATTTATACACATACATTATTTGGTGCAAAGATTCCAATTGCCAACTATTTCACAACAGTTCTAGGATCTGCAGCACTTAATATGGGTGTCTTTGTAGGTATTATTGCTGGTTTCGTTGGTGGTATTGTTTACAACAAATACTATAACTTCCGTAAATTACCTGATTGCTTATCATTCTTCAATGGTAAACGTTTCGTTCCATTAATGGTTATTGTTCATTCAGTTGTTATCGCAGTTATTATGTCAGTTGTATGGCCATTTGTTCAGGGTGGTATCAATAGCTTTGGTGTTTGGCTTGCAAACTCAAGTAAAACAGCTCCAATCATTGCCCCATTCTTATATGGTATGTTAGAACGTCTATTATTACCATTTGGTTTACATCATATGTTAACTATTCCAGTTAACTACACTTCATTTGGTGGTACATACACTATCATGACTGGTTTACAGAAGGGTACAAAAGTATTCGGTCAGGATCCATTATGGTTAGCTTGGGTTACAGACTTAATTAACTTAAAGAAAGCTGGAAATATGACAGCTTACACTCACTTATTAACAACAGTTACACCTGCTCGTTTCAAAGTAGGTCAGATGATTGGTGCAACTGGTCTATTAGCTGGTTTCGCTTATGCAATGTATAAGAACGTAGATAAAGATAAACAGCCTAAATATAAATCAATGTTTATTTCTACATTCGTTGCAACTTTCTTAACAGGTGTTACAGAACCTCTAGAATTCATGTTTATGTTCGCAGCAGTTCCACTATATGGTGTTTATGCAGTACTTCAAGGTTTAGCTTTCGCAGCAGCTGATATTGTTCATTTAAGAGTTCATTCATTTGGTAATATCGAATTCTTAACTCGTGTTCCTATGGCAGTTCAAGCAGGATTACTTGGTGATGTTATTAATTTCGTTATTGCTTGTGTTGTATTCGCAGTAGTTGGTTATTTCGTTGCAAACTTCATGATCAAGAAGTTTAACTTTGCGACACCAGGTAGACTTGGTAACTATGATGATATGGAAAGTGATGAAACTTCTACAGCACATGAAGGTAGTGCTCAGGTCGAAGCAATTATCAACTTACTTGGTGGTAGAGATAATATTCAGTTAGTTGATGCATGTATGACTCGTTTAAGAGTTACAGTTAATGATGTCAATAAAGTTGCTGATGTTGATGCTTGGAAGAAGGAAGGTGCAAAGGGTCTCCTTAAGAAGGATAATGGTGTACAGGCAGTTTATGGACCTAAAGCCGATGTTCTTAAGTCAGATATCAATGATGCCTTAGGTAAATAAATATGAAGCTTATGACACTTAACACACATTCACTAAGTGAAAGTGATGAAAAGAATAAGCTCCAGACAATTGCGAATTTTATTCTGAATCATGATGTTGATGTCATTTGTTTACAAGAAGTCAATCAAAGTATGACGGCAAAAAGTGTTTCTACCGACAGCTCTTATGTCGGTAGAGACATTATTAAAGAAGATAATTATGCACTTGGGTTAAGTCGATTACTTGGTGATCAATATAACTGGAACTATATTCCAGTTAAAGTAGGTTATGACAAGTTTGATGAAGGTGTAGCCATCTTCTCTAAGTATCCTATTGTGAATAGTGAAAATACTTTATTGACACAAACCAATGATTATTCGTTCTGGAAGAAACGTAATTCTCTTGGAGTTGAATTAGTAAAAGAAAACACGCATTTCTGGGTTTATACAGCCCATTTAGGATGGTGGAAGGATGAAGAGGAACCTTTCATTAATCAATGGCATAAGCTCAAGACAATTGCGACTAAAGAAGTCCCTGTTTACTTAGCAGGAGATTTCAATGCGCCTGATATTATTCCAAACCAAAGTTATACCACTATTAAAGAAGATGGATGGTTTGATACACGTGACTTAGCAGATGATGTCCAAGGTCGTTTTACTGCTCAGGGTAAAATAGACGGATGGGATGAGGCAGTAGATGGTATGCGTATTGATTATATCTGGTGTAATAAAAAAGAACATGTAAAAAGCCATCATGTCATATTTGATGGTACACATGAAGATGTAGTTTCTGATCATTTTGGACTATTTATGGAGGATAGTTTATGAGAAAAAGTGGTGTGTTATTATCCGTATCATCTTTACCTAGTAAGTATGGTATTGGTTGTTTTGATGAAGCTGCTTATAAGTTTGTAGATGATCTTGTAGAAGCTAAACAAACATATTGGCAGATTCTCCCTTTAGGTATTACTGGTTATGGTGATTCACCTTATCAGTCATTCTCTACTTTTGCAGGTAACCCATATTTTATTTCTTTAGATGAGTTTGTGAAATGTGGTTATTTAAAGGAAGAAGATCTACCAGAAGCAGATATAAATAGTGATTATGTTGATTATTCTTATCTCTATGAAAATAGATATGCATTATTAAAGAAAGCGTATGAGAATTCACATATTACTGATAATGAAGATTTTAAAGCTTACTGTAAGGACAATGCATGGTGGCTAGAAGATTATGCATTATTTATGGCAATAAAAGCATCTTATGATAACCAAGGCTGGGAAAATTGGCCTTTAGAATTACGTTTAAGAAATGATGCGTCCCTTACCGAGAAACGTAATGAACTAAGTGATGACATTAATTACCATAAGTTCTTACAGTACTATGTATGGAAGCAATGGTATGCATTAAAGGATTATGCGAATAGTAAAGGGGTAGAAATCATTGGTGATATTCCTATCTATGTCGCATATGATTCATCTGATGTATGGGGACAGCCAGAATTATTCCAGTTGGATCCTGAAGTAAAACCTACTGCAGTTGCAGGTGTACCACCTGATGGTTTCTCTGCTGATGGACAGCTTTGGGGTAATCCACTTTATGACTGGAAGAAACATAAGGAAACTGGTTATGCATGGTGGATCCAGAGAATTGCATATTGTAAGAAAGCCTATGATGTTGTACGTATTGACCATTTTAGAGGTTTTGATGAATATTTCTCAATTCCTTATGGTGATACAACTGCTAGAAATGGACATTGGGAAAAAGGTCCAGGCTATGACTTATTTAAGACAGTTGAAGAGTCTTTAGGAAAACTCAATGTAATTGCCGAAGACTTAGGTTATTTGACTGATACAGTTAAACAGATGGTCGCTGATTGTGGTTATCCAGGTATGAAGGTATTTGAATTCGCATTTGATTCACGTGATTCTTCTGGTACAAGCAACTACCTACCTCACAACTATACAGAAAATTCAGTTGTTTATACTGGAACTCATGATAATGAAACAATGATCGGATGGCTTAAAAATATTCTGCCTGAAGAAAGACAGATGTTGAAAGACTATCTACACTATGATGGTGATGATGACACTGTATTAGTGGATATGAGTATTGATTGTATTATGGCAAGTGTAAGTGATAAGTGCATTGTACCAATGCAGGATTACTTGAAGCTTGATAATACAGCGCGTATGAATAAGCCTAATACTTTAGGTAATAACTGGATGTGGCGTTTAGATAAGAATGCTTTTAGTGATTCATTAAAGGAACGAATGCGTGATATTACAGTAAAAACAAACCGTATTTAAAGGAGATTTTAAGAATGGATGTTAAGACGTTAATTAATACAAGAGTTCAGGAGTTATTTAATCTTTCAATAAAGGATTGTTCTAATGAACAAGCATATATCGCATTATTAAGTGTTGTAAAAGACTTGCTTGATGATAAAAAGACAATTGAAGGTGACCGTAAGGTTTATTATTTCTCTGCTGAATTCTTAATTGGTAAACTCATGAGTAATAACTTAATCAACTTAGGTATTCGTAAGGAAGTAAAGGAATTATTCAAAGAAAACGGAAAGAGTTTAGAAGAAATTGAAGAAATAGAAGCTGAACCTTCACTCGGTAATGGTGGGTTAGGTCGATTAGCTGCTTGTTTCTTAGATTCAATCGCAACTTTAGACCTACCTGGTGATGGTGTTGGTCTTAATTATCATTTAGGTTTATTCAAACAGGTATTTGAATACAACAAACAGTGCGAAACACCAAACCCTTGGATTAATGATCATTCTTGGCTCATTCCTACAAACAAACATTATACTGTAGAATTTAAGGACTTTTCTTTAAAGTCTCAATTATATGATTTAGATGTATTAGGCTATAAAGGAAATAAGAATAAATTACACTTATTTGATATTGCATCTGTTGATGAATCAATGGTACATGATGGTATCTCATTTGATAAATCAAACATTGTACGTAACTTAACTTTATTCCTCTATCCAGATGATAGTGATGAAGCAGGTCGTAAATTACGTATTTACCAGCAGTATTTCATGGTATCTAATGGGGCACAGATGATTCTTGAAGATATCAAGAGTAAAGGAATCAGTTTAACTGATTTAGATAAGCATGTATGTATCCAGATTAATGATACACATCCATCAATGGTTATTCCTGAATTGATTCGTCTTCTTATGAAAGAAGGACTTACAATGAAGCAGGCTATTGATATTACATCTAAAACATGTGCTTATACAAACCATACTATTCTTGCAGAAGCACTTGAAAAATGGCCATTGTCTTATCTAGAAGAAATCGTGCCTCAATTAGTACCTATTATTGAAGCATTAGATGCTGTTGCGAAAGAAAGATCTACAAATGAAAAAGTCGCAATTATTGATAATAATAAGCTTGTTCATATGGCGCATATGGATATCCACTTTGGTTTCTCTATCAATGGTGTGGCTTCTATTCATACTGATATTTTAAAGAATACTGAATTACATGACTTCTATGAACTTTACCCAACACATTTCAACAACAAAACAAACGGTATTACATTTAGAAGATGGTTATTATCATGTAATGAAGAATTAACTGATTTGATTGATAGCTTAATTGGTGAAGGCTACAAACAAGATGCAAGTGAATTAGAGAAATTACAGAAATATTTAGATGATGAAGTAGTCCTAGATAAACTACTTACAATCAAACAGGAAAAGAAAACACAGCTTGCGAACGTAATCAAAGAAAAAGAAGGTATTGAGTTAGATCCTTCCTCTATCTTCGATGTTCAGGTTAAGAGATTACATGAATATAAACGTCAGCAGATGAATGTGTTATATATCATCTACCAGTACTTACAGATTAAAGCCGGTCATAAGCCTGCACATACTATTACATGTATCTTTGGCGCAAAAGCAGCTCCTGCTTATATTCTCGCAAAAGATATCGTCCATACACTCCTTTGTCTGCAGCAGCTTATTGACAATGACCCAGAAGTATCTCCTTACTTAAAAGTAGTCATGGTAGAAAACTATAATGTCACTTATGCAGAATCTATTATTCCTGCAGCTGATTTCTCTGAACAGATTTCCCTTGCTTCAAAAGAAGCATCTGGTACATCTAATATGAAATTCATGTTGAACGGTGCAGTCACATTAGGTACTGACGATGGTGCCAATGTCGAAATACATGAATTTGTAGGTGACGATAATATTTATATCTTTGGCGCAAAAGCTGATACAGTTATTGACCATTATGCGAAAGGTGATTATCATCCTCAGGATATCTTAAATAATGATCCTGAATTAAGAACACTTGTTGATTTTATTGTCAGTGATGAAATGAAATCAGTCGGTGATGTGGAATCACTTGAAAGATTACATAATGATATGTCATACAAGGATTGGTTTATGGCATTACTTGATGCAAGAGACTATATTGAGACTAAAGTACGTGCTATCAACGATTATAAAGATAGAAAAGCATGGGCTAAGAAGATGTTAGTTAATATCTCTAAAGCTGGTTTCTTCTCTAGTGATAGAACTATTGCACAGTATAATGAAGATATCTGGAAATTAAAATAATCTCCTAATCAGGGTTCTTAATGAACTCTGATTTTTTTGTTGATTTTATTTCGCATATACTTTATTTTATTTACGAGGTGTAGAAAATGAAAAGAAATTATCCAAGTATTATTATTACTCCTGAAGGAGAAAAATGGCTCGATAAAGGGCAGATGTGGATGTATAAGAACAATCTAGGTAGTCTAGATGATTCTATTGAGAATGGTTCTTTAGTAGATATTATGACGACTCAAGGACGTTATTTAGGTACAGGGTTTCTTTCTAAAGAAAGTCATATTACAGTACGTATTTTAACTAAGAATCAAAATGAAGTGATTGATAGAGAATTCTTTAAAAAGAGAATTCAGTTTGCGTATGACTTTAGAAAGACAGTAGAAAAAGATAATTTAACGAACTGTCGTCTTGTATTTGGTGAAGCAGATAGCTTACCAGGTTTAACTGCAGACCGTTATAATGAAATCATTGTGACTCAGATTACATCTTATGGTTTAGATTTAATCAAAGATATGATCTATGAATTATTACTAGAAGTATTAAAAGAAGATGGTCAGAATGTATCTGCCATCTATGAAAGAAATGATGTCAAGGTGCGTGCTAAGGAGGGTCTAGAACTCTATAAAGGATTCTGGAAACCAAGCAAATTACCGACTACAACAGTTATTAATGAAAATGGTTTAAAGCTTAATGTAGATGTAGAAAATGGTCAGAAGACGGGTTACTTCTTAGATCAGAAATCTAACAGAGTATTACTAAGAAACATGTCAGCAGGTAAGACAGTCTTAGACTGTTTTAGTCATACAGGAGGTTTCGCATTAAATGCTGCAATTGGTGGCGCAAAACATGTCACTGCTGTAGATGTTTCTCAAACAGCTTTAGATCAGGGTCTTGCGAATGCGAAGATGAATCATCTAGAAGAGAGAATGTCTTTTGTACAGGATGATGTTTTTGATTACTTAGATAAATGTCATCAGGGACAGTATGATATTATTGTCTTAGATCCACCTGCATTTACTAAATCAAGAAGAACAGTAAATCATGCTTATAATGGCTATAAGAATATTAACATGAAGGCTATGAAACTACTAAGACAGGGTGGATATCTAATTACATGCAGCTGTTCACGTTTTATGGAAACTGCACTATTTGAACAGATGTTAAGAGAATCCGCAAAGGAATGTGGAGTAACTCTAAAACAGGTCTCTGTGACTCAACAGAATGCAGATCATCCAATTCTATGGACTATGGAAGAAACATCTTACTTAAAGTTCTATATCTTCCAAATCATCTAGAAGTCTCCGGACTTCTTTTTTAATGACTGATAAAAGTTATTTTTATAAATTTGTCCTAACTTAAATATATGATTTCCCATATAGATATCGTGATGATTTATTTTATTGATATAATGGCTATTAATACATGTACTTTTATTAATCTGTACAATCTGTTTAGAATGCATCTCTTCTTGTATTATTCTTAAAGGCTTATAGAGATGATAGTTCTTTTTCTTTGTATGTATAGTAGAAAGATGATCATGTGTTTCTATATAGAAAATATCATGGATAGGAATAGATATCTTATGATGCTCATATTTAAATTGATAATAATCGTAATGCTTCATATGCAATGACAACATCAATGAAACGCCGAACTCTAAATCATTTTCAAATATATAATGAAAAGGCTGGTAGATCACAGTCTCTGGACCTAAAGGTTTATTTAATACAACCACAATAAAAGCTTCTTGATCAATTATTTTAATTCTTTGTATATCTTCAAATGCACCTGTAAAATATATATCAGAATGAATCAGTGTTTTAGAAATTGTATAACGATGATGATAATGACGAAACATCTGGATTATTCTGTCTGTTATATAAGAATTTAAATGTACAATAGAAACAATCATAATACTCTACCACCTAGTAATATTATATACAATATAATAAAGGAAAAAGGACTAAGCCATGTTGGTATTAGTCCTTTAGTGTATATATACACATATACATACTGTTATAGCTCCCATAATCAGAATACATGAATAAACTAATGTATAACATAATAAATAACATGAAACGAATAATAATATCGTGAAATCTAAAAAATGAGATTTTTACGCACATGAGCGCTATACTCTCTATTTTATTTCTATGCTTAATGTATAGAGGTATACAGATATGTCAATGGGAGAACGATTAAGAAAAGCAAGATTAAAAATGGGATATTCTCAAGAAGAAGTCGCAAGACGTATTGATACACATCGCACAACCATAGGGAAGTATGAGAATGGTGAATGTGAACCATCTATAAAAGTCTTAGCGAAGCTGATAGAAATCTATTGTACAGATGCGAATTATATTCTTTATGGCAAGGATATGAAAGTGATGAATGTATCAAGAGTACCAGAGAACTGTATGAGAGATGTCTATATGTTGATTTCAGAATATCTTATTGATGATTATGCGTATAATGAAAACATCCACGATTAGTGGATGTTTTTAAATCTGTGGTTTGATTAATACTCTTCCTGTACCACGATAAACGTTAACTAAACCTTCACCACTCATAGCTGAACCAATGAGTGTTTTACCGCTTCTTTCTACTGTAAAGTCTAGATTCTCACTCCAGGCAATCGCAAATGATCCATCAATCTTTAACGTATCGTTATGTAAATCTATTGTGATAAGTTCTTCTTGTGGTACATCACATTCTAAGACAACCTTACCAGAGCCTTTAAGACATAGATTAAATAATCCCTCATCACCAATTGTCTGTCCTGATACACTTTTAATCATAGATGTACTTAAGCTGACTTTGGTTTCAGATGCACAATATAAACCATCCTCTACACACATAGCTCCATTCCAATCATCTAGATCTTCAATAATATAATGTTTATAGCTTGGTTCTGTGACTATAACACCAGTCCCTTCATATTGTGGTTTAATTGTAGATTCACCAGTGACCTGGGCATTAAAGAACTTCTTGATTGTATCACCAATCCCTTTTAAACCTGTAGACTGATGTACATCACCTATATACCATTGCATGGCTCCTGGTTGAATATTTACACTCTCATTATTTAAAGTAATCATCAATTGTCTTTTCTTAACATTCATTTGACTCATATAGAACTTAATTTGTGCATCATCCGCTGTACAACTTAAATCCTTATCGTACTGAATTACCTTAAACATTCCTTTACGACTCACTACAGAGACATTGCTATTATCTTCAAAATTAAAAATCTGGAATCCCATAAGAAAACCCTCCTTTACATTATTATATACGAAAAAAAGGTCTTACGACCTTTTTAAATCTTAATAATACCATCAACAGCTTGTTTCTTTAATTCTTCAATAATAGAGACTCCTGCACTTGTACCAATACGAGTTGCTCCATTTTGAATCATCTTGATAAAAGTATCCGCATTTCTAATACCACCTGCAGCCTTTACTTCTACCTCATCACCTACATATTTCTTCATTAATGCGACATCTTCAAAAGTAGCACCACCTGTTCCAAAACCAGTAGATGTTTTAATGAAATCAGGTTTAACCTCTTTCGCAATCTCACATAATTTTATCTTTTCTTCATCATCTAAATAACAGTTTTCAAAAATAACCTTACATGGAATATGATGGGCATGACATGCATCCACAATCTGTGTCATTTCATCCTTAATATACTCCCAGTTCTTATTCTTAACCTCTGTCTGATTGATGACATAATCAATCTCAGTGGCTCCTTCTTCAATCGCATTATTTGTATCAAATACCTTAGAGGCAATAGTAGTTTGTCCAAGTGGGAATGAAATTGCAGCACCTACATGAATATCAGTGCCCTTTAATAGTTCTGCACATAGATGAGACTGAACCTGGTTGATTGCAACCATCTTGAAATGATAGTCTTTTGCCTCATTGCATAATTTCTCCATATCTTTTTTAGAGGCATCAGTATGTAAGTTAGTATGATCAATCATCTGTGCCAATTCATCAATAGTATATTCTTTCATCTGTATCTCTCCTTTACATATATACTAACATTATATAATTATTATGTCAATGATATGTAAACATATCACTGGTGTTATAAATGTGATAAAATAGCATATACATGAGGAGGGTGCGTTATGACTGCTTTATATTTAGATGTAAAAAAAGATTTATTAGATAAGATTACATCGGGAGAATACCCTGAAGGCACTATTATTCCTACAGAACATGAATTATCTGATATTTATCGTGTAAGCCGACCTACTATTAGAAAAGCTGTACAAATCTTAGTAGATGCCGGTTATTTAGAAAAGAAAAAGAAACGTGGCACTATTGTATGTATACCTAAGGTAATTCAAGACTTTACACAGACAATATCCAGTTTTGATACACAGATGAAAAGACATGGTATTGTATCTCAAACGCAGGTGATTTCATTTAAAAAAGAACAGGCATCTAAAGAGATTGCGGACTCTTTACATCAACAAGAAAAAGATTTAGTTTATAAGCTTGTTCGTTTACGTTATACAGATAAGAATCCTAATGTCTTTATTACAACCTATATTCCTGTTTCTCTATTTCCAGAATTGCTTGATACAGACTTTACTCAAGAAAGACTTTATGATGTTTTTGAAGCACAGGGACATAGTATTGATACAATTGACCGAGAATTAGAAATGATCAAAGCCGATGATACAATAGCGGATATGCTGGATATAGAAGAAGGAGACCCATTATTCTATTTCCACTCTATTGGTTATGATATAAATAAGACTCCAATAGAGTATTCTATTGCACGTTATCGCTCTGATATCAATACATTCACGTTACATCTTAATAGACATAAAGGAGAGTAATATGACATACCGTTTAAACTATCATGTATGCCCAGAACATGGATGGATTAATGATCCAAATGGTTTTTCTTATTTCCAAGGATACTATCACTTATTTTATCAATACTACCCAGATGAACCTATATGGGGACCAATGCATTGGGGTCATGTTAGAAGTAAGGATTTAGTTCATTGGGAAAACTTACCTATCGCATTGACACCTGGAGATAAAGAAGATCTTGATGGCTGTTTCTCAGGAAGTGCAGTAGAGTACAACAATCGTTTATATTTAATCTATACAGGTAATATTTATGATGATCCTGAACATATCACATTTCATCAGAATGTGAATATTGCCTGGAGTGAAGATGGGATTCACTTCCATAAATATGAAAACAATCCAGTTATTGCCCATCCACCTCTAGATAATACAATTCATTTCCGTGATCCTAAGGTATGGCGAGAAGATGATCATTTTAAGATGATTATTGGTGGACAGAAAGAGGATGGAAGAGGACATGTATTGATTTATCAGTCAGATGATTTAGTTCATTGGGATTATTCAGGTGAATATGGACATGCATCAACTATTGATCATGAAGGGAAGATGTGGGAATGTCCTGATTTATTTAGAATTAATGGAGTTGATGTATTACTTATGTCACCACAAGGTATTAAAGAAGATGGTGAAAAATACAGAAACTATCATCAAACAGGCTATAAGATTAGAGATTCATTTATTGAATTAGATCATGGTCATGATTTTTATGCAGCGACTACAATGTTGGCACCTGATGGAAGACGTATACTCATGGCCTGGATGGATATGTGGCATAGTGAATTCCCTGAAAAAGAAGAAGGCTGGTCAGGGGCTATGACTTTCCCTAGAGAACTCACTATTCATGATGATCATCTTTATATGATGCCAGTAGAAGAACTTGCATTATTAAGATGTGAATCTAAAAAAGTAGAAGTCACAGACTATTTACTTCCATCTAAGCAGGTAGAAATAGATTTAGACTTATATGAAGGAATGACTCTTACGTTAGGTGATCTTTATACACTTACAGTGAATAATCATAAAATCATTGTAATGAACCAGACAGAACGTGTAGGGACTATTAAAGACTATCAGTCTATGAAGATTTTAATTGATTCAAGTAGTGTAGAAGTATTCATCAACGACGGAGAACTTGTCTTTAGTGATCGTGTGTATTTTAAAGACACACCAGTCCTTTCACTTGATAGAAAGACAATATGTCTTATCACTACTCTAGGAGAAAAAGGTATATAATATATACTAAGGGGGAATGATTCCAAATGAAAAAAATAGAATTTAAACCAATGCTGGTTTCTATTATTCTTGTATTACTGATTTATTATTTCTATACACCAGCATTGAATATTCATGCGATAGAATTTTGGATTTTCTTAATTGTCGCAATATGTATCTATGGTGCGGCATCTTCTTATAGCACGTTACTTGGTAAGAAATTCAAGCCTGAAAAGGTAGGTTATTTAGGTGCTGCAGTGGCAGTGATTGTGGCAGGTATTTTAGTGACTGATTTATTCACAAGTAAGATTTTCCATGCATCACGTTATGCAAGTCGTATAGAAGTAGAAAATGTAAAGTTTAATAATAAGACATTACATGAAGTAGACTTCTCTAAGACACCTATTATTGACCGTAAAAGTACTGTGAAGCTTGGTGATAAGGTGATGGGTGAAATTCCAGAATATGTGTCTCAGTTTGAAGTAAGTGATGATTATACACAGATTTCTTATAAGAATAGTGTTTATCGTGTCACTCCACTTGAATATGCAAGTTTCTTTAAATATTTGACTAACAGTAAGAATGGTATTCCTGCCTATATTACAGTAAATTCTACAAATGGTAAGACAGATATTGTTAAGTTAAAAGATTTAGGTTTAGATGGTATGAAATATGTACCTTCTGCCATTCTTAATCATAATTTGAATCGTAAACTACAATTATCTTATCCTACATCCATTTTTGGTTCTCCTTCATTTGAAGTAGATGAAAAAGGGCATCCTTGGTATGTATGTACAACATATACTTACTTTGGTGTAAGTAATAAGAAGAAGGTTACAGGTGCTGTTCTCTTTGATCCAATTACTGGTAAATCTAAAAAATATGATAAAGGCAAAGTACCTAAATGGGTGGATCGTGTATATCCAGAAGAACTCATTATGACTGAAATCGATGAAAACGGAAGCTTACAGGATGGGTTCTTTAACTCAGTCTTAGGACAGAAAAATGTTACTGTCACATCTGAAGGTTATAATTATTTAGAAAAAGATGGCGATATCTGGATTTATAGTGGTATTACTTCTGCAAATAAAGATTCATCTAACTTAGGCTTTGTATTATCTAACTTACGTACACATCAGACTTTACGTTTCTCATGTTCTGGCGCAAATGAAAAAGCTGCTATGAAATCTGCAGAAGGTGAAGTGAAGAACTATGGCTATGATGCCACATTCCCATTATTAGTCAATGTAGGTGGTCATCCAGTTTATTTGATTTCACTTAAAGACAGTGGAGGATTGATTAAACAGTATGCGATGGTCGATGCGAAGGATTATCAAAAGGTCTCTGTTTATTCTGCAGATTCAGTCAAGAATCTTGAATTATTGAAGAAAAGCTTCCTTTCTTCTCAGACAATTACAGAAGAATCTGATGCAGAAACTAAGAAGAAGGATATCACAATCGCAAATGTACAGATTCTTAATGTAGATGGTAAATCGAAGCTATTTATTGTGGATACAGAAGGTAATAAATACAAAGCAGTCATTACATCAGAAAATGAAAACACACTTGCTTTCTTAAAGACAGGTGAAACAATTCATATTCGTTATATTGAAATGAAAGATGTAAATATTATAAAGAATGTAGGTGAATAAGATGAAAAGAATCATGAAGGTTTTCACAATTACATTTGTATGTTTATCTTTATGTGGATGTTCTTATTTCAAGTCTAAGATGAATGATATTAAAGGCAGTTTGATTGGGAATGGCTATACAATCGATACTTATGATAATTATGGAAATAAGTTTTTTGAAACAAACGGACAGAAAATCAAAATCACTGGTAATAAAGTAAAAGAATCCTCATATAATTCTGATGGTAGTGTAAAAGAAACATATAGTCTTTCTTCAGTCATTACGATCACAATTGATGGGAATGAAATAGAAAGCTGTGGTGATACTTGTATCTTTGAACAAAAGGGCTTGGATGCAGAAGTAGACTTTACTAAGAAGCATATTAATAGTAGAGCAGATGGTATTACTGCCAATACCGCTATTGCGAATTACTTAAATAAGTATAAGAACTTATTTGGTAAGAGAAGAGTCGTAGTCGTTAAATCTCAATTAGGACAGCCTATTAAGGCTTATCAGGGTGATGATGTTTATTGGGAAATTCCTGATAATCTTCCTAAGATGACGAAACTCATGATTGATGGTAAGGCACTTTATATTCATCGTGCAAACTTCCAGATTATTGATTCAGATTGTTTAACAGAAGAGTAGCGCGTCTACTCTTTTTTAGTTGACTATGAACCTTACTTTAGGGTTAAAATAATATTATGGAGGATATGTTTATGGAGAAATCAAAAGTATATTTTACTGACTTTCGTACACGTGTTGGTGTGAGTTTAACTGAAAAGTTACAGCGTTTAATCAAGAAAGCAGGAATCACTGATATTGATATGGATGGTAAGTTTGTTGCCATCAAGATGCATTTTGGTGAATTAGGTAACCTATCTTATTTACGTCCTAATTATGCGAAAGCAGTCGCAGATGTCGTTAAGGAATGTGGAGGGAAACCATTCTTAACAGATTGTAATACATTATATCCTGGTTCTAGAAAGAATGCCCTCGAACATTTAGATTGTGCAAATATCAATGGTTTTAATACAATTACTACAGGGTGTCAGATTATTATTGGAGATGGTTTAAGGGGAACTGATGATATTACAGTACCTGTAAGAAATGGTGAATATTGTAAAGAAGCCTATATTGGTCGTGCAGTCATGGATGCGGATATCTTCATCAGCTTAACTCATTTTAAGGGACATGAATCTACAGGTTTTGGTGGAACTATTAAGAATATTGGTATGGGCTGTGGAAGCCGTGCTGGTAAGATGCATCAGCATAATTCAGGCAAACCAATTGTACATGATGACTTATGTAGAGGATGTCGTCGCTGTGCTAAAGAATGTGGCAGTGATGCAATCACTTATGAAAATGGAAAAGCAGTCATCAATCAGGATATCTGTAAAGGATGTGGCAGATGCATTGGGGCCTGCGCATTTGATGCGATTGAAAATCAGAACTGGAATGCCAATGAAATACTTGGCAGAAAGATGGCAGAGTATTCGCAGGCAGTATGTGATGGAAGACCAACATTCCATATTAGTCTTGTAAGAGATATCTCACCTAACTGTGATTGTCATGGTGAAAACGATGCACCTATCTTACCAGATGTTGGTATCTTTGCGTCATTTGATCCTGTTGCTTTAGATCAAGCATGTGTAGATGCATGCTTACATGCAACACCTATGCCTAATAGCCAGTTATCTGATAACTTAGCTGATCCACATTGGCATCACCATCATGATAACTTCCTAGATTCAAATCCTAATGTCAGATGGAAAGAAACATTAGAACATGCGGAAAAGATTGGTTTAGGTACAAGAGAATACGAACTTATTCAAATGAAATAATAAAAAAGAAGAATTGAAATAACTCAATTCTTCTTTTCATCTGTTTGTTTACGATATTGTGTGGGTGAACAATGATAAGTCTTACTAAACTTTTTAGAAAAGGCCAGAGCATCAATAAAGCCTACACTGGCTGCAATTGTAGATACAGGGAGATTTGTACTCTGTAACAAGCCTGCAGCCTTTTTTAATTTAATTGAAAGCAGATATTGTTTAGGTGAAATATCAAATTTCTGATGAAATAATCGTGTCATATAATTTGCATGAATACCAAACTTATCCGCAATCTCACTCATTTTAAGGTTATATTGATAATTCAAATCCAAATAAAGACGAATTTCTTCGGCAAGTGAATATTTCACATTATTATTGAAATGGATATTTAACTCTTCATACAACATTGCGAAAATATGAAGAAGTATACTATTTGATTCAAAATATTCAGCATCAGTATTAAAGGATAAATCTAATAGACGTTCAATCTGTTTATAATATTTATTCACATCAACATTATGAATAATGTATTGATCATGTGTATCTTTTGTAAGGGAATAAAAATATTGTTCCGCATTAATACCTAAGAAATTGACCCATCCATATTTCCATGGATGGTTTTTATCTGCTTGATAGGTAGCCACCTTATTGGCAGGAATGAGGAAAATATCTCCTGCCTTGACATCAAAGGAATGTTCATTAATAGTCAGTTGTCCTTTTCCAGAGAAGACAAAATGCATCACATAATAAGATCTTACAATAGGTCCATAGGTATATTCACTTTTACATTGTTCTATTCCAGCACTGTATAAAGACAAATCTGTATTGGCTTTATAGGTTTTACTGTGAATACGTTCTTTATATTCTTTCATATGATCCCCTAAGTTAGTTTTTTCCATATATTCGTTATGTATTTCTATTCTTATTATATTCTTGACGTTGTTTAATGTAAATAAAGTGAGGGTTATGTATGAAAAATAGAAAACAAGCATATCATATAGAAACAGAAAAAGGGTTAATCAATGACCCAAATGGGCTTTCCTATTTTAAAGGAAAGTATTATGTCTTTTTCCAATGGAATCCTAATGTGACAGACCACTCTTATAAAGTATGGGGAAAAACAACCTCTCAAGACCTTATTCATTGGAGTGAGCCTGTTATCGCATTACAAGCTTCTGAAGCTTATGACAAGGATGGGACGTATTCAGGAAGTGCAGTCAGTGATGGTGAGACACTATCTCTTTATTATACAGGAAATGTGAAGAGAGAAGGCGTAAGATATCCTGAACAATGTCTTGCACAATCAAAGGATGGTGTTCATTTTAAGAAATATGGTTCTGTACTCTCTCTTCCTGATGATTATACAGGTCATTTTAGAGATCCTAAAGTGACTAAGGAGGATGTCTGGAAAATGATTATTGGAGGACAGAATAAGAAGACTGGAAGAGGAAATATTATTCAATATACATCAATAGATGGAACCTCTTTTAAGTTTAATAAAATCATCGGAATATCTAAACAGTATGAAATGATAGAATGTCCTGACTTATTTACACTTGATGCTCATGAAGTATTAATTTATGGCTTGCAGTCAAGAAATAATGATACGGATGAATGTCTTGATGCACACGCTGTTTATTTAATAGATACATTGAGTGATTTAGATAAAGGACTGCATATGGATGAAGGGTATGATTTTTATGCACCACAAACATTTGTGGATGCTCAAGGAAGACGTATTATGCTTGCTTGGATGTCACGTTTTAGTGATGCGCAAGAAGTAGAATTCGCTAAGGATGGACATATTCATTGTTTAACAATGCCTCGTGAATTATCTGTAAAAAAAGGAAAATTGATACAGTCACCTGTAAGGGAGATGTATGAATTATGCCATGAAATTCCTTATACGAATCATATGAAAATACAAAGACAGGCGATGATAGAAATCAGTCCCTTGGAACATATATCTTTTTCAATCAATAAGGAATTAAGCATTCACTTTGATGAAGGCATAAGTATTGAACGCTATGATTGGGCAGAACAGATATATCAAAAGAAATCATGGCCTATAAAAATCAATCATATGGAAATATGGCTGGATACATCAAGTGTAGAAATATTTGCGAATAACGGAGAGTTTGTTTATTCTGCACGTCTTGATCCACAGGCTGAAGACTTACTTCTTGCAAGTAGTAAAGAATCACAAAATATCAACGTATACAGATTGGAGATTTAAAATGATTACAATAAATAATAGTATAATTCATCTTAGAAATACACATATTAGTTATATATTAGAAGTATTAGATCAAAAGTACATTTTACAAAGATATATCGGGAAACCACTTCGTCATTATCATAAAAGTCCAATGACTTACTACAAACGCGGCTACAATACTGAACATGATGTCAGTATCGAAAATGCATCTTTTGATGATCTTCCTTTTCTCTATCCACAATTAGGTCATGGAGATTATCGTATACCTGCCATTGAAGTAGAAGCACACCATCAACGTTATTGTGAATTATTGTTGAAGGAAGTGCATGTACTAGATGAAAAGAAGACTCTTTCAGGATTACCCTCACTTAAAAGTCATGGCAGAAGTGAGACACTAGAAGTAGTCTATGAAGATAAGCATATTGGCTTAGAAGTTAGTCAATATATCACTATTTATGAGGATTTAGGCGTTCTTTCATTTTCAGCTTCTTTTAGAAGCTGTAAAGAAGATCTTATTCTTTATAATACACAATCTGTTTCTTTAGAACTTCCATCACAGGATTATCAAGTGATGACAATGTATGGCTTACATGCAAAAGAAGGCAATATTCAGCTATCTGCACTTAATACAGGTATATTTCAAATAGAAAGTACAAGAGGCAGCAGTAGTCCACAAATGCATCCATTTGCGGCATTAATATCAGGTTCTGATATATATGCAATGCATTTTATTTATAGTGGAAATTATTGTTGCAAGATACAAAAGGATTCATTTGGAAAAGTTCGTATGCAGATGGGTTTACATCCTTCTATGAATAATTGGCACTTACATAAAGGAGAAGAGTTTTATACACCTGAAGTTGTCGTGAATTATAGTAGTACAGGTTTAGAAGGAATGAGAATGAATTTCCATGAGCTCTATCGTCATCACTTATTACCACAATCACAGGAATTACCTCCTGTATTATTAAATACCTGGGAAGCTATGTATTATGATGTGTCTTTAGAAAAGATTGAAGAACAGGCCAAATGTGCGAGTGAACTAGGTATTGAATTATTTGTGTTAGATGATGGCTGGTTTAGAAAAGAAAATAATAGTCGTAATTCTATGGGAGACTGGAAATGTAATACAAGCAAACTTCCAGGTGGTATACAAAAAGCGGCTGAACTTGTTAAATCATATGGTTTGAAGTTTGGCTTATGGTTTGAACCAGAAGCAATCAGTAAAAACAGTGATTTATATATACATCATCCAGATTATGCATTATCAGTAGATGGATATGAACCTACTTTAGGTCGTCATGAATATCTTCTTGATTTATCTAGAGAAGATGTCCAGAATTATTTAATTCATATGCTTGATTCTTATCTTTCTACAGGACTTATTGATTATATCAAATGGGATATGAATAGACCGATGAGTGATGTATGTTCTCATATCTCTAAGTATAGTACAGAAGTGGCTCATAGATATATGCTTGGTCTTTATCATGTGCTTGATGTGATTACGTCTCGTTATCCAGATGTTCTTTTTGAAGGATGTTCAAGTGGAGGTGCACGTTTTGATCCAGGTATCTTATGTTATATGCAGCAGAACTGGGCCAGTGATAATACGGATGCACTTGATCGCAGTGTGATTCAAGATAGTTTTAGTCTGCTTTATCCACAATCAGTGATAGGTGCACATATCAGTGCTGTTCCTAATCACCAGACAGGACGTATTACATCCTTAGAGACACGTTATGATATCGCAAAACTATTTAACTTAGGTTATGAACTTGATCTTACAAAGTGTACAGATGATGAATTAGATGATATTAAGAAGCAGATTCAGGAATATAAAACAATAAGAAAAGAAACACTCAACGGTGAATTACATGCCATTGAATGTGATGAAAATCATTTAGGCTGGGAAGTAGTCAGTCTTGATAGAAAGACTGTTTATGTTGTCATAATGACTCGTTTTTATAATCCTCTAACTGCTCAGAAGTACTTTAAGTTAACATACTTAGATGAAGATTCTGATTATTTAGAATGTCATACACAAGAAATCTATGGTGGAGATGAGCTGCAGCATATGGGCTTATGTGTACCTTTAGAACATGGTGATTTTAAAACTTACACATTTATACTAAAAAAAGTATAAATGGTTAGAAAAAGCCATATTTATATTATGTTATTCCATTCAATTAATGCGCTTTACGAGGTATAAATATAATCAGTAAAGCGCTTAACAAATTAAAAAGGAAAGGTTAGAAAAATGAACGATAAAGAACTTGCATTAAAGATTATTGAATTAACTGGTTCAAAAGAAAACATTAGTTCAGTAAGACATTGCGCAACAAGATTGCGTTTAGTAGTAAAAAACAAAGATAAAATCAATGTGAAAGCAATTGAATCTTTAGATAAGGTAAAAGGATCATTCTTCAATTCAGGACAGTATCAGATTATTCTAGGGACAGGTTTAGTAAATCGTGTCTATGATGAAGTAATCAAGGTGACTGGAGAAGAAGGTAATAACAACGATGAAAAAATAGTATACGGAAATAAATTCCAAAGAGCTATAAGAACATTCTCTGATGTCTTTGTGCCAATTATTCCTGTACTTGTCGCAACAGGTTTATTCATGGGTCTAAGAGGCTTATTGACTCAAGAAGCTATCTTGCATCTTTTTGGTTTAACAACTAAGAGTGTTCCTGCAAACTTACTTACATTTACACAGGTATTAACGGATACCGCATTCGCATTTCTTCCTGCACTTGTATGCTGGTCAACATTTAAAAACTTTGGTGGCAGTCCTGTAATTGGGATTGTATTAGGTTTAATGCTTGTAAGTCCTAGTCTTCCAAGTGCATATGATGTTGGCTCTGGTGCTGCAAAACCATTGATGTTCTTCAATTTCTTAAAGGTATCTGGTTATCAGGGTTCTGTATTACCTGCCTTTGTGACAGGTATTCTTGGTGCCAATATGGAGAAATGGTTAAGAAAACGTATTCCAGATGCATTAGATCTTATTCTTACTCCATTCCTTACATTACTTATTGGTATGACAGTCGCATTATTTGCGATTGGTCCAGTTCTTCATACAGTTGAAACAGGTGTATTATTTGTAGTTGAAAAATTATTGCAGTTACCTCTAGGTCTTGGTGGTTTATTATACGGAAGCTTTGGACAGTTACTTGGTATCTTTGGTATTCATCATATCTTAAACTTCTTAGAAATCAGTATGTTAGCTAATGATGGCTGGAACTATTTAAACCCAATTGGTACTTGTGGAAACATTGCGCAGGCAGGTGCTGTATTAGCTATCGCAATTAAAGTTCATGATCAGAAAATGAAACAGGTTGCTTATCCATCTGCTTTATCTGCTGCATTAGGTATTACTGAACCTGCAGTATTTGGTGTAAACCTTCGTTTAGTAAAACCATTTATCGCTGCAATGATTGGTGGAGGTGTTGGTGGATTCCTTGCTTCTATCTTCCATCTTAAAGCAACAGGTATGGGTATTACAGGTATTCCTGGTACATTACTATATCTTAATAATCAGTTACCATTCTATATTCTTGTTAACTTAGTCGCATTTGCGGTGGCTTTCTCTATTACATGGTTATTCTGTGTTCCTAAGACAGAAAAAGAAGAAGTCGTAGAACCAAAAGAAGAAAAAGAAGTTTCTAGTGAATCTTTATTTGCGATTGCATTAGGAGATGCGATTGAAATGAGTGCAATCAAGGATCCTATGTTTGCAGAAGGTATTATGGGACCATGTGCAGCTATTGAACCAGCTGATGGTAAGATCTATGCTCCTGCAAATGGTACAATCAGCTTTATCAGTGAATCAGAACATGCAATTGGAATCATCACAAATGAAGGTGCAGAACTTCTTCTACATTTAGGTATTGATACAGTAAAAATTACCGATGAAAAAGTATTTGATACAAAAGTCACAATGGGACAGAAAGTCAAAAAGGGTGATCTTCTCACTGTAATGGACTTAGATGGAGTAGAAAGACATCAGTGCCAGAAAACAGTTATTACGATTGTCACTAACCATAACAGCTATACTGATATTGCTCAGGTGAAAACAGGTTCAATTACGCCTGATGATATTATTATGGAGTTATCACTTTAGTCAGTTCTTTGAACTGACTTTTTTGGAGAATAGTATGAAAACAATTGTCAGTGATTTAGATGGCACATTACTTAATAGTTATGGAGTAGTAGATCCCTTCACTAAAGACGTATTGAATACATCACCTATTTATAGAATTATTGCGACAGGACGTAGTTACAAGACAGCTTTCCCTTTGTTGAAGGGAGTAGATATAGATTATTATGTATTATTGAATGGTGCAGAATGTCGAAATAGTCAGGGAGATATTCTTTATAAAGAAAATATCGATCTAAAGATTGCACATACTATTGTGAATGGCTTATTAGAACGTCATATAGATTTTGAAATTAATACGGAAGAAGGGGATTATTCTACTGATACTGTATTTTGTGATACAACAGCACAACTCACTAAGCAACATCTTCAAGATTATAAAGAAATAAGAAAGATATTTGTATTTGTGCATGATGAACAGAAAATCAATCAAATCAAATACTGGCTTGATCAAATAGAAGGAATTAATGTCACTTCATCAGCCTGGTGGAATATTGAAGTTACATCAATGAATGCGAATAAAGCACTTATGGTAAAAAGAGTGATAGAAACACTTCATCCTTCTGATGATGTTTATGTATTTGGTGATGGTTATAATGATCTGAGTCTATTTAAAGGCTATAAGCATACACGAGCTATGAGTAATGGTGTGAATGCACTGAAACAGATAGCAGAAAAAGTGATTGATAGTAATGATAATCATGGTGTTGCGAAAGAAATAATTGATTTGGTTAAGGACTAGAAAAAGCAGGCGGTGCCCAATGTCATTAAGTTAAGAATTGACAGCTATCAAGGCATACAAACAAAATGTATGCCTTTTTTATTTTCTCTTGACAAAAGCCAAAAAATGTGAGGCCAATAATCAATATTTATATATTGATTATTGGCCAATTTTTTATAGATGTCGTCGGAGGTATACATTATGGACAACTATAAACAACTCGAGAAAACTTTAAATCACATTATCAAAAAAATGAACGATTCACGCTCTATTTTCTGCGAAAATTCCAGAACAGACTTCATTCGTTCTCGTAAACTGGATTTTCAAGATACCATCAAAATCCTCTTCTGCATGGAAAACGGCTCTTTAAGAGATGAACTATTTAAGTCTTTTGATAATGCACTTGATACACCTACTGCATCTGCTTTTGTGCAGGCTAGAAATAAAATCAAGGTGGATGCTTTTAAACATATTTTTAATAAGTTTAATGATAGAACTCATGAAGACATACTGTATAAAGGATATCGTCTTCTCGCTATTGATGGGAGTGAATTGCCAATCGATAATTCCATATATGATAAAGAAACAAGAGTTCTAAGAACAGGCGGTACCAATAAGCCTTATTCCGCATTTCATATTAATGCCAGCTACGATCTCCTTGAGCGATCATATGATGATCTTATTATACAGGGTCAGGCAGTAAGGGATGAAAATGATGCTTTCTGCCAGCTTGTGGATCGTTATCAGGGAAGGAAAGCGATTTTTATAGCGGACAGAGGATATGAATCTTATAACGGTTTTGAACATGTTGCGAAATCTGGAAACAAGTATCTTGTCAGAGTCAAGGATATCAATTCTAAAACCAGTATGACAAGATCTTTAGGGCCGTATCCGAATGATGAGTTTGATATTGACGTGTTTAGAATGCTTACTCTGAAATGTACATCAATGATAAAAGCATGCCCTCAGCTATATAAAGTATGTCCTACTAATATGCGATTTGACTATATGTCTAAAGAAGATCCCTGGTATGAGTTTAATTGCAGGATAGTTCGATTCAAAATCACTGAAGATACATATGAATGTATAATTACTAATCTTGATAGGACTGAATTCTCATCTGAAGACATCAAGGAACTATATAATAAACGCTGGGGTATAGAGACTTCTTTCAGACATGTAAAGTATGCAATAGGTTTGAATTCACATCACGCAAAGAAGAGAAAATATATAAAGCAGGAGATTTATATAAGTCTTACTCTTTATAATCTGATACAGAGATTTATAAGGAAGATAAAGATTGAAAAAAGAAACAAGAAATATATTTATCAGATTAATTTCACTAGAGCCTGTCATTTAGTAAGAAGTTTTCTAAACAAAAAAGATGGAAAAAATCCATCTTTAGAGAATCTGATAGCTAATGAAATCTTACCAATTCGCCCCGGTAGATCTCATAATAGAAACGTCAAACGAAAGTCGTTCATATATTTTAACTACAGATTTGACTAGTCGGACAAATTATAAACCTTTTTGCGATGAAATAGAATATTTTTTAAAAAATCGTGAAAACGATACTTTTTTGGCTGCAATAAAATAAAAGTAAGAATAATATATCTGCTGATATATCATCTGACTTAAATTCTAGCATTATTAACTTAATGACATTGGGCGGTGCCTGCTTTTAAATTATTTCAAAATGTTTTAACGCATTATATAAACCATCTTCATCGATATCATCTGTGACATAGTCTGCCGCTTTTTTAACGTCATCTTCTGCATTACCCATGGCAACAGATATTTCTGTATAGTCAAACATATCAATATCATTCTTGCCATCACCAAAAGACATTGTTTCACTTTGATCAATAGAATAATACTTTAATACTTCATGAATACCATTCTGTTTACCACCCGTCGCAGGAATGATGTCCACTGCCTGAGGATTCCATTGTGTCTCCTTGCAATGAGGCATAAGTTCCTTAATTTCTTTTAGTCTTTCATTACTTGTATCATAAGGAATGACCTGATAAATAGGATGTGTATAACCTCTATGAATATCTCCTAATTCTGGTAGTGGTGTAGAAATAGCTTTCTGTACTTTTTCTACAACTTCATTATTAAAGTTGATATACATGAGTTCATCTTCTACAAATATGCAGGGCATATGGTTTGTATCCACATAATTGATGATATTGTTGATGTCTGTTTGTTCAATAGGAAGTCCATAAATCATTCCTTCTTTATTGAAACAATACTGTCCATTTAAAGTAATACAGGCATCAAATTCTAAATCCTGTATAGGAAGATCCCTCATCTCACTTAAATGTCTCCCTGTCGCAATAAATGTAAGTATACCTTTCTCTTTTAATAGTCTTAATGCTTCTTTAGTAGACTCTGGAACACTATACGTATTATGTGAAAGTAATGTTCCATCAATATCAAAGAAAATTGCTTTTATCATATTTTATCCTCCTGTCTTATTTATCATACTAAAAAAAGTTCCAAAAAGGAACTTTTACATAAAACTGCTAAAATCATGATTGATGATTTCTTTACAAGAGAAGATTCCATCTTCATATGTGCATACAAAGATAGCACAGTTTTTAATACCTTTCTTATAGTGAGCTACATTATATTCTTCAAAGTTTCTAATAAAGTTGGCACAAGCAGCTCCATGAGATACAACTAGGACATTATCACCTTTTGTATTTTCCATGATTTCTGTAATTGTCTTTACAACTCTTTTCTGTACTTCATCCTGTGATTCTCCACCATAAGTTTTAAAGTAATCGAGATAAGGAAATGGTGGATTGAGACATTCATCTTTTCCTTCAAAGACACCAAAGTTCATTTCTTTTAATCCCTTTAAACGTGTATAAGGCATATTATGATGTGTAACTATTTCAAGTGTGTCACTCGCTCTTTCACTTGTGCTGCAATAAGCATCATCAATCTGAATATGATTGTCATCAAACCATTTTCCAGCCACTTCTGCCTGCTTAATTCCAATTTCTGTAAGAGGTGCATCACACCATCCCTGAATCTTATGTTGTAAATTAAATAAAGTCTGTCCATGACGCATTAAATAAAGTGTTTTCATTGTAATTTCTCCTTTATATTTGTACAATAAAATTATAAAACATGGGAGTTACTACCGTGCAAGAAAAAAAGGAGTATTTTTTATGTATACAATGAAAGAAGTTTGTCAGATTGTTGGATGGAGCTATGAAACATTAAAATATTATTGTAAAGAAGGGCTTATTCCTAATGTAAAGAGAGATAAGAATAACTATCGTGTCTTTGATGAAAATAATATAGAATGGATCAAAGGCTTACAATGTTTAAAGAAATGTGGTATGAGTTTGAAAGATATGCGCATGTATCTTGATTATTGTATGCAAGGTCCTGTTTCTATTCCTGAGCGTGTAGATATGCTCAATGAGACAAAAGAAGATCTAGAAAGAAGACTAGCGGAAATACAGGAATCGTTAGACTATATTGAACAGAAGAAAGAACTCTATAGAGATATGCAAGAAGGTAGGAAGCCTTATGTAAGTTATGTTTATCATGTAGAGAATTAGGTGATACTATGATAGGTACAGTAGATTTTAATATGATTCTAGAATTGAATCGTATATTGAAGAAGAAAGGCTATGATTATTCTGTTCATTCTATTGGTGGATGTGCAAGCTGTGGTCTTAATTTGAGATGCGAGGGAGAAGAAAGTGATTTAGAAGATGTGATGAAGGTCATAAATGACTTTCTTAAGAAGAAGTGGTTAAAGGCTGTTCCGAGTCTGGAAGATCCCTATACTCTTGGCATCATCTCTACATTTCATAAGGAGGTCAAGTGATGTTTCAGTTAAACTATCAAAGTCATAAATCTATCTATGAACAGATTGTAGACAATATTAAGGAACAGATTATGACAGGTGTATTAAAAGAAAATACCCAATTACCAACGGTAAGAGAACTCTCTCAACTATTAACTATTAATCCTCATATAGTTCAAAAAGCATTTCAGACATTGGACCAGGAAGGCTATATCTATACAATTGCGAATAAAGGTATTTTTGTATCATCAAGAAAACATGTAAAGATAGATGAACAGAAAGTCGATGACACGATTCATGTGATTGTAGAAGGTTATAAAGAATTAATCGACATGGGTATGACTCAAGATGAAATACATAATAAGATTTTAGAATATATGAAAGGAAGCCTTCATGATTAAAGTAAAAGATTTATATAAAGTGATTGATGGTGAGGTCGTCCTTGATCATCTCAATATGCAGGTAGAAGAAGGGTCTATCTATGGTTTGATTGGTCCTAATGGAGTAGGTAAAACAACACTCATTAGACATCTGGTGGGTGTCTTAAAACAAGATGCAGGAAAGATTTTTATAGAATCACAGCCTGTGTATGAAAATATAGAATTAAAAAGAAAGATAGGCTATATATCTGATGCGATGTATTTCATAGAAACAAGCTTAGAAAGAAATGCGAAAGTCTATAAAGACCTCTATCCATCATGGAATCAAGAAAGATTTGAAGAACTCTACAAAACATTTAAATTAAATCCTACAAAGAAGATACAGACATTCTCTAAAGGAATGAGAAAACAAGCATCATTTTGTTTAATTATGTCTACAATGCCTAAATATCTTATTTTAGATGAACCTATAGATGGATTAGATCCAGTCGCAAGAAAATTAGTTTGGAAATATATTATTGATGATGTTGCCCAAAGGAATCTAACAGTTCTTATTTCTTCTCATAATTTAAAAGAATTAGAAGGAATAGTGGATCATGTAGGTATATTGTATAAGGGTAAGATTATGAGAGAGTTTGATTTAGAATATATTCAAACGCATATTCATAAAATACAGGTTTCATTTGGAGATAAAGAAGTTCATTTAGATGAGTTAAATATTGCGTATCAGGAGGAAAGAGGTTCAGTAAAAATATTGATTATTGAAGACTCTCTTTCTAATATTAGAAAGGTTATAGGAGATCAATCTCCTCTTATCTTTGATATACTTCCTTTAAGTCTGGAAGAACTCTTTATATATGAAGTAGGAGGGGAAGATGATGATGTCCAAAAACTCATATTTTAATAAAACCTTCTTTAAAAACCTTATGAAACGTTTCTGGATCATTGGTTTAGGGATGATGGTATCCTATGTTTTATTATATCTTTATCCTATCTACCAGGGTGCAAGTTCAGAGGGGTATCAATACTATGCAGCATATCTCAAGGGATCTTATTTTATAGGTAATCTTATTATCTCTACTATTGCGATACTTACAAGTGTGGCTTTACTCTATTTCTATCATAACCGTACAGCCTCTACAATTATTCATTCTATGCCTATTAAAAGATCAGAACTCTATTGGACATCTTTTATTGCAGGAATGATTTTAATGTTTGTACCTCTTATTCTTACAACAGGGATACTTATATTCTATGGTAAAACAATCCCTTTATATTATAGAGAACTTTCAATCAACCATTGTCTGAGTTGGTTTTTGATTCAAAGTGCAATCATATTCTTTGCATATGGCATTACACAATTCTGTGGTATTATCACGGGTAATCTCTATACACATTGTATATTAGGAGTATTTTTTAATAGTTTACCTTGGCTTAGTTCACAGTTTTTTACTATTCTTAAATCAGCCTTTACTTATGGTGTAGAAGAACCTTCTGTCGCTTTTGAGAACTATTCTACTGCCTTTAATTATGTATTAAATCTAGAAAAATGGCTCACATTGCGTACTCTTGCTTATTTGACTATTTATATTGCGATAGGCATCAGTTTAGTCTTTATTGCCTACTTCATTTATAAACGTGTTAAATTAGAATACATTGGTTCTTCTGTTGTTTTTGACCGTTTAAAAGATATAGTTGTCATTATAGGGACTCTTGTACTCTCTTCATTTGTGACATTCTTATTTATATCCAATGAAACATCTATTCATACAATGCGTATCACTTTTGTGATTATAGGTATCATTGATTCATTTATAGGTTACTATATTTCAAGAATGATTGCAGATATGACACTTTATGTCTTTAATAAGAAGAACTTTAAGAAGTTTATCATCTATCTTGTGGTCTTCTCACTCATGTGCGTCTTCTTTGTATTTGATATCACAGATGAAGAAAATAAGATTCCAAAAACAGGTACTGTATCTTATGTGACATTCAGTTCTGATTATTCAGGTAATCAGGATGTTAAACTGAATGATTCAGATACAATAGATATAATTCATGATATACATAAAGATATCTTAAAAGCACCACATAACTCTAATGATTCTTCTCATTATTTCAACATTACTTATCATCTCGTAGATGGTAAAACACTCACACGTTCCTACAACATATCACAGGACTGCTTTGATAAATATGTGAAGGATGATATGAAGTCTCTTTATACAAATGTCTCTTATATGAATCAGATCTTTAGAAATATGCATTGGGTAGAAGTATCTGTTATGAACTATAAAGATGATACAATGGACGATACAGTCTATTTAAAAGAAGATGATTTTAGAGGTTTGAAATATGCCTTAAGAAAGGACTATGAAACTCTTTCGATGGATACTATTTCAGACGCAATTAATAACTATAAATATAGTATTGAAGTCATTAATGATGCAGATTATGTACTCACTTTCTATATTAATAAGGATTTTGAGAATACAGTGACATACTTTAAAAAGAGAGGTTATAAATTAGTGGCGAAAAACTCATAGGCTTGCCTATGGGATGAAAGCCACATAATTTTTACTTGAGTTAAGCATAAGGGTAAGTTTAATAAGAAAAAACGTGTTGGCAGGTCTATAAAGAATAGATGCCCTTCTGGGTTTCAGGCTGCTGTAGAAGAAAAATTCAAGACCACAGGTGGTACATATATAGAGGTGCCTAATGATTATAGAGCATCATAATATGACCATACAGCAGATGATTACATAAAGAAGAAATTATCTGACAGGATGTATCATTAGCAGATGGAACTCTAGTACAACGAGACTGGTATTCATCATTTCTGTTGTACTGCTATGATTACGTGACTAAGAATATAGATAGGGACAGATGTATTTCAGAATTTGAAAAGTGTTACAGTAAGGAAGAAGCCTTAATTAAAAGAATTAAGATTAATAGAATCAAAGTATTGAATAGTGGAATCAAAATAGTATAAAATAAACATAAGGGAGATTGATTATACTTCCATATCGTAAGATAGAAATTTACCGTTAATGTGGTCGCTGGACTGCTTGGTAATGAAAGTTTTGATTCAAATAGATTTACACTTGTAACTCCAAAGTCTGAAAATGATGTACGATTACAAGCTACACTTGGCAATCAGAACCCCACGGGCTTGCCCGTGGGAGTAGTCAGTATAGAAAGATATTTAAGTAAAAAGACGTATCACCAAATAGGTGATACGCTTTTACTTTACAATATAGAATTGTGCACTGTAGGCAGGTAATGTCATTTCTATTTCATTCTTTATATGAATTTCTTTATCTAGATTATGTGATTTACCACTATATAATTCATTATCTGAATTTAATAGAAGAGTCAATGTTTCAGGCTGATCTACTTTATAAGTATATGTCTTATCTACATTGTGGAAGTTAAAGAAAGCGACTATTGTTTCTTTATCACTCATACGTTTAAAGACATAAATACAATCCTGTTCCTGATGACAATCTACCCATTTAAATCCTCTTTCACTAAAGTCATACTGTGATAAAGAAGGATGTGTTAAATAGATGTTATTTAATTCTCTCATGAAATGAAGGAAAGAATCATGCATAGGATACTTCAATAAGAACCAGTCTGGTTCCTTTGTTTCATCCCATTCTCTAAACATCGCAATCTCATTACCCATGAAGTTAAGCTTCTTACCAGGGTGCGCAAACATATACATATAAAGTGCTTTAACCTGTGCAAACTTCTCTTCATACTCACCATACATCTTATCAATAATAGTCTTCTTACCATGCACCACTTCATCGTGTGAGAATGGAAGAATAAAATGTTCATTATAGAAATACATCATAGAGAATGTAAGCTTATGATAGAAAGAAGGTCTTTCTTCTGGAGTCTTCATAAAGTAATCTAATGTATCATTCATCCATCCAAGATCCCATTTATAATCAAAACCTAAACCACCTTGTTCAACAGGACGTGTTACACCTTGATAAGAAGATGAATCTTCGGCGAATAGAAGAGTATGAGGAACTCTCTGTTTAAGTCCTTTATTAAAGTTCTGAACAAAGCGAATCGCTTCTCTATTCTCTCCACGACCACTATTACCCTGCCAGTAAATAAGATTACCAACAGCATCTAGTCTTAAGCCATCAATATGATATTCCTTTAACCAGTAATAAGCAGAAGAATTCAAGAATGAACATACATCCCCACGAGAATGTTGGAAATTACATGTACCCCATTCACTCTTACCTACTGCATCATTAGGATAATTATAAAGAGGTGTACCATCATAGTTATTTAAACCAAATCCATCAATCGCAAAATGAACAGGTACGAAATCAAGAATAACCGCAATATTATTTTCATGACACTTCTCTACAAAATATCTTAAATCATCGGGAGTACCATAACGAGATGTAGGGGCAAAATAACCAGTAGGCTGATAACCCCAGCTTAAATCATTAGGATATTCATTTAAAGGCATGATTTCTAAGAAGTTATAATGATTCTCTTTTAAATAAGGAATAATTAAATCAGCCATTTCACGATATGTATACCAGTCATCGGCTTTTTCACCTGGTTTCTTCCAAGAACCAAAATGCATTTCATACACATTAATAGGCATATCTTCACTAAATCTTTGATTCATCCAAGCATCATCATGGAATGTATACTGATTCATATCAAAAATAATAGATGCATTATTAGGACGTACTTCACTTGTATACATATAAGGATCACAGTGATCTACAAAAGACCCATTATTATAAATACGATACTTATACATCTGTCCCACTTTAGCATTTGATATAGTCGCTTCAAAGAACTGCCCATTTCCACAACGATTCATAGGTGTTTCCTGCCAGTCATTAAATTCCCCAATAACTGCCACATGAGATGCTGCTGGCGCATATGTTCTAAAAGTCACGCCATTCATATGAACAAAAGCGCCAAGATACTTATAAGTCTCAAACTCCTGACCATTATAAAAATTATTAAAATCCATATGTTACCCTCCAATTTCTCTACTTTAATCATAAGATAAATAGAAGAAAATTTCATCTGACATTTTAAACGATTTGTTTGGAATTACGCATGTAAAAACCCTCCACTTAAGGGAGGGTTTGGTGATGATTATAAGTGATAATCCATAGGATATGTTAAGTATTCTAATGTATCTAACTGATCAACAGTGACAACGCCAGCGGGTGCTCTAAGTAAGCTAGGAATTCTGTTTACTATAGTAGCACATGTATGTTCTACTGTAGCTGGTTTAACTACATGGAATTCAGTATCTGGTTCGCCAGTAATCTTCCAATCGCACATATCACCATCATTAGGACCATAGACCTTACCAATGCACTGTGTTTCAATAATAGGACCCTGGAATGTTTCTGTAGTAACGACTGCAGCCATACCAATACAATTTCCTTTTGGAATTGTTTCACCCATTGTTTCAGAATACAAATCAGTATCGTGGAAATAAGGTACACATTTTTGTGTCTGTGACTTAATAGTCCATCCCATACGAGATGCGAGAGCTTCATTTGAGTTCCATACATAAGATGGTTCAATTTCTTCAGGATGGGCAATTGTTGCTTCAAACTCTTCAGGTGTTAAACCTACACCATGTGCTTTCGCAAGGGCTAGACCATATTCTTCTACATTGTAACTAACTGCCCCTTCAATCTTAGTAATAGTATGACAAGAACCAGCCACTAAACCAACCATGTTCACCCAGAATGTATCTTCCATACCACTACCTACAAATGTACATCCTGTTTCTTTCGCAAGAACATCTAACTTATTCATTCTTACTGGATCGGTTGTCCATGCATCTGTGGCTTCTTCACATGTAGTGATGACATTAATACCTCTACTTAAACACTTTTCAAAATGATCAAAACAATCACTCACAAGTGAGAATAATGTCACGACTGCAACATCAGCGTCACAATTATCTAGTACTTCATCGGCATCACTGCTGATTTTTATACCAGTCTTAATACCTAGTTCTGCATAATCGCCTACATCCATACCCACGATTGCAGGATTATTATCGATGGCTCCGACAATCTGCGCACCTTTCTCATACAAATAGCGTAAGATGTATTTACTCATCTTACCACAACCATACTGTACAACTTTAATCTTTTCCATAAGAAATACCTCCTAACTAAAGGATAAACCCTCATCAATGATGAGGGTCAACCTTTTTGTAGGCAATTGGGACTTGTAATCGTAAATACATAGAACGTTCATTATCCTTAAAGAATGTCAGTTCTATGAGTACTTCACATATATAATCACCAATCACTTCATAATTATTATCCATACAATACTGTAGTAATCTACCTGCATACTCTTTTTCATTATTGAAGTCATCCATATAGATACAAGCATACATGCCACTTTCTAATGTCTGTACAGATTCCTTTTTTGGAAAGTGTTCATCTACAAAAATAAATATATCATGAGTAATAAACTCCTGTTTCAGGAATCTCTTTCTTTTAAGAAAAGTTCCCACATTACAATAATAGATTTGGGGAAGATGTTCTTCTAATAATTGATCTTTGAATTCTTTGAGTATTACTTCATACCCATCCTGATCATAATCATAGAAGTTCTTATTCACTCGTTTGGCATAGATGTGACGTTCATCAATATACTCAGTTGTCAAAGTGCCAGGTGTAGGGGATTTGCGGTATCTTTCAAGAGAATAGATTGTACGTTTGATTGCATTTCTTTTGCGTATAATATCATCCATCTCTTTCTCTATAGAACGCTGTTTCTTAATGAGTATCGCTTCTATAAGAGTAGGATCTTCTTTATCCAACAATTCCTTGATTTCCTTCAAGTTCATTCCTAACTCTTTCATATAGCCTATTAGATCAAGTCTTGCATTCTGCTTCATATCGTAATAACGATAGCCTGTATCTTCATCAATATAGATAGGTGTCAATAAACCCCACTTATCATATAAACGGAGCGTATTAATACTCACATGATTAATTTTAGCCATCTTCCCAATAGAAATTAAACCCTCGTGCATACAATCACCTCTTTCTATAATTCTACCATTTTTACAAGACTAACCTGTAAGAAAAATGTTAGAATGGGGAAAAGAGGGGGTTAAGATTTGTCTATACTTACTGATACAATTAGAAAACAGTTCAAAGAAGGGGACGATATCAGAGATGAAGGTTTGACTACACCTGATACAGTTCAACGATTTGATAATATTCTTTATGGTGATGATCCAGAATGGAATACAATGGATCTCTATATTCCTAAAGAAGAAAAAGAAAAACTTCCTATTATTATTAGTTTCCATGGTGGAGGCTGGGTTTATGGAGATAAGGAAAGATATCAATATTATTGCATGAGTCTTGCAGAAAGAGGCTTTGCGGTCATTAACTTTACTTATCGTCTCGCACCAGAATTCAAACATCCTGCACCTCTTGAAGATATGAATCAAGTTGCTCATTGGATCATGAATCATGCAAAGGATTATTTTTTAGATACAGAACATATATATGGTGTAGGAGATTCTGCGGGAGCGCATTTACTAGTTCTCTATACATCTATTCTTACAAATAAGGAATATGCTTCTACCTACGACTTTAAAGTACCAGAAGTCTTTCAATTTAATGCACTCGCATTAAATTGTGGTGCTTATAACATTACGCCTGAATCAGAATTGACAAGAGAACTTATGATAGAATATCTACCAAATGGAGGAACAGAAGAAGAATTTAAAGCAATCGATCCAAAACAATATATTACTTCAGACTTCCCTCCATGCTTTGTGATGACAGCAGAAGGGGACTTCTTAGTAGAAGATGCGCTCACAATGAGTCAAGTACTGACTCATCATAATGTCCCTCATATATATAAATATTATGTAGGAGATAAACCTCTCAATCATGTCTTCCATTGTAATATAAAACTCAAGGAAGCAACACAATGTAATGATGAAGAATGTCAATTCTTCAAGAATTATTAAAAGGTTATTCGCCTTCCGAATAACCTTTTTGAGTGTTTACTTTAATCCAAACAATGTTTCAATACATGAATCATCCATAACTCTATCTGTCACAGGCATATCTGCATGTTTTAATAAAGAGTCTACATGGTCTTTAATTGTCACATCTACAAGCTTATTTACATCAATACCTCTAAGTTCAAAAAACAAGAATGGATTCTCATCTAATTTAGCACCTATACCATAGAGTACTGCGGCAACATGTTTACACATAATAGCCCAGTCAGGACAGCTGCAATTAAAACTAATTTCTCTTTGAGAAGGAAACAAACCATGCTTTGATAAGAATAGATCTTTTAAGTCTTCGGGGAATTCTCCATTGAGAAGCTGCTGGAGATTCTGAATCTGTGAACTGCATTGATCTATAATTTCTTCACATACATCTTCTTTAAGCGGGCTGATATTAATTTCTACCTTATAAGGTGTTCTTCGTGTACCTTGTACACGTGCTTTTACTTTACCTTTCACAATCTGTAAATCAATAACAGCACCTGTTTTCACATATCTTTTTCCACGTGCGAGGCGGCTAGAATAATCGGCATATTGTTCAATATTCTGACACCAGGCAATACCCCACCAGCTCTTTGCGATTTGTCTACCTTCAATCACTATTGGGTGTAATTCTTTTCCTTTACTTTTCGCATTATTCACACTTTGTTGGGCTTTTCTCTGTAGTTCACCCACACTGATCTGTGAATATTGCATACTTGTTTTCCAATATCTTCCCATATACTACACATCCAATCTGAATAAATCCAATAATTCTTTTGTATCCATTTCAGTAATCCATTTTTCCTGTCCAGTCGCAAGAATAGATTCAGCGAGTTCCTGTTTTGATTCAATGATCTGATTAATCTTTTCCTCAATTGTCCCATTTGAAACAAGCTTATGCACAAAGACTTCTTTTGTCTGTCCAATACGATAGGCTCTATCACTTGCCTGATTTTCTACAGCTGGATTCCACCAGCGGTCAAAATGAATCACATGATTTGCGGCAGTAAGATTAAGTCCTGTACCAGCCGCTTTAAGTGATAACACAATATAAGGCACATACTCATCTTCATTATTGAATTTTTCTACAATCTCTGTACGTTTCTTGGCAGGAATACCACCATGAATAATATATCCCTTCTTATGGAATATAGATTCTAGATAATCTGATAATGGTTCACACATTTCCTTATATTGCGTAAATACCAATACTCTTTCTCTCTTCTCGTAGATTGTTTCACATAACTTCTTCAACATTGCATACTTACCACTATCTTTTGGATTGAAGTTGGTATCATGAATAAATTGATCAGGATGATTACAAATCTGTTTAAGTCTTGTAAGTAAACCTAATACAATGCCTCTACGTTCCATTCCTTCTGATTCTAGTATTAAATCTTCTGCCTTTTCTACTTCCTTGCGATATAAGACAATCTGTCTCTTAGAGAGATCTACATGTTCCGTAATTTCCATTTTATCAGGTAAATCAGAAATAATAGATTTATCTGTTTTTAAACGTCTTAAAATAAAAGGAGAAACCATCATCTTTAGTTTAGTTATATATTCAGGATGGGCTTGTACTTTCTTTGTATAGTTTTTAAAATCTGTAGCACTTCCTAATAATCCTTTATTTAAGAAATCAAACAAAGACCATAAATTAGATAAATCATTTTCAATCGGAGTCCCTGTCATCGCAATACGCATTTTGCTAGGAATCTTCTTAATAGCCCTTGTCTGTTTTGTAGCGGGATTCTTTATAGCCTGTGCTTCATCTAAAATCAAACAATCCCATACACGTTCCTGTAGATATTCATTGCGAAGAGCCATTCCATATGTAGTAATAGTCGCAAAACAATCTTCATCTAAAATATTTGTTTTACCATGAAGTATATGATATGTCATACGAGGCGCAAATTTATCTATTTCCTTTGACCAGTTACCAAGCAAAGATGCAGGAACAATCAATAACACATGACTCTCTTTATTATTCTCATACATCTTCTCTAAGAAAGAAATAACCTGTATTGTCTTACCTAATCCCATATCATCTGCAAGACAGGCACCAAAACCTAAATCATTCATTTGATTCAGCCAATTATAACCATTCTTCTGATAAGGACGAAGTGTTGCCTTTAAATACTTAGGTTTTGCCTTGTTTCTAATCTTTGATGGGTCCTTTAACTGCCCTAGAGTTTCTCTTAACCACTTACCATTAGATATCTGTACACCTAAATCAACATCCACATTATCTTCATCAGATATATATGTCTTTGTGAGAGCATCTTTTAAAGAAATCGTTCCATCATATTTTTCCATCTGTTCAAGAAGCTGTTGGAGCTTATTATGATTGATTTCTACCCATTGACCCTTTAACCAGCCAAGACCTTCTTCCATCTTTAATAATTCGCTGATTTCTTTTTTAGTCAATGCATGTCCATTTACTATGAGTGAAGGCTGTGCTGATAAAATAGATTCAAAACCTAATAGAGAAGGTTTCTTTTCCCCGATATTCACATTAATCTTAACTGAAGAATACTTCTTCTTCCACCAGTTTGGTACTCTGCACTTAATACCAGATGCTTCAATATCCGGAACACTTTTAAGTAAAGTATAAGCTTCTTGACTTGTTAATCGGATAGGATGAAACAACTCACCTGTTTCCATGAACTTCGCAATTAAACCTATTTTCTGTGCAACATCGTTGAGACATGATAATAGATCTAATAATTGTTTCTGATCATTCTTGTATTCAATAAGTGCATGTTTTAAAGGCATATGTACTATTCTATTTTCTATATCTTTTGTTGCATATGTGGCAAGAAATGCGAAAGGAAACTCAGAATCTTCTTCATTCTCTACTAAATGAAAATAAATTCTTTTTGCAGCCTTTAAATCCTGAGACTTTTCTTGAAGATACATTTGCGCTGTACCTTTATAGGATGTCATATCCTTTTTAAATTGTTCATTTAAATGTTTGATAATATTATTAATCCATCTCTCATTTATATATTCTGTACCAATCGCAAATGGAATCATAGCCATAAGATAATCTAAATCGTCATCAGATAATTCTATGATTGTCTCTTCTCTTGCAACTTCTAATTCAGGACTACGACTCAATACTTCAATAAACTTCTGTGATAATTGATATAAATAAAAAGCACTTGGAGTCAGTCCTTTCAAATTATTTTTAAAGCCCAACTCATAAAGAGCTGTATACTTATTCTCTTTAAACAATTCAGCCCATGCTGAATCTTTCGCTTCATCAATATGAAAACTATTTTTAGTAAATATGAAATTGAGTTGATCCATAAAATGTACCTCCTGTATTTATTCTAACATACAAAAAGAGGTTGCAACAATTAAGTTGCAACCTCGATATTTTATAACCCTGTATATCCCATTAAATCAAAGTCTACCTGCTTCGCAACGTCACGGCCTTCTCTAATAGCCCATACGACTAAAGACTGACCTCTACGGACATCACCTGCACTATATAACTTACTAATATTCGTATGATGATCATTTTCATCACATTTTACAGTATTTCTTGCATCTAATTCTACACCAAATGCATTAATGACTGGCTTCTGTGCCCCAATAAATCCTGCTGCAATAAGCACTAGATCACAAGGTACTGTCTTTTCACTACCAGGTACCTGTTCAAATGAACGACGACCATCTTTCACTACAGTCTGTAACTTTACAATCACAGCCTGTTTTACATTACCCTTACTATCAAGAATAAATTCTTTTACTGTACTATTATAAACACGAGGATCTTCACCAAATACTGCAATGTTTTCTTCCTGTCCATAATCAGTCTTCTTGACTAAAGGCCATTCTGGCCATGGGTTAGAATCCGCTCTTACAAGTGGTGGTTCAGACATCATTTCTAGCTGTAATACAGACTTTGCACCATGTCTAATAGCTGTACCAACACAGTCATTTCCTGTATCACCACCACCGATGACTAATACATTCTTACCTTTCGCATTAGGATACTGTCCATCCTTGAATTCACTATTTAATAATGACTTAGTCACCTGAGTTAAATAGTCTACAGCGAATAGAATATTATTACCTTCTCTACCAGGTACATTAATATCTCTAGGTTCCTTAGCACCTACTGCAAGAATAACTGCATCGTATTTACTTAATAATTCTTTTGCCTGTTTCTTAGTTGTAATGTCTTTATTTGTAAAGAACTTTACACCTTCCGCAGTCATCTTATAAATACGACGATCAATGATATTCTTCTCAATCTTCATATTAGGAATACCATACATTAATAGTCCACCTAAACGATCTTCTCTTTCATATACATCACAATTATAACCACGTTGATTAAGTGTATCTGCAGCAGCTAAACCAGCAGGACCTGAACCAATAACCGCAATCTTTTTACCTACACGCTTTATTGGTGGTTTTGGTTCTTCTAATAGATGTTCATAAGCATATTCAATAATCGCATGTTCATTCTCTTTGACTGATACAGCATCACCATCTAAAGAACATGTACATGCTTTTTCACATAATGCAGGACATACTCTAGAAGTGAATTCTGGGAAGTTATTTGTCTTTTTTAAACGTTTATGAGCCTGTTCATACTTACCTTTAAATACCAAATCATTCCATTCAGGAATTAAATTATTTAAAGGACAGCCAGAAAACATACCTTTAATCTTCTGGCCGTACTGACAAAACGGAATACCACAGTCCATACATCTTGCACCCTGTTTCTGCTGTTCTTTAGTAGACAAAGGGATATGGAATTCATCGAAGTTCTTAATACGTTCTGTAGGAGGAACCTCATAAGATGTCTCACGTGCATAATCTAAAAATCCAGTTTTCTTACCCATGACTATTTTCCTCCTTTCATAGCGGCATTAAATGCTTCTACCTTAGCCTGATCTTCATCGAGACCCTGTGACTGATAATAAGCAATCAGATCCATCATCTTCTTATAATCATGTGGAATGATCTTCTTAAACTTACCAATATATGTCTTGAAATCATCTAAGAACATTTTGGCTTTCTCTGAGCCAGTATACTTATAATGATTTTCAATTAATTCTCTTACTGTCTTAATATCATATGGCTTATTGACTTCAGAATATTCTACAAGTGCACCATTTAGTTTTTCATATAAATCATTATTTGGATCATAGATATACGCAATACCACCACTCATACCAGCAGCAACGTTTCTACCTGTTTCACCTAAAATAACAACTAAACCACCTGTCATATATTCTAATGCATGGTCACCGACACCTTCTACAACAGCCTTAGCACCAGAGTTTCTTACACAGAAACGTTCCCCAGCTACACCATTGATATAAGCTTCACCACTTGTTGCACCATATAAAGCAACGTTACCAATAATAATATTGTCTTCAGCCTTGAATGTGGCTTCATGAGGTGTCTTCACAATAATCTTACCACCTGACAAACCTTTACCTAAGTAGTCATTAGAATCACCTGTTAACTCAAGTGTTAATCCCTTAGGAATAAAGGCACCAAAGCTCTGACCACCTGCACCAAACGCACGCACTGTAATGAAGTCATCTTCTACAAAATTACCTAAAGTCTTAGTAATATGAGAACCAAGAATAGTACCAAATGAACGGTCTGTATTAGACACTTCTACAGAAACTTCTGTCTTCTTATGAGACTGAGATGCCTGTTCTAATGCCTTTAATAATACCTTTGTATCAAGTACTTCATTTAGTTTGAAGTCATATACATGAGCTGGATTGAAGCAGTTATGTGCGTCATTCGCATATGTGCTATCTAAGATCTTAGATAAGTCCATATGATACTGATCCGCAATATCCTTCTTCTTTAATAAGTCTGTATGACCAACCATTTCATCGATTGTTCTAAATCCTAACTGTGCCATATATTCACGCATTTCTTCTGCAACAAACTTCATGAAGTTCACTACATATTCAGGTTTACCTGTAAATCTCTTACGTAAGATAGGGTTCTGAGTCGCAACACCTACAGGACATGTATCTAAGTTACACACACGCATCATAACGCATCCCATAGTAATAAGTGGTGCTGTCGCAAAACCATATTCTTCTGCACCAAGTAAGCATGCAATCGCAAGATCTCTACCAGTTAATAATTTACCATCTGTTTCAATCACAACACGATCTCTTAAATCATTCATGATTAATGTCTGATGTGCTTCTGCAAGACCTAATTCCCAAGGAAGACCTGCACTATAAACTGAGTTTCTAGGTGCAGCACCCGTACCACCATCATAACCAGAAATAAGAATAACCTGAGCCCCTGCTTTTGCAACACCTGATGCAACAGTACCAACACCTGCTTCAGATACAAGCTTAACACTAATACGTGCTTCTTCATTCGCATTCTTTAAGTCATAGATCAACTGAGCTAAGTCTTCAATAGAATAAATATCATGATGAGGAGGTGGTGAAATAAGTGATACACCTGGAGTACTATGACGAGTCTTCGCAATCCAAGGATAAACCTTACCAGCAGGTAAGTGTCCACCCTCACCTGGTTTTGCACCCTGAGCCATCTTGATCTGAATTTCGTTGGCAGAACATAAGTATTCACTTGTTACACCAAAACGACCACTGGCTACCTGTTTAATAGCTGAACATGCAGAATCACCATTCGAACGAGTCACAAAACGTTCTGCATCTTCTCCACCTTCACCTGAGTTACTCTTACCATGTAATCTATTCATTGCGATAGCCATTGTTTCATGGGCTTCTTTAGAAATAGAACCATAACTCATAGCACCTGTCTTAAAACGTTTCACAATGTTTTCTACAGGTTCTACCTCTTCTAGAGAAACAGGTTTTCTCTTGCTGAAGTCAAAGTCTAATAAACCACGTAAGTTAATACCTTCTTCTTCCTGAGTAATAGTTTCAGAGAATTCTTTAAATAACTTATAATCACCTAAACGGCTTGCCTGCTGTAATAAGTGGATAGTCTTAGGGTTATAAAGATGTTTTTCTTTATGACTTCTTTCTTTATGGAATCCTCCAGAATCAAGTGTAGGATTCACATCATATCCAAGAGGATCAAAAGCCTGATTATGTAATGCATTTGTATCAGCTTCAATATCCTTTAAAGTAATACCTTCTACTCTACTTACTGTATGAGGGAAGTATGTATCAATCACTTCTTTAGAAATACCAATGGCTTCAAAGTTTTGAGAACCACGATAAGACTGTAAAGTAGAAATACCCATCTTAGACGCAATCTTGACAATACCAGAAAGTACGGCATGATTATAATCTTCTACTGCAGCATAGTAATCTTTTTCTAATAAACCTTCTTCTACAGCCTGATGAATTGTATCCTGAACAAGATAAGCATTAATAGCACTTGCACCATAACCAAGTAGTGTTGCGAAATGATGCACTTCTCTTGTTTCACCAGATTCAATAATTAAAGCCATCTTCATTCTCTTCTTAGTACGTACTAAATAAGAGTTCACACTTGCAACTGCAAGTAATGCAGGAATAGCACAATGGTTATCATCTACACCACGGTCTGAAAGAATAATAATATTTGCGCCATGATGATATGCTTTATCTACTTCAATAAAGAGGTGATCTAAAGCCTTTTTAAGTGATGTATTCTTATAATAAAGTGTAGAAATAGTTTCACTTTCAAAATCATCTGTATGAAGATGTTTTAACTTAAGAATATCTGTATTCGTAAGAATAGGGTTATGAATATGTAATAAACGACAGTTATCCGGTGAATCATTTAAGATATTTCCTTCAGTACCAATATCTAATGAAGTAGATGTCACAATCTCTTCACGAATAGAATCGATAGGAGGGTTAGTGACCTGGGCAAATAACTGTTTAAAGTAATTGAAGAGTGGCTGATGCATAGTACTCATTGCCGCAAGAGGGGCATCATTACCCATTGCGATAATTGGTTCACTACCATTCATTGCCATTGGAATAATATAATCCTTAATATCTTCATACTTATAACCAAAAGCAGTCTGTAAAGTTTCTAGCTTTTCATCACTGATGACCTCTACTCTTTCATTAGGAATCTTTAAATCCTTTAAGTATGTGAGGTGTGAATCAAGCCATTCACCATAAGGTTCCTTTTGTGCATAATAGTTCTTTAACTCTTCATCATTAATAAGAACACCCTTCTTAGTATCTACAAGAAGCATCTTACCAGGACGTAAACGGTCCTTAACCACAATATCTTCTGTAGGAACATCTAAAGAACCTACTTCAGAAGATAAGATTAAATAAGAATCTTTAGTAATATAATAACGAGAAGGTCTTAAACCATTTCTATCAAGCACAGCACCCATTAATTCACCATCAGAGAATAAAATAGAAGCTGGTCCATCCCAAGGTTCCATAACTGTTGCATTATAGGCATAGAAATCCTTCTTCTTTTTAGACATAGAAGGATTGTTTTCCCATGGTTCTGGAATACACATCATAACAGCACGAGGAAGTTCCATACCACTCATAACTAAGAATTCTAATGTGTTATCTAACATCGCAGAATCTGAACCATTTACATCGACAACAGGGAATACCTTTTCTGTATCTAATACATCACATTTCATGTTTTCTTCACGAGAAAGCATGTTGTTCGCATTACCTCTAATTGTATTAATTTCACCATTGTGGACAATAAAGCGGTTTGGATGCGCTCTTTGCCATGATGGATTCGTATTTGTAGAGAAACGAGAATGCACTAATGCGATTGCACTCTTATAATCATCATCCTGTAAGTCCTGGAAGAAGCTTCTAAGCTGTCCTACAAGGAACATACCTTTATATACAATAGTACGGCTAGATAATGAACATACATATGTATTTTCATTACTCTGTTCAAAAATTCTTCTTGCTTGATAAAGAAGACGGTCAAAAGGAAGACCTGTTTCACAATCATCAGGTTTCTTTACGAATCCCTGCATAATATAAGGCATCGCTTCAATCGCTTTGGTACCTAATACCTCTTTATGTGTTTCTACCTTTCTCCATCCAAGGAAAGTCATACCTTCCTTAGTAATAATCTTTTCAAACATAGTCATTGCCTGATGTCTTTCTAGTTCATTCATAGGGAAGAAGAACTGACCAACACCATAATGACCTTCCTTAGGTAACTGGAAATCCTTAATACTCTTCTTAAAGAATGTATAAGGGACCTGAGTTAAAATACCAACACCGTCCCCTGTTTCACCCTTTGCGTCTTTACCTGCTCTATGCTCTAACTGTTCTACAATCTTTAACGCATTTGATACTGTCATATGCGTTTTTACACCTTTGATATTAACAACTGCACCAATACCACAGTTATCATGTTCAAAAGATGAATCATATAAACCTTTATTCATGCACACACCTCCTATATAAGTGAAACTATAGTACAAAATATTTTTATCATTGTAAAGAAAAATTGTTATAAAAGTGATAAAACTTTCATATATTTATGATTAAACGAAAATATGCACATTATAACTTATATTAAACGAAATATAGAATAAAAAAGAAAGCCTTTACGGCTTTCGGTTTCTCATTTCTTCTTGTATATGCTTAATACGATGATACATACCTGGATGATCATAAGAGGTATATTCAATGAAGTCTGCTGGATAGACATCTATCAGTTCATCACTGGAAATACGCTTAAAAGTAGTTATTAATTCTTCTCCATAACCATTATGTACGGCCTGGTCATCTGCTTCATACTCTTCTCTTCTTGATACATAATTCATATAAAAAGAACATATATACATAATAGGTGTAATCATCACACCTAAACATGTAAAGATCACATCATAGTTCATATGAATAAGACCAAAGCTCTCTAATACTCTTTCTGATAAGACTATACATAACTCACCATGAGGAATTATATAGACTATAAGTATAAATAGAATACATAATACAATATACTTCATATAGTTAAAGATATTCTTTTTATGTTTGAGATGTCCTATTTCATGAGAGAGGACTGCAAGTAATTCTCCTTCAGAATTCTCATCAAGAAAGTTATCTGCAATTCCAAATTCCTTATACCATAACATCTTTAATAAGAAGGCATTCTTACCAGTGGATTTCTTGGATTCATTGTATACTTTAATATGTTTCACTTTCTTAGGACAATCCTTCATCAGTTCTTCTATCTTGTGTCTTAGTTCATTGTCTTCTAATTCAGTAAATGTATACTGGATTCTTAAATACACATAACTGATACTTAAGACAATTAAATAAAGAATAAAACTAACACCTAGAAGTCCTAAACATAACACCAAAGATTGTGTATAAGTAATGGAAAAGTGATTTGTCCATTCGTCAATATGTTCAAGAATATAAAGACAAGGTATATAAAGGATGAAAGAAAGAATGAGGTCTAGTACTGTTTCTACGACTTCATCTTTTATAAAAACTTCTATTGTCTTCTTATTCTTGCCGTACTTTTCTTCTATCTTAAACGATGCATAATAGTCAAAGAACACACTTACGATTCTATTAATCAAAGAAAGACTAAGCAATGTCACAAAGAAACGTGTATACACATTTAAAGGAAGTGTATCTATATAAGATAAGAAAGGAGAGAATAAATAGAATATATACACTAACACTGTGAATAACCTATTACATAACTTCATATGGTCATAATCCTTCTCATAACTTAAGAAAGATTCATAACGCTTCTTATCATATATATCACTTACTTCAATAGGTAATGGTTTCTTTCTTTGTTTATTCTTTATACCATCTAATACAAATCTATATCCTGTCTGTATCATAATAATGATGAAAATCAACCATTTCATACTAAAAGCCTCCTTATTTCATTACTAAAATTAAAAAATATGTAAAAATCATTGGTATTAATATTGAAATGCAAGCGCATACGTACTATAATAGCCATAGAATCTAGAATGCAAATAAAAATGACTGCTTGAAAAGTGCAGAAGGACAAAATATTATAAAACCATTTCTCAATTAATGCCTATCAACTTATTGTCATTCCTAAATACTGCGAATATATAATCCGGATTGTTCCTCACTGCATGTTGCCTCTAGATAAGAAAAAGAACCCTGCGAGGTTCTTTTTTTCTTAATCGACATTAGAGGCATAGAAATGAGTTGTCTTATAGTTATACACAATACGAGACACATTAAATAACTGTCCATTAGAAAGATGCACATAGTCTTCTACTTCTAATGCAGGACTACCTTCTTCCAATCCTAGAATAGCGGCTTCCTGTGCACTTAACTTTTTAACATGGAAATACTTATCCGCAAAACCAATATTTAACTTTAAATCATTCTTAATATAAGTATAGATTGACTGACTCGCAATACGACGATCAAGTGAAGGAATAAGATCTTTATTGTAGTATGTGTACTCAATAGCCATTGGTACACCATCCATCTTTCTAATTCTTTCAATATAGTAGATAGGTGTAGTGAGTTCACATTGCATACGTTTTGATAGTTCTTCACCAGCCATCATAATATGGAATCCCTTCACTTCAGTTGTAATATTATGACGAGGGGCATTCTCTGTAATACCACGAGATCCATTCATCCATAAAGAATCATCATCTCTTGTATGACGTACAAAAACACCACTTCCCTGAATAGAGAATAAAGTACCTTGTTTCTTTAAAGTACGAATCGCATTTCTAATTGTATTTCTACTTACCTGATACTGTTCAATTAACTGATCTTCTGTTGGCAGCTTATCAGTATATTCATTATTTTCTATTTTGTGGATAATATCTTCCACTACTTCTTGATATTTAGACATTTTTCATCACCGCCCACATATTATCATAACCTAACTTTTTGGTCTAGTATGAAAATAGTGATATAATGCATTTTGAGGTGAAAAAGTATGAATTTTACACAAATTAAGATGATTATTTGTGATATGGACGGCACTTTGTTGGATAATCAGAAGAATTTACCCCCACATTTTAATCAAATATATAAGGAATTGTATGATAGAAATATCATTTTTGCGATTTCGTCTGGAAGACAGATGGGAGAAGTGAAGAAATACTTTGAAGGTAACAAGACTATATACCTTATGGCTGAAAATGGTGGCTATATACAACATAACGGAGATACACTCTTTGCAGATTATATGAAATATGAAGATGTATATAAGCTAGTTGACTATGTGAATACACTTAAAGGCATGGCTCCTATGTTAAGTGGTAAGAAGGCCATGTATGCATTCAATAAAGATAAGGAACTTATAAGTAAGCATACAATTCACTTTAATATTACTTATGTAAATACAATAGAAGATATCGATGATGATATATTCAAGATTACAGTATGTGATCCTATTGATCCAGTGAAGAATTGTTTGGAAGGTCCTTTGTCTTGTATTAAAGGTTTTGAAGTGAAACCATCAGGAGACTGTTGGATTGATATTAATAAGAAGGGACAATCTAAAGCAGATAGTGTCATCTTCTTACAAAAGACATTAAGTATATCAGAAGAAGAAACAATGGTCTTTGGGGATTCTGATAATGATCTACCGATGTTTAAGCATGCTTATTATAGTTATGCAATGAAGAATGCAGATCACTTTATACAAAGTAAAGCACGTTTTGTGACTCAAGAAGATAATGAGCATGATGGGGTTATGAAAACAATGCAGAAGATGATGGAGGAAGAAGATGGATTACTTATACAAATTTAAAGATGGTTTGACTATTGTGAAGGATGATATGCCATTAGGTGATCATTGTATGCATTATAGTGATGACTGGGAATCGTTACTTCCTTTTAAAGTTCCAGGGAAGATGAGAAAAACAAAACAGCTATTAAACTATAATGAATCAGTGAATATAATTAATAAGATAGCATATGGTGTTCTCTCATTCTTTGATGAAATACCTTATAGTATTCCTCTAGATCATATTTACATGAATGGAAAGCTCTATTTCCATACATCAAAGACAGGTCATAAGATCAATGGTGTAGGGAAACAGGTAAGTTACACTGTCGTAGAAGATTGTGGTATCAATGAAGAAAAGAGAACACACAATCATCGTTCAGTATATTTATTAGGTATATTAGAAGAAGTAGAGAACAAAGAAACAAAGAAAGATGTATTAGAAACACTCGTTTATACGCTTTGTCCTACACAGAAGGTAGATATTACTGATCAAATGGTAGATAATGTGAATATCTTAGAATTAGATATACAGTATATGATAGGAAAGGAACATATAAGATGAAGAAAATCGGATTTATTGGTTTAGGTATCATGGGGCTACCTATGGCAGGTCATTTAATGGATGCAGGTTATGAAATGCATATTTATGCAAGACATCCAGAAAAGGTGACATCTTTAGTAGAGAAGGGGGCGACACTTCATTCTACTATTCATGATTGCGTGAAAGATGTAGATGCAGTCATGACTATTGTAGGTTTTCCACAGGATGTAGAAGAAGTTTATTTTAATGACAACAACATTCTTGATTCAGTAAAGGAAGGTACATATCTTATTGATATGACGACGACATCACCTACACTTGATCAAAGAATATATGAAGAAGGTAAAAAGAGAAATCTCCATGTATTAGATGCACCAGTCACTGGTGGAGATACAGGCGCAAAGAATGCGACTCTTTCTATTCTTGTAGGAGGAGACAAAGAAGATTATGAAGCATGTCTTCCTTTATTTAAAGCTATGGGTACTAATATTAATTATCAGGGTCCTAGTGGTTCAGGACAGCATGCAAAGATGGCCAATCAGATCATGATTGCAGGCGCATTATCTGGTGTATGTGAAGCACTCACATATGCATCTAGTAAAGGTTTAGATTTAGATGTTTTATTAAAGTCTGTGTCTACTGGTGCGGCAGGAAGTCATCAGTTAGATGCATTTGGTCCTAAAATCTTAAAAGATGATTATCAGCCAGGATTCTTTATGAAACACTTTATTAAAGATATGAAACTTGCTGATGAAGAAGCCAAAGAATCAGACATTACACTTAATGTATTAGAAACAGTATTAAGAAACTATCAGGAATTAGAAAAAGAAGGCTATGGTGACTTAGGTACACAAGCCTTAATGAAGTATTATAAAAAGCCCTAAGAGAGGGCTTTAAGCAACTCAGCCTTAGAAGCAGGTGTAAATCCCTGGATCATATCCTTTGATCCTCCACCTTTGCTTTTAAGGCTTTTTAATTGTGTCAATATATCCAATGCATTATTCGCAGAACCTATGACATAACGATAGCCTTTCTCATCATTTCCTACAAATACACCACCTGTACTATAAACATTGACGAGATGATTCGTTACTTCTCTTTGATTTGCAGGTAAACAGTCTTCTACAAATAAATAAGCATGATCACATAAAGAAAGCATATGTTCTTTCTCTAGTTGTGCATATTTGACTTCTAAAGCTGTTTTTTCTTCATACATCTTATTGACTTGTTTTACAAGTGTTTGATTGTTGGAAGAGAAAAGATGATAAAGTGATTCAAGATGATCAAAATCATCCTTGAAACGATGATAAGCACGTTCCCCAAATAAGAATATAAAACGTGTACCTCGAGTGGTATGAATCACTTTGATGATCTTGAATATTCCTAATTCACCTGTTCTTTTTACATGGGGTGCACAACATGCGCATATATCATAATCTTTAATCTCTACAATACGTACTTTACCTTCAATCTCTTTCTTAGAACGATAAGAGATACTCTCTAAATCATCAGGATAGAAACAATGAATCTCTTTATTCTCATAGATTGCCTGATTCACTTTCTCTTCTATTAAATCAATATCCTTGATATCACCATCATATTCTACTTGTCCTTCTTCACTATTTAGATGGAAACTCACATTATCATAACCATATAAACTATGCACAATACCAGAAAGAAGATGTTCTCCTGTATGATTCTGCATAAAAGAATAACGTCTCTTCCAGTCAATATGACCTTCTATTGTATCTCCTACATTGAAGTGATGCTTCTTAACATAATGGATAATCACATCATTCTTAATTTGTACATCCTTAACAGGAATATCATTAATAGTTCCTAAATCACATTCTTGGCCACCTTCCTCAGGAAAGAAAAGTGTTTGATCAAGAATGATTTCATTCTTATTGACTTCTACTACTGTTGCCTTGAAATCTGTACTATAAGGCATTTCATCATATAATTTTATTGTTTTCATATAGATCACCGTACATATTCTACCACAAACACTTGACCGAGAGGTACTACCGAGTGTTAAAGTGTTTTCATAATTTGTCAGTTATGAATTATAAACATTAATTTGTGTTAGAATAACACAGAAAAAGAAGGGAGAAATTATTGTGGATAAAAAGAAAACATCAGTCAATATGCTTGAAGGTTCAATATTTAAGAGTTTAGTTATCTTTATGATTCCAATTCTTATATCAAACATCTTCCAGCAATTCTATAACACAATGGACACTGCCATTGTAGGAAATACTTTAGGAATGACATCACTTTCTGCCATTGGTTCATGTGCAGCGGTCTATGACTTATTAGTAGGTTTTGCGTTAGGTATTGGGAATGGGTTATCTATTGTCACTGCAAGAAGCTATGGTTCAGGAGATGAAGAACTCTTAAAGAAATCAGTGGCAGCGAGTTTTGTGATTGGTATTATATCTTCTATTGTGATTACTATTATTGCCTCTATTGGAATTAAACCATTACTTATTGCAATCAATGTATCACCAGACTTACTGAATGAAGCTTATAGCTATATTATTGTGATTGTCCAATTCTTAGTCGTTATGTTTGCCTATAATCTATGTGCAGGATTATTGCGTGCTATAGGGAATAGTTTAATGCCTTTAGTATTCTTAATCATATCATCAGTATTAAATATCGGTTTAGACTTATTCTTTATCACACAGCTTCATATGGGTGTAAGAGGAGCAGCAGTTGCGACAGTCATTGCCCAGGGGGTATCAGTCGTATTCTGTTTGATTTATATCTTTAAGAATGTCCCATTACTCGTACCAGAAAAGAGACATTTTAAATTTGATGCAGCTCTTTATAAAGAACTATTGGGTCAGGGATACTCTATGGCTGTTATGAGTGCGATCGTTAATGCCGGTTCAGTTATCTTGCAGTCAGGTATCAATGGTCTAGGAAGCAAACAGATCATTGCAGGTCATACTGCTGCAAGAAAACTTTATATGTTCTTCAATATGCCATTTACTGCCATGGCTCAAGCAGCCAGTACATTTGTATCTCAAAACAAAGGCGCAGAAAATGTATCACGTATTCGCAAAGGTATGAAACAGATGTATATCTATGATGTCGTTGTAGCCGCATTAGCAACCGTTATTCTATTATTCAGTGCCCCTACACTTGTAACATGGATTTCTGGTACAACGGACAAGACAGTCTTATACAATGGCTCACTTTATTTACGTATTGTAGCCCCTAACTATGCAGTCTTAGGTATATTAATGCAGACTAGATTTGCCTTGCAAGGTATTGGACAGAAGATGTTACCACTTGTATCGAGTATTATTGAATTAGTTGGTAAGATCATCTTCGTATTCGCACTTATTCCAGTCTTTAAATATATGGCTGTCATCTTCTGTGAACCAGTCATCTGGGTTGTTATGACAATCTATCTATTAATCGTATTCTGGAGAGATCCATTCATTAAAGAGGCTTAGGCCTCTTTTTCTTTTGATACCTATTTAGAAATATTTCTAAATAGGTATTGCATTTCTTGGCGTTTATTGTATAATCTATTTAGAAAGTTATCTAAATAGGTGGTGAACATATGTTTGAGAAAACATTTAAAGCACTCAGTGCACCAGTAAGAAGAGATATTCTTAACTTATTAAAGAAAGGAAGGATGTCTGCAGGAGATATCGCCGCACAATTTGATATGACACAGGCCACTGTCTCATATCACTTATCGATATTAAAATCTGCAGACTTAGTAAGAGAAGAAAAAGATAAGAATTATATTTATTACGAAATTAATGCGACTGTGTTTGAAGAAATGTTGTTGTATTTTAAGTCTTTTTTAGGAGGAAATGATGATGTTGAAGAATAAATGGTTTAAGTTTAGTTTGGTATTATTTCTGTTGCCACTTGTATGTATATTAGTGACTTATAATAAGTTACCTGCACAAGTCGCAACACATTTTGATTTTCATGGAACACCTGATGGGTATATGAATAAGTTCTTAGGTTTATATGGTGTGTGGGCATTTATGTTATTGCTTCATATATTCTGTGCTTTTATGACATTCAAGGATCCTAAAAAGAGTAATATACCAGAAGTAGGATTAAGAATCATATTAATGATCTGCCCAGTTATATGTTTGATGGTGACTCTACTTATTATTACATATAGTCTAGGCTATCGTTTTGATATGACATTTATCGTGAATATAGTAATAGGCTTCATCTTTATTATTTTAGGTAATTACTTACCTAAAATAAAAAGAAACTATACTATAGGTATTCGTACTTCATGGGCATTAAATAGTGATGAGAACTGGTCACGTACACATAGATTTTCTGGTTATGTGTTTGTATTGAGTGGAATGTTGTATATTATCTTTAGTATGTTAGGTTATATGTATATAGGGTTAGGTATTTTATTGATATCTAGTTTACTATGTTTTGGATATAGCTATAGTTTATACAGAAAGGGGATTTAGTGGTATGCCACTAAATCTTTTTTTAATAGTTTTTTCTAAAACTGCAAAAAGGTGCATAAAATAAGAAAGTAGTGTATAGTAATGAATGGGTAAGGGAATAGCTCATACCAAAATCCGATTTCCTTACCATGATCACCGTAGGTGATCTTTTTTTATGTTGAACTTACCTTGCATATGTGTAGTAGAAAAAGGATGTAAAAGTAACTTCAACTGTAAGAGTAAAGTCTACTTCTTCTAGACTAAGTGGAATTTAACTGCTCGCTTTAGAACATCTGTTGATGCTTTTTTTAATTTTCGCTAAGTTTATGAAAAATGTTGCTACTAGATCATTAAATTTAACTTAACGCCTATTTTTCTACTTTATAGCCACCTAACTCAAATCATCATTTCTCGAACAGTTGTAAAATGATCTTAAAAGGTCAGGTGAGTGCTATGATAACTGAAAACCAGGTAAAAAACTATTTAAGATCTAAGGATAAGGATTATGTAAATAAACTTATCGAATCATTATATGAACAGGATGATGAAGACATTGATCCATCTCATAAGGCATGCCCTATATGTGGTTCAGTCCATTTCAAGAAGAATGGAAAAGATAAGAACAGACATCAGAGATATATCTGTCTTGACTGTCACAAGTCTTTTAGTGATAGAACCAACACCTTATTCTACTGGTCTCATTTTACTTTGGACCAGTGGCTTCACTTCATTGAACTGGAACTATATAAAATGCCTCTAGAGGGTGAGGCTCAAGTCTTAGAGACAAGCAAGACGACCTGCTTCTATATGCGTCATAAACTTTATCATGCAGCATCTGAAATCATGGGTCATCAGAAATTATCTGGTGAAGTTGAAATAGATACACAGTATAAAAGTATAAACCTAAAGGGAACACGTCCTCAAAATATGCCTAGATACTCAAAGAAAAGAGGTAAACAGGCTGCATATAGAGGAATATCTCATCACAAGGTTGCCATTGTCTGTGCTACAGATGAAAATGATCATATGATGATGCAGGTATCAGGTCTTGGAAGTGAGTCATTCGATAAATATAAAGCGAATAAAGACTACTTTAAGGATGTGGAAGAGTTCATATCAGATTCAAAGGCAAGCATACAGCAGTTTGCCAACTATCTTGAAGCAGTAAACAATAAGATAAAGACATCTCCTTTAGAGAAGAGATATCTTACTGATGATGGTAAATCATTAGGAGCTGTCAATGAGATGATGACAGAAGTAAGCTCAATGATACAGACAACAAGAGGCGTTGGCACCAGATACATACAAGGTTATCTAGATTTCCTGCTTCTTAAGAAGCAGGCTAAGTATACATTCAAGAGAAAGGAAATGGCATCTGAGATTCTAAGAATGATGATGGATACTGAGGCTTTCAGTAATGAAATGGTAAGAGCTACACCTATGCCTATTTCACTTAAGGAAGCATATTACGAATATCGTTATGGTATATTCGCTGAATAAGATTACTCAAAGCAACAATTTTCTTAAATTGAGCGTTAATTTTTTGATAAAAAATTGAGAAATTCATTAAAAAAAAGAGAAAAAATAAGTAAGTGCCTCTAAAAAGGCGCTGTCGGAGGGCTAACTGTTAATATAATTATTTAAAAGAGTTATAATAAAGGAGTAAATAAATTTAGGTGTTAATAGTAAAAAAAGACAAATAAAAAATGCTACCGAAGTAGCATTTGATACGTCATCTAAATGACAATCGGGAAACCCGACATTTAAGCATAAGCTTTATTTTAACTCGTTGTGTTATTTTGAACTGTATCAAAACTATTTGTTTCGACACTATTAGCATAATCACTTTTTAGGAGGATGTCAAGGTATGAGCCAAAATATTGTTGATTATCTAAAGTGAAAAGTTAAATTCCACTTTAGGCGGGTCAAAGTTGCGTTTAGTCTTTCACATCTTTCCAGTTGATTTTACTCTTACAGTTGAATTTACTTTTACACCTTCAATAGTTGAATTTTCTCCTTCAGGTATATAATTACCGTGATGTCTGTTTCTCTATTTCATGAAAGGCTGATTATCATGGCTAAATCAAATAAGAATTTACATCTTACTCTTTCAGAAAGACAAATCATTGAGAGAGGGATAGAAAATGGTGCTACCAAGGCTTCTATCGCTGCAACTCTTGGGAAGGATAAATCAACTATAGGCAAAGAAATAAAGGCACATAGAAAACATTCACATTACTGCAGTTTTGATCCTGCATGTGCCAACAAGGACAGATGCAAGCATCATCATGTATGTAAGGATTGTGCTGATTTGGTAGTTTTTAAATGCAAGCGAAGAGACAGATCTCCTGGTGCCTGCAACGGGTGTCCTAAATTCCAGCACTGTAGATTTGACAAGTTCACATATTCTGCAGATCTCGCCAATAAGGAATATATGGCTGATCTCATTGAATCAAGAGAAGGAATAAACATGACATACAGCGAACTTAAGGCTTTAGCTGATGTCATTGTCCCTCTTGTTAAGAAGGGTCATTCACCATATCAGATCATCACTTCTCATCCTGAACTGAATATTTCTGAAAAGACATTATACAATTACATAGAATCTGGCGTATTTAGACAGTTCGGCCTGCTTGATATTGACTTAAGAGTCAAGACAAGAAGAATATCAAAGAAGGATTCTGTCAAATATAAAAAAAGAGAAGACAGAAAGTTCCTGATAGGCCGCACCTATAAGGATTTCATCTCATATACTGACGATCATGACAACGTTAGTATTGTCGAGATGGATACCGTCTACAATGGGCAAAGCGGTCCCTTCATGCAGACTTTTAAGTTCCTGTCTTACTCTTTCATGTTCATTATATACCATGAAGAGAAGACTGCAAAGGCTATGGTTGAAGGCGTAGCCCTTCTTGAATCAATATTAGGAAAAAACCTTTTTGTAAAGGAAGTGGAGGTCATCAAGACAGATAGAGGTACTGAATTCTCAGATGCAGATGGACTAGAAAAGGACAATGATGGCAGCATGAGGACTCATGTCTTTTACTGTGATCCTATGCAATCATGCCAGAAAGGAAGTCTTGAGAACAACCACAAAGAGATACGTTACATATGCCCTAAAGAAGCAGATCTCAAGGATCTCGGTTTTGATTCACAGGAGAAGGCTAACCTCATGGCATCCCACATCAATTCCCAGCCAAAGGAGAACCTAAAAGGAAAGTCACCGCTGGAGATGATGGAGTTCCTAAGTCCAGATTTATATAAGAAATTCATAGAATTTGGAATCAAGAAAATAGAAAATGATGAAATAATTTTAAAACCATATTTATTAAAAGAAGATAACTAAAATCATTCGGAGAATGTATGAAACATGAGATGCAGACTGACAATAGCACATGCAGTTAAAGTGGAATTTAGTCTTACACCCGAAAAAAATGAACGAAATTCCATAGCTTTATTGTGCCTTAAAATACAATGATTTCTGTGATTAAAGTCACACTTCTTATATACGTATGACTAATTTCCATTTCTAAAACAAAAAGAATATCAGACTTAATATCCGATATTCTTATGAAAACATTATCCTGAACGAGTAAATTCCACATTTGTTTCGTTCTGTTTTAAAGTGGAATTTAACTTTTCACTTTAGCATATTGTTGATTATTGTATTGGACTTGATTTAGGAACAGGGTCTGTAGGATGGGCCGTTGTAGACATGAATCATAGACTTATGAAAAGAAATGGAAAGCATCTATGGGGATCTAGATTATTTAGTAATGCAGAAACAGCAGCTAATAGAAGAGCTAGTAGATCTATACGTAGAAGATACAATAAGAGAAGAGAGAGAATTAGATTATTACGTGCTATTTTACAGGATATGGTCTTAGAGAAAGATCCAACTTTCTTTATTAGATTAGAGCATACTTCTTTTTTGGATGAAGAAGATAAAGCCAAATATTTAGGGACAGATTATAAGGATAATTATAATTTGTTTATTGATGAAGATTTTAATGATTATACTTATTATCATAAGTATCCTACTATTTATCATTTAAGAAAGGCATTATGTGAATCAACTGAAAAAGCTGATCCAAGACTTATTTATTTAGCACTTCATCATATTGTGAAATATAGAGGAAACTTCTTATATGAAGGTCAGAAATTCAATATGGATGCATCTAATATTGAAGATAAATTATCTGATATATTCACACAGTTCACATCTTTCAATAACATTCCATATGAAGACGATGAAAAGAAGAATCTAGAAATACTAGAAATATTAAAGAAGCCATTATCAAAAAAAGCTAAGGTTGATGAAGTTATGACTTTAATTGCACCAGAGAAAGATTATAAGAGTGCATTTAAAGAATTAGTGACTGGTATAGCTGGAAACAAAATGAATGTTACTAAGATGATTTTATGTGAACCTATTAAGCAGGGAGATTCTGAAATCAAACTTAAATTCTCAGATTCTAATTATGATGATCAGTTTAGTGAAGTTGAAAAAGATTTAGGTGAATATGTTGAATTTGTTGATGCATTACATAATGTTTATAGCTGGGTTGAACTACAGACTATTATGGGTGCAACACATACAGATAATGCATCTATTTCTGAAGCAATGGTGAGTCGTTATAACAAGCATCATGATGATTTAAAATTATTAAAAGATTGTATTAAGAATAATGTTCCTAATAAATATTTTGATATGTTCAGAAATGATAGTGAGAAATCGAAGGGATATTATAATTATATTAATCGTCCATCTAAAGCACCTGTAGATGAGTTCTATAAATATGTTAAGAAATGTATTGAGAAGGTTGATACACCAGAAGCAAAGCAAATTTTAAATGATATAGAACTAGAAAACTTCTTATTAAAACAGAATTCACGTACTAATGGATCTGTACCTTATCAGATGCAGCTTGATGAAATGATTAAGATAATTGATAATCAGGCAGAATACTATCCAATATTAAAGGAAAAGAGAGAACAGTTATTATCAATTCTAACATTTAGAATTCCATATTATTTTGGACCATTAAATGAAACCAGTGAGCATGCATGGATAAAACGATTAGAAGGTAAAGAAAATCAGAGAATATTGCCATGGAACTATCAAGATATTGTAGATGTGGATGCAACTGCTGAAGGATTTATTAAGCGTATGAGAAGTTATTGTACGTATTTCCCAGATGAAGAGGTTCTACCTAAGAATTCACTTATAGTATCTAAATATGAGGTTTATAATGAACTGAATAAGATTAGAGTAGATGATAAACTACTTGAAGTAGACGTTAAGAATGATATTTATAATGAACTTTTCATGAAAAATAAGACAGTTACTGAAAAGAAATTAAAGAACTGGTTAGTGAATAATCAATGTTGTAGTAAAGATGCAGAAATAAAAGGGTTCCAGAAAGAAAATCAATTCTCAACTTCATTGACTCCATGGATTGATTTCACAAATATCTTTGGAAAGATTGATCAGTCTAATTTTGATCTTATCGAAAACATTATCTATGATTTGACTGTATTTGAAGATAAGAAAATCATGAAGCGTAGATTAAAGAAAAAATATGCTTTGCCAGATGATAAAGTAAAACAGATATTAAAGTTAAAGTATAAGGATTGGTCAAGATTATCAAAGAAGCTACTTGATGGTATAGTTGCTGATAATAGATTTGGTAGTAGTGTAACTGTATTAGATGTCTTAGAAATGTCTCGTTTGAACTTAATGGAAATCATCAATGATAAAGATTTGGGCTATGCACAGATGATTGAAGAAGCAACTTCTTGTCCTGAAGATGGTAAATTCACTTATGAAGAAGTTGAAAGATTAGCAGGATCACCAGCACTAAAGAGAGGTATTTGGCAGTCTTTACAGATTGTAGAAGAAATCACTAAAGTAATGAAATGTAGACCTAAGTATATCTATATTGAATTTGAAAGATCCGAAGAAGCTAAAGAGAGAACAGAATCTAAGATAAAGAAATTAGAAAATGTGTATAAAGATTTAGATGAGCAGACAAAGAAAGAATATAAGAGTGTGTTAGAAGAATTAAAAGGCTTCGATAATACTAAGAAGATTTCTTCTGATAGTCTATTCTTATATTTCACTCAGTTAGGTAAGTGTATGTATTCTGGTAAAAAACTAGATATTGATTCGTTAGATAAGTATCAGATTGACCATATTGTTCCTCAGTCTTTAGTTAAAGATGATAGTTTTGATAACAGAGTTTTAGTAGTGCCTAGCGAGAACCAGAGAAAATTAGATGATTTGGTTGTTCCTTTTGACATTCGTGACAAGATGTATAGATTCTGGAAATTATTGTTTGATCATGAATTGATTAGTCCAAAGAAATTCTATTCTTTAATCAAAACTGAATATACAGAAAGAGATGAAGAAAGATTTATTAATAGACAGTTGGTAGAAACAAGACAGATTACAAAGAATGTTACTCAGATTATTGAAGACCATTATTCTACAACTAAAGTTGCAGCTATTCGAGCAAACTTATCTCATGAATTTAGAGTCAAGAATCATATTTATAAGAATAGAGATATTAATGATTATCACCATGCACATGATGCTTATATTGTGGCATTAATTGGTGGATTTATGCGTGATAGATATCCTAATATGCATGATTCTAAAGCTGTTTATTCTGAATACATGAAGATGTTTAGAAAGAATAAGAACGATCAAAAGAGATGGAAAGATGGATTTGTGATTAATAGTATGAACTATCCATATGAAGTAGATGGTAAACTTATCTGGAATCCAGATCTTATTAATGAAATCAAGAAATGTTTCTATTATAAAGATTGTTATTGTACAACTAAATTAGACCAGAAGAGTGGACAGTTGTTTAATTTAACAGTTCTGTCTAATGATGCACATGCAGATAAGGGTGTAACAAAAGCAGTTGTACCAGTTAATAAGAACCGTAGTGATGTTCACAAATATGGTGGATTTAGTGGATTACAATATACTATTGTTGCAATAGAAGGACAGAAGAAAAAGGGTAAGAAAACTGAATTAGTCAAGAAAATATCAGGTGTTCCTTTACATTTAAAAGCAGCTTCTATTAATGAAAAAATTAATTATATAGAAGAAAAAGAAGGCTTAAGTGATGTAAGAATTATTAAAGATAATATTCCAGTTAACCAGATGATTGAAATGGATGGAGGGGAATACTTATTAACATCACCGACTGAATATGTGAATGCTAGACAACTTGTTTTAAATGAAAAACAGTGTGCATTAATTGCAGACATATATAATGCAATCTATAAACAAGATTATGACAATCTGGATGATATTTTGATGATTCAATTGTATATTGAATTAACAAATAAAATGAAAGTATTATATCCTGCATATCGAGGTATTGCAGAAAAGTTTGAAAGCATGAATGAGAATTATGTTGTTATTTCTAAAGAAGAAAAGGCAAATATTATAAAGCAAATGCTTATCGTAATGCATAGAGGACCACAGAACGGTAATATTGTATATGATGATTTTAAAATAAGTGATAGAATCGGAAGATTAAAAACTAAAAATCATAATTTAAACAATATTGTGTTTATCTCTCAGTCACCAACAGGAATATACACTAAAAAATACAAATTATGAGTTAGCGAACAGTAGTTATAGACAGCAGAGCTAAACTTACTTATAAGAATGGGTATCTAATAGTAAGAAGTGATGAAGTACATATGATTCATTTGTCTGAAATAAATACTATTCTTATAAGTAGTACTGCTGTTGCCATTACTTCCTACTTAGTGAATGAATTACTAAGTAGGAAGATTAAAGTTGTATTTTGTGATGAAAAAAGAAATCCTGTAGGTGAAGTAATGTCATATTATGGGTGTCATAATTCCAGTAAAAGAGTACGCCAACAAATAAACTGGGATTATGATTATGCTAAAGAGGTTTGGACTGCAATTATCAAAGAAAAGATTAAGAACCAAGCTAAACTATTAGAGAATTATGATGAAGATGGATCAAAGAAACTATACAAGTATGTTGATCAAATTAGATTATTTGATTCGACTAATAGAGAAGGGCATGCAGCTAAAGTGTATTTTGATGACTTGTTTGGCGTAGATTTTACAAGAACATCAAAGAGTGATATCAATGCATCATTGAATTATGGATATTCAATATTGTTGTCACAGTTTAATAAAGAACTTGTGTTAAATGGTTATTTAACACAACTTGGAATTAAACATTGTAACGAATTTAATCCATTTAATTTATCATCGGACTTAATGGAACCATTTAGACCTTTAGTAGATAAAATAGTCAGAGAAAACTGTGATGAGATATTTGATGGTTCTATGAGGCTTAAATTAGTGGATGTGCTAAATCATAAAGTTAGAATAAAGAATAGTAATCAATATGTTTCTAATGCGATATCTATATATGTGAAAAGTGTGATTAAGGCAATTGAAAAGAAAGATATCAGCTATCTAGAGTTTTTTGAATATGAGTTATAGATATATGAGGATTATTGTATTTTTTGATTTGCCTACACTTACATATAAAGATCAGAAAGAATATAGATTGTTTAGAAAACTGCTTATTAATGATGGATTTGTGATGATGCAGGAGAGTGTTTATTGTAAATTGGCTTTGAATAATTCTATTGTGAAAGCACAGGTAAAAAGAATTAGAGATAATAAACCTAGTGCTGGAGATGTAGAAGTTCTCATAATTACAGAGAAACAATTTGCATCGATAGAATATATTTGTGGTAGTAAACAGACTCTTAAAGAGGATAGTGAAGAGAGGCTGATAGTCCTATGAAGCTAAGAATTATGGGATTTGAAGAAATTGATTTTAATGATCAGGATAACACTATTTTGATTATTAAGAATCATAAGTTTTATGCTCATATTTTAAGTTTATTGTCATCTATCCTATATGATAAAAATAAAAGTACAGAATTATTAGTTATCGATGGGGAAAAGAATATTACTACTAATGTATTATTGATAACAGATCTCTATAAAATAGATTTTAACGATAAGAATCTATTAAAAGAAATCTATTCAGAAATAAGCAAAAGTATCACTTCTGATGAAGAGAAATGCATGAGATATCAAGAGTTAGTTGATGATCTCGTCGCTATATTAGAAAATGAACTTGAAGATTACAATCTGGAATTTGACTATAAAAATGATTTAACTATTGAAAACTATTTAAAGGCAGTATCTTTAAAGATATCTAGAAAGGCAGAAGAAAAGCTTTATGATAGGCTAATGAATTATGTAGAACTAGTTACTGAACTAGTAAAAAAGCCAGTGCTGGTTCTATATAATTGCTTTGATTATTTAGATGATGAAGAATTGATGGAATTGATCAAGTATAAGAATTATAAGCATCTTCATTTGTTGTTTATAGAGAATAAAAATAGGGAAGTTGATTCTATTGCTTTTAGAAAATATATAATAGATGAAGATTTATGTGAAGATTATGATAAAATAGAAGAGGTTCAAAGTGACTAGGGAGTCGTGATCCTGAAAAGAATTCCAATCTTAAAGGGGAAAATACTATTGGATTTTTGAATTTGAGTTTTAGGGTTATGTTATTTTGAACTGAATTAAAACTTTCCTATTCCATTTTCCACCAATTCTATTAGTTTTAGGGTTATGTTATTTTGAACTGAATTAAAACTAATGGGAATCTTGTTCGACCGTGAGGCAAGTTTTAGGGTTATGTTATTTTGAACTGAATTAAAACAATTAAATTTAGTTGATTGTGTGGACTGTCGTTTTAGGGTTATGTTATTTTGAACTGAATTAAAACGGAGAAGAAATCGATAAACAACTTAAATAGTTTTAGGGTTATGTTATTTTGAACTGAATTAAAACATCAGCATTCAATGCAATAAAACCATATCCGTTTTAAACTGGTTCAAAAGTCAAGGACAGAAAGTTGACAGTCCCTGCTAAATGAGCATCACCGTAAGGTGATGCTCATTTTTTTGCGCCTGTTCCCCAGCCTTTTTCCACGACGAAAAGAAGTCCTGATTTTATGGACTTTTCCCGATATATTATTTATGATTTGTCTAATTAGTATAATGCATCAAGATCCTTATAATAGTCCAGTTCTGTATAGTTCTTCCAGTTCAATGGATCCTTAAGCAGTTTCTTGATTTCAGCTGTTGCTTCATGATAATAGAATTTTAAAGCCTTACTAATCTTCTCAATGATTTCCGAAATCTTCTTCAGCTGATTCTCTACTAGTTCCTGCTGTTTTACCCATTTCCTGTTTTCATCCTCCATCTTCTTCATATCACGCATGATGATTTCGCCCGCATTCCTTAATAATCTGGACTGCTGCTCATTGATCTTCTGACGTTCCTTACGGAGCTCCTTCTTTTTTTCCTGCATTTCAAGCTTAGCCTCAATGATCTTTTCAAGAGGCATAAGCTCTGATGCCTTCACCCCATAATAGCTGTCCAGTGGATACTGACCTGTCACCTTATATGTATAGAATTCACTTGGAGACAGTGCTGCAAGGGTATCCTGATATCTTTCATTATTATGCATATTGATATATCCATTAATGAGCCTTCTTACAGTAGCTATATCCCCACATCTTGCGATGATGTCAATGACCTCAGTCTTCATACGCCCAAAGAATGATTCCATAGGAGCGTTGTCCTGACTGTTTCCTCTTCTGGACATTGACTGGATGAAATCATTCTCATTAAGAAGCTGTTTGAAAGATGTTGACAGATACTGTGAGCCCTGGTCACTGTGGCAGTATACCTCCAGATTCTTGGGGAACTCGTCCTTATGATTCTCCATCATATTATTGAATGCCTTCTGAACAAGAGACACATCCATTCTGCCTGATACATAATGACCTAGTATTTCAGTTGTATAGGCATCCTTGAACGCACACATATAGGCTGGAGTACGGCTATAGCCGTAATGAATATAAGTGATATCAGTAAGGATGACCTGTCTTACACCTAACTTGAAGTTACGGTTAACGAGATTAGGCTTTGCCATGCACTCATGATGGTGGGTTGCCTGTCCCTTGTATGCATCCTTCTTGGGAAGCTGTGCAGTAATCTGCATCTTTTTCATGATGGCTGAAGCTCTTGATACGCTGATATTGTAATTGAACCTTCTGAACATATGTCGGCGGAAAGTTCGCTTTCCGGGAACGAATCCTAGTGTTTTAATGATCTTCTTGAAGCACTGCATCACATGGCTTTCATCCTGTTTTCTAGCTGCCTGCTTCCCGTCTCTATCCTCCCTGCGTGCCACATAATTATAATAGCCGGTGCTGCTTACACCAAATAATTTGAACACTTTGGTGTTAGTATAACCATTCTCTTTTGCCTTTCCCCTGCTTATGTAGTCATAAGCCATGAAGAGCTTGTCCTCCTTTACTTCTTGTCGCTGTAGGATGAGTATATCTCCTCCAGTATGGAAGGCATTTTTTTTTGAAATTCTACGTAATCCTCAAGATATCTGATACGTGCCTCCTGGTATGCAACCTTCTCTTCGAGAGTCATTTCAGGCATTTCCTCAATAGGGATGCTTCCATCATAGTTCTCAGCCTTTGGTTCAAACTCCCCGTTCTTCGCTTTCTGTCTTGCACGCTTGGCTGCTGCCTGAGCGCAGTTCTTTCCTAGTTTCTTAGTATCGAACCCTAATGATTCATAAGCCTCGATTGATGTCATTCCACTTTCAAGCTGCTTATACAGTGCAACATAGAAGTCCTTTGTATAGATGAATGCATCCATATTCTTTGTAAGTTCTGCAACGAACTTATTATCTGAATGTTCAATAACTGCATCTCTATGTGCAAGTCTCTGCGCCTCTGTCTGCTGTTGCCTGTTCTTCTTTCTTTCCTGAGCCATATAATTCCATATCCTCCTCTGTCAGAGCGCCAAGCTCAACTGCACGCTTGAGCGCCTTTTCTCTCGCTTTTTTCATCATTTTATCATACTTTTCCTGTTCGTTTTGAAGATAATCTGAATATTCATTATCAGATAATGAATTAAGATAGTCTTCATATTCAGTTGGTGTCATCTTATTACGTGTCCACTGAGGACGCTCATTATTATAGTAGTATACATAATTATCTATCATTTCCTTCACTTCTTCCGGAGTGGAACAGCCAGACAGGTCGCACTCATCCTTCATATGTCCAAAGAAGGATTCCTGGCTTGCATTATCCCAGCAGTTTCCCCTGCGTGACATGGACTGTCTGTATCCTAGTTCCTTAAGCCTGCCCTGGAATAAATCATTAAAATAGAGGGAGCCCTGGTCAGAATGGAAGATGGCATCCTCAGAAGGATCAAGAGTATCTATTGTATCCATAACTAAATTAAGATCGTTACCTGAAGAAGTGATATGACTTACAACACGTCCGCTTACTGCATCCTTTATGCAAGACAGGTATTCAGTTCTGTTCAGCCCGTATTTTAGATAGCTCACATCTGTGAGCAGTATGTCACCCGGCCTTGCCAGACGGAACATTCTCTTAAGAAGGTTTGGCTTCCTGTTGCTTTTTAAGTTTTCTCTGTACGTTTTCAATTCAGTACGCTCCCTGCGGATGGCGCATATGCAGTTGTATTTTCTCATCAGCCTGAGAATCTTGTTTCTCCCAAAATGAACACCACATATATCGGGAAGCATCATATAGATGGTGCGCGTTCCTTTTCTGAATCCCTTATAATCCATGACCTTCCTTATGTATTCAAAATCAATCTCATCCTGCCTTTCTTTCATACCGTAATTATCATCTGAGAGTATTGAATAATAGGATGACTTGGATATGCCGATTCTCTTTAGTATGGAACGGATAGAATAATCATATCTGTCGTGTGGGAGGTCTCTTATCCATATGCATAATGCCTTCTTCTGCTCGGGGGTAAGGGAAGGAAGAATTTTCCTGATAGTATCAAAATGCATCATTGACAGTTTTTCTAGTGCTCTCATCCTGTTGTGCTGGATGCGGCATCTGAACTCCTGGTCACATTCCACCACCATATCATCAGAATCACCATTCCAGGATATGAGCTGTTTCTTTATTTTATTTCGCACTCTGATAGGAAAATCAGAACCATCAATCTCAAATATTCCAAGGATCTCATCAACGGGATAACTATAGAATATTGAAGCTTCATCATAGAACTGTTTATTAAGTGTAAAATGATCTGTATTGCATCTCTTTACATATGGATGACCAAAGTATTTCTCTGCTGCATCAGCACTTATCTTTTCTTTAGTTTTTTCTCCATCTTCAAGTTTTCTTTTTAATTCATATATTCTATGATATCCGACTTTTTCGGGATCAAGACCACAGGATTCAAGCTGATTTTCAATGGACACAGAAGGATATTCTTTATAGGCTTTATTAATGAACTCAGAACTAAATGTAATTCCTCTACGTCCTTTGACGAATACCCCGGAGTCAACTAGAAATGAATTATCATATAATTCAACTGAATATATACTCTGTCCAAATACCTTATTTTTTCCGTTAGTAGGACGACCATAGCGCTTAAAGTTAATGTTGATGTTATTTATTATAATTTTCCCTAACATCGAACAATCAAAGCCGTATGATTTAAGTGTTTCTCTTATCTGTAAGGTAGATGGCTGCTTAATCCATTCATCATATAAGATGCATCTGAATTCATGTGTTAATACAAGTCTGTCTTGTCTTATGGCTTTGACATAGGGTGATTTAGATAATAACTCAATTTCTTCATTAGTGAACTTTTTTGGCATAGCATAATTTCAACAACGAAACGAAAAAAAGATACCCACAAGGTGGGTATCACAACTGTCAGGTTGTTGTCCTCCTTATGGGTACCATTTTATTTTAGGGTTATGTTATTTTGAACTGAATTAAAACACGCTGAAACCCTTTATTTACAAGGCTTGCGTTTTAGGGTTATGTTATTTTGAACTGAATTAAAACTTTGATTGTTATTGAAGAACTAAAGAAAAGTTTTAGGGTTATGTTATTTTGAACTGAATTAAAACTTAGTCTTTACGCCTCTATTTCTGATGCCTGTTTTAGGGTTATGTTATTTTGAACTGAATTAAAACAGCATTCGCTTCAATGACATCCGCAACTTTGTTTTAGGGTTATGTTATTTTGAACTGAATTAAAACTTGAAGGAATTTGGAAAGGTATTACAGGGAGTTTTAGGGTTATGTTATTTTGAACTGAATTAAAACTGATATTGCAATACCTAATAATGATATTCCAGTTTTAGGGTTATGTTATTTTGAACTGAATTAAAACACTTAGACTTCTTTTCAAAATAGTACATAAGTTTTAGGGTTATGTTATTTTGAACTGAATTAAAACAAAAGAAAAGAGATGCTGAAGTCATTACATGTTTTAGGGTTATGTTATTTTGAACTGAATTAAAACAGCCTCAGCGGTATTGATGATGAGTGGCAAGTTTTAGGGTTATGTTATTTTGAACTGAATTAAAACTGTTGACAGACTTCTAACGGACGAGCCTTGGTTTTAGGGTTATGTTATTTTGAACTGAATTAAAACTTTACCCATTTTTGCAAGCACTAGCATTGAGTTTTAGGGTTATGTTATTTTGAACTGAATTAAAACAATTCTAATTCGGATATCTACTTCAATGTAGTTTTAGGGTTATGTTATTTTGAACTGAATTAAAACCGGCTCCGTGAGGCGCTGAGTAATTCCAATGTTTTAGGGTTATGTTATTTTGAACTGAATTAAAACTGATTCTATAATTAAGCCTTATACTTTTAAGTTTTAGGGTTATGTTATTTTGAACTGAATTAAAACTGTGCTCATCCAAATCATCGTAAACTTCCAGTTTTAGGGTTATGTTATTTTGAACTGAATTAAAACCCCAACCTTTGAAAATACCGTTATCAAGCAGTTTTAGGGTTATGTTATTTTGAACTGAATTAAAACCTCTACAGCACTCACGTATTGAGCAAAGCAGTTTTAGGGTTATGTTATTTTGAACTGAATTAAAACAATAGAATCTTCTGTCACTATGTTGATGATGTTTTAGGGTTATGTTATTTTGAACTGAATTAAAACCAAAAGCAAGACTATGATTATCAACGAAAGGTTTTAGGGTTATGTTATTTTGAACTGAATTAAAACAGTGGTATATAGCGATTCTAGTTATGGGGAGTTTTAGGGTTATGTTATTTTGAACTGAATTAAAACACTCTATATCTATGATGAATTCTATGAGAAGTTTTAGGGTTATGTTATTTTGAACTGAATTAAAACCTTGCACCACCAAGCGCAGAACAGAGTGCAGGTTTTAGGGTTATGTTATTTTGAACTGAATTAAAACGTACAACTGCGCAAACAATCATGCCTGATAGTTTTAGGGTTATGTTATTTTGAAATGAATTAAAACTAATGCTTTTAAATTTGAATTGATAATATAGTTTTAGGGTTATGTTATTTTGAACTGAATTAAAACTCCATATGTTGTGTTACATACCAACTTAAGGTTTTAGGGTTATGTTATTTTGAACTGAATTAAAACCAAGAAAGCGATCAATCAGTTAAAGAACGCGTTTTAGGGTTATGTTATTTTGAACTGAATTAAAACAAGGTGCTTGCAACAAAGGTAGATACTATGGTTTTAGGGTTATGTTATTTTGAACTGAATTAAAACGTTGTGTGTCTTGACTCTGTATTTCATTCCGTTTTAGGGTTATGTTATTTTGAACTGAATTAAAACAATAAAGCCGGTAAATAAAAGGTGCAGGGGGGTTTTAGGGTTATGTTATTTTGAACTGAATTAAAACTAGACGAGGAGCAGGGCGCTGACCATGTCAAGTTTTAGGGTTATGTTATTTTGAACTGAATTAAAACACGCTGAAAAACTGCCAATGTATACGGGTAGTTTTAGGGTTATGTTATTTTGAACTGAATTAAAACGCTTTTAGAAAAAGAATCTATTAAGTATGAGTTTTAGGGTTATGTTGTTTTGAACTGAATTAAAACCATATACAAGGAATTGACACGTCTAAAATGGTTTTAGGGTTATGTTATTTTGAACTGAATTAAAACTCTATAGAGTGTGAAGCTTGGGGGTCATCGGTTTTAGGGTTATGTTATTTTGAACTGAATTAAAACTGTATACAGAGTTCTTGCTGGTTTAGCTTTGTTTTAGGGTTGTGTTATTTTGAAATTTATTAAAGCTTGGTTTGGGATAAACCCTTGTTTTGCTGTTTTAGAGATGTGTTATTTTGCTAGTGGTAAAATAAGAATGCAAGATACATTAGGATAGTGTGAAACTGCATTCTTGTTTTATCACTTTTTATCTTAACAGTGTATTGTGTTATAATTTCTATTCGTAGTCTCACAAAAATCCATAATTTTAGAGTTATGTTACTATGGTCGTAATCCTTATTTGTTGAATATGATCAAACCTGAATTAGAAGCTTTATTGATGCAATATTAGTTATTTAGATTGACCTGTTTTCCTCTTGCGTTTATACACTTTTTGATTTCTTGAAATACATAAATCAATCAGTATAATAATTATTGGAAAGGGGTAAATAACTATGAAACTATCTGAATTCCATGCATTCAAAAGGAAACTCAACGAACTTTATATTAATGTAAAAGACAGTAGTATGTACAAACAACTCTTTAATAACATTAAGGCGTTAGACTGCTTCGAAACCTATTGTTTAGGAATAAGTTATCAAATCGTGTCTCACAGCACCCTCTCTAGGGATCATCAAATAGAATTATTAGATGAATTTTATGGAGAAGCACACATACCCTTTGATCCGGAAGAAGTATATACTATGATGGAAAACGGACCTTATACTATAGAGGATAATCCTGTATGGTATGGTATAGATGCTATGACATCTAATCGTCCTGGTTCTGTCAACTTTTGTCTCTATTATTCACTTATGACAGGTATGATGGATGAACAATCAGGTATTAACTACTACAATGAGTTAACAAAACTACTAAGTAGTTTTCTTCATTCCTTTGGCCATCATACAGATGCTTATGTAGATGAGTATATTGCCGAAACAGAGCACTATACAACTACTATGGCTGCCCAATTCGTTGAGAACTGTCAAAAAGAATACATGCAGGCATCAAAAAAAGTAAATTAAACATAAAAAAAGACTTGAATGGGGGAATATTCAAGTCTTTTTTCTGCTTTTCTTTTCGACTCTTATTATAGCATAAACTGTAATCGCTATCAACAATTATTTTACATATACCCAATCACACTATATAATGATACAGTATTGATATGGAGGATTAATCATATGTTAGAAAATAAGAAGAATGTATTATTTGATATGGATGGATTACTCATTGATAGTGAAGCTTTAGGAATCAAGATGTGGGAAAAGGTATTTGCACAACATAATGAACCATTTAACCCGGAAGCTGCCTATAGATCAATTGGTTCAAATGGCCTGGCATCACAAGAAATACTAGAAAAACTTACAGGGAATAGATATTACTTTACTCGTTTCAGAGAAGATAAAATCAGAGAAACAAGAAAATACTTAGAAACAAACCCTATGCCAGTAAAAAAGGGTGCTCATGAACTATTAACTTATCTAAAAGATAATGGTTATACATTAGTTCTTACTAGTTCTACATTTGAACCAGATGTACTATTTTCTCTCAAGTCTGCTGGTTTAGATCAATATTTTGATAAGTTTGTATGTGGTGATCATGTCACTCGTGCCAAACCTAATCCTGAAATATTTAATAAAGCTATTGAAATCTATGGTCTAAACAAGGAAGAAACATTCATTCTAGAAGATTCTAGAAATGGTATTATTGCGGCAGATGCTGCAGGTATTGATGTCATTGGTGTACCTGATTTAGTAGATATTAGTGATATGACACAACCTCATCTACTTTGTATCAAAGAAAATCTTCTAAAAGTGCTCGATTTAATAAAATAATTAAAGATTAAAAACCTCTTATTACCTCTATCATGTTACAATAGAGTAGAAAGGAGGTTTTTTAATGGATTACAATGGTTTAAGTATTGTATCACCACAATATTATCCTGATGATGAAGAATGGAATGATTTCTTTAGCCTTTGGTATCAGGACTATAATTTAAATACAGATATCACAGAACATTTTCATTATCTAATATCTCATTCAGATTATCTAGTTATGGTTCAAAGACCATTAAACAATGATGATTCCGATTATGAAATCATTTCTGTATCTGGTGAAGATCAACAATCCTATTTACCTGCTTTCACAAATATAAAGGAAATAACAGACTATATAGACCTTCCAGAACCACAAGAAGGCTACCAGGTAGAAATAATGGTAGCATCCTATAAACGTCTCTTAGAAGAGATATATACACGTACAGAAGGGTTAAGCGGTCTAGTCATTAATCCTTTCTCACAAAAGCTGATAGCTGATGAAAAACTATTAAATAGTATAGGACACAATACAACAACAGGTATTAATCATCAAGAAGATTTACCAAGTCTTGTACCAGCTAATCTTAAGTTTAAAAAGAACATGAAGATTTATTACTCTAATGGTAGAAATCCACGTGTTAAAGAATTCCTAAAAGAAAGTGTAGAAGCCCTTATGGAGGATGGGGTCTTTGCTTGTCCAGTACTTGTAAATAAGAAAGATTTATATACAAATAAGACAGGAGAACTTGAAATATATACAGGTGCTGAAATTTATATCAAACCACTCATGTGTTCTCATGCTGATTCTAATAAACTCTATATTAGTTTATTTACAGGATTAGAAGATGTAAAAAGAGTAGATATGACACATAATGAACCAGACATGGAAATGATTATTACATGTCAATCCTTTGAATCATACAAAGATATGCTCTTTTCTAGTAATGCATTTTGTGGTATTCTCATTAATCCTTTTACAGATCATCTAGGCTTTTCTAAAGACATGCTAGATGAAATGTTTTATAATAAAGAAACAATCAACTAGAGGAGGAAAACAAGTTGAATTACAAACCTTTTAACAATTCACAGGTATTTAATGCATCAAGATGGACTGAATCCCTTGATACCTGGAAAAAGGCTCAGGCTGACAAAGAAGTCGCTTATAGAGCATTCATTAAGAATCTTACAGAATCACACTATTATGGTTATATGAACCTACCAGAAAATGGTGAAAACATTGATTATGATCATTCATTCTTTACTATTTCACCACAAGATGGCAGCAGTAACTTTATTTCTGTCTATACTACAATTAAAGAATTAGAAAGCAGTCTTGCGAAACCTGAAACATCAATGCCAGGAAGAAAAGTAGAAGCAGTAGAGGTCAACTATGCTTTCCTAACAAGAGAATTAACACTTGCGGATGGTGAACAGATTGATGGTATTGTGATTAACCCATTTAGTGATGACTATATTCTTACAAGAGAAGAATTAGTACAGATTTCTAAACGTTTATGTAATGGTTTAAATCATACAGAAGATTTAGGTAACTTCACTCCTGCAAATATCTTTATTAAAGAAATTTGGAAGATTTTCCAGAATACTGAAGATGATGATAAGAAAGCAGAAATCTTTAGTCATATGATGGAAGCATTTGATGATGCTTTATTCGCATTACCTATAATGGTAAGAAAAGAAGATTTAGTAGTAGAAGATGGTAATACATATATTGCTAGATCAGATGCAGATCTTGCGATTAGAATGTTATCAAGTGAAGACAATGGTGATCAAGCTAATATTGTTCCACTCTTTACATCACAGGAAGATATTGAAACATTAGATGGCTGGAATGCTGAAGATGAAGAAAGAAAATCTATACTAATGGCTGCTGATCTTGATACTCATCTAGGAGGACTTAATAATGGTGAAGCTTTTGATGCACTTGTTATTAATCCATTCACAGATAATATTGTACTTACAAAAGAAATCCTAACTACAATGGGATTAATAGAAGGGGAGGAGTAAAAGAATGAGTAAACCATTATTAAGCACAACACCAGTAGAAACAACAGATAAAGATTGGAAAGAAAGCTGTGGTAAATATGGAGAAGCTTCTTTTACTGCCACTAAATTAGAAGATGATTTAATGCATACATTAAAGGCTTCTACATTCCTTACATATATTTCTGTAGACGATGATGATGAAGATTCATACTTTTTACAGACAGTATGTGATGATGACGGAGATGAATGGTATGCGATTTATACGACTGTAGAAAATGCACAGAACTCTTCTATTCTAGAAGATTCTGATTTCCCAGATCGTCATAATGTATTAGTAGAAGTAGACTATGAATTCTTATTAAATGAATTATTCAATACAGGTGATGATGAAATCTATGGTATGGTCATTGATCCAGAAACAGATGCATTTACTCTAGATAGAAACACATTAAGCCATATGGGTATTGAAGAAAATGACGGTGTAGACCATCATGAAACAATTGGTCATAGAGTACCAGGTAATATGGAATTTTCTTGGTTATATGATGAATATATGGAAGCACAAGGTGAAGAAGAAAAAGAAAAGTTCTCTTTAGTTATGGATGATTTAGTCTCACGTTCATGTCTTGCATTAATGACGATTGTGAATAAATCAGATTTAATGACTTTGCCAGATGGTACCTATGAATTAAAAAAGGATGCACCTATGATTATTCCTTCATTATCTGCAGAAGATGATGAAGGTAATGAATTAAGCTATTTACCACTCTTTACATCTAATGAACAGATTGATAAATGGGGTATCAAAGATAATGTTGAATTAAAGGAAGGGCAGGTATTAATCAGCGAATGTCGTCCATTTGATCAGCATATTGCTACATTCTTAGGTGCTGGAGAATATGACGCTTTATTAATTAACCCTTTTGATCAGGCATTTATTATCAGCAAGGAGTTCATCAAGGCTATAAGCGGTCATCAGGAAGAAGACGAAACACCTGCTGCATAACTTAGCATAAGGGGAGAAAACAAGATGAAAAAACTATGGAATGAATTCAAAGAATTCGCATTTAAAGGCAATGTCATTGATATGGCTGTCGGTGTTATTTTGGGGACTGCCATCACTGCTGTTGTTACATCTCTTGTACAGGATATTATCATGCCTGTATTATCTGCAATCATTAAGATTCCATCTGATATTACAGAACTTACACTTAAAGTAAATAATATTAATATCAAGTATGGATCATTCCTTTCTAACCTTATTAACTTCTTATTAATGGCTTTCTGTATCTTTATCTGCATTAAAGCGATTAATAAGGTAATGAGCTTCCGTAAGAAGGAAGAAGAAGCAGTCCCTGCACCAAAACCAGAAGATATTGCATTACTAGAAGAAATCAGAGATCTTTTAAAAGAAAAAAAATAAGCACCTAAGTGCTTATAATGTAGGATCTTCTAGATCATCATTAAGATAAGTCGTTCTCTTAGACTTATCTTTTTTTATTTGGTCTGTACTAAAAGTGACGGTTTCTTTTGTTTGAGTAGGTGCTGTATTTACAAGATTGACACCTAATGACCATTCTTCTAGTTCTTCCTCTAGAGTATCTGCATCCTTTGCTTTTACTTTAATAGCCATACACTTCACCTCTTTCGAATTAATTATATACATAATGAACTCTTTTTAAAAGCGAATAATAATGTTAAAATATGGGAAAGGAGCGTGTTTGTTATGATAATAGACTTAAACCAGATTTTATCTATTTTTAATATAGATTATGAAATTGTAAAAGGAAATAATAAACTTGGTGGAGCCTCTTTACCTAAACAATTCAACCAGGGAGGAGAAATAAAAGCCAAATTCCTCTCACGTGAATTCTCTTTAATCTATGATCCAGAAAGAAAAGATCCTGAATGGAAAAATGTTGGACATAAGAAATATGAAATGTTGTTTAAAGAAGAAAAACCAGGTATTCTTTATCAGAAAACAGGATTGACATCACAATCAGGTTACTTTGTATTAAAGTATGATGGTGTTAAATATAAGATGTATAGAGTTGGATTAGAAACAGGTTACGCATATCCTATCTATGAAGGTTCTAAACTAGTAGCCTGCATTATGGCAGATAAATCTATTTTTAATGAATTAAACCTCTATCATATTTATGCATTAAACAAGTCATATAGTTATATTTCATCTGTATTTGGCTTATATCTAGATGCCTGCATCCAGTTGAAGTATGGTCCTCTTATTACTTCACCAAGCTTTATTGCTGGAAAGAGCCTAAGAAAGAAATATGATCCTGCTTTTATTGAAAAAATAAAGGATATGGAAAACAAAGCGTAACAAAAATATTGTTGTTCTAGAAAAAGTATGCTAATATGACTGTGGGAGTCGTATTACGATTAGAATAGCTCTTGGAAAGGTCTGAAATAGGGAGTCAGATCTTTTTTTATTTATGTTCATAATTAGTTCATATACTAAGATTATAGTAATAACTGTAAAGAGGGTCACTCCCTAATAATAAAAGCGTCCTGTTTACGATTCATAAATAAAACTCCCTTCTAATTGTATTAAATTGTTTTTTTTAGAACCACTGGCTCTCCTCCAGTGGTTTTTACTTGTTTTTAAATAGAAGAAGACTATACTATACTTAGATGCCGACTTAGCTCAGTAGGTAGAGCAACGCACTCGTAACGCGTAGGTCACAGGTTCGATTCCTGCAGTCGGCACCATTATTTTATTTCACTTTAGCCCTTGCATTAAACAATATGTTCACGTATAATTAACACGCAATAATATTCGTCTAGTCGCGGAAATATATTGCGTTTAGACCAGGTGGCAGTGCACTTGGTTTTTTATTTGTCTCGATTGACAACGTTTACACTATAGGGTAAACTATATATAGAAAGAAGTGATCCTGGCGGTATGATCTTATTATGTATTGTATATATATAATAAGTATGATAACCAGGATCATTTTTATTTAGGAGGATTTTTTATGAAGATTATGGTACGTGCTGATGATTTAGGTTACATCCGAGGTGTGAATTATGGTATCTATGATACAGTAAAGAAAGGTGTGATTAAGAATATTGGTTTCATGGTGAATATGCCTGATTCAGTAGAAGGCTATGAACTTGTAAAGGATTTAGATGTCTGTTTAGGGCAGCATACCAATGTATGTATTGGTACTCCTATTAGTGATCCAAAACTAATTCCTAGTCTTGTAGATGAGAATGGACAATTCAAATCAAGTAGAACATATAGACAAAGTAAAGAAGACTTTGTAGTACTAGAAGAAGCCATTATAGAAATAGAAGCACAATATGAAAGATTTAAAGAAATTACACATCAAGAACCTTCTTATTTTGAAGCCCATGCAGTAGCCAGTGATAATCTATTAAAAGGTATTGAAATTGTTGCGAAAAGACACAATTTAAAGTTCAACGATATTTCTTTTGATGGGACACCTGTTGATCTGGCAGGAGAAAAACTCTATATGCATATGGAGAGTATGAAGGAAGGCTATGATCCTTTTAAATCTTTTAAAGAAATGGTAGAGAATGCACATGATGATGGTTGTGATTTATTAGTTTGTCATCCAGGATACCTAGATGCACAAATACTACGTACTTCTTCTCTCACTCTTGATCGTACAAAAGAAGCAGAGATGTTATGTTCAGAAGAACTCAAAGACTATCTTAAAGAACATGATATACACTTATATACATATGATGAAATAGGACACTAAAAGCTGCCAATTGGCAGCTTTTACTATTCACACATAATTTTAATAATTTCCAGGTCAGTAGAAGCCATACCTTGACTTCCTAATACACCGATGTTATGGATTGTATTTTCTATACCCTTAGAAATAATACCATCTCCACCATAGAACTGCTGACCATTCATATACATATCATAACCAAGAATACCAGCTTCTACACTGACCGCAATCTTTGCAGCACAGCTTGCTTTAGCACCATCGCAGATAATACCAGAAGTAATAGCCAAGGCATTCACGATTGTATGATTCATCACTTCTTCACTTGCATCCTTTAAATAAGCAAGTCCTGCACCACATGCAGCACCTGCACTCACTGCACCACAGAAAGCAGATAAACGACCAATCTCAGTCTTTAAATGAATGGCTGTTAAGTTAGAAATCACAAGAGCACGATATAACTTCTCTTTATCTAAATGTTCTCTTTCAGCATAAATAATAAGAGGTACAGAGACAGTTAATCCCTGGTTACCACTACCAGAATTAATCACTACAGGTAGTTCACAACCATTCATTCTTGCATCACTACCAGCTGCTGCATAGGCCTTTAATAGACTTGGTAAATCTTTTCGAATCGCAATCACCTTACCAATATTAGCCCCATAATCACCGTGCATTCCTTCTTGCGCAATGGCAGTATTACATGCAATCATCTGATCTAATAACTCTTTTACATCATCAATCTCTACTTCTTTCGCAAAAGTATAAATATCATGCATAGTAAGAGTGAGATAATCTTCATCAATAGTCTGTTTCAATGCTTCTCCACATACAATAGTTTCATTATCCTTTGTCATTTCTACAATATGTGTATGTGTTCCCGCAATATGTACCATTGCTTCATGTTCATCATTAGATACAGTTAAACGAATATCTAAAGAATAAGGGGATTCTAAAGGCTGTACCTTAATAGAGGCACTCTTCATAAGTTCAGTCATCGCAATAATATCTTCTTCCTTCACATGACTAATAACCTCTAATTCGGCTTCTGCATCTCCACCTGTAATCCCAATACAGGCAGCTGTTTCAATACCTTTGTTTCCATGAGTATGAGGCACAATAACACTCTTAACATTCTTGATGATATTACCACTGACTTCAATCAAGATCTTATTTGGCATACCACCTAATGCCTTTCTTGCGAGACTTCCTGCATACGCAATTGCGATAGGTTCTGTACATCCCATGGCAGTTACGAGTTCCTTATTTAAGATTCTTACATAAGTCTCATAAAGTTCTTTATCCATTCTTTTTCTCCTTATTAAAAAGGCAATGAATCATTGCCTTATTGATCAATTTCTTTTCTATAAATGTCAAAGCTGCTTACTATCATCGCAAATAAGAATCCAGTTGATACAAAGAAGATAGTATAATCGAGTAATCCATGAATATAAATCATCACAATATAGCCTACAATTAAAGCAACAAGAGTAGGATTACACTTAGTTCTTAATAAGCGATATAAACGTTTAATATTTTCAATGAAGAACGGTGCAATCACTAATAATCCTATAATCCCAAAACATAAAACAGGATCAATAAAGATATTATGTGAATGCTGTGTAGGATGCCCATTATATTGTGCATAAATATGCCAATATGTCATAGGTCCTTCACCAAATAAGAAATGTGTCTTAATGTTTTGAATAGCAACTTCCCAGATATGTTTTCTTACCCCTAAGTATTTCACAATATTGCTCATACGTGGAATATATTGAGGTTTTGCGATAAAGAAACCAACACCAGCTGCACCTACAGCACAAATACCACCAAAACTCTTATAATTACGATTAAACAACAACATAATCGCAAGGCCACCAGCAAGTGCAGGCCATGCAGTACGACATCCTGTTAAATATAGACAGAATAAGTTAAGTAATGTAATTAAACCAATAATCACTATTTCTTTAATATGATTCATGAATCCATGATTATGAGTATACTTCAAGAACTTATAGAAGCAAATAGCCACAAAGAACTCAATCATCATTGCATAGTAGTTCGCATTAAAGAACATCGCATTCGTACGATACTGTGGTGCATTAAACACAACCAAATACCATCCCTCAAGATCAAACTGTCTTAAGATGAAGATATATTCAATAATAGCCCATACACTTGCAAATACACTTAAACCAATCACTATATTCAACATTGTATCAAATAGTTCTTCACTTGCATGACGTCTATATACAAGTGTCATACTATATAACATCAAATAACCTAATGATACACCAGCTCCTGGCCAGTTCTGATAAAAGACACTTGTTAAGAAAATAAGTGCTGAAAAGAAAATAATATATTTGCTTCGTTTTGTTTCTTCATAACCTTTCTTTACTTCACCCTGTTTAATCCATTTAAAGAATATAATTGCATGAATCACTACAGTAATATAGAAAGGAAGGAATATTGCGGCAATCGCAATAAGAAAATCACATTGCACAGAATCAAAACGTGACTTTAAGTTTTTAATAATATCCATGAGAACCCCCTTTAATTACATTCTATATTATACACGAAAAATCAAAAAAAATATTGTTTACTCACGAAATATTGGTAGAATACTCTATGGAGGTAGAATATATGAATATGAACACTTCATTCTTCTCTTTTAAGTCAGGATCTCCATTCATGATTATCCTATCTATTATATTAGGAACACTACTCATGGCTTATGGAATCTATGAAATCTTCTTTAAGAAAGATAAAAGAGAAATTAAAGGAATTTACCATGGTTATAAGAAAGTCAATAACTTATATTGTCGTCCTATCTTCCAGTATTCTTATGGTACAAAGAAGTATAACCAGGCATCTATCCAGGAATTTAAAGTAGAAAAGATTGAAAAAGATTATGTAAAAGGACAGGAATATCCTATTTATTTAGGGGAACAGGCGAATACATTCTATTTAAAGAAGAAAAGCACTTGGTCTAACTATTTATTAATCGTTGCAGGTATCTTATTCTATGTCAGTGCTATTCTAGGTTATCTAGGATTCTAAAAAGAAGTAGTTTTTAATTACTACTTCTTTTTCTTTTCTAATCTTTTTTCTACAGCACGATAAAGTGGTTCTAATAGTTTCTTATTCTTTTTCTTACATACAAGATAGAAACTATTAGTCGCTTCTTTATCTATGATTGGAATAATCTTTCTATTATCTGGCTTGCCATCTCTTTCTATAGATAAATTAGAAATAAATGTAGGAAGAGTAGAATTCTGAGTCAGATCCATAAATACTTCTCTATTATCCTGAAGAATAAAATGAGTATGAGGCTGTGTTTCTAAATGCATTGGATACCATACACCAATTCTAGAATACAACAGCATTGTCTGCCCATCTAGATTCTTAAAGAATAATGCTTTACTATCAGCAAGAGGATGATCAGGTGCTAATGAGAAATACAATGTTTCTGTATCATATAACTCATAATATAATTCTTTACTATCAGGAATCTCATTTAATACAACAGCTGTATATAAATCATTCTCTAAACCAGATAATAAGATATCTGGCATTTTTATTTCTGAAGAAATAGCCATATCTTCATATATCTTACTAGCATAAGGTACTAAGTCCCATAAAGGTGCAGGTGCGCATGATCCAATACTAATTGTATGAGTCATACGATCATATTCACGTACACGAGCAATCATATCATTTGCAGAAAATAATACCTTCTGTGCATAATCAACAGCCACTTTACCAGTCGCATTTAAAGTAATACGATTCTTTTCACGGTCAAAAATAGGAACCTGCAGTTCTTCTTCAAGTTTCTGCATGGCACGAGAAAGAGCTGGCTGAGAGATATGTAATGCTTCAGCCACTTTAGATAATGTTCCATATTTAGAAACAGCTAATAATTGTTCAACTTGTCCAATTTCAATCATTTAATATTCCTCCTCACTATGCACCCACATTATAGCATAATACAAAACTGGCATTGTACTTTTCTACTTATTATTTATAGAATACTTATAGAGGTGAAGACTATGAAATATACATTTATGGAAAATTTTAAAGACAAAGATCCAGAATTCTATGACTTTTATTCCCATTTTATAGGTGAAGAAGTAATCAATGATACTACTTTGGATGATAAGAGTCGATATTTATCTATTACTGCAGTACTTGTAGGCACAAAAGCTCATGATTTATTTGAGGATATGTTAGGTGATTTATTGAAATATCTCACAGCTGATGAAATCCAGGAAGTCCTTTATCAAGCCGTGGCCTATCTTGGTATTGGGATGGTTTATCCATTCCTCACTATTATGAATAAATATGTGAATAAACCATTAAAGAGTGCGTCTACCACAAATAGAGACAATCGTATAGAACTTGGTAATGAAAAACAATGTGAACTCTTTGGTGAACATATGAGAGGATTCCAAACAAGTGGTCCTGAAGAAGAACGCCATATCAAGAGATGGCTCGCAGGTAACTGCTTTGGTGATTACTATACAAGAGTGGGACTCACTGGAGCACAAAGAGAAATGATTACATTCTGTTTTCTATCAGCACTCGGTACTGAACCACAATTAAAATCTCATATTGGTGGAAACTTCCATGTAGGTAATGATGCACATTATCTCCTTAATGTGATTTCTAACTGCATGCCTTATATCGGTTATCCACGTACTTTAAATGCAATCAGATGTATACATGAAATGGAGAAATAATCATGAATTATACTTTAGAAGATATCCAGAAACAGAGTCCTTATCCTATTGGTGAATTGAATACAGCATATGCTAAGTATTTTGTAGGTAATAGTTATCTCTATCCTATTAATGATCAGGAAGTGCTTATTTCTAATGTTACTTTTGAACCAGGATGCAGAAACAACTGGCATATCCATCATGGTGCAGGACAGATCTTATTATGTACTGCAGGAAGAGGGTATTATCAGGAATGGGGAAAACCTGCGCAGGAACTCAATGTAGGTGATACAGTTTATATTGCGCCAGAAATCAAACATTGGCATGGTGCAGCACCAGAAAGCTATTTTGTACATATTGCAGAAAGTGTCCCAAATAAAAATGCTTCAAACCAGTGGCTTGAAGCAGTGGATGAAGAAGAATATCTAAAATTGAAATAAAACAAAACGATCAGGAAGGGAAGCCTGATCGTTGTTTATTTCAAGAGTTATTTTGAAGGGAGTTTAGGAAATTTTAGGGATCACTCTTGGCAAAAAGAAGCTTTAATTATTATAGGGAGTTGCTTTCTCTTTACAGGTACTATTATGCTTTTTATCTATGAACACATTGTGAACTCATTATTTTTTTCTAGGAAATATGTAATAATGAGGCACGATAAGGATTTTTTATGAAAAAATCAATCATTACATTCTTATGTTTGAGGTTAATCACATTACCAGGAATGGGGAAAACCTGCTCAGGAACTCAATGTAGGTGATACAGTCTATATTGCGCCAGAAATCAAACATTGGCATGGTGCAGCGCCAGAAAGCTATTTTGTACATATTGCAGAAAGTGTCCCAAATAAAAATGCTTCAAACGAGTGGCTTGAAGCAGTGGATGAAGAAGAATATCTAAAATTGAAATAAAACAAAACGATCAGGAAGGGATACCTGATCGTTGTTTATTTCAAGAGTTATTTTGAAGGGAGTTTGGAAATTGTTTTAGGGATCACTCTTGGTAAAAAGGAAGCTGTTATTATTATAGGGAGTTGCTTTCTCTTTACAGGTACTATTATGCTTTTTATCTATGAACACATTGTGAACTCATTATTTTTTTTCTAGGAAATATGTTATAATGGTGTCCGAGGAGGATTTTTTATGAAAAAATCAATCATTACATTCTTATGTTTGATGTTGATCACATTATCGGGATGTACTTATAATACCAAATATTCAGAAAGTGATGCCCCCTTAACTATTACAGGTGGTCTCAGTGATACATTGATTGTATATTATTCATTCAATGGAGAAGAACGTAAACTTGCTAAACAAGTACAGTCATATACTGAAGGGGACTTGCTTTGTTTACAGACTTCTAAGAAGTACTCTACAGACTATAAGAAGAGAATCAAAGAACATAGAAAAGAAAGAGAAGCTTACGCAAAAGCACTTAAAGAAAATAAACATGATTATAAGAATAAGCATGTATTAAAAACACTACCTGCTCTTACAAATCAGATTGATGATATTGATCAATACAAGACAGTGTATCTTATTTATCCATGCTGGGAAAAGGATGAACCTTTAATTATTGATTCATTCTGTATGGATTATGACTTATCAGGTAAAACAATTGTACCTATGTGTACAAGTGAAAAGAACTGGCGTGGCCATGTGAAATATTCCAGCAAGAAGAGTGTTGCTCACTTTAATAAGATGATACCAAATGCGAACTTTAAGCGCGCAAAGGCATTTTCTGATGTCAAAGGCGTTAAAGAGTGGCTAGAAACTATTGATATGATCTAGACTGGATACTGATCCAGTCTTTTTTTGGAGAACTATAATGAGACACATATTTTTACTTAAACCAGTGGATGATGATTATGATCATCATCCGTTTATAGAAACAATTAGAGAAGTGATGCAGGGTTATGATTATGATATATTCATGAGTACTTATCCTGATCACGCCAAGAAGATTATTAAACATTATAAAGAACCAACACGTTTTTATAGTGTTGGTGGTGATGGTATGTTGAACCAGGTGATTCAGGGACTTGTAGGTACACCTCATGAACTCGTCGTTATTCCTTATGGAACAGGAAATGACTTCTTTAAGATGATTTCTAAGAATAATGATTCTAAAGAAGTACTTAAAGCATCTTTAAAGGGTAAAACAATTCCTATTGATACAGTGTTAATGAATAATCGTTATTTTATTAATAATGCCTGTTTTGGCTGTGATAGTGTGATTGCAAATCATGTTCATGATGATGTGAAGATTCCTAAGATGTTTAAAGGACATCAATATGAGTATTCTATTCTAAGAAACTTTGTCCAATATCCATTTTATCCTATTAAGATGACAAGCCATGGAACACTATTGTATGAAGGTCCTGTTACTTTATGTGCCTGTGCGAATGCGAAATATTATGGTGGGGGTTATAAGATTGCTCCTCATGCCTCATTAGAAGATGGTCTCATGAATATTGTGATTCTTGATCAAATTAATAAAGGTCTCATTCCTTTATATATTAAGAAGATAGTAAGTGAAACACTTGATCAGGATAAACATGCTCATGTCTTTACTGTAGATGAAGTGGATGTAGAATCTCAGTATCCATGTAACTTAGATGGTGAAGAAGTAAAGGCTTCTTCTTATCATCTAGAAGTAAAGAAGAACAGTTTAAATCTTGTAGTTTTTGATAATTAAAGAAATAAATGTTTCTATGATTGGAGATAGTTCTTCTTTTCTTGTGATAAAGGCTGCAGATGTATAGAGACCCTTGTCTTTAAGTTTAGTATAGGTTTGTGAATTTAAGTCTATATATGGTATAGCCGCTTCAGGTATAATAACCACCTGATCAAGTATAGAACCCCATACTAAGGCAGTACGTATATCATCTGTAATAATAGGGATATGTGGCTGGAATTGGAGTTCATTTAAACAATAATCTACTATAAACTGACGATAACGTCTGTGAATCAAAACAGGATCATCTCGATAATCAATGAGATGGTTCTTTTTTTCATTCACAAGAGTAGAAGGTCCTACCGCAATCATTGGTTCAGGCTTAAATAAAAATGATTTCACATTCGTAGAATCAAATGGTGTTCTGACTAACGCAATATCTATTTCATGAGCGAGCAAGGCATCCATCATCTCATAGGTTGTTCCTTCTTTCATATGAATATCTAGTTTAGGATATTTCTTTCTAAACACATCCATATGCTCATGTGTAATTAAATAACCATTAGAAGAAGTAATCCCAAAACGTAAAATCTGTGTGGCAGCTCCTTGTACTTCTTTACTTGTCTGTTCATATAAATTCAACATCTGATTACATCTACGATAAAATAAGTGCCCTGCAGGCGTTAATGTGATATGACGATGTCCTCTCTCTATCAGTATTGTATCTAATTCTTCTTCTATCGCTTTTAACTGCATAGAAAGAGGAGGCTGTGAAATATGTAATACACGTGCAGCCTGCGTTATCGTCCCTTCTTCTACAATTGTCTTAAAGTATTTCATCTGTTTTAGTTCCATATGTATCTCCTATAGATTCTATATAAAATATATATTATACATATAGTATAAAACAGGATTATAATGTTGCAAGGACAGGGAGGAAAAATATGTATATAATGAAATATTTAAAGCCTTATAAATGGCAGGCCATTTCAGGCTTCATATTTAAACTTATAGAAGCATTTCTAGAATTATGTATACCAATGGCTGTAGCTCTTATTATTGATAATGGTGTTGCAGTACATAATACAAACTATATTACAAAGATGGCTTTTGTAGTCTTTGGTTTATCTACAGTAGGATATGCAAGTTCACTGGTGTGCCAGTACTTTGCATCTCTTACATCACAGGGTGTAGGTACACTTATGCGTAAAGATATGTATCGTGCAATCAACCGTTATGATTATCAGGATCTTGATATTATTGGTACACCTTCTTTAATCACAAGAATCACTAATGATATTAATCAGATTCAATTAGCTGTTGCCATGGTTATTCGTTTATGTTCAAGATCACCATTTTTAATCATTGGTTCTTTGGTTATGAGTTTTGTGATTAACTGGCAGGTAGCACTTATCTTTGTGATTGTCGCACCACTTATTGCGTTTAGTATTTACTTTGTGATGAGTCATACAGCGCCTATGTATTCGCATATCCAGCATATCCTTGATGAAGTATCACTCATCACAAGAGAGAATCTTTCCGGTGTCAGAGTCATTCGTGCTTTTAACCAGCAGGATAATGAACAAAAACGTTTTGAATCAACAACCACAAAACAAAAAGAAGAACAGATCATTGCAGGTAACCTCAGTGCTGTATTAAATCCAGCAACTACAATCATTGTGAACTTTGGGATTATCGCAATCCTCTATATCTCAGGCTTTAAAATCAATGCAGGTAGTATGACACAGGGAGAAGTCATCTCACTTATTAACTATATGAACCAGATCTTACTTTCTATGTATGTCTTTGCGAATGTTATTGTGATTTTAAATAAAGCCAGTGCATCATATAAAAGGTGTGCAGATGTACTAAGTCAGAAACCAGGTATTGTCCAAGGAATCAATGAGGCTCCAAGTGACTATCAGAACCTTATTACTTATGATCATGTTTCGTTCTCATACTATTCAGGTAATGCCTTAGCTGATGTGTCATTCAATATCCTTCCAGGTCAGACAATCGGTGTCATTGGAGGTACAGGTTCAGGTAAAACAACACTTATTAACCTGATCCCTCGTTTTTATGATGTCACTGAAGGTGAAATCCGTATCAAAGATCTTCCTATTAAGTCATACAAGTTTGAAGACTTAAGAAATATGATTGGTATTGTGCCTCAGCAGGCCACACTCTTTGGAGGTACAATCAGAGAAAATATGCAATGGGGTCATCCTCATGCTACAGATGAAGAAATCTATGAAGCATTAGAACTCTCACAATCTAAAGAATTCGTCGATAAGATGACAGAAGGCTTAGACACCTATATTGAACAGGGTGGTAAGAATGTATCTGGTGGACAAAGACAAAGACTCACTATTGCCCGTGCATTAGTCAAAAAACCAGAAATACTTATTTTAGATGATAGCGCCAGTGCACTCGACTTTGCGACAGATGCAAAACTAAGAAAAGCCTTAAGTACGCTTAATATGACAGTTATTATTGTCTCTCAAAGAGTGAGTGCTTTAATGCATGCAGATTCTATTGTGGTATTAAGCCATGGTGAAGTCGTAGGACAGGGTACTCATGATATGCTTATGAATACATGTGATGTCTATCAGGAAATTGTTATGTCACAGATGGAAGGAGGACAGAATAATGAAGAATAAAAGCACTTTAAAAAGACTTATGGCATTCTGTCGTCCTTATCGTATCTATCTTGTAGGTGCATTATTATTTTCTACAATTAATATTATATTCACTCTTTTGACACCAATCCTTATTGGGAAGGCCATTGACCAGATGATTTGTTATCATCAGGTTTTCTTCCAGGGACTCAGTCAAAAGATCTTTTCTATTGCATTCTCTGTATTGATGACTGCATTATTCAACTATTTCTTAGTTAGAGCATCTAATAAGATGACTTATGAAATCACAAGAGACTTAAGAACAGAACTCTTTAAACAATACCAGATCTTACCTCTTTCTTATATCGATTCTCATACACATGGTGATATGATGAGCCGTATGATTGCCGATATTGATCAGATTTCAGATGGTTTATTGCAGGGCTTTACGAACCTCTTTGGTGGTATTGCGACAATCTTAGGTACAATTGGTTTTATGTTATATGTGAATGTTAAGCTGGCTTTGATTGTTATTGTATTAACACCACTTTCTCTCATTGTCGCAACACTTATTGCGAAATATACATTCAAGTTCTTCCAGGAACAATTATCTATTCGTGGAGAAATGAGTGGTTTTGTAGAAGAAATGGTAGGAAACCAGAAAGTCGTCAAAGCATTCCAACATGAATCAATCAATGAAGAGAAGTTTGATGAAATCAATGATCGTTTATTTAAAAGCGGTGTTAAATCACAGTTCCTAGGTGCACTTGCGAATCCTTCTACACGTTTTGTGAATGCGATTGTTTATGATACAGTATGTATCTATGGTGCCTTTAGTGTCATTGGTGGTGGTCTTACAGTAGGTGGTTTATCTTCATTCTTGACTTATGCCAATCAGTACACAAAGCCATTTAATGATATTTCTAACGTATTTACTGAATTAGAAACAGCTTTAGCCTGTGCTGAGCGTGTCTTTAAGATTATTGATGAACCAGCTATTAAAAACCCAGAACATCCCGAGACTATTGATAATCCACAAGGTGTTATTGACTTAAACAATGTGAATTTCAGTTATACACCTGAAAGACCATTGATCACTGATTTTAATCTTCATGTCAATGCAGGTGAAACAATTGCGATTGTAGGACCTACAGGATGTGGTAAAACAACATTGATTAACTTATTAATGCGTTTCTATGATCCTCAAAGTGGTTCTATCTCTATTGATGGTATCAATACACAAACGATGGATCGTTCTTACTTAAGAAGTCTCTATGGTATGGTATTACAGGATACATGGTTATTTAAAGGTACTATTAGAGATAATATTGCGTATGGCTCAAATAATGCGACAGATGAAGAAATCATCGAAGCTGCGAAAAAAGCTCATGCTCATAAATTCATTATTCAGTTAAAAGGTGGTTATGATGCGATGCTTGCAGAAGAAGGCAGTAACTTATCACAAGGACAAAGACAGCTTTTATCTATCGCAAGAATCATGCTCGCAAATCCACCTATGTTGATTCTTGATGAAGCCACTTCATCTATTGATACACGTACAGAAAGACAAATTCAGGATGCTTTTGATACAATGATGATTGGTAGAACAACCTTTATTGTAGCCCATCGTCTATCTACTATTCAAAAAGCAGATCAGATTATTGTGATGAATGATGGACATATCATTGAACAGGGTAAACATGAAGAACTATTAAAGAAGAATGGTTTCTATCATAACCTTTACTATAGTCAGTTTGAAAAACCAGAGTAAACAAAAAAAGATTCCTCACGGAATCCTTTTTTATTAGCTTCTTCCTGTTACTGCTTTTCTTAAAAGCTGTTTATCAACCCAACGTGTCGAGAATCTAAAGTTCTTTTGTGCGAATACAAATGTGATTTCATTATTTGTATTGAAGTTGATTTTCTTCATCTTACGATAATCGATAAGAAGACGACCTACAAGCATATTTTTTCTACCAACTAATACAAGGTTCGCAATCTGCATTGAATAGATGATTGAATAAATAGCCCATACACTTAAAGCGTTTGAAATGTAGTTCATTTTGTGAGTATTGTATGTTGAAATCATAAAAGCGATACAACCAAATAATACTACAAAATAAAGTACTGTAAGACCAATATAAAAAGCCTTACCTGCAGGACTCATACAGAATTTTAATGAATGATCTCTTTTCTTAGATTTAATAATAGTTACAACTACATTTACAATCATATATGTAAAGTAGAGACCAACGAGTCCAACAAGAAATGCAAGTATAATTAAAACCTGATCCATTCTGTTCTCTCCTTTATTCTTCTTATAATTATACATTGAACTGTTCAATTTGGCTATACCCTATTTGTATGGACAAATGAAAAAGAAGAAGTATAATACATAAAAAAAGGGGGAAAATGAAAATGTATACACTTCATTACACAATACAGAACGATCAATGCGACTATACAGGTCGTTTAAGAGATGAAAATATTTTTGTCTATTTCTCACGTCTAGCAACTGCAGATGGTTCTCTATCAGGGTTCTATAAAGAATCCATGAAAGGGAAGTATGGATATGTTGTTTCTAAACAATCACTTATATTAACTGAACCTATTTATGAAGATGATGAAATTACTCTTACTACAGATATTGGACATTATTCCAATGTGATTTTTCCTCGATTCTACTATATAGAAAAAGAAGGTAGACGTATTGGGGAATGTCGTTCTATCTGGACTCTTATTGACCTAAAGAGACGTCGTATTACATCTCCTAAGCGTGCAGGACTCACTCTTCCTGATAATCCAGACTTGGTCAAAGAAGACCCAGAAACACTCTTTACGCAAGATGATAGACAATTAGTAAGTACTTATACTGTACCTTATAGTGATATAGATACAAATAGACATTTAAACAATACCCATTATTTACGTATCGCTTCTAACTTGATTCCAGTAGAAGCCTATGAAAATCATTTCATGGATTCTATTTCTATTAACTATAAAAAAGAAATACTCGCTCATCAGACAATTGAACTCTATCTCACTCATAGTGTTGATACTTATATCATTGAAGGAGATGTAGAAGGAGAAAACTGCTTTATTTTGAAAATCCATATGAAGGAGTATATAAAATGAAAAAAGAACTTCCTATCATGATTTTTCATAAAGACAATCAAGACTACTACGGTGGAGACCAGGATTGGTTTTCAGATGAATGGGCAAGACGTGCAGGATGTGCAAGTGTCTGTGCTGCAGATATGGCCTGCTTCTATGAACATAAGCTAGATATCTCTTATCCGGATTTTCTAGAACTGATGACAAAGATGTTTAAACTCAATACTCCAGGTATTATGGGTTTCCCTTATTTCTATAAGTTTGCGAAGAACTTTAAGAAGTATATGAAACATATTGGTTTAGATGTAGAACCTATTTATCAAAAGATTACTGAATCTCCTGAACAGGGTGTACATTTTGTGAAAACAGCTATTGATCAGGGTCATCCTATTGGTATGTTGATCTTAACTCATGAAGCACAAATTTTAGAAGAAGAAACATGGCATTGGATGTGTATTACTGGTTATGAAGAAACAGCCTCTGATACATCTATTATCTTCTCATCATGTGGTGAACGTGTATGTGTGGGTGCTTCTACACTCTTTAATAAGAGTCATAAGAATATTGTGAAACTTGTAACGTTTGATTAAGGTGAATTCATAATGCGTAAGGAAACAGAAATAACTTTCATGCAGACGAGATTAATTCGACTCGCTTCAGAAGAGTGGCATTTACCTGTTGAACAGGTTATTCACTTATTTAAAGAATATGATGTTCTTGGATATATTGAGATAGGTTATGGAATATTTAGTTGTGAAGGTGATGAAGCTGTTTTAGATGATATCACTGATTTCTTGAAAAGAAAGGGTGAGAAGATATGGTGAAACTTTCAAAGGAAAGAATGGATTATACCATAGATCTTCTTATTGCGATGGTGGTAGAAGAAATTGCAGAAGAAACAGGTAAAGATAGAAAAGATATATTAATCGATTTCTTGTCCTCTAAAACGGGTAAATTCCTCTACGATGAAACTACAAAACTCTGGTGGAGTGGACCTTCATACATCGCTGAAATGTATATGCAGGAAGTGAATAAACAATAATGAAAAGGAGATGTTGCCATCTCCTTTTAAAATTCCATAGGACTATATAAATCAATCTCAAGATGAGTAATAGGTTCTTCAAACTTGATATAGGCTGCATGAAGTGCTAAACGTGGATAATCAGAGCCTTCATTATAAAGGGAATCACCTAGAATAGGATGACCAATAGAAGCCATATGAACACGGATCTGATGCTTTCTACCAGTCTCTAGACGACATCTTACAAGTGCATGATCTTCCTTATTCTCTAGACACTGGTAATAAGTCACAGCAGAGATACCCTTAGAATGAACACGCATCTTAGAAGGACTATGTCTATCCTTACCTAAGTTCTGTTCAATCTTATATTCCTTACCTTCTTTGATATGACCCTCTACATAAGCCAGATATTCTCTTTGTATCTCTTTAATAGACAATGCATGATCTAGATAAGCCTGTATTAAATGACACTTACAGAATACTACTAAACCGCTTGTATCATTATCTAAACGATGAATATAACGAACAGGAATATCATATCCCTGTGTCATATAATAAGCACTCACTCGATTAGATAAGCTGTCTGTCTTATGAGGATCATCTGGATAAACCGCAATCCCAATAGGCTTATTCACAACAAGAATCAGATCATCCTCATATACAATATCTATATCCTGAAAGTCAGGGGCATATGTTTCATCATCATGTTCATAAGCAAGAACATCTAATACATCATTTGTATGAAGTATAGGATTCATATTAAATACATGATTGATTTTATAGTCTTTATTCTGTTTTAATAAATGAATTGTTTTGCGTGATAAATGCAGATCTGCCCACAAATCAGATAAAGGACGATTCTCATATTCTTCATCAATAGTGATAAGAAGATGCTGTCCTTGTTTCTTTATTCTCATGGACGATATACAGTGACTTTGATATCAATAGTGACATCAAGTGCTTCTAATGTATCAAGAACATCACGCTTTTCTTTCTTGATATGATAATAATGTGGTGTCATCTTTAAAAGATTTAATGCATCTTCACGATTCTTAATAGAAATAGTCTTTTTAAAATCATGACTCTCTAATACATTAAATGGAAGACGGATATACTTATCAGACTTAGTTCTTACTTCATCATAAATCAAATGTTTAATTTCAATTAAATGATCTCTATTGGCAGTCACATGGATAATATAACCATCCTCTTTAATACATCTAGCAAGTTCTTCCTGATTGACTACAGTGAACATTGCGGTAATAACATCCATAGAATGATCAAGTACTGGAATATTTTTAGAATTACCTACAATCCAGTGAATAGACTTATCATACTGTGTAGCCATTCTTACAGCTAACTTAGAAATATCTAAACCACAATAAGTATTCTCATCACCAAGAATCTGTTTCATACGATATGTATAATAGCCTTCACCACAACCTAGATCTAGGATATTTAAAGGACCTTCCTTCTTCTTGATTTCATTCACTACTTCAAAAAGAATAGGATCATAATAACCCTTATCAAGATAAGCTTTTCTCGCAATCAATGATTCTTTAGAATCACCTGGATTATTAGATGCCTTATCAGGATTTAAAAGTAGATTCATATACCCTTGACGGGCAATATCATAACAATGGTTATTAATGCATTTACATGTTTTACCTTCAATTTCTAAAGGTTCATGACATTTAGGACATGCAAGTATACTCATTTTTATTTACCTCGTTTCTATTGCTTATTCGCAATGATATAATAGCATACTTTACTTGAAAGTTGTAAAATTAATATGAAAGAGAGGAATAACATGAACATAAAAAAAGCTTTTTCTAACAGTCTTCTTTCACTTCTCTATAAGAAGCCGCTTTCTAAAATCACCATAGGAGACTTACTAGAGGATACTGAACTCTCAAGACAGACATTCTATAATCATTTTCTAGATAAGAATGATCTTATTGCCTATGTATATGATACAGTGATTGTGAATCAGTTTGATGAAGATATGTCTATTGACTTTAAATCATCACTCACTCAGACATTAATCAGCTTAAAGAAATATGAAACATTCGTTGAACAAGCCTGTTTAATAGATGGACAGAATTCATTGAAGGAGCATATGCTTTATCATTGTATAGCGTTCGATTTAAAATGGCATGAATATTGTATAGGAGAATCATTATCCAAAGAACTTAAATTTGCGACACTCTACCATACCAATGCCTCTCATAGTATGGTCCTTCAATGGATTCTAGATGGTATGAAAGAACCAATAGATGAACTTGTAGACAACATCAATCATATGCGTTACTTAGGTTTAAAGGATTTATTGAAAGATCATTCTCCATATAGATAATGACCGCTATTTGTCTATTTGTGGATAGAAGTACTTTTTTGTCTTTCGCTATTTATTCTTATATATATTATGATAAGTCCAGGAGGAAATTATGAGATATACACAGATTGGTTCATTAAAGGTTTCTAAGGCTTGTTTAGGATGTATGGGATTTGGAGATGCATCTCAAGGTATGCATTCCTGGACATTACCTTATGAAGACTCAAAAAAAATCATTTTCCATGCTTTAGAATCAGGTATCAATTTCTTTGATACAGCGATGGCTTATCAGTCAGGCACAAGTGAAGAATACTTAGGACGTGCTATTAAAGAATATGGACATCGTGAAGATGTTATTATTGCGACTAAGTATACCCCTAAGAGTGATGATTCTATTGACTCTAGAACATATCTTAGAGAATGTCTTAATAACAGTCTAAGAAGATTACAGACTGATTATATTGATCTCTATATCATGCATATGTGGGATTATAGAACACCTATTGAAGACACATTAGAAATACTTAATGACTTCATTAAAGAAGGAAAAATTAAAGAAATAGGTATTTCTAACTGTTTTGCTTATCAACTTGCAATGGCCAATACTATTGCGAAAGAAAGAGGCTTACAAGGCTTTGTAAGTGTACAGGGGCACTATAATCTGATCTTTAGAGAAGAAGAAAGAGAAATGAAGCGTTATTGTGATGAACAAGGTATTGCGATGACACCATATAGTGCACTTGCATCAGGACGTCTCGCAAAGCATCCTGGAGAAACATCACAAAGGCTTGAAAAAGATACATATGCGAAAGGTAAATATGATGCATCAAGTGATTTAGATTTAAAAATCATTCAACGTGTAGAAGAACTTGCATCAAAGCATCATGTTTCTATGAGTGAAGTATCATTATCATGGCTGATGTCTAAAGTAGCATCACCGGTTGTAGGGGCGACTAAACTTAAACATGTTGATACAGCTGTACTTGCGACAGAACTTGAATTAAGTGAAGAAGAAAAACAATATCTAGAAGAACCATACCAGCCACATCCACTCGTAGGTGTCATGGCAACGAATACTAAATAGTCACATTATTTGTGACTATTTTTGTGTTCTATAGTATAATAAATGAGATGAAGGAGGAGGTATTTATGGGACTATTTTCTAGAAAATCAAAGGTGGATTATGACCTTGTATTTAGAGAACAATATAAATCATTAAATCGTGTTCATCAGCAGGCTCGTGATGAATTAGATTACAAAGTAAAAGAATCATTAATGGAGGTTGTAGTAGAAAAATATCGTGAACTACTAGAACTCATTGATAAAGGGGCTAAACAAGATCCGAAACACTTTGAAGCATTAAAAAAGAATGCGGAAGATGAATTACAGACTATTAAGAATATTAATGAAGATGCATAGAGGAGAAAAATATGAAGTTATATAAAAAAGGTGATGACTCCTCTTATACATTGGGTGTCTTTCCTACAATAGAATTATTAGAACATAAACCAGATATTGTGAAAAGAGTGGTTGTACACTCTTCAATAGAAGAAAACAGAGGATATCCTAAAATCAAGGAATTATGTGCATTACATCATATTCCTATTGATGTGCATGATGCGACAATTAATAAGCTTTCACCAAAGTCTAATTGTTATGCAATCGGGGTATTTAAAACATTCTATGAACCTTTACAGAAGGGAAATCATATTGTATTAGTGAATCCTATGGATATGGGTAATATGGGTACAATTATGCGTACAATGTTAGGGTTTGGTTATCAGGACTTAGCTATTATTCGTCCAGCAGTTGATATCTTTAATCCTCATGTTGTTCGTTCTTCTATGGGTGCATTATTCTCTTTACGTATTCATTATTATGAAAGTATTGATGAGTATCTTAAAGAGTTCGGTGATCATCAATGTTATCCATTTATGTTGAAGGGTGCTAAGAATATTCATCAGGTGAAACCTGTGACACCTCATTCACTGATCTTTGGAAATGAATCATCAGGACTCGATGATATTTATATGACATATGGACAAAGTGTCTTTATTCCTCATACGAATGCGATTGATTCACTTAACTTAGCACAGTCTGTTGGTATTGGTTTATTCCACTTCTCACAGGATGCATTTAATAAACAGGAGGTGCTACGATGAAATATGATTTTGATACAGTCTATGATAGACATCATACAAACTGCGCAAAATATGATTCTGGTCATACAGATGATCCTGATATGATCCCTATGTGGGTTGCAGATATGGATTTCAAAACATTACCAGATATTCCAGAAGCACTCTCTAAACGTGTGTTAGATGGTATTTATGGTTATAGTACAATCCCAGAAGAATACTTAGAAAGTGTTGTAGGATGGATGGAACGTAGACATGATTTCCATGTTGAAAAAGACTGGATTGTCCCTACACCGGGTGTTGTCACTGCCTTTCATCTTGCAGTAGAAGCTTATACTAAAAAAGAGGAGAGTGTATTGGTTCTTACACCAGTTTATTATCCATTCTATCGTGCTATTAAAAACAATGGTAGACGTATGGTAAGAATGCCTCTTGATCTAAAAGATAACCAATATACACTTGATTACAAAGCGTTTGAAACTAAGATTATAGAAGAAAACGTCAAAATGATGATCTTCTGTAATCCACATAATCCAGTGGGTAAAGTATGGACTAAAGAAGAACTAAAAACAATTGGAGATATCTGTAAAAAACATAACGTTTTTGTAGTATCGGATGAAATCCATATGGACTTTGTCTATGCGCCTCATAAGCATATCGCATTCTATGAAGTAGATCCTGAATATAAGAACTTTTCAATTGTATTAACTGCAGCATCTAAGACATTCAACTTAGCTGCACTACAGACTTCTGCAGCTATTATTGCGGATGAAAAGCTAAGAAACCAATTTAAGAAAGTGAAGATGAGTCATTCTATTTCTGATCCTACAATACTAGGATTTATTGCGACAACAGTCGCTTATACTAAGGGGGATGAATGGGTGGATCAACTTCTAGATTATATTAATGGTAATATGGATTATCTTGATCACTTCCTTAAAACTGAATGTCCTGGTGTATCTTTAATTGATCCACAAGGCTTATATCTTGCCTGGGTGGATATGAGAACACTTGGTATGAGTAATGAAGAACAGGAAGACTTCATGTTAAATAAAGCACATCTTTGGTTAGATGAAGGTTATGTGTTTGGTGAAGAAGGATCAGGTTTTGAAAGATTTAACTTAGCATGTCCTAGAAGTACTTTAGAAAAAGCTTGTTTACAGTTAAAGAAGGCATTGGATGAAAGATCTGCATAGTTTAAGACTTCAGGGATATATCGATGATCTTCCATTAGATTGTGCTTGTGAATATACGAATCGACAATTAAAGAAGTTTCTTCATACAGATATTGCCTATCAACAAACACTAGCAATACGCTTATTAAATAAGCGTATTGGCTATCAAAAAGACTATCAAAAGCAGTTGAAAGAGATACTTGATGATAATCCTGCTTATTATACAAAGCAGGAAATAGAAGGCTTTTTAAGCCTCCTAAATGAAAAAGAAAATAAAGTAAAATAAAAACGTTTACATCTTTTAATTTTCCTAGTAATAGACAAGAAAAAAGAGTATTATGGAAATATAAAAGAAAAGGAGAGATAATATTATGGGATTAGTTTCCGCAACAGAAATGTTAAAAAAGGCTAAAGCAGGCCATTATGGTGTTGGACAGTTCAACATCAATAACCTTGAATGGACAAAGTCTATTCTTTTAGAAGCACAGGAATTAAATGCACCAGTAATCTTAGGTGTATCTGAAGGTGCTGCAAAATATATGACAGGTTTCACAACTGTAGCTGCTATGGTTAAAGCAATGGTAGAATCTTTAAATATCACTGTACCAGTAGCATTACACTTAGACCATGGTTCATATGAAGGTGCTAAGGCTGCATTAGCAGCTGGATTCACTTCAATCATGTTCGATGGTTCTCATTATTCAATCGAAGAAAACATCGAAAAGACTAAGGAATTAGTTGAATTATGCCATGCTAAAGGTGTATCTATCGAAGCTGAAGTAGGTTCAATCGGTGGAGAAGAAGATGGTGTTATTGGTATGGGTGAAGTAGCAGATCCTAAAGAATGTAAGATGATTGCTGACTTAGGAGTTGACTTCTTAGCTGCTGGTATCGGTAATATCCATGGTGTATACCCTGCAAACTGGGCTGGTTTACAGTTCGAAGCATTAGATGCTATCCAGAAAGAAACTGGTATCTTACCATTAGTTCTTCATGGTGGTTCAGGAATTCCTGATGAACAGGTTAAGAAAGCAATTGGCTTAGGTGTATCTAAGATCAACGTTAACACTGAATGTCAGTTATACTTCCAGAAAGCTACTAGAAAGTACATTGAAGAAGGTAAAGATCAGCAGGGTAAAGGTTATGACCCTCGTAAATTACTTGCTCCAGGTGCTCAGGCTATCAGAGACTGCGTAAAAGACAGAATGGAAGTATTTGGTTGCATCGGTAAAGCTGCTGAATAATTTATTTAAGAGAGAAGCTGAGGCTTCTCTTTTTTTTATGTTCAAATAAAAAGATTCCTACCACAAATGGTAGGAATACCTATGTTAGTTCCAGTAATCTAATTGATCATAATCAGTATAATGTGTTGAGGATGCAAGTTTCTTATAGTTATCTTTATTCATTCTCGCATATTCTTTTATTTGAGATTGATCACTCTTATTTGATTTAGTCACAAGTACATCTGAATCACTAGATAATCTATAGAAACGATATGCATCATTCTTTACCACAACAGTATAAGAAGGTGAACCATAACGTGTTTTACTTTCATCATACTTCTGTATACCATCGGGTAAATGATCTATAAAATCAACATCTTTTAATTTATTAGATATAGAAATTGACTTATAGAAAGAATAACCTTTCTTCTTTTCTCCACTTAACGTAACTTCTGATAAATAAGAACTAGAACTAGGTACTACAAATACTGCAATGACTAAACAAACAACAATACTTACAATAATCTTTTTTGATTTCATAGGATCTCCTTGTATTTGAGTTTATTATAATATACAAAAATTAACGGGCTATTAGTAAAGTAACTCCAAATATGTTGCACTTGTGTATGTAATGTTTCTGGTTATATCTCATCCTTTCTTTGATTTGACATATAGCTTATACAACTGTTGATCACTATTTAATGCATCCTTTTACATTAATCAGTATACACCATATATAACAAGCAAGTATGAATTATCAGTAATGGTGGATGATAGTGATATAAAAGTACTACATCATATATGACTACTATAATAAGAAGGGGAACGTTTAAAACACCTCCCCCCCCTAATGGCATCAACTTCAGGATTTCAACAATCATGAAGTTGATGCTGATATTTTACATAGTATAAAAATAGATCACTTGGATTAATTGAATCCATCAAAGTAGTTATAGAAATTATTTTTTGTTATTTGTGAGTAATAAGGCAGTTATATACATGATGAATAAGCTATTTGTAATATTACAAGCTACGATAGAGATACCTACAAGTGGTCCTCCATCTCCTGCAAAGAATACAAATGCGAAATAGAGTAGGACTGAAATAATCATCCCTAAAATGTAAAACATGATAACTGCTTTTAGATTACTGAAAAAATCTTTCATATACATTCTCCTGATTAGTAGTATTGTTGTTATTGAAAAGCATTTAAAGAAGCATAAGTAAAAACAAAAATATTAGAAGATAGAATTGATAATAGAATTTGTTCATAATTTAATCTACTTATATTATGTAATCACTTACAAAAAATATTATACACCATATATAAAATAAGTAAATAGAAAGTATTAGTAAATATGGTAGTGGATTTATGTATAATGATGATTATTCTGTAATGAAGTGAGATAGTTGTTTATACAATTAAAAGGGACGTTTTTTATCCGTCCCCCCCTTGATTTAAACAATTTAATTTTTTAACGTAATTGTCTTAATGTTAGCCAAGATAATTTTCCGTTGCTGCTGCATGTAAGCGACACTTTCTTTGGAACTGTTTGTACGCAGATACCATTTATATATTTTTTTCCGTAGCTGATGCAATAGCTTTATTCAAAGATTTAGATGCCGATTTATTAGTGATTTTCCGTAGACTTGGGCAAGTAATTTCTATGGCAGAATATATATTGCACTATTGCCGTTATATGTAAATCTGACTTTAACTGATATTGTGTCCATAGAAAAAATCTTTTTCATATATTGATTCTTTGTTAAATGTTGGCTAATTATCATATGTGATTTCAATTACTTCTCTGTTGATATAGCTTTTTCTTGATTGATATGCAATATATGAAAACTCTACAACGAATGCAACCAATATTAATACTAAAACAGTTATAAACACTTTCTTGTAACTTCTCTTATGCTTTTGCACTGGTGAATACAAATCATTATCATCAATATACTGATAATAAATATTTTCAGGTTCTCCAAACTGTTCAACTAAGTCATCATAGCTCATTGTATCTACATTAGGATACTCATCAATAGTTTTACATATATGGTCATATACAGACCTTTTTTCTTTTGGTACATTATTAAACAAAGATTTTAATTCTTTCTTATATTTCTTTAATGGTTTACTCATCATCAATTCCCTCCAATATATAATCGATACTCTTAACCATATCATGATATTCTTTCATCATTTCAAGTAGAAGATCACTTCCTTTTGGAAGTAAATGATAGTAGACGCGTATCTTTCTTCCTACCTGTTTTTCAGAAGAAGAGATATACTCTCCTTCCATTAATTTATATAATATCGGATATAAAACACCATCTTTTAAATCAATGACTTGATTGCTTTTTTCTCTAATCTGATTTGATATTTCGTAACCATAACAATCTCCATGATAAAGAACGGCTAATACTAACAAATCAAGTTTAAATAAATTATTTTTTCTACTCATATTCTTTCTCCATTTAAAATTCTAACATCAACTATCTGTTACATCAACGTTCAATTTCTATTAATCTTGACTTACCCTATAACCCCCTAGTATACTAGGTATATGTAAAAGGAGGAATAGCTTATGATGATATCAACTAAAGGACGTTATGCTTTACGTGTCATGATTGATTTAGCACAGCATGATCGTTCTAAATATATACCATTAAAAGAAATAGCTGCAAGACAGGATATCTCTGAAAAGTATCTAGAAATTATTATTAAATCTTTATCTAAAAAACACTTTGTAGAAGGTTTAAGAGGTAAAGGTGGGGGATACCGTTTAACACATGCTCCAGAAGACTATAGTGTTGCTTCTATTCTTAAGGTTACTGAAGGAACATTAGCTCCTGTATCATGTTTAGCAGATGAATGTAATACATGTGAAAGAGCATCTTATTGTAATACATTACCTATGTGGACTGGTTTACATAAAGTGATTACAGACTATTTAGAAGGTGTTTCTTTAAGTGATTTAGTACCTGCTTCATCAAATGGTGATGATTATGTCATATAATCATAAATAAAATCAATTAAATTTAGAAAATACGAAATATCCACAAAAAATAATATAAATATAGTTGACTAGTAAGTTTATCACTGCTATAATCCTATTAACCTATCAAAGAAATAGGGTTAAGGAGGAAACATACATGTCTAATAAAAACTATCATTTCGAAACACTTGCATTACACGTAGGACAGGAAGAAGCTGATCCAGTAACTGACGCTCGTGCAGTACCTATCTATCAGACTTCATCTTACGTTTTTCATAACTCAGATCATGCAGCAGCTAGATTCGCATTACAGGATGCTGGTAATATCTATGGTCGTCTAACAAACCCAACTGAAGATGTATTTGAAAAAAGAATTGCGGCTTTAGAAGGTGGTGTAGCCGCCTTGGCAGTAGGTTCTGGTGCAGCTGCAGTGACATACGCAGTACAAAACTTAGTGGCTGCAGGTGACCATATCGTATCTGCAGAAAACATCTATGGTGGAACATTCAACCTATTCAAACATACATTTACTGATTATGGTATTACTACTACATTCGTAGATGCATTAAATCCACAGGCATTTGAAGATGCTATCCAGGAAAACACAAAACTTGTTTATATTGAAACTTTAGGTAACCCTAATTCAGATGTTGTAGACATCGAAGCAATCGCAAAGATTGCACATAAACATGGTTTACCATTAGTTATTGATAACACATTTGGTACACCTTATTTAATTAGACCAATTGAATATGGTGCTGACGTTGTTATTCATTCAGCAACTAAGTTCATTGGCGGTCATGGTACTACTATTGGTGGCGTCATCGTTGATGCAGGTAAGTTTGACTGGGCGGCACATGCAGATAAATTCCCACAGCTTGTTGAACCAAACCCATCTTATCATGGTGTAAGCTTTGCGAAAGATGTAGGAGCCGCTGCTTATATTACAAGAATTAGAGCTATTTTATTAAGAGACATGGGTGCAACTCTTTCACCAATTCATGCTTGGATCTTCTTACAGGGTCTAGAAACACTTTCATTACGTGTAGAAAGACAGGTAGAAAATACATTAAAGGTTGTAGAATACTTAAATAACCATCCACAGGTTGAATCTGTATCACATCCTTCAGTATCTACAGATCCATCTCAGCAGGCATTATATAAGAAGTATTTCCCTAACGGTGGTGGATCAATCTTTACATTCAACATCAAGGGTGATGCAAGAAAAGCAAAAGATTTCATTGATAACTTACAGTTATTCTCATTACTTGCAAATGTTGCAGATGTGAAATCTTTAGTTATTCATCCAGCTTCTACTACACATGCAGAAATGAATGAAGAAGAATTAAAACAGGTAGGTATCCAGCAGAATTCTATTCGATTATCTATTGGTACTGAACATATTGATGATATTATTGCAGACTTAGATCAAGCTTTTGCTGCAGTAAAATAACAAATTCGGAGGAGAATTAACATGAGTAAGGTATACACTAGTGCTGACCAGTTAATTGGCCATACACCATTATTAGAATTAACACATTTAGAAAAGAAATATAATTTAGAAGCAAAGGTAATCGCAAAGGTTGAATACTTCAATCCCGCAGGAAGTGTTAAAGATAGAATTGCGAAGAATATGCTCGATGAAGCAGAAAAAGCAGGCAAAATCAATAAAGATACTGTATTAATTGAACCTACTTCAGGTAATACAGGTATTGGTTTAGCTTCTGTTGCGGCTGCAAGAGGCTATCGTATTATTATCGTAATGCCAGAAACAATGTCTGTAGAAAGACGTACATTAATGAAAGCATATGGTGCTGAACTTGTCTTAACAGATGGAAGCAAGGGTATGAAGGGTGCTATTGCGAAAGCAAATGAACTTGCAGAAGGAATTGAAAACAGCTATATTCCAGGACAGTTCGTTAACCCAGCTAACCCACAGGCCCACTATTTAACAACAGGACCAGAAATCTTTGAAGACTTAGATGGTCAGGTCGATTACTTTGTCGCTGGTGTAGGTACTGGTGGTACAGTGACTGGTGTAGGACAGTACTTAAAAGATAAGAAACCAGACGTAAAAGTAGTTGCAGTAGAACCAGATTCTTCTCCAGTATTATCTACTGGACAGGGTGGTGCACATAAGATCCAGGGTATCGGTGCAGGTTTCGTACCTGATGTCTTAGATACAAAGGTATATGATGAAATCATCCGTGTAACTAATGAAGATGCATTTGCGACTGGTAAAGAAGTAGGTCAGAATGAAGGTATCTTAGTAGGTATTTCTTCAGGTGCTGCTGTTTATGCTGCAATTGAACTTGCGAAAAGACCAGAAAATAAAGGAAAGACAATTGTAGCCTTACTACCAGATACAGGTGACCGTTATCTTTCAACTCCTTTGTTCCAGGATTAATATAAAAGCCAAGGCATAATGTCCTTGGTTTTTTCGTCACAAATTTATAACGGTGATACAAGAGCTTTAGAGGTTTTAAAGGACTATACAGACACTATTGCGATGGGATTATTTAATATCCAGGCAGCAGTTGATCCTGATTGTATTGCGATAGGTGGGGGGATCTCTAAACAACCTATTTTAATGACTTATATTCAGAAGTCTTTAGATGAACTCTATGAGAAGATGCCTGTGCCCATTCCACAAGTTAAGTTAGTACAATGTAAATACAATAATGATTCTAACCTAATCGGTGCACTTGCAAACTATAAGAAAGTATACTAAAAGAGGCTCAAATGAGCCTCTTGTTTTTATTCTGCTGATTCAGCAACTGATTTCTTTAAATCTTCGATAGCAACTCTAATTCTTCTTAAAGTTTCTTCTTTACCAAGAATATGAGCAATTTCTACAGCACCACCAGGAGTAAATGCCTTATTAGATAATGCAACACGGATAGGCCACATAATACGTCCATTCTTTAATTCATGGCTCTTAGCAATATCCATCATCATATTCATTAATCCTTCGTCATCATCATAATCTTCCCACTTTTCAAGTTCTGGTAAAGATAATTCTAATGCTTCTAAAGAGTTTTCAGGATTCGTCTTCATCTTCTTATGTTTATAGATAGATGCATCAAATGGTAATGTTTCATTGACAAAGTCCATTAATTCTGGAATATCAGCTAATCTTTCAACACGTGGCTGTAATGCTTTAGAGATTTCTAATGTATTTACAGGAATAGTGATGAAGTCATAGTAAGGAGAAGCCACTTTGTGGAATTCTTCTAATGACATATTTCTTAAATAAACACCGTTCATCCATTTTAACTTATCAATATCAAAGATAGCTGGAGCTTTAGAGATATGTTCAATGTTGAACTGTTCAATTAAATCATCTAATGAAAGGATTTCTTCATCAGCTGGAGACCATCCAAGTAATGCGATGTAGTTAAGGATGGCATCTTTTAAATAACCCTGTTTAGTTAAATCCTGGTAAGAGGCATCACCATTTCTCTTAGATAACTTAGCATGTTCATCCTTCATTACTGGTGGTAAATGGATGTAAGTAGGTCTATCCCATCCATATGCATCATATAGAAGGTTATATTTAGGTGTAGAAGCTAAATATTCATTACCACGTACAACATGAGTAATACCCATTAAATGGTCATCTACAACGTTCGCAAAGTTATAAGTAGGGAATCCATCACTCTTAATTAAGATAGAATCATTTAAAGTAGTACAATCTACTTCAATATGACCATAGATTTCATCATCAAAAGTAGCCTTACCCTTATCAGGGATAGTCTGTCTAATAACATAAGGAACACCTGCTGCAAGCTTTTCATCAATTTCAGCCTGATCAAGCATACGACAAGGATCATAATCATTGTCAGCATCTTTATCACAGAAACAATAATGAGCACCGCCTAGCTCAATAAGCTTCTTAGCATATTCATGATAAATAGGAAGTCTTTCAGACTGGATATAAGGTCCACAATCTCCTGGCTTATCTGGCCCTTCATCCCAGTTAAGACCAGTTTCAGTCAAAATATCATAAATTAACTGAGTTGCACCTTCCACTTCACGGTTCTGGTCAGTATCTTCAATTCTTAAAATAAAGTCGCCACCCTGATGTTTAGCGATTAAATAACAGTATAAAGCTGTTCTTAAATTACCGATATGCATGTACCCCGTAGGGCTTGGTGCAAATCTTGTACGAATTTTTGTCATTTTTCTCTTTACATCTCCTAAAATATATGTATAATATAAATTGCTGTTGGGGTATAGCCAAGCGGTAAGGCAGCAGACTCTGAATCTGCCATTTCACTGGTTCGAATCCAGTTACCCCAGCCATTTTTTTTGGGGTATAGCCAAGCGGTAAGGCAGCAGACTCTGAATCTGCCATTTCACTGGTTCGAATCCAGTTACCCCAGCCATTTTTTTTATACAAATAAAACATTTTAAAAAGAAAGCCTGGCTTTCTTTTTTTTATTCGCATAAAAAAATGGTAGTCCGTAGGGGGTTCGAACCCCTGAATGCTTGGATGAGAACCAAGTGTGTTGACCACTTCACCAACGGACCATGTGGTCATAGTATATCATGTTTTTTTTAAAAGTAAAATATTCTTTTATTAAAAAGGGACATTTACTTTCTGTTTTCTTTGTGATTTTCGAAGAAATACTATATAATGAATTCGTCGAGATAAAATCCAATATTTTGACTTAAACTTGTTAACTTTTAACTGAATTGTTTTTTAATATATATATAAACTTTAAATAACCTTAACGAAAGGATTGTATAAAAATGGCTGAAGAAGTAATTGCTATTGAAGGCGGACATAAACTTAACGGCACAGTCACTATCTCAGGTGCGAAGAATGCGACTGTAGCATTGATCCCTTCTATTGTTCTCTCAGATGAACCAGTAGAAATATATAACGTACCAGAAATCTCAGATGTTGATGCGTTAACCACATTATTAGAAGAATTGAATTGTGTTGTTGAAAGGGATAAATCCGTAGGTGAAATCGGTGTAGATCCTAGAAATATGAAAAACATACCACTTGTAAGTAGTGCAGTTGATAAATTAAGAGCGTCTTATTATTTTATGGGTGCATTACTTGGTAAATATAAAGAAGTAACTATTAGAATGCCTGGAGGATGTTATTTAGGACCTCGTCCTATTGATCTTCATTTAAAAGGTTTTGAAGCATTGGGTGCCAAAATCAATTATGATGAAGAAACAGGAACATATCATTTACAGGCTGATGAACTTATTGGAACTGAAATCTATCTAGATTTTGCTTCTGTAGGTGCAACTATCAATATTATGTTAGCGGCAGTAAAGGCTAAAGGTCGTACTGTTATTGAAAATGCAGCGAAGGAACCAGAAATCATTGATGTAGCCAACCTTCTTACAAAGATGGGGGCTAGAATCCGTGGTGTAGGTACAGATACTATTACTATTGATGGTGTGGAGCATATGCATGGTGCATATCATGAAATTATTCCTGATCGTATTGAAGCAGGTACTTTCTTGATCATTGCAGCTGCAATTGGTGAAAAGATGGTTATTCAGAATATTATTCCACAGCATCTAGATGCCCTTATTTCTAAATTAAAGGAAATGGGCATTAAGATGGAAAAGATTGGCGATAGCATTGTTGTATATGGCAATGATGGAAACTTAAAGCCTGTTGAAGTACAGACACAGATCTATCCAGGATTTGCGACTGACTTGCAGCAGCCTCTAACAACTCTATTAACACAGGGTAATGGACAATCAAAAGTGTCTGAAACTATTTATAAAGAAAGATTTAAGCATTGTGCGCAGCTTAATAAGATGGGAGCAGATATTGAATTAGGTGAAGCGTGTGCTTATGTAAAAGGTAAAACACCTCTACATGGTGCAAGAGTAATGGCTACAGACTTACGCTGTGGTGCTGCTCTTGTGGTGGCTGGCTTAATGGCAGAAGGTAAAACAGAAATTACAAATGTCTACCATATTGACCGTGGTTATGATAATATAGACCACAAGCTCATCACATTAGGAGCACACATTACTCGTTATATGATTGACGATTAATGTTGATAGGAGGAGAAGCTATGAGTGACAAGTTAAAAGTTGGTATTTTAGGTGCGACTGGTATGGTTGGACAGAGATTCAATACTCTTCTAGATAACCATCCATGGTTTGAAGTGACTACACTTGCAGCAAGTAAGTCGAGTGCGGGAAAGACTTATGAAGAAGCAGTAAAAGGCAGATGGAAGATGGATACACCTATTCCTGAAGCAGTCAAGAACATTGTCGTAAAAGATGTTGCAGATGTTGAAGACATTGCGAAAGAAGTTGATTTTGTATTCTCAGCAGTAAACATGAGTAAAGAAGAAATCAAAGCAATTGAAGAAGCATATGCAAAAACAGAAACACCTGTTGTTTCAAACAACAGTGCACACAGATGGACACCTGATGTTCCTATGGTTATTCCAGAAATCAACCCAGAACATTATGCTGTCATCGAAGATCAGAGAAAGAGACTTGGAACTAAGAAAGGTTTTATCGCAGTAAAGCCTAACTGTTCAATCCAGTCTTATACACCTTGCTTAGCAGCATGGAAGGAATTTGAACCAACAAAGGTTGTAGTAAGTACATACCAGGCTATTTCTGGTGCTGGGAAGACTTTCAAGGAATGGCCAGAAATGGTAGGAAATATCATTCCTTTAATCAGTGGGGAAGAAGAAAAGTCTGAACAGGAACCATTAAAAGTATTTGGTCATATTGAAAATGGTGAAATCGTTAAAGCTGAAGGACCTGTTATTAGTGCACAATGTATTCGTGTACCAGTATTAAATGGTCATACAGCAACTGTTTCTGTTAGTTTCAAGAAGAAGCCTACAAAAGAAGAATTAATTGATTGTTTGAATAACTTCAAGGGACAGCCACAGGAATTTAAGCTTCCACATGCACCTGAACATTTCATCAGATACATGGAAGAAGAAAACCGTCCACAGGTTACATTAGATGTTGATTATGAAGGCGGTATGGGAGTTTCTATTGGTAGACTTAGAGAAGATAACATCTTCGATTATAAGTTTGTAGGTTTATCTCACAACACTTTAAGAGGTGCTGCTGGTGGTGCTGTTGAAAGTGCTGAAATGTTAACAAAATTAGGTTATATTACTAAGAAATAAATTTAAAAAAGCTATTGTATTTCAATAAAAAATGATGTACAATACATTAGCAACTTACTTTGAAGTAGCAAATATTTCAAGGCGGAAGGAGATAAGACAATGAGAGCTGGAATTCATCCAAATTACAAAAAAGTAAAAGTAATCTGCACATCATGTGGTAACGAATTCGAAACTGGTTCAGTTTTAGATGAAATCCGTGTGGATACTTGTTCAAACTGTCATCCATTCTACACTGGTAAACAGAGATTTGCGAGTGCTGATGGTAGAGTTGAAAAATTCAATAAGAAATACGGTCTTAAATAAGACGCAAGAACCTGTTCTACAGGTTCTTTTTTTACGTAAAAAAGATGTCCATACTATGTATGGACATTATTTATGATATGTTTCGTTCTTCATAATCTTAAATGCACGATAAATCTGTTCTACAAGAATCAGACGCATTAATTGATGAGGGAAAGTCATTGGTGAAAAAGATAATTTAAAATCAGCTCTAGCAAGAACATCCGCTCCATGTCCTAAGGAACCACCAATCACAAAATCAATAGTGGAATAACCATCAATCATCTTCTTCTCAATATACTGACTAAAAGCCACTGAATCCATCTCACGTGAAGCAACATCTAACAGAATCATAAAATCATTCTGTTTCACATGATCAAGAATCTTTCTTCCTTCCTTGCTTTTCACAAGTGCCTCTTCTGCAAGTGAAGGGTTATTAGGTATCTTTTCATCAGGTACTTCAATCAACTCTACATGAGCATATGCCCCAAGTCTTTTTACATACTCCTGTACACCATCTCTTAAATACTTCTCTTTTAACTTACCTACAGTAATAATCTTAATGTTCATTTTTTCCTCCAGAAACCACTGATATTTGACTTGCTGCTTTAATCATCTCTTTATCAAATTTTATATTTTCTTCATCAAATATAGAATAATAAGTTTCTAACGCCTTTTCTTTTGTATTGGCATCCTGTGATAAGTGGGCTAGTACAATCTCTTTCGTATTCTCACCAATCACATCACACATTAAATGAGCGCTGTACTCATTATTTAAATGTCCCGTATCGCCCATAATTCTATTCTTTAGAGAAAAAGGACGACGTGTAGCCATTAACATCCCTATATCATGATTCGACTCTATAATATAATAATTCAAGTTATGAATAAGTTCTTTATTCTTCTGTGACACATAACCTGTATCTGTCATATAAAGGAGTGTCTCATCACCACTAAAAATAAATCCAATAGGATTAGTCGCATCATGTGAAATACGTAATACATACACTTCTATATCACCAAAAGTATAACTTGTATAAGGAATAAGTTCATGATCCTCATCTAGATCCGCTATATTCCCTTTTGCGGTATATACCATCTCTTTATCAAATATATGTATATTCTTGTTATGATCTGTATGATCATGGGTTAATAATACATAATCTATATCATCTATTGTATATCCAATCTCTTTGAGTCGATAAGTCAACTGTTTCTTTGAGATACCACAATCTATTAAAATACCTGTAGTTTTTTCTACAATAAATGTGCTGTTTCCTTTAGAACCACTTGCTAAAACATGGTATTCCATAATCCACCTCTTTCTCATGCATTATAACATATCTCAATATTTGGAATAAAGTTTCTTACATATTCTTTTGAACTTGTGATAAAATAAACTTATAGAAGGAGGTTTTGTCTTATGCCTAAAATTATTACAATCGCAAGAGAATATGGTTCTGGAGGACGTATCATAGCACAGAAAGTAGCTAATCTTTTAGGACTTGTTTATTACGATAACCAGATTATTGATTTAGCTGCTCAGGAACTTGGATTTGATATTGAAACAATTAGGAAGGCAGCTCAGGAAAAGAGTTCAGGATTCCTTTATGGAATGGCTGGAGGCACTTTCCAGATGCCTTTAAATGATCAGGTCTTCGCAACACAATCTAAAATCATTCGTCATCTTGCAAATAACGATTCATGTATCATAGTAAATGGATGTGCTGATTATATTCTTGAAGATTATGATAAAGTATTACGTGTCTTTATCCATGCACCTCTTGAATCACGTATTAAGAGAGTAGAAGAAGAATATAAAGAAGAGCATGAGAATACAAAGAAGTATGTTATCTCAAGAGATAAGAAAAGATCTAATTACTATAATTACTACACAACAAATAAATGGGGTCAGTTAAAGAATTTTGACTTAACTATTAATAGTGATTATGGTTTAGATGAAGCTGCTGAAATTATTGCGGAAATGTATAAGAAATTATAATAATAAGGCTGTAATAGATGATCTATTACAGCTTTTTCTATTAGAGAGAGAATAAATATGTTAAAATAAGACGAAATCAAATAAAGGAGAACAATCATGGAAAAAATCTTATTTGAAATTGAAATGCAGGATGGCAATGTAATGAAGGGTGAATTATATCCTGAAGTAGCACCTATCACTGTAGAAAACTTTGTAAACTTAATTAAAAATAACTTCTTTGATGGCTTAATCTTCCATCGTGTTATCCCAGGATTCATGATCCAGGGTGGTGGATATGATACTGATTTGAAAGAGCATCCAGCAGCATCTATCAAGGGTGAATTTGCATCTAATGGTGTGACTAATAACCTAAAGCATACAAGAGGTGTTTTATCAATGGCAAGAACAATGGTTAAGGATTCTGCTTCATCTCAGTTCTTTATCATGCATGCTGATGCCCCACATCTAGATGGTGACTATGCTGCTTTTGGTTTAATCACTGAAGGATTAGAAGAAGTAGATAAGATTGCGAATGTTAAAAGATCACCTTGGAATGATATGCCTAATGAACCACAGGTTATCAAGACAATGAAATTATTATAAAAAAACTGTTGCGAAATATTGAAATCTTGATACAATATAGTACTGACAGTAAATCTAGGCTATTCTTTGTGAATAGCTTTTTTTGTTGTCAGTTACGAATCAATGCCCAAAAGTATATTAATGAAATTGACACATTATCAAGACATTCTTTAGAAATAATACTAAATTAGTAGTAATTTCATGCGAATTTTTGTATAATGTTTACGTTTAAGAAAGGAGGCGCCGTAATGAAGGAAGGTATACGTAAAGAGTATAAGAAACAATATGATGCATCAACAAAGAAGATTGATATCGTTGATGTCCCAGAATTCAATTTCATCATGATTGATGGAATCGGTAATCCTGAAGTAGAAGAGTTCCATTTAAAGTCAAAAGCTCTTCGAATCATGTCAGCTGAAATTAGAGAGTATTTTAAACAGGAAAAGAACCTTGTTTATCTTATTTCACCGCTAGAAGGATTATGGGATACCTATGACAATTCAAAGTTTGACGTTACTCGTAAGAAGATGATCAAGTTTACATTGATGATGGCACAGCCAAAGCTTCTAGATCCTAATACATTTGAAATTATTAAACAGAAAGCAGCTAACAAGAAGGATAATCCTTACATTGTAGATATATATCTTAAGAGGATGACTGAAGGACATTGCGTACAGATGCTACATAAGGGTGCTTATAATACTGAAATCAATACAACTAAGCAGATCATGGAGTTCATCACTATCCAGAATATGCGTTTAGAAGGATTCCATCATGAGATTTACTTAAATGATTATGAAAAGACACCAAGTGAAAAACTGAAAACAATTGTTCGTTATGCGATTGAAGAAAATGGAGAAGGGGCTTTTTAGTTCCTTCTTTTTTTGAGGAGAGAATATGAAATACGTATCATGGAATGTAAATGGCATTCGTGCCTGTTTAAAGAAAGGTTTTTTAGAAAGCTTCAAATCATTGGATGCTGATATTTTTGCTTTGCAGGAAACAAAGGCACAAAAGGATCAGATTGATTTAGATATTCCAGGTTATACACTTTATACCAATGATGCAATTAAGAAAGGCTATAGTGGAACTGCAATACTGACTAGAATGAAGCCTTTATCTGTATCTTATGGAATAGGGATAGAGGAATATGACCAGGAAGGAAGAGTTATTACACTAGAATTTGAAGACTATTACTTTGTGCCTTGTTATACGCCTAATTCTAAAAAAGAACTTGCTAGAATAGATTATCGTATGGAATGGGAAGATGCCTTCCTTGCCTATTTAGATGCTCTCAATAAGCCTGTCATCCTTTGTGGAGACCTCAATGTGGCCCATCATGAAATAGACTTAAAGAATCCTTCATCCAATCATCATAATGCAGGATTCTCTGATCAGGAACGTAGTAAGATGACAGAACTCTTATCACACGGCTATATTGATACATTTAGATATCTTTATCCAGATAAGAAGGATGCTTATACATGGTGGAGTTATATGTTTAAATCAAGAGAAAGAAATGCAGGATGGAGAATTGACTATTTTATTGTCTCTGAATCATTGAAAGAGAGAATAAAAGAGAGTTTAATATACAGTGACATATTGGGTAGCGATCACTGCCCAATCGGATTGGAGATGGAATAAAATGAAACTAATGATCATATCAGATATTCATGGTTCTTATAATGACCTAGAAAAAGTAATGCATTACTTTGATGAAGAACAGCCAGATCGTTTAATCATCCTAGGAGATATCTTATATCATGGACCTAGAAATGATTTACCAGAAGGCTATGCGCCTAAAAAGTGTATTCCTTTATTAAATAAATATAAAGATAAGATCCTTGCAGTAAGAGGTAACTGTGATGCTGAAGTAGACCAGATGGTCTTAGATTTCCCTATGAGAAGTGATTATGCATTATTAAATGTAGATGGACATGACTTCTATATTACCCATGGACATCTTTACAATAAAGACAATATGCCTTATTTAAAGAAGGGTGATGTTTTCCTTTATGGACATTATCATGTTCCTGTATTTGATGACCATGGCTTCTATACAGTGAATCCAAACTCTATCTCTTTACCAAAACAGGGTGTAAAAAGCTTTTTAGTTTATGAAAATGAAACATTTACACTCTATAATTTAGAACACGAAGAGATTTGGTGTAAAAATATTACAAAATAAGAATTATACAGTGCATTCTTTTTTAAAGTATGGTATTTTTATGTAAGGAGGTGGTTTTGTGGCAAAGTATAGAGATATCGCTGATACAATTAGAGAGAAGATTAAGTCGGGAGAATATACTGCTGGCCAGAAGCTTCCTTATGAATATTTATTATGTGTCAATTATCATTGTAATAAAGAAACAATGAAGAAGGCTTTAGAGATTCTTGTAAAAGAAGGCCTTATTATCCGTCGCCGTGGGGCAGGAACATTTGTGAAGGAACTTAATGTTTCTGAACTCAATGAAACAGTGCGTAGACGTAGTCTTTCTATGCGTTTTGAAGGACATGATGTGACTTCAGATATCAAAGTATTTGAAGTTGTACCAAGTAATGAAGAAATTGCGAAGAAATTACAGATTGATGAAGGAGACTTCGTTTATCATATTATTAGAAATAGATCAGTGGATGGAAAACCTTATTGTGTAGAGATTACTTATATTCCGCTTTATCGTTTAGTTAATCTGAAAGCAGATGTATTAAAAGATTCATTATATAAATTTGTAATCAATCAGCTTCATCTAACTGTTCAGAGCTGTCATTTAAAGATCACATCTGCTCTGTCTACAATACTCGAACAGTCATTCTTAGGACTTGCAGAAGGGGAACCTTATATCCAGGAAGAACAGACAACCTATCTCTCAAACGGCTCTGTTTTCGAACTGACATTCAATAGACGTCACTATGCAAACTATGAATTCCAGACAGTAATTGTAGATCAATAATCAAGAGAACTACATCATGTAGTTCTCTTTTAAAATTACTTTTTATTTACTAGTATATATAAATATATTTTAATTTTATTCGATGAAATCGTTGGCAGTGCATATTTTAAACAGTATACACAATGTGCCTATAAAATTAAGGGAGGAAAATTTAATGGACGCTTTTGTTGATAAGCTAGGACGTATTGGTGCTTGGTGTGGTCAGAACAAGTATCTCAATGCTATTAAGAACGGGTTCCAGAACTTCATGCCAGCTACTATCTCAGGTGCCGTAGGTGTACTTCGGACAAATGTTTTAGTCTAGGTCAGTTCATTAAGGTAACTGGTGAAGCCGCTAAACATAAAATTACAGCTGATAGCTTCAGCTACAGTGGTATTATGTCAAGTTACACTGCTGCTTACACTGCTCATAACGAAATTCCATATGTTATGAACTTAACAATGTTACAGATGTTCGCTGAATTCGGTGGTTCTGGGGTTACAATAGGTTTAGTAATCGCAATTCTTATCTTCTCTAAACGTGAAGATAACAGAACTATCGCTGGTATCTCTGTCGTTCCAGCCTTATTCAACATCAACGAAACTATGACATTTGGTATGCCTCTAGTATTGAACCCAATTCTAGATATTCCATTTATCTTAGCTCCAGTAGTTACACTTGTTGTAGGTTATCTATTAGTTACTAGTGGATTCTGTCCTAAGATCGTACTTGAAGTACCTTGGACAATGCCACCAGTATTCTTAGGATTCTTATGTACAGGTGGTAAACTAATGGGTGCTGTATCACAGTTAATCGTTATCGCATTATCTGTTGTAATCTATACACCATTCTTGATTGCTTACGAAAAGTATCAGGCTAAGCAGGCAGCTGCTGAATAAGAATATGTGTATGAAGACAGTCTTAAATTGACTGTCTTTTTCTTTTGTAACAAATTCACAAAATAAATATAAAGTGATTGAATCAAATATATTTTATTTTCAAAAAATAAAAATTTTCAAAAATGAAAGCGCTATTAGAAAAACATACTCATAATCAATATAATTTCAATTTGTTACAGTTCAAAATGGGGATATTATAATTAAAAGTACCATACATTTTAAAATGTAACCGTTGACATTTTTGCAAAGAGCGATTATACTGTATTTGTCGAAAAGATTTAGGGAGGAAAATTTATGGACGCTTTTGCTGATAAGCTAGGACGTGTCGGCGCTTGGTGTGGTCAGAACAAGTATCTTAATGCTATTAAGAACGGGTTCCAGAACTTCATGCCAGCTACTATCTCAGGTGCCGTTGGTGTACTTTGGACAAACGTTTTAGTTAACTCATCAACTGGTTTAGGTGCAATCTGGAAACCAATCATGGCTTTAGAAGTACTTAACCCAATCTTTGCTGCTATGCAGTATGCTACAATCTCATGTATCACAATCGGTGTAACTATGTTAGTTGCTTCTGAAATCGCTGAAGCAAATGGTGAAACTGGTGCTTACCCAGCTGTTTTAGGATTCATCTTATGGATGATGGTAACTCCTACTTCATTTGCTGCTAAGGACTTAGGTGCTTCTTACATCGATGCTAAAGGTATTTCTCATGGCTTTAGTTTAGGTCAGTTCATTAATGTAACTGGTGAAGCTGCTAAACATAAAATTACAGCTGATAGCTTCAGCTACAGTGGTATTATGTCAAGCTACACTGGTGCAACTGGTTTATTCACAGGTCTTATCGTTGCAATCGTTGGTATGGAACTTTACAATATGTTCCGTAAGAATGATGCATTAAAGATCAAGATGCCTGAACAGGTTCCACCTGGAGTTGCTCGTGCATTCGAAGTATTAATCCCAACTTGCTTAACTGCTATCGTTGTTGGTGCTGTTGGATTAGTATGTCAGTTAGCTACTGGTGCTGAATTAAATGCGTTGATCTATAACGTAATTCAGAAACCATTACAGAACATCATTGGTAACAACCTTGTTGCAGTATGTATCATGTATGTAATCATCATGTTATTCTGGTGCGTAGGTATCCATGGTAACAACATGGTTGCTGCTGTTAAGGAACCAATCTTCAGACCATTATTATACGCTAACACTGCTGCTTATACTGCTCATCATGAAATCCCATATGTTATGAACTTAACTATGATTCAGATGTTCGCAGAATTCGGTGGTTCTGGTGTTACAATCGGTTTAGTAATCGCAATTCTTATCTTCTCTAAACGTGAAGATAACAGAACAATCGCTGGTATCTCAATCGTTCCAGGTTTATTCAACATCAACGAAACTATGACATTTGGTATCCCTCTAGTATTGAACCCAATCCTAGACATTCCATTTATCTTAGCTCCAGTTGTAACTGTTATTATTGGTTACATCTTAGTTTCTAGTGGATTCTGTCCTAAGATCGTACTTGAAGTACCTTGGACTATGCCACCAGTATTATTCGGTTTCGTTGCTACAGGTGGTAAACCAATGGGTGCTGTAGCACAGTTAATCGTTCTTGCAGTTTCAGTACTTGTTTACATTCCATTCTTAATTGCCTACGAAAAATTCCAGGCTAAACAGGCTGCTGAATAATTTATTAAAATTTATTATAATAATTTCGACATCGAGAAGAGAGCATTGCCTCTCTTCTTTTTTTATTGTAATAATGGGCTAAATATTGTATAATAGAAAGGAAAGTGAGGCCTTTTTTTATGAAAGAATTCAAGGTAAAACCAAATCTAGCTGTTGGTATTTGGCTAGGCGCTTTAACTCTTGTTTGGGTTTATGATATCGTCATGTTTGTATTAAAATCATTGGATCAGCAGTCATTTATTATTGTTTCAATTTTCTTGGCTGCAATGTATCTTTATTTCTTAGGATGTCGTCCTTATGAATATATCGTCGATGGCAAAACTTTAATCTTCAAAAGAAGATTATTACCTCAAAAAGAAGTAGACTTAATGACATGCGAAGTCATTTGTGATCCAGTATCAAGAATGGCTGACTTAGTCACTAGACCTCATGCTATTGAACTTTATACAGATTTAAAGAAGAGATATAGTACATTCCCAAAAGATAGATATGAATTTGTAGATGCAATTTGCGAATCTAATAAACGTATCCACTGTACAGTAGCGGATTATACTGACCAGCATCGTAAGATTGAAAAGAAAGAAAGACGCGAAAACAGAAGACGTAGAAAAATCAATAAGAGAAGCTAAAAGAAAAAAGAATGCGATATGCATTCTTTTTTTATATGGCCATCTTATAAGAGTTTGCGCCAAAGCGTCTGATATACTCTTCATGAGAGCCTGTTCTATTTAATTTTATTATAAGTGAACTTACTAGGTTCATGACTGATTGATCATCTGCATAAACACTATCACCCCAAATACCTTCAAAAATCTTGGTTGAAGTATAAGGTTGATAAGGATGAGACATCAACATTTTTAATAGTTTAAATTCATTTTTAGTTAGAGTGACTGAATGATCATTTAATGAAACGGTCTTGGCAGTATCATCTAATATAATATCTTTAAAACGGTAGATCTTTCTAGGTCTTAAAACACCCATCTTATAGACGTCTTGAATTTTTCTTAATAAAGAAGTTAATGAGAAGGGTACTACAATGTAATCATCAGCACCGGCATCTAATAAATCTTCTAAGTAAGCTTCATTTAACATATCACTTATAACTATAGTAATAGCTTGTGAGTTACGTCTATTTTTTACTAGGAACTTATTCGTATTAATACCGGGGAATACATCTTCTAGAATAATGCAATCATAATTGTTGTTTGTATAAAGAGAATTAAATTCATCCAATGTCTTTGCTTGATAACAATTGAAATGATCCTGGTCGAGATAATTCTTAATGCGATTATTACGTTCGCTATTATGATCTATGATCAATGTTTTCTGTTTTCCAAACATATTTTTCACCTCGCTACAATTATAATCTTTTCAGTGTTAAATAACAAGTTGGCTAATATTTTTTAAAAAGTGAAAAAAAGTGAATTAGAGTAGTTAAAAGCCTACATTTTGTGATACTATGTGGTTGCAATAAGGAGCGAATGATAAAAATTATTGCACAATGATAAAAAAATATTGACGCGAATATTTTTTATTGCTACAATCATACCCATAAAAAGGAGATGTAATCGTATGGAAATGAACAAACTTTTAGATGAATACGGTCGTTATACATTTAACGACGAAACTATGAAGGAACGCATTCCTAAATCTACTTATAAAGCTTTCCATGAAGCTCTAGATAAGGGAGAACCTCTTTCAAAAGAAGTTGCAACAGTAATTGCAAATGCAATGAAGATCTGGGCTGTTGAAAATGGTGCTACACATTTCACTCACTGGTTTATGCCAATGACTGGTTTAACTGCAGAAAAGCATGATGCTTTCTTAGAACCAGATGGAAATGGTGGAGCTGTTCTTGAATTTAGTGGTAAGACATTAAGAAAAGGTGAACCTGATGCCTCTTCTTTCCCATCTGGTGGTATTCGTGCTACTTTTGAAGCGCGTGGTTATACTGCATGGGATTGTACTTCTCCAGCCTTTGTAAAAGACGGTAGCTTATATATTCCTACATTATTCTGTTCTTATACTGGTGAAGCACTTGATAAAAAGACTCCATTATTACGTGCTTGTGATGCTTTAAGTGCATCAGCTTCTAACTTATTAACTAAGATTGGTTTAGAAGGTGTTGATAAAGTGACTGCTTCAGTTGGTGCTGAACAGGAATATTTCTTAGTATTAGATGAATACTGGCAGAAGAGAGTTGACTTAAAGTTAACTGGTCGTACTCTTTATGGTGCTCCTGCTCCTAAGGGTCAGGAACTAGAAGATCACTACTTTGGTTCTATTAAACGTAAAGTAGGTGCCTTCATGAAGGATCTTGATAACGAATTATGGAAATATGGTATTCCTTCAAAGACTAAGCATAACGAAGTGGCTCCTGCACAGCATGAAGTAGCATGTGTATATACAGTAGCTAACGTAACAGCTGATAACAACGCATTAGTTATGCAGTTATCTCAGGATATTGCGAAGAAACATGGTTTAAGATGTTTATTACATGAAAAACCATTTGAAGGTGTTAACGGCTCTGGTAAGCATAACAACTGGTCATTAATGACTAATACAGGTATTAACTTATTTAATCCTGGACCTGATCCAATCAACAATAAGCCTTTCTTAGCGACTCTTGCATGTGCTCTCAAGGGTGTTGATGAATATGCTGAATTATTAAGATTATCTGCTGCATGTGCTGGTAATGACCACAGACTAGGTGCTAACGAAGCTCCACCTGCAATTGTTTCAGCATTCGTTGGTGATGACTTAAATAAAGTTATTAAAGCAATCGTTGATGGTGAAGAATTAAATAAGACTACTGGTGAAAGATTCACTACTGGTGTATCAGTTATCCCTGATTTCTCTAAAGACTCAACAGACAGAAACAGAACATCTCCTTTTGCCTTCACAGGTAATAAATTTGAATTCCGTATGGTTGGTTCATCTCAGTCAGTTGCAGCAGTTAACACTATGTTAAATGCTATCATGGCTGAAGAATATGATCAGATGGCTGCTAAATTAGATGCAGGTGAATCATTAGATGATATCATTAGAGAATTCTTCAAAGATCACGAAAGAATCATTTTCAATGGTGATGGTTATTCAGATGAATGGAAAGAAGAAGCTGCAAGACGTGGATTACCTAACCACGCAAACTCTGTAGATGCTTGCGCTTGCTTAAAGAAACCTGAAATCCGTGAAATGTTTGTAAAACATGGTGTATTCACTGAAGCTGAAATTGATTCACGTTATGACATCCAGTTAGATAACTATGCTAAGACAATCCGTGTTGAAGCTTTAACTGCTTTATCAATGGCTAAGACTGAATTATATCCAGCATATGTAAAAGCATGTGGTACTTTAGCGAATGATGCTAAAGAAGTAGCTAAGGCTGGTGTAGACAATACATTCATGGTTGAAGACTTAAAAGTATTAACTTCTTTACTTTCAACTATGCGTGAACAGATGATTACATTAGAAGATGCTATTAATAAAGCGGATGCAACTGATACTTCTACATTAGATAATGCAACTGCATGGAGGGATTTAGTTATCCCTGCTATGGATGCATTACGTGCAACTGCTGATAGCTTAGAAACTAAAGTAAGTGCCCAGCAGTATCCAATTCCAAACTACATCGATTTATTATTCGGTATTTAATAGAAACGGTCTATAATGACCGTTTTTTTTATGGGCAAATAATGGTATAATGTGATGTATGAAATAGAGGTGATATAAATGGAATTTAGAGAATACAAGGACACAGATCTTCATGCAGTTATGGATTTATTTTATGTCACTGTCCATGAAGTCAATAAGAATGATTATACAGAAGACCAATTAGAAGCCATTGCACCAAAAGAAGCCAATGAATATCATTGGGAAAAATCTTTAGAAAAGAATCATACTATCGTAGTAGAACAAGATGGGAAATTGATTGCATTTGGTAATATTGGTAAAACGGGTTATTTAGATCGTTTATATGTTCATCCTGATTATTTAAGAAAAGGGATTGCATCAAAACTTGTAGAAGATTTAGAAACCTATGCAAAAAAACATGATTGTCGTGTCATTAATGTGACTTCATCTATTACATCTAAACCATTCTTTGAATCTAAAGGCTATAAAGTTATTGAAGAACAAATTAATGAAAGACGTGGAGAAAGACTTTTAAGATACTTAATGGAAAAGAAAATCTAAAATACTTTTTAAAAAAGGTGCAAGATAAGCGAGAAAATGTAAAAACATTTTCTCTTTTTTTCTATTCTTGAAAAGAATCCTATTTTTTGAAATCTTCCGTTATAATGGTGTCATAAAAAAAGAAAAGGAGACTCATAAATGTTAGACAACAAATTAAAAGCTTTTCCAAAGGATTTCTTATGGGGTGCATCTACTTCAGCTTATCAGGTAGAAGGTGCAAACTTATCAGATGGTAAAGGTCCATCTTGTCAGGATGTTAAAGAATTACCAGCAGGAACTTCATCTTTAGATGTATGTGCAGATCACTATCATCGTTATAAAGAAGATATCAAGTTAATGGCTGAAATGGGATTCAAGACATACCGTTTCTCAATCGCTTGGACTAGACTAATTCCTAATGGAACTGGTGAAATCAACCAGGCAGGTATCGATCATTACAATGATGTGATTAATACATGTTTAGAATATAATATCGAACCATTAGTGACTATGTTCCACTTTGATATGCCTGATGCATTGGACAAGAGAGGTTCTTGGTCTAACCCTGAATCAGTAGACTGGTTCGTTAACTTTGCTAAAGTTATGTTTGAAAACTTCGGTGATAGAGTTAAATATTGGTTAACTATCAACGAACAGAACATGCTTACTTTAGTTGGTCCAATTATTGGTACATTAAGAATTCCTGAAGGTACTACAAATGTATTAAAAGAAGTATATCAGCAGAATCATCATATGTTAGTTGCTCAGGCTAAAGCTATGGTTTTATGTCATGAAATGCTTCCAAATGCAAAGATTGGTCCAGCTCCAAACATTTCTTATGTATATCCAGCAACTTGTAAGCCAGAAGATAATTTAGCGGCTCAGGAATTCAACGCAATCAGAAACTGGTTATATTTAGATATGGCTGTTTATGGAAAATACAATAACTTAGTATGGACTTACTTAGAAGAAAATGATGCAACACCAACATTTGCTGAAGGTGATGAAGAAGCAATGAAGAATGCACATCCAGACTTCATTGGTTTCAACTACTATTCAACTGCAACTGTACAGAAAGCAGCAGCGGATGATGAATTAGATCCAGGTGCAGACCAGCAGTCATCTCGTGGTGAAGCAGGTTACTATAAGGGATATGCAAATCCAAATCTTAAGAAGACTGAATTCGGTTGGGAAATTGACCCTGATGGTTTCTTAGCAACTATGAGAGAAATGTATTCACGTTATCATTTACCAATGATCGTTACTGAAAATGGTTTAGGTGCTTACGATACATTAGAAGATGGTCGTGTTCATGATAACTACAGAATTGCATACTTAAGAGCACATATCGAACAGTTGCATAAGGCTGTTACTGAAAACATCGAAATGATGGGTTACTGCCCTTGGTCAGCAATCGACTTAGTATCAACTCATGAAGGTATCAGAAAGAGATATGGTTTCATCTATGTAGATACTACAGATGAAGAAGTAGGAACTCTTGATCGTTATAAGAAAGATTCATTCTACTGGTATAAGAAAGTCATCGCTACGAATGGCGAAGACTTATCAGACGACTTCGACGTTGAATAATAAATGAACATCCGGTCTTTTCCGGATGTTTTTTTTAGTGTATGATAGGTTGGAAAGGAGATTAATATGAACGCTATTATTTTATCGCTAATAAGCTGGTTTGTATTCCTAATTAATCCTCCTATAGGTTTAGGAAGTCTTGTTATATTAATAGAAACAGGCCTTTATGGCTTGATGGAATATCGTATTAAAAAATCTGATGATTCAGAAAAAGATACGCTTTATAATGCTTACTTTATTCTTTCAGTGATGGTAGTTGTTGTGACTTCAGTCATCATGCTTTTCCTTTATCAATTAGATGGGGACAGTACTGTCACTCTTATTAATAAAAGAGGGGAATTAATGAATACAGTACTCTATATGATTGGTTTGATGGTTAATGTTTTATCTATTAAGACTGTTCATGATGAAAGAAATAAATGGTTACATCGTTATGGTGGAAGAGAACTGTATGATTACTTTGATCCTGAGGGAATGACATTCACTATGCCACGTTCCTTTTATATATGTATGGGTGCTTCTATTGTGAGTGGTTTATTGTGTCCTTACTTAGGGACTATTGGTTTCTGGACACTACTCTATATTCCAATCATTATGTTCTCACGTATGAATCTCAAGATATATAAGAATATGTATATTAAGTTATCTCATAATAGAGGAACAGAGAATGAATATGAAAGACTTAAGCATGTTGTACCAGGAGGAATCTACACACACTATTGTTTATGGTTTACTTATATGATTGCCTTTATGGTGATAGGTATTAAATTCTTATGTTATTCACAGAAGATATTTGTATTATCTTTCTTGCCGACATTAAAAGATATTTATGCATTCTATCCATTTATTGTGTCAATCATTGGTGATTTTATCTGTGCATTTATACTTATCTACAACTTAAAACAAAGAAATTAGGACTAGGGTTGCCCCTAGTCCTTTTAAGCGTTCATCTCTTCTGAAAGTTCTTCCCATTCCGTCATGAGTTCTTCTAATTGATTGTTTAAGTCTTCTAGTTCAGCAGTGATTTCATTATACTTCTGATAATCATTCATCACTTCATCACTATGGAGTTCTTCTTCCTTCGCACTGATCTTCTCTTCAAAGTCAGAAATATCATTTTCTATCTTCTTTAATCTATTCTTCTTTTTCTTATCAATAGTATTTTGAACCTTTACCGCTGTTTCTTTCACAACTTCTTCTACTTTACGATGTTCAAGATAATAAGCATAGTTACCACCAAATATTTCATCGCCATGAGGATTCATTTCCACAATCTTAGTAGCGAGCTTATTAATAAAATAGCGGTCATGAGAAATGAAAAGAATAGTACCAGGGAAATCTAATAATGCATCTTCTAGTACTTCCTTAGACTGAATATCTAAGTGGTTTGTTGGTTCATCGAGAATCAAGAAGTTAGCTTTATTAAGTAATAACTTGATTAAGACAATACGTCCTTTTTCACCACCGGATAAAACATCAATTGTTTTAAATACATCTTCACCTTTGAATAAGAATGCAGCACAGATATTTCTGATTTCTGTATTATTCATATCAGGATAAGCATCATGTATTTCATCAAAGATTGTCTTTTCAGGAGATAAAGAAGTCTGTTCCTGATCATAATAACCAATCATCACCTTAGAACCTAAACGAATACGTCCATGTACAGGTAAATAGTCTTTAAGAATCAAATGGAACATTGTTGTTTTACCTACACCATTAGGACCAAGTAAAGCAACTCTTTCACCTTTCTTCACTTCAAAAGACACAGAATCGAACAATGGCTTATCAAAAGCCATAGCGACATCATCTACTTTTAAAACATCATAACCACTCTCTACTTCAGGCTCAAATGCAAAACGGATACTAGAAGGAAGACTTTCAGGTCTTTCTACTTTCTCCATACGTTCAAGTGCTTTCTCTTTAGATTCAGCACGTTTTATCTGTTTTTCACGGTTATAAGATTTTAAACGATCAATAGACTCCTGCATACGTTTAATATCTTTCTGGTTATTTAAATAATGTTTTAATTCTACATCACGATCATGCTTCTTGACTTCAGCATATTTAGAGTAGTTACATTTATAAATCTTACTCTTACCATTCTCTATTTCCATAATAGAAGTAGACACCTGATCAATAAAATAACGGTCATGAGATACCACAATTACAGCTTTATTATATTGTTTTAAATAGTTTTCCAACCATTCAATAGAATTTACATCAAGATGGTTAGTCGGTTCATCAAGTAATAATAAATCAGGAGAACGTAATAACAACTGACCTAACGCAATTCTTGTCTTCTGTCCACCAGATAAAATACCAATTGGTTTATACCACATATCCTCATCAAAACCTAAACCATTCAAAACACCTTTGACTTGTGACTCCATGGCATAACCGCCTTCATCCTGGAATTTAGATAATAAAGAATCATATTGATTCATAATTGTATCTAAATCATTTGTCACAGCCATTTCCTGTTCCAATTCACGAATACGTTTCTCTATTTTCTTTAAATCTTCAAAAGGTTCTTCCAATGTTTCATAAATACTCTTATTAAGATCAAACTTATGTTCCTGATTCAATGTACCAATACGAATATTCTTCGCAATAGTCATCATACCGTCATCATAAGCCTCTTCATTTAAAAGAATTCTAAGCAATGTACTCTTACCAGCACCATTAACACCTATGATGGCAAGCTTATCATGCTCTTCTATATGGAAAGTTATATTTTTTAGGACTTCTTTTCCTGAATAAGATTTAGTAAGTCCTGAACAAGATAATATCATTTTTTCATCACCCAATGTATTGTACCAATTTAACGAAATAAATACAAATTATCTTTGTTTTTTATATTGCACATAGAATAGTATATGTGTATAATTGTATACAATGATAAACAAGGGGGAGAAGATTATATGAATCTAGCGTATAAAATCTTGAATGCACATCTTAAAGAAGGAGAATTAGTTCCAGGAACATCTATTTGTATCGGAATTGACCAGACTTTAACACAGGATTCTACAGGTACAATGGCTTATCTTCAGTTAGAAGCAATGAATGTAGGTCATGTTGCAGTAGAAAAAGCCGTGGCTTATATTGACCATAACATGCTTCAGACTGGTTTTGAAAACATGGATGACCATGAATTTATTAAATCAGTTGCAAGAAAACATGGTATCACATTCTCTAAACCAGGTAATGGTGTCTGTCATCAGTTACAGCTTGAAAATTTTTCACATCCAGGTAAGACGCTTATTGGTTCAGATTCTCATACACCAACATGTGGTGCAATGGGTATGATTGCGATTGGTGCAGGAGGACTTGATGTAGCTGTTGCCATGGCAACAGGTAAGTACTATGTTCAGTGTCCATCAGTTTTACAGGTTAAACTAACAGGACGTAAAGCACCTTGGGTATCTGCAAAAGATGTTATCTTAAAAATTCTACAGGAATTATCTGTAAAAGGTGGGGTTAATAAGATTGTTGAATATACAGGTGAAGGTTTAAGTGATCTTTCATTAACTGACCGTGCGACTATTTGTAACATGGGTGCAGAACTAGGTGCGACTACTTCAGTATTCCCAACAGATGAAAATACTTTAGCTTACTTAAAACAGCAGGGTAGAGAAGATGAATATGTTGAAATGAAAGCGGATGATGATGCAACATATGATGAAACTATTGAAATCGATATGTCTACATTAGTTCCTATGGTTGCTCAGCCTCATTCACCAGATAATGTAGTAGATGTAAAAGAATTAGAAGGTATGAAGATCAATCAGGTAGTCATTGGTTCTTGTACAAACTCATCTTTACCAGATATGATGCGTGCAGCAAAGATCTTAAAAGGTCGTAAAGTGGCTGAAGATGTTTCTTTAGTTATCGCGCCAGGTTCATCTTCTATTCTTTCTATGCTTGCACAAAATGGTGCTCTTGCAGATATGATTCATGCAGGTGCAAGAATTCTTGAATGTGGATGTGGTCCTTGTATCGGTATGGGACAGGCTCCATTATCAAAAGGTGTATCTTTAAGAACAATCAACCGTAACTTTAAAGGACGTTCTGGTACAAATGATGCAAGTGTATATCTTGTATCTCCAGAAGTTGCTGCATTGTCTGCAGTCAAAGGTTATTTATCACAGGAATTTGAAGATGATATGGTATTAGAAGAAGTACCAGATACACCATTTGTGAAGAATCCTAACTTCTTTATTAGTGAATATATCCCTGATAATGAAATCTATATGGGACCTAATATCAAACCAGTTCCTAGAGGAGATAAGTTAACAGATACAGTAAGCGGTAAAGTTGTATTAAAAGTAGGAGACAATATTTCTACAGACCATATCGTACCTTCTGATTCTAAATTACTTCCATTCCGTTCTAATGTCCCTCATTTAGCTAAGTTCTCATTCTCTAAGGTAGATCCTGAATTCTATAATAGAGCCGTTAAAAACAATGGTGGTTTCATTGTAGGTGGAGATAACTATGGACAGGGTTCATCAAGAGAACATGCTGCATTAGTACCTAACTACTTAAAGATCAAAGCTATCTTTGCCATTTCATTTGCGAGAATTCATCGTTCTAACTTAATCAACAATGGTATTCTTCCACTTGTTATTGATGCGAAAGATTACGATTTCTTCAATGATCAGGATGATTACGAATTAAGTGATTTATTAACATCTGTAGAAGAAGGTAAAGACATTGTAGTGACTAATAAGAATACAACTGAAACTATTACAGCACATCTATCATTATCAGCACGTGAAAAAGTCATGATTCAGTATGGTGGATTATTAAATGCAATTAAAGAACTAGGAGGAGATTTCTAATGAAAGCAGTACTTATTCCAGGTGATGGTATTGGACCAGAGATTTCAGCAAGTGTTGAATCTATCACAAAAGCAATGAACCTAGATATTGAATGGGTTAAATATAGAGCAGGTGCAGAATATGCGAAAGAAACAGGTGAAGTATGGGAATCCGGTCTTGTAGATGCAATTGAAGAATATAAATGGGCATTAAAAGGTCCTACAGCAACTCCAATTGGAACAGGTTTTAGAAGTGTGAATGTCGCATTAAGACAGAAATTTTCTACTTATGCCAATGTACGTCCTTTACGTAACTTCAAGGGTATTGATTCTAAATATGAAAATATTGACTTAGTCATCATTAGAGAAAATACGGAAGATTTATATAAAGGTATTGAATATATGCTCACTGATGATATTGCGAATGGTGTTAAGTTAATCACTAGAGAAGCTTCTACACGTATTTGTCGTTATGCATTTGAATATGCACGTACAAATAACAGAAAAAAAGTGACAGCCATCCATAAAGCCAATATAATGAAATATACAGATGGTCTTTTCCTTGATTGTTATAGAGAAGTGGCAAAAGACTATCCAGAAATAGAAACACAGGAAGTTATTATTGATAATATGTGTATGCAGCTTGTACAGCGTCCAGAAACATTTGATGTCCTTGTTGCACCAAACTTATATGGGGATATTGTTTCTGACTTATGTGCAGGTCTTGTAGGTGGTCTTGGTATTGCACCATCAGGTAATATTGGTGACGACTACCGTATTTATGAAGCTGTTCATGGCAGTGCACCTGATATTGCAGGTAAAGGTATTGCGAACCCAAGTTCTTTAATTCTTGCATTCGCAATGATGCTTGAAGCATTAAATAAACAGAAAGAAGCACAATCTTTAAGAGAAGCCTTAGCAGCAGTCGTAGAAGAAGGTAAGTTTACAACACCTGATATTGGTGGACAGGCAACTACAAAAGAGTTTACAGACGCAATTATCGATAAATTATAAGAGGAGGGACAAAGAATGCCATCTCATAGCATTTTTGAATCAACTTCCCATGGATCATTGGGCTCTAAAATATTTATCTTATTACGTGATCGTATTCTTAATGAAAGTTATAAATGCGGTGATAAATTAAATGAATTAACACTTGCGAAAGAGTTGAAGATTTCTCGTACACCTATTAGAGAAGCATTAAAACAGCTAGAATTAGAAGGTTTAGTAGAAAGTATTCCTAATAAAGGTGTTTATGTCAAAGGTTTTTCACCTCGTGATATTGATGATATGTTTGAAATACGTCTTTCTCTAGAAGGATTAGCTGTTTCATTCGCAATTGATCGTATGGATGAAGTGCATCTTGCTAAAATTAAAGAAGTATTTGAATTGCTAGAATTCTATACTACAAAGAGTGACTTTGATAAAGTGAATGATTTTAATATTCTATTCCATGAATCTATTTATCAGGCAACACAGTCTACCTATTTTGAACAGATTCTTAAGGATATTCATTACTATGTCTCTGTGACATCAAGACATTCTATTGCGCGTCCTGAACGTTTAGAATCATCACTTGCAGAACATCGTGCTATTCTAGAAGCCATCATTGATGGAGACAAAGATGAAGCAACAGAACGTATTCAAAGACATATTCGTAAAACACAGATGCTTGTAAGAAAATATTATGCAACAAGAAAGTAGGGTCAACCTACTTTTTTTGTTGTAGAATGATATCAGGAGGGTATTTATGCTTACACCAAAACATTTGATTAAAAAAGAAAAGAATGACTATCGCTTGATTGCGATATCAGATATACATGGTCATTTAGACCGCTTTAAAGAATTACTAAGAAAAGTGAATTATGATCCTGTAGAGGATTATTTGGTGATTATTGGTGACTTTGTAGAAAAAGGAGACCAGGTATTAGAAACAATACACTTTATTATGAATCTTTCACGTTTTCCCAAGTGTTATGTTTTGATGGGTAATTGTGAATGGGCGATGAATGCATTACTTACTATTCCAGAAATTGCAGGAGAAATTCCTAAGTATTTAAAGAGAAATAGTAAGAACGGTATTATTAGAGATATTTATAATCATGAACATTTTAGTGATGGACATGAAACACCTTTAGGTATGCAGAAGATCATGGCTGGAAAGCTTAAACAAGAATTAAAGTTCATGTCTCATTTACCCACTACATTATTATTTAATGACTATTTATTTGTCCATGCAGGTGTAGAACCAAGAGATAATTATAAGGAGTGTGGTTTATCATCTTACCTCGAACTCCAACATTTTTATGAATTAGGACATTCATTAAAGTATACAGTTGTTGTAGGACATCTTCCTACATCCAATTATTTCCCTCGTTCTATTCATAATGACATTATTATAGATGAAGAAAAGAAGATCATCTGTATTGATGGAGGAACAGGTGTGAAACCTATCTCACAATTAAATGCGCTTATTATTCATAGTTATAAGGGGGAAGTGACATATCAAACAGAATGTGTACAGCCATTTCCTGTAGGCGTATTAAATAAAGATCTTTATGGTAATGGTGAAGTAGACCATAAGATAGCTTTTCCTGATTATGAAGTGAAGATCATGAAGAAAGGAAAAGAGTTTAGTCAATGTTATAGAGTGAGTGATCATGTAATGATCTCTATTAAGAATGAATTCTTATATGAAAGAAATCATCATCTCTATTGTTTAGATGATTATACAGATCATTGGTTTATAGGTGAAAAAGGAACAGAAGTCAAGATTGCAGGTGTCTATGGACATTATGTTTATGTCATCTGTGGTGCACAGGTAGGTTGGGTCAATGAAGAAGACATCGATTATTAAGATAGTATGTGTGATAGCTGTGTTATTAAGCATCATCACTTATCAGACGTTCTTTTCTTATAAGAAACTTGATCCTCATATTGTATTAGTCAAAGAGAGTACGTCATTTTTACATCAAACACTTACAATGGGACAGCCTTTGGTTGTAGAAGGACAAAGAGGCTCTCAATATTATGGCTATTTATATGTGAATGGAAAGAAGAAGGAAGGCTATATTTCAAGTAAAAAGGTACAACCTTATACATTTGATGAATCTTTTGAAAAAGAACTCACATCATTCCCTGATAGTTATAAACAACCGTTACGCTTCTTACATGCACTTTATCCAGAGTGGCGCTATGTGCCTCTTAATACTTCTTTAGACTTTAATGACACGGCTTCTATTTTCCAAAGTAAGTCATTGATAGATACAAATGCTTCTTCAATGATCGCTTCTCCTGATATTATAGAAGGACAGACATGGTGTCGTGTTTCTTTTAATGCAGCCCGTTATTTTTTGGATTCACGCAATGGTTTGGATGCTTATCATGCGCTGATGTTTGAGAAGCTCACTTATAATCCTTCTGAAACATTACAGGAAGGAAAAAGAATGCTGGCAGGAACTGAAATGTCAGGTATAGAACCGCAGTCTAAAAAAGACTGGGCCGAACTCTATCGTTACAGTGCAGAAGTAAATAATATATCTATGTCATTACTCATTACCCGTGCGATTCAGGAACAGTCTGGTGGAGGGCTTGGACTTCGTGGAGGACATGCAAGAAATAATCCGCAAGGACCTCTTTTCTATAATATATATAATATCGGAGCAAATAGTAGTGATCAGGATGGAATAGACTTTGCGGCATCAAGAAACTGGGATACAAGAGAAAAAGCCATCCTTTATGGCTCTAAGTATCTATCAGATAACTATATTACGAAAGGACAGGATTCACTTTATCTGCAGAAATTTGATGTCCACAACAATAATCCTGGTCATCATTATTATATGTCCAACATCCGAGCACCTTATAGTGAAGCAAAGAATATGTTAAGAGGGTACAAGTCTAATAATATGGATCATGTGAAACGTATACTAGAAATACCACTTTATACTCATATGCCTGTCTATAATGCTTATCCTATTTCTACTGATATCAAATATGCAGGAACTATTATGAAGAATCCTCATTGTGAATATCAAATAGCGGATACATATAAGAACTTGACTGAAAATGTAGATTATATCTCTATCAATCACAAAACCTATACACATATTGTAGGTTTAAATAACTACTATGGTTCATGTGATATTCCAAAATAATATTTTCATAAATAAATCCTTTCGTTTGTCATAGGCGGAAACCCACTGCCAATAGGTGGGAGGAGCCTCGTAAATCGTATCTATTATCCCTGACTTTCAACATATTTTTGTATAGTTGCTGATGACACTTCTCCAATGCTACAAGCAAAATAACCATCTGACCAAAATGTTTTTTCCTTCCAATACTGTTTTGATAAGATCGAACTATACTTATGCCATAAGTGGTATGTTGTTGCCTGCTTTACAATTTTGACAATATCGCAAACTCTATCTGTTGTGTCGTAACTTAATAAGAAATGTATATGGTCTTTGTCAGTTTCTATCGCAATAATTTTGTAGCCACGCGTATTAGCTATATCGAGAATCTCTTGTTTCACATCATCAGTAATAGAGCCTTTTAGTAGTTGCTTACGGTATTTGGTTACTAGAACTATATGTACTTTCAGACTGTATTTTCGTCTGTTATGACGATTGTATCTACTATCCACAGTTCACCTCAAAATATAGATATTTCGCTGTAAATTAGATATAATTTAGATATAACATATAGTGAAATATCTATGAAAGGAGTACATCTATGGAACAGATGACTATTACAGCTAAAATTCAAATAATCGTTGCTGAAACAGATAAGTTTTTGCTTGATGAGACTATGTCTGTTTATCGTAATGCCTGTAATTATGTTTCAGACTATGTATTTCGCACTCATGACTTAAAGCAGTTTTCACTTAATAAAGCTTTGTATTCTACTTTACGAGAAAAGTTTAACCTTAAATCGCAGATGGCTCAGTCTGTTTTGAAGACTGTTATCGCCAGATATAAGACCATTCTTGAAAATCAGAATGAGTGGATTAAACCATCGTTCAAAAAGCCTCAGTACGACCTGGTTTGGAACAGAGATTATTCCTTGACACAAAACTGTTTTTCAATCAATACGCTTAATGGTCGTGTAAAGTTATCTTATTTTTCAGATGGAATGTCTAAGTATTTCAATCATACGATTTATAAGTTTGGTACTGCAAAACTTGTAAATAAGCATGGTAAATACCATCTGTATATACCAGTTACCTATGAGGTTAAAGAAAGTAATATTTCTGACATCTGCAATGTTGTAGGTATTGACAGAGGTATTAACTTTGTTGTTGCAACTTATGACAGCAACCATAAGTCTGGATTTGTTAGTGGGAAAGCTATTAAACAGAAACGTGCTAACTATTCCAAGCTTCGCAAAGAACTTCAAATGCGACATACGCCATCCTCAAGACGAAGACTAAAAGCTATCGGTCAGCGAGAAAACCGTTGGATGCAGGATGTTAACCATCAGGTATCGAAGGCACTCGTTGAAAACAACCCAAAGCACACTCTCTTTGTATTGGAAGATTTGTCAGGTATTCGTAATGCTACAGAACGAGTTAAAACAAAAAATCGTTATGTTTCTGTGTCATGGTCTTTCTATGACCTTGAGCAGAAACTAATCTACAAAGCAAAACAGAATCAGTCTTCTGTTATTAAGGTAGACCCTCGCTATACAAGTCAGTGCTGCCCTTGCTGTGGACATGTTGAAAAGTCTAACCGCAATAAGAAGATACATCTGTTTACCTGCAAAAAATGTGGTTATAAATCTAATGATGACCGCATTGGAGCTATGAATCTGTATCGTATGGGAATAAACTATCTTGCAGATAGCCAAGTACCTAATACAGTTGTAGCAGAGTAAACTCTGCTACAAAGGGTGCTGTCAACCACCCTATGATGTAACGCCACTTAGATAGCAATATCTATTGGGGTTAAAGGTCGGAGGTGTAAACCGTTAATACGACTGGGCAGTTACAAGCCCATGACCTTTAGGTCGTGGGTAGTTGACATAATATGATTCAGGAGGAATAAACAATGACATTTAGTAAAGATTTTTATTGGGGTGGCGCTGTCGCTGCCAATCAGTGTGAAGGGGCATGGAATGTAGATGGAAGAGGTATGACCCGTACTGATGTAACTACAGGAGGATCAGTGAATACTCCTAGAATGGTTACATTTATTGATAAAGATGGTCAGAAACAGAAATTACCTAACCATGGTTTTAAATTACCAGAGGGGGCTCACTTTGCAGTCTTTGATGATGAACTTTATCCTAACCATGATGGTATTGATTTCTATCATCACTATAAGGAAGATATCGCTCTACTTAAAGAAATGGGATTCAAGATGTTTAGACTTTCTATTTCATGGTCTAGAATCTATCCTACAGGAGAAGAAACAGAACCAAATCAGGCTGGTTTAGACTTCTATAGAAATGTATTTACAGAACTAAGAAATGCGGGTATTGAACCACTCGTTTCTATCTGGCATTTTGATACACCACTTGCATTAGAAGAAAAGTATGGTGACTGGCAGGATAGAAAGTACATTGAATTATATGAAAAGTATGTGACTACTATCTTTAAGGAATATAAGGGTCTTGTAAAATATTGGCTTACATTTAATGAAATTAATAATACAATTAACTTCTTACCAGATAATGCAAGTGATGAAGCTTTCCAGGAAGCCTATCAGCATCTTCATTATCAGTTTGTAGCGAGTGCAAGAGCTGTACAGATTGGTCATGCGATTGATCCTGACTATCAGATTGGCTGCATGATCTGTGGTATTACTTATTATCCACTCACTTCTGATCCAAAAGATATTCTCTTTAACCGTTATAAATGGGAAAAGGGTATCTTCTATTGTGGAGATGTACAGTGTAAAGGTAAATATCCAACATATGCAAAACGCTTATGGAAGGAACATAATGTCGAATTAGATATCACAGAACAGGATTTAGTAGAATTAAAGAATGGTACTGTTGATCTTTATACATTCTCATATTATATGTCTCAGTCTATTACAACTCATAAGAATGAAGATACAGTAGGTGGTAATATGTCATTTGGTGTACGTAACCCTTACTTAACATATTCTGATTGGGGATGGGCATTAGATCCTGAGGGATTAAGATACTATCTTGAAGTCGTTTATGATCGTTATGAATTACCATTAATGGTTGTAGAAAATGGTTTAGGTGCCTTTGATACAGTAGAAGAAGATGGCTCTATTCATGATGATTATAGAATTGACTACTACCGTGCACATATTAAAGAAATGGACAAAGCGATTGAAGAAGGTATTGATTTAATCGGTTATACAACTTGGGGCTGTATTGATCTTGTTTCTGCAGGTACTGGAGAAATGAGAAAACGTTATGGCTTTATTTATGTAGATAAACATGATGATGGTACTGGTACAATGAAGAGAAGTAAGAAAGACTCTTTCTACTGGTATAAGAAAGTCATTGAATCGAATGGTGAAAATCTAGACTAATACAAAAGACCAGCGCACGCTGGTCTTTATTACATGTCTTCTAAAATCTGTTTTACAAGCTTTACAAGTCTTTCTTCTGCACTATTCGCTGCTTCCATGACTTCTATATGATTTAATTCATTATTAGATAATCCTGCTGCTTTATTCGTTACTAATGAAATACCTAAAATCTTCATATCAGAATGTCTTGCAACAATAGCTTCAGGCACTGTAGACATACCTACCATATCTGCACCAAGTGTCTTGAATGCTCTGATTTCTGCAGGTGTTTCAAATTGTGGTCCTTTAAAGAAACAATAAACGCCTTCTTTTACATCTACATTCACTTTCTTTGCGGATTCTAAGGCAAGAGAACGTAATGTTGATGTATAAACATCAGTCATATCCTTAAAACGTGGTCCAAAGTCATCGAGATTAGGTCCTCTTAAAGGTGATGGCATCATAAATGATAAATGATCAGAAATAATTACAATCTGTCCTGGATTTAAATCATCTCTTACACCACCGCAGGCATTTGTCACAATAAGGTTCTTAATACCTAAAGCACTAAATACACGAATAGGCATTGTGACTTTCTGCATATCATAGCCTTCATAGAAATGGAAACGTCCTTTCATACAGGCAACAGTCTTACCACCAATTTCACCGATAATAAGTTTACCAGCATGTCCTGGTACAGTAGAAACAGGGAAATAAGGGATGTCCTTATAATCAATTTCTACAGGTTCATTAATCACATCAGCAAGTGGTCCTAAACCTGAACCTAATACAATGGCAACATCAATAGGATTTTTATAACGTGACTGAATATAATCACGTGCAGCATAAATTTCATCAATATACATAAATATACCTCCATATCTATTATAGCCTATATCATTCGCAAATATCTTATAAAAATGATAAAATAAGCCTAATAAGGAGGGTGATACCATGCATTTAGAAGACTATCGTTTATTTGATACTAAAGTATTTAGAGATGTTGTACATGATTATATACATGTGGAATATATGCCTATCTGGAAGCTCATTAATACAAAAGAGTTTCAGCGTTTAAGGCGTATTAAACAGCTCGGAGGTACATCCATGGTATTTCCAAGTGCAGAACATTCACGTTTTGTGCATTCCTTAGGTGTTTATGAAATAACACGCCAAATGACAGAACTTGAACAAGTTAAAAAACACTTAACCGACTATGAACGATTGACTGTATTATGTGCTGCCCTATTACATGATTTAGGACATGGTCCTTTCTCTCATTCATTTGAAGGAATCTTCCAATATAATCATGAAGAGATGACTACAGCGCTTATTAGAGGACATACAGAAGTCCATGAAGTCCTAACACAAATAGATCCTCATTTACCTGAAGATGTGGCAAGTATTATAGAAAAGAAAGCCGATAAGCCAATGTTAGTGCAGATGATTTCTAGTCAGGTGGATGCTGATCGTATGGATTACCTTCTACGTGATTCTTATAACTGTGGTGTGACTTATGGACAGTTTGATTTATCAAGAATATTACGTACTATGCGTATTGTAGATAATCGCATCGTCTTTAAATCATCCGGTGTACAAGCAATAGAAGATTATATTCTAGCTCGTTATTATATGTATTGGCAGGTGTATTATCATCCCGTATCTAGAAGTTATGAACAGGTGCTAGGGAGTGTTATGAAACGTGTAAAGGATCTTTATAAAGAAAACTATACCTTTAAATCTTCATTTCCACTTCTTATTCCTTTCTTAGAAGATAACTTTACACCTGAACAATTTGTGAAGCTGGATGAAACATCATTACTTTATTATATAAGATGCTTTATGGATGAAGAAGATACCATCCTTAAGGATTTATCGACTCGTTTATTAGAAAGAAAATTATTTAAATATCGTACACTTAAAGGTGATGAAGATTATGAAAATACACGAAAGATATGTATAGAAGAAGGATTAGATCCTCGCTATTATGTCACAAGTGATGCGATTATGAATCAGGTGCCTTATAAGCGTATGAAGGTCAGACATGCAAATGAAGTAGAGATTCTTAAAGAAGATGGAACAATCAGTTCTCTACCAGAAGAATCAGAAATTGTACAGGCTATATTATTAGGTAAAGCCAAACAAGATCAGAAGATCTTTTCTACAAGACAAGTGATTCGACGTTCTTCTTTTAGATATCAATATTTTAATAATTATATGGATGCTCAGGGAACACACTATATCCTTGAACAGACTTCTAAAGAATGGTCTCAAGAAGGATTGTTCTTAGAGTTCTATCAAGAAGATCACGTTATTGGATGTGCACATATTATTGATAATAGTGTGAAAAATATTGTATTACTTCCTGATGATCGTAGAGAATTCTATGAGAAAGAAGTATTAGGTGCCATAGAGGATTTCTTCAAGAAACAACATATCCATGCAGTGAAGATCGTTCCTTATTCACAATCTCTTGATTTTTACTTAGAAAATGGGTATCGTACAGAGGGTTACTATATAATTAAGGAGGTAGAATGATGAAAAAAAGAATTTCTTATGAATGTTTATTGGTGAATGGTCCAGTAAAAGAAAAAGTAAAATATACAGAGGTTGGGGATCATTATGAAGCCAAAGGGATTCATTATATCTCTTTTGAAGTAGATGGAAAACCTATTCGTATTCAATATGATCAAACACATGTTCATCTTGTGAATGATCAATCTGTATTACATTTTAATAAGGATATGCGTGTACCGAATAAATATACATTACCCTATGGTATTGTAGAACTTCATACAAATGTGGTTTCTTTAGAATATAGAGAAGGCACAATGAAGTTCATTTATGAGCTCTATGATCAAGAACATCTTGTAACAAAAGCTTATATGATGGTGCATTATTCTGATATAGATGAAGAAGGAATGCCTTCATGAAACATATAAAACGTTTTACAGCATTGTTTTTTGAATATCTTTATCGTTTTATGCAGTTCTTATTGAGTCCGTTTGTGATCTATATTGCGCTTATCTGCATTCAGGCTATTTATCTTCTATACTTTGCATCAATACTCACAGACTTTAATGGTGTGGTTCGTTTCTTATTTATCTCACTTTCCGCATTTATGATCTTTTATTTAATTAGTAAAGATGAGAATACAAACTATAAGATGACATGGATCTTCTTTATCATGCTGTTACCAAATGTGGGTGGGCTACTCTATCTTTTATTAGGTAATAAGAGACCTTCACGCTGGTTAAAGAAAAAGATTCAGCCAGAAGTACAATATTTCAATCAAACAAGACAACAGGATCCAGTTATTAGAAACCAGATTATTAATAGGAAGATTATTTCTTTAGATTATCTCAACAGACAATCATTCCCTATCTATAATCATACAGAATGTAAATATTATTCATTAAGTGATTATAATTACCAGGATATGATTAAAGATCTTCTACATGCAAAACATTTTATCTTTATGGAATACTTTATTGTGTCTAAAGGTCTTATGTTTGATACTATCATCGGTATTTTAAAACAGAAGGTCAAGGAAGGTGTCGATGTTCGTTTTATCTTTGATGACTTCGGTTCCTTTACAACTGTACCTCTTCACTTTGCGAAGAAGCTAGAAGAAGCAGGTATTAAAACAGTGATGTTCAATCGTTTTATTCCAGTCTTCTCTTTAAGTCAGAACCACAGAGACCATCGTAAGATCTGTGTAATTGATGGTTATATTGGTTATTCTGGAGGGTTTAACTTGGCTGATGAGTATATCAACTGTAAAATGCGTTTTGGACATTGGAAGGATACAGGTATTCGTTTAGAGGGAGAAGCAGTGTGGTCATTGACATCTATGTTCCTTTCTACATTCTATGCCTATCATAAGGAATATCATGGAGAAGATATAGAACAATTTAAACCCCATACCTACCATCCTGAATCATTTAAGAATACAGGTTATGTATTACCTTATGGAGATGATCCACTCGATGATGAAGGGGTAGGAGAATCTGTTTATTTAAATATGATTACACATGCATCTAGAAGTATCGATATTATGACACCTTACTTTATTATTGATGATGTCATGTTGAAGGCATTGTGTCTGGCTTCGAAGAATGGTGTTAAGATCAGATTATATGTCCCTCATGTACCAGATAAGAAACTTGTCTTTAGAGTCACACGTTCTTATTATTATGGTCTCATTCGTGCAGGTATTGAGGTGTATGAATACTTACCAGGTTTCTTACATGCAAAAGTCATGTTAGTAGATGGGAAAGCAGCGACAGTAGGGACAATTAATTTTGATTATCGTTCTCTTTATCTCCATTTTGAATGTAATGTCTTATTATATGAAGCAGAATGTTTATCTGCGATTAAGAGAGATTTTAGAGAGATGAATGAAATTTGTGCACCTGTAAAAATAGATGATAGCCGTCATTTTAAAGGACTCGTAGAAGGATTATTGAGATTATTCTCTCCACTTCTATAAAATTCTTGACAGTCCAACATTTTGTGATACATTATTTAGAGTATGAAATAAAAAAGGAGGAATACAAGATGGCTGAAAATAAGCTTGAAAACTCACTAAAAATCGCCATTGGTCAGTCTGTTAATAAGTGCTTTGAAGCAGTAGATATCACCCCTGAAAATATCATGATTGAGATTCCTAAGGATTCTACTCATGGTGATTATTCTACGAACATTGCGATGCAGCTGACAAGAACACTCCATAAGAATCCTCGTGAAATTGCGACAGCCATTGTTGATTCACTTGATCAGGAAGCAGCACATGTAGAAAAAGTAGAAATTGCTGGGCCTGGTTTCATTAACTTCTTTATGAAAAATGATGCGCTTACTTCAGTAATTGCTGAAGTACTTTCAGAAAAGGATAATTATGGACAGACTCACTTCGGTGAAGGAAAGAAATATAACGTAGAATTCGTTTCTGCAAACCCTACAGGAGACTTACACTTAGGTCATGCAAAGGGTGCTGCAGTAGGTGATTCTATTTGCCGTATCATGACTAAAGCAGGTTATGATGTAACAAGAGAATATTATATTAATGATGCCGGTAAGCAGATTACTAACCTTGCATTATCTCTCTATAGCCGTTATCTTGCATTATTTGATATCGAACGTCCAATTCCTGAAGATGGATATATGGGACAGGATGTCATTGATATTGCAAAGAGTATCAAGGAAAAAGAAGGAGATGCTTTAACTCAGTTAACTGAAGAAGAAGCCATTGCTTATTTCCGTAAGGTGGGTACTGAACATGAATTACAGAAGATTAAAGATATCTTAAAGGAATTCCGTGTATCATTTGATGTATGGTTCTCTGAAACTTCTTTATATGAAGGTAATAAGATTGAACCTGCAATCAATAAGTTAAAAGAAAAAGGCTATACATATGAACAGGATGGAGCCTTATGGTTTAGAACAACTGACTTTGGTGATGATAAGGACCGTGTTCTTATTAAAACGGATGGAAGCTATACATACTTTACACCAGATATCGCATATCACTTAAGTAAGTTGAATAGAGGTTATGATTATTTAGTTGACTTACTTGGTGCTGACCACCATGGTTATATCAACCGTATGAAAGCAGCTATCCAGGCTTTAGGTTATAATGCCGATCAGTTGAATATCGATATCTTACAGATGGTAAGAATGGTTGAAAACGGTGAAGTTGTTAAGATGAGTAAACGTACTGGTAACGCTGTTACTATTCGTGACCTTATTGATGATATTGGTGTAGATGCAACTCGTTATTTCTTTGTAGCGAAAGCAGCAAACACACCATTTGATTTTGACTTAGGTCTTGCAAAATCACAGTCAAATGAAAACCCTGTATACTATGCACAGTATGCACATGCAAGAATGTGTTCAATCATGAGATCAGCAGCAGAAAAGAATATTGAACCTGCAGATCACTTTGAATTGATTAATAACCCAAAAGAAATTGAATTATTAAAACACATTAATGAATTCAAAAACACAATCAATGATGCAGCTCGTACAAGAGCACCTCATAAGATTGCAAACTATATTCAGAGATTAGCTCAGTTATTCCATTCATTCTATGGTGACTGTCATGTAATCGATGAAGAAAACAAAGAATTATCATCTCAGCGTTTAGCACTTGTAGAAGCAACACGTATTACAATTGCGAACGCATTAAACTTAATTGGTGTCCATGCACCAGAAAAGATGTAGGAGGCTACTATGGATTACAGACAAGAGTCAATGGTTAATATCGCATTTGAAATTCTTACTAAATCAGCAGGAGCAATGAGTTTCTATGATATTTGGAAAGAAGTTGCTGAAAAGAAAGAATTCGATGAAGAACAGAAAGATGATAACGAATCATTATTCTATACAAATATGATCTTAGATGGTCGTATGATTACTATTGGTGAAAACAAATGGGATCTTAGAACAAGACATAGATTCGAAGAAGTGCATATCGATATGAATGATATCTACAATGAAGATGAATCAGAAGAAAGCACTGAAGAAGAAGACGAAGGCTTAGTTGAAGATAACTATGGTGAAGAATAAGGAGAAATCCTTATTCTTTTTTTTGGGAATTTTTTAAGGAGATGCATTATTGGGTGAGGAGGGATGAAAATGAGATATTTTCTATATTATGGTCTTATTGGAAATTGGATCGTATCACAATTTAAAACAGGTAGTGTGCTCAGAATCCTTATTGCCTTTTGTATCATTGTCCTAGGTGCAATTGTTTGTGATTGGATACTCAATGATTTGAAGAAGAAAGGAGAAAACTTACTCTATATCGGGGCAGTATGTGGATATGTCCTCATATATGGATTAATTATTTTGGGAGTATCATGTGTGTTCATTTTTATAATTCTTATGGTGGACGTATTAGGTGATGTACAAAAATATATATTCCCAGAACTGTTAGAAGAAAAAGAAGATCTCAGAGAATTACTATGGGAGGAATTATTATTTTCAGATAAGGTGTTGCGTTGTCTAGATTATGATCATCAGAATTTGTACAAGTATGATTTAGATAGTATGTTTAATGATGATTCGTGTACAGTGGAAGAAGCAAAAGAACAAATAAAAAAATGGGATTTCTACCTAGACAATCCAATGGAAGGTAGTGAAAAATGGAAAGAACAGCATCTGGATGATTAAGTTTTTTCTCACTCTATCTACGTTAAATCAACATACTTTTTACATGCTTATGCTTCATTTTTGTATTTTATTCTGAACACTAAAAAAAGTTGAGATGAAAGGGTTTACCTTTACATAAATCCTTGTGAAATAGTTGATTTTAGTTAAGTGCTGGATTATAATACAAATAGAAATTATTTAAGGAGGAATGTCATATTATGGCAGTAAAAGTTGCAATTAATGGATTTGGCCGTATTGGTCGTTTAGCATTCAGACAGATGTTTGATGCAGAAGGTTATGAAGTAGTAGCTATCAACGATTTAACTTCACCTAAAATGTTAGCTTACTTATTAAAGTATGATTCTTCACAGGGTAAATATGCTCATGCTGATACAGTAGAAGCAGGAGAAGATTACATCACAGTTAACGGTAAGAAGATCACTATCTATAAAGAACCAGATGCTTCTAAATTACCTTGGGGTGAATTAGACGTAGACGTAGTACTTGAATGTACTGGTTTCTACACTTCAAAAGCAAAAGCTGAAGCTCATATAGCTGCAGGTGCTAAGAAGGTTGTTATTTCAGCTCCAGCTGGAAGCGATCTTAAGACTATCGTATTCAACGTAAACAACGAAACATTAACAGCAGAAGATAAGGTTATCTCTGCAGCTTCTTGTACTACAAACTGCTTAGCTCCAATGGCTAATGCATTAAACAAGTTAGCAGAAATCCAGGGTGGTATCATGTTAACAGTTCATGGTTACACTGGTGACCAGATGCTTCTTGATGGACCACAGAGAAAAGGTAACTTAAGAAGATCTAGAGCTGCTGCAGTAAACATCGTACCAACATCTACTGGTGCTGCAAAAGCTATCGGTTTAGTTATCCCAGAATTAAATGGTAAATTAATCGGTTCTGCAGTTCGTGTACCAGTTCCAACTGGATCAACTACAGTTTTAACAGCTGTTGTTAAGGGTACTGTTACTGTTGATGAAGTTAACGCTGCTATGAAGGCTGCTGCAACTGATTCATTCGGTTACAATGAAGACGAAATCGTATCTTCTGACATCGTTGGAATGACTTACGGTTCATTATTTGACGCAACTCAGACTATGGTTAACGCTTTACCTGATGGAAATAGTGAAGTTCAGGTTGTATCTTGGTACGACAATGAAAACTCATTCACTTCTAACATGGTTAAGACAATCAAGTATTTCTCAGAATTAGCTTAATCAGATCTGAATTAAATAATGGAAGATCCCTGTATAGGGATCTTTTCTTTTTGGTCAAGTTTCTACTCAAAACATCAATGTTATGATAAAATAATGGAACGAGGTGACTTGAACGTGGAACTAAATAAAAGAAAGAAAAGTTTATTAATCAAATACATAGTAATAGGGGTGCTATGTTTAGCCCTTGGTTTTGGTAGTGGTTATATAGTATTCCATAATAGTAATGCAAATGCGAATGAGAAAACAAATCTTACATTAGTCGATGAAGTGGTAGATTTATTAAATAATAACTGGTTAGATACAACAGATTCTAAAACATCTATTCAGGATCGTATGATTCAAGGGTTAGTAGATGGTCTGGGAGACTCACATTCCTCTTTTATGTCTTCTCAGGAAAATAAAGAATTTAATAGTGATATCAATGGCAGCTATAGTGGTATTGGTGTTTATTTCTCTCCAGTTCATAGTGGTGCTTTATTGACTGGTATTATAGAAGGAAGCAGTGCAGAAAAAGCAGGTCTTAAGGCAGGAGATATTATTACTGATGCTGATAATAAATCACTCACTGGTTTGACAAGTACAGAAATGCAGGAACATATTAAAGGAAATGAAGGGACAGAAGTTTCTTTAAAGGTAAAAAGACTTAAACAGACTTTGAATGTGAAAGCAGTACGTAAGAACTTCAGTTCTGATGTCACTTATTATGTAGGAACTAAAAATAATAAAACATATGGTTATGTGAATATTTCTACTTTTGGAGATACAACTGCACAGCACGTAGAAACAGCGTTAAAAGAGTTTAAGAAACAGAATGTCACAGATATTATTCTAGACTTAAGAGGAAATGGTGGGGGTTATATTACTGCCGCTAGAGATCTACTTTCTTTATTTAATGAGAAGGGTGAAACACTCTTTACTGTTAAGAATAAAAAGGGTCAGACTGAAACATATAAGGATAATACAAAGACACATTATGCATTTTCTAATGGTTATATTTTAATGAATGGTGGAACAGCCAGTGCATCAGAATTATGTGCCGGTACATTTAAAGAAATACAGGGATATAAACTTATTGGACAGCAATCTTATGGTAAAGGGACTATCCAGGCACAGACGAACTTATCGGATGGTTCTGTATTGAAATATACTTATGCAAAGTGGTATACACCTAAGGGTGTGAATATTAATAAGAAGGGATGGACTCCTGATGTGACAGTAGAGGATCAGTCTCTCTTATCTGCTTATTTCACTTATTATAGTGATAAGTATTATGTGGATAATGTGAATAATTCTATTATTGTTATGGAAAGATTATTAGAAGTACTTGGTTATAATCCAGGTCGTACAGATGGTTATTTTTCACAGGGTGTAAGTGATGCACTTAAACGTTTTGAACAGGATCATGGTTTAACTGTAGATGGTGTATTAGAATATAGTGATCAGGAATGTATGGTGAGTGTACTTGCAGAAAGATTAAGTCATAAGGAATATGACAATACATTACAGAAAGTACTTACTTTAATATAGAAAGAAGGGATTATATGTCTTACAAACTTGTATCAAAATTTAAACCAATGGGAGATCAGCCAGAAGCCATTAAAGAACTTGTGAAAGGAATTCATGAAGGTAAAAAGACACAGGTCTTATTAGGTGGTACAGGGACTGGTAAGACATTTACCTTTGCGAATGTGATTGCACAGGTGAATAAACCGACTCTTGTACTATCACACAATAAAACATTAGCTGGACAGCTATATAGCGAATTAAAGGAATTCTTTCCAGAAAACCGTGTCGAATACTTTATTTCAAACTTCGATTTCTATCAGCCAGAAGCCTATATTCCTAAGAGTGATACATATATTGATAAAGAATCACAAACAAATGAAGAAATAGAGATGCTGAGAGCGGCTGCTATGAATTCTTTATTAGAAAGAAAAGATACGATTGTTGTTGCATCTGTGGCCGCTATTTATGGTTTAGGTAATCCACAGAGTTATCAAGAAATGATTTTCTCTTTACGTGTGGGTCAGGAAATTGATCGACGTGAGTTACTCACATTCTTAGTAGATAGACAATATACTAGAAATGATATGGACCAGGTCAAAGGTACTTTTAGAGTACGTGGTGATGTTATTGAAATAGTACCAGGTCATACTGAATCTTATATTATACGTATTGAATTATTTGGTGATGAAGTCGATCGTATTACAGAAGTTGATCCTTTGACGGGTCATGTTCAGGCCTCTTATAATACATATACGATTTATCCAGCTGAAGAATATATTACCAGCAGAGAAAAGATGCTTCATGCCTGTGATACGATCGAAGAAGAATTAAAAGACCGACTACAGTATTACCAGGATGTCGCAAAACCACTTGAATATGAAAGAATCGATAACCGTACAAGACATGATATTGAAATGTTGAGAGAAGTAGGTATCTGTCCAGGTATTGAAAACTATTCACGTCATATTGATGGAAGAAAGCCAGGAGAAAGACCTTATTGTTTAATAGATTATTTCCCGGATGATTTCTTGCTTATTGTCGATGAATCTCATGTTATGCTTCCGCAGATCAGAGGTATGTTTAATGGAGATAGAAGTCGTAAAGAAACATTAGTGGAATATGGTTTCCGTTTACCAAGTGCATTGGACAATAGACCACTTCGTTTTGAAGAGTTTGAAAAACTCATTCCCCAGGCAATATTTGTATCTGCTACACCAGGTGATTATGAGTTAGAAGGTGTACATGGTGAATATGTTGAACAGATTATTCGTCCGACAGGATTATTAGATCCTATTATTGAAGTACGTCCAATTGAAGATCAGATTGATGATATTATTAGTGAAATACAGTTACGTATAGAAAGAAATGAACGTGTACTTATTACGACTCTTACAAAGAGAATGGCTGAGGATTTAACTGATTATCTCAAGGAATTTGGTTTAAAGGTCGCTTATCTTCATTCAGAAACAAAAACATTAGAACGTACAGAAATATTAAGAGATTTACGTTTGGGTAAATATGATGTTTTGATTGGTATCAACTTATTAAGAGAAGGTTTAGACCTTCCAGAAGTCTCTCTTGTATGTATCTTAGATGCAGATAAGGAAGGTTTCTTAAGAAGTGAACGTTCGTTGATCCAGACAATTGGTCGTGCGGCAAGAAATGCGGATGGGCATGTTATTATGTATGCAGATCGTATCACTGATTCTATGCAGCATGCCATTGATGAAACAAGTCGTCGTAGAGAAATACAGGAAGCTTATAATAAGGCTCATGGTATTACTCCAACCACAATTAAGAAAGAAATTAGAGAAGCTATCCATGGTCAGGAAGTCATTGATGAAGCACAGAAGCTTGTCAAGAAAGGTCGTAAAGCACCTAAGAAGGATAAGAAGGTTCTTCTTGAGGAATTAGAAAGACAGATGAAAGAAGCAGCGAAGGTGCTTGACTTTGAACGTGCTATGGAACTTCGAGATATGATAGAGGAGATTAAAGATGGAAAGTAAATTTAGTCTCACACCTCTCGCATTAGATGTCTTTGAGGCAATTAAACAGGCAGGAGGACATGTATATCTAGTAGGAGGATGTGTACGAGATTTTCTTTTAAAAAGAAAATCTAAAGATATTGATGTAGAAGTACATCATCTCTCTTTTGCGGCTTTAAAGGAAGTATTGTCACCTTTTGGAACAGTACAGGTCATGGGTGCTGCATTTGCGGTGGTTCATTTGTCTACTCTTGAAGGCTATGAATTCGCCTTACCAAGAATAGAAGAAAAAACAGGACTCAAGCATCAGGACTTTAATGTGATTGTGGATCCTGATCTTCCTTTAGAAAAAGCTTGTGCAAGAAGAGATTTTACGATTAATAGTATGTTATATGATATAGAAACAGGAACAGTCATTGATTTCTATTCAGGCCAGAAGGATTTAAAGAATGGTATTCTTCGTGCAACAAATGGGAATCATTTCTCAGAAGATCCATTACGTGTACTAAGAGGCGCGTCCTTCATGTCACGTTATGGCTTTAAGATGGATCCAGATACAAAAAATCTATGTCAATCTATCGTAGAAGAAGGGGGATTAGATACGCTCAGCACAGAACGTATTTATACAGAATACTGTAAGATATTGATGGGATTATATCCTTCACAGGGACTCAATTTCTTAAGAGATATTCATGGCCTTCCGTTCTACTTACAGGACTTAGATACAACTCATCAAAGAACAGACTATCATCCAGAAGGCAGTGTCTGGAATCATACTATGCTGGTAACTGATTTAGCAGCATTATGTAAACATCATACAAGTGAACCGTTATGGTTTATGTGGAGTGCTTTATTACATGATATAGGTAAACCACTTGTAACAACACCAGAAGGACATGCTTATGGTCATGCAGAAGAAGGTGCCGCCCTCTTTGATGAAAAGGTGGATCTGATTCTCTCTCATAAACAGAAAAGATATATTTATACCATGATTCAATATCATATGGTATTACCTACATTTTCTCGTAATCATGCAAGAAAGATTAAATTCTTACGCTTCTTAAAAGCCATTGATCAGAAAGCACCTTTAAAGGATCTTCTCTATCTTGCAAGATGTGATAAGTTAGGTAGAGGTATGGTTACAAGTGCTTCTATCAATGAATTGAATGCTTATGTAGAAGAAATGATCTCTATGTGTGGTGATCATGCACCTGTTCCTATTGTGACAGGTAAAGATTTAATAAATGAAGGATTTGAGAATCATCAGGATTATTCTAAAATCCTTTCTCTAGCCTATGATTACCAATTACAGGGTTTAAATAAAGAAGTGATTATAAGGAGGTTGAAGAATGAAACAGGATGTCATTGCAGTGAGGGGTGCACGTGTCAATAACCTCAAAAATGTGAATATAGATATTCCTAAAAATAAACTTGTGATTATGACAGGTTTATCAGGAAGTGGGAAGACATCTCTTGCGTTTGATACAATCTATGCAGAAGGTCAGAGACGTTATGTAGAGTCATTGAATTCTTATGCAAGACAGTTCTTAGGTGGAATGGAAAAACCTGATGTAGATTCAATAGAAGGGTTATCACCCGCTATTGCGATTGATCAGAAAACAACATCGAATAATCCCCGTTCTACTGTTGGTACAGTAACAGAAATTTATGATTATTTACGTTTATTATATGCTCGTGTAGGACATGCTTATTGTCCTCATCATGGGATTAAGATAGAAGCCCAGACTTTAAAACAGATGGGTGATATTGTGGATACATATGATGATGGAGATAAGCTTCAGATTCTTGCACGTATGGCTATGAATCAAAAGGGAACACATAAAGATCTCTTTGATAAATTAAGAAAAGAAGGCTATGTCAGAGTCAAGGTAGATGGAAATATGTATACTCTTGATGAAGACATTACTCTAGAAAAAAATAAAAAGCATACCATCGATGTCATTGTCGATCGTATTAAGAAAAAAGAAGGCTATCGTACACGTCTCATTGAATCCTTAGAAACAGCTTTAAAACTAACCGATGGTGAAGCTATTGTAGAGAATTTGACTCAGGGTACAGAAAAGCTTTTCTCTTCTAACTATGCTTGTCCTATTTGTGGCTTCTCTGTTCCTAAGCTAGAACCACGTTTGTTCTCTTTTAATAACCCATTAGGTGCTTGTCCTGATTGTAAAGGTTTAGGTATTAAAGAAGAAGTGGATCTAGACTTATTAGTACCTGACTGGAACTTGAGTATTAATGAGGGTGGTATACGTTATTTCAAAACAGCAGTAGGGACTGATCGTATTGAATGGCAGCGTTTCTTAAAACTATGTGAGTATTATCATATTGATTTAGATAAGCCTTTAAAGGATTTTGATGAAGAAGAAAGAGATATTATCTTTACTGGTTCTCATGAACCTATTACTTATACAATTGTCTCTTCTTCGGGTAATGTTTCTCGTACAACAAACTATATTGAAGGTGTCGTTACACTTATTCAAAGACGTTATGAAGAAACATCTTCTAAATGGTCTAAAGAATGGTATGCGTCATTTATGGCTGAACATACCTGTCCTACATGTCATGGTGCAAGATTGAATGAAATGGTTTTAAGTGTACAAGTTGGTGGGTTGAATATTATTGAATTCACTAATCTTTCTATTGAGAAAGCTTTAGAATTTGTGGAAAATCTTAAACTATCAGAAATGGAAGAAAAGATTGCCCATTTAATCTTAAAAGAAATTCATGACAGACTTACATTCTTGAATGAAGTAGGATTAGGCTATTTAACACTTTCTAGACGTGCAGGAGGCCTGTCTGGTGGTGAAGCTCAGCGTATTCGTCTAGCAACTCAAATTGGTTCACGCTTAACAGGTGTTCTTTATGTATTAGATGAACCTTCTATTGGACTTCATCAAAGAGACAATGAGAAACTCATTCATACACTACAGGAAATGCGTGATCTAGGAAATAGTGTGCTTGTCGTAGAACATGATGAAGATACAATGCGTGCTTCTGATTATATTGTGGATATTGGTCCTGGTGCAGGTATTCATGGTGGACAGGTGATTGCCTATGGTACACCTGAAGAAGTAGCGGCCAATGAAAATTCTATTACTGGTGATTATTTATCGGGCAGAAAGAAGATTGATGTACCAAAAACAAGACATAAAGGAAATGGTCTTTATCTAGAAGTACGTGGTGCTAAGGAACATAACCTGAAGAATATTAATGTGAAATTTCCGCTTGGTAAGTTTATTGCGGTAACAGGTGTATCTGGTTCAGGTAAATCTACATTAGTGAATGATATTTTATGTAAAGCACTACGTGCTAAGGTTTATCGTTCACGTGAATTACCAGGTAAACATAAAGAAATACGTGGTATAGAGAATATTGATAAAGTTATTGAAGTATCACAGGAACCAATTGGTCGTACACCACGTTCTAATCCTGTGACTTATACAGGTGTCTTTGATGATATTCGTGATTTATTTGCGAAAACACCAGAAGCTAAAATACGTGGATATGATAAAGGACGTTTCTCATTTAATGTGAAGGGTGGACGTTGTGAAGCATGTCAAGGAGATGGTGTAAAACGTATCTCTATGAACTTCCTTCCAGATGTTTATGTACCTTGTGAAGAATGTCATGGACATCGTTATAATGAAGAAACATTACAGGTGACTTATAAGGATAAGAACATCTATGATGTATTAGAAATGACTGTAGAAGAATCACTTACTTTCTTTGAAAATCTTCCTCGTATTTATACTAAACTTAAAGCACTTTATGATGTGGGTCTTGGTTATATTAAACTTGGCCAAAGTGCGACAACACTTTCTGGTGGTGAAGCACAAAGAGTGAAGCTTGCATCTGAGTTACAAAAACGTTCAACAGGTAAAACACTCTATATTCTTGATGAACCAACAACAGGGTTACATAGTGATGATGTGAATAGATTGATTGGTGTATTACAGAAGATTGTGGATAATGGTGATACAGTCTTAGTTATTGAACATAATTTAGATGTGATTAAGGTTGCAGATCACATCATCGATTTAGGATTGGAAGGCGGCGACAATGGTGGTACAATAGTCGTGGAAGGCACCCCTGAAAAGGTGGCAAAGTGTGAAAAGAGCCATACAGGACGCTTTCTTAAGAACCTATTGTAAGGAGGTATTTTATGGGAAAGTCCGTAAAACTAAAAGACTTGATGAATAATCCAGCCTATAAACGTGTATCTGGAGATGAAGAATCTTTAGAAAGAGAAGTATTTGTCGCAGAAATCAATCGTCCTGGATTTGAGCTTGCAGGTTTCTTTAAACATAGTGATTTTAGAAGAATTATTCTATTAGGTGATAAAGAAAATATATTTATTAGAGAAATGACAAAAGAGAGTCAGCTAGCATGCTTCTCTAAACTTGTGAATGACGAAACACCTTGTATTATTATTGCGAAGGGATATGAAGCACCAGAGATTCTAAAAAATATTGCATGTAAGAGAAACTTCCCAATCTTTGAAACAGAAATGGCAACAGGAAGAGTATCTATTAACTTAATGGGTAAGTTAGACGAACTCTTAGCACCAGAAACACAGATTCATGGTGTATTCTTAAATATTTATGGTAAAGGTGTCATTATCAAAGGGGATAGTGGTATTGGTAAATCCGAAATCGCCCTTGAACTTATTAAGAGAGGACATCAGCTGATTGCGGATGATGCCGTAGAACTTTACCATATTGGTCAGTCTATTATTGGGAAAGCACCGACTGTCTTAAAGAACTTACTAGAAATCCGTGGTATTGGTGTTATTGATGCCTCTAAGATGTTTGGGGCTGCCAGTGTTCTTCCAAAAGAAAAGGTAGACCTTATTATTCAGTTAGAAAGATGGTTACCATCTCGTGAATATAGACGTATTGGAGTAGAAGAAGATGATGTAACTGAAGATATTCTTTCAGTTCCTATTCCTAAGATCGTTGTACCAGTGACTGGCGGACGTTCTATGTCAGTTATTATTGAAGCAGCTGTTATGAATATGCAGCTTAAGGATTCTGGATTTGATTCAAGTAAAGAATTCGTGAATAGAATCCTTGAAAACATTAAAAGTAAGCAGGTGTAAGTTATGCAATTCTTTCCAGAATATAATATATTTCTTAAAATCGGTGGTCTGCAGATTCATATGTATGCAGTATGTATCATTATTGGTGCATTTATTGCCTATCTGCTAGGTCAGTATAATTTTAAGAAATTAGGCTATAGTTCTGAAATTTTATCCGATTACTTCTTTGGAGTACTCATGACAGGGATCATTGGTGCCCGTATCTGGTATGTCATCTTCATGTGGAAAGAACTCTATGCATCTCATCCTGAAGAAATTATTGCGATATGGCATGGTGGACTTGCGATACAGGGTGGAATCATAGCTGCGCTCATTTATAGCTATTACTTTTTTAAAAAGAAGGATATCCCTTTCTTTGTGGCAGGAGATGCAATTATGCCAGGTGTATTGATTGCGCAGGCTTGTGGTCGCTGGGGAAACTTCTTTAATCATGAAGCATTTGGTTCAGCGGTTTCATTAAACTTCCTCAAGTTATTACATCTTCCTCAATTTATCATCAACAATATGTATATTGAGGGGGCGTATCATCATCCTACATTCCTTTATGAATCAGTAGGGAACTTGATTGTTTTTCTTGTGATTATTCTTGTAGTTAAGAAGAAAGCACAATGTACAGGTGAACAGTTCTTCTCTTATTTTATCGGTTATGGTATTGTGAGATTCTTTGTGGAAGGATTACGTACAGACTCACTTATGTTAGGTCCTATCCGTATGGCCCAACTCACATCTATAGTATTTATTATTGCGGGTGTGGCTGGTATATATTACTTAAGAAACTATCAAAAGCGAAAGAATTAATCTTTCGCTTTTTCTTCACATTAAGTTAATGTATCATATGTATGATAAACAAGAGGTGTAAAAGATGGATAAAAGAATTGAAAATCATATCATCCAACAATATTATGACAATCAAAGTCTCTATCGTTCGTTAAAACATGATATTACAGATATTATTGATAATATCATTACAAAGAATAATATAAAGATTTCTAATTTTGCGATACGTATTAAAACAGAAGATGCATTAAGACGTAAAATCTGTTTAAAACATAAGTATAAGGATGTGAATGATATTACAGATATCGTTGCATGCCGTATTATTACATTGTTTGAATCAGATATTGATGTCATTTATAAGTTGATTAAACAGAACTTTGATATTGTGGAATACAATGATAAGAGAAAGAAGAACTATGATGACCGTATTGATTTCGGTTATAACTCTCTTCATTTATTAGTTAAATATAATGAAGCGAGACTGAATATGATAGAGTATTCAGATTATCGTCATATTGTCTTTGAAATACAAATTAGAACTATTCTCCAGCATTCTTGGGCTGAAGTAGAACATGGTCTAGGTTATAAGTCACAATATGAAATTCCTAAGGATATTCGTAGAAGACTCACAAGACTCAGTGCGACTCTAGAAATACTAGATGAAGAATTTGTGAATATAAGAGATGATATAGAAGAATACAATAGGGGTATTGATCATATAGAGAAGGTATTAAAGACAGACTTGAACTATAACTCTCTCATGACTTATTACCATGATTCTCCTATTATGAGTGAATTAACACAGATCATCTGTGAACAATTCAATGTATCAATTAAAGAAGAGCCTTATATTATATCTGAATTAAGAGTTGTAAAAAGATTCCATAATCTAGGCTATATGTATGTTCATGAACTCGATGAATTCATTATAGAAAATAGAGATAACATCGTAAACTTTGCGCAGTCAAAGCTCCGTTTCTTAGAAAAGAATAAGTATTTCAACCCTTATGATATCTTTGTCTGGGTATCACTGATCATGTTGTTGAATCAAGGTGTGGATGATCCTGAAAATATCATCAGTAATGAAATGTTCAGTATTCCTAATAAGAATGAAATAGATAAAGGAATTAATTAATATGTATCATATTTTGACACATTTATGATTGATTCATGTATAATTACATTAACGCTTTTAAATTAAAAAGAAAGAAGGTAAATAATATGGGATTTTTAGAAGGTAAGACTGTCATTGTGACTGGTGGTGGACGTGCTGTACTTGAAGATGGTACATGTGGTTCAATTGGTTATGGTATCGTAACAGCATTTGCGAAAGAAGGGGCAAATATTGTCATTACTGGACGTAACCTAAAGAAACTAGAAGATGCAAAAGAAGAAATTGAAAGACTTTATAATGTAGAAGTTCTTCCAGTACAGGCTGATGTGAATGCAGGTGCTGATAATGAAGCAGTAGTAAAAGCAGTTGTTGAAAAGGCAATTGAAAAGTTCGGTCATATTGATGCATTAGTCAATAATGCACAGGCAAGTGCATCTGGTGTATCTCTTGCAGAACATACTACAGAACAGTTTGATTTAGCTATGTATTCAGGATTATATGCAGCATTCTATTATATGAAAGCATGTTATCCATACTTAAAAGAAACAAAAGGTTCAGTCATCAACTTTGCATCGGGTGCTGGATTATTTGGAAACAAAGGTCAGTGCTCTTATGCTGCTGCAAAAGAAGGTATCCGTGGTTTAACACGTGTTGCTGCGACTGAATGGGCTGCAGATGGTATCAACGTAAACGTTGTATGCCCACTTGCTTGGACTGCTCAGCTTGAAAAGTTTGAAAAAGCTTATCCAGAAGCATTCAAGGCCAATGTTCATACACCACCTATGGGACATTTTGGTGACAATGAAAAAGAAATCGGACGTGTTGTTGTACAATTAACTTCTCCAGACTTCAAATATATGACTGGTGAAACAATCACTCTTGAAGGTGGATTAGGAATGAGACCATAAGGAAACGCAATGCGTTTCCTTTTTTCAAAGGAGTAATGCAATGATTTATTATTTTAGTGGAACAGGAAATAGCCATTATGTAGCAGAAGTACTTTCAAAGTCCCTACAGGATACTATGCAATCTATTGAATCAGCTCAAAGCATTAAACAGGATGAAATAATAGGTATTGTCACACCTGTTTATTTCTTTGGTTTACCTGATATTGTGAAGGATTTTTTAGAAAGACTCTCTGTTTCTCCTAAGTCTTATTTTTATCTTGTCGTGACTTATGGTGGTAAACCAGGGAATATAGGTAAAGAAGCGAATAGTATCATGCAGAAGAAAGGCACAGGCTTTTATGCGATGTATGGTGTGAAAATGGTGGATACGTATATTCCTATGTATGATGCATCTAAAAATGAAAAGGTAGAATCTCAAATAGATCCTCAAATAGAAGAAATCATCACTACAATCAAGGAAAGAAGAATAGGGGACTACTTGAAAGGAACAGTACCAGTTCTTATTAATAAGGCCTGTTCGTTTCAATATAAGCAGATAAGAAAAACAAACAACTTAACCATTGATGAATCCTGTATTCATTGTGGCTTATGTGCAAAAGAATGTCCCGAACAGGCGATAGAAATCAAAGACCATGTGACATTTAGAAAAGAACAGTGTATGATGTGTTTAAGATGTTTACATCATTGTCCTGTGAATGCAATCAGATTTAAAAATAAGGACAAAGGACAATACAGGAGGTTACTATGATCAAAGAAGATATTCTAATCAAGAATACAACAAGAGAACAGAGAGAACAAATTGTGAATGATGCCTTAGGTATAGTAGATGGTTTATGTGATGGTTGTTCACAGGGAATCATTTCTATGTATGATGCGTATATTGATGGCTTAAAAGAACTAGATGAAATCAACAGAGAATTCAATGCCCACTATGAAGTAGATGATAAACGTGGTGGCAATAGAGGCGGCTGTTCAATGATGTAAGAAGTAAGAGTGATCTTACTTCTTTTTTTACATGAAAAAAGAACTTCTTTCGAAGTTCTTATCCCCATACCTCTTCGGCAATTTCTTTGACTAATTTTAATTTAGCCCACTGCTGTTCTTCAGTGAGTTTATTACCAATCGCACATGATGCGAATCCACATTGTGGACTTAAATAGAGTCTATCTAATGGAATAAACTTAGCTGCTTCATGAATTCTCTTAATCACTGTTTCTTTATCTTCTAATTCAGGTGTTTTAGTTGTAATCAAACCTAATACAACTTTCTTATCTTCTGATACCTTTGCGAGAGGTGCAAATCCTCCAGATCTTTCATCATCATATTCTAGATATAAAGCATCGACATTTTCTTTCGCAAATACATAATCAGCGACAGAATTATAAGGACCTTTCGCAAAGAATGTAGAATGGTAATTACCACGACAGATATGTGATGTAATCACCATGTCTTCTGGTTTATTTTCTAATGCAAGGTTATTGACTGCAAGTAATTCAGCTTTTACTTCTTCTAAATCAAGTCCTAAAGATTCATATCTCTGTTTTGCAGCATCTCCTACAATCGCACCCCAAGTACAGTCATCTAACTGTAGATTACGGCATCCTGCATCATAGAACTGTTTAATGACGTCCTGATAAGCCACACCAATATCATGAATCAATTCTTCATTTGTAGCATAGAACTTTCTTGTAGTTTCAAAGTTAGCAGGTACAATCATCTGCTGGAAAGTCTGTGCAGGGGCTGGAATAGTATACTTAGCCACTGTATTTTCATCTTCGAACTGTTTTAAGAACTTAAAGTATTCCACAAAAGGATGTGCTTTTGCCTTAATCTTACCTACAAGATAAGTATCATCCAATACTGCAAGTTCTGTATTAAATCTTACACCATTACCAGTATTCTTATGTTCAACACCTTCAAATCCCCACATGAAATCTAAATGCCAGAATGTTCTTCTGAATTCTCCATCAGTGATCACATGGTATCCTAATTCCTTCTGTTTCTTAACTACTTTTACAACTTCTTCATCTACAACATGATCATAATCTTCCTGAGATAACTTTCCGTTATCCAATGCTTCCTTAGCATCCTTAAGAGCCTGTGGTCTTAAAAAACTTCCTACAAAATCATATCTAAAAGGTACATTTCCCATTTCTTATTCCTCCTTGGTTAGTGATTGTATTATAACAACCATTTTTACTATTGAGAAATACATATAATATGCAGTTATATATAGTCTAAAACTATATTAATCTTCGTACTCCACTATCAGCTTATCTTTATTATTCTTAATAGTCTTATATAAGTCAGAAGGAATCTTCCATACTCCATTATAAGGTTCTTCTATATAAGTCTTTCCATTTCTTTCATAGACATAATATGTTTTTGTATCCATCTTTACCTTGATATAATCAACATTATCAGGGCTATCGTTTACTGACTCTTTTGAATAAGATGACTTTTCTTCTATATCTTTAATCAAAGAAGAAATCTTATCTTGATTTAATTCATAGACAGTAGTTATTGCACCACCATGTACATGTCCAAATTCTACCTTAGATGTATCTGGCAGATCTAAGGTCTTTTTATTAGAATTAAAACAATACACACCAAATAACATCAATATAATAACTAATACACCCATCTTTTTCATGATATCCACCATGTATCGTTATGCCTCTGTAGACATCCTCTTTCTTCTGATATTTTATGTCCTTTTAAATCTCTTACAACAACCTTTTCATAATATTCATAGTGTTCTGATGCACAATCATTGAAATCATCCCATCCATTTTCTATCCACTTAGATAAGTACACCTTATTGTCATCAATAGTGAGTACATTCTCCTGTGGATCCATCTTAAAATGAAACCTTCTCGGATAATAACAAACCAACTCTTCATTCTGACTTATAATATGCACATCTTCACCTATGATACATAAGTTATATGTGTTTATTTTCTTGATATTAAGCTCTGTGACAGTTTCTAATAATTCATCTGGTAAATACTTATAGAGAGTCATGATTCCTTTGTTGTAGTCTCCTTGTAAGAAATAGAAGTAGTTGTTTATGAATACAGGCTTTCCATATAATACATTCTTCTGACGTTTAAAAGGTTGAATAACCTTCCTGTTTTCATAATCATAGAAAGATATGATAGAACCCTTGTGATTCTTGTGGAACTCATAGAATTCAACATAATCACTTATTGCATATCCAAAACGCGTTTGTCCTTCTATATTATCGATAGTTGTACCATTAACTTGATTAAATTGAATAATATTCATAGTGCACCTCCTACCTCAATTCTGACTACTCCCACGGGCAAGCCCGTGGGGTTCTGATTGCCAAGTGTAGCTTGTAATCGTACATCATTTTCAGACTTTGGAGTTACAAGTGTAAATCTATTTGAATCAGAACTTTCATTACCAAGCAGTCCAACGACCACATTAACGGTAAATTTCTACTTTCGTAAGGAAGTATAATCAATCTCCCTGAATATGTTTTACGCTATCTTAATTCCGCTATTTAATACCTTGATCTCGTTAGCCTTAATCCATTCGACTAGGGCTTTTTCTTTGTTGTAACACTTATCAAATTCAGAAATACATTTGTTTTTATCTATATCTTGGGTTCTGTAATCGTAACAGTATAATAGGAATGATGAATACCAGTCTCGTTGTACCTCTGTACCATCTTGTAGCTTATACATTCGGTCAGATAATCTCTTTTTAATATAGTCATCAACAGTATGGTCGTACTGTGAGGCTCTATAATCATTAGATACTTCAATATATATACCACCTGATACCTTGAATTTCTGTTCTACAGCAGTTTGAAACCCAGAAGGACATCTATTCTTTATGGATCTGCCAAAACGCTTTTTCCTATTAAACTTGCCTTTGCTATTGACCGTAGTTTCTTTAGCTCGTCTCATAAGCTTGCCTGCATTTTTAGGTTCTGTGATAAATATATCTCCAAGACTTCTTAAATGGTTGGCGTCTTCATTTATTGCAAGCTGTCTATTTATAGCATTAATACGACATAATTCAGAATGTTTTTCTTTTAATTTCTTATAACGATTAGAATAAATCCAGGTTTTGCGACCTTTTTTAACAGTACCATCTTCATTATAATTCTGAGGATTAGTTGCACGTCTTGACCTGTCCATAGCACGGTAAAGCAGACGTTCTTTTCTCTCAGAAGTCTGAATACTGTTGCCACGCTCTGAAAGATTCTTCAATCCCACCTCAGTATCAGATGTATAAGCAACAGTCTGTGTACCAATATCAGCACCTATCATACCTTTGCCGAACTTATGTCTTGGATTGCCATGCTTATCATATTTTTGCTTTGCTTTACCCTCGATAGTAAGATGCAGATATACTCTGTATTTACCTCTTATCATCCTGGGAACAAGCGTAGCATAGCAGGGTCTGTATGTATCTATGCAATAGCTATCCTTAATAAGAGTGTTAACAGCCCTGTCATCCAAAATCTCAGATTCGGCAAGATATGATAAAACCGCATCTACTTCATCCTGTTGGAATCTATCATTTATTTGTATTCCAAATACCATCCTGCCAAGTTTGAATTGTAACTTATTATCCTTAACGAATATGCGGATACCACGATTCATCTGTTTCGCACGAATACAAGGCAGTTCTCCATATTTTGAGAAATGTAAGATATTACCATTGCCATATAAACATTTTTCCATGCCATGCCAAATATCTTCGGCTTTAGTCAGAGCAAATACAGCGTCTACGCCATATTTCTTGCCTATTGGAATCATGGACGTTCTGCAGTATTCCCATGTAATATTATAAGCTTTCTGCATTTCATTAAGTTGTTTGGCATAAGTTTTGCGCTTATCCCTATCTTTAGTGTTACCATAAAGAAACAGTAATTTACGGTATCTCTTTGTACGCATAAGCTGGTCATAATTCTTTCTCATAAAACCTACAAGTTCGTTGCCTGCTTTTCTGATCTTATTCGAAAGCTTTACAACTTTTTGTATATCAGAAGAAGACATATCAGTTTCTACAGCCAGGATATGCCTGTCAGAAAGCTTATGAAATTGTTTAAGTTGTCTTTTATGTTCTTTATCAGTTATCATTTTTCTGCTCCTTAATATACTTGATTACTGTAGATACAAAATATCCTCTAGACCATAAAATACCGTATCCTGCAGAATTATATTAATTGTGGAAATGCCTTGAATAGTTCAATAGCACTTATATCTTTAAAAGTCCTTACAACATCACAGGGAGCAGCAGTTTGTGGTACATCTACAAAGACATGTACATGGTCAGGCATCACAACAAGAGCCTTAATGTGGTAATAGATTTTCTGTAATATCTGTTTCAATATTTCCTCTACATTACCTTTTAATACCAGAAATATGAATTTAGAATACCTGATAATGTGATACTGTATCAGATATTTTCAATACGAAGCAAGTCAAGAAATATAATACTCTCTCCTTCCTCAACAGAATAGATACGTGCAGGGTTTTCAAGTTCTGTTTTCCATCCAGTAGGAATGGAAATATTTATTTGTACATTGTCACTTTTTGTTCGTGCCATTACTTTTTTCCACAACTTGAATGATATGCTGAATTATTAGGAGTGCACTGTTCTGCATGGTTATTATTGTTCGCTATATGTGCAGCATTATTAGGGTTTTTCTGATTACAGTGATGGTTGTTTTGTTGTATGTGTGTTTATATCATGGTTACTCTTACTAATGATCTGTTGACTTTCTATACTTTAATATACATAGATTATATATCATTTTTCTAAGTATTTATCAAGTGAAATGTGGCTTTCATCCCACACGCAAGCATGTGGTTTTTTCGCCACAAATTTATATCAAGAAGTACTACTATCTGACGGATTTTTATAAACTTCTTTTATTTGATGCTCGAATATGACAGCATTACTTGAATCATATCTTTAAAAGAAAAAAGAGGGAGAGTAATATAAACTCTCCCCTGCCTGTAGGCTTCGCAAGTTTCTACAGAACGATCACTAGAATTAATATATGTTATTTTGATTGTTTTGTCAATAATTCAAAACGGGTTTATTACTCTATGATTGATTTGCTCTTACTATGTCCATTTCTCAGCTAAAAGGAAATCACGAATATTTTGATGTTTAATACCATTTCGGCTCATATCAAATTCATCAAGAGAAACTACATACTTAGGGAAATTGTCTCGGATATTATCATATGCACCAAATTCACGTTTAATTGTATCTTCTGATGCTAAGAGATATGTTACCTGAACATACAACTTTTCACCATGTTTATCACATACAAAATCAATTTCTTTTTCTCCTGTTTTACCAACAGTCACTTTATAGCCTCGACGTAATAATTCAAGATAGACAATATTTTCTAGAATGAAATTTATATCTCGCATATTGCCTCCAAAAACAGCTTCACGGATACCATGATCTGCAATATAATACTTTTCATTTGTAGAAAGTATCTGTTTGCCTTGTAGATCAACTCGTTTCACTTGATAGAACAGATAAGCATCGCAACAATATTTGATATAGTTTAGGATTGTTTCTGGCGCAACAGTACGTTGTTCACTTTTGAGAAACTTCGCAAGAGAATTTGCAGAGAAGGTTGTACCTACATTCGCAATCACATATGCAATAATACGTTCTAGTAAATCTACATCACGTATTTTATTGCGTTTCACAATATCTTTAAGCTGTACAGAGTTAAATAAGTCGTGAAGATATTGTTTAGATGGTTCATCTGCATATTGAATATTCGCAAGATAGGGCATACCTCCAGTAATGAGATACTTTTGAAAACATTGTTGGATTGAATTATTAGGGTAAATTGGACGATATAATTCGATGAATTCTCCAAAAGAAAATGGATAGATGACAAACTCTACATATCTCCCGCCTAAATAAGTTGCAAGTTCACCAGATAATAGTTTTGCGTTTGATCCAGTGATATAGATGTCACAGTCCAATGAAACACGAAAAGAATTAATACACTTCTCCCAATCTTTCACTTCTTGAATTTCATCGAAAAAAAGATAAACTTTACCACCGATTTCCTTGGCACGGCAAGTAATTTCGTCATGAAGAGACTGTGCTGTCTGTAAATGAGAATAGCTTAAGTCTTCAAAGTTGATGGAGATAAACTGTGTTGGATTAACACCTGATTCTACAAGTTCCTGTTTTATTAGTTCTAACATAACGGATTTCCCACAACGACGAATTCCAGTCATTACCTTAATGAGATCCGATCCAATGAATGGACGAATACGTTTCATATAGAGTTCACGTTTAATCATTCATCTCAGCCCCTTTCCTTATAACTATTCCTATTATATCACATATATAACTGAAATTTCATTTATAAATATGGAATTTATCAGATATAACTGATAAAATAGAGAAATAAACAAAAGTATAAGTTATAACTGAAAAGATGATGACCAAACGAGTCATCATCCTTTCTTACTTTTCATCAACTAACTGGAATTCTTTTAGTTACTTATTTTTTTGATTGTGACGTTTCTTATTCCAAAGTGAACCTACCAACATACCGATTGCAGAGATTATTGATCCAGCTACAATCATTCCTAACTCAGGGGAATTCAGTTTATTAACAGCAATGTTGTTTGCTATTTTGAATGTACCATATTCAGCAAGCATATACATTACGCCAAAGAAAAGAGTGAATGCCCATTTTCCTTTTCCCCAAAAGTTATTTTTACCAATCACAACAGATACAATAAATGTAGTTACAGGAAGAATAAACCAAAGGAACATCAAGCTGTAACCCATAGCATCACTTCCACTTGTAAAAAACCAGAATACTATCATTGCATACGCCCAAATCAAGAGATAGGAGAGAATCGTAACAATCTTGTTTCTGTTGGTATTGCTTTTCACAACATTCGTACTTTCTTCAAGATAATCATAATAGTTTTTCATTTTTTCTTCTCCCTTCAATAGATAGTCAAGAGAGACATCGTAGCATTCGCTCATTTTAATGACGCTGATGATATCTGGATAGGACTTTTCGTTTTCCCAATTTGAGATTGTCTGGCGACTCACACCCAACAATTCAGCAACCTGTTCTTGCGTCAGCTTTTTTTCAATTCGTGCTGCCTTGATTTTACTTCCGATATCATATTCCATACCACTGTCCCTTCTTGCGCTTTTATTGTAGGAAAAACACCCATTATTGTCTATCAAATAGCTTTGACATCATTTATTATGCATGTCAAAATCCTTTTACATCTGCTAAATCAAGCATTACTGCCTTTTTCCAGTCATTACTTTTCATCAACCACCTGGAAGATATAGAATTTCAAGTAATAGCTATTCTCATCACCATTCCACAAAATAGGATGATCTGCTGCCTGTGTTCTAAATTCTACCTGTCTTAATCTCTTATGTACAAGCTTTGCAGCCTGTCCAATAGTTTTAGTAAATGTATCATAGTCCATAAAATGAGAACATGAACATGTAGCTAGATATCCACCATCTTTTACTAATTTCATACCTCTCATATTAATTTCACGATAGCCTTTAATCGCATTCTTAATAGATGCACGAGACTTTGTGAAAGCAGGGGGATCTAATATAACCATATCAAATAACTCTCCCTGAGCCTCTAATTCTGGTAAGAAATCAAATACATCATGACATTCAAACTTAACAGTATCTTCTAAACCATTAAACTTAGAATTCTCATTCGCAAGATCTACCGCAAACTGAGATGCATCCACACCTAAAACACTTTGAGCCCCTGCAATACCAGCATTCAATGCAAAAGTACCAATATAAGTAAAACAGTCTAATACTTTTGCATCTTTACATAACTTCTGTATTGCAAGTCTATTATATTTCTGATCAAGGAAGAAACCAGTCTTCTGTCCTTCTGCAACATCTATATGATACTTAACACCATTTTCTACAATATCAATATGAGGATCAAAAGTTTCACCAATAAACCCTTTGACTCTTTCCATACCTTCCTTAGTACGTTCCTTGGCATCACTACGTTCATATACACCTCTAATAGTAATGCCATCCTGTAGTAGAATATCCTTCATAAGTTCTACAATCTCTTCCTTAAAGGCATCAATACCTAATGCGAGAGACTGTACAACTAATATATCCTCAAACTTATCAATTACTAAACCTGGTAAGAAATCAGCATCTCCAAACACAATACGACAGCTAGATGTATCTACTGTCTTCTTACGATAATCCCAGGCATTCTGTAATCTCATACGTAAGAAATCAGAATCAATCTCTTGATCAATATTTCTAGTCATCAAACGAATTCTAATCTTAGAATTCTGGTTAATATAACCTCTACCTAATGGATACTCATTATGGGCATATACATCTACAATATCACCATTTTTGAAATGTCCATGTATCTCTTTTATTTCATTGTCATAAATCCATAAACCGCCTGCATTAATAGTACGGCCTTCACCCTTTTTTAATAGTACTTTTGTTTTCATATTTGAACCTCTCTTGGTCATTATTATACATTTGATAGGACAGTTGTGCTACAATATTAACAATTCAAGGAGGAAAAAATAAGATGAGTTTTAAGGATTCTAAAGTAGTTATTGTTGGGTTAGGTAATGTAGGTGCTACAACTGCCTACTCAATTATTAACCAGGGACTTTGTGAAGAGATTGTATTAATAGATATTAATAAAGAAAAAGCATATGGTGAAGCATTAGATATGCAGCAGTCAGTTTACTTCATGAATAGAAATATTAAAGTAAAATCAGGGGATTATTCTGATTGTAAGGATGCAGATGTAGTGATTATTACAGCATCAGCACCAATGCCTAAAGATTCTCATGACCGTTTACAGATGTTAGCACCAAGTATTAAGATTATTAAGTCTATTGTGGGTTCTACAATGGCGTCTGGCTTTAATGGTATCTTTATTGTCGTATCTAACCCAGTAGATATTATGAGTTATATTACTTGGAAGGAATCAGGTTTACCAAAGAACCAGGTTATTGGTAGTGGTACAACTCTTGATAGTGCAAGATTATCTTGTCGTTTAGCTGATATGTATCATTTAGATGCAAAGAGTGTATCAGCATATGTATGTGGTGAACATGGTGATTCAGAAATGGTGACATGGTCTAGTGCCACTATTGGTGGTAAGAGTGTAGAAGATGTATTAAAAGATAATGCGGAACGTACTAAGGATGCCACTAAGGAAACATTAAGACATGCTGTTATTGAAGATGGATGGCAGATCTTTAACCGTAAAGGTAATACATGTTATGGTATTGCGGCAGCAACTACCGCAATTTTGAAATCTATTCTCTTTAATGAAAATAGAATTTATCCAGTATCTGTTCATTTAGATGGTCAGTATGGTATGAATGATATCTTCTTAAGTGTTCCTACTATTATTGATAAGACAGGAGCTAAAGAAATAGTAGAAATAAATATGAAAGAAGATGAGCAGAAAGCACTCGAGGAATCATATAAAGTTCTGAAAGATTTCTGTCAACAGTTAGACTAAGAGAGGGTAAACCTCTCTTTTTATGTTAGAATGGATCCATGGAGGATTTGGTATGATTAAGATTGCATTTTTTGATATTGATGGAACTTTAAGCAATATGGAAACACGCAGTGTTTCTGATATTACTATAGAAACATTACAGAGATTACAGGCTAATAATATAAAGGTATGTATTGCGACAGGAAGACATCCTTTAAGTGTACCTACTTTTGAAGGAGTAACTTTTGATGCCATACTTTCTTTTAATGGGTCTTATTGTTTTGATAAGGAAGGACATGTTTTGTATAGTCATCCTATCCCACATGAGGATGTATTAAGAATTATAGAGAATGCTTCTTCTATTAATAGATTTGTTTCACTTGCAAGTAAAAAAGACAGTAAAGCCAATGGAACAGATAAAGACTTAGATGATTATTATGCATTTTCTAAACAGAAAGTGAATGTAGAAGAAGATTTTGATACTTTTGTGAATGAAGATATTTATCAGATCATGTGTGGTGGATATGAGAATGAATATGATGCATTAATGAAGGATGTAGAAGGTGCACAAATTACAGCATGGTGGAATAGGGCAGTAGATATTATTCCAGTAGGTGGTGGAAAGGGTAATGGTATACATAAGGTATTAGAGTATTATCATTTTACACCGGAGGAAGCTATCGCTTTTGGAGATGGTACGAATGATATTGAAATGTTGGAAGCAGTGGGTACAGGAGTCGCAATGGGTAATGCGACTGATAATGTGAAGGCTATTGCGGATGATATCTGTTTGTCTGTAGCAGAAGATGGTGTATATCACTACTGTTTAGATCATAAGCTTATTTAAAGATGGGAAACCATCTTTTTTAAGGTGTGCCGGGCATGGCACTGATTCAGTCGGAGATAAACCGACCACAGGTAGTTACCGCCAAGTGTAGTGAACCACAAGCCGATACCATAAAGGTAGGAGTGAAGGAAGTGGTGTAGCAATTCCTTTGAGCGTACGAACAGAAACTTGATATAAGGCTAAATGGTGGATAAGGTTGCCTTACAAACCGAAGTCCTAAAGGTAAACGTAAAACCAAGAGAGTAAATCAAGGCGTTGTGAAGGAAACAGGATTAGTGAATTACCCCGGGAGGCCTCACAGGCAACGAAGTCCAATATCTTTAAAATCAGTGATGGTAAGTTGTGCGACAAAAAGCTCACTGTGAGGAGTCAGCTGAGGTCATAGTAGGTGTCTCACCAACACTAAAGGACCTAATGTTTATATGATGTTACTCATCATAAAGCAATGTCTAGATAGTTCGAAATTGGAATCATTTCATAAATGGAAAACGTAATTTCTGTGGAGATGAAGGAAGAGGGAACAGTTCTAGATAAATCTACGATATGAAAAGGAGAACACAGACATGAGATTAATTGATGAAATACTTAGTGATTCTAACATCGACAGGGCTATTCTACAGGTCAAGAGAAACAAAGGTGTATCTGGAATCGACAAGATGACAGTAGATGAACTTGATGAATATTTCTATAAGTATAGAAGAGAGATTAGATACTCTATACTTAATAAGAAGTATAAGCCCCAATCAGTCAAGAGAGTCTATATCCCAAAGCCTAATGGCAAGAAAAGACCATTAGGTATACCTACAGTAGTGGATAGAGTTATTCAACAGGCTGTTGCACAGATATTGATGAAGAAATTAGATTCTTCATTCAGTGAATTCAGTTATGGATTCAGACCAAGAAAAAGTGCACAGATGGCTGTATTAAAGACTCTAGAATACATCAATGAAGGTTATGACTGGGTTATAGACTTAGATATTGAAGCATACTTTGACACTGTAAATCATGATAAATTAATCTCAATACTTAGAGAAAAGCACGTGAATGACTCAACAACATTACATCTTATTCGCAAATTCATGCAGGCAGGGATTATGGAAGATGGTTTAGTAAAACCTTCGAGAATCGGTGTGCCTCAGGGAGGTCCACTCTCACCAATCCTTTCTAACGTTTATTTAGATAAGTTTGACAAGGAACTGGAATATAGAGGACTACGCTTTGTTAGATATGCAGATGACTGCAATATCTTCGTTAAGAGCGAGATGAGTGCAAATAGAGTAATGAAGTCAGTCACTTCATGGCTAGAGAGAAAACTATTTCTTAAAGTCAGCGCTACTAAAACCAAAGTGGTCAGACCACCCGAAAGCAAGTTTCTAGGATTCACCTACCTCCAAAGGAATGGTGAATGGAAATGCAAGCCTTCCAATCAGAGCAAGATGAAAATCTACGATAAATGTAGAAGAGAACTTATAAGAAGGATAGGAATTGCACGCCCTCTTGCAGTTACATTCAAGAGAATCAATCAGATTGTAGTGGGGTGGATTAACTATTATCGAATAGGCGTGATGAAATACTTCATTGACGTCTTTGGTCAATGGCTTCGCCATAAAATCAGAGTAATCATTTTGAAACAGTGGAAAAGACCTAAAACGATTTATAAAAACTTATACAAAATGAATAGGCTATTTTCTTGCCAATTTTCTGATGAACAAATCTTTTCGGTGGCAAACTCTAGACGCGGACTTTATAGCCAGGCCTGTGGTCATGTAATTAATAATATTATTAGTCCCAAATTCTTGGGTAAAAGAATAGGAGATAGACCTGGTCTGATCAATCCCCTTAATTACTATCTAAGTTAGTCTGAAATTATCATATAAATGTAGCGCCGTATACGAGACCCGTACGTACGGTGCAACGGGAGGCACAGAAATAATAGTTAATTAACCTTTTAATATTATTCCTTGTCTACCCTATTATAAGAAAACACAGAACGGATGTTCTGTGTTGAAAGTCTTATGAATGGTTGCTTGAGTTACCAGTTGACTGAATAAGCCCCTGATGATGCCAAACTCTTGTCATATTTTTGCCCCATCCAAGTGGTGTTGTAGATTCAGTTGTCCAGTAAATCACATTACCAGGTACAAAACCAATATTAGTAGCTTTGTGTTCATATGTGCCATCTGTATACATAGTACAATTTAAATCATTACTTCCAACTTGGTTGTTGATTTCTTTCATTCCAATTACTTTATGACCCTGTACAACAAGTGCGTTATTAGAAGCAGTCCCACATCCATCTTTACTGTGGCATACGTATCCTTGGAAAGTAGAAGGATTATAACCACCTTCTGTACCATATAGACCTATACTTTTTTCATGGTTATTGGCTTCATCTATATTACATGCGATAGCAATACAAGGACCATTGCTAACACTCTGATTTACTAAATAATTTTCTGCAGCTGCTGCAGGTCTAATCCATGTTCTCATAATTAAAATCCCCCTTTGTAAATTTATAATAACTTAATATTTTTGATTACCTTCTAATAATACCACTATCAAAATAAAAATTCTGTAGATTTTAAGACCATTTATGCTTTAATATGTCTTTTTGTGAAGAAGCATGAATGAGCTCTAAGAAAATACCAATATATTATGTATTTATTTTAAATTTATATTTTTGTATACCTAATTAAAAGTATATATATGTAATGAATTGCAAGCTCATATAAAAACACAGAACGAATTTGTTCTGTGTTCAAAGTCTTATGAATGGTTAGGTCTATTTGTATCAATCTGACTAATTTTTAATCTACCTTTATGAGTATATTCTAATCCTGTACTTAGATCCTTACTCTTCCAAGTAACATCTGTATAAGTACCGACTGTAGGAGTATATCCTGAAATACTATAAATAGGACGGCTTGTATCAGTTACACCATTGTTTTTTTCGTAACCTGAACCTGTAGCACCAGCAAATGAAATATCTGCATCATTACCACAAATACCATGTAACTTACCTTCACTGTCTGTATACCATCCTGATTGTTGGCCGTTATAATCATCAAATTCTTTTTGACCATTTGTACTACCATTACCAGGATATTGGCATTGAATCTTACCTACAATGCAGGCACTCACTGCTACATTTTGATTTGCAGCTAAATTTTCTTCATAAACTGAAGGTTTTACCCATTTTCTCATAATAAATTCCTCCTTCGGACATAATTGCTAATAGATATAAAATTATATCTATTAGCTTTTCCTTTTTATCATTTTTCTAGATTATAACATCTACTCTTTAAAAAATATAGATTTCTAGTCAAATTTTAATGTTAAAATGTGTCATTTAAGCAAATACACAACGCTTACAATACGAATATACTAAAATAAGACAGAAATATTTCTTTATGTGCTATGCATGATCTATCTTCCATACTGGAATTATCAGTAACCACTTTAATCATAAATATAGTAAATTTCTTAAAAAGGTTGTATAATAATGTATAACATGAATTGTAAAGGAGAAATGAAACATGCCATATTTAGCATTACGTACAAACAAGACATTGACTCTTTCTCAGGAAGTTGAATTAAAAACTACTGTAGGAAAGTTAATTACAATGTTTCCTGGTGAATCAGTAGATACATTCATGATTCATATTGAAGATAATCAGCTCATTTATTTTAAAGGCCAGGAAGCAAATTGTATGATGATCACATTATACTTAAAAGGTCATTATACAGATGAACAGAAGGAACAGTTTGTAGCTGAACTTACTAAAGCATTAGTAAAAATCACTAAGATTCCAGCTTCTAATCAGTATGTTACTATATCTGAATTTGAAAAATGGGGTCATGGTGGTGTATACGAATAAGATTTTGCATTGCAAAATCTTATTTTTTTGTTTGAAAACAGGTGGTTAGAATAAAAAATACAAAAAAATGCATTTTTTTCAAAAAAAGGGTTGCAAAAGGTGTATCTGCATGGTAATATAAACAAGCATTCTGAAGTGCTTGAATAGCTCAGCGGTAGAGCAATCGGCTGTTAACCGATCGGTCGGGGGTTCAAATCCCTCTTCAAGCGCCAGTGGCCGGTTGGAGAAACGGTTAACTCACATGCCTTTCACGCATGCATTCACGGGTTCGAATCCCGTACCGGTCACCATATATGGAGGTTTAGCTCAGTTGGGAGAGCATCTGCCTTACAAGCAGAGGGTCAGCGGTTCGAGCCCGTTAACCTCCACCATTTTTTTGCCGACTTAGCTCAATTGGTAGAGCAACTGACTTGTAATCAGTAGGTTGGGGGTTCAATTCCTCTAGTCGGCACCATTAGTGACTCGCTAGCTCAGATGGCAGAGCATCTGACTTTTAATCAGAGGGTCAGGGGTTCAAATCCCCTGCGAGTCACCATCTTGATGCGGGTGTGGTGAAATTGGCAGACACGCTAGACTTAGGATCTAGTGCTTCGGCGTGCAGGTTCAAGTCCTGTCACCCGCACCATTCTGAATGCAGACACCGAACTATTCGGTGTTTTTTTTATGCCTTAAAATAAAAAAATCTACCATTACTGGTAGATTACATCCTGTTATAGAAGAGATGTTAATGAGGGGAAGCTCATTAATAGAGATATCTCAGATATTTGGGAAGCTATAACAGAATGCGTAATCTATTATAATACTATCATAAGATATACACAATACGTAAATATATAATGTCACAAAGATGATACACTATATTATTCTGAATTATGAAATCACTTGTATTTTGTAACTGATTGTTTTACCATATTATTATAATTGAAATGGGAGCTAATTTGCTGAGAGTAGACATAAGTCTTGACCATGAAACCTGATTTGGATAATGCCAACGTAGGAATTTATGAGCACCTTCTTTCAGCGTGCTCTTTTTTATGGAGGAAAAGAATATGAATTACATTAAGAAATTAAGAGAAGTAAAACCATTAGTACACAACATTACTAACTATGTAACAGTCAATGATGTAGCCAATGCGATTTTAGCAATTGGGGGCAGTCCTATTATGTCAGATGAGATTACAGAAGTGGCTCAGATGACTTCTATCAGTAATGCATTTAATATTAATATTGGTACTCTCAATCAGGTGAAGATTGCTTCTATGTTTGAAGCAGGTAAAGCATCTAATGCATGTCAGCATATTACTGTATTAGATCCAGTAGGTGCAGGAGCTACTGATTTACGTACTAATACATGTAAGGATCTACTCGCTCAGATTCATTTTGATGCTATCAAAGGGAATGTTTCAGAAATCAAGACTTTAATGGCTGGTACAGGTCATACTAAAGGTGTTGATGCATCTGCAGAAGATCAGAAGAACTCACATGATCTTATTGACGATATCAAAGCGTTCGCAAAAGAATTGAATACTATTATTATTGTGACTGGTCCTGTAGATTATGTCACTGATGGTAATAAGTGCTATATGATCAAAAATGGATGTAAGGAAATGAGTGCTATTACTGGTACAGGATGTATGTTATCAGGTATCTTAGGATGTTTCTTAACAGTAGAAAATAGTGTAGATAGTGCAGCGGCTGCTGTTATGTCCATGGGTATTGCGGGTGAAATTGGTGCTTCTAAATTAAAAGAAGGTGAAGGTAATGCAACACTTCGTACTTATTTAATTGATGCATTATTTAATATGAGTGATGAAGAATTAGAAAAGAGTGGTAAATATGAAGTTCAATAATGACATGTTAAGACTCTACGCTGTGACTGATCGTCATTGGACAGGAGAACAGACTCTCTATGAGCAGGTAAGAGATGTTTTAATGGGTGGTGCTACCTGTCTTCAGCTAAGAGAAAAAGACCTGGATGAAGCCTCTTTCTATGAAGAAGCAAAGAATATTAAAGAACTATGTCGCTTATTTGATGTGCCATTTATTATTAATGATAATGTCATGCTTGCTAAGGAAATTGATGCGGATGGTGTTCATGTAGGTCAGGATGATATGGCTTGCGCTAAGGCAAGAGAAATACTTGGTCCAGATAAGATCATTGGTGTCAGTGCACATACTATAGAAGAAGCAAGAATTGCGAAAGAACAAGGTGCAGACTATTTAGGTGTAGGGGCTATTTTCCCTACATCTTCTAAAGATGATGCAGAAGTATTAGGTATCAAGCGTTTAAAAGAAATGACTGAAACAGTGGATCTACCAATGGTTGCGATTGGTGGAATTAGTTATGATAATTGCTTATTACTTAAAGATACAGGTATTGATGGTATTGCGGTTATTAGTGCTTTATTTGGTCAGAAGCATATCAAACAGGCTACTATTGATTTAAAGAAGCGTGTAGATGCACTTTATGAAACAATGCATACATGTTTAACTATTGCCGGTAGTGACTCAAGTGGTGGGGCAGGAATACAAGCAGACTTAAAGACAATGCTTGCGAATAAAGTATTTGGTATGAGCGCTATTACAGCCCTCACAGCCCAGAATACAACGGGTGTGACAGATATTATGGATGTGACTCCAGAATTCTTAGAAAGCCAGATTCGTGCTGTATTTGATGATATCTATCCAGAAGCTGTTAAGATTGGTATGGTGTCTTCTAAAGCACTTATTCATACTATTGTAGAAATGTTGAAACATTATGATGCGAAGCATATTGTGGTAGATCCAGTCATGGTGGCTACAAGTGGTGCAAAGCTTATTAGTGATGAAGCTATCTCTACATTAAAAGAAGAACTACTTCCTATCGCAGAAGTGATTACACCTAATATTCCAGAAACAGAAGTACTCACTGATATGGAAGTTAAGACTGTAGAAGATATGGAAATAGCGGCTAAGAAGATCTATGACACATATCATTGTGCTGTATTAGTCAAAGGTGGACATCAATTAAATGATGCCAATGACTACTTATACAATGGTGAAAAGGGTACTTGGTTTAAAGGACATAGAATAGACAACAGTAATACACATGGTACAGGATGTACTTTATCAAGTGCGATTGCATCCAACTTAGCTAAGGGCTATACACTAGAAGAATCAGTTAGACATGCTAAAACATATCTTTCTGGTGCAATAGGTGCTATGTTAGATTTAGGTCAGGGAAGTGGTCCTATGGATCATGGCTACAATATCTAAAAATATTGATAAATACACAATAATTCCATAACTGCCTGGTATAATCTTTTTTAAGAGGTTAAGGGCATGAAAGAATTCAAAGCGTGGTTTATACTCATATTATTTATTTTGCTGCTTCGAGTAATATATCTATTACTTGAAGGTGGGCACATCTTATGAATATCCTCTAGATATATCATCTGGAGGATATTTTTTATTTAACTTAAAAACTTGCATATTAACATTCGCAAAGTTAAAATGAAATAAATTAAGTTAAAAGGAGCCTATACAATGATTGATAATATATTTGGCCTATCTATAAGATATAAACCTTGGGATAAGAAAAGCATATTACCTCTCTATATTGTGAGTAATTATCAATTCTATACAGCTTATATAGAAAATATACGTTGTATTGTGATTATACCGATAGAAGAACTGCCAACACTTCCATCACTCAAAAAACAAATACAAAAAATTCGAGTAATTGATGATGTTCCTGTCGTATTATATAGTAAGACAATATCATTTTATAGAAGAAAGAGTCTTCTTGAGAATCACATTCCTTTCATAACAGATAAACAAACTTTTCTTCCTTTTATTGGTACATTACTTGTAGACGAAAAGGAACCAGAAAAGATTAAAGACAAGTTTGTCTATTCAACACAGTTATTATTTCTTGCTTATATGTATAATCATGAGAAGAAGGTATATGTATCAGATCTGTCAAAGAGCCTTCCATTTTCCGCAATGACCCTGTCTAGGGCAGTTAAACAATTAGAAATGACAGATTTATTTTTAGTATATAAGGATGGTGTGAATAAGGTAATAGAATCGAAATATTCTCATAAAGAATTGTTTGAGCGTATTCAACACTATCTCTTAACACCAGTACGTCAAGTAGGATATATGAATCAGTCTTTGGTTACAGATTATATGGTTCTTGCAGGAGAGAGTGCATTATCAGAAATGAGTATGTTGAATTCAAGCCGTTTAAGAACATATGCAGTATATGAAAAGGACTTTGATAAGACGCAGCTTATTGATGAATTGATAGACCCAGAAGTACAGGTAAAAGTAGAAATATGGGCCTATGATCCTCAATTATTCACTCATACAAATATCGCAGATACTCTTTCTATAGTATTGTCTTTGAAAGAAAATAAAGATGAAAGAATTGAAGAAGTCTTAGAAGACATACTAGAAAAGGAGCTGACAGATTAATGGTCAATGGAATTGCTAAGTTTAAAGAGTACTTTAAAGGATTTGAAAATCAATATGTTATTATTGGTGGCACGGCTTGCGATATTATTATGGAAAATGAAGAACTTCCATTTCGAGCCACCAAGGATATAGATATTGTATTAATTGTTGAGTCTATAACAGCAGAATTTAGCAGGAAATTTTGGGAGTATATTAAAGAAGCTAAGTATTCATATTTGAATAAAAGTACAGGTAAAGCACAGTTTTACAGATTTAGTTGTCCTAAGAGTAAGCAATACCCATATATGATAGAAATATTTTCAAGAAATCCAGATTATATGATTTTAGATAATGATTCAATTCTTACACCTTTACCTATTGATGAAGAGGTTTCAAGTTTATCTGCCATTCTTTTGAATAAAGATTATTATGAATTACTGAAAGGTGGACAGTTAATTATTGATGGCGTACCAGTTCTTAGCCCTCTATGTTTAATTGTATTTAAGGCTAAAGCATGGTTGGATTTGACAGAACGAAGGTTATGTGGTGAACATATTGATAGTAAGAATATTAAGAAACACAAGAATGATGTATTTCGATTGGCTCAATTGGTCTCGCCTAACACAAGAGTGATACTTAGTGATGAGATTAAGAAAGATATGGAGACGTTTTTATCTGTAATGGTAGATGAAAATGTAGATTTAAAAGGTATTGGTGTACAAGCAACAAATAAGGATGAATTGATTTCTCTTTTACATCAGTGCTATGGTTTAAGAAAATAAGTGTAAAAAACCCCTATAGCAGAATTACGGGTCTTTAATTTTTGTGGGGGTCAGACCTTCGCTCTAAATATTTGGGGGTCTTGGAAACAGCACCTTTAAATCTGTGGGGGTCACCTAAGGCTCCCACTTTTTTAGGTATTTTTGTGTAATTAAAAACCTTTCGCTGTATCATTAATTTGCTCATATTAAATCAAAGCAAAAGGAGATCACAAATTGGATAATGATCTAAGGATTATTTTAGGGGATTATGAATCCTTTGTACAGTCTCATACGACTGAAATCAATGAAAAAGAAGTGATTTATTGTATCACACTTAAGAGAACCATTATCTCCTGTCCAGAATGCGGCAGTAGAATGAACATTAAGGACTATAGAAAATGTAAAGTCATACATAACATGATAAGAGGCAAGAACACTTCTCTAATACCAAAAAGAGAGAATCTTATAAGAAAAAGAATAAATAAAACATTTAAATAGGAGTAATATGAGCGCACTAAAGGGCAGTCATTTCTGACTGCCCTTTACAAGTGGAAACCCCCAATAATTTAAAGCGAGTTTTCTATTGACCCCCCTTAAAAATTAAAGGTTCAGAATTACAACTTCTATAGGGGTTTATATTATTTATTAAGTTTTTTCTGGTATTCTTTTAAGTCTTCTATGACGTTCTCTATTGTATCATATACCCAGCCAATCATTTCATCAGGAATATGCTGACTATAGAGGTCAGATAACTCTCTATGGAATTGATTATGAACCTCTAATGCCTGATATCCTTTATCAGTAATACGTAGATATGTGACACGATGATCCGCCGACGAACGTTCTCTTGTAAGAAAACCTTTATTCACAATAGTTTTTACATTAGTCGTTAATGTTCCTACAGTTACCTTCAATGTCTTTGCAACATTTGTCATAGTAGGAAACTGCTGCTTACTTACAGCCTCTATAATATGCATTTCATTCATTGATAACTCAGGAAAAGGACTATACTTAATATAATCTTCCTGTACTTTAATGGCGAGTTTAAAAACTGTATTAATAGAATCCATTAAATTATTCTTTTTCGCGTCCATAATTCCACTCCTTGACTCTATTCTACAATTTTATCACATATTTGAGAAGACTAATTATATACGACCTAATGATAATTCATTTAAAAGAATCGTATGCTTTTTCTTATTTTCATCCTCTATCACAAGATGACAATTCTCATCGAGATATAAGAATTTCACTAAACCATATTCTTTATAGGGAATTGTCTTACCTCTTAAATAAGAATGACGATTCATGCCATCTAATAAAGATGCAAAAGGCATATGAAGCATATTCTTAAACGTATCAATAATATTCAACATCAGCTTTTCTTTATCAATAGGATGATTTATCACATCAGATAGAGAATAGTAAGAACCCTTACTTATATTTAATCCTGTCCCAATAATAATACCCTGTAAAGTATTCTCATAAATCGTCTCTACAAGAATACCTGCAATCTTCTGATTATTTACATATATATCATTGGGCCACTTAATGAATGCATTGATCTGTTTCATTCTTAGAACTGTCACAATCGCATAAGCCATAATGGCAGACACCTTTAAAGGATCCACGTTCTGTTTCATATAATAACTAAAGAGAAGCTGTTCATTCTTATCTGCCTCCCAGATATGATTAGAACGTCCTCGACCATGAGTTTGATAATGTGCACGGACAATTGTATCATCATCTAATTCCTGATAATGATCATGAATATACGTATTAGTAGAATCAATTTCTTCAAATTCTATATATTTCATCAGTCACCAATCGCAAAAGTGAGTTCAGCCTGTACAACAGTTTTACCATTGACTGTTGCTTTTGCTTCACCAATACCAATCTTACCTCTCATTCTTGTGAGTGTGCATTCTAATTCCATCACATCTCCAGGAATGACCTGTCCTTTAAACTTACATTTATTGATTCCTGCAAAGAAGACAATCTTACCTTGATGTTCTTCCTGACTTAATATCGCAATACATCCAGTCTGTGCTAAAGCTTCTACAATCAATACACCTGGCATCACATGATGCTCAGGGAAATGACCCATAAACTGCATTTCATTCACACTTACACACTTAATGCCCTTCGCATATTCTCCTGGCTTATAATCAGTAATACGATCTACAAGCGCAAATGGATAACGATGAGGATTAATCTTCGCAATTTCATTACTATTTAGTTCCATTGTCATACTCCTTAAATATAATACTTGCATTATGTCCACCAAAACCTAATGAATTACTCATCACATAATGAAGATCTTTCTTAACACCGATATTTGGTACTACATTTAAATCACATTCTTCATCCTTTACCTGATAATTCAAAGTAGGAGGAATAAAGTTATGCTTTAAGGCCAATACTGATAGTACTGCTTCAATACCCCCGGCAGCCCCTAAACAATGTCCTGTATGACCTTTAGTAGAACTTACCGCAAGTTTGTATGCATGTTCCTTAAATACTGATTTAATCGCTTCAGTTTCACATAAATCATTTAAATGAGTAGAAGTACCATGCGCATTAATATAATCAATCACATCATAACTGATACCTGCATCATCTAATGCATTCTGCATGGCATAGGCACCACCTTCACCATTAGGAAGTGGGGCAGTAATATGATGGGCATCACAGCTTACACCATAACCAGTCATTTCACCATAAATATGTGCGCCTCTCTTTAAGGCGTGTTCTAATTCTTCAAGAATAAGAATACCGGCTCCTTCACCCATAACAAAACCATTTCTTTCTTTATCAAAAGGAATAGAAGCACGATCAGGATCAGTGGCATCACTTAAAGCCTTCATAGAAGTAAATCCACCAATGCCTAAAGGAGTCACAGATGCTTCACATCCACCAGCAATCATGACATCCTGATAATCATCACGAATATTTCTAAATGCATCACCAATCGCATTTGTACCACCTGCACAAGCAGTCACTGGGCAGGTACATAACCCTTGTGCATGATAAGCAATCGCAATATGACCCGCTGCTAAGTTAGAAATAGTCATAGGAATAAAGAAAGGAGATACTCTATCAAAACCTCTCTTTTCTCCTGTCTGATAGTTCTTTTCAATAGAACCTAAACCACCAATACCACTTGATACAATCACTCCAAAACGATGAGAATCAATGTTGTTGATATCAAGACCACTATCAAGCATTGCTTCGTGAGATGCAATCATCCCCATCTGAATAAAGCGGTCCATCTTCTTCGCTTCTTTCTTATCAATATACTTTGTGACATCAAAGTCTTTAACTTCACCTGCAAGAGTGACCTTCATACCTTTTGTATCAAATAAAGAAATAGGCGCAATACCACATCTTCCTTCTTCAATAGATTTCCATGTTTCTTCTACATTATGTCCAATAGGATTAATAGTTCCTATACCTGTTACTACTACTCTACGTTTTGTCATAAGCTCCTCCTTACATAGCCATTCCACCATCTACATGAATGGTCTGTCCTGTAATATACTTTGCATCATCGCTTGCTAAGAATGCGATTGTCTTTGCGACATCCTCTACATGTCCAAGTGTTCCTAAAGGAATAGATGCCTTTAAAACTTCTTTTACCTCATCACTTAATACATCTGTCATATCAGTTTCAATAAATCCAGGAGCCACTGCATTCACAGTCACACCTCTAGGACCTAATTCTCTTGCAAGAGACATTGTCATACCAATAACACCTGCTTTACTTGCTGCATAGTTAACCTGTCCGGCATTACCTATCACACCTACGACAGAAGATAAAGAAATAATATGACCAGACTTCTGCTTCATCATTAAACGGCTTGCCTGCTTCATACATAAGTAAGTTCCCTTAAGATTTGTATTAATAACGGCATCAAAGTCTTCAGTCTTCATTCTTAAAATTAACTGGTCTCTTGTAATCCCTGCATTATTCACAAGAATATCAAGATGTCCAAAATACTTCTTGATACTCTTGAAGATGTTTTCTACATCCTCTTCATGAGAAATATCACCTTCAACACATAATACATCTCTACCAAGATCTTTAAGTTCTTTTACTAATTCTTCAGCTAATACTTTATTCTTTTCACTTGCACGATAATTGAGCGCAATATCTGCACCTTGAGTTGCAAGTTCCATCACTGTCGCACGTCCAATACCTTTTAAACCCCCAGTGACAAGGGCAACCTTATTACTTAGTTTCATTGAATGCCTCCACACACTTCTGTAAAGAAGCCATATCTTCTACCTGATATGTCTTGATTTTTCTATCAATCTTACGGACAAAACCGCTTAGTACCTTACCAGGTCCAATCTCTATAATTGTATCCACACCATTATTGATCATCGTACGAATACTATCTTCAAAATAAACAGGACTCATGACCTGTTTCTCTAACATCTCCTGCACGCTGCAATCTTCTAATTCCTTACCAGTACAATTGAAAATCACAGGGACATTCATTTCATGGAATGTAACATCTTTAAATACTTCATGAAGTCTTGTACTTGCATCCTTTAATAATTTTGTATGGAAAGGACCGCTTGTATTTAAAGGTACAGCTCTTCTTGCACCATGATCCAACGCTTTCTGACCTGCTTCTTCTACTGCTTTCTTTTCTCCTGCAATAACTAACTGTCCAGGACAGTTATAGTTCGCAATAGAAACATAGCCATCACAGCCAACACATATATCAAGTAATGGCTCACGTTCAAGTCCAAGAATAGCCATCATGGCACTCTCAACACCTTCAGCGGCCTTTTCCATTGCGAGACCTCTTTCTCTTACAACTTGAATTGCGGTTTCAGGATCAAATACACCTGCTGCACTTAAAGCACTGTATTCGCCTAAAGACAAACCACATACATAATCAGGTGTAATTCCATTTTTCTTTAAAAGAAGAGTGGCCATATTCGCAACGGCTACCATCGCTGGCTGAGTAAAACGTGTCGTACTAATAGTCTTTTCATCACTATTAAACATGATATCCTTTAAATCAAAATCTAATTTCAAATTATCTAATAAGTTCTTACAGTCTTCATCATTTTCATAAAAAGACTGTCCCATACCTACATATTGTGTTCCTTGTCCTGCATAGATAAAACCGAGTTTCATACAATACCCTCCATTAATTCATCAATCAGATCACTTACATGTACAAGCTTGTCAATGCGATATCCGTTCGTGCCAGTAAATACAAGACCATTCTCACAATCACCATTCACCGCATTAATTAAAGCCTGAGTAATACAATAAGGAATAGACTTCATATCACAGCTCGCAATACATCTGAAACATCTCTTAATAGGATGTGTCTTTTCCATAAAAGGTGTCATAAAAGCACGTCCTGGCATACCTACAGGAGACTGTACAATTTGAATATCTTCCTTCTTGCCATTAATAAAATAATTCTTATACTCCATTGAAGCATCGCATTCATAAGTACCAATAAAACGTGTACCCATCTGAACACCATCCGCACCTGCTTCTAACATCTCTTTAATATCATCATTGGTATAAATACCACCTGCGACAAACACAGGAATCGCATGATTAAATAACTCTTCAAAGCCTTTCACAACTTCCTTAACATCTTTTAGAATATCCTTTAAAGAAGCACATGTATTCTCTAATAGTTCACCCTTCTTAAATCCAAGATGTCCACCTGCTTTATATCCTTCAATCACAATAAAGTCAGCTGTACGATTATATTGACGTTTCCACTTGTTTAATATCAAACGTGCGGCCTTACCAGAAGATACAATAGGCGCAATCGCTGTCTTTTCATCCACATATTCAGGTAGCTTTAAAGGAAGACCAGCCCCAGAAATGATTGCATCTACACCACTTTTTACAGCTTGTCTGACATGCTGTTCATAATCACTTAAGGCAACCATGACATTGACTGCCACCATACCGTTATTATTTGAAATCTCTTTAGCACGTTTGATTTCTTCATCAATCGCTTCTAGATTCGCTTTCTTTGTATCTTTAAGAAAAGTAGGCTTTTTAAAACCAATCTGGGCTGTTGAAATAACACCCATTGCCCCTTTTTTAGCCACATTTCCAGCTAAAGAACTTAAGGAAACACCAACACCCATTCCTCCCTGAATTAAAGGGAGAGATAAAGAATGTGATCCTATTTTCATAGATGAACCTCCATCACGCGTTTCTTTTCTTCTTCATATTCTTTAAATAAACCTTCAATGATGTCTTTAAGACTTCTTTCTTCATGCACCATACCAGCAACCTGACCACTCATTAAAGAACCAGTCTCTACATCACCTTCAAATACAGCACGTTTTAAAGAACCTAATGTATACTTCTCTAGTTCCATCATTTCGGCCCCTTCTTTTTCCTTCTTAATATAAGTACGTGCCATCTTATTCTTTAAGATACGTACAGGAGTTCCGGCAATACGTCCAGTTACTGTTGTATCAGTATCTTTTGCCTTGATAATCGCATTCTTATAGTTCTGGTGAATAGGACATTCTGTACTTGCAAGAAGAATAGTACCAACCTGTACACCATCCGCACCAAGTGCAACTGCCGCAAGAAGCTGTTTACCACTCGCAATCCCACCTGCAACAATCACAGGAATATTCACTGCAGCTTTGACCTGTGGTACTAAAGCCATAGTAGTCAATTCTCCCACATGACCACCAGATTCCGTACCTTCCGCAATAACGGCATCCACACCTGCTTTTTCCATACGTCTTGCAAGGGCAACGCTAGGTACTACAGGCATCACAATAATACCTGCTTCCTTCCATTTCTTAATATAAATACCTGGATTACCCGCTCCAGTTGTTACTACAGGAACATTCTCTTCCACCACAATATCAGCCATTTCTCCTGCTTGTGGATGTAATAACATCAAATTAACACCAAAAGGTTTATCAGTAAGTCTCTTTGCTTCACGGATATTCTCTCTTAACATCTCAGGAGACATACCACCTCCTGCAATAAGTCCTAAACCACCTGCATTAGACACAGCTGCCGCAAAAGCACCTGTCGCAATATTAGCCATACCACCCTGAATAAGAGGGTATTTAATCTTTAATGTTTCATTTAACCACATAGTCTTCTCCTTACCACTCTATCAGATTGGCACCATAAGTCAGTCCTGCACCAAAACCAACACAGAGTATCTTCATACCTCTTTTTAATAACTTCTTTTCATTCATCTCTCCAAGTACAAGAGGAATACTTGCAGCAGATGTATTACCATATTCATCGACATTCAGATAAAACTTATCGGATGTTACTTTCATTTTCTTATAAACATGACGAATAATTCTTTCATTCGCCTGATGCACCACAAAGTAATCAATATCATCTTTAGTAAGTGATGCTTTCTCTAATACTTTCTCTATACACATAGGAAGAACTCTTGTCGCAAACTTAAAGACTTCTTTCCCTTCCATATGTAAATAATCATTCTTTAAACCATAAAGCACTTCTTCATTGCCTTCTGATCCTTGATAATCACAAAATAATTTATTTTCTTTCTCTACGACAACAGCACCAGCCCCATCACCAAACAAGATGCATGTTGTACGATCTTTCCAATCAATGAGATTTGAAAGCTGTTCAGCACCAATAATTAAGGCATAACGCTTATCACTTGTATAAAGTAATGAACGTGCCACGGATAATGCATAGACAAACCCACTACATGCCCCATTTAAATCAAACGCAAAGACATCATTATTTAAACCTAAACGTTCCTGTAAGAGACAGGCAATAGAAGGGGTATTATAGGGAGAAGACATTGTTGCCACAATAATGATTCCAATATCTTCTTTGTTGATGTTGTTTAATGCCTTTAAAGATGCCTTATAAGCCATATCTATAAGTGTTTCATCTTTACATATATGACGTTTCTTGATACCAGTGCGGGGATAAATCCATTCATCACTCGTATCAACAATCTTTGATAGATCATCATTAGTCAGTACATTCTCAGGTACATAATATCCTGTATCGATGATAGAAATACCTTTATCCATTCTTCCATTCTCCAATCTTACGATATCTGTTATATCTCTTACGTATTAAAGTATTTACATCCATTGGGACGAGAATATCTAACTGTTCTCTAATCACCTTACGTATATTTCTATATACACCTACAGGATTTGTAGTCATACCACCTAGAGGTTCCTTGATGATTTCATCAATAATCCCATAATGATATAAGTCTTCTGCTGTCATCTTCATCACTTCGCATGCTTCCTCAATACGTTCTCCTTTCACATCCTTCCAAAGAATAGAGGCAAAACCTTCAGGAGACAAAACAGAATAAACCGCATTCTCTAACATAGCTAAGTGATCACCGATACTTAGGGCTAAAGCACCACCGCTTCCCCCTTCACCAGTAATAATCACAATAATAGGAACCTTTAAATCACTCATCATCATCAGACTCTGACCAATTGCTTCACCAATACCATTCTCTTCAGAACTAATACCAGGATAAGCACCCGGAGTATCAATAAAAGTAATAATAGGACGATGGAACTTCTCTGCCTGTTTCATTAAACGCATCCCTTTACGATACCCTTCAGGACTTGCCATACCAAACTGACACTTTAAATTCTCATCAATACTTCTTCCTTTTTGATGTCCAATAATTGTGACGGGCATGTTATTAAACATCCCAATACCACCGACAATTGCCTGATCATCCTTGAAATAACGATCACCACGCATTTCTACAAACTCATCAAACACATGATCAATAAACTCATGTATATGAGAACGTTCAGGCTTTCTCGCAAGATAAACACGATCATATGCACAAAGATGTGAATATGTCTCTTTCTTATAATCATTGATTGTTTCTTCAATCTTACTGGAATCTATTTCTCTATCATTCTTAATGACTGCAAGCTTCTTTTCTAGCTCTGCAATCTTTTCTTCCTTTTCCTTTAAAGACATAATTCCTCCTTATGCATGCATACGTAATAATAAAGCCAATGTGTCACGCATCTTCTCACGTTCCACAATCATATCTACAAAGCCATGATCCTCTAAGAATTCAGCACGCTGGAATCCATCAGGTAGCTTTGTCTTCATAGTACTTTCAATAACTCTAGGTCCTGCAAAACCGACTAAAGCTTCTGGCTCTGCAATATTAATATCACCAAGCATTGCGAATGATGCAGTGACACCACCTGTTGTAGGGTGTGTTAAATAAGAAATATAAAGAAGTCCAGCATCTAAATGACGTTTTAATGCAGCACATGTTTTACCCATCTGCATTAAAGAGAAGATGCCTTCCTGCATTCTTGCACCACCACTTGATGTAAAAATAATTAAAGGCAATTTCTTTCTTGTTGCCATTTCAATGGCACGTGTAATCTTTTCACCAGCTACACTACCCATAGAAGCCATCATAAAACGATGATCCATCACAACGACAATCGTACGCATATGATCAATACGACCACCTGCGACAACAACACCATCATGTAATCCTGTCTTATATTCATACTTCTCTAACTTTTCTTCGTAACCAGGGAATCCTAGAGGATTTCCTGATTTCATAGAAGTGTAGTATTCTTTATACTTGCCTGAATCAAATAACGCGTCTAAACGTGCATAAGCATCAATAAAGAGGTGATGACCACACTGTGGACATACCTGTAGATGATTCTTTAAATCAAGTGTACGAATTGTACTATTACAATTAGGACATGCCTGATATAACCCATCCGGCACTTCCTGTTTCTTGACTTTGTTGTCTTTATTTAAATAACGACGAAAGTCCTGTAACTGTTGCTTTCTTTTCTTCCAGATACTATCCATTTTCACTCACCATCTCATCTAAATGTGTTTCAATAAAGCTTGTATTAAAATGTCCTTTAATATAATCAGGCTGATGTAGGATATAGAACTGTAGTGTCTGGTTAGTCGTAATACCTTCAATCACAAGTTCACTTAAAGCGCGTCTCATACGCTTGATTGCTTCTAATCGAGTAGGGGCATGGACAATCACTTTTGCGACCATTGAATCATATTGAGTAGGGAGCGTATAACCTGTATATAACATCGTATCCACTCGAACACCTGGTCCTCCAGGTAAATGCATGAAGTTCACCTGACCAGGACATGGTCTAAAGTTATGGAAGGGATCTTCCGCATTAATACGACATTCAATAGAATGACCCTGTAAAGTAATATCTTCCTGTTTAAAGCTTAAAGGTAAACCTGATGCAATACGAATCTGCTGCTTAATGAGATCAATACCAGTGACCATTTCAGTAATAGGATGTTCAACCTGAATACGCGTATTCATCTCAATAAAGTAATAGTTGTTGTGTTCGTCTAAAACAAACTCAACAGTTCCGGCATTGGTATAACCAGCACCTTGTGCAGCTTTGACTGCAGATTCACCCATTTTTAAACGTAAAGATGCATCAAGTACCTTACATGGTGCTTCTTCTATCATCTTCTGATTACGTCTTTGAATAGAACAGTCTCTCTCACCTAAATGAATCACATTGCCATGCTCATCCGCTAAAATCTGGAACTCAATATGCTTAGGATTCAATACAAGCTTCTCTACATACATATCATCATCCCCAAAGCATGCTTTGGCTTCTGCTTTGGCAGTCATAAAGGCATTCTCTAGTTCATCTTCACTAAAGGCCTTACGCATACCACGTCCTCCACCACCAGCACTCGCTTTAATAAGCACAGGATAACCAATCTCATTAACAACTTCTTTTAATTCTTCATATGTATTGACTGAACCATTCGATCCTGGAACGACAGGAACACCTGCTTCAATCATTATTTCTCTTGCCTTGGACTTATTACCTAACGCATCAATAACATCACCCTTAGGACCAATAAACTTCAGTCCACATGTTTCCACAAGTCTTGCAAAATCACTATTTTCAGATAAAAAACCAAAACCTGGATGAATCGCCTGACATCCTGTCTCAACAGCTGCAGTAATAATCGCTTCCTTATTTAAATAACTATCAGCACTCTTGGGACCACCCACACAAACTGCTTCATCCGCTAACTGTACATGTAATGCATTCTGATCAGCCGTAGAATAAATGGCTACCGTTAAAATATCCATCTCTTTACATGCACGAATAATACGAACAGCGATTTCTCCACGATTCGCAATTAAAATTTTCTTAAACATACTATTCCTCGATGATCATTAAAGTCTGATCAAAGCTGACTAAATCTTCATCCTTCACTAATAGAGAACGGACAGTACCATCTACAGGTGCTTTGATTTCATTCATGACCTTCATGGCTTCAATAATACATAATGTCTGTCCCTTAGTGACTTTTGACCCTTCCTTGACAAAAGGCTGATCATCTGGGGAAGGAGAAGAATAATAAACGCCTACAAGAGGGGCCTTTACTTCTGTACCACTAATAACTGGTTTTTCTTCCTTTACTTCTTGTACAACAACAGGCGCACTTTCACTAGATACAGTGACAGGTGCAGTTACCTGCACCTGTTGACTCTTTTCAAGTTCAAGTTTCACGCCTTCCATTTCAATTTTCATCTTATCGATATCAGCTTTTTCAAAAGCTTCCATCAACTCTCTGACTAAATCCATAGAAAACCTTCTTTCTTTGAAATTCAAACTATTTATTTAAAAAATTAAGCATTTGCTTCTAAGTAATCAACAATGTCCTTGACAGTAGCCATCTTGTTGGCTTCTTCATCAGGAATCTGTACATCAAATTCATCTTCTACAGCCATAATTAATTCAACGGCATCTAATGAATCAGCATCAAGATCATCCTTTAAAGATGCTTCTAATGTTACCTGTTCTTCATCACAGCTAAGTGAATCTACAATAATATCTTTTACCTTATCAAATGTTGTCATGTTTATATCCTCCTTATGACAATACTGTCTTTTTTAATACAATCTTTTCTAATTTCAATGCGATCATGCAGCTTACTGCAATCTTTAATGCATCACCAAGTAAGAATGGTAATACACAAGTCATTAATGTACTTAGAAGTGTTGCTTTCATTGTATACATGAAGTAAATACTTCCAAGTCCATAAGTAATAGCTGTTCCAATAATCATGGCAAGAATATGGCCCTTGACTGAACGGTCATGAGTAATAATAGTACTCATCACTAATGCCATAATAGGAAAACTGAATAAGAAGCCTCCTGTTGGACCTATAAGAGCACCCATACCACTATTAAAATGACTAAATACTGGAAGACCAATAGCTCCCATAATCAAATAACAAAGCACTGTATAGAATGCATGGTTTGGTGTCATAAGACACGCAATGAGATAGATGGCCAGGGTCTGCAATGTGATCGGAACAGCTGTAGGCAATGCCACAGAAATCTGTGATAAACAGATGAGAACTCCTAACATTAATGCGTCTCTGACTAGATTTGAAACATTAGATTTCATATCATTCTCCTTTCCACTACTTGGAATATCAAACTATTCCTTGCCTTGCATTATAGACCTTTGATTTTAAAAATCAAATAAATTAGCAATAAATATGACAAAAAAGCCATAATTGTACAACAAACATACTAGTTTGAAATTAAAACTAATAGAACAAGCACTTACATTTAAATCAAATATGTTGATAAATGGCATAAAAAAGAGAATAATAGAGATAAGAAAGTGAGGGATATATATGAAAAAGATCACAATGTTTTATTTAGAAGAATGTCCATTTTGTCAGAAGGCAAAAAAAGCGATGGATGAACTTATGACAGAAAATAAAGCATATCAATCATTGGATATAGAAAAAATTGAAGAAAGTGAAAATGTCGCTTTAGCTGAAAATTATGATTATTATGCAGTTCCTTCTTTATTTATTGGAAAAGAGAAGTGCTTTGAATGTACAATCCAGGATGATTTTGATTCAATTAAAGCAAACTTCAAACGTGTATTTGATGAGGCTTTAAAATAATGGGGCATTTCTATTTTACACGTCATGGTCAGACAATCTGGAATGTAGAAAATAAGATCTGTGGGGCAACGGACATTGCCTTAACAGATCTAGGACATAAACAAGCTGAAGAGCTTGGACAATATATTAAAGACAATCATATTCATATAGACCAAATTCTCTATTCACCACTTAGTCGTGCAAAGGATACGGCCTTACATATATCTGAAGTAACAGGTATACCAGCAAGAGAAGAACTAAGACTTAAGGAACAGAATTTTGGGAAATATGAATCGACACCTAGAGATGGAGAAGAATTCAAACAGTCAAAGACATGTTTTGTGAACTCTTTTGAGGGAGGAGAAACAATGTTGCATCTTGCGCATCGTATCTATAGTTTATTAGATGATGTGAAAAAGGATGATGAACATGTTTATCTTTTAGTTGCTCATAATGGTATTTCACGTATTATTGAATCTTATTTTCATGATATGACGAATGATGAGTTTTCTGCCTTTGGCATAAAAAACTGCGAATTAAAGAAGTATACTTACTAAGAAGTACATCGAGTACTTCTTTTTTTTGTTGAATATGTGACCGATTTCATTATAATAAGATAGAGATGGAGGAATAATAGAATGAGACCAAAAATACACTTTACAGCACCTAGAAACTGGATCAATGATCCTAATGGGCTAACTTATTTTAATGGAGAATATCATATCTTCTACCAGCATTTCCCATATGATACATCATGGGGCACAATGCATTGGGGACATGCAGTCACTAAGGATTTCCAGACATTTAAGCATCTCCCAATCGCTTTATATCCTTCTAAGGATTATGACAGAAACGGAATCTTCTCAGGTTCCGCATTAAACTACAATGGCAAGATGTACCTTTATTACACAGCCATCAAGTATCGTATTGAAAACCCTGAATATATCCATAAGCCACTTATTAAGGATGACTTAATTGCATCACAGGCATTGCTTATTAGTGATGATGGATATCACTTCAATAATAAAGACGCAAAATATAAGGTTGTTGATGTGATTACTGATCCTTCTTTAGGACACGATCAGCATACAAGAGATCCTAAAGTCTGGTTAGGTAAGAATGGACATGTTTATATGATCCTAGGAAGTAAGGTTCCAAATGGGGATGATTTTGATGGAGAAGTATTATTCTATGAAAGTGAAGATGGGATGACATTTGCTTATAAGAATAGATTCGTCGATTCTTCAATTGGAAACATGTGGGAATGTCCAGATCTATTTGAATTAGATGGACAGTACTTCTTAGTTTTCTCACCTGAAAACTTAGATGGTTATCCACGTCCTAATAGTAATGCAGCTATTATGTCCGTTAACTTTGATGAAGAAACATGTACAATGTCTAAGGCAGGAGACCTTATGTTTATTGACTATGGCTTTGATTTCTATGCCCCTCAGACATTCTTAGATGAAAACAATAAACGTACTATTTTAGGATGGATGAGAATGAAGGAAGTCTTAGAAGGTGAAGAATGGATTGGTTTATTCACAATGCCACGTCATCTTTCTTATAAAGACGGACATGTTTATCAGGATGTACATCCATTAATTAAGAATAAATTTGTGCATACAACAGATACTATTGACTTTGATGCACCTTTCTTAATGAAAACAACTCTTGAAGACAATGAAACAATCACTTTAGGTGGTGTTAAGATTTCTTATGTTGATGATCAGCTAGTTGTAGATCGTACAGCTGTCTCTGTGAATAATGATGAACTATACAATATTCATAAGACACCTGTATTAAATGGTCAGTGTGATTTAGAAATCTATTACGATGAAGGTATCATCGAAATCTTTGTGAATAATGGTTATTATGTAGTGAGTCAGATTATCTATCATTTAAAAGAAGAAGAGACACATATTTCTGATTGTACAATCTATACAAGATAAATCATTTGCATATTTCTCTTAAATTGTATATAGTTAGTATGTACTAACTAGGAGGTATACATATGATGAGAGATATACTTGTGACTTTGTGTTCACTTGGATTTGTATGTATCAGTCATAAAGTGAAGACACAATTAAAATATTATGCATATAGAAATCAGAAGGGACATTAATCTCTTCTGATTTTTTTGATAGAATAGATACAAGGGAGGACTATATGATGAGAAAAGTGTTATTTTTTGATATCGATGGTACATTGGCTATTCATGGACATATTCCAGAATCTAATAAGAAAGTGTTAGAAGCATTAAAAGAGAAGGGGTATGATACATTTATCTGTACAGGACGTGCACCTTATTATGCAGAAAATCTTTTTGGAAAACTGGTTTCAGGTATTATTTCATGTAATGGGCGTTATATCAGTTATAAAGGGGAAAAACTTCACGGTGTGCCTTTTACATCTGTTGAAGTAGAAGAACTAAAAAATAAACTAGATAATCTAGGATGTGGAGGACTTTTTGTTTCTGATACATTCTCTACTCCTTATCATTTAGAAGGAGATGTACTCACACATGTAAAGAAAGAGTATGGTGAAGAACATATTAAAGACGAAGAAGGTACTTATTACACATGTGACTTCTTCTATGACACGTTAGAAAAGAGAGATGCGATGATAGAAGCGTTTAAAGATGATCGTATTATTAATGATCATGGTGGTAGTGGTTCATGTGATACTTCTACTCTTGTCTTTGATAAAGGACATGCAATCAAGTATATTATTGATCATTTCTCACTCACTAAAGAGGATGCCTATGCATTTGGTGATGGCTATAATGATCAAGCTATGTTTAGAGAAGTAGGACAGCGCATAGCGATGGGAAATGGTGTAGATGTCTTAAAAGAAAAAGCAACTTATATCACGGATACAGTGGATAATGAAGGAATCTATAAAGCTTTGAAACATTATGAGTTACTTTAAGTTTGAAATATGGCATAATAATCCGAGGGAGGATCACTATGAAACAAAAAACGGATTTTCAAACATTTATATCTTACTTTAAACCACATCGTCGTCTATTCTTTTTAGACCTTGCATGTGCGTTGATGATTTCTTTAATTGATCTTGCTTTTCCATTTGTCTCTAGATGGTGTATGTATACATTACTACCAAATAGTATCTATAAGACATTCTGGATGGTTATGATTATTTTCTTATTAGCTTATTTAGTTCGTTCATTCTTTACTTATATAATTTGTTATTATGGGCATACGTTTGGTATTCTTGTAGAAGCAGATATGCGTAAAGACTTATTTGAACATATGCAGTCATTAAGTTATGGTTATTTTGATAATAATCGTATTGGACAATTAATGAGCCGTTTAACGACTGATTTATTTGATATCACAGAACTTGCACATCATGGACCAGAAGATTTATTTATCTCTACTGTGACTATTATTGGTTCTATTATTATCATGTTCACAATTGAGTGGCGTTTAGCTTTAGTTATTGCGATTATGATACCTGTTTTCATACTTGTTGTATGGAAATCACGTCACTCTATGAGTGAAGCTTCAATTCGTGTTAAACAGAAGGTTGCAGTCATCAATACTGATATCGAATCAGGACTCACTGGTATGAAAACAGCCAAGGCCTTTGCGAATGAAACAATTGAACAACAGAAGTTCAATACATCCAATGATACATATAAAACATCTAAGAAACAGTTCCATAAAGCTATGGGTCGCTTTAATGCGATTATGGAATTCTTTATGTGTACATTATCACTCATCGTTATTGCGGTAGGTGGTGCTCTTATTATGCAGGGTAAGATGGACACGATTGATCTTATTACTTTCAGCTTATATGTCTCTACATTTGTGAATCCAGTACGTAAATTATCTAACTTTGCGGAATTATTTGCGAATGGGACTGCTGGTCTTCATCGTTTTGTAGAATTACTTAACACAAAACCTCAATTAGAAGATCGTTCGGATGCAAAAGAACTCACACATGTATCTGGACAGATTGATATTGATCATGTCAGCTTTGCGTATGAAGAAGATAGAAATATCTTAACAGATATTGATTTACATATTCATCCTGGTGAAACAATTGCGTTAGTAGGATCTTCAGGAGGAGGTAAAACAACTTTATCTCAGTTGATTCCTAGATTCTATGATGTTACAGAAGGGGCTATCTTGGTAGATGGTCATGATGTCAGAGATGTGACTCAAACTTCATTACACAACAATATTGGTGTAGTCTCTCAGGATGTCTTCTTATTTGCGGATAGTATTGCGGAAAATATTCGTTATGGTAAATTAGATGCGACAATGGAAGATATTATTGAAGCGGCAAAACTCGCAGAAATCTATGATGATATCATGGAAATGCCTGATGGCTTTGAAACTAATGTAGGAGAACGTGGTGTATTATTATCTGGTGGACAGAAACAGCGTATTTCTATTGCAAGAATCTTCTTAAAGAATCCACCCGTTCTTATTCTAGATGAAGCCACAAGTGCATTAGATAGTGTCACTGAAGCTAAGATTCAGGAAACATTTGATAAGTTATCACAGGGACGTACTACTATTGTGATTGCGCATCGTTTATCTACAGTCAAGAATGCAGATCGTATTGCGGTTATTGATGAAGGAAGAATCATTGAACTAGGAACGCATCATGAATTATTAGAAAATAATGGTGCTTATGCACAATTAGTACATACACAGGAATTGATGAAATAAGAAAACGACCTCGCGGCAATGTCATTAAGTTAATAATGCTAGAATTTAAGTCAGATGATATATCAGCAGATATATTATTCTGACTTTTATTTTATTGCAGCCAAAAAAGTATCGTTTTCACGATTTTTTAAAAAATACGCTCAATTTAAGAAAATTGTTGCTTTGAGTAATCTTATTCAGCGAATATACCATAACGATATTCGTAATATGCTTCCTTAAGTGAAATAGGCATAGGTGTAGCTCTTACCATTTCATTACTGAAAGCCTCAGTATCCATCATCATTCTTAGAATCTCAGATGCCATTTCCTTTCTCTTGAATGTATACTTAGCCTGCTTCTTAAGAAGCAGGAAATCTAGATAACCTTGTATGTATCTGGTGCCAACGCCTCTTGTTGTCTGTATCATTGAGCTTACTTCTGTCATCATCTCATTGACAGCTCCTAATGATTTACCATCATCAGTAAGATATCTCTTCTCTAAAGGAGATGTCTTTATCTTATTGTTTACTGCTTCAAGATAGTTGGCAAACTGCTGTATGCTTGCCTTTGAATCTGATATGAACTCTTCCACATCCTTAAAGTAGTCTTTATTCGCTTTATATTTATCGAATGACTCACTTCCAAGACCTGATACCTGCATCATCATATGATCATTTTCATCTGTAGCACAGACAATGGCAACCTTGTGATGAGATATTCCTCTATATGCAGCCTGTTTACCTCTTTTCTTTGAGTATCTAGGCATATTTTGAGGACGTGTTCCCTTTAGGTTTATACTTTTATACTGTGTATCTATTTCAACTTCACCAGATAATTTCTGATGACCCATGATTTCAGATGCTGCATGATAAAGTTTATGACGCATATAGAAGCAGGTCGTCTTGCTTGTCTCTAAGACTTGAGCCTCACCCTCTAGAGGCATTTTATATAGTTCCAGTTCAATGAAGTGAAGCCACTGGTCCAAAGTAAAATGAGACCAGTAGAATAAGGTGTTGGTTCTATCACTAAAAGACTTGTGACAGTCAAGACAGATATATCTCTGATGTCTGTTCTTATCTTTTCCATTCTTCTTGAAATGGACTGAACCACATATAGGGCATGCCTTATGAGATGGATCAATGTCTTCATCATCCTGTTCATATAATGATTCGATAAGTTTATTTACATAATCCTTATCCTTAGATCTTAAATAGTTTTTTACCTGGTTTTCAGTTATCATAGCACTCACCTGACCTTTTAAGATCATTTTACAACTGTTCGAGAAATGATGATTTGAGTTAGGTGGCTATAAAGTAGAAAAATAGGCGTTAAGTTAAATTTAATGATCTAGTAGCAACATTTTTCATAAACTTAGCGAAAAAATATTCTATTTCATCGCAAAAAGGTTTATAATTTGTCCGACTAGTCAAATCTGTAGTTAAAATATATGAACGACTTTCGTTTGACGTTTCTATTATGAGATCTACCGGGGCGAATTGGTAAGATTTCATTAGCTATCAGATTCTCTAAAGATGGATTTTTTCCATCTTTTTTGTTTAGAAAATTTCTTACTAAATGACAGGCTCTAGTGAAATTAATCTGATAAATATATTTCTTGTTTCTTTTTTCAATCTTTATCTTCCTTATAAATCTCTGTATCAGATTATAAAGAGTAAGACTTATATAAATCTCCTGCTTTATATATTTTCTCTTCTTTGCGTGATGTGAATTCAAACCTATTGCATACTTTACATGTCTGAAAGAAGTCTCTATACCCCAGCGTTTATTATATAGTTCCTTGATGTCTTCAGATGAGAATTCAGTCCTATCAAGATTAGTAATTATACATTCATATGTATCTTCAGTGATTTTGAATCGAACTATCCTGCAATTAAACTCATACCAGGGATCTTCTTTAGACATATAGTCAAATCGCATATTAGTAGGACATACTTTATATAGCTGAGGGCATGCTTTTATCATTGATGTACATTTCAGAGTAAGCATTCTAAACACGTCAATATCAAACTCATCATTCGGATACGGCCCTAAAGATCTTGTCATACTGGTTTTAGAATTGATATCCTTGACTCTGACAAGATACTTGTTTCCAGATTTCGCAACATGTTCAAAACCGTTATAAGATTCATATCCTCTGTCCGCTATAAAAATCGCTTTCCTTCCCTGATAACGATCCACAAGCTGGCAGAAAGCATCATTTTCATCCCTTACTGCCTGACCCTGTATAATAAGATCATCATATGATCGCTCAAGGAGATCGTAGCTGGCATTAATATGAAATGCGGAATAAGGCTTATTGGTACCGCCTGTTCTTAGAACTCTTGTTTCTTTATCATATATGGAATTATCGATTGGCAATTCACTCCCATCAATAGCGAGAAGACGATATCCTTTATACAGTATGTCTTCATGAGTTCTATCATTAAACTTATTGAAAATATGTTTAAAAGCATCCACCTTGATTTTATTTCTAGCCTGCACAAACGCAGATGCAGTAGGTGTATCAAGTGCATTATCAAAAGACTTAAATAGTTCATCTCTTAAAGAGCCGTTTTCCATGCAGAAGAGGATTTTGATGGTATCTTGAAAATCCAGTTTACGAGAACGAATGAAGTCTGTTCTGGAATTTTCGCAGAAAATAGAGCGTGAATCGTTCATTTTTTTGATAATGTGATTTAAAGTTTTCTCGAGTTGTTTATAGTTGTCCATAATGTATACCTCCGACGACATCTATAAACAATTGGCCAATAATCAATATATAAATATTGATTATTGGCCTCACATTTTTTGGCTTTTGTCAAGAGAAAATAAAAAAGGCATACATTTTGTTTGTATGCCTTGATAGCTGTCAATTCTTAACTTAATGACATTGACCTCGCGGTCGTTTTTTAAATGAAGTAATAAATTGTATTCATAACTCCTGCAAGGAGCATGACAAGAATAGGATCCCACTTATATTTAGTGAGTAATATAACACATACACTAAATATCACTACAAGATGGATTTTAAATGTATTGAAGCTTTCACCAAAGAAGGCAGTGGTAAGAATAGAGACACCTGCAGTCGCAATTAATGCGACAACGGCTGGTCTTAACATCTTTAAGACACTTTGTAATTTATCCATATGTCGATATTTGAGATAGAGATAACTGATAATACCGACAATAATACATGAAGGTAATACACAACCTATAGTGGCACAAATAGCACCAGGAATACCAGCAATCTTGATACCGACAAAAGTTGCTGAATTGACGGCAATAGGGCCAGGTGTCATCTGTGAAATAGATATAAGATCAGTGAATTCAGAAACAGATAACCAATGATGGGCTGTAATCACCTGCTGCTTAATAAGCGGCATAGCGGCATAACCACCACCAAAACTAAATGCACCCACCTGCAAGAAACTTAAGAATAATTGTAGATAAATCATGACTGTACCCCTTTCAAAGAATAAAGTAATCCAATCATGATACAAACAATAATGACTATCATGACATTAATATTAAATATATAGTTTGCGACAAAAGCCCCAATCATAATAACAGGATAAAGCTTATTTTTCTCTTTTAAGAGACCGCTACCCATTTCGAAGCATACAGATGCAATGACTGCACCGACTCCTGCCTGCATCCCTTCTAACATAAGAGATACAATCAGATTAGTCTTAAATATTTCATAAAAGACAGAAATAACAGATATGATTACAAAGGGAGGAATAATTGTAGCGAGTACTGAGATGAATATTCCTAGTAGTCCTGCCATCTTATATCCAACTACAATCGCCCCATTGACCGCAATAGGCCCTGGTGCACTCTGTGCAATAGCGACTAAATCTAACATTTCATCTTCATCTATCCAATGGTAGTCCTCTACAAACTTCTTTCTCATTAAAGAAACGATGACATATCCACCTCCAAAAGTAAAAGCACTTAAGTAGAGAGTAGAAAAGAAGAGCTTCACTAATTTATTCTTCAAAGTATTCACCTTCCTATGTTCTGTATTATACATTTTAGATATGAAAAAAACCAGTTTTTCAACTGGCTTAACATTCACACCCTACAAGTAGTCCACCTATTTCAGCATAATAAGTACATAGACCACCCATTGGATATACAATAATATCTGCATGTGGATAAAGTTCTAAAATCTTATCTCTGACACTATGTGCAAGTTTTAAATTATCTGCATGTGAGATACGTACCTTACCACCATGGTATCCTGCATTTTCAAGATGTTCAATCATAGATTTCACTACTTTCTTTTCACCACGACATTTACTGATCTGCTGGATAGTACCTTCTTCACTGGCTGTTGCGAAAATAGAAATATTTAATACACCAATCGCAGAAGCAACTGTTTTACTTACACGTCCATTCATCGCAAAGTTATGTAATGATTTTAATGCGAAGAACAATCTAGTATGATTAAGATAGTCCTGACCTTTTTCTACAATTTCTTCAAATGGTAGATCTTCTTCAATCATTTCTTTTAATTTTTCAATAAGTAATCTCATTTCAGGTCCTGTAGATAAACTATCAAATACATGTACCTTTACATTTTCATTTTCTTCTTCATAAATACCTTTGGCTGTCATAGCAGAATTATAAGTGCCTGACATAGCACCAGTTAAAGTAATAACGAATATTTCATCAAATCCTTCATAACAATCTAACCAAGACCCAACACTTGGACATGCAGTATGGGAAACACCTTTATATTTTGCAAGGTCTTCAGACATTAAACGTACATCTAGTTCCTGATTGTCTACATAGTGTTTATTATCAGTAGAAATAGTCATCGGTGCTACCGCAAAATCTACGCCATTTAATTCCCATATATCACAAGATGAGTCAGCTACAATTTTTCTTTTCATGCGAAAAACCTCCCTATTAATACTATTGTAGTTTAAATTGTGAAATGATACAATTTACAAAGAGAAAGTTTATGTAAATATTTGTTCAGAGGTGCAGTTTATGGACGTAAATAAGAAAACACAAAGAAATAGATTTACAAGAATGTGTATAGGAGAAGCGATTGTAGAACTTATGAAGAGAGATTCTCTCGATAAGATTACAGTAAGCCAGATTGCGAAAAAAGCAGGTATTTCACGTATGACGTATTATCATTATTATGATTCTAAGGTGAATGCGATAGAAGACTATCTACGTGAAATCATTATTCAGTATTTGACAGAACATAAAAAACGTCCTAAAGGAGAACGTTTCATGGAGTATTCACATATCTTGTTTTCGATAGAATTCTTTGATCAGTATGCGACATTCTTTATTATCATGGAAAGACAAGGTCTTTATTCTGTATTAGTGAATGCAGTCAACCATTTCATGGTAGAACTCTATTCTGATCATAAAGATATGATTTATCGTGCGTATTACTATGCAGGTGCTTTACTCAATACATTTATTAACTGGGAAAAGACAGGAAAACTTGTTCCTGCACAGGAAGTCGCCAAGATGATTAGTGAAAGTGCACCAAAGATGCCTTAATAATGAGGCATCTTTTTTTCATAAATAAATCCTTTCGTAAATCGTATCTATTATCCCTGACTTTCAATATATTTTTGTATAGTTGCTGATGACACTTCTCCAATGCTACAAGCAAAATAACCATCTGACCAAAATATCTTTTCCTTCCAATACTGTTTTGATAAGACCGAACTATACTTTTGCCATAAGTGGTATGTTGTTTCTTGCTTTACAATTTTGACAATATCGCTAACTCGATCTGTTGTATCGTAACTTAATAAGAAATGTATATGGTCTTTGTCGGTTTCTATCGCAATAATTTCGTAGCCACGAGTATTAGCTATATCGAAAATCTTTTGCTTAACATCATCGGCAATAGAGCCTATTAGCAGTTGTTTACGGTATTTGGTTACAAGGACTATATGTACCTTCAGACTGTATTTTTGTCTGTTATGATGATTGTATCTACTATCCACAGTTCACCTCAAAATATAGATATTTCGCTATAAATTAGATATAATTTAGATATAACATATAGTGAAATATCTATGAAAGGAGTACATCTATGGAACAGATGACTATTACAGCTAAAATTCAAATAATCGTAGATGAAGCAGATAAGGTTTTGCTTGATGAAACTATGTCTGTTTATCGTAATGCCTGTAATTATGTTTCGGACTATGTATTCCGTACTCATGACTTAAAGCAGTTTTCACTTAATAAAGCTTTGTATTCTACTTTGCGAGAAAAGTTTAAGCTTAAATCGCAGATGGCTCAGTCTGTTTTGAAGACTGTTATCGCCAGATATAAGACCATTCTTGAAAATCAGAATGAATGGATTAAACCATCGTTCAAAAAACCTTAGTATGATTTAGTTTGGAACAGAGATTATTCCTTAACACAAAATCGTTTTTCAATCAATACGCTTAATGGTCGTGTGAAGTTATCTTATTTTTCAGATGGAATGTCTAAGTATTTCAATCATACGATTTATACGTTTGGTACTGCCAAACTTGTAAGTAAGCATGGTAAATACTATCTGCATATACCAGTTACCTATGAGATTGAAGAAAGTAATATTTCTGACATCTGTAATGTTGTAGGTATTGACTAGGTATTAACTTTGTTGTTGCAACTTATGACAGCAAACATAAGTCTGGATTTGTTAGTGGCAAAGCTATTAAACAGAAACGTGCTAACTATTCCAAGCTTCGCAAGGAACTCCAAATGCGACATACGCCATCCTCAAGACGAAGACTAAAAGCTATCGGTCAGCGAGAAAACCGTTGGATGCAGGATATTAACCATCAGGTATCGAAGGCACTCGTTGAAAACAACCCAAAGCACACTCTCTTTGTATTGGAAGATTTATCAGGTATTCGTAATGCTACAGAACGTGTTAAAACAAAAAATCGCTATGTTTCTGTATCATGGTCTTTCTATGACCTAGAGCAGAAACTAATCTACAAAGCAAAACAGAACCAGTCTTCTGTTATTAAGGTAGACCCTCGCTATACAAGCCAGTGCTGCCCTTGCTGTGGACATGTTGAAAAGTCTAACCGCAATAAGAAGATACATCTGTTTACCTGCAAAAAATGTGGTTATAAATCTAATGATGACCGCATTGGAGCTATGAATCTGTATCGTATGGGAATAAACTATCTTGCAGATAGTCAAGTACCTAATACAGTTGTAACAGAGTAAACTCTCTTGCAAAGGGTGCCGTCAATCACCCTATGATGTAACGCCACTTTAGATAGCGATATCTATTGGGGTTAAAGGTCGGAGGTGTAAACCGTTAGTACGACTGGGCAGTTACAAGCCCATGACCTTTAGGTCGTAGGTATTTGACGTTGTGGGATATGGTGTTGATGATTCAGAAGAATTTAATAAGTTAGGTGAAAGTATTGAGAAACAGGAACAGGCATGCAGCTTAAAGAAACTAGAATTGACTAATGATTTAGGTTTTGAATTAGAGAAAGTACAGTTAGATGATTTATCTTATAATAGTGTCTATACAGGTGAAATGTTTGGTGAAGCTTTATTAAATGATCCACGTTATCTTGATCATGAATTATTAAAGCCTTATAGAGAAGGTGGAGCTAGAAGTGATAATCCTGTTGTGAACTTCTATTGGGATTATTATGCACAAGGTAAACCTTGTTATACTGAAATTAAGTTTCCTTCATTAGAAGACACAATTAAACTAATTAATGAACATGGTGGAATCGCAGTCCTAGCCCATCCTGGTAATAATCTTAAAGGACAGTTTGAATTACTAGATGAAACGGTTAAACTAGGATTACAGGGGGTTGAATGTTTCTCTAGTTATCATCCGGAAGAAGTGAATCAGTACTTCTATAATAAGGCGAAAGAACTGAATATTCTTTATACATGTGGTAGTGATTTCCATGGTAAGACAAAACCTTCTATTAAGTTAGGTGGACATCATAGTCAAGTAGAAGAAGAGATAAAAGATAATTTGAAGAAGTGTCATTTGATTTAGGGAAAGTGAAAGCTTTCCTTTTTGTGTTATACTTTATCTAAAGGAGTTGAAATCATGTATCAGGAATCAGTTAAGAACTTCAATAAAATACGCGAGTATATCAGAGAATTCTATATCAATGGATTCAAGAGTCGGCAGGACTATACAATTAAAAGTGCACGTTCTTATGATGATGAAAAAAGACGTATAGAAAGCTATATGAGTGATTATATTGATTATCATATAACACCAGGTGGTAAGGTTCCTTACTTATCTATTGATACACGTATCACTCAGCATAATCCCTTATATAGAGTATGGAAAACAAAAAGCTTTACGGATCATGATATCATTCTTCACTTTCTTATATTAGACTTACTTGATACACCTTTATCCATGAGTGAACTCATGGATCAAATAGATGAGAAGACAAATCATACTTATCTCTATGATGAATCAACACTTAGAAAGAAACTAAAAGAATATGTTAGAGAAGGAATTATTATCACAAATAAAAAAGGAAAGAAGATCTATTATCAATTAAGTGAAGATTATATCATTCCTCATGATATTCTTGATTTCTTTAGTGAAGTATCTCCTTGTGGTGTGATTGGTTCTTATATACTAGATAAGCAGGAGAAAGAAGAATCTCTTTTTGGTTTTAAACATCATTACCTCACTCATGTATTAGACAGTGAAGTGCTTTATGATTTACTCAATGCGATACATCAGTATAAGTATGTATCGATAAGAACATCAAATAATAGAATAAAGGTGCTCCCTCTTAGTATATTTATAAGTGTGCAGGATGGCAGACAATATTTGATGGCTTATATGTGTCAAAGTAAAAAGATGTATTCATTTCGTCTAGATCATATTATTTCTATTAAATCTCTAGAAGAAGCAGAAGACTTTGAGATATATAGAAAAGAGTTAGAAGAAATGAAGAAACATCTATGGGGTGTAAGTTTATCTAATGGTTCTTTAGAAACAGTAGAATTTACTCTACATCATGAACCATGGGAAGAACATATATATAGACGATTATTGCGTGAAAAGAGATGTGGATATGTAGAAAGGCTAAATGAGAATACAAGTCGTTTCTATGCAGAAGTATATGATGTAAAGGAAATGATTCCCTGGATTCGTACATTCATATGTCGTATTCAATCTATTTCTATATCTAATAAAGAAATAGAAAATCAATTTAAGAAGGATTTAGAAGAAATGTATCGTTATTATGAGGGGGATGAAGATGATATTTCATGAAATATACAGTCTTTACTATAAGACAGTGACTTGTCTCATACAGTCTTCTTTTACTCATGTGAATGAAATAATAAATGAGAATGCATTTAAAGAAAGTTTCATGATGTTGGAAGAAGCGTTAGAAAGATGGCCTATAAAGAATATAGATGTCTTTACTTATCCTTTGACACTCCTTCAAAAGAGATGGCTGAAGGCTATATCATTAGATCCTCGTATTCAGTTATTTTCTTATTCCTGGTCTTTTCTAGATGATGTAGAACCTCTCTTTACACCTGATGATATTTATATCTTTGATCAATATAGTGATGGTGATTCTTATACTGACTTACAGTATCAGAAGAATTTTCATATCATCATGCAGGCCATTAAAGAGAAGTCTGGTCTAGTTGTTGTATGGAAAACGAAGCAGAAAACAAGTTTTGTTTTACCGCAGCTATTAGAATATTCAGAGAAGGATGATAAGTTCCGTTTAGTTGCATATGATGGAACAGTAATCAATGTTTCAAGAATAGAAGAATGTCATTTGACTAACAATAATGTTTCTACTACAAATAAACAAAGAGTAGAAAAATATGTCTTGATAGAAGTAAAGGATGAAAGAAATACACTGGATAGAGTTCTTCTTCACTTTGCACATTTTAAAAAAGAGACAGAGAAAAAAGAAAATACTTATTTAGTGAAACTATTCTATGATGAATCAGATGAGACAGAGATGGTGATTCGATTGTTGTCATTTGGTCCTATGATTAAAGTAATAGAACCTTTAGAATTCAAACAACTCATAAGACAAAGATTAAAGAAACAAAAAGCATATTCCATTTAAAAAGGGCGATAATTCGCCCTTTTAGTAATTTCTATCAAATGATATATATCTTGTTCCCTGAAAAGTAAGTTTTCCTTGGTCTCCTTCTACCATGAATCCATATTCACTACTTGGTACTACAAGTTCTATTCTATCGCCGCTTTCTACTTCAAAAGTCACGTAGTAGGTTGTATGTGATGATGACATCATATCCTCGTGGTGTGTATACATAGTATCTGCACGTTTAGTGACTATCTTTACTGGAACACTTAAGCGTGGTGAATTATTATTCTTATGCCAGGAACCAATACCACTTACAGTTGCATAAATAAACATTCCGATTACAATAACTGGTACTATCGTAAACATTAAATCAAACATAGGATTTCCCTCCTTGTATATGATTTTACTATAGTTCGCAACTTTTTGTCCATGATAATCAGCATCTTATTCTCTATGATGTTGTTGAGGTGAAGTGTGAAACAAAAATCAATCAAAACGTATAAAAAAAGACAAACTTAAAAACAAGTTTGAGTAATTTAGAAAAAATAGAATAATTGAATATTATTGTTTAGTTAATTTAGAAACATCAAAACCTGATTTCTTAAGAAACTCAATTGCTGATTCTTCTGTTAAATCTTGTTGCTTTATGGGTGGCTTAGGATTTCTAAATGATTCATAATCTGAAGGATTAAATGTCTCTCCAGTAAGAATCATATGGTATATACTGACAAGCATCATTCTTGCAATTGCGATAATGGCTTTCTTGTGGCCTCGTCTCTTTTTGATACGAGAATACTTGATTCCAAAATAGCCCTCCTTATCTTTGATTGCTCCAAGAGCACACTGAACTAATAAAGGTTTTAAATATTGACCTGCTTTAGAAATACGAACTGATTTTTTCTTATTAGCACTTTCGTTATTTGCAGGTGCTAATCCAGCCCAACAGGTTAGTTGTTTATCTGATTCGAATTGTTTCATATCTACTCCGATTTCTGAAATAATAAGAATTGCAGATAAAGTGCTGATACCTGGTAGTTGGGTGATGTGCATGAATTGATCGAACATTGGTGCTGCACGTTTCATCATTTCGATTTCACAGTTATCAATATGGACTTGTAATTCTTCCATATGAGTCATTGACTCATTCATTTTAAACCTTTGATCAGTTTCAATATTGCAGTGTTTAATGGAATCTAGAATCTTATCTTTATTTTTACACGATCTATGGATACATTTCAAAATTTTCTCATCTTCAATGATATCTGACTCAAGTACTTCTTTCATGATTGCTTGTGCAGACTTTCCAAACGGATCTGAAAATACAGAACCAATACCGATATTGGAAACTGTCATACAGTTCTGATATCGATTACGTTCAGAGGAACGCATCCCAACCAATTTATAGCGATAGCGAGATATTTCTCGTAAAGCTCTTATTTCTTTGGGTGGTATAAAAGAAAATTTGATTAGATCATGTTTAAATAAATCACAGATCCATTTTGAATCTTTCTTGTCAGTTTTCTTTCCTTTAATTGCTTTGACATATTTTGGATGAGTTAAGTAAATATTGATTTCATCTTCTAAGATGTTGAAAATTGGAATCCAATATTTACCAGTAGATTCCATGCATGCATCAAAGCATTTGTGATTAATGAGCCACTGTTTAAGATTCAGTAAATCAGGGTTTAAAGTTGAAAACGTTTCTTGGATGTATTCGGTAATACGAGTTTTCTTATTAGTAATACCGATTGTAGCCACAATGATATTCTTGTGAACATCCATGCCACAGCAGATTGGTCTAACAATCTTCATAAAAAAAATCTCTCCTTTCATTGAAAGAAGAGAAGTGGCATTGACTGCTATCTAAGCTAATCACTCAGTTGATTGTACAATCATAAGTGTCCTGGCTCTAAGTCCAACTTATTTGTGCTTGAAAAGATAGCGGCGACTTATAACAATTCAGGATATTCTATTTGAGTAGAATTGCCTACTCACCCCCACGTGCTCTGTAGTATACCACCTCTCTTTGATTATACTATTATATCGAGAGGCACACTAGAGTTTTGGTGGATTTGAGTTTGGTTATATATTTGTGTCCGCGCAACGAAGGCGCGGGGAAATGGAGAAAACGATGATAGAAATAAGAGGAGAGAAAAATAATGCGATATGTTTTGCATCACAGATAGATGAAAAAGCTTTAGAACAGATTAAAAGAATGTGTGATTATGATCTTACGTTAGGAAGTCAGATTCGTATCATGCCGGATGTACATGCGGGAAAAGGTTGTACAATTGGTACGACAATGACTATTAAGGATAAGGTATGTCCTAATATTGTAGGTGTAGATATAGGCTGTGGGATGTATACAGTGAAATTATTAAATAAAGAAATTGATTTTAAGAAGGTTGATGAAGTATGTTCATGGATTCCTTCAGGGATGAATGTATGGGATTCACCTATAGAATCATTTGATTTAACAAAGCTAAACTGTTATTCATCTCTTAAGAAATTATCTCGTCTAGAAAAGTCTTTAGGAACACTAGGTGGAGGGAATCATTTTATAGAGATTGAACAGTCTAAATCAGGTGATTATTATTTGGTTATTCATTCAGGTAGTCGTAATCTTGGAAAACAAGTGGCAGAAATATATCAAAGACGTGCCATCAATCTACATAGAGGCTGGGATGAATATATATTAAGACGCAATGAGGTTATTAAAGAGTATAAAGAACTTGGTAAAAGTCAGGAAATCAATCAAGTATTAGAAAAACTTAAGGAAGGTTATGGAACTTTAGATATTCCAGAAGACTTATGCTGGTTATATGGTGATGCACTCAATGATTATCTTCATGATATAGAGATATGTCAGAAGTATGCGATGAGAAATAGAGAATTAATAGCTAATATGATTATGGATAAAACATCCCTTAGAGAAATCGACTCTTTTCATACCATTCATAACTACATAGATAGCAATGAGATGATATTAAGAAAAGGGGCTATACGAGCAGTAAAAGGTGAGAAGGTTCTTATTCCTATGAATATGAAGGATGGATCTATTATAGGTATAGGTAAAGGAAATAGGGAGTGGAACTATTCAGCACCTCATGGTGCGGGAAGAATATTATCACGTAAGCAAGCAAAAGAAATGTTGGATATCAAGGAATATAAGAAGTCAATGGAAGAAATCTATACAACTTCTATTTCTCTAGATACATTGGATGAAGCACCACAGGCATATAAATCAGTGGAATATATACTAGATGTTGTTGGAGAAACAGTAGATGTCATAGAGGTGTTAAAGCCTGTATATAACTATAAGGAGCATGGAAATGAGAAAAGAAATTATTAATAAGCTCAAGGAGATTGAAAAGAAAGAATGTGTAAAGATTATTTATGCGATAGAGTCAGGAAGTCGTGCCTGGGGTTTTGAGTCTATTGATAGTGATTATGATGTACGTTTTATTTATGTAAGAAAGAAGGAAGATTATCTTTGCCTGGATGAGAAATCAGATGTGATAGAACTGCCTATAGATAAAGTGTTTGATATAAGTGGATGGGATATCAAGAAGGCTTTAAAGCTTCTATATAAGTCTAATCCATCATTACTTGAGTGGTTTGCATCACCTATTGTGTATAAAGAAGCAAAGGAAGCCTCTTATATTAGAGAAGTGATTCCTCTCTATTTTTCACAGAAGAAACTCTATTGTCATTACAAAAGAATGGCAAAAACACATTTGAAGTATATGAATATAGAGAAAGTACCTGTGAAGAAGTATCTTTATATTCTTCGCTGCATATTATCTAGTCAATATATTATACATAACAAAAAGCAGCCCCCTATAGAAATAGAGAGGCTCATAGAATGTGAACTTCCTAGTGAATTAAGAGAAGATATAAATAAACTATTAATGATTAAGAGGAATAGTAATGAGAAGAAGTATGTGGATCATATTTCCTCTTTAGATGGGTTTATACTTACTAATTTAGAAGAAAGTGATGTATCTTCTCTTATGGATGGTGAAGAGTCATGGGAACCACTCAATGAGGTGTTTAGAAAGGTAATAGAAAAGAATAGTGACGATATGTTTTAAAAACATTTGTTAAAAAAACGACTATATATCAATACAAATTCACTTTACATAAATTATATAATGAAAAAAATCACGAATGTAATTTTGTTCCCGAATTGCAAGCAGAAACTGGAAATAAGAAGATAAATTAGATTTTATAGAAAATGGTATTATCAGTTACATTAAGTTTAGCTAGTTCGTTAAGAAATAGTTCTTCAGAAGAAAGGTATCCAAGTATCTTTCTTTTCTTCTGGTTTATTTTATTGTTTATATCAATAGTTGTCTCCTTATCAATTGTATTAATATCAGTTCCTTTCGTAATAAAATATCTTATAAGTCCATTGCAGTTCTCATTTGAGGCTCTGTCACATGAATGATAGGGTCTACCGAAATAGACAGTGGTTCTTTTCTCTTTTGATTTTGGCTTCTGCTCTATATCCTTCCATCTAGAAAACTCACTACCGTTATCAAAGGTGATTGATTTAAAGATATCCTTAAAGCTATCACCATAAAACTTATGAAGCTTGTTTATCTGCATATAGACCTGCTTTGAAGATTTAGCAGAGATGGGAATCATATAATAGAAGCGTGTCTTTCTTTCAATGAGAGTAAGATATGCACCATTCTGTCCGTCTCTAGGTCCAGTAACTAGATCACCTTCCCAGTGTCCGAATTCTTCTCTATTCTTGATATATTCAGGCCTTTCGGTAATGGAAGTGCCTTTCTGTCTTTTTGGAATGTATGACTTCCAGTTCTTTTTTGTCTTTCTTCTGACCATGCGAGGAAGATCAAGAGGCTTGATGGATGTTTTTCCCTGATGTACATAGTTGTAAAAAGTTTTAGTAGACACAGTCACCATATTCTTTATTCTGTCTGGCTGATGAATCCTTAAATAGTTTATGGTCTCATCAATAGAGGATAATCTATTTGATTTAATTTCCTGTTCGACAAGAGAGATGAACTCTTTTGATTCTTCAAATTTAGAGTTATTTGGAATTTTATGAATCTTTGATCTCTTTTCGAATGCAGCCATGGCAGAAAGTTCATAATGAATTTTAAGATGAGTATCTTTGATAGTTATAGTGGCATCCTTAATGACTGAATAGACATTAGAGACGGTAGTGCCTACAGTAGAAGCTAAATCTCTAATGAATTGAGTCTTGCCAATGTTACGCTTACCAGAATGGGAAGCATTGAACTGAATCAAAGAATTGATGATGAATTCATAATGAGAAAAATTAAGGTGTTTATTTTTGGCTTTTTGTGATATATTAATGCTGTTCATAGAAATCTCCTTATAAAGTGTGGTAACTATATAATACGATTTCTATGGACTTTTTTTATACAAAAATTGAGAATAGTGGGCCTGCGACCGCGCGAATTGGGATAAAGGGGCATGCCCCTTTATCCCAATTCCTTAATTCCAGTTTCATTTTACAATTCAGAATGTAATTTTGTTACGATTTGTAAGCGATTTCTGTTGACTTGTTTGTATCGAGTCATGTATACTGATGTCGAAGGATTGTTACTTTAAGTAGGCAAGACCGTCATTCACACGCCCTTTTTAGGGTACAGTGAATGCGGTCTTTTTTTTGTTTCAATCTATCAAATTTAAGAGTGGAGGTGAAATCTTTAGTCTTATCAACAAAGAAAGAGGTGAAATAATGAAAGGGAAAAAAATTGTTGAAGTAGGCTTAGCTGCAATTATTGCGCTATCGGGAGTTGCTTCTGCAGCTGCACCAGCTTTTGCGGCACCTAATGTGATTTATCCGAATGTACAAAGCTACACAAAGGATTCAGACACATTTACATTGCCAAAGAAAAGCCGTTTACTTGTGGTTTCAAATGAAAAGACACTTAATAATGAAGTGCTATTACGTGATTTGAAACGTGCAAGTTCGCAGTTAGCAGACAGAGGTGTTTTATCAGAAGCACCACAGATTGTTTTTGGTACATTAGAAAATGCTGCAGACAATGACATCATTGTAAAAATGGGAACTAATCCAGATTTAACTGGTAAAAATGATGCTTATGCAGTAGATATTAAGAATAATATTACTATTTCTGCAGAAGATGAAACAGGAATCTATTATGGTTTAACATCTGTAATCCAGATGTTAATTGAAGGTGACAATGTTTTAACTAAGGGAAATATTGTTGACTATTCTGATGTTGAAGACCGTTCATTCCATTTGGACTGTGCAAGAAAGTTCTTCACAAAGGATTGGATCATTTCATTAATCAAGGATTTATCTTGGCAGAAATACAATTCAATTCAGCTTCATTTCTCTGAAAACGAAGGTTTCAGATTACAGAGTGATACTCTTGAAGCAATTGATGGCTTCCAGTATGTAAACAACCAGTATCTCACTAAACAGGATATGTTAGAAATTATTCAGGTTGCAAATGAATATCATATTGAAGTTATCCCATCTTTAGACTCTCCAGGTCACCTTGGTGCAGTTCTAAGATATTTACCATCTGATTATAGCTGTGCAAGCTTATTCCCATCTGATGGTAGAAGAGCACAGTGCTTCAATATCTTTACAAATGACGAAGCACGCGGTTTCTTAATCGATTTAATGACTGAATTTATCGATTTCTTCTCAGAAGCTGGATGTAAGAGATTTAACATTGGTGGAGATGAATTCTTAGAAAAATTCTCTAACTTCTCTAATGAACAGTATGTACAGATCATGGAATACTTCAATGAAGTATCTGCAATCGCTAAGTCAAAGGGTATGACACCTAGAACTTGGAACGATGGTGTGATGTATGGAAACTATACTGGATATAAGTTAGATCCAGATATCGAAATCTGTTATTGGGCTGCTCCACAGAACTGTGCAAGTATCGAAAAGTTTGTACAGAATGGTAATAAAGTTATCAACTTCTCTGATATTTACATGTATTATGTATTATCTTCTTGGTGGTTACAGAATGCATGTCCTGAAGGAGATAGAATTTATAGAGAATGGAATCCAGGTAAGTTCTCTACATTACAGGGTGGTATTCCACAGACTTATAAGAAACCATACGCAAACTTTGTAAAAGGTGGTTCTTATGCAATTTGGTGTGACGTTCCTGGTTATATGACACAGGATTCAGTGGCAAATAACATCTTCTATAGAACTCGTGCAACTGCATACAAGATGTGGAATACGTCAGATTCAATGCCTGAATATTCAGATGTGAAGAAGGCATTTGATAAGATTGGACGCGTTCCTGGTTATAAGAGCGTTTTACCAGAACCAGGTCAGGTTCTTTATGAAGGACAGTCTGTTGCACTTACAATTGAATATAAGAATGAATTTGGACAGACAATTGAACCTACAGAAACTTTATATGGCTTAAAGGACAATGAATACACTATTGAACCTAAGGAACTTTATGGTTATAAGTTCGAAAAGGCAAGTGAATCATTAACAGGCGTATATAAAGAAAATAAAACAATCACTTTAACTTATAAGACATTTACTGATAAGGAAGCATTAATCAAAGAAGTGAATAATGCGTTAGTGATTAAGGATTATATTCCTGAAACAGTGAAGGAATATAAGGAAGCTCTAGACGTTGCGAAAGACGTTAAAGAAGATCCTTCAGCAGGACAGAAGAAAGTTGATGAAACATTAGCTGCACTTCGTACTGCAAAAGAAAAAGCTGTAAAGGCTAAATTCTATAAGTTATATGTAGAAGCTTATTATCCAGTAAGTGATGTGGCTTATGCATCAGGATATCAGGCTTATATGAATGCCGTTAATAACGGAAAGAACACTCTTAAAGATGAAAACTTAGATGTTGAAACAGCTGAAGCTGCCTATAACAACATCATGAATGCTAAGAAAGCATTAATTAAGAAAGCTGCAGATAAGCCTACTATTTCTGCAACTAAGGGATATTATAGCTGGTACTCATACAACAACATGATTGACGGTAACCGTAATTCTAAGTGTTGGTTTGGTGATAACCAGACAGCTGGTGATGAAGTATTATTCACATTCCCAACTAAAGTAAAATTATCAGGTGTGAATGTTGTACAGGCAGCCCAGGGTGATATCTTACGTGATGCTGAAGTTCAGATTTCTGCTGATAAAGTGAACTGGACAACAGTAGGTACATTAAAGGAAACAGATCCATTAGAAAAGAGATTTGACTTTGATGCTCAGGAAGTTAAGTATGTAAGAATCTACATCAATTCAGGATATGGAGCTTGGTATCAGATTTCTGAAGTTGAGTTCGTATTAGAAGCCGTTGGTGAAGATACTACATTAAAAGATTTAATTGAAAAAGCTAAGGAAGAAGATTTAGAAGGCAAGACAATTGCATCTAGAGATGAATTCTTAGAAGCAATTATTGAAGCTCAGAAAGCATTAGTGGCTGAAGATATCAAGAATGAAGCAGTTATTAACCGCTTAAAGAAGGCTATCGAAGGCTTAGTTGATGCACCTGTAGTGAATACAGATGCTCTTGTTGAAGCAATTGCTAAGGCAGATGCTTTAACTGAAGAAGAAGTAAATAAAGCAATCAAGAAGAACGTTGAAGTATTCAACAAAGCATTAGCTGATGCTAAGGCTGTTCTTGCTAAAGATGCTTCTCAGGAAGAAGTCAATGAAGCTGCTAAGGCATTAAATGATGCATTAGACGGATTAAAGGTTCTTAGAGGTAATCCAGAAGCTTTAAATGCAGCTCTTGAAGCTGTTAGTAAGAAAGATGAAAGCAAATATACTGCTGAATCTTGGGCAGCATTAATGGCTGTAGTTAAAGAAGTAAAGGCTATTGACTTAGAAAATGCAACTCAGAAAGAAATTGATGAAGCTGTAGCTAAGTTGAATAAAGCAGTAGATGCATTAGAAGAAAAGGTTGTTATTGAACCAGAAAAACCATCTGTTCCAGAAAAACCATCTGAAAAGCCATCTGAAAAACCATCTGAAAAACCTACTGAAAAGCCAACAGAAAAACCAACTATAAAACCAGAAGATAAGAAGGATGATACTGTTAAGACAGGTGATTCTACTATGATCTTTACTATGGTTGCATTAATGGCTGCTTCAGCTATCGTTTATATCTCATTAAAGAGAAAAAAAGCTTAATTAAAACAAAATAGAGGCGGCTCGTCTGCCTCTTATTTGATAAAGGAAATGAAAATGAAAAAAAATAATATGAAGCGTTTGTTGATGAGTGTTATGCTCGTTTCATCAATGACTCTTTCAAGTGCAGCAGTTGTTCATGCAACAAATGCAGCACCTTCAATTGTTGAAAGAGCAATGACAAACGAACAGCTTGTTGCAACAACTACTCCAATCTTACAGTCATATACTAAAGATTCTTCAGATAAGACTTGGGTAATGACTAAGGATTCTAAATTCGTTATCGTCGCAAATGAAAACAACCTAAAGAATGATAGACTTGCAGAAATTGTTAAGTTAGTTAACTCTGAATTCATGGCTAAGAAGATTATTTCAGAAAATCCTCAGGCTATGCTTTATAACCAGGATGGAACACCTACTGATATCACTATCGATATCAAGCCTGTATCAGAAATTACTGACAAGACTACAAGCAAAGAAGCTTATAAGATTACAATCGATGACACTGGTATCCATTTAACTGGTGCAAGTGAAACGGCTGTTTTATATGGTTTACGTACTATTGAACAGATCACTAGCGTAAATGGTGCATTAGCTTATGGTGAAATCGTTGACTATCCTAATGTTGCAGAACGTCGTATCCATGTAGATATGGCTCGTAAGTACATTTCTAAAGACTGGTTCATTAGACAGATCAGAGAAATGTCTTACTTCAAGATGAATGCGATCCAGATGCATTTCTCAGAAAACTTAGGTTTCCGTATTGAATGTGAAACAGATCCTTCTATCGTATCTGAACAGCATTTAACAAAAGCTGACGTAAGAGAAATTCTTGCAGAAGCAAAGAAATATGGTGTGAAAGTTATTCCATCATTTGACTCTCCAGGCCATGTTGACCAGATTTTAAGAGCACATCCAGAATATGGACAGGTAAGTTCAAATGGTTCACACTATAAATCAGGTTTAGATATCACTAATCCTGAAGCTATTAAATATATTTATAGCTTATATGATGAATACATGGAATTATTCAAAGAATGTACTGATTTCCATATTGGTGGCGATGAATACATGGAATTTGACCGTGCGCCATTCACTACTCAGTACAAGTCAGTATTAGACAACTATGCTAAGAAAACTATTAATCCTAATGCGACTTGGAAAGATACAGTAGCTAAATACATCAATGACTTAGCAGAACATGTACATGAAAAAGGATTTACTCCTCGTGTATGGAACGATGGTATGTACTATGGTGAAAACTCTTCTTGGGAACCTAAGCAGATGATTGAAATGCATAAGTACATCGGAATTGACTTCTGGAGTCAGATGTCTTGGAACTACAGTATTGCGAAACTTCAGACTTTCTTAGATAAGGGTCATGATACAATCTATAACGTAAACGCAAGTTTCTTCTATTATGTATTAAGACCATCTATGCCAAATGATGGACGTAAACAGCATTCATTCGATAACTTAAATTCTGATAAGTTAATCTTCGACCAGTGGACACCAGGTAAATTCCAGGCAAACACTATTGCAGATGATAACCCAGCTATCAAGGGTGCCTCACTTGCAATCTGGTGTGATAAGGCTGATGTATGTGATGAAGATACTATTACTGAAGATATCGCAAATGAAATGCGTGCACTTGCCACTAAGTCATGGAATACTCGTAGCAACAGCGTGATCTCTCATGATCAGTTCAAGGCTAACTATGCTAAGCTTGGACATGTTGCAGGATTTGAAAAGGGTTCTACTTTACCAGATTCTGGTTCAATCTTACCAGCAGATTCTTTAGGTAAGGTTACAATCAATTACATCGATAAAGATGGTAATGAATTAATGAGTCCAGTCACTCGTTATGGTAATATCGGTGATGATTATAGCTTCGCGGCTGAAAAGATTTATGGTTATCGCTTAATCTCTAATAAAGATTCAGCAACTGGTACTTATAGTAAGAAGGGTGATACTTTCACTTTCGTTTATGAAATCTATACTGATAAGGCTGATTTAAAAGATGCTCTCGATCATCCATTAAATGAAGAAGAATATATCACTGAAACATTCAAGGGTTATAAGAAAGAATTAGATGCTGCTAAGAAACTTTATGAAGATGAAAAAGCACTTCAGAAAGATGTTGATGCAGGTCTTGCAAAATTAAATGCAGCTAAGAATAAGGCTGTAAAGCGTGCTTACTATCCATTATGGATGGAAACTAAGCATCCAATGGAAGATAACGGATATATTTCTGGATATGATGCATATTTAGAAAAGGTTGAAGAAGGTAAGAAAGTTCTTTATGGTGGAGAAGCGACTGATGAAGCTGTAAAGACTGCTTATGATGAATTAGTGGCTGCAAGAGAATCTCTTATGAAGAGCAGCAGTGTAGCTCCTAGTGTTGAAGCAACAGATAATTATTATACTTTCATTTATTTAAGACCAGCTGATAAGTTCAGCTATGACAAGATGTTTGACGGTGATAAGAGCACATATGCTTGGTTTGGTAATGACCAGATTGCTGGCAAACATATCACAATGACATTTGCTTCTCCGGTGAAGATGTCAGGTATTACTATCACAGCACCAGATGATGCAGGTGATGATACAATCAGAAATGCAGACGTTATGGTTTCTGCAGATAAAGAAAACTGGACTACAGTTGGAAATATGAAGATGGATGCTGATCATTTAGAACATACATTCAACTTCGAAAAACAGTCTGTAAAATATGTGAAGATCGTCTTAAAAGAAAATGCTAAGGCATGGTATAAGATTGCTGAAATCGCATTTAATTTTGAACAGACTGCTGAAACAACTGAACTTAAGGATCTATTAAAAGAAGCTTATGGTCAGGATTTAACTGATAAGACAACTGATTCTGTTGATGCATTCTTAGATGCATTAAAGGATGCTCAGAAGGCTTATGCTAGAGAAGATCTAGAAAACAAAGAAGTAATGGACGCATTACGTACAGCTATGAAGAACTTAAAGGTAGTTTCTAAGGTGAATAAGGCTGAACTTGAAGGAACAGTGACTAAAGCAGAAGAAATTACTGAAGATACTTTAAATAAGGCTGTGAAGAAAGCACGTGATGCATTTGCTAAAGCATTAAAAGATGCTAAAGCCGTATTAGAAAATGCTGATGCCTCTCAGGAAGAAGTCAATGAAGCTGCTAAGAAATTAGAAGAAGCTATTAAGGGCTTAGATGTTCTTAAGGGTGATACAACTGTCTTAGATGCTAAACTTGCTGAAATCGAAAAATTAGATGAAGACAAGTATACTACTGAATCTTGGGCTGCATTAATGGCTAAGGTTGAGGAAACTAAGGGTCTTGATAGAGAAAACGCTACTCAGGAAGATGTTGATCAGGTTGTTGCTGAATTAGAAAAGGCTGTTAAAGCTCTTGAAGAAAAAGTAGTAATCGATCCAGATCAGCCAGTAGGACCTACTGATCCAGAAAAACCAACTGAAAAACCTACAGAAAAACCAGCTGAAAAACCAACTACAAAACCAGAAGATAAGAAGGATGATACTGTTAAGACAGGTGATTCTACTATGATTGCTGGTATGTTCGCTCTCATGACTGCATCAGCTGTTGTTTATATCTCTTTAAAAAGAAAGAAAGCTTAATAAATAAAACAAGAGGCAGCAATGCCTGCCTCTTACTTGATAGGGAAAAATGAAAATGAATACAAATAATATGAAACGTATGTTAATGAGCGTTATGCTCGTTTCTTCTATGACTCTTTCAAGTGGCGCTATAGTTGCACAGGCATACAATGGTACGCCTGCAATTGCTGAAAGAACAATGACTAATGAACAGCTCGTTGCTGCAACTACACCAATCTTACAGTCATATACTAAAGATGCTTCTGATAAGACTTGGGTAATGACTAAGGATTCTAAATTCGTAATCGTTGCGAATGAAGCCAACTTAAAGAATAATAGACTTGCAGAAATCGTTAAATTAGTTAACTCTGAATTTATGGCAAAGAAGATTATTTCTAGTGATGCTCAGGCTATGCTTTATAATCAGGATGGTGCACCAACTGATATCACTATTGATATCAAACCTGTATCAGAAATTACTGACAAGACTACAAGTAAAGAAGCTTATAAGATTACAATTGATGACACTGGTATCCATTTAACTGGTGCAAGTGAAACGGCTGTTTTATATGGTTTACGTACTATTGAACAGATCACTAGCGTAAATGGTGCATTAGCTTATGGTGAAATCGTTGATTATCCTAATGTTGCTGAACGTCGTATCCATGTAGATATGGCTCGTAAGTACATTTCTAAAGACTGGTTCATTAGACAGATCAGAGAAATGTCTTACTTCAAGATGAATGCTATCCAGATGCATTTTTCAGAAAACTTAGGTTTCCGTATTGAATGTGAAACAGATCCATCAATCGTATCTGAACAGCATTTAACAAAAGCTGATGTAAGAGAAATTCTTGCGGAAGCAAAGAAATATGGCGTTAAAGTCATTCCATCATTTGACTCTCCAGGCCATGTTGACCAGATTTTAAGAGCTCATCCAGAATATGGACAGAAAGATAAATATGGTAATAATTATAAATCAGGTTTAGATGTTACTAATCCTGAAGCGATTAAGTATATCTATAGCTTATATGATGAATACATGGAATTATTTAAAGGATGTACAGACTTCCACATCGGTGGCGATGAATATATGGAATTCGACCGTGCACCTTTCACTACTCAGTACAAAGAAGTACTAGATAACTATGCAAGAGAAAACATTGATCCTAATGCAACTTGGAAGGATGTTATTGCGAAATATATCAATGACTTAGCAGAACATGTACATGAAAAAGGATTTACTCCACGTATTTGGAACGATGGTATCTATTATGGAGAAAATTCCTGGGGACAGAATAAACAGATGATCAAAATGCATAAGTACATCGGTATTGATTTCTGGAGCCAGATGTCTTGGAACTACAGCATTGCGAAGCTTCAGACTTTCTTAGATAAGGGTCATGATACTATTTATAACGTAAATGCAAGTTTCTTCTATTATGTATTAAGACCATCTATGCCAGATGATGGACGTAAACAGCATTCATTTGATAACTTGAATTCTGATAAGTTAATCTTTGATGAATGGACTCCAGGTAAATTCCAGGCTAACACTATTGCAGATGATAACCCAGCTATCAAGGGTGCCTCACTTGCAATCTGGTGTGATAAGGCTGATGTATGTGATGAAGATACTATTACTGAAGATATCGCAAATGAAATGCGTGCACTTGCTACTAAGGCATGGAATACAAAGTCTAATAGTATTATTTCTCATAACCAGTTTAAGGCTAATTATGCAAAGCTTGGACATGTTGCAGCATTTGAAAAGGGTTCTACTTTACCAGATTCTGGGTCAATCTTACCAGCTGATTCATTAGGTAAAGTGACTATTAAATATGTAGATCAAGATGGTAAGGACATCAAGAGTCCAGTGACTCGTTATGGTAATATCGGTGATGAATATAACTTCACTGCTGAAAAGATTTATGGTTATCGTTTAGTGTCTGATAAAGACAGTGCAACTGGTACATATAGTAAGAAGGGTGATACTTTCACTTTCACTTATGAAATCTACACAGACAAGACTGACTTAAAGGATGCATTAGATAATGCTTTAGATGAAAATGAATATATTGGTGCAACACTAGGTGAATATAAAGCTGCATTAGATGAAGCACAGAAACTTTATGATGATAAGAATGCATTACAGCAGGATGTGGATGCTATCTTGACTACGTTAAATAATGCTAAGAAGAAAGCTATTAAACGTGCTTACTATCCATTATGGGTAGAAGTAGAAAACCCAATGGCTGATAATGGTTATGCTTCTGGTTATGCTGAATACTTAGAAGCTGTAAAGAATGGTAAGAAGGTTCTTTATGGTGAAGAAGTAACTGATGAAGCAGTGAAGACTGCATATGATGAATTAGTTGCTGCTAGAAATGGTTTAATGAAGCGTGATGGAAATGTTCCTAGTGTTCAGGCATCTGATGGTTATTGGTCATTAGGTGTTTCTCCAAGCGATAAGTATAGCTATGACAAGATGTTTGATGGTAATAGAGATACATTTGCTTGGTTCAATGATGCACAGAAAGTCGGTAAACATATCACATTTACATTCGCAAATAAGGTGAATATGAGTGGTATTAAGATTTCAGCTCCTGAAAGACCAGGTTCAGATATTATCAAGAATGCAGATATCATGGTATCTGAAGATAAAGAAAACTGGACTACAGTAGGTAACTTAAAGATGGATGCGAATAATCTTGAACAGACATTCACATTCGATAAACAGCCAGTGAAGTACGTTAAACTTGAAATGAAAGAAGCAAGCGACAGCTGGTATAAGATTGCAGAAGTGCAGTTCACTTATGAACAGGTGGCTGAAAATACTGAACTTAAAGATTTATTAACAGAAGCTTATAATCAGGATTTAACTGATAAGACAAGTGATTCTGTTGATACATTCTTAGAAGCATTAGTTGAAGCACAGAAAGCTTATGCAAAAGAAGATTTAAATAACGAAGAAGTAATGAATGCATTACGTACAGCTATGAAGAACTTGAAGGTAGCTCCTAAGGTGAATAAGGCTGAACTTGAAGAAACAGTGACTAAGGCTGAAGCTATCTCTGAAGAAACATTAAATAAGGCTGTTAAGAAAGCACGTGATGCATTTGCAAAGGCATTAGAAGAGGCTAAGGCTGTTGTTAAAAACAAAGATGCTTCTCAGGAAGAAGTCAATGAAGCTGCTAAGAAATTAGAAGACGCTATTAAGGGCTTAGATGTTCTTAAGGGTGATACAACTGCATTAGATGCTAAACTTGCTGAAATTAAGAAATTAGATGAAAAGAAATATACTGCAGATTCTTGGGCTGCATTAATGAATGTTGTTGCAGAAGCTAAGGGTCTTGACGCAGAAAATGCAACTCAGGTAGAAGTAGATGAAGTTGTGGCTAAGTTAACTAAGGCAGTAGACGCTTTAGAAGAAAAGGTTGTTATTGAACCAGAAAAACCAACTGTTCCAGAAAAACCTGAAACTAAGCCTGAAATTAAACCAGAAACAAAACCAGAAGTAAAACCTGAAGAAAAACCAACTACTAAACCAGAAGATAAGAAGGATGATACTGTTAAGACAGGTGATCCAACTTCATTATTTGGATTAGTATCAGCTATGGCTTTATCTTTAGCTGGTTATGTTTCTGTAAAGAAGAAGAAAGACTAAAGATTCATCTTTTTTAGGGAAGGGATAGTGTAATGCTATCTCTTCTTTTTTCTTACAAAAGAAGTGAAATGTTTAAATTATATTGCAAAGTGAATATGATATCATAGATGTAAGAGAGGGGTGAGCATAATGAAGGATGCTTATATCAATGGAAAAATAATAGATGGGACTAAGGAGATGCATGCTAAGGAAGGATATGCGATTCTTGTAGAACAGGGGAATATTAAGGATATTGTTTTACAGAAAGCAGCTGATTTAACAGGATATAACGTAATAGATTTAGAAGGAAACTATATTATGCCTGGTCTTATTAATATGCATGTACACTTAGCCGGTAATGGGAAACCACAAAAGAAACAGAGAGATAATGCGAAACTAGTGAATTTCTTAATGAGTAATCCACTTACGCGTGCTATTGCTCATAATATGGTATGTGGATTTGCGGAAATGGAGTTACTCAGTGGTGTCACTACGATTAGAACAGTAGGTGGTATTAGAGATTTTGATACACGTGTACGTGATGAAATTAATTGCGGCAAGAAGAGAGGTCCACGTATTTTAGCAGGTAATGAAGGTATTTCAGTGCCCCATGGTCATATGGCAGGGAGTGTAGCAATCGCAGCTGAAACAATTGATGATGCACTTTTACAGGTAAGTAAAGCAAAGGAACAGAATGTCGATTTAATAAAATTGATGATTACTGGTGGTGTTCTAGATGCTAAGGAAAAGGGTGTTCCTGGAGAATTAAAGATGCCTCCTGAAATGGTTAAAGCGGTTTGTGATAAAGCACATGAATTAGGCTTTAAAGTGGCTGCGCATGTAGAATCATCGGATGGAGTAAGAGTGGCTTTGGAGAATGGTGTAGATTCTATAGAACATGGGGCAAAACTCGATGATCATATGATTCAATTATTTAAAGATAATAATGCATTCTTATGTACTACATTATCACCAGCCTTACCATATGCTTTATTTGATCGTTCTATTACTAACGCATCAGAAGTAGAACAGTATAATGGTAAAGTAGTGTTTGATGGAATTATAGAATGTGCGAAACAGGCATTAGAGAATGATATTCCTATTGTATTAGGTAATGACGTAGGATGCCCTTGGATTACACAGTATGACTTCTGGAGAGAACTATATTACTTCCATAAGTATGTAGGTGTAAGTAATGCATATGCCATTTATTGTGCGACACTACAGGCAGCTAGAATGGCTGATATTGATGATGAAACTGGTTCTATTGAAGTAGGTAAGTCAGCTGATATGATTGTCACAAAGGATAATCCATTAGATGATTTATTGGCATTAAGACATATTGAATCTGTTATCATGAGAGGTCATAGAATTGATCACCCTACTAATAAGATCAATGAACAGGTAAAAACTGAATTGGATAAGTTCTTATAATGAATCCCTTCTTTGAGGGATTTTTTAGTGGTTATCTATTTATATATCCTATATACAATTATTTATGTGCATATATTTATGGATGATATTTAAGTATATATATGTTTTTAGTAGAAGAGAGATTTTTCTCGTTGATATAATATAAAAAAGGAGGGAAATCACATGAAAAAGTTGATCACATGTCTTGTGAGTATTGCTTTATGTCTGTTCCCATCCGTGACATCTAGCAACGCTCAAGAAAACTGGGTAGGCTCTTGGTCTACAAGTCCAGTAGAGTTTAGTATTAAGAAATTTTTTGGGAATCATTTTAAGGATTTTGGCTTGCATCACTTAACATTTAGAACTGTAATTAAACCTACATTGACAGGTGAAACAGTACGTCTCACATTTTCTAATACTTATGGTACAGGTCCTATGACTATTGATGCTGTGACTATAGCGAAAACAATAAGTAGACAGCGTATTAAACTTCCTACAAAGAAGACTGTGACATTTAATGGATGTAAGAAAGTAACACTAGAAAAGGGAGAAACTGTTTATTCTGATCCATTAGACTACCATGTAGATGCATTAGAACCAGTCACTGTTTCTATGTATATGAAAAACACAGATCAGTTAAAAACATTTGGTTTAATTGGTGGTAAAACATATATAAGTTCAGGTAATCAAGTCAATCTTCCTGCAACTACAGGTGTACCAATGATATTAAATGGAAGCTTTGGTGAATATGATGTTATACCATTATTAACAGGTTTAGATGTCAATCGTCCAGATGCGCATTCTACAGTTATTATTGGTGATTCTACACTTGCAAATGATATACCAACACTATTCTCTACTAAACTGCATTTAGCTGGTATTCATAATGTAGGTGTCTTACAGCAGGCTATTAAAGGTAATCGACTATGTGCTGATGGAGCAGGTAGTCTTGGTATGGCTTATGGTGAATCTATGTTGAAGAGATTTGAAAGAGATGCTTTAAATCAGCCAGGTGTAAAGACTGTTATTATCAAGGTAGGATGTAATGATATTATTCATCCTAATTGTAAGAGTATGATGGGAATTGCACCTAAGGTAACTACAAATCAGATGATTGATGCTTATAAAACATTGATTAGAAAAGCACATCAAAGAAATATAAAAGTATATCTTGTGACACGTTCTGCCTGGAAAGGTTATACACGTAATATATTAAATAAAGGTGATGACATTGAGTGGACACCTGAAATAGATCAGATGAGAAAAGATATCAATGTATGGATTAAGACAAATCCTGCAGATGGATACATTGATCTAGATGATTTATGTCAGGATGAAGATTATACACAATTGAGAAGTGAATATGTGACTGATGGGGTTCATTTCACATTAGAAGGACAAAAAGCAGTGGTAGATAAACTACCGGTGACAGTATAGAAAAGAAAGAGGATTGGCTCTGTGAATACAGAATCAATCCTCTTTTTGTACACTCTTTCATTTTCATAGAATTAAGATTATATTTTATAAGTCAAATCCATACTTTTTACTAAACATTCCCCATATTTCTTCTTCAGTATGATTTCTTCCTTCTTCGTAATCTTTTTCTGCTTTGTTTAACTTATCTTCGATTGTTTCAGGAAGACTAACATTATTATCTGGATCAATATTTTTAATTGGTTTCATAACAATCAATTCTCCTTGCTCATAGTATAGCATTTATTCAAACGAATACAAACAACGATAAGAATAAAGGAAAGTGGAAAGATGGGAAAACAATGATCATTTTTGCTAAGAAAATGATAATAATCTAGAGTATATGTATTTTTTGAAAGTTGAAATTCATACTCAAATGAAACCTCACATTTTTCTATGTAATTAAAAAGAGAGGATTGACTCTGTGATACAGAATCAATCCTCTTTTTGTCTGTTGATAGAAGCACTTGTATTAAATCCATCAGGATATCTTTTATGTAGTTTATCAAGATTACCCTCTAGAATAGTATCTAAAGGAACATCTAATGCAGTTGCTGCTTCGGCAAGATACCAGGCTATATCACCTAATTCTTTAATAAGATGTTTTTTGTCTAGATCATGTCCTTGCATCAACCACTTTTTAACGATATCTATTGCTTCTCCTGACTCTCCACATAATCCCATAACACTATTAATAAGTATATCTTTCTTATTCAGTTCGGGATTCAGTGTTCTCATTGCTTCTTTTTGATAATTATTAATATTCATTGTAGTAAAGAAAAAGCCCTGAATAAATCAGGACTTTAAGTGTTGAATTAATTATTTGCTAGCTTCTTCGATAGCAACTGCAACTGCAACAGTAGCACCTACCATTGGGTTGTTACCCATACCGATTAAGCCCATCATTTCAACGTGAGCTGGTACTGATGAAGAACCTGCGAACTGAGCATCACTATGCATACGACCCATAGTATCAGTCATACCATATGAAGCTGGTCCTGCAGCCATGTTATCTGGATGTAATGTACGACCAGTTCCTCCTCCTGAAGCAACTGAGAAGTATTTCTTACCCTGTTCGATACATTCTTTCTTATATGTACCTGCAACTGGATGCTGGAAACGAGTTGGGTTAGTAGAGTTACCAGTGATTGATACATCTACACCTTCCTTATGCATGATAGCTACACCTTCACGTACGTCATCTGCACCATAGCAGTTAACCTTAGCTCTGTCACCATCTGAATAAGCAGTTCTAGATAATTCTTTAACCTCACCTGTGAAATAATCGAACTGAGTTTCAACATATGTGAAACCATTGATTCTTGAGATGATCTTAGCAGCATCTTTACCTAAACCATTTAAGATAACTCTTAAAGGATGCTTACGAACTTTGTTAGCGTTTAATGCGATCTTGATTGCACCTTCAGCAGCTGCGAATGATTCATGACCAGCTAAGAAAGCGAAACACTGAGTTTCTTCATCAAGAAGTCTTGAACCTAAGTTACCATGACCTAAACCTACTTTACGATCATCAGCAACTGATCCAGGAATACAGAATGACTGTAAACCAATACCGATTGTCTTAGCAGCATCAGCAGCCTTAACGTCACCTTTCTTGATTGCGATTGCAGCACCTACAGTGTAAGCCCAGCAAGCATTTTCGAAGCAGATAGGCTGAGTAGATTTAACGATGTTATAAACATCAATTCCTTTATCATCACAGATCTTCTTAGCTTCTTCGATATCTTTGATACCATATTCGTTTAAAGTTTTATTGATCTGGTTGATTCTTCTTTCATAACCTTCAAATGTAATAGCCATTGTTCTACCTCCTAATTATTCCTTTCTTGGATCGATGTACTTAGCAGCATCAGCAAAACGTCCATAAGAACCTGTTGCTTTCTTAACAGCTTCATTAGCATCTTCTCCAGCTTTGATCATGTCCATCATTCTTCCAAGATTTACGAATTCGTAACCGATGATCTGGTCATCATTATCTAAAGCAACTCTAGTAATGTAACCTTCAGTTAATTCGAGGTAACGAGGACCTTTCTTCTTAGTAGCATAAGATGTACCTACCATTGATCTTAAACCTTTACCTAAGTCTTCAAGACCAGCACCTACTACTAAACCACCTTCTGAGAAAGCAGACTGAGAACGTCCATAAACGATCTGTAAGAATAATTCTCTCATTGCAGTGTTGATAGCATCACAAACTAAGTCAGTGTTTAATGCTTCAAGTAAAGTTCTACCAACTAAAGCTTCAGCTGCCATAGCTGCAGAATGAGTCATACCTGAACATCCGATAGTTTCGATAAGTGCTTCTTCAATGATACCTTCTTTAACATTTAAAGAAAGTTTACAAGCACCCTGCTGTGGAGCACACCATCCGATACCATGAGTGTAAGCAGAAATATCCTTGATTTCTTTAGAATAAACCCATTTGCCTTCTTCAGGAATTGGGGCACAACCATGATTGCCGCCCTGTTTAACGCAATACATTTCTTCAACTTCTTTTGAATAAATCATTTTTTTACTCCTTTCATTACTAAATGACTGTTGATTCAAGGTGAGGGTTATCACCTGTCAAAATTATATGACACCATGCTTTTAAAGTCAATGAAACTCAAGAAAACAGCATGCAAAAAGTAGTATAAAAAGGGCTTAAAATAACGAGTTTTAGGCTTTATCAGGACTTGTGAAAAAATAAGCGTTTTCATTTTTGCTGTTTGAAAATTACAGTATGTAAATATGTTGTTTCAGTTCAAATAATATTCATACACTCATTTTAAGATTATAATGACAATGCCATGAAAGAAGGAATGACCTATGAAACATAAAAGACTGACAACAAAACAAAAGAGAATATTGAAGAATATATTAGTTGTCATATTGCTTATCATCAGTTTTCCTAGCTATACACCCTCACAGGTGATTATAGAAAGTGATCATATTTTAATAAGTAATCACCTCCTATCTAGACCTATAGAATGTATCAGTTTTGATGGACTCACGTATACTGGTATGGATGGTAAGAAGTATAGTCATAAAAACTATGTAGGGGTACAGCCTCTTACAATCTCTAATACAATTACATTCAGTTCTTCCAAGACGCTCTATAGTGCACCATTTTCATACTATGCTACTTCTAATACTGTTCCTGCAGGAAGTTATCATGTCACAAAAGAAGCAGGGCGCTATATGTATATAGAAGGAAAGGGGTGGGTCTCTTCTCAATATGTGAGTATAGATGTCAATAATTCTATAGAGAATACAACTGGGATACCACTCTACAAAGATTATATGATCCCTGAAACAAGTAGTCATCGTACTCATTATGCAATGAGACCACTGTATATTACAATCCATACAACAGATAATACAAGTAAAGGAGCCGATGCTTTGAGTCATGCTAAACTTCAATATACAGGTAATGTACGTTCTGCTTCCTGGCATTATACAGTGGATGATCACAGTATCTACCAATCATTACCACTTAATCAGCAGGCAGGACATGCAGGAGATGGTGTCATGCCAGGTAATAGTGCGTCTATTGCGATAGAGATATGTGTCAATTCAGATGGCAATTTATATATGGCAGAAAAAAATGCTGCCAAACTTGCAGCAGCATTATTAAAACAATACAACCTCAGTGTAGATCAACTCCGTATGCATCATGACTGGTCAGGTAAAGAATGCCCTCGACCAATGATAGAAGGGCAGTCTGGATCAATGAACTGGGAGAGTTTCAAGAAACAAGTCTATAATTACATGCGTACAGTATGAAAAAAGGAAGCTCACGCTTCCTTTTTAAATGCCTATTCAATCATGATAGGTTTCTTTTCTTCAATCTTTTCAGGCTCAGTCTTAGGGAAAGCAATCATCAATTCACCATTCTCAAACTTAGCAGTGAAGTCTTCTTCTTTATAACCCTCACCAACATAGAACTTTCTTGAACAGCTACCTGTATAACGTTCACTTCTGATAACCTTACCGTTCTTATCTTTTTCTTCCTTATCCTGATTAGTATTAGCAGAAACTGTTAAATAACCATCAGTCAAGTCTAGAGAAATATCTTCTTTCTTATATCCAGGAAGAGCAATGTTCATTTCATAGTTGTTGTCTACTTCCTTGATATCACACTGCATTGCATTCGTTGATGGACTCATCCAGCCATCATCAAACATATCATCAAACACATCATAGAAACCAGGTAAAAATCTCATAAATAACATCTCCTTTATCAAATTTAAACATGGGATTCTTCGTCTCGTGTTATGAGCTATTCAATCATAATAGGTTTCTTTTCTTCAATCTTTTCAGGTTCAGTCTTAGGGAAAGTGATCATCAATTCACCATTCTCAAACTTAGCAGTGAAGTCTTCTTCTTTATAACCCTCACCAACATAGAACTTTCTTGAACAGCTACCTGTATAACGTTCACTTCTGATAACCTTACCGTTCTTATCTTTTTCTTCCTTATCCTGATTAGTATTAGCAGAAACTGTTAAATAACCATCAGTCAAGTCTAGAGAAATATCTTCTTTCTTATATCCAGGAAGAGCAATGTTCATTTCATAGTTGTTGTCTACTTCCTTGATATCACACTGCATTGCATTCGTTGATGGACTCATCCAGCCATCATCAAACATATCATCAAACACATCATAGAAACCAGGTAAAAATCTCATAAATAACATCTCCTTTATCAAATTTAAACATGGGATTCTTCGTCTCGTGTTATTAGTAGATTGTAATTGATTTCTTTTCAACTCTCTTTGGAGCTTCCTTAGGAACTGAAATCATTAATTCACCATTATCAAACTTAGCCTTGATATCTTCTTCAGTAAATCCTTCACCTACATAGAAACTTCTAGAACAGTTACCACTATATCTTTCACGTCTTACAATACGTCCTGCTGTTTCTTCTTTCTTAGCAGATGCTGATACTTTTAAGTAGCCATCCTTAAGTTCCAAAGCAATATTTTCTTTCTTATATCCAGGAAGCGCAATATTCATTTCATAAGTATTTTCAGTTTCACGAATATCACATAACATTGTATTTGCTTTTGTAGTATTGACTCCTGAATCAAATAAATCATCAAACACATCATTGAAGTTTGGATAATATCTCATATTTGTTCGCCTCTCTCAACGTTTTTTCTTTTTTCTAGTAACCTCTCTATCGATTACAACTATTATTATAGTCACTCTTTTAGCAATGTCAACACTTGAGTGCTAAAAATTAGCACTTTCTTTTATAAAGTGCTAAAAAGAAAAGAACCTGCCTATTTGGCAGGTTCTAAGTCAATCGCTTTTAATTGATAAGCAGTCATATCAATTTCTTTATTACTTATAATTTCAATAGTATCTGAATTGTTGTAAATACGTGTAGTAAAGGCATAAGCACCATCATTGATGAATAGCTCTAAAGAAGATGTGTCGCTAAACAAAGTCATATTATTCATTTCAGGAATTTTAATATGCTTCACACCACGACCTGAACCGCTTTTATTCATATCGATAGTGAGAAGACCATCTTCATAATTCATATTTTCCTCCATTTCCCCGCACCTTCGTTGCGCGGACACAAATATATAACCAAACTCAAATCCACCAAAACTCTAGTGTGCCTCTCGATATAATAGTATAATCAAAGAGAGGTGGTATACTACAGAGCACGTAGGGGTGAGTAGGCAATTCTACTTAAATAGAATATCCTGAATATTTATAAGTCGCCGCTATCTTTTCAAGCACAAATAAGTTGGACTTAGAGCCAGGACACTTATGATTGTACAATCAACTGAGTGATTAGCTTAGATAGCAGTCAATGCCACTTCTCTTCTTTCAATGAAAGGAGAGATTTTTTTATGAAGATTGTTAGACCAATCTGCTGTGGCATGGATGTTCACAAGAATATCATTGTGGCTACAATCGGTATTACTAATAAGAAAACTCGTATTACTGAATACATCCAAGAAACGTTTTCAACTTTAAACCATGATTTACTGAATCTTAAACAGTGGCTCATTAATCACAAATGCTTTGATGCATGCATGGAATCTACTGGTAAATATTGGATTCCAATTTTCAACATCTTAGAAGATGAAATCAATATTTACTTAACTCATCCAAAATATGTCAAAGCAATTAAAGGAAAGAAAACTGACAAGAAAGATTCAAAATGGATCTGTGATTTATTTAAACATGATCTAATCAAATTTTCTTTTATACCACCCAAAGAAATAAGAGCTTTACGAGAAATATCTCGCTATCGCTATAAATTGGTTGGGATGCGTTCCTCTGAACGTAATCGATATCAGAACTGTATGACAGTTTCCAATATCGGTATTGGTTCTGTATTTTCAGATCCGTTTGGAAAGTCTGCACAAGCAATCATGAAAGAAGTACTTGAGTCAGATATCATTGAAGATGAGAAAATTTTGAAATGTATCCATAGATCGTGTAAAAATAAAGATAAGATTCTAGATTCCATTAAACACTGCAATATTGAAACTGATCAAAGGTTTAAAATGAATGAGTCAATGACTCATATGGAAGAATTACAAGTCCATATTGATAACTGTGAAATCGAAATGATGAAACGTGCAGCACCAATGTTCGATCAATTCATGCACATCACCCAACTACCAGGCATCAGCACTTTATCTGCAATCCTTATTATTTCAGAAATCGGAGTAGATATGAAACAATTCGAATCAGATAAACAACTAACCTGTTGGGCTGGATTAGCACCTGCAAATAACGAAAGTGCTAATAAGAAAAAATCAGTTCGTATTTCTAAAGCAGGTCAATATTTAAAACCTTTATTAGTTCAGTGTGCTCTTGGAGCAATCAAAGATAAGGAGGGCTATTTTGGAATTAAGTATTCTCGTATCAAAAAGAGACGAGGTCACAAGAAAGCCATTATCGCAATTGCAAGAATGATGCTTGTCAGTATATACCATATGATTCTTACTGGAGAGACATTTAATCCTTCAGATTATGAATCATTTAGAAATCCTAATCCACCTATAAAGCAACAAGATTTAACAGAAGAATCAGCAATTGAGTTTCTTAAGAAATCAGGTTTTGACGTTTCTAAATTAACTAAACCATAATATTCAATTATTCTATTTTTTCTAAATTATTCAAACTTGTTTTTAAGTTTGTCTTTTTTTATACGTTTAGATTGATTTTTGTTTCACACTTACACCTCTTAAATGAAGTTTGAATGACTGAGGGAGGTCAGTTATATGGCATTCAAAACAAGACGTATTCATTGTAAGAGATGTTCCCTTTACTTCTTTCTTCTCTTCTCTTAAAGACTGATATTCTTCAATAGGGAACTGATAAAGTCTACCTTCATGCTCAGTAATCTCTCTAAAGAGAGTGAAGGCATGCTGACGTCCTTCTTCTACGGTAGGATTTGTATAATCAATATCAGGAAGCCCCATCCAACCGGCCATGATCATACGACCTTTTTCATCTTTGAAGAACTGCTGGGCATAGATATCAAATCCATGATCAAACTCGATAAAGTCTTCTAGTACGCAATCTTTCTCTAAATCTGTTGTAAGAGGAAAGTATCCATTCTGATAAATAGCTTCATAATCATAGTTATGACTTTCTAGTCCCTGAGGACAACAGAATAAGAACTTCTTCTTTTCAAAACTTAAATAATTCGGACACTCCCACATATAACCAAAAGGTTTATGGTAGTCAACAGTCTTCATGTAATCCCACTTCTTTAAATCTTTTGATGAATATAAGATTGCACAACCATGTGAATCAAGGGTTCTTGCTCCTAGAACCATATAATACATACCATCATTTTCATAAACGTAGGGATCTCTTACATGACAAGACATGTTTTGAGGATAATCCTTGTTGTAAAGCACAACTTCCTTATGATCTAATACAAGCCCATCTTGTGAATCAACCATCATCACATTATGTTCTCTACCTGCATTAATATAATCATAATCGCCAGGCAGCTTTACATTACCAGTATAGAACTGACTACTCCCACGGGCAAGCCCGTGGGGTTCTGATTACCAAGTGTAGCTTGTAATCGTACATCATTTTCAGACTTTGGAGTTACAAGTGTAAATCTATTTGAATTAGAACTTTCATTACCAAGCAGTCCATCGACCACATTAACGGTAAATTTCTACTTTCGTAAGGAAGTATAATCGATCTCCCTGAATATGTTTTACGCTATCTTAATTCCGCTATTTAATACCTTGATCTCGTTAACCTTAATCCATTCGATTAGGGCTTTTTCTTTGTTGTAACACTTATCAAATTCAGAAATGCATTTGCTTTTATCTATATCTTTGGTTCTGTAATCGTAACAGTATAATAGGAATGATGAATACCAGTCTCTTTGTACCTCTGTCCCATCTTGCAGCTTATACATTCGGTCAGATAGTTTCTTTTTAATATAGTCATCAACAGTATGATCATATTGACTTGCTCTGTAATCATTAGATACTTCAATATATATACCACCTGATACCTTGAATTTCTGTTCTACAGCAGCTTGAAACCCAGAAGGACATCTATTCTTTATGGATCTGCCAAAACGCTTTTTCCTATGAAACTTGCCTTTACTATTGACCGTAGTTTCTTTGGCTCGTCTCATAAGCTTGCCTGCATTTTTAGGTTCTGTGATAAATACATCTCCAAGACTTCTTAAATGGTTAGTGTCTTCATTTATTGCAAGCTGTCTGTTTATGGCATTGATGCGACATAATTCAGAGTGTTTCTCTTTTAACTTCTTATAATGATTAGAATATCTCCAAGTCTTGCGACCTTTTTTAACAGTACCATCATCATTATAATTCTGCGGATTAGTTACACGTCTTGACCTGTCCATAGCACGGTATAGCAGACGTTCTTTTCTCTCAGAAGTCTGAATACTGCTGCCATGCTCTGAAAGATTCTTAAGTCCTACTTCTGTATCGGAAGTATAGGCAACTGTCTGTGTACCAATATCAGCATCGATCATTCCTTTGCCATATTTATGTCTTGGATTGCCAAATCTATCATATTTAGGTTTTGCCCTGCCTTCGATGGTTAAATGTAAATATACTCTGTATTTACCTCTTATCATCCTGGGAACAAGCGTAGCATAGCAGGGTCTGTATGTATCTATGCAACAGCCATCTTTAATAAGAATACTAACAGCCCTGTTATCCAAGATCTCAGATTCGGCAAGATATGATACAACAGCATCTACTTCATCCTGCTGGAATCTATCATTTACCTGTATTCCAAATACCATCCTGCCAAGTTTGAACTGCAGCTTATTATCTGTAACGGATATAGGTAAACCACGATTTATCTGCTTTGCACGAATACAAGGCAGTTCTCCATATCTTGAGAAATGAATGGCATTACCATTACCATATAAGCATTTTTCAATACCACGCCATATATCTTCGGCTTTAGTCAGAGCGAATACAGCGTCTACACCATATTTCTTGCCTATTGGAATCATGGACGTTCTGCAGTATTCCCATGTAATATTATAAGCTTTCTGCATTTCATTAAGCTGTTTGGCATAAGTTTTTCGTTTATCCTTATCTTTAGAATTACCATAAAGAAATAGTAATTTTCGGTATCTCTTTGTACGCATAAGCTGGTTATAATTCTTTCTCATAAGACCTACAAGTTCGTTGCCTGCTTTTCTGATCTTATTCGAAAGCTTTACAACTTTTTGTATATCAGAAGAAGACATATCAGTTTCAGCAGCCAGGATATGCCTGTCAGAAAGCTTATGAAATTGTTTAAGATGTCTTTTATGTTCTTTATCAGTTATCATTTTTCTGCTCCTTAATATTATCTTAATTACTGTAGATACAAAATATCCTCTAGACCATAAAATACCGCATCCTGCATAGAATTGTATTAATTGTGGAAATGCCTTGAATAGTTCAATAGCACTTATATCTTTAAAAGTCCTTACAACATCACAGGGAGCAGCAGTTTGTGGTACATCTACAAAGACATGTATATGGTCAGGCTTCACTTCAAGAGCCTTAATGTGGTAATAGATTTTTCTGTGATATCTGTTTCAATATTTCCTCTACATTACCTTTTAATACCAGAAATATGAATTTAGAATACCTAATGATGTGATACTGTATCAGATATTTTCAATACGAAGCAAGTCAAGAAATATGATACTCTCACCTTCCTCAGCAGAATAGATACGTGCAAGGTTTTCAAGTTCTGTTTTCCATCCGGCAGGAATGGAGATATTTATTTGTACATTGTCACTTTTAGTTCGTGCCATTACTTTTTCCACAACTTGAATGATATGCTGAATTATTAGGATTACACTGTTCTGCATGGTTATTATTGTTCGCTATATGTGCAGCATTATTAGGATTTTTCTGATTACAGTGATGGTTGTTGTGTTGTATGTATGCTTATATCATAGTTACTTTTACTAATGATCTGTTTACTTTCTATACTTTAATATACATAGATTATATATCATTTTTCTAAGTATATATCAAGTGAAATGTGGCTTTCATCCCACACGCAAGCGTGTGGTTTTTTCGCCACAAATTTATAACGTAATAATCCATGATCATTGAAGCAGCACCCAGAATAAGCACCACCTTGATTATGAGGATGATCAGGAGAGAGGGCAATCCCCTCATCCTGATAGTAAAGGAAATCTTTAGTGGTGAATTGTTTCCAATACTTTAATCCACCTTCAGGTTCGTAAGAATACTGATAATAGATATGATATACTCCATCTTTTTCTATAAGCCCATTAGGATCATTCATCCATCCAGATACAGGTTCTAGATGATATTTTAGTTTATACATTTCCTTCATAAAAATCTCCTTATGCAACCTTAGCTTCTACGACTGGATTCGCTATTTCTACAACATCTGTATTGGCATCAACAGCACCACTCCCAAAAATAATCTGGAACTGTTCCTGGACAAGGAATGTTCCCTTAACTCCATCTACAGATTCTAAAGCTTTTTCATCTGCAAATGATGGATCCTTCAACATCAATCTTAAACGTGTAGCACAATGAAATGCCTTTTTGATGTTCTTAGGTCCACCAACGTGGGAGATGACTTCTTTTGCGACTTTGTTGTAGTCCATTGAAATTTCCTCCTTTATCAGTGCATTACCGATACCACATCTGTATCATAAACCACATGTAATGCTTTGCCAACAAAAATATGGAACCGATACCACTTTTTTTATAAAAAAAGCATCAGATACTTCTGACGCTTTCTCCTTCTATAAATGTGAAGTCAATAAGTGTAGCACGTTCGACCTCTTTTTCTTCAATCATATCAAGAATAATTTGTCCAGCCATCTGACCAGCATGGGCATAATGGAACTTAATAGTTGTAAGGGCAGGGGACATTACAGTAGAAGTCCAATAGCCACCAAATCCAGTTACTGAAACATCCTCAGGAATACGTAAACCGTGGTCTTTTAGAACCTTCATACATCCCATCGCAATCGTATCTGTTGCACAAATAATGGCAGTAGGACATTCATGATGATTTAAATAGTCATTTAATCGAGTTATTGTCTTTTCCACAGAGAAGTCTGTTTCTAGAAAATGAGGATGCACATCCTGTAAGCCATCATAAACACCCTGTCTACGAATTACTCCTACAGCCACATCTTTTCTGCTTACTCCTGCATATACAACATTCTTATGACCATTATTATAAATATACTCACCTATCTTATAACCTGCTTCATAATCGTTATTAATAACACTTACACCATCATCATAGGCCTGCGCCATAAAGACAATAGGAATGGAACTCTTAGAGGCAATATCTCTATGTGCCATTGTGATAGATGTTGCAAGAAGGACAATTCCATCCACCTTTAGCTGCATAAGTTTAGTAATAGATTTGATTTCATCGAGTTCATCATGATTTGTATTAATGATAATTGTCGTATAATGATGTTTCTTTAAGAACTGATCAATGTTCATCATCATACGACTAGAAGCATATGAAGTAAGAGTAGGGCATACAATACCCACGGTATGTGTCTTGTTGGCTTTTAAATTCGCAGCAAGCACATTAGGTTCATAATCATACTCTTTCACAATCTTCTCTATCTTCTGACGTGTTTCTTCTTTTACATAGCCACCATTAAAATAACGAGAAACAGTTGTCTTAGACACACCTGCAACTTTCGCAATATCGGCCATAGTCATCTTCTTCATGTTAATCCTCACTAAATAAACTCATGATTTCTTCACCACTCATAGTCGTAATAGAACCACTATTACCTTCCACAAAACGATCTGCAAGATCCTTCTTTGCAGCCTGCAATGTCTGAATCTTTTCTTCAATAGAATCAGCCATAATCAATTTATATACAAATACCTTATTCTTCTGACCGATACGATATGCTCTATCAGTTGCCTGATTTTGTGCAGACATATTCCACCAAGGGTCAAAATGAACAACACCTTCTGCAGCAGTCAAGTTTAAACCAGTACCTCCAGCCTTCAAACTAATTAAGAAGACTGTTGTATCATCGTTCTGATAAGCATCCACTAATCCTTTACGTTTCTCTTTTTCTGTATCACCAGTCAACATATAATAAGATGTCTTACTCTTATCTAATTCTTTTGCAAGAAGATTCAATAAGCTCTTAAATGACGAGAATACAATAATCTTCTTGTTATTATCTTTATATGTCTGAATAATATTTAAACATGCTTCCATCTTAGAAGACTTATGTTTTACATCATCAAAGACAATACGAGGTTCGCAGCAGATCTGTCTTAACTTTGTCAACATCGCAAGAATCTGAATGCGGTCCTTAGAACCATCTAAAGTCTTTAATAACTGATTGGCCTGTGCTAAATGTGCTAAATAGAGCTTCTTTTCATCTTCACTGAAGTCTACAAGTACAGTATTTTCAATCTTATCAGGTAAATCTTTTAATACTTCATTCTTCGTACGTCTTAATACAAAAGGTGAAATCATCTTCTGTAATTGTGTCTGTGTTTCTTCATCATGATCCTTGACAATAGGTGCTTCATAATGAGACTTAAAATAACGATAGTTATATAAATAATCTTTATTTAAGAAGTCAAAAATGGACCATAACTCAGCCAGTGAGTTTTCAATAGGTGTACCAGTTAACGCAAAACGCTGTTTACCTTCTAATGATTTTACTGCAATCGCATTCTTAGTTTTCTGATTCTTAATATACTGTGCTTCATCTAAGACAATAAAATCAAATGTGATACCTTTATATTGTTCATAATCCTTACGAATATAGTCATAAGAAGTAATCATAACATCAAACTGTTTATAGCTTTTAATAATCTCTTTACGTTCCTTCGCACTTCCCATAACACAAGTCACCTTTAAATGAGAAGAGAACTTATTAAACTCATCTAACCAGTTTAAAATCAATGAAGCAGGACAGATAATAACAGAGAAATGATGTTCATTACTTTCTAATAAACTCATAATCTGAATCGTTTTACCTAGCCCCATATCATCGGCAAGAATACCACCAAAATGAAGGTCATTCATAGTAGAAAGCCATTGGAAACCTTCCTTCTGATAATCTCTTAAAATAGGTGCATAACGCTCATTTAAAGGATGTTCATGATGTGTATAGTTCTTTAAATGGTCTAATACATCCTTAAATGATTCTTCACGATTGACCTGTACATATTCAAAACCTTGAGTGGCTAAGTCCATCTGATGAGCTCTATTCAGATTTAAATCAATAGTACCATCTTCAGAAATATCTTTAGGTAGAATATGATACTGATCCATCATCTGACCTAACTCATCTAATTCATGTGTATCAATATAAAGTAACTGACCATTTTTTAAACGATGATAACGTTTCTTCTTCTGATGACTTGCTATAATATCAGCCAGTTCTTCTTTAGGAACATCTAAAGAATCCAGATTCATTTCTAATAAATTATGGGAAACCTTAATACCAACAGATAAGTTCATAGACTTCTTAGAACCAATAGCCTGTAAAGAATCAGATACATAAACATCTGTCAACTTATTCAAGTGATTTAAACCATCATGAATCATATCAATGGTTTCATCGCGATGTGTATCAAAACGCATAGGTCCTGACATATCATCAGGATTATATTTCTCTAGGAAACTAATAATCAAATCTGCCTTTAAAGAATGAGGTACATCATCTTTAAGAATATCATGCTTACCATCCTCATATGTTCCCATTAAAGTAATCAAAGCATATTCATCTTCATCTACATCTGCATAGATTTCTAGATGCGTTTCTTCCTTAATCTTATCTTCTAGACCTACATACTCAATATATTTCTTTGTAGGAGAAATAATATAACGTGTAAAGTTTTCTAACTGATCATGAGATACATAAAGACGCTGTAATGTATCAAATCGATTCAATAACTCAACACTTACTCCCTGCTTATCAAAACGATAACGTGTAAAAGAATGTGTAGAAGGGCTATAACTATATAAGTTCTTCTTACCAATATAGTAAGGTGAGAGGTCTGTGTCCAATTCTAGAATTGTATCATGCTTATCCTTAGACACTGATACAACAGGATGTAATTCATCCTCTAAACGAGCAAAAGGATGCATTGCCTGAGGGATTTCTTCAAGTAAATCCCAGAAAGCATCGACATTATCATCATTGATGAATAAAGTGTTATTACTAGATAAATGTGAATGATAATATCTTAAAATAAATTGATAAATCTTCTTTGAAGGTTCATCAAGAATATCAGGATTATGCACAAAAGCGAGTGTCTTACCATACGTATGATATTCATTATTTTGCATTTGTGTCACAAAATTAGGAATACTCTTTACAATATAATCTCTATTACGTCCAATCTTTAAAGTAATGCCAAACTGCCAGTCATCTGCATATAGTCTTAAATGAACAGGTGTAGAATCAACAGGTGTAAACTGATTCACTAATTGTTTTTTAATATAATCAGTCAGTTCATTGGTTTCCTTTTCTCTTTCTTTACGTCTATATTCCTGCATACGCTGTTCCCATAAAAGACGTTCTCTCATAGCACTTTTCTTTTCTTCCTGTGCACGCTTTTGTAAATCAACAGCATAACGATAAGGGAACGTGTTAGGAGATAACTCCTGAACCTTTAAGATAAGGGCACCTATATGACCACAGGCTGTATATTCATCGGCATAAATACAATTACAGTCTGTAGAAACTATTTTAGAATTGGGATTTACAAGAACACGAGGAAGATAGATATTACCATTAATCATAACCTTACCAGAAATATGATAATAACCACGATTATCAGTTGTAATAGAAACATTCACAACATAATCTCTTCGATAATATTCTCGTGCAATATCACGGTTACGTGCTCTAGATACAACACGTTCAAATTCATTATCAGTGATAAATAACATAGCAATTCCTCCTAATCTAACTAATTATATCATAAGAAAGAACACAAAAAAACTGGAATAAAATTTATTCCAGTTCAACAGGTTCCTGTTGTAGAGTTAAACCATATTTCTTTTTAATAATAGAAACGATTTCTTCTCTAGCCTGTTTTAAGTGTGCATAACTTTGTGCACTTTCATTAATTAAGATCAGTGCAGCTTTCTCAGATACACGCATGCCATGGAAAACCATTCCCTTTAATCCAGCATGGTCTATCAACCATCCAGAAGGGACTTTATTTCCTTCCCATACCGGTACATTCATGCCTCTTAAACGATCAGCTTCAGCATCATCTAAATAAACATTCTTAAAGAATGATCCAGAACTTGCCATTTCTTCAGGTTTAGGAAGCTTGGACCAGCGTATTTCAGTCACCATCTCTCTAATAGATTTAGGAGAGAAATCAGTAATCTGATGTTCTTCTACATAATTCTGTAAAGAAGTATAGAAAGGAGGAGTAAGTGTATCATGACTTAAGTGAATAGTCATAGAGATAATCAAATAACGTCCTGCATCTTCACCATGATTGAAGATACTTGATCTATAGCCTAGCTTCATATCTTCAGCTTTAATAGTGACATACTTTTCTTCCTTTAAATCATAAGCAAGAACAGAGTCTAATACCTGTACAATTTCCTGACCATAAGCACCTACATTCTGTACAGGTGCAGCACCTACTGTACCAGGAATAGCACTCAATGCTTCAATACCAGATAAATTTTTTTCTGTAGTGAAAGCAACAAGATCATCAAGTAGTTCTCCACCCATTGCAACAACTGTTAATTCATCAATAGAACGTATACCCTTAATACGGTTTAAAAGAATAACCCCCTTGAAACCTTCATCTTTTCCAATTACATTACTTCCTGTTCCTAAAATAAATACAGGAAGCTGACGTTCTTTTGCAAATAAGTAAGCTTTTTCTACATCTTCTACGGTCTCTAATTCAATCACATAACGCGCTAGACCGCCTAGGCGCATTGTAGTGAGTTCCTTGATTTCTACATTCTCATTTATTCTCATAAAGTGCATTATAACATAGTTTTTTCAAAAGTGTGCATTAATGATGGAACAATCTCTGATGTGTGAATGCAAGAACCATATCATACTTATTACATGTATCAATAACATGGTCATCACGAATAGAACCACCAGGCTCACCCACATACTTTACACCACTCTTATGGGCACGTTCAATATTATCTCCAAATGGGAAGAATGCATCACTACCTAGTACAACATCTGTATTCTTCTTTAACCATTCTTTCTTTTCTTCTTTTGTGAATACTTCTGGTTTTACCTTGAAATAGTTCTGCCATACATCCTCACCAAGTACATCTTCATAATCATCTGATACATACGCATCAATTGTATTATCCTTTTCAGCACGTTTTAGACCATCTGCAAACTGTAAACCTAATACCTTAGGATGCTGACGTAAGAACCAGACATCTGCCTTATTACCAGCAAGTCTTGTACAATGAATACGAGACTGCTGGCCAGCTCCAATACCAATAGCCTGACCATTCTTGACATAACATACAGAATTAGACTGTGTATACTTTAATGTGATCATAGAAAGGATTAAATCATGTAATGCATGTTCAGGAATATCTTTATTCTTAGATACAACATCCTTAAACATCTCTTCATTAATCACGCAGTTATTTCTACCTTGCTGGAATGTAATACCAAATACCTGTTTAATTTCTACTGGATTAGGTACATAATGGGGATCCATCTGTAATACACAATAAGTGCCTCTTCTTTTCTTCTTAAGTATTTCTAAAGCTTCTTTTGTATAACCAGGCGCAATAATACCATCACTGACTTCACGATTAATAAGCTTAGCAGTTACTTCATCACATACATCAGAAAGAGCACAGAAATCACCATATGAACTCATACGGTCACTACCTCTTGCCTTAATATATGCATTAGCGATTGGACTTAACACTTCAGCACTTTCCTTTACAAAATACATCTGTCTTTCTACTTCAGTTAAAGGTGTCCCGATAGCTACACCAGCAGGAGATACATGCTTAAAACTTGCCGCACAGCTCATATGAGTTGCTTCCTTTAATTCCTTCACTAGCTGCCAGCTATTAAAAGCATCTAATAAGTTGATATAACCAGGTTTACCATTTAAGACAGTAAAAGGAAGTTCTCCTTCTTCCATAAACACTTTAGCAGGTTTCTGATTAGGGTTACAGCCATACTTTAATTCTAATTCTTTCATAGATTCCTCCAAAAAAAGAAGCCGACACATACTCCAGGCTTCTTTGCCCAGACGGTCGGCTTCTTCATTTGATTTATTATACTCCCTGTGGTCAATTCCACTTCCGTCAGTCATATAACTAATGTCATTATAGATAAAAGAATATAATAAAACAAGCATTTTCATTATATAAAAATAGAATGTAAACGCTTGCATAATTGTAATTATTAGGCTATAATTAAGTCAGAAAGAGAGGAGGAAGACCTCCTTAACATATACATTCATCTCAAAGAACTTGGTCAGAAAGGAGAGATTCCCATGGGATACTGTGACTGAGTATCCATTGAGGATACTCAATTAAATTAGGAAAAACGTATTTATCCACCGATAATGATTTATATGCAATATCGATAATGTATGGTTTATATGATGGGTGGAAACGGGAGATAGCTCCTGAATATAATAATAAGGTACGTTGATCTATATATTGGAAGGCTATAAAAAGGTTTTCCCATTTATCTATGATGCTGGAAATTGAATCCAAAAGATGTAATCCTAGTATCCAGCAGAAAAAGCTATGGTGATGTAAAAGCCATAGCTTTTTCATTTGAAAACAAAAACCTCCTGTCGATAGACAAGGAGATTTTTGCGCAGGTAGGCTCACTTAGAGTACTTCTACCGCTGGCGTAGTTGTTTTGTATAGTATATGTATACTAACGTCAATTGTATTTGTGAAAAAGCATCTATTTATCAATAAATTTTCATTTTATAAAAATTAGATGAAAACGCTTGCATTCATGCGAATGATAATGTATGATATAAGCGAAAAGAGAAGACAGAAGATAAAACATTAAATATAAGACATGTTACTTGACTTCCTAGTCTAACGAACCGAAAAGTAAAATGAAGAAATACGGCGATTATAGTAAGATTCGATCTTATATTAAATGAGAAATGAAAATTTCTAATAAAATGTTGAATCCATAAAAAGTCTAATAATAAAAAGAACTCAATATCAATAAGATGGGTTTGATAAATTATTCAAATGAGTCTAATGCTTCTCCTTATATAGCAAAAGAGGAATCCAAATGGGTTCCTCTTTTCGTTTAGCTTTCTTCTATTTCTAATAGTTCTAGATAACGTTCATTCTTTTCTTCTAAAGTCTTTTCAACTTCATCACGTTCTTTACTTAATTCATCGAGCTTTTCAAAATCCTGGGTACTTCCCATTTCTTCATCGATTTCACTTAAACGTGTTTCTAGATTCATAAGAAGATCATCCATACCTTCTAGTTCTTTCTTTTCACTGAAGGTTAATCTTCTCTTTCTATTTTCTTTAGCCTGTTTACGATAGTCTTCTCTTTGAGATTCTGTTTCTTTCTTAGTATTAGTGATATCAATAGAAGCACTATAGCCACCATTCACATAATGAATTTCCTGATCCTTAAAGACAAATAAACCATCCACAATACGATCTAGAAAATAACGGTCATGGGATACAGTAATCACAATACCTTTAAATGTATCTAGATAATCTTCTAATACATTCAATGTTTCAATATCTAAGTCATTCGTCGGTTCATCTAATAGTAATACATTCGGTGCACCCATTAAAACCTTTAATAAATAAAGTCTTCTCTGTTCACCACCTGATAACTTACCAATCTGTGTATATTGGGCATGGTCATCAAATAAGAAACGTTCACACATATTACGAGCACTAAGTGTACCTTCACTTGTTTCTAGATTATCACTTGTTTCTCTAATATAATCAATAACTCTCATTGTAGGATCATCATAATGGAAATGCTGCTGGAAATAGCCCATACGGATTGTATCACCAATAATAATCTCACCATCATAATCAGTGATAATACCTGCAATCATATTGAGTAACGTTGTCTTACCACAGCCATTTTGTCCTAATATACCTATACGGTCAAATCTCTTAAATAAATAAGAAAATGGCTTAAACATCACCTTATCAGGATAGCTTTTAGACACATTCACTAACTCAATAGTCTTCTTACCTAAACGACTTGTAGTATCTATAAGTTCAACAGTTCCTTTCTCCTGAATTTGTTCAATAGAAGATAATTCTTCAAAACGCTGTAAACGGTCTTTACTCTTAGTAGAACGTGCCTGAACACCTGCTCTGACCCATTCTAATTCTTTCTTTAAGAAGAGGTTTCTTTTTCTTTGTGCCTGTAAGGCATTGTTTTCTCTTTCTGCCTTTAATTCTAGGAAGTGTGAATAATTGGCTACATAAGGGAAAATCTCACCTCTATCTAATTCATAGATCTTATTTGTAATACGTTCTAGGAAGTAACGATCATGAGTGACCATAAGTAACCCTTTAGAACGCTTAATTAAATATTTTTCTAGATATTCAATCATAGGGGTATCTAGATGGTTAGTCGGTTCATCTAGAATAAGTAAATCACATTCTTCCAGTAATACGATAGCAAGAGCTAAACGTTTTTTCTGACCCCCAGATAAAGTACTGATTACCTGATCCATATCTTCTAAACCAAAACGTGTCAAAGAAGACTTAATAGAATATTCAGGGACATCCTTAAGAATATGTTTTGCTTCATTAAGAATCGTTTCATTATCTCTAAATACAGGATTCTGAGGTAAATAAGCAATCTTTAGATCCTTCTTATAAGTGATTGCAGGACTGTCATGATGGGCAATCATCTTTAATAAAGTACTCTTACCTGTTCCATTGACACCAACTAAGGCAATCTTATCTGTATCCTCTACAATCATATTCAAGTTCTTATACAACTGTCTCTCACCAATCGCATAAGATAAATTCTGTATATTAATTAACATGTAGTCACCTCTATAAAAGAGAGTGGAATAAATCATCCACTTCTTGTTTTCTCTTCTTAGTCTCTTCAGGTAAAACACGGAAGCATTCATCTAATACATCATTTTCATGTGCATTTAAACCTCTCTTTAAAATGGTTTCACCTGTCTTTAAGTTTTCTAGATGATAATACCCTTTTTCATCAATTCTTTCAACAACCCACATGATTCCATCTCCTCTTTGTTTTCCTCATTATAGCATGCTATAATGGGGAAAAGGAGTGTGAACTTTTATGAATAATATTCTTTTATTTGGTTTATGTGTTGTTGTGCCAGTGCTTATTCCTTTAATTATCGCATTATTAGTGGCTGTATTATGGAAAATAAAATAAGTACAAAAGGTGTATTCTTCTTGCTTATGACAGCATTCTGCTGGTCACTTGCAGGTTTATTTATACGTGCAAGCCACTTAAATGGGCTGGGATTCTCAATGATGAGTTCTATTGTCGCAATACCTCTTAGTATGATCATTCATCATAAGAAGCTGGTATTCAATAAAATGACAGTTACAGTGGGGGTCTTTCAGTTCCTTATGAGTTTAACATTCATCTATGCCAATAAGCTCACATCAGTGGCCAATGCGATTGTATTACAATACTCATCAACAATCTTTGTATTGATCTATCAATCAATTGATTTACGTAAATTACCGACAAAAAGACAAATGGGGATCATTGCGATTGTCTTTATCGGTATGGCACTATTCTTTGCGGATACTCTTTCCTTCTCGCATCTATTAGGAAATATACTCGCAATTATATCAGGAGCCTGCTTTGGAATGCAGTTCTACCTCAACAACAAAGAAGAGGCTGAAGCTTTCTCTTCGACAATATTTGCTTATATGTTCTCTCTTACAGTAGGCTTAATTGTCTTTAGAGGACTTCCTAACTTCCATATTACTGATGCCTTTGGTGTATGTGGTTATGGTTTCTTTCCAATGTGTTTAGGTGGTATATTTCTTGCATTAGGTATTTCTTGTACAGAAGCTTTTACAGCCAATCTTATTTGCATGTTAGAAGTCATTCTAGCGCCTCTGTGGGCTTTTATCTTCTTCCATGAGACAATATCTGGTATCAGTTTAATTGGTGCAGGAATGGTTGTAGGGGGCATTATCTTAAACTTAGTATTAGACTTTAAAAAAGCAGCCATCTAGGCTGCTTCTTTTGATTGTAGACCATTTCTACTTCGATATATTCATAATGTCCTCGATGGTCTTGTTTTTCAACAAATTGTCACACGCTTCATTAAGATCTACAAAAATAGAATCAATGGCTTGTTCTACTTTAGAGTCCTTAATGGCTTCTCTTCCATCTTCTCCATTGTGCCAAGTCACATGGATATAATCATTTGAGACAGATTTCGCAATCTCAGATAAAGTAATATCATCAGCTTCTTTATCAAGACGATATCCTCCATCAACACCTGCTTTAGCCTTAATAAGGCCCGCTTCTCTCAATTTGATCATAACACGTCTTACACGTACTGGATGAGTGCAAATATGCTTTGCAAGTTCATCGCTAGAAATAAGGTCTTGGTTTTTACCTAAATAGACGAGAGCGTGGACAGCAATACTAAAATCACTAGTCATACGTATCACCTCCATATAAAACTTCTATTATTATTTCCATTTACATAATAATGCCTTTTGTAAATATTTACAAGATTATTTTGGAAAAAATTCACTAATAACACTCAAAAAAAAGCCTTTTGTAATCAACACTTTTACAATTTTGACTGGAAAAATATTAAAAGAAAGCATATCATTCGTAGTCTTGTTCTAAAAGTGTTATGATAGTATTAGATAAAGGAGGAATTGAATATGAAATTCTATCGTTGTGAACATTGTGGTAATGTTATCACTCATTTTGTGGATTCTGGTGTACCAGTCGTTTGTTGTGGTGAACCTATGAAGGAATTAACACCAAATACAACTGATGCCGCAGTTGAAAAGCATGTTCCTGTAGTGAAAGTAGAAGATAATAAAGTAACAGTATCTGTAGGATCAGTAGAACATCCTATGACTGAAGCACACTACATTACATTAATTGTATTAGAAACTAAGAATGGTACTCAGTTTAAACAGTTAACACCTTCTGATAAGCCTGAAGCTGTATTCTATGTTGGTGAAGGTGATGAAGTTGTGGCAGCTTATGACTACTGCAATCTTCATGGTTTATGGAAAGCATAGTGAACTACTCCGACTTAATATTTTATTAAGTCGGTTTTTTTAGATGCTTACGCATCCGTTTAAGAAGATTGATATTTAAGTCTCCACCTATTGCTAGGCAATCCTTATTCTTATAGGCGTGTCCACTTCGCCTCTACTGTATAGGATGTTTACATCCACAACGCTACTTTTACGCATGATATTTAATGCACCATTTACATCTGCATTCAGAACTTGTCCACTCGCTGTTCTATACTGTCCACGATGTATTCTCTTTCCACTGAAATGGTATTCTTCAGTATCATCACTCTTATAGACTGGTATGACATCCTTATCCCAGAAGCTGGCCTTTGATGTGTAGGACTCCTCCTGCATTACAAGTATGATGCCATTCAGCTCACAGAGATATTCAAGCTTGTCTCTCAGCTTTCCATATGGAATATTGACGAAAGTCTGATTGTTTCTTTTGCCTATGTTGGAATCCTTCTGAAAGGTTTCATTATAGCCCACAACAAGAGTTCCAATATCATGATCGATACAGTAATCAATCACCTTGCGTGCAGTCTTGTTCATGTAGTCATTTATTCTATTGTTACGCCTGCGTGCCAATGCCTTCTGTCTGTTGGTCGGCTTCCTGCCATAGTCCTGCTTATCCTTGATGGACTGTAATCTTGCATTTTTTTTGTTGAACCACTGGTTAATGGACTTCAGTCTTCTTCCATCGATGATGAATGTTTCACCTTTACTTGATACTCCAGTGACAAGATTATTGATACCTAGATCTAATGCCAGTGCATTTGTTGTATTGAGATTCCTTTGAATGCATTCAGCTTCATAGATGTACTGAATTTCAAAGAACCTGGCATCTGCCTTTGGTATGATACGTATTTCCTTCACTTTCTTATCAAGCAGTATAGGTGGAATAGTAATCTCAACAGCCTTATGTGTCTTTCTGAAGCTGTTTGAATATGGAAGTATGAGCTTATTCCCTTTAAGTCTTACAAATCCAATGACGAGTGTAGTATATCCATCCTTTGGAAGATAGCGTGGAAGTCTGCAGTCCTTAAGTGCATGCTTTCCCTGCTTTGCCTTTTTAAGAAGACCGAAGAATGATTTGAATGAACCATCTACTTCCTTCAGTATCTGCTGTGCCATATTGGAATTAAGCGTTCTATAGTTACCAGACGACTTCAGAAGTGCATAGTTCTTCTCATAATTGAGATACTTGCCTTCTGCAAAGTAGTGCTGTCTGATGTTATAGATTGCCTGATTAGTAAGATTCTTTGCAATATGACATAATTCCTTGATGGAACGATAGTCTTCCTTGGACAGATGCTTTACCTGCTGCTTGACTGTAAGATACATATATTTAGCCTCCTTTCTGTAGATTCAGGAAAAGAAGTTTCCTATATATCTTATACCCTCACTAATCCAAAATTTCTCAATCAAATGTAATATCGATAAAAAACCCCAACCATATTTTATGTTGGGGTGGGGATGTTGTGTTGTATCTATAGATAAAAAAGCACAAATTCCGTTTCAGGACTGTTCATTTGAGCAGTCTTTTTTAGTACTTTAATGCTTCTTCAATATCCTTGATTAAGTCATCTGGGTTTTCTAAACCAATAGATAAACGAATAAGTGTTGGATCAACACCTGCTTCTTTTAATTGTTCATCTGTCATCTGACGATGTGTATGGCTAGCAGGATGTAAAATACAAGTCTTTGCATCAGCTACATGAGTCACGATGTTAATAAGCTGTAGGTGATCCATGAAAGTCACTGCTTCTTTCTTATCGCCCTTTAAACCAAAGCACATAACACCGCATGTACCATGAGGCATATATTTATTTGCGGCTTCATGATATTTATCATCTTCTAGTCCTGGATAGTGGATCCATTCTACTTTTGGATGATTCTTTAAGTATGTAGCTACCTTTAAGGCATTTTCACAATGTACACGCATACGTGCTGGTAATGATTCAATTCCAATATTTAATAAATAGCTATTAAATGGTGAAGGAATAGATCCTAAGTCACGCATTAATTGTGCAGTGGCTTTAGTAATATAAGCGGCCTTACCAAATCTCTTTGCATAAGTGATTCCATGATAACTATCATCTGGAGTAGTGAGCCCTGGGAATTTTTCTGCATGACTCATCCAGTCAAAGTTTCCACTATCAATAATAGCGCCACCAACACCGGATGCATGACCATCTAGATATTTAGTTGTAGAATGAGTCACAATATCAGCACCCCATTTAATAGGCTGACAATTGGCAGGTGTCGCAAATGTATTATCCACAATTAAAGGGACACCATGTGCATGCGCAATAGACGCAAACTTTTCAATATCTAATACTTCCATTGTAGGATTTGATAATGTTTCTCCAAACATACACTTAGTATTCTCTTTAAATGCTGCATTGATTTCTTCTACAGATGCATCTTGATTAATAAAGGTAACATCTACACCCATTTTCTTCATAGTTACTGAAAGTAGGTTATAGCTACCTCCATAAATATTACCAGAAGCAACAACATGTCCTCCTGCTTCACAGATATTAAAAATCGCAAAGAAGTTAGCTGCCTGTCCTGAACTTGTTAACATACCAGCATATCCACCTTCCATGCTAGTAAGTTTAGCGGCTACTGCATCATTTGTAGGGTTCTGTAAGCGTGAATAGAAATAACCATCTTTTTCTAAATCAAATAACATGCCCATTTCTTCACTTGAATCATATTTAAAAGTAGTACTCTCATAAATTGGTAACTGTCTAGGTTCTCCATTACCAGGCTTCCAGCCTTCATGGATTGCTTTTGTTTCTAATTCCATATAATCTCCTCCGTTTTTAAACATTATATACCATAAGGGTTGTAGGGATTTAAATTTTTTTTAAAAATCTTAAGTAATTTATTCTTATTTTAGGGAATAAGTATATAGAAGGAGGAAAAAAATATGAATGAAGTTAAATTACAAGGTCAGATTACATCTGATCCAGAAGTGAAAGAATCTAGAAATGGAATACTTAGAGGTTCTTTCTTACTTACTACGAAAGGAGGGACAGAAGATAGACCACGTTATGATTATATACGTTGTGTAATCTGGGATGAGAAAGCACAGTATGTTGTAGACCACTTTGAAAAGGGTCAGTCTGTGTCTATTGAAGGAAGTGTTAGAGGACGTTTTTATCCAAATCGTTCAGGAACAACTTCTTATGCAATGGAAGTCTATCCAGAACATATGGTATGTGAAGATTCTAGCTATTCATTCTAGAATATGCAAAAACACGCATGAATGATGATTGAGATATGGATGTTCATGCGTGTATAATGTATCTCGAAAGTGAGGGGTACATGATGAATAGAAAATACTTTTTCTTTGATATTGATGGGACTTTAGCTGTAGGAACACCAGGAGATCAGTATATTCCTGAATCAACACAATATACTTTAAAACAGCTAGAAGCAGAGGGTCATTTTATTGCGATTGCGACAGGTAGAAGTTATGCCATGGCACATGATTATATGCATGAATTAGGTTTTCATAATATGATCAGTGATGGAGGGAATGGAATTACTATTGATGATCAGTTAAAAGGCATAGAACCATTGGATTATCAATTATGTCTTGATTTAATAGATGAATGTGAGAAGAAGGGTATGATATGGGCTTTTTCTCCTGACAACAAAACAAGAAGACTTGCACCGGATGATCGTTTTTATGAGTTTACTCATGATATTTATATGAAGACAGAAGTGGTAGAAGGTTTAGATCCACGTGATTATGATCAAATCTATAAAGTATATATTGCCTGCTTTAAGGGTGAAGAAGAGAAACTGGAATCTTTAAAGAAGTTACCTTGGTGTCGTTTTCATAAGGAATACTTGTTTGTGGAACCAGGAGATAAGAGCAAGGGTATTAAACGTATGGTGGAACATCTTGGTGGTGATATTAAAGATGTTGTCGTATTTGGTGATGAAAAGAACGATTTGTCTATGTTTATTCCAGAGTGGACAAGTATTGCGATGGGTAATGGTATAGATGAATTAAAGAAGAAAGCCACTTATGTGACTACTGATGCCAACAAGGATGGTATCTACAATGCTTGTCTGCATTATGGATGGATCAAGGAAAGATATCTTTTGGCACTCGATATGGATGGTACACTTCTAAAGTCTGATAAGACGATTTCGCCAAATACAGCAGCTTCTTTAATTGAAGCAAACAAAAAGGGACAGAGCATCTGTTTATGTACAGGAAGAGGGCTGGCAGAATTAAAAGACTATGAAGGTGAATTAGATTTCTGTGATTATGGAATATTATTAAGTGGATGTTTGATCTATGATTTTAAGAATGATCAGCCATTAGAAGTTCATTCTTTTGATACAGATGTATTTACACAGATGATGGATATTGTGAAGAAAGAGGATGTGATGTTGTATTTACTCGATTCGTCGCATTCTATTGCCTCTCAAAAAGATGTAGAAAATATGCCTTACTACAATATGGCTATCTATCAATCTATGTTTGAAAGCCGTGCATTTGTTGTAGAAGATATTTATGAATATGCAGAAGTTCATAAGGATGAAATCCTTAAGTTCTGTTTATATAATCCAAGTGTTGATGCAATGAATCAGCTTTTAAAGAAACTAGAAGTATTTCCAGTCAGCTGTGCTGTAGTAGAAGAAACAGCTATTGAAGTCACACCTTTAGGTATTACTAAAGGAGCAGGACTTGAATCTCTATCATCTTACTTAAATATCCCTATTGAAAATACAATCATGATGGGTGATAGTGGGAATGATATTGAAGCATTCCAGAGTGCTGGTAAAGCAGTTGCGATGGGGAATGCAACAGAAGAAATTAAGAATCTAGCCACTGAAATCACATTAGATAATGATCATGATGGAATAAAAGTAATCGTAGATAAATATCTTTTGTAAGTAATGATGATTTCATGTAGAATACCCCTTTGTAGGAGGGAAAATCATGCGTTATAAAAATCATTTATTACTACTGCTTACAGCCTTCATCTGGGGCTGTGCCTTTGTAGCACAAAGTGCAGGTATGGATTATGTAGGACCATTTACTTTTACTGCCTTACGTAGTTATTTAGGTGGACTTGTTTTATTACCACTTATTTATTTCTTTGATCATACAATGGACTTCAAGGATAAGAAATTATGGGCAGGAGGAATTGCCTGCGGTATTGTATTAGGTCTAGCAAGTGCCCTACAGCAGTTTGGTATTCAGTATACAACTGTAGGTAAAGCAGGATTTATTACAGCACTTTATATAATCGTTGTACCATTCTTTAGCTTATTTTTAGGGAAGAAGTTAAGTCCTAAGATTGGTATCTCTGTTGTCTTAGCAGTGATTGGTCTTTACTTATTATGTATGACAGGATCACTTTCTTTAGGTAAAGGTGACTTATTAGTATGTGCATGTGCCTGTGTATTCGCATTACATATTCTTGTCATTGATCACTATTCACCTTTAGTAGATGGTGTAAAGATGAGCTGTATTCAGTTCTTCACATGTGCATTATTAAATACTATTCCTATGTTTTTATTTGAAGATGTATCTATGCATAATATCATGGCAGGATGCGTGCCTATTCTCTATGCTGGATTATTATCAAGTGGAGCAGGCTATACATTACAGATTATTGGACAGAAGGGTATGAATCCTACAGTAGCTTCTATTTTGTTGAGTATGGAATCTGTATTCTCAGTACTTGCAGGATGGGTGATCTTAGGTCAGAGTCTTACAATCAAAGAAGGATTGGGCTGTGTACTCATGTTTATTGCGATTATTATTGCACAGTTACCAGACAAAAAAACCATTCAGAATTAAAATTCTGAATGGATTTTTTTTAGCTAAAAGCTTTTTTTCTTAGAATCATATAAGTAATAAGATGGGCTGCTGCAGTAACTATCCAAGTCACTGGATATGATAAATAAATAGAATTAAGTGTATGGAAATATTGGAAGATAGTAAGAATCCACAAGACTCTTAGTCCACATGCACCTATTAAAGATACAATCATAGGAATAGTAGAATAACCTAAACCTCTTAATGAACCGACTATGACATCCATCCAGCCACAGATGAAATAAGGTACACATATATATAATAATCTTTCATGACCATAGGCAATGGCTTGTACATCTGTTGTATAGATACGAATCAGTTCATCCGCAAAGAAGTAGACAAGATTACCTAAAACAAGTCCTACAACTGTGACTATTCCAATACATAATGCAAGGACTTTATCGACTCTCTTTCTATCATTAATACCATAATTTTGACTTGTGAAAGTGATACATGCCTGATAGATGGCATTCATAGACTGATAGACAAATCCTTCAAGTGATCCTGCTGCGGCATTACCTGCCATCGCAATAGAACCAAATGAGTTAATAGATGACTGAATCAGGATATTAGAAATAGAGAAGATAGCACCCTGTAATCCTGCAGGTAAACCAATCTTGAATATCTGAATCACCTTATCTTTGTGGAACTTTAAAGCATGAATATCTAAATGAATGACAGTACTTGTTTTCATCAAGCAGTGAATAATAAGTATTGAAGAAACAAGTTCAGCCGTAAATGTCGCAAGTGCGACACCAGCTACATCCATCTTGAATATAATAACGAATATTAAGTTTAATATGACATTTATAACACCCGCTACAATAAGGAATATAAGTGGTCTTTTTGTATCACCAATGGCACGTAATATGGCAGCCCCAAAGTTATATAAAGCGACAAAAGGCATACTTACAAAATAGATACGTAAATAGGTTGTTGCAAGACTGATAACATCATCCGGTGATTCCATCGCTTCTAGAATCATTCTGGCACATGTCACACCAATAATCGCAAAGATCAAGCCAAAGACAATTGCGAGTAGTATGGCAGAATGTACTGTTTCATGGGTATCCTTGTCTCTTTGTGAGGCAATAAAACGTGCAACAAGTACATTGACCCCGACAGATAAACCAATAAATAAACTAACTAATAGATTGACAACAGAAGATGTAGAACCTACTGCCGCAATAGAACGTGGACCAGCAAACTGTCCTACCACAATAACGTCTGCTGCATTAAATAATAACTGCAGCACCCCTGAAAACATTAATGGTATAGAAAATATTAGGATCTTACCAAGCAATGGACCGTGCGTCATATCCATTTGATATTGATCTTTCTTCATCAAATCCCCTCCTCATGACTATAGTCTAACATATTAAAAATAAAGGTGTTGAGAAGTTTCAAAAAGAGTAAATGAAAGTAACACTTTTTTTTTAGAGTCCCATTCGTTATAATTGTTTTGGAAAGAGGGGAGTGAAAAAATGATATTTCACGAAGTTGAATTATCTCATACAAAAGAAATCATGGATTCATATGAAGTGAATCCTATTATTGCGAAATATGTTGAGCATAGAGGCTTTACAAAAGAAGACTATGAAGCACTCAACACACCATTCTATTATAACTTTACAGATTTAGAGAATGGTGAAACAGTAGTGAATCTCATTAAAGAAGCATGTGCTTCTAAGTCTAAGATTCATATTTGTATCATGAGTACAGAACTACATCATTTATTAGAAAGTGCTATGATCTTCCTAGGTATTTTAATGGCTAAAGGAAAATCAGCTTTTGAATTCTATGATGGTCCTCAGGATGATTTTGGTCCTGGTCTTCATATTATCTTAGGAGATCAGTTAGAAGTAAGAAATGGAAATGATGTTTATCCATTAGTACCTGGTGGTCACTATAAGGATGAAGATGTTGCACAGAGCTTACTTGTATTACAGCTTATTAATACATTACTTGGTAAAGAGAATCAGTATTTAGCTTCTCTTGCAGGTATTGGTATTCAGGCTGAAGGAACTCCTTTACGTAATTCTAATCGATATCATTTAAAGAAGACTTTAGGTTTATTAAATGATTGTCGTTTTGATGCGATTGAATTTATTGCATTAACACCTAAGACAAGACAGAAAAACAATATGCGTCAAAGAGAATTCAAGAAGACATATAATGAACAGGTTATGGCTGATTCTATTACTTATAAGATGGCACATTACCTTGAATCTTTAAATAATGCGAAAAAGATGGTTAAGTATTTGATTTATGGTTGTCCTGGTACTGGTAAATTCCGTTCTGTTGCACCTATTGCGGATGAAATCAATGCTGGATACTTCATTAATGAAGATTATATTGATGATGGTACAGAAAAAGATGTGATTCCATTAGAAATCTCAGACTTATCTAAGACAAATATAGAAGAATACTTACAGGTATTATCACCATTTGGCATAGGACAGGAAAAGACCCTTGTTTCTATAGAAGGTTTAAAGATTCATAGTGCTCCTGTAAAGGATTATTATGATCGTATCAAGTTAAGCTTCTTTATTCCTAATGTAGGTGGTATTGATACAATCATCTATACTCCAGGATATAAGATTGATAAGTTTAAACAGGGACAGACAGTAAAGATTGTAGGTACATTATCTATTAATGACTTTACAAGTTTGATGACAATTAATGCAATCCAGGTAGACATTCTTGATTAAGAATGTCTTTTTTTGTGTATAATTATAAGAAAGGAGTGAACATATATGAGAATTAGAGATATCATAGATTTATTAGAATCACAGGGTGAATGGGTGAATAGAAGCCGTACAAGAGATCGTATATTGTTTGGGGATGATCAAACAAAAATAAGTAAAGTTATCACTTGCTGGGTAGCGACAAATAAAGTGATTCAATATGCGGTAGAACATGATATACATTTCATTATTTCACATGAGAATCCATTCTATCTCGCATCTACATCATTACCTACACTTATATATAAAGCACAAAAAGAAAAAGAAGCATTATTAAAGGAACATAATATTACTATCTATAGATGCCATGATTTGTGGGATGTCTATCCTGAATATGGCATTAGAGATAGCTGGGCTAGCACATTAGATCTAGATTTTGAAGAATCACATGATCATTCTTATTATAGATATACTCATGATATTAATATGACAGTAGAAGAATGTGCACAGCATATTATTAATAAGATTAAACCATATCACCAGCAAGGTATAGAAATCATAGGAGATAAGACTCAAATAATACATAGATTAGGCATAGGTACAGGGGCTTGTACAGATGTATTTGAAATGTATGAAGAAGGTGCAGATGCATGTTTAGTCAGTGATGATGGTGTAAGTAACTGGATAGGTGTTCAGTGGGCAGTAGATCATGATATTCCACTTATAGTGATTAATCATATGACATGTGAAGCACCAGGTATGGAACATATGGTAGAGTACTTGTCTAAACAGTTTCCAGAAGTGACTTTTACCTTTGTATCCAATGATTATGGTATATATCATATGGATGAATAAGCATTTTTAAGCACGAATTTGAAAAAAATGAAGTATAAAAACAATTCATGGTATGATAACTGTAAGGGAGGAATACGATGAATTGTTTTTTTAATGCCTTATTCATGTTTATTAATAATCCAGAAGTACGTGATATCAATTATCAGATTGCCTTAGGACTATTAGAGAATGGACATGAATTAGATTATTTAACTATTAATGAACTCGCAGAAAGATGTTTTGTTTCTACTTCTAGCTTAAATCGATTCTTTCGTATTTATGGCTATAAGAAGTATATGATCTTTAAAGCATTATTTTCTAGTCATATGCGTATTCGCTATGTACAGATACAAAATAGAATCAATGATAAAGATTATGAGATGCTTCATAAGGTATTTTCTAGTATTCTTAAATCAGAAGATTATGAAAGACTCATAGATATGTCATGGGTTAAAGAAGTATGTGAGATGATTTATAATAGTAAAAGAGTAATACTTATAGGTTCTGATGAGATGGCTAGTTACTTTTCTAGAATGCAGATAGATTTCTATGTAATGGGGAAGCTTGTTGTAAAAGATAGTATATATAAAACAAACTTCTTTACTCCTGAGAAAGATGATTGTGTCATATTATTAAGTATGGAAGGAAGAATTGTAGACTTAAATCCTTGGTTACTTAATAAAATGAAAGAGAATAATCCAAAGATGATTACTATAGGACATTATGATTATTTACAAGATGCTTATGGACTTACGATTCCTCAAGGATTAGATGAAGTATTAGAGAATATGATCCTGGATTATTATATACAAGAAATTACATACTATTATGCGGAGAATTACTTATGATATTAGAACAGTTGAATATGTTAGATAGTATATCGGATAGAGAAAGCTATACTTATCGTATTACACATTACCTTTTAGAGAATCGTCATTCTATCATTGAATATAAAGTGAATGATATCTTAGAAGACTTAGATATTTCTAAATCAACATTGAGACGTTATTCTATTGATTTAGGCTATAAGAATTTTACTGCTGTTCAATATCAGCTGTATTATGAGTTGTCTACGAGACCACTTTATCGTTCCTGTCAGTATGATGAGTTACTTTGGGATAAGATTAAAGATAAGAAAAGAATTATTGTTTTAGGAGATGAGAGTTCTCTTGCCCCATTACTTGTCTATAAGCAGATTTTCCGAGATACAAAAATACCTATAGATTTTCAGCTGTATCAATCTCTTCCTATGAAACAGCTGATACAGCTCAATGTGACATCGGATGATATTGTATTCTTTGTCTCTCTTTTTCATTCTAATCTAGGATTTGAATTAGGGTATCTTGATGAATATATTACTTTAATGGAATCATTGGAACAAAGAAATATAGAACATATCTATATAGGGAAAGTCGCAAAGAAGAAGGAATTAAATGAAAACTATATAGAAATTGATGAGAGATGTATAGCAGATAGAATACATCATCTCTGCATGATTTTTGAAAATATATATGGAATCTTAGATAATATACAAAAGTAGTTCATTTTGTGAACCCTTTCTGTTTTAAAAAAATAATGGTTATAAAATAAAAACTAAAAACGTTTTATGCCATCGCTTTCATATACTCTTTCTGATATATTTATTACAGGAGGAAATGGACATGAAACAGATGAAACATGTATTTTCAGTTGTTGTAAGTGTTGCAATGATGGTTGCAATGGTGTTTGTAGTTCCTGTTCAGGCAGCAGGTAATTATGTAGCTCAGTTATATGGCAAAGTCACAGATGCTGGGCAGGTAGTCAATAAAGTTGTAATTGACTACGGTGATGGTGTAAAAGTGTCTGGCGCTGATAAAGATACTTATACAGTTCATGCAACTAACTATGTACAGATTGGTTCAAATAACGGGAAAGTTTATAGCGATGCTGATCGTACTATTGAAAAGGTAGAAGTTGCAGGTGGTAAGGTAACACTTTATATGAATGAATCAGAAGGTGCTACTTTAACTTGGTTATCTGAAAGTAGAAACTATCCAGGTAAGATTAATTATACTATTACTCAGAATGAAGCTTTAAAAGCAACTTCAGTAGATGGTAGAGACTTAGAAGATATCACTGGAGAAATCACTTGTGATAATACTGTTATTGATGAAGAAACAGCAAAGTTCACTTCAGTTAAAGGCTCTCAGGGAATCAATTATCAGTTCCATGAAGCAAAGGGTGCTGATAAGTTAGTTGTTTGGTTCCATGGTAATGGTGAAGGGGACTTAGAAGGTTATAATACTCAGAATAACGTTGCTCAGATGCTTGCAAATAGAGGTACTGTTGCTTGGGCTACTGATGAAGCTCAGAACATCTTTGGTGGTGCTCATGTAATGAGTTTCCAGGCACCAGCTACTTGGTACTATGCTCAAAGAGATAATTTATTAGAAAAAGCTAAAACAGAAATCGAAGAAGTTATCAAGAAATACAATATTAACCCTAATAAGGTTGTAGTAAGTGGATGTTCAGCTGGTGGATATATGACTACTAGAATGTTGATTGCATATCCTGATTTATTCTCTGCAGCTATGATTAACTGTCCTGCATTAGATACAGCAGCTATTAGAGGTGGAGAAACTCCAACTGATGAAGAATTAGCTAGCCTTAAGAATTCTAAGACAGCTATCTGGTTAGTACAGGGTAAGACAGACACTAGCGTTAAGTCAGAAGTATGTTCACAGAGAATCTTTAAGATCTTAACTGATGGTGCTGAATTAACTACTACTCGAGTAGAACAGGAATTTAATTCAAGCTTCACTACTAGTGAAACTAAAGATGGTAAATATAAATTATCATTATATGATACAGTAGATTTAGAAGATAAAGTTGACTCATTAGGTGAAACTAGACCTTGTGGTAAACTTAAATTTGAAGAAGATTATAATTTAGATGGTGTGAAAGAAACAGTTAAATACAGTGACCATTGGTCTTGGATTTATACTTTGAGAAATAACCCATCTGATGCATCAGGTACTCATATCTGGAATTGGGCAGCTACATATATGAAAGATGCTGCTCCAGTAGAACCTGAAAAGCCTACTACTCCAGAAAACAAACCATCAACAGATACAACAAATAAGACAGACAAAACAGACAAAACAGATACAACAAACAAAACTGAAACTACTACTAAGAAGGATCCAGTAAAGACTGGTGATACAACTACATTTGCAGCATATATCGCAATGTTTGTAGTAGCCGCTTTTGGAATCATTCTTATTAGAAGAAAAAGAGCTTAATACGCACTAAAGCAGGTCCGAGGGGACCTGTTTTTTAATACTCTTTACTAGCTGCAATTAGATAATGTCTCGCATTCGCACTTCTTACTTGTTTTGCACGTTGTAGTAGACATTCTTTTTTTAGTTCTTTATTGTCTATGAGTTCTAATAATTGTAAGGCTATTTGATATTGTGAATGAGACATACAGTCTTTAATCTTCTCTAATAGTTTTTCTTCACCAATAAGATCTAATAATACACTATTATATTCTTGATTGCTGACAGGTAATAAATGGATAGGATCACCATCAAACCATCCTACATAGCCTGTATAAACACTTTTAACAGCCCATTCTACAGTTCCATAATATTCCTGCAGGTAAGGTGAGTTCTTAAGTTCTTCTGGTAATGAAACAGTTTGTACTGTTTCATCTAGAGTAAGACCTTTATTAATACAGTCTAGGGTATTATAGAGAATATATTCGATAGCTTCTTTAAACTGACCTACTTGGTTCTGGATTAATTCTTTGTTTAATAAAGGATGTATATGCCCTGGTAATAGAACTTTTGCATCAAAAGAAAGAATAAGGTCTAAAGAATCAATCCATGTAGCAAGGTCTCTGTATTGTGTACCTCTAATAGCATATAATGCTGGAAAAACAGCATAATAATTATCACCCGTACAGAGAACCTGATCATCATTGATCCAGATACAGATCTGATCATCAGTTTCTCCTGGTGCTCTATATAACTCTAGATGTATACCATCAATATCTCTTATGACTTTATCTTCAGTATATAAAGTAGTAGGAGAGATAAAATCATAGCATCCATGACCAGTAACCTTACCTTCTCTTATACCAATACCTTGGCATATTGCTTCTTCATTTGTAAGAGTATATCCATGTTGATATGTTCCTCTTTTTCTTAATCCTTCATCAATCTTTTCATAATACTTTAAAGGTGTTTTAAATGGTGTAAAAGCTATGATTTCTTCTACAGTATCTCTAAAAGTACCTGCACCACCTCTATGGTCTGGATGACCATGAGTATAGATTAATGTTTTCACTGGTTTATCTGTATACTTTCTTAAGTCATTCAATAAGTCTTGTGAATATTCATTAGAGTCTAGAGTATCTATTAAGATAACAGAACTATTACCTATAATAGCAGTTGCATTACTATGACCATAGGAATAGAAGAATAGAATGTAATCATTGATTTCATAGAAATGTTTTTTAAATGTTTCTTGTGTATGTTTGATTAATAGTTGTTCACTCATGTTAAATACCCTCCTATATGTATTCTACTAGAGAATTAGATAGGAGGGTAGTAGGCACTTTGAGGTAAATATTAGAGGCTCATGATTTCATTCGTTAGTTTGCTGAAGGTAGATTATATTTAAAAAGATTTTTTATGTGCTATGATTTTGAGAAATCACAATAAATGATTCAATGAAATAATGAGAAAAAGTATCAATATAATAAAATAATGATATTAAGCGTGGAATTTAGTTTATTAAGCCCAATTAATGAGAAAATTCCCATTTATCATCAAAATATATTGACACTATTTCACAACAAGAATATAATCATATCTGTAAACACTTACAAAGGATAGAAAGGACATTGTTTATGGAAAAATTAAAAGCTTTTTTTGACAAGTTTCAAAAAGTGATGGAAGAAAAAGTTGTACCAGTAGCAACAAAGATTGCTTCACAAAGACATCTTGCCGCATTAAGAGATGGTCTTACAATTTTAATTCCACTTACAGTTATTGGTGGTATTTCACTTATGATTGCGAACCCACCAGTTGATTTAGAGGTTATGAAACCTACTAATTTCTTCTTTAGTTTTTTAATCGCATGGAAGACATGGGCTACTCAGTGGTCTTCAATTCTTACAATTCCATTTAACTTAACAATTGGAATCATTTCTGTATATGTAGTGCTTGGCGTATCATATCGTTTAGCACAGCATTATGAAATGGAAGCTTTCCCAAATGCGATTACAGCATTATTTACTTTCTTATGTATTGCAGCAGTTCCACAGACTATTAAAGATGGTAGTTATATCAATTTAAGTGGTCTTGGTTCTGGTTCTATGTTTGCAGCTATTATCGTTGCACTTGTTGTAATAGAAATTAACCATTTCATGATCGAAAAAAATATCAAAATCAAAATGCCAGCCGGTGTGCCACCTATGGTTGCTGGGCCATTCGAAGTCTTATTGCCAATGGTTGTTGATATTTTATTCTTTATCTTCTTAGATCAGGTATGTATTGCAACATTAGGATCTGGTCTTACTAATCTTGTATTTACTGTTTTCTCACCACTTATCTCAGCGACAGCATCATTACCATCTATGTTATTTATCGTATTATTAACAGTAGTATTCTGGTTCTTCGGTATTCATGGTGACAATATGGTAAGTGCTATTACTACACCAATTTTCACTGGTAACTTAGTTGCTAACTTAGCTGCATATAATGCAAACAAAGAAATTCCAAACATTATTGCAGGTAACTTTACATTTATCTTTGGATTAGCTATCGCTTATCTTGCAATTCTATTTAACTTGAACTTTGTATGTAAGAATAAGAGATTACGTTCATTAGGACATTTAGCAATTCCATCATCATTATTTAACATCAATGAACCATTAGTATTTGGTGTTCCAACAGTATTAAACATTTTAACATTCATTCCAAGTATGATTTGTGTCGCTATTAATTTAGTTGTTGCATATTTATCAACAGCTGCAGGTCTTATGAATAAGACATGTATGAGTGTTCCTTGGACTCTACCTGCACCACTATATGCATTCCTTTCAACTATGGATTATCGTGCTATTATTATTTGGTTTGTCTTATTTGCAATCAACATTATTATCTTCATTCCATTTATGAAATCTTATGATAAACAGATGGATTTAGAAGATGAGAAATTATCTGAACAGGGAGAATAGGGTTATCCTATTCTCCAGGTTTTTTAAAGGAGGACATATGAGAGTTAGACAAATTTTAGATTTATTAGAATCACAAGGTGAGTGGGTCAATAGAAGTTGTACAAGAGACCGCATTCTATTTGGGGATGATCAAAAAGACGTGAATAAAGTAGTTGTTTGCTGGGTTGCTACTAAAGAAATTATTCAGTATGCAATAGAACATGATGTGCATTTTATTATTACACATGAAAATGCATTCTATATGGCATCAACATCACTTCCTACAGCTGTTTATAAAGCACAGAAAGAAAAAGAAGCATTACTAGAAAAACATGATATTACGTTATATAGATGTCATGATTTATGGGATTTATATCCAAAATATGGTGTAAAAGATTGCTGGGCAAAAGTATTAGATTTGAATTTCGAAGAGTCACATGATTATTCATTCTTAAGATTTGCGAATGATGTAAATATGACAGTTGAAGAATTAGCGCAGCATATCATTAAACAAATCAAGCCTTATTATCAGTATGGCATTGAAGTGATTGGTGATAAGAATAAAAAAATAAATAGATTAGGAATAGGTACTGGAGCATGCACAGATGTTTTTCAAATGTCTGAACATGGAGTTGATGCCTGTTTAGTAAGTGACGATGGTATCAATAACTGGACTGCGGTTCAATGGGCGATGGATAATGACTTACCTCTTATTGTTATTAATCATATGACTTGTGAAGCACCAGGAATTGAATGCCTTGCTAAGTATCTCAATGAACAACTTCAAGAAGTTTCATTTACTTATGTTCCTAACAAATATGGTATTTATCATATAGAAAAATAAGCATCTCTTAATTGAGGTGCTTATTTTCTTTCGGAATATAATCCGTAATAGTATGAAATGATTTCTGCGAAAAAGTGAAGAGTTGTTCTATTATCGAATTGTTTTAAAACAGTTGTTTGACTTCTAGGTTCAACAGTAGAAGGTAGATAATAAACCATATTTGCATAATTCTTTAATGTCGTGTCATTGTTCATTGTAATAAGTACAGTATATGCACCTTTTCGTTTTGCTGTTTTAAGCAAGTCTAGATAAGTATTTGATCCTGAAACACTAAAGATAATAAGTAAATAATCTTTTGATAGACAGTTATTAAGATATGTGAACTGAGGTTGATCTGTTACAGCTTCGAAGAACTTATTGTATGAATATAAGGAATATACGAGCTGACTAGCACAGAATGAAGAGTTACCAATACCTAGAGATTTTACATAAGGATATTCATCTAATAGCTGTGCTAACTCTTGTAATTGTCCATCATAGGAAGAGTTACCTATTTGATTAATAGTGAGTGCATAATTATTAGATATTTGTGAAAGAATAGTATTTTGTGTGTTTTCAACATTATCCAAATTTTCATTTTTATAATACTCTTCAACAGAATATTTGAACTCTGAATACCCTCTATATTCAAGTTTTTTGGCGAATCTAAGCATTGCAGATTTAGAAGTTTGACATAGTTCACCTGCTTCAATAATGTTATGTTCCATAATGATAGAAGGATCTTTCATTATGAGAGTACATATTCTTTTTTCTGTTGGTGTAAGATTGGTATAGTAAATACTGATTTTTTCTTTTAAGTTCATATGATGTGTACCCCTTTAGGTGTATTATACATGATAAATGGCTATTATATATGAAGTTTTTATAATGTTTCATATTTCTACTTGGATATTGTTAATTTATCGTATAAAAAAGCTTATTTGTATGCGAATTGGTAGTGTAGATGAATCTTGATAATTATTAAGGGAAGGCATGAGTTAAAATAATTGTTCTTGTACATGCAACTGTTGTTAGATAAGATTAATATAGCGTAATATATTTATAAGAGATTATTATATAAGGAAGTGAAATAATGGTAGAAGTTGCTTTTGAAGACTTACAAAATGCTGATTTGCAAATAGGTTGTGTTTATAAAGGTGGGACAGCCCCGAATTTAGGCTCTGATCCTTTATCTCATCTTTTTCCGTGTGGAAACGCTGGTGGATTTAGAAGAGTGAATAGAAGAGATGGAAGCAGACTACCTGCTTATGTCATTTTATATACTTCTATGGAAGAATTAGAATGGCCAGACTTTCTTGATGAGGAAACAGGTGTATTCAGATATTATGGTGATAATAGAAAACCTGGAAATGATATAAGAAACACAAAGAAGAAAGGTAACCTTTTATTAGAAGAGGTATTTGAATTACTTAATAGTAATAATCTAGAAGATATGCCACCTTTCTTTGTGTTTAAAAAAACTGGAAATGGAAGAGATATCCAGTTTTTAGGTTTAGCTGCACCTGGAAATAGTAATATATCGCCAGGTAGAGATTTAGTTGCATTATGGTGTTCATTGAATGGCCAAAAGTTTCAGAATTATGAAGCTTACTTTACAATACTAGATACTAAGGGGAAAGGTATTTCTAGAGATTGGATTAAATCTTTATCTGAGGATCATTCGGCTAGTATAGATGTTGCACCTGATGTATGGAAGAAGTTTATTTCTCAAGGTAGAGATGGGATAGAAGCGTTGAAGGCACCTAAGATTATTCATATTCCTAGTAAGTGTGATCAATTACAGTGTGATGATGAAGGCAAGAAGTGTGTTGATGCTATTAGGGAACATTATAAAGATAATCCATATGGCTTTGAATCATGTGCGATGGATTTATTGATGAAAATGGATAATCATTTTGTGGATTTCAATCTGACTCGTCCATGGAGAGATGGTGGAAGAGATTCTATTGGATACTATTCCATTAACAGTGGTGGTAAAGTGAATGCTCCATTAAAGATTGATTGTGCATTAGAAGCTATGTGCTATGCTGAGACTAATGGCATAGGTATAAAACAGATGTCTAGACTTATATCTAGAATTAGATATAGACAGTTTGGTATTTTAATAACAACGAGCTATGTTGATGAGCAAGCTTATCAAGAGGTTGTTGAAGATGGTCATCCTATATTAGTTGTTACTGCAACAGATATTGCGAGAATACTTAGAATAAATTCTATTACTAGTGAAAATATAGATGAGTATTTGAACAGTATTGATAGTAGAAGAAAAGAATGGGAACAAGACAAATAATGACAAGTATATTTTTGAGAAAGAGGAGGTAATATATGCGTCCAGATTATGATGGTGTCAAATTTTATGGCAAAGGAGATATGGCTAATTCTATACAGTTAGAAAAAGCGGATGCTATTATTTTTTCTTTTGATAAAAATAGTGAATATATAGACATTAATGCTGTGTTAGAATTGTATAACATACAGCAACTATATAATGCAGTTAGCGCTTCGAAAGTTTGGACAAATGAGGAGTTTTATAATAGAAAACAGAAAGTCAATTCAATGACTTCTGTAATAGGTAAATTATTCTCAAAAATCAATGAAAATAATTGGCTTGACTATGTTAATGATGTTGCGAGTATCTACATTCGTGATTTTTGGGTTCTTTTTGCTCGTTTTAAAGTTTATGAAAGAGTGAAGGAAGAATCTTTTGCTATGTATCTTAAAAATCAAGAGTCTCCATTACGCACTATATTGAAGCAAGAAAAAATAGTAAAAAACTATGATGAGGGGATAGCATTTGTACTGCGTGAATCACATAAGACTGCACAATTATTATCTGAAAAATATATGAGAGCTGAGTCGATAGACTATTATTTTCCAAAGAGTTTTGAAGCTTCAGAATATGAGAGTATTTTTCAAAAGTACATTGATTCTGATAATGTTGATCCAAATGTTTTGAATTTAATTATGGATGCACAGTCATCGGATGGATGCCCAATTAGTGACAAATTAAGATTAAATGCGACACGTAGATTTCAAAGATTTTGGCAAGAAAATAAGGAAGATGTACATTCGGTTGGATATAGTATAGTAGTCAAATTTGTAAAACAAGATGAAATAAAAAGATGTGAAGATCAAGGCGATGTTAAACTAATCACATATGATGTGAGATGGTTTGAAAAGTATCTTGATTATCCAACAATCTTAAATAACTTTATCTATGTGTTTGAGATGACAGACTGGAATTATAGAAGTAATTTTGTTTCGTTAGAATCAGATACAGGTTTACTTGAACAACTTTTTTCCGTTAAAGGCAAACGTTCATATACTGAAAACACGATTTTTGGATTTAGGTCAGATTTATTCGCATTACAGATGAAATTTTATGTTGAATTCTTAAATGAACATAAAATAAATATTGAGGAAGTATTTAGATGGTTCTTTGAAGAGTATTTGATAGAAGAATTTTCGGCAAAAGGATTTCGCTTTACACCGTCAACTGCTACTACATACCTTGAGAAATTCAAAAATTTAGCTTCTGAAATGGAAGGTGTTTTAAAACAATTTAGAATGTATGTTGAGAATGATGAGATTGACCGTGAATTATATGAAATGTCATCAGAACATTTATTTGTTGAAAATTTGCCTAGTTTTATAAAAAACAAGTATGCTTATTCAAATGACAAAAGCACTATTAAAACAGAAATGTTATTACTATTTTCTGATCAGACAGCCTTATCTTTTATAGAAAGAACAAAAGATAAGTATTCTACTTTGTATGAGCTTTTAATCAATGAGGAAATTTTATATTCTGATTTTGAAGATTATCAGAAAGGTGATATTGATTGGCTAATAGAGCAAGGAGATTTAGGTCTTACAAAAGATGAAGTAGTTTATCTTAGAAAACCAGTTGCAATTTTAAAAGATTTATATGATCATGAAGTTGTTTGTGATTATAAAATGCCTTCCTATAAAGCTGTTTTAGATGAAATGGTTGAAAAAGGAAAATTGGTTCGTTCCAGCACTTTGTTTTCAAAACCTGAAGTTGATTATCTGAACTATGCATTGAACAAATCATCGTTTAGTAATGGACTGGATTTAAGAAATAAGTATCTACATGCTACATATCCAATGGATACAGAAGTGCAATATAGAGATTATATAGAATTACTTAAAATAGTGGTTCTTATAATCATTAAAATAAATGATGAATTTTGTGAAAGAGATAAGATGAAAACGGATAAAGATACGATTGAAAAAGAATGATTCAAAAAGCAGAGTATCCATAGGGCTACTCTGCTTTTATAATCTCTTCTAATCTAGGCTCTAATGTATTAATGATGAATGTTACTAATGCATTACCCATCATGAAATATCTCTGTCTATCAGTCATTCCTGTATTAGTCCAGTTATCAGGGAAGTGCTGTAATCTTTCTGCTTCTATTGGAGTGATAATTCTCTTTTCTGCTGTATCTAGGTCTGCAACAACATGACTACTTCTATTAACTGTACCTTCACTTGTTAACATAGTTCTACTTGGTAAATCAATATTTTCAGGATAAGCAATCTTTCCTTCAGAGAAGTTATAAGTGAAACCTTCTGCATTTGTTCTTGTGATTCGTTTAGCACCTTTTAAGTATTCAAACTTCTCTTTCTGTTTATCATTTAAGTAGAATTTCTTATCTACATTATGAAGTAAAGTGTCTTTTAAAGGAATTGGTTCTTTAAACTGAGGCTCAGTCTTAAAAGTTACAACCTGTCCATTTACCATACAACCTGTATTTTCAAAATTTGCTTGGAATTTCTCTGTCATCTCTACAGTATCTTCATAAGAAGTCACATCATAAGTTCTAATAGGAGTATCAATCAAGTTGATTGGGAATTGTTTTGCAAACAATCCATCCTTTGCGATAATATCCTCAATCTTTATATCAGAAAGTGTCTTTGCATACTTTGTATCTTTTCTCCATGCAAAAATGAATGTTCTTCTTCTTCTCTGTCTTGCTCCATATTCAGCAGCATTTATAACACGCCATTCTACATCATAACCTTCATCGTTGAAAGTTCTAAGCATAATACCAAAGTCTCTACCACGCTGTTTAGAAGGTGATTTAAGTAATCTATCGACATTTTCTAATAATACAAAAGGTGGCTTTTTTACACGTAAAATCTTTGCGATTGACCAGAAAAGAACACCTTTCTTACCTTCAATCCCTTTTTCACCGCTTAGTGATCTTGCGACTGAGTAGTCCTGGCAAGGAAAACCTCCTACAAGAAGACTATGATTAGGAATATAATCAGTATCCTCGTCTAGGTGAGCTACTTCTTCTTGAATATCTGTATTGGAAGTATGCTCTTCACCAAATCTTGTACAATAGCAGTTATATGCAGGTTGTGTTTTTGTAGATGGTTCAAACTGATTCGCCCAAACGAATTTCCAATTTCTATTTTCGATAGCTTTATCATTTTCATCAAATGATTTGATATCATTCAATCCTACTCTAAATCCACCTACACCGGCAAATAGTTCTACAACTGTTAGTTCCATGTATACTTCCTCCGTCTTATGTTATAATATAATTACATTTTTATGTATGAGCCCATAACACATCTATTATACATTAAATAGAATTATCGATCAATAGGCAAAGTGATCTATATATTATCATTTTTCAAGGAGGATTGTAAGTGTGAGTGAAGAAAAAAATAAAGTTTATCAAAGCATAGAAGAACTATTGGAAACAGCTCAGTCTTCTTTAGGTGTTCCTTTTAAAGAATATGATGTGAATAATCGTTTAAACGGTGGTAATAAAGGAAAGATTGGACAGGTCATTGAAGAAGGATTATTCCATAAGGGCATTGATAGCCGACAAGAAGCAGACTTCCCAGAATTAGGAGTGGAATTAAAAGTGACTCCAATGAATAGAGTAGGAAAAGAAAAGGATATGGTTTCAGCAAAAGAAAGACTAGTTGTCACAATGATCAACTATATGAAGGATTATAATGTCTCTTTTGAAGACAGCCATGTTTTAGACAAACTTAATAAAGTGCTTTTAATGTTCTATTTCAATGAGCCTGAGAAGATGAACTATGATTTATGTGTAGATAAGATTTTTCTTTATCAATTTAAAGACATACCAGAAGAAGATAAGCAGATCATAATTAACGACTATAACATTATTATTGATAAGATTAAAAGTGGTCATGCTGAAGATATTTCTGAATCAGATACATATTATCTAAGTGCATGTACAAAAGGGGCTACTGCAGCTACTTCTTTTGTTGATCAACCATTTAGCTCAGTTAAAGCTAAAAGAAGAGCGTTCTCACTAAAGCCTAAATATATGACAGCTTTATTAAGGTCGCAGGTATTTAATGACAATGCCATTACAAAAGAGAGCTTGATGAAAGCGACTGGTATAGTAGGAAGAGATAATATCTTTGATAGGATGATAGAATATTTGTTTACGCCTTACTATGGTAAGTCACTATCTGAAATAGATGGTATGATTGAAACACCAGTGAATAGAAAATCTCTTAATTATTTGAGAAGTTATATTGCAAGAATGATGAATGCTTCACCAGAAACTAAGAGTAAAGATATTGATGAATATTATGATGAATTCTATAAAGCAAATATTAAGATCAAAACAATCCGTATTAAGAAGAACGGAACTATAAAGGAATCAATGAGTTTCCCTGCTTTTAAGTTTAAGGATATTGTAGAAGAGAATTGGGAAGATTCTGAATTAAGAAATAAGTTCATTAACGAAAAGTATTTGTTCTGTGTATTTGATGAAATAGACGATTCTAAATACGAATACAGATTTAGAGGGGCTTTCTTATGGGCAATGCCTGAAAGTGATTTGGACGGAAAGGTACGTGAAGCTTGGGAAAGAACAGTGTATCTTGCCAAGCATGGAATAGATTTTACAATCAGTGAAAACAAGAACGGACCAATTGTACACAATAATCTTCCATCTAAAACTGATGACTTGATTGTTCATGTAAGACCACATGCTAATAAAGCAGTTTATGTGTTCAAAGATGGTACAATAATTGGCTCAGGAAATGTACAAACTGATGGTGATGAATTGCTTGATGGTACCATTATTACTAAGCAGTGTTTCTTCTTGAATAATGATTATGTATTAGGGTTAGTGAATAAATATTTACCTTTAAAAGATTAAGAAGGTGAGAATATGCCTGATGTATTTACTCAGGAACAACGTTCAAAGGTAATGAGTCGTATTCGTGGTAAAGATAATAAGCCTGAAACAATGGTAAGGAAGTATTTATGGCATCATGGGTTTAGATATCGTAAGAATGATAAGAGTTTGCCAGGTACTCCTGATATAGTAATTCTAAAATATAGAACAGTTGTATTTATTAATGGCTGTTTTTGGCATCATCACTATGGTTGCAAATATGGAAGATACCCACAATCAAGGAAGGAATATTGGATAAAACACATTGATAGAAATGTGGAGAACGATGTGAAGAACTATAATCTTCTCCAACAACTTGATTATAAAGTGATAGTAGTTTGGGAATGTGAAATCAAGGAAGACTTTGATCACAGAATGAAACTACTCATAGAAGAAATAACACAATGATGGAACACCCTCTAGCAGGATGTTCCTTTTTCTATTTTTTAAAACTGCACATTCTTACATTAATTCTTTCATTTATGTTATTATTGATAATGCTTACATAGGGAGGGTGAACCAATGATTCAATATGAAAAAATAAACGATGATTTAAACTTGCCTATAAAACTCATACGATTTGAAGGAGACATATGCGAACCTATTCATAAACATTGGCATAATAGCCTTGAAATCGTATTACCTATATGTAATGGAGAATATGGCTGGGTAGATGGAAGATACTATAAACTCTACCAAGAAAACAATAGGCCTTTCATAATAAACTCTAGAAGCATTCATGCTTTTGAATCAGGAAGACCCAAACCCTATATAGGTTTAGCATTACAAATCAACTATCACTTCCTAAAAGAAGTTTATCCTGAAATAGATCATATATACTTTAAACAGCCAGATGAAGAAGTAGGCACATTGATTAAAAAGCAGCTATTTCTTATAAATGAATACTATGAAACGGATAGTAACCATAAAGATTTACTTATCTATTCTGCTTTATATCATTTGATCTATTTACTAGTAGAACACCTTTCTATAGAGAAGAAAGATAAAGTAGAATTAAAGAGTGAAAAGAATAAACATCGCATTACTTCTATTATTAACTATATTGATGATAACTATCAGGAAGATCTAACAATAGAAGTACTTTCTGATGTATTTCATCTATCAGAAGGACATCTTTCTAAACTCTTTAAAGAAAATCTTGGTATGACAATAAAGGCCTATATATCTCAGACACGTGCGAAAGAAGTAAGACAGGCTTTGCTTGATTCTGATCTACCACTTATTGATATTGCGATTATGTGTGGATTTCCCAATGTAAAATCGATGAATAAAGTATTCAAAGATTTGTATCATTGTACCCCTAACCAATTTAGACATGACTGTAAGTAAATACAGGGTTATTCCTGTATTTTTATTATGTGTAAATATGTGAAAAGTGACCTAATTATATTAGTTTTTTACCTAAGTAAAGCGTTTACATTTATTATAATTGTTCCTATAGGAGGAATGAAAACAATGAATAATGGTAAGAAAGCAATGAGTTGCTTGGTAAGTGCCATGATGGTCATGTCCATGACAAACTTACCCGTTCTTGCAGCAGGAACGAATGAAGCAACAGGTACACAAAAAGCTTACCTAGTTGGTGATGACTGGGGAAGTGGTGTAACGAAGTCAATTATGACTTTAGACAAGACAATCAAAGCAGATTCTGTTTCTAAGGGAGACTTTAAAGTCGAACAGACTGCAGGTGAAACAACTACAACACGTACTATTGTAGATGCTTATACTTCTAATGCGAATGGAGATAAAGTAACTACAGACTCTAATATTGTGACTGTTGAAATGGCTATTTCACCAAGTGAAGGAAATCCATTTATATGGGATGGTAGTGCTTGGCGTAATAACTGGGCTAACCCTTATAAGTTAAATGTATCAATTGTAGAGGGGGAAGATATTAAGACTGCAACTGATACAATTACTAAAGTAACAGTAGATCCTACAATTGATATTGTAGGTGATGGAAAGATCTGTCCACAGTTAGACGGATTCTCTTTCAAAGATAATAAATACAGTTCTCTAAAGTATACTGATAATGGAGATACAGTGTCTTATTCACTTTATACTCCAAAGAAAGATAATCATAAGAATGCTTTAGTTGTATGGAATCATGGTATTGGAGAAACAGGTACTGATGTACAGGTTGACTTATTATGTAATAAGGTAACTGCATTAGGTGGTACTGATTTCCAGAAGACTATGAATGGTGCCTATGTACTAGTTCCACAGAGATCATTTGCTACTAAGACTTCTACTGTATATAACTTAATTCAGGAAACATTAAAGGCTAATCCTGATATTGATCCTGATAGAGTGATCATTGGTGGATGTAGTGCTGGTGGTAAGTTCACTATGGATATGATTATTGATTATCCAACAGCATTTGCGGCTGCTTATCCAATCTGTGCAGCTAAGAATAGTCAAGATGTGTCTGATGAAACAATCAACACTCTAAAGAATCTTCCAATCTGGTTCATTCATGCAAAGAATGATACAACAGTAAATTATGAAAATACAACTGCTGCATTAGCTCAAAGATTAAGAGCTGCCGGTAATAAAGAAGTTCATGTTTCAGCATTTGAAGATGTTCATGATACAACAGGACGTTTCAATGATGAAAATGGTCAACCACATCAGTATGATGGACATTGGTCTTGGACATATTTCGATAATAATGAATGTTATGATGAAAATGGTGTCAACTTATGGAAATGGATGGCTAAACAGACTAAGGCTGAAACAGTTACTGCAAAAGGAACTCAGAAAGCATTTGTAACTGGTGAAGACTGGGGACCTGCAGTTAGAAAGACTATTGTAAAACTTGATAAGGTTGTTGATTCTACTTCTGTAGATGCCTCTAACTTAAAGGTTGTAGAAGAAAAGAATGGTATTCTAAACTGGACAACTGGTGAAGAAGGTCTTGTTTCAAGTGATAGAAAAGTCACTGCTGCTTATACTTCAGATGATAAAGGTAATAAAGTAAATACTGCATCTGAATATATTACTATTGAAATGTATGTATCTCCTAGTGATGGTTCACCATTTATTTATCGTCCATCAACTGGATTTAATAGCTGGTGTAACCCTTATAAGTTACATGTATCACTTGCAAGTGGTGCGACTTTAACTGCTGGGGAAGAAGAAATCAATAACTTAGATGTTGTTGCAGACATTGATGTAGAAAAAGAAGGTAAGTTATGTCCACAGTTAGATAAATGGACTCAGAAATCTTATAAAGCTGTAGATGGTATTAACTATTCTTATGCTGAATATACACCTAAGAAAGATGGCAAGAAAAACGCTTTAGTCATCTGGTTACATGGTGCTGGTGAAGGTGGAACAGATACTTCTATTGACTTACTTGCAAATGAAGTAACAGCTATGGCTGGAGATCAGTTCCAGAAAGATATGAATGATGCGTATGTTATTGCTCCTCAGTGTCCAACTATGTGGATGGATGGCGGTAATGGTGAATACCAGAACGGTGATAAGGGTTCTATCTACGCTAAAGGTTTATTTGATTTAATTGATACTTATGTAAAGAATAATCCTGATGTTGATACAAGTAAGATCTATATTGGTGGCTGCTCTAATGGTGGTTACATGACTATGGAAATGATCTTAAAGCATCCAGATTACTTTGCTGCTGCATTCCCTATTTGTGAAGCATATCAGGATCAGTATATTACTGATGCAGAAATTAATGCAATCAAGGATATGCCTATCTGGTTTACATATGCTAAGACAGATACAACTGTTGATTACACATTATGTACTGAACCTACATTAAAGAGATTACTTGCTGCAGGTGCTAAGAATGTGCATGTATCAGCTTTTGATGATGTAAGAGATACAAGTGGTGAATATAAGAACGAAGATGGTTCTGCATATGAATATAACGGACATTGGTCTTGGATCTATTGGGACAACAATGAATGTTATGATGGTGACTTAAATGCATGGAAGTGGTTAGGACAGCAGGCTAAAGCAACTTCAGCTGTTGTTACACCTACTACTAAGCCAACTACTAAACCAACTACTAAACCAGGTACTGATACTAAGACTGATGGTACAGTTAAGACTGGTGATGAAACTGCATTAACTGGTTTATCATTCATGATGCTTGCATCAGCTGGTGCTTATATCTACTTAAAGAGAAGAGAACAAGTAAGATAAAATTTTATTGAAAAATGCTGCAGGAGAGGCTATGTATGTAGTCTCTCTTTTTATTACATGTCATGATGGGGATCTTAACACATGGGAATGGTTAGGACAACAGGGGAACTAGATAGTTCCTCTTTTTGATATTATAAAACTGTTCCTATATATAGGTTATATTGTGATAGAATATGATACATATAAAAGGGGGAATTAAAGTATGTATAAGTTAGTCGCATTTGATATGGATGGTACTCTTCTTAATAGTGAAAAGAAGATTTCTATTAAAACAGTAGAAGCTATTAATAAGGCAATAGAGGCAGGTAAGATTGTAATACTTAATACAGGACGATGTCCTGCAGAACTTAAGGAGTATAGAGAAGTGCTGCCAAGACTACGCTATGTGAATTGTGTCAGCGGTGCACTTGTCTATGATTATGAAGAAGAAAGAAGTATCTATGAATCACCATTAAGTGAAGAAGAAGTCAAAACATTGATTCAAATTGGTAAGGAAACGGATGAGATGGTTCATTTAATGGGTATTACATCTGTCGTAGAAAAAGACAAAGTACCACATATGAATGATTATTATATGGGTGTCTACCAGCCAATGTATGAAGAAGTCACTACTAAAGTAGATAACATCTATGACTATTATATAGGTAATCCTTATTCAGTACATAAGCTTAACATCTATCATCACTCAAAAGCTGCAAGAGATCATACAAGAAAAGCTATTAAAGAAGCGGGACTAGAATTAGAGATGAAAGATTCAGAAGCAACAGGTTTAGAAATGAATGCGAAAGGTGTAGATAAAGGAACTGGATTAAAACAGTTATGTCATCATTTAGGTATCTCTATTGAAGAGACTATAGTAGTAGGTGATGCAGATAATGACAAGGAAGCATTAGAGGTTGCAGGATTATCTGTTGCAATGGGTAATGCGAAAGAGAGTATTAAAGAAATCAGTGATGTAATTGTATCGGATAATGATCATGATGGATGTGCTGAGGTTATAGAGATGTATTTAATGGAGGAGTAAATGCTTCTCTTTTTGCTATATTTGAACTATAAAGAGCGTTAGAGAAATAATACTAAAATTAATCGAAATAAAATTATGTAGCGCAGAAGGGCTAAAAACTCTATTTAGAAATAAATTTTGAATAAAATTCAAAAAAATGCTTTACAAGTTCCGATATTTTAGGTATTATAGACAGGCAGTCCGGGAGACGGGCTGAGACAGAACATTGAAAACTGAACAGATACACGTCAGATTTATTTGAAAACATTTAATTGATGAGCTGAACATCAGCTCTTCACATATTTTCGTGGAGAGTTTGATCCTGGCTCAGGATGAACGCTGGCGGCGTGCCTAATACATGCAAGTCGAACGAATCTTCTTCGGAAGATGAGTGGCGAACGGGTGAGTAATACATAGGTAACCTGCCCCTGTGCGGGGGATAACAGGAGGAAACTCCTGCTAATACCGCATAGCCATGAGCACCGCATGGAGCTCATGCCAAATATCCTTCACAGGATAGCGCAGGGATGGACCTATGGCGCATTAGCTAGTTGGCGGGGCAACGGCCCACCAAGGCAACGATGCGTAGCCGGCCTGAGAGGGCGGACGGCCACATTGGGACTGAGACACGGCCCAGACTCCTACGGGAGGCAGCAGTAGGGAATTTTCGGCAATGGGGGAAACCCTGACCGAGCAACGCCGCGTGAGCGAAGAAGGCCTTCGGGTCGTAAAGCTCTGTTGTAAAGGAAGAACGTCGGACACAGGAAATGGTGTGCGAGTGACGGTACTTTACCAGAAAGCCACGGCTAACTACGTGCCAGCAGCCGCGGTAATACGTAGGTGGCGAGCGTTATCCGGAATCATTGGGCGTAAAGAGGGAGCAGGCGGCCGCAAGGGTCTGTGGTGAAAGACCGAAGCTAAACTTCGGTAAGCCATGGAAACCGGGCGGCTAGAGTGCGGAAGAGGATCGTGGAATTCCATGTGTAGCGGTGAAATGCGTAGATATATGGAGGAACACCAGTGGCGAAGGCGACGGTCTGGGCCGCAACTGACGCTCATTCCCGAAAGCGTGGGGAGCAAATAGGATTAGATACCCTAGTAGTCCACGCCGTAAACGATGGTCACTAAGTGTCGGGGGTCAAACCCCGGTGCTGCAGTCAACGCAATAAGTGACCCGCCTGAGTAGTACGTTCGCAAGAATGAAACTCAAAGGAATTGACGGGGGCCCGCACAAGCGGTGGAGCATGTGGTTTAATTCGAAGCAACGCGAAGAACCTTACCAGGTCTTGACATCGATCTAAAAGGGATGGAGACATCCTCATAGCTATAGAGAAGACAGGTGGTGCATGGTTGTCGTCAGCTCGTGTCGTGAGATGTTGGGTTAAGTCCCGCAACGAGCGCAACCCCTGTCGCCAGTTACCATCATTGAGTTGGGGACTCTGGCGAGACTGCCTCTGCAAGGAGGAGGAAGGCGGGGATGACGTCAAATCATCATGCCCCTTATGACCTGGGCCACACACGTGCTACAATGGACGGGACAGAGGGAAGCGAAGGCGCGAGCCGGAGCGGACCCCAGAAACCCGTTCCCAGTTCGGACTGCAGTCTGCAACTCGACTGCACGAAGCCGGAATCGCTAGTAATCGCGGATCAGCATGCCGCGGTGAATACGTTCTCGGGCCTTGTACACACCGCCCGTCACACCATGAGAGTTGGCAACACCCGAAGCCGGCGGCCCAACCCGCAAGGGAGGGAGCTGTCTAAGGTGGGGCTGATGATTGGGGTGAAGTCGTAACAAGGTATCCCTACGGGAACGTGGGGATGGATCACCTCCTTTCTAGGGAGACAGACGTGTAATGTTCAGTTTTGAGTGCTCTGGCACTCAGGAGAGATCCTTGAAAATCAGATATGATCATCAAATGGAAAGTTTTAAAAACTTTCTGCACACAAAGATAAGATGTAAGTGAGATCGAGAAATCAAACAAAGATAAGAAGGTCTAGTACATCTGGTCTGAAGGCAAAAAATACTAAGAACAGAAATACTCAAGCGAACTAAAGAGAACCAATCACAAGGTCAAGGAAGAAAGGGCGTACGGAGAATGCCTGGGCACAGAGAGGCGATGAAGGACGCAGCGAACAGCGAAATGCGGCGGCGAGCGGTAAGCACGCGATGACCCGCCGATATCCGAATGGGGAAACCCCTCCGCTTTCGAAGCGGAGACCGCATGACGACCGTCATGACGGGGCAATACGCAGGGAACTGAAACATCTAAGTACCTGCAGGAAGAGAAAGAGAAGTCGATTCCGTAAGTAGCGGCGAGCGAAAGCGGAGGAGCCCAAACCGGACATAGTCCGGGGTTGTAGGACCGCCGAGAAAGATGACATGAAGAGTCAGGAGAATCCCATGGGAAGGGGATCCGCAGAGGGTGAGAGACCCGTATCCGAAGGCTCGACATGGATCGAGGCGGCACCTGAGTACGGCGGGGCACGTGGAATCCTGCCGGAATCATCGGGGACCATCCCGAAAGGCTAAACACTACTCTGTGACCGATAGCGAACCAGTACCGTGAGGGAAAGGTGAAAAGAACCCCGGGAGGGGAGTGAAAGAGAACCTGAAACCGCATGCCCACAAGAAGTCAGAGCCCGTCAAAGGGTGATGGCGTGCCTTTTGTAGAATGAGCCGGCGAGTCACGATCAGCAGGCGAGGTTAAGCAGGAGATGCGGAGCCGCAGCGAAAGCGAGTCTTAACAGGGCGACATAGTCTGAGGTCGTGGACCCGAAACCGGGTGATCTAGCCATGAGCAGGTTGAAGTCGGGGTGAGACCCGATGGAGGACCGAACCGACCCCCGTTGAAACGTTGGCGGATGACTTGTGGCTAGGGGTGAAATTCCAATCGAACCCGGAGATAGCTGGTTCTCCCCGAAATAGCTTTAGGGCTAGCGTCGCAGCGAGAGAGCCGTGAAGGTAGAGCACTGAATATGCGATGGCCGCATCCCGCGGTACTGAGCATAATCAAACTCCGAATGTCACGGTGTCATCTGCGGCAGTCAGACGGCGAGTGATAAGGTCCGTCGTCAAGAGGGAAACAGCCCAGACCATCAGCTAAGGTCCCAAAGTGCATGCTAAGTGGAAAAGGAAGTGGAGACGTGCAGACAACTAGGAGGTTGGCTCAGAAGCAGCCATCCTTCAAAGAGTGCGTAACAGCTCACTAGTCGAATGACTCTGCGCCGATAATTTACCGGGGCTAAGCATGACACCGAAGCTATGGACAGGAATGTGGTAGGGGAGCATTGCATGCAGCGGAGAAGCATGACCGAGAGGGCATGTGGAGCGCATGGAAGAGAGAATGCCGGCGTGAGTAGCGGCACGTGGGTGAGAATCCCACGCACCGATGGCCCAAGGTCTCCAGAGGAAGGCTCGTCCTCTCTGGGATAGTCGGGACCTAAGGCGAGGCCGAAAGGCGTAGCCGATGGACGACGGGTGGATATTCCCGTACCCGATGTGTGGCGATGGAGTGACGGAGAAGGCTCAGGCAACCAGCTGCTGGAATAGCTGGGGCAAGCGAGATACCTGCGCACCAGGGAAATCCGGTGCGCGCAGGGGGAAGGCGCGAAGCATACGGAAAGCTGCGGCAAGTACGGAAAAGCTGAGAGCAGGCTTCCAGGAAAAGCTTCTAGCACAACACGCATCGGCCCGTACCGAAAATGGACACACATGGGCAAGGAGAGAATCCTGAGGTGAGCGAGAGAACTATAGCTAAGGAACTCTGCAAAATGACCCCGTAACTTAGGGAGAAGGGGTGCTCCAGAAATGGAGCCGCAGTAAAACGGCCCAAGCGACTGTTTACCAAAAACACAGCTCTCTGCGAAGGCGCAAGCCGAAGTATAGGGGGTGACGCCTGCCCGGTGCTGGAAGGTCAAGGGGAGCTGTCAGCGCAAGCGAAGCAGCGAGCCGAAGCCCCAGTAAACGGCGGCCGTAACTATAACGGTCCTAAGGTAGCGAAATTCCTTGTCGGGCAAGTTCCGACCCGCACGAAAGGCGTAACGATTTGGGCGCTGTCTCAGCTGTAGACTCGGTGAAGTCTTAGTACCTGTGAAGATGCAGGTTGCCCGCGACTAGACGGAAAGACCCCATGGAGCTTCACTGCAGGTTGACATTGGGCTTGGATGCATGATGTACAGGATAGGTGGGAGGCTGTGAGCCGTGCGCGCCAGCGTACGGGGAGCCGCTGTTGGGATACCACCCTTCATGCATCTAGGTCCTAACCGGAGGCAACGGGCCACGGGACAGTGTCAGTCGGGCAGTTTGACTGGGGCGGTCGCCTCCCAAAGAGTAACGGAGGCGCCCAAAGATACCCTCAGCATGGATGGAAACCATGCATAGAGTGCAAAGGCATAAGGGTGTCTGACTGCGAGACATACAGGTCGAGCAGGGACGAAAGTCGGGCTTAGTGATCCGGCGGATCCGAATGGAAGGGCCGTCGCTCAACGGATAAAAGCTACCCTGGGGATAACAGGCTGATCTCCCCCAAGAGTTCACATCGACGGGGAGGTTTGGCACCTCGATGTCGGCTCATCGCATCCTGGAGCTGAAGTCGGTTCCAAGGGTTGGGCTGTTCGCCCATTAAAGCGGTACGCGAGCTGGGTTCAGAACGTCGTGAGACAGTTCGGTCCCTATCTGTCGTGGGCGCAGGAGGTTTGAGGAGAGCTGCCCCTAGTACGAGAGGACCGGGGTGGACGGACCGATGGTGCACCAGTTGTCACGCCAGTGGCACAGCTGGGCAGCCAAGTCCGGACGGGATAAGCGCTGAAGGCATCTAAGCGTGAAGCCCCCTCCAAGATGAGACCTCCCATTGGCGACAAGTAAGGCCCCTCGAAGACGACGAGGTTGATAGGCCGCGAGTGCAAGCGCAGCGATGTGCTTAGCGGGGCGGTACTAATAGGCCGAGGACTTGGCCAAGATTGGAAAGAGTAGAGAATAGTAGAGATGACGTATCTGGTTTTGAGGGATCCCTCGAGGATCTGGCGGCGATAGCATGATGGACACACCCGTTCCCATCCCGAACACGGAAGTTAAGCATCATAACGGCGACGATAGTGTGAAGACGCGACAATAGCAAGCTGCCAGGTCCTTTTTTTTATGCCTTCCGCCAGGAGGGCTTTTTTAGTACAAAAAAACATCTATCTTGCGATAGATGTCTTATCATTAATAAACTTAAATACTTTATTCCAATAAGCGTCTGGATTCATATATAAGCTATTGGCATGTGTTGCACCTTTGACACTATATAATTCCTTCTCACACTTTGCAGCCTTATATACTTCTAATCCCATAGAATAAGGGACAAAATCATCTTTCGTACCATGAATAAACATCATTGGTTTCTTACATTTTTTAACTGCTTCTAAACTACTTGCTTTCTTAAAATCATAACCTGCTTCAATATTTGACATAATATTCGATATATCCATGACAGGGAATGGAGGTAAACCAAATCTCTTATCTAATTCGCTAGAGAATATATCATATACACTCGTATAACCACAATCTTCAATATAAGAAACGACCTGTTCTGGATTATCTCCTGACAACATCATAGTCGTTGCACCACCCATAGATACACCATGTACTACTATTTGTGCTTCTGGATCTTTATTTAGTATCCACTTAATCCAGAGCATCATATCATCCTTATCAAGATAACCCATACCAATATGATCTCCTTCACTCTTACCAGAAGCACGATCATCAGGTAATAATACATTATAGCCATGCTCATAATATGTTCTTCCAAAAGGCATCATATTTCTATTATCCACCTTATAACCGTGAATAATAAGAGCCCACTTATGCGTGTCTTGAGTTTTATAATTACCAGATAGTTTTAACTTATCTTTACTTGTAATTGATGTTAAGGATGTTTCCTTATAGAAAGCATCTGCTTTCTTCATCTCATCCTCTTTATTCTTATTCATAATCAATTCATTACTATTTGAAGCATGTACTGTTGTCTTCACATTTCGTTCACTCGAGTTACTGGCAGGAGACAATGCATAATTCACAAAATAATGACCGACACCAATACTTCCACATAATAATATCAATACAATCAATCCTATAATCTTTTTTTTCATATAGTCACCTCAGGCTGTATTGTATACTAATATTGGTTTGAAGTTAATAGTTTTAATATCAAAGAATTAAAAAACATACAAATATATAGATTATGTAAAAGTAATATTTCTTCTCTACTTTCTAAGAATTCTATGTTATATTGAAACGGTATTTTTTTGAAAGGAAAAGGGAGTATTGTGTTAAACAACTATGTTTTAAGATTAAAAAGTGAGTTTAAGGGGTATAACTCACAAAAGTTAGTTAAGGATATACTAGCAGGCTTAACTGTTGCAGCAGTCGCTTTACCACTTGCCTTAGCTTTTGGTGTTAGTAGTGGCGCTGATGCAGGTGCAGGCTTAATTACAGCCATTGTCGCTGGTTTACTTATTGGGGGACTATCAGGTGCCTCTTATCAGATTTCAGGACCGACAGGGGCTATGTCAGCCATTCTTATTGGCTTATCTACTACTTATGGTTTACAGGGTGTATTTGTAGCCAGTTTTATTTCTGGGGTCATGTTATTGATTGCTTCATTATTTAAATTTGGTAAGGTTGTATCTTTTATTCCAAGTAGTGTTATTACAGGATTTACAAGTGGTATTGCGATTATCATTGCGACAGGACAAATTGATAACTTCTTTGGTGTGACTTCTAAAGGAGGCAATACAATTGAAAAGCTACTATCTTATTTTAAATTAGGTTTTCCTATTAATAAGTATGCTTTAATGTTTGGTTTACTTGTTGTCTTTATTATGTTGATCTGGCCTAAGAAATGGGCAAGTGTATTCCCATCATCTTTGGCTGGTATTATTATCGCATTAATTGTAAATATCGTAGGACAGTTCGATGTAACAGTCGTAGGTAAGATTCCTACTACATTATTTCCAGATGCAAGACTATCTATTTCTAGTCTGAATCTTACAACTGTAACTCATCTTATTATTCCTGCTTTTAGTATTGCAATGCTTGGGATGATTGAATCATTACTATGTGGCGCAAGTGCGGGTAAGATGAAAAATGAAAAGCTGGATGCAGATATGGAACTATTTGCGCAAGGTGTAGGTAATATGGTCATTCCATTTTTTGGTGGGGTACCAGCCACTGCCGCTATTGCACGTACAAGTGTCGCAATCAAGGCAGGTGGACAGACAAGATTAGTCAGTATCTTCCATGCAATCGCATTACTTATTTCTATGTTTGTATTAGGTCCTTATATGTCACAGATTCCTTTATCAGCTCTTGCTGGGGTATTAATTATGACGGCATGGCGTATGAATGAATGGGACGAAATCAAATCTATATTTAGAAACCGTATTAAAACAAGCATGACACAGTTCTTAGTCACTATGCTTGCAACAGTTGTCTTTGACTTAACAGTCGCAATTGTATTAGGTATCTGTGTTTCAATGTTCTTGTTTGTGATTAATAACTCTTCATTACATGTTGAAACAAGTGCCATTGAACCACATAGATTAGATAAAGAAATCAATTATAACCATTCTACAACACGTGTTGTTTATGTCGCAGGACCTTTATTCTTTGGAAACCAGGATCAGCTCTTATCAAAAGTAAGAGAACTCATCGATGGATGTGATCATATCATTCTCTCAGTAAGAGGTGTTCCTTCTATTGATGATTCAGGTATTCATGAATTAATGGATGTTGTAGAGTTATGTCGTGCACATAAAGTACAGTTCTATTTTACAGGTGTACAAAATAATGTTATGAGACAGTTAAGAAGACATCATTTTGATACATATGTAGGTGAAGACGTATTCTATTGGGATGTTATAAATTAGTTGCGAAAAACCCCTAGGCTTGCCTATGGGATGAAAGCCACATAATTTTTACTATAGATAGAGACGGATGTATTTCAGAATTTGGAAAGTGTTACAGTAAAGAAGAAGCCTTAATTAAAAGAATTGAGACTAATAGAATCAAAGTATTGAATAGTGGAATCAAAATAGTATAAAATAAACATCAGGGAGATTGATTATACTTCCATATCGTAAGATAGAAATTTACCGTTAATGTGGTCGTTGGACTGCTTGGTAATAAAAGTTCTTACTTAAATAGATTTACACTTGTATTCCAAAGTCTGAAAATGATGTACGATTACAAGCTAAACTTGACAGTAAGAACCCCACGGGCTTGCCCATGGGAGTAGTCAGTAAAGTTATTGAAATGTTGGAAAAAAAGTAGGAAAACCTACTTTTTTTCATATGTGGGCACCTATTGATTTAGTTTCCTTATCCACTGGTGAAATGAAGAAACGCTATGGCTTTATTTATGTAGATATGGACGATAAAGGACATGGTACACTCAAGCGCACAAAGAAAAAGTCTTATAACTGGATGAAGCATATTATTGAAACAAATGGAGCTGCATTAGATGACTAGAATAGTGAATAATCACTATTCTTTTTTTGTATTCGTTTACATATAATGACAAAGTCATTACAAAACCTAAATAGTCTTAGTGTATAAGTAAGGCTATTTAACACCTTAAAATAGGTGCTTTAAAACTGTAGTTTACATACAATTTAAAAATATACGATATATACACATGAAAATGAATTATTCACAGTTATGCACATTATGCACAAATATTATATAAATTGATTATGTAAGATTACAGTTAAAAAAGACCTAGAAACATTGTATTAGATGAAATAAGTGTTAAAATAGAAATGCGACCGATTACAAAAAAGGAGGTAAAATCATGAAAGCATCTGATGTAATGAAAAGACTTTCTAGTGGTGAAATGATTTCTATATTAAAGGAAATCTATTCAGAAAAATTAGATGAACAGATACTCAGATACAAAGATGCCGTCCAGTCCTTTATTGATTATTTTGGTGATCAGGATATTATGATCATCAGTGTTCCAGGTAAATGTGAAATTGGTGGCAATCATACAGATCACCAGCGTGGACGTGTACTTGCATCTGCTATTCAGTTAGATTCTATTGCGATAATTGCGAAACAAGAACGCTATGCAAAAGTAATCTATAATGAAATGAGTATTAATGAAATAGATACAGAAAATATAAAATATAATGAAGCCAAGAAAGGTACAATGGAATCATTGATCAATGGTGTTTTATTTGGATTGAACCAGAAGAATTATCATATTGGTGGTTTTAATGCTTATATTGAATGCAGCATTCCTAGAAATGTAGGTCTAGGTTCAAGTGCTAACTTTGATATTATGATTGGTACAATTATTAACCATCTATATAATGAAGGGCAGATTGAAAATAAATATCTTGTCCAGATTGGTCGCTTTGCGACAAATACATTTTATTGTAAACCAAGTGGTTTAATGAATGAATGTGTCTGCTGTGTAGGTGGATTTATTAAAGTGGATTTTAAAGATTTTAATTCACCAGATATTTATAAACTGAATATTGATTTTTCTAATTTTGATTATACTTTATGCAGTGTGAATTCTAATCTGATTCGATCAGATACTACAGCTGATTATGATGCAGTGCCTGCAGAAATGATTAAGGTCGCTCACTTCTTTAAGAAAGATGTCTTAAGAGAAGTCTCTTATGATGAGTTTATGAAGAATTATCGTATTGTTAGAGCAAGAGTAGGAGATCGACCAGCACTTCGAGCACTTCATTTCTTTAAAGAAGAAGAACGTGTTTTAAAGCAGTCAGAAGCTCTTGAAAGGGGAGACTTTGATACATTCCTTAAATTAGTGAGAGAATCGGGCGATTCGACTTTTAAAGCACTTCAGAATATTTATCCACAGGGAAGTACACGTTGCCAAAATGTTGGAACAGCTATTGTCTTAAGTGAGAATTTCTTAGGTGATGATGGAGTTGTAAAGGTCAATGGTGGAGGATTCTCAGGAACCATGCTTGCCTTTGTGAAAACGAGTAGATTAAAAGACTATGTTGCTTATATGGATTCTATTTTAGGAAAAGGATCATGTCATGTGATTTATACAAGAGAACAAGGCGCTATTAGATTGTTGTAAAGCAGCGAAAAACTGCTTTTTTTTCATAGTGTTTGTGATATAATGTTACCGACATATGTCAGTAACTGGAGGCGTGTATGGTTAGACCAAAGAGATCAAGGACAATTACAGGAGTTCCTGACTACAATATGTTTGTACCTGATGGTATTCCTCAAAGAGGCTATATAGAGCTTGCTTTAGATGAATTTGAAGTCATACGCTTAATTGATTATAAATCTTATACTCATGCTAAGTGTGCTAAAAAAATGAATATCTCACGTACAACAGTCACTGAAATATATGCCGGGGCAAGAAAAAAGATAGCACGCAGTATAATGGAAGGCTATCCTTTAAGAATTGAATGTAATGAATGTGTAAAAAAGGCAGGATATCCTGTGATAGACGTAAAAGGAGAACATATTATGAGAATTGCAGTAACTTATGAAAATGAATCAGTGTTTCAACACTTTGGTAAAACTTCACAGTTTAAATTATATGATATTGAAAATAATGAAATCAAAGAATCACAGGTTGTAGGTACAGAAGGATTAGGTCATGGTGCATTAGCTATCTTATTATCTAATATGAATGTAGATGTATTGATCTGTGGTGGTATTGGAAGAGGTGCTATTATGGCATTAAGTGGTTCTAATATTAATGTAGTGGGTGGAGTAACTGGTGATTGTGATGCTGTAGTGAAAGCTTATTTAGCTGGTACTTTAACTCCTGATGCAGAAGCAACTTGTGGATGCAGTCATGATAATTGCGAATGTCATCATGAATAGTAATTGACAAATAAATAAAACGAGAATAAAATCAACACTGTTGAATGCTCGGATGGTGGAATGGTAGACACGCCAGTTTCAGGTACTGGTGGCTTATGCCGTGTGGGTTCAAATCCCATTCCGAGCACCAATGGTCCAAGACGTGGGAGACCACGTTTTTTTAGTAAGAGGAGGTTCTATATGAAAAGGTTATTCGGTTTATTCCTTACCTTTGTACTTTGTATAAGCCTGACTCCATCTGTTGATGCTTATTCCAATGATCTTGTACAGTTTATTGGTGATTCATATACACAAGGTTATACTAGTGAAGGTATGATCGTGGGATATAATTTATGGTATGTTCAGGTATGCCGTAAAGCACATCTCAAATATACAGCAGCGTCGTATGGTGGTGTAGGATTTGTGAAGGAGTCTGATGGTCGTACATTTAGTACTTTATTAGATGAAGGTAAAGGTAAAAGAAATGCGAAATATGTAGTCATTACAGGTGGCTATAATGATAAGGATTATTCTTATAAGACAATTAAGAATAAAGTCTATGAAACAGTGAAAAAGGCACAGACACTCTATCCAAAAGCAAAGGTCTATGTAGGTATGACAGGAGATTCTGTAAATAAACATTTTAAGACTGTTATGCAGGCATATAAGGATGGTACAAAAGAAGCAGGAGGTACTTATATTACTAATAGTGAAAATGCCTTAAATGGTAATCAGAGCTATTTTTCATCCGATGGTCATCATCCTAATAAATATGGACAGCGTGCTCTTGGTGAAACAATAGGTGGTTATTTCATGAAATGTAATAATGTGCCTGTCTATACAAAAGCTGCTTCTATTAAGATTGGTGCAGGTATTTATGCAGTTAAGAATAGACACTTTATAAATATCACAGGTCTTTATGATAACTATTATATGGTCAATGGTATTGTAGATACATCTAAGACTGGTATTGTAGAAAATGATGGTGAATATTATAAGGTGGATGAAGGTAAAGTAGATACATCATACACAGGAATCTGGTCTTATAATGATCAGCAGTATTATCTTACAAACGGTCATACAGATAAGACTATTACAGGTTCCATAAAAGCAAATAAAACTTGGTATTATGTAGAAAATGGTGTTGTTGCGAATAAGGATACTTTAATGCAGATTGATGATCAATGGTATTATGTACATCAAGGTAAGATGGATAAGAGCTACACAGGATTAGTAGAATACAATGGACAGAACTATTATGTTGTGAATGGTATGGTAGACTTTAGTAAAACAGGCATGATTCATATGAATGGTCAGTTATGTTATATTAAGAATGGTGTTTTAGAGAATAGCTATAGTAACTCTAATCTCTATAATGGTTCATGGTATTATATTCATGGTGATGAAATTCGCTGGTTAAAGTAAACACTATTGACAAAAATATAAAACAAGAATATATATAGAAACGTGGGTATCCACGTTTTTTATATGGAGGTAATTATGAAAAAAATAATAGGTGTTTTCATTTTTCTACTTATTTGCATGAGTTCACCTGTTTATGCAGAGAATCATGATCTTGTACAATATATTGGAGACTCTTATACGCAGGGTTATTCTAGCGATGGAATGATTACTGGAGATGATGTGTGGTATGTTCAGGCAAGTCATAAAGCAGGACTTGATTATACACAGGAATCTTATGGTGGTATAGGATTTGTTGCTCAGTTATCGGGTAAGACATTTAGTACTTTATTAGAGGATGGAAAAGGAAAGAATGCGAAATATGTAGTCATTGCAGGTGGCTATAATGATATGGCTTATTCCTATGACACTATTAAGAATAAAGTCTATGAAACAGTAAAAAAAGCACAGAGATTATATCCTGATGCAAAGATTCTTGTTGGTATGACAGGAGATGCTACAAGTGATCATTCGCGATTTAAGAATGTCATCCAAGCATATAAAGATGGCACAAAAGAAGCAGGTGGTTTTTATATCACCAATAGTGAATATGCCTTAAATGAAAATAAGAATTACTTCGCATCAGATGGTTATCATCCTAATGTGAAAGGTCATCAAGCCATTGGTGAAACAATTGGTGGCTATTTAATGAAATGTGAAGATATAAGAGTCAATTCTTATGCCTCTACTATTACTATAGGAGCAGGCACTTATGCCACTTCAAATGGTTATTTTATAAATACAACAGGTATTTATCACAATTACTATATGGTAGATGGTATTGTGGATCAGTCCATCTCCGGTGCTATTAAGTATAAAGATGAATATTATAAAGTGGATGCAGGTGAAGTGGATACATCTTACACTGGTTCATGGACATATAATGGAACAACCTATTATTTGATCAATGGTCATACAAATAAGAATATGAATGGTCCAGTAAAGAATAAGGGTTATTGGTATTATGTGAAAAATGGTCTTGTAATTAACAAGAATACAGTCGTTTATTTTAATGGAGACTGGTATTACATTCATAATGGTAAGCTAGATAAGGATTATACAGGTTTAGTAGACTATAATGGAAAGACATATTATATAGTTGATGGTGTAGTGAATCATTCATGTAATGGATTGACTTATATTAATGGTGAATGGTGTTATATCGTTAATGGTGTTTTAGATACAGATTATAATAATCTGATTCTTTATAATGGTACATGGTATTATGTAGAGAATGGTAAAATCAACTGGCATTATACAAATCTTGTACAATATTATGGGACTTGGTACTATGTAGAAAACGGTAAGATCAATTGGAATAAAAATACATTATGTCAGGTTAATGGTCATGGTACTTGGTATTATGTAGAAAATGGCAAGATCAACTGGAACTATCAGGGACTCACTTATTTCAATAATGAATGGTATTATATTCATAACGGTGTTCATCAGACCAGCTACTCTAGTCTTGTACTTTATAATGGGACTTGGTATTATGTGAAGAATGGTAAGATTGACTGGCATTATACAAACCTTGTACAGTATCATGGGACATGGTACTATGTGGAAAATGGCAAGATCAACTGGGGTAAGAATACATTGTCTCAGGTCAATGGACATGGTGCTTGGTATTATATTGAAAACAGTCAGATTAATTGGCATTATACTGGCTTAACACAATATTTTGGTACATGGTATTATATCCAGAATGGTGCATTGAACTGGTCTTATAATGGATTGGTGTATTATCATGGGACTTGGTTCTATGTCCATAATGGACAGATTGACTGGAACTATTCTAATCTCGTTTTATATAATGGTACTTGGTATTATGTAGAGAATGGCAAGATCGACTGGAATAAGATAACTTTATCTCAGGTTGATGGGCATGGTACATGGTACTATGTTGAAAATGGACAGATCAACTGGTCATATAATGGCTATTACAACAACCATACAATTCATAATGGTGTTGTATGTTAGGAGGACATGATGTCCTCTTTTCTTATACGCAAAAAAAGACTATGAAATCATAGTCTTATAGAAACATTAATAGTAATCCTAATGCAAAGAAGATAAGAATGAGATAGATTACAACCTTAATACTCCACTTAAAGATATAGTACATAAGAATAAATGGAAGAAATGCGAGAAAGAACACCATTGATAATAATGTGCCTAACATAATCATCACCTCATTCTTATTATAACCTTATTTTCCGGAATCACCATAGTTTTTAAGTACTCTCGCACTTGGGTCATTGACATCACAGTTTTCCCAAGTCTTGTTAGGCATCCAGAAGTCCTTGATCCATTTGGCTTTTCCTGGGTAATAAGATTCAAAGATATCACGATATAATAGAGATTCTTTAGTAAATGGAGTGCAGTAAGGATATTTATCCTTAGCATTTTTAACATCTTCATCTGTATAGAGTGAATCAGCATATTCTTTTAAATAATCCACCATAGAATGTCCAACAGCATCAGAGAAAGCTGCTTTTTCTCTAAATAAGATATCATGAGGAAGATAGTTTAAACCTTCAAAAGCATGTCTTAAGAGATATTTACCTTTGTTGTATGTGTTCATCTTCTTCTTTGGATCAATACGCATTGTATAATCTACAAAATCAAGATCTGCGAAAGGAACACGACCTTCTAAGGCATTCGCACTAATACATCTATCTGCTCTTAATACATCATACATATATAATTCTCGCATACGTTTCTGAGATTCTTTCTGGAATTCTTCAGGACTAGGCGCAAAGTCTGTATATTTATAACCAAATAATTCATCACTGACTTCTCCTGTTAAAATGACCTTTAAATCAGTATGTTCATGAATATATTTACATAATAAGTACATACCGATACTTGCACGAATAGTTGTAATATCCCATGTTTCTAATGTGCGGATGACTTCTCTTAAAGAACCAAGTACATCTTCTTTAGTCATGATCACTTCTGTATGATCAGTACCTAGGAATTCAGCTACTTCTTTCGCATACTTTAAGTCAATTGGATCTGTTTCCATACCAATCGCAAATGTCTTGATAGGTATATCAGTAATACGTTGACCAATCGCACATACTAAAGATGAATCCAAACCACCAGATAATAAATAACCAACAGGGGCATCACTCTGTAATCTCTTCTTAACGGCTTCAATTAATTTAACACGTAGGTTCAAGGCGATAGTTTCTACATCATCATTATGCATTAATTTCACATCAGCCACATCATTGAAGCATACAAACTTCTCACCATCATAATAATGTCCTGGTGGGAAAGGCATGATTTCTTTACAGACAGGCATTAAAGCTTTGGCTTCAGAACCAAATGCGATAGTGCCTTTTTCAGTATATCCATAAAACATCGGACGAATACCAATAGGATCTCTTGCAGCCATCATCTTGTCAGTTAATGCATCATATAAGCAGAATGCATATTCACCATCTAAATATCTTACAAGTGTATCTAAACCATATTTTCTATATAAAGGAATTAATACTTCACAATCACTCGAAGACTTAAAAGTATATTCATCCATAATATTCTTCTTTAATTCTGGATAGTTATAGATTTCTCCATTACATACCACAATAGTATGATCATCAGAAAAAGGCTGCATACCCTTTTCACTTAAATCCATAATAGCTAATCTATTAAAACCAAAAGTCTTATCGAATAATCGATACGTCTCGACCATATCTGGACCTCTGCCTTCAATCTTTCCTAAAGCTTCATCAAATACATCAATTTCTAGTTCTTTAGAACCTACTGTTAAAAAACCACACATTTACATCTTCCTCCCTATACTTGAGTCAAAAAAAACTCGCTTTGTGGTGCGAGTATCTTACTAAGTCGTTGAGTCTATAACTAAGTACAGACATACTTCAAAGAGCATGCGATACCCGCCAGCGGTAACGTCGCTGAAAGAACGTTCTAGCCTACTTGCATTATGCTTTGGGTAGACAGCTCAGAGGTGTTTTTCATCTATCACTTAACTGTAAGTCTTCCACCATCACTTACTCGCTAGAGTCTCTGTCATAGATTACTCTCCTCGTCTTCGCCTTTGTTGGGTTTAAGTATAGTACAAAGATTTAGTCAATGCAATAATAAATTCTTATAGAAGTGTTAAAAATTAATCGTAATTTAGCATATATGCTAATTTGTGATTAAATATGTCGTTATATGTAAAAAAATCATTAAAGATTATAAATGTGGTAGAATAGAGATAGACAAGGAGGAAAGACCATGAAAGCAAGAACGTATTCCATCATAGAATTCAAAAGAATATTAGAAAACAATGGTTATCGATTCCTTAGACATGCAAAAGGGGACCATTGTATTTACTCTAACGGTGAGCGTACTATCACTATTAAGAGGACTCATGTGAATAAGATGATTGCTCGTAGACTTATTAGGGAATATGATTTAAAGGTAGATGATTAACGTCACTATTCACATAACTTAAGCATGAAAATAACCTCTAGACGAATAGCCTAGAGGTTATTTGTATATTGCATTTCTACCAATAAATTGAGATTTATTATGAAATCGTGATAATTGATTACTTATCCAGGCAGATAGATTTCTATGATATAATTTATGCGTGGAACAACCGTATACGGTAGGTGGTTATCCTTGGTCGTTATGACGAAGGTACGCAACCCTTCGTGATTCTTCTCTTAAGTTGAAAACGGAGGTGATGCCTGATGACAACGTATGAAATAATCATGATTATGTTAACGTGTTTGACACTGATCATATCTTTATTGACACTTGTTGTTAGATTACTTCTTATCATTATTGATAAGAATGCAAAAAAATAACTACCTCGTTCTCGGCAAAAGTTTGAGGTAGTTATTTCAAACATATAAATCCAAGGACAACCGCTTACTGGTTGTTCCATCTTTCGTCTTTATTATAGTTTAGACCAAATCTAAAGTCAATATTTGTAGCTATGAGCGATGCTCATAAGTTATGAGATAGTATGAGCGGAAGAGGAACTTTTGCAATAGGCAATAATGTGGATTATACTTATGAAAGTATTGATAAAATAGAAGGTGTTAAAGTATTGAGTGGAAAGAATGGTTTGTTAGAGGAATCTTATTCAAGTACAGCATATATTAAGTTAAAACCAGGTGGTACATTTTATGAAATGAGAATATATGACGAAAATCATTATTTAATCAAAGAGATAGCTTATCATCCAGAACCTGCAATAAATCACGGGGACAGAAAACATAATATATTGCATGTACATGATTATTTAGAAAGAGACAATTTTAAAATTCGACCTGTCCATCTTATAACAAAAGAAGAGCATGAAAAGTACAAAAAGTTTTTTAAGGGAGTGCCTCAATATGAAAAATGGTAATGTTCAGGAATTTGTAGATCATATACATTATGGTGATGAATTGTGGTTCCTATATAATGATACAAAATATTTTCTAGAAGGGTGGATAGAAAATGATATATTAGAGTTAGTGCTCTACGAAATGAAAGAAAACGGTCAGGACTATAAATGGAAAGGTGACAACAATAATTATCCTGTGGAAGATTTTTTATCAGATAGAATTTTTGATGGAAAGACTTTTTGGGAAATAGAAAATGATATTACGTGGGTTGATTGTTAATTCTATGCTGAAAACAACATATTAATGCTTCTTCTGCGTTTTATAGACAATAAAAAAATTGAAACAACCTCTAAGCAAGTACAATGGCTTAGGGGTTGTTTTATGCTGTATTTCTACCGATAGGTTGTGGCTTATTATGAAAATGTAATAATTGATTACTTATCTTGGCAGATAGAATCCTATGATGTAATTTATGCGTGGAACAGCCGTATACGGTAGGTGGTTATCCTTGGTCGTTATGACGAAGGTACGCAACCCTTCGTGATTCTTCTCTTAAGTTGAAAACGGAGGTGATGCCTAATGACAACGTATGAAGTAATCATGATTATGTTAACATGTTTAACACTGATCATATCTTTATTGACATTTGTTGTTAGATTACTTCTTATCATTATTGATAAGAACGAAAAAAAGTAACTACCTCGCTCCTAGGAAAAGTTTGAGGTAGTTACTTACCAAAATAAATCCAAGGACAGCCGCTTACTGGCTGTTCCTTCTTTCGTTTTTATTATAGTTTAGACCAAATCTAAAGTCAATATTTGTAGCTATGAGCGATGCTCATAGTTTTTTTGAAAAAAATTTAAATTTCTTTGAGAAAAAAACCATCTTCTAAGTGTATAGGTAAGTAGAGGACCAAAGGAGGTGGTGATTGTGAAATGTCCTGTATGTGGTAATGAGGATGAACACTATATCAGCTATATCAATAAGAGACCTTATTGTAGAAAGTGTATAGCGTTTGGACGTACTTATTTAGATGAATCTTATCCAATACATACGACTCCTTTAATAATGACTGATGCGTCCTATCATCTTTCTTTTACCTTGTCGTCCCGCCAGCAGTTCATCTCTGAACAACTGATCACGAATTATGAGAATGCCACGAATTCTATTGTCCTTGCTGTATGTGGCTCTGGTAAAACAGAAATCTCTTATGCGATCATCAAGCATGTGATTGAAAAAGGGGGACGCGTATGTTTCACAATCCCTAGAAGACAATTGTGTATAGAATTACATGAAAGAATCCAGAAGGATTTTCCTCATCTGACCATTGGTCTTCTATATGGGGGCTATCAAGAGAATAATGATGCCCCCTTAATCATTTGTACTACCCATCAGCTCTATCGATTTGTATCTTCTCCTTTTGATTTAATTATTATGGATGAAGCCGATGCATTTCCTTTTTATGGAGATGATGTATTGAACTCTATCTTTTATCATGCCTCTAAAAGGTATATTAAATTATCCGCTACATTACTTGAGGAAGATATTCATGATGAATGTGTCATGATCATGAATCGACGCTACCATGGTCATGATCTGCCTGTTCCTCATATTTATATCATTCCTCAATTTTTGTGGCTCATATCCTTGAAATATTGGATTAAGAAACTATTAGAAACGCACCTTAGAGTACTTGTTTATGTACCTAGAAAAAGTGATGCACAATACTATGCAGACTTGTTAAGGGATACATATAAAGTACAGGGTGTGAGTTCAGAGTCTCCTTATTTAAATGAATATACAAAGGATTTTAAAGAAGGATTATTAGATGTCTTAATCACCACAACGATATTAGAAAGAGGAATCACAATAGAGGATGTACAGGTGATTGTATTAGAAGCAGGAGATCGTATATTTGATGAAAGAACATTGATACAGATTGCGGGAAGAGTAGGAAGAAAAATAGGATATGAGGATGGAAGAATATTATTAATAGATAACCATTATTCAAAGGCAATGAAAGGATGTATCAAAACCATTCAATCTCTCAACAGGATGTCTGTTTGATCTGTTTATCCTCTATATCTAAAACATCTTCTTTTCATCAATTATTTTCCCATCACTGTATCTGTTCCTCCTGTTTATCTTTATTTAAGAGAATTGATATTGAGACAAACTTTCAAGGTTATCCGCTACGCATATTATATGCTTACAATGATTTCTTCCGTACCCTGCTTTTTCGTTATAAGGGACAATATGATTATGCCTTAAAGGATGCTTTCTTAGATATGTACAAAAGAGAACTACAAAGACGCTATAAGGATTATTTGATTGTTGTTGCACCAAGTGCGTCAAAGGCGAATGATGTGCGTGGTTTTGCTCCCAACCAGGCCATTGCAATGACAATTCACTCTCATGTTTTCAATGGACTCTATAAGAAAGTGGATTATAAACAAAGTGACCAGTCTTATACGCAAAGAGCAGGGATACGTGATGTGATTGGATTAAGGGGTGGATTATTCCTTGAAAATAGGAAAATACTTCTATTAGATGACGTGATGACTTCTGGAGAAACCATTAAGACTTGTCTTAAATTAATTGAAAAAGAAAAGCCCCAGAAAATCGAAATATTGATCCTCGCAATAAAAGAGAAATACCTTGTAAACTTGGGAATAATTAAACAAGCAAGGAGTATATAAAATGCTTTTGTTTTTTGCTATATGTATGATATAATGTATACGATTTTGTATTGAAAGGAGACACATCATGCCTAGTAAAAAACAAGAAATTAGAAAACAAGTTAAGAAAAAGTTAAAAAAGGAAGGAATGGAGCATCAGGAACTCGCTGCAGACGCTGAAATCGTCGATTTAGGCGATCGTCGTGGAGATGATATCATTGTAGAATCATTTGATGATATCAAGACAGATGCAAAACCATTACCATTCTCTACAACACCACAGAAAGAGAAAAAAGGAATTACTGGCCGTATTAAGAGTATTTTCTCACAGGACAGTTCTATTCTACGTAAATTAGAAAAACAGGCAGATGAAATTATTGCGATAGAACCTCAGGCACAGGCGATGAGCGATGAAGAACTATGTGCTCAGACTCAGTTCTTTAAGGATCGTCTTGCAAAGGGTGAAACATTAGATGATATTTTACCAGAAGCCTTTGCAGTTGTACGTGAAGCAGCTTACAGAGTACTAGGACTCAAAGCCTTCAAAGTACAGTTAATGGGTGCTATTTCACTTCATAATGGCGATATCGCAGAAATGAAAACAGGTGAAGGTAAAACTTTAACATCTATTTTCCCAGTTTATTTGAATGCCTTAGATGGTAAGGGTGTTCATGTTGTTACAGTTAACGAATATTTAGCACGTCGTGACTGTGAATTAAATGGTCAGGTTTTCAAGTTCTTAGGCTTGACTGTTGGTTTAAATGAAAGAGAACTAGATGCAGATGATAAGAGAAAACAGCATGCATGTGATATTACATATACTACAAATGCTGAATTAGGATTCGATTACTTACGTGATAACATGGTGACTAACTATGAAGATAAAGTACTTCGTCCATTACATTATGCATTAGTCGATGAAGTAGACTCTATCTTGATCGATGAATCACGTACTCCATTAATTATCAGTGGTGGTAAGAAGAAGACTGCTTCTATGTATGTATCTGCTGACCACTTTGCGAAGAGCTTAAAGAATGAAAAGGATTATCAGGTAGATGTTGAAAGTAAGACATGTACATTAACACCTGATGGTATTGCGAAAGCAGAAAAGGCATTTAATGTAGAAAACCTATATAATCCAGAAAATACTGCATTAGTACACTATATCAACCAGGCACTTAAAGCAAACTATACAATGACTAAGGACATTGAATATATGATTGCAACAGAAGATGGCAGCCATGATATTAGAAATGCTTCTATTATGATTATTGACCAGTTTACTGGACGTGTTATGCCAGGTCGTGCTTATTCTGATGGTTTACATCAGGCTATTGAAGCAAAAGAAGGTGTACCAATTAAAGAAGAAACTGTTACACTTGCAACAATTACTTATCAGAACTTCTTCAGATTATTTGATAAGTTAGCTGGTATGACAGGTACTGCAAAGACTGAAGAAGAAGAATTCCGTCAGATCTATAACATGCGAGTCGTTGTTATTCCTACAAACAAGCCTGTTATTCGTGATGATAAACCAGATTTAGTATTCTCAAGCAAGAATGCTAAATATGCAGCTATTATTAAAGAAGTAGAAATGCGCCATGCTTATGGTCAGCCAATCCTTCTTGGTACAGTTGCAGTAGAAACATCTGAAATCTTATCTAAGATGTTAAGCGCAAAAGGTATTAAGCATAATACATTAAACGCTAAGAACCATGCAAAAGAAGCAGCTATTATCGCTAAAGCTGGTGTGAAGGGTGCTGTTACAATCGCTACTAACATGGCTGGTCGTGGTACTGATATCAAACTCGGTGAAGGTGTTGCTGAAATTGGTGGTTTAATGGTTATTGGTTCTGAACGTCATGAATCTAGACGTATTGATAACCAGTTAAGAGGACGTTCTGGTCGTCAGGGTGACCCAGGATGTTCACAGTTCTTTGTATCATTTGAAGATGAATTGATGCAGAGATTTGCAAGTGAAAAGATTAAAGCTCTCACTGATTCATTCATGGATGATGAAGCCATTGAATCTAAGATGATTACTAAGTCTATTGAAACTGCTCAGAAGCGTGTTGAAGGTCAGAACTTCGATATGCGTAAACAGTTGCTAGAATATGATGATATTATGCGTCAGCAGCGTGAAATCATGTATAAAGAAAGAGATGATATCATGCGTTCTAAAGACTTATCAGAAATCATCAAGGGTGAATTCTTAACAGCAATCGAACTAGATATTCCTAAGTTCACTAATAATGAAGGTAAGAAGCCAGTTGTAGATGTAGAAAAATTCTTAAGCTATGTTGGTAAGAACTACATGTTATTAAGTGAATTAGTTGCTAAGAATCCTGACGTAGCAGTGAATGATCCTCAGAAGGTGATTGATGCTGTGAGTGAAGTCGTCTTCATGAGCTATGAAAACAGATTCAATAAGGATCTTGAAGATTCAGTAAAACTTGATTATGAACGCCGTGTTCTTTTAGGTATCATTGACCATACATGGATCAACCATATTGATGCAATGCAGAAACTTAGAAATGGTATCTATTTAAGAGCTTATGCACAGCGTGATCCTCTTCAGGAATATACAGAAGAAGGTTTCTATATGTTCGAAGAGATGACAAAATCTATTTCTCAGGAAATTGCTCGTAACATTGTCCATATGGGTATCCGTCCTGGTACAGAAGCAGAAATGAACATTCCAGAAATTAAGGTTGAACTTGAATTTAAATAATGGAATTATATGAAATCAAAAACGGGCTGGAAGACGCCCGTTTATTATTAGACCAATTATATGTTTCTGCGAATATTGAAGTATTAAAAAGAGAAATAGAAGGATTAACTGTACAGACAATGGACGAACATTTCTGGGATGATCAGGCACATGCGACTAAAGTATATGCGCATCTGAATGAAATGAAGAAAGTGGCTGATACAGACGCTTCTTTAGAAGCAAGCTATAAAGAACTCATGGAAGTTTATGAATATGTTAAGGATACTGAAGATCCTGACTTTATGGCTTCTTTAGAAGAAGATTATATGACGTTCCATAAGAATTTGGATGAGTTTGAAAAGACATTGTTGTTTGATCAGGAATATGATCATTCGAATGCGATTGTAGAAATTCATCCAGGTGCTGGAGGAACTGAATCTCAGGACTGGGCTGAGATGCTTATGCGTATGTATATACGTTATGGCGAAAAGAAAGGATGGAAGGTTGACGTTGATGATTATCTTGCAGGTGATGAAGCAGGATTAAAATCATGTTCTATCCGTTTTACTGGTTATAATGCGTATGGTCATTTAAGAGCAGAGAAGGGTGTTCATCGACTTGTACGTATTTCACCGTTTGATTCATCAAAGAGAAGACATACATCATTTGCGTCTGTAGAAGTTTCACCTGAATTAGATGATGATATTGAGATTACGATTGATCCAAAGAATCTACGTATTGATACATATCGTGCATCCGGTGCTGGAGGACAGCATATTAATAAAACTGATTCAGCAGTCCGTATTACTCATATTCCTACTAATACAGTTGTTTCTTGTCAGTCACAGCGTTCTCAGTTACAGAACAGAGAACAGGCTATGTTGATGCTGAAGAGTAAATTGTATTTATTAATGCAGGAAGAGCATGCTGAAAAACTATCTGAAATTCAAGGTGAAAAGAAGAATATTGAATGGGGATCACAGATCCGTTCTTATGTTCTTCATCCTTATTCTATGGTCAAAGATAACCGTTCAGGTTATGAATCAAATGATCAAAAGAAAATATTAGATGGTGAGCTTGATGATCTTATTTATGCTTATTTAAGATCTCAAGTAAAGGAGAAAAGTAATGAGTAAAATGCATTCTGCAAAGAAATTAGTGATTGATTTTATTTTAGTGATGTTAGGGAATGCCATTATGGCTTTAGGTACTGCCGGTTTTGCAGTACCTGCTAAGATTATCCTTGGTGGAGTTTCAGGTCTTGCCCTTGCATTCCAGCATTATGTGTTCTATGTTCATTTATCAACACTTGTACTTGTAATCAACGTTATTGCATTTATTGCTGGATATTTCTTATTAGGAAAGAAGTTTGCGGTGGGAACACTTGTTTCTACATTCGCATTCCCATTCTTCCTTGCTATATTTGAAAAGAGTTACTATTTAACACATTTGACTAAGGATACTTTACTTGCAGCTGTTTATGCAGGATTCCTTATTGGTGTTGGATTAGGACTCGTATTAAGACTTGGATATAGTACAGGTGGTATGGATATTCCACCATTACTTGTTAATAAATATACAGGGCTTGCATTAGGATTATTAATTAATATCTTTGATATTATTATCTTAATTATTCAGATTCCATTCTCTGATGTTGAAGAAATCCTTTATGGTATTATTACTGTTGTTATTTCTACATATATTATTGATAAGATGATGTTACTTGGACAAAATAACATCCAGGTTATCGTTGTATCAGAAAAATATGAAGAAATTGCGGAATCTTTAATGAAAGACTTAGATCGAGGATGTACTTTCTTAAATATCACAACAGGATTTATGAAAAATGATTCTAAAGCAGTCATGGTTGTTTTTAATCGTCGTGAATATGCGGCTTTCCATGATATTGTTCAAAATATGGATCCAGAAGCTTTTGAAATTACAAGCGAAGTACATAGTGTCAATGGTAGAGGATTCACATTACCGAATGTTAACTTAGAGAGATGGTCTTCTAAAGAAAATTAAAAATAAAGCATGTATTATAATGAGTATGTGTTATAATGGGGAAACAAAGGAGTGTGATGATATGCAAGAAATGATTAAACTTGAAAACGTAACAAAAGTATATAAAACTGGCGTACGTGCAGTAAATGACATGTCACTTACAATCGATGTCGGCGAATTCGTTTATGTCATCGGTCCTACTGGTGCTGGTAAATCAACATTTATCAAGCTCCTCTATCGTGAAGAAAAAGCTACAAGAGGTAAAGTTCTTGTGGATGGTACCGATGTGTCTCGTATTAAGAACTCTAAAGTCCCATTTTTTAGACGTAAAATTGGAGTTGTATTCCAGAACTATCGTCTTCTGCCAAAAAAGACAGTATTTGAAAATGTCGCCTTTGCGCTAGAAGTAACTAATACACCAAAAACTGAAATTAGAAAAAAGGTTCGTAATGTACTAGAACTTGTAGGTCTAGAAAACAAAGCGAATTCGTTCCCACATGAATTATCAGGTGGACAGCAGCAGCGTGTAGCGATTGCGCGTGCTATTGTCAATCAGCCTAAGGTTTTAATTGCGGATGAACCAACAGGCAACCTAGATCCTGATACATCTCAGGAAATCATTGAATTGTTGGAAAGAATCAATGATGTCCGTCAAACAACTGTACTTGTTGTTACACATGACCGTGAAATCGTTCAGAGAAATAAGAAGAGAACTATTCTTATTGAAGATGGTTGTGTCACAACAGATACAAGTTTAGGAGGTTATCAGTCATGGAATTCGTAGAAGAATTGAAAGCAATGCCTAAGCATTGTAAAACTGCTTTCCAGAATATCTGGAGAAACGGTGTGATGTCTATTTCATCTATTTTTGCAGTTACTATTACGTTGATTTTGATTGGTGTTGTATCAGTCATTGCTATTAATGTGAATCATATGACTGTTAATATTGAAAATAGCTTGAATATTTATGTGAAGGTAGACCGTAGTGCTACTGATGAACAAAGTAAAGCTGTTGGTGATGAAATCAATAAATTAACTGGTATCAAGAAGATTAATTATTCTAGTAAAGATAAAGAGTTAGACAAATTAATTGCATCTCAGGATAAAAATTCAAAACAGTTATTTGAAAACTATCGTAGTGATAATCCTCTTGGTGATGCATATATTGTAGAAGTCAAGAATGCGAAGAATCTTGATAAGGTTGCGAAAAAGATTGGGGATATCCCTTATGTAAAAGAAGTCACTTATGGTGGTTCTTCTACAAATAAATTAGTAGATATCCTTGAATCAGTACGTAATGGCGGAGCTATCTTTGTGGTTGCCTTAATTGTAGTAGCACTCTTTATGATTGCAAATACAATTAAAATCACTATTACATCTCGTTCAACTGAAATTTCAATCATGAGAATGGTTGGTGCTTCTAACTGGTATATCCGTATTCCATTTATGTTAGAAGGTATCTTTATTGGACTTATTGGTTCTATTGTGCCTTTAATTATCCTTGCTTATGGTTATAAGTTTGCCTATGTGACAATGACATCATTGATGTCTTCTAACTTGATCACATTTGTACCACCTTATCCACTTGTATGGGAATTAGGTGCATTCTTAGCACTACTTGGTGCTGTTGTAGGATTAATTGGTTCATTCTTCTCAGTACGTAAATTCTTGAAATTATAACTGCACATATGTGCAGTTTTTTTGTAGAATAAGAGTGAGGTGATGATCATGAAGGAAAGAGATCTCAAAGAGAAATGTTATATGGAAGCGCTAGATGGTTCTATATCAAATGTAAAGGTTGTATTGAATCATATGAAAAAGATTGATTTACAAGAAGGCATACTCGAAGAAGCTGTTTTAAATAAGGATCGTATGCGTACAATATTGCATCTAGAACTTGCTTTGGCAGATTATTGTATTCTATTAAGAAAGATGAAAGAAAATCAGTTTATTAATTATCTTCCTGCTATGAGTAAGGATATTAATGCATTAATTCATTGTAACCGCTTTGAGTATCATGATCATGTGATTATCGTTTATTCACAAAGAGGAGAAGAAGATATTGATATAGAACATCTGATTTCTTTTGGTGAAGACCTCTTAGAAAGTTATGGTTTAAATTGATTTTTTTTAAATCATGCTTATTGAATTTCAAAGTAGATAATGCTATTATCTTTGGAGTATACGGAGGATGAAAAGTTATGAAAAAAAGACCTATTGTTTTATGTATTATGGATGGTTACGGATTAACTGATAGAGTTGATGGTAACGCAGTAAAACTTGCTAATACACCTAATCTTGATGATTTAATGGCAATATATCCTACTACAACTATTAAAGCTTGTGGTAACGCTGTTGGTTTACCTGAAGGACAGATGGGTAACTCAGAAGTTGGTCATATGAATATTGGTGCAGGACGTACTGTTTATCAGTCACTTACTTTAATCAATAAGGCAATTGATGAAGGTACTTTCTTCACAAATGAAAAATTTGTAGAAGCAGTAGAAAATGCTAAGAAGAATGATTCTAAGTTACATATCTGGGGATTATTATCTAGCGGAGGAGTTCACTCTTCAAATGAACATATCTATGCATTATTAAAGCTTGCTAAAGATGCTGGTTTAACTAAGGTTTATGTACATGCATTCCTAGATGGACGTGACGTAGCACCTGATTCAGCTGTAGATTTCGTTGGGGAACTTGCTGAAGAAATGAAGAAGATCGGTGTTGGTGAAATCGCATCTATCTCAGGTCGTTACTATGCAATGGACCGTGATAAGAGATTTGATCGTGTTAACTTAGCTTATGAAGCAATTGTTGATCATAAAGGAAACAGCTTCACTGATCCAGTACAGTTTGTAAAAGATTCTTATGCTGAAGAAGTATTTGATGAATTCGTTGTACCAGGATACAACTCAGCTGTAGATGGTGCTGTTGAAGATAACGATTCAATCATCTTCGCTAACTTCCGTCCAGACAGAGCAATCCAGCTTGCAACTGTTATGACAAACCCTGATTTCTATGCTGATAAAGGATATACACCTGCTACAAAGAGAAATGGTATTTACTTCGTATGTATGATGAAATATGCTGATTCAGTAAATGGTCATGTCGCATTCGCTTTACCAGAATTAACTAATACATTTGGTGATTATGTATCAGCTCAGGGATTAAAGCAGTTAAGAATTGCTGAAACTGAAAAGTATGCCCATGTAACATTCTTCTTTGATGGTGGAGAAGATAAGGAAATCGAAGGTGCTAAGCGTGACTTAATCAACTCACCTAAGGTTGCTACTTATGATTTACAGCCAGAAATGAGTGCTTACCTTGTAAAAGATAAGTTAATCGAAGAATTAGATTCTGGTGAATTCGATGTTGTTATTGTTAACTTCGCTAACTGCGACATGGTTGGTCATACAGGTGTCATTCCTGCAGCTATCAAGGCAGTTGAAGTTGTTGATGACTGTGTTGGTGAAGTATATGAAAAGGTTGCTGAACTTGGTGGTACTATGTTAATCACTGCTGACCATGGTAACGCAGAAAGACTTCTTGATGAAGAAGGTAACCCATTCACAGCACATACTACAAATGATGTACCTTTAATCGTAACAAATTCTCACCTTGAATTAAAAGAAGGCGGAAAACTTGGAGACTTAGCTCCAACTATGTTACAGCTTCTAGGACTTGCTATCCCAGAAGAAATGGATGGTACAAGCCTTATTAAATAATTGAACTATTAAAGCGAGACATCTTAGTTTCGCTTTTTTTGTATTTATGTTAATATAGTCGAAAGGAGAAATCAAAATGAAGAAATTACTCATTTTATGCCTTTCCTTGATACTTTTAGGCTGTAGTACATCTTCAGTTAAAAAAAAGAGTGTAAAAGGTATTAAAGAGATACAATATGCAGAATTAAAGAAAGTGATGGAAGAAGATGTTTCTTTCATACTTTATCTTGGTCGTCCTGATTGTGGAGACTGTCAGGCTTTTGGACCCATCCTTGAAGACTATCTCAATAATCATCCTAATGAAGGTGTTTATTATCTAAATATCAAAGCATATCGTGATGCGTCATTAAAAGAAGATGGCACAAAAGAAGAGAAAGAGTTCTATAAGAATCTTTATAAGACATTTGATTTTAATTGGACACCGACACTAGAAGTTATATCACAAGGACAGGTACAGAAAAAATATCAGTATCTTGATGAAGACTATTATTCTATCAAGGATCGTAGTAAACAGATTAAAAAGAAAAAAGAATTCATTAAAGAATTCAAAGTATTTATGAATGATTATTTTAAGGAGTAGTAAACTATGAAATGTCCACACTGTCATAAAGAGATCAGACCCACAGATCATTTCTGTCCTCATTGTGGTTATGATTTAAAAAGAAATCCACCAAGAAGTACTTCTATTCTAGGTCGTATGATGAAAGGTTATCTTGTTATCATGTTACTTACAGTTGCACTTCCTATGGCTATTATATTCTATAGTCAGTTCTTTACAGGAAAGTCAATTACATCTAATTTTCCTCAGACTAACCTCTATGAATTAGGTGAATTAAAGAAAACAGAAGGAGAAGAAGTCTATCACTTTGATTCTTCTAAAGCGTTTAAAAAGAAGTTTTCAAATGCGGAAACATTCATCAAGCCGGCTGAGTCTTATAAGAAATCATTAGAAAAACAATATGGGCAGACATTTACTGCAACTTATGATTATACTGTTTATTCGAATAATGATCTCTATACGACTATTACCTGCAAGGCGCGTATAGATGACAATACAAAGATTGTATTGAAACGTACATACAATCGTTCTAAGACTGATACAATTAAGACAACAATCACAAAAGATAATTGTGAAAACTTCAACGATCTTTTGCAAGTTGAAAATAAAGAATTGATTACTACAGTCATTGATCAGCCTACATACAATAAGCTGATGAAAGCTTTCAATGGTAAAAAAGAAGAATTTGAAACAAATAAAAAATTCCTAGGTCACTATGGTTTAGGTGCTTATATCAATGATAGTCAAGTATCTCTAGTCGTTTACCCGGGGAATAAATACCAATCACAATTTAAAGCACAGACAGAAGGAAATCATTCTCTTGCTCGCTAACGAGTATTCCTTAGGGAAGTATGCAAAACGCATGCTTCCTTTTTTTCGTGCCAATTCCAGTCAAATAGACTGTTTTATATAGATTCTCTCATGACATAGTAATATATGTCTTTTTTTATTTGTAGAAAGGGAAATGAAGATGAAGATTTTAAAAAGAATAAGTGCAGCGATATTATCTCTATTGATGATAGTTGGAATCACTACACAAAGTATGAATATCGTCAATGCAGCATCATACCAAATGCAGTATTATGGAAAGACAACAGCCTATGGCAGTACAGTGGGGAACTTTGCGATTGATGGAAGAAAAGCCTGGTGTCTAGAACACAATAAGACTACACCGCCATCTCAAACAATGTCAGGTGACTTTTATACAAGTACAGAACCTAAATATGCGAATATTCGTAAGATTATGTATTATGGATGGTTTGGTTATCAGATGTGGGAAGGCATGAATGGTCTTACAGATGCACAGAAGAATGTTATTATGTCAAAAGCATTGTCTCATGCTTATTCAGGCACATCACTTAATAAAGGCAAGGTGGCTGAGTTTTATAATTATGCCACTGCACAGCCTGATCCATTAAATCAGAATAACCTGATGTTCAGTAAGAATGATTTATATACTTATTATGACAAGAACGCAAAGGTTCAGAAATCTGAATCAGTAAAACTAAATGGTCCAAGTGGATATCATTTCACACTTAATACTGGGACAAAGAGTGTTTTAGTCATCAATGAATCAAGAAATCAATCAGGCGAAACAGTTGATATCTATGGTGGAGATACAATTCATTTAGAAGCGGATGCTTCATATACAGGGACAATTCAGTCTGGTAAGAAATCAGGTGGATTCACTTTTGCGCCATTAATTGTTTCTAATGGAAAGAGTGAAAATCAACGTATTGGTACATGGTATGCCATTGCTCCAGTTCAGTCTACTTATTTAAATGCGACATTTCATGCAGTAATTGGCAGTTTGAAACTTAGAAAGACAGATATGGGTGGAAAACTTTTAGATGGTGCCATCTTTCATGTGTCAGGTCATGATTATGAGAAAGACGTCACAGTCACAAAGGGGGAAATAGTGCTCAATAATTTGCTTATTGGTGATTATACAGTGACTGAAAAAGGTGCACCTCATGGTTATTTACTCAATACTTCAACATACAGTACAACAATCAAAGCAGGAGATACATCAGTGATTACAATTACTGATGAAGCCCCTACAGGACAAATTACAATTAAGAAGTCAGATACAACAGGTATCGTACAAGGAGAAGCGTCATTAGAAGGCGCAGAATATACTGTTTATGATTTAAATAAGAAAGAAGTCGGAAAAATCATTACTAATCAAGAAGGCGATGGTCGTTTGGATAATCTACCACTAGGTACTTATACAGTTAAAGAAACAAAAGCACCTGTTGGTTATAATTTAGATTGGAATACTTATACAGTGGATTTAACATACAAGGACCAGACATCTTCTATTATTCTAGGGCATGTTGATTCTAAGGATATGGCAAAGATAGGAAGTATTGAAATAGAAAAGACAGATACAGATTCAAAGCCATTAAAGGGTGGAGAGTTTGGAATCTATGCGAATGCTGATATGTATATAGGTGCTACACTTTATAAGAAGGGGCAGCTTGTTATGTCTATCAAGACAGATGAGAATGGTATTGCGTCATCTGATATACTTCCTTATGGTTCATATTATGTAAAAGAGTTAAAGGCACCAAGCACAGAAGATGGAAACAAAGAGAACTTTGTATTATCTGATGAAACACAGCATGTCAAGATTACTGGTTATAGTGATGCACGTATGCTGATTGTGGCAACACCTGTTGCTTTTATTGATAAGAAAGTATATGTGACTAAGACAGATATCACAGGTTCAAAAGAAATCAAAGGGGCTCAGCTTCAGGTAACTGATTTAAATGGAGAAATCATGGATTCTTGGGTTTCTGATGGACAGCCTCACTCTATTAAAGGATTAATCGAAGGACATGATTATATTCTTACTGAAACAAGTGCACCTGATGGCTATGTTAAAGCGCAATCTATAAAGTTTACTGTTTCTAAAGAGAAGAAGGATGAAACAATTGTTATGAAAGATACACAAGTAAAAGTATCAAAGACAGATGTTTCAGGTAAAAAAGAATTAGAAGGCGCAAAGCTTGAAGTAAGAAATGAATTCAATCAAGTGGTCGATTCTTGGACTTCCACAAAAGATCCTCATTTTGTCAATGGTTTAGAAGAAGGCAAGACTTATACTTTAATTGAAACAGCTGCACCTGATGGATATATCAAAGCAGAATCAATCACATTTACTCTCACTCATAAGGAAAACATGAATGTGACAATGAAGGATGCTCAGATGAAAGTTTCTAAAGTTGATGAAGAGACAGGTGAAGATGTATTGGGTGCAGAGTTTTCTGTTTTTGATAAGCAAGGAAATCTAGTGGATTAATGGATCACAGATGGCTCACTTCATGCAGTCAATCATCTAGAAGTAGGAAAAGAATATAATCTTAAAGAAACTAAAACACCTAAAGGCTTTTTAACAATCTCGGATCAGACATTTGTTGCATCAAGTGAAGATGTATCTCTAGAGATTAAAGAACAGCCAAGACTAATTAATATCCAGGTGAATAAATTAGATGCGAAGACAAAACAGCTTATTAAAGACAAAAACTTTGAATTCACATTATATACTGATCCTGAATGTACAAAGAGTCTTACCTCTATTTCTTCTCATGACGGTATCGCTACATTCAAGTCTTTAAGATTTGGAACTTATTATATCAAGGAAACAAAAGCCCCTCTTGGCTACTATCTATCTCAGGAAGTCAAGAAGGTTGTTTTAGATGAAAATGTAGAAGGAGATACTTATACATTTGATTATATGAATACACCGATAGAAATCATTCATACAGGCGATTCAACACAGATAATGATCATTGTAATTCTATGTATCTTATCTTTGATTTCTATTGTATTACTTCTTAGAAAGAAGAAAATTGAATAGTTCATTTAGGCTGGAGAGTTTTCTCCAGTCTTTTTCTATTAATATGACTTTTTTTTATTGAGCCCTTCCTATATAATGGGGAAATAAGGAGGGCATAAGTGTGAAACAAAAATCAATCAAAACGTATAAAAAAAGACGAACTTAAAAACAAGTTTGAATAATTTAGAAAAAATAGAATAATCGAATATTATGGTTTAGTTAATTTAGAAACGTCAAAACCTGATTTCTTAAGAAACTCAATTGCTGATTCTTCTGTTAAAACTTGTTGCTTTATAGGTGGCTTAGGATTTTTAAATGATTCATAATCTGAAGGATTAAATGTCTCTCCAGTAAGAATCATATGGTATATACTGACAAGCATCATTCTTGCAATTGCGATAATGGCTTTCTTGTGACCTCGTCTCTTTTTGATACGAGAATACTTAATTCCAAAATAGCCATCCTTATCTTTGATTGCTCCAAGAGCGCACTGAACTAATAAAGGTTTTAAATATTGACCTGCTTTAGAAATACGAACTGATTTTTTCTTGTTAGCACTTTCGTTGTTTGCAGGTGCTAATCCAGCCCAACAGGTTAGCTGTTTATCTGATTCGAATTGTTTCATATCTACTCCGATTTCTGAAATAATGAGGATTGCAGATAAAGTGCTGATACCTGGTAGTTGGGTGATGTGCATGAATTGATCGAACATTGGTGCTGCACGTTTCATCATTTCGATTTCACAGTTATCAATATGGACTTGTAATTCTTCCATATGAGTCATTGACTCATTCATTTTAAACCTTTGATCAGTTTCAATATTGCAGTGTTTAATGGAATCTAGAATCTTATCTTTATTTTTACACGATCTATGGATACATTTCAAAATTTTCTCATCTTCAATGATATCTGACTCAAGTACTTCTTTCATGATTGCTTGTGCAGACTTTCCAAACGGATCTGAAAATACAGAACCAATACCGATATTGGAAACTGTCATACAGTTCTGATATCGATTACGTTCAGAGGAACGCATCCCAACCAATTTATAGCGATAGCGAGATATTTCTCGTAAAGCTCTTATTTCTTTGGGTGGTATAAAAGAAAATTTGATTAGATCATGTTTAAATAAATCACAGATCCATTTTGAATCTTTCTTGTCAGTTTTCTTTCCTTTAATTGCTTTGACATATTTTGGATGAGTTAAGTAAATATTGATTTCATCTTCTAAGATGTTAAAAATTGGAATCCAATATTTACCAGTAGATTCCATGCATGCATCAAAGCATTTGTGATTAATGAGCCACTGTTTAAGATTCAGTAAATCAGGGTTTAAAGTTGAAAACGTTTCTTGGATGTATTCGGTAATACGAGTTTTCTTATTAGTAATACCGATTGTAGCCACAATGATATTCTTGTGAACATCCATGCCACAGCAGATTGGTCTAACAATCTTCATAAAAAAATCTCTCCTTTCATTGAAAGAAGAGAAGTGGCATTGACTGCTATCTAAGCTAATCACTCAGTTGATTGTACAATCATAAGTGTCCTGGCTCTAAGTCCAACTTATTTGTGCTTGAAAAGATAGCGGCTACTTATAACAATTCAGGATATTCTATTTGAGTAGAATTGCCTACTCTCCCTCACGTGCTCTGTAGTATACCACCTCTCTTTGATTATACTATTATATCGAGAGGCACACTAGAGTTTTGGTGGATTTGAGTTTGATTTGAGTTTGATTATATATTTGTGTCCGCGCAACGAAGGCGCGGGGAAATGGAGGAAACTATGAAAATGGTATTTTGTGATATAGATGGGACTCTTTATCGTGATAACAAACAAATATCACCATTAAATAAAGAAGCTCTGATGCGTTTTCGTGATGCAGGTGGCAAGGTTGTCTATTGCACAGGACGTCATATTCTAGAAATGGGAATGATTCTTGAAAAAGACGGTTATCCTTTTGATTATCTAGTATTAAACAATGGTGGGGCTATACTAGACGGCAATAAGGATACTCTTTATGAAAAACATATAGAAGCATCAGTTGGACTTGATATTCTACAATGGGGTGTAGATGCGAACATGTTTGTCCATATGTGTGATGGAAAGAAGAGTTATGGCTGTTTTAATCATCAATCCTTTGCACATAGTGACCAGGGAGATATACCTATTCCTGATGACTATATGACTCTAATGAAGAAAAGTCCTTCATTCCAGATTATCAGCTTGAATCAGGAAAATAGGCAGACAGACCAAATTGATATGATTAAGAAGAGAATTGAAGAAAAGTATGGCAGCTATGTAGAGTGTCATCCCAATCTTCATTTTCTAGATGTTGTTCCTAATAACTGTTCAAAAGGAACAGGTGTGAACTATCTAAAAGAAAACACAAATGCGACAACTTATACGATAGGTGATTCATGGAATGATTTATCGATGATTGAAGCAGGAGATCATGGCTGCACATTTGATTATGCACATGATGCTATTCAAAAAAAGGCTGATCATGTCTATAGTTATGTCTATGAAATGATCGATGATATACTAGGGGGTAAAATATAATGAACTGGAAAAATAACTTAAGAGATGTAGAACCTTATGTTGCTGGGGAGCAGCCTAAGATGTCTCATCTTATCAAACTAAACACAAATGAAAATCCATATGAACCAGGAGAAAAGGTTAAAGAAGCTATTCAAACTTTTGATCCATTTAAGCTAAGACTTTATCCTGATGCCGATGCATCAAAGCTTAAACATTTAATTGCGGAATATCATGGTTTAGATGATAAACAGGTATTTATTGGAAACGGAAGTGATGAGGTTCTTGCCTTAACATTCTTAACATGTTTCAATGGAAAAGATCCACTTCTATTCCCAGATATTACTTATTCTTTCTATCCTGTTTACTGTGAACTATTTAATATTGACTATAAAACAATGCCGTTAGATGACGCATTTAAGATTAAGAAAGAAGATTATTTCACAAAAAATGGTGGCATTATCTTCCCTAATCCCAATGCACCTACAGGTGAATTGATGTCTGTAGAAGACATTGATGAGATCATCAGTCATAATCCTGATAGTGTTGTGGTGATTGATGAAGCTTATATTGATTTTGGTGGAGAAACAGTGATTCCACTATTAAAGAAATATGATAACTTACTTGTGATTCATACATTCTCTAAATTCCGTTCACTTGCAGGAAGCAGACTGGGTGTTGCGTTAGGTAATGAAGAATTGATTTCACATTTATATGATGTGAAGAACTCATTCAACTCTTATCCAATCGATGCACTTGCACAGGTTATTGGTGAAGCATCTATACAAGACAGTGATGTCATCAAAGAACATGCTAAAAAGATTGTGGCAACACGTGAACGTACAAAGAAGTCCCTTAAAGAAATGGGATTCACAATGACAGACAGCTATTCTAACTTCATCTTTATTCATCATGATGATTTTGATGCAGAATATATCTTTAAAGAATTAAGAAAGAAACATATTATTGTAAGATATTTCAATGCACCACGTATTAATCAGTATTTACGTGTGACTATCGGAAATGATGAAGAGATGGATGCATTCTTAGATGCTGTCAAAGAAATTATTCAAGCATCATAAAAGCATAAGGAAACAATTAATGATATGATAAATACAGATAACGTACTTCTATTTGATCTAGATGGTACAGTACTCAATACCGATGAATTGATCTTTCAATCATTCAGATATACATTTAAGCAGTTTCTTCCTGAATATACTTTATTAGAAGAAGAATTACTTTCTTTTTTAGGACCTCCTTTAAGAGAATCATTTGCACGTTATCTTTCTGGTCATCAGGTAGATGAAGCAGTACAAGTATATCGTGCTTATAATCGTGAGAAGCATAATGATTATGTCACTCTTTATCCTCATGAAACAGAAGTATTAAAAAAACTTCATGAAGAGGGTATAAAGATGGCTATTGTCACTACAAAATACAAGGATGCCGCTGTCTATGGATTAAAGTGTGCAGACTTAGATCAATATTTTGATGTAGTGATAGGAAGTGATGAAGTCACTCATGGTAAACCTCATCCAGAAGCATTACGCGTTGCCTTGTCCCATCTTAATGCGACAAAAGGCTATATGATTGGTGATAATGTGACAGATATTCAAGCAGGTAAAAATGCAGGTATTGGGACAATAGGGGTGACCTGGTCACTTAAAGGAACTCAGTTACTCCTAGAAGAACATCCAGATTATATGATGGAGTCTTATGATGATTTATATCAATATCTAGAAAGGATGTAGACTATGAAAGATATCATTATTATTGGTGGTGGACCAGCTGGTTTAACTGCCGCTTTATATGCAAGTCGTGCCGGAGCAGATGTGATGGTTATTGAATCAGGGGCACCTGGTGGTAAATTAAACTTAACAGCGCATATAGAAAACTATCCTGGCATAAAAGAGATGATGGGCCCACAATTAGCCTATGATATGTATGAACAGGCTCTTAACTTCGGTGCTGAATTAAAGATGACAGAAGTAAAAGGCATTGTAGATAAGAATGACCATAAGGTGGTTATTACATCTAAAGAAGAACTAGAAGCACGTGCTGTCATTATTGCGACAGGGACTAAAGAACGTAAGATGGGGCTCGACTTAGAAGATGAAATGACGGGTAGAGGTATTTCCTATTGTGCTGTTTGTGATGGCCCTTTCTTTAGAGGTAAAGAGGTTGCTGTCATTGGTGGTGGTAATAGTGCTATTGAAGAATCACTTTATTTGGCAGGTATTACAGAAAAGGTTCATATTATCATGAGACGTGATGTATTCCGTGCAGATGATTATCTAGTGAAAAAAGCACTCAATAATGAAAAGATTGAGTTCCATTTCAAAAAGAAGCCTCATGCATTGATTGTTGAAGATGATATATTAAAGGGCTTAGAATTAGAAGATAGTGAAACAAAAGAAGTAGAACCACTTTATGTACAAGGTATCTTCCCATTTATTGGATTAGATCCAGTCACTGATTTTGTGAAGGATTTAGGTATTACAAATGAACAGGGTTATATTGATGTGGATGAACATATGGAAACATCTATTCAAGGTTTATTTGCGATTGGTGATGTTAGAACTAAGACATTAAGACAAGTTGTCACAGCCGCAAATGATGGCGCGATTGCTGGACAATATGCTGCTAAGCTTGTAGAAGAGAACTAATAATAGTTCTCTTTTTGAATGCTTTATAGACTCATCTATGTATGTTATAATAACGTTGATATTAAGGAGGAAGGTCTATGTCAAATGTAGAAGTTGTATTAGTTTCTGGTATGTCTGGTGCAGGTAAATCTACTGCTATGGCTGTTTTTGAAAATATGGGATATTACTGCATCGATAACTATCCAGTCGCTTTATTAGAAGAGTTTGGAGATTATTTACTCAATGAAACATTAGGTAGTAAGATTGCGATGGGTATTTCATTAGGGGATGCTTTGCAGGCAATTCGTGAACTATCTAATATGGATTGGATCAAGCTGACTATTGTATTTTTAGATTGTGATAATTCAGAAATCTTGAAGCGTTATAAGCAGACAAGACGTTCTCATCCAATGATGATTATGAATAAAGCCAACACACTTTATGATTCTATTGAACTAGAACGTCATGAATTTGAACAGATTAAAACACAGGCTGATTTAGTCATAGATACAACTTTATTAAAGCGTACAGCTTTGCAGGATAGACTAGAAGCATCTTTTTATCACGAAACAGGAGAAACATTCCGTGTCTCTTTTGTTTCATTTGGGTATAAGTTTGGTATTCCAAAGGATGCTGATTTACTTCTTGATGTAAGATTCCTACCTAATCCTTTTTATGTTCCTGAATTAAGAAATAAGACAGGAAATGATAAGGAAGTCTATGACTATGTCATGGAAAAGCCAGAAACTCAGGAATTTGTAAAAAAGACTCTGGCATATTATGATTATTTATTGGAAGAATATGAAAAAGAAGGAAAGATGCAATTGATAGTTGGTATTGGCTGTACAGGTGGTCAGCACCGTTCTGTTACTCTTACAAATTTCCTTGCGAACCATTACAAGAAATATTACAAAGTATATAAGTGGCATCGTGATGCTGACCACTAGAGGATGTGAAAAGAAATGTTGTCGTTTTCAAGAAAAGTAAAGGAAGAGATCGTTTTTAATGATTTTGATCATGACTGCTCTAAAGCGATTCTTTGTGCTTTATTAAAAACCAATGGAACCCTTATGTTAGGACAGGGACTCTCTCTCTTGATCCGTACAGAAAACGCAAAAATAGCGTCAAAGATGCATAAACTTCTTAAAGAACTTTATGCACCTTCAATAGAATTTAAAGTTAAAAAGATGATGAAACTTAAGAAGAATAATATATATCTTCTTAAGGTTTCTAAAGCAAGAGAAATACTAGAAGATCTTCATTTATTAGATGGTTTAGGTTTCACTATGCTGCCTTCTGATAAGATTCTTTATGATGATCGTACAAGAAGAGCTTATCTTGCAGGAATCTTCCTCGCAAGCGGTTCAGTGAATAACCCTGATACATCTAACTATCATCTAGAAATGAGTGTACAGGATGAACCCCTTGCTCAGTATATTGAAGATATGATGAATCATTATGGTTTAAATGCGCATGTTATCAAGAGACGTAATCGTTTTGTGATTTATATGAAATCTGCAGAAAGAATAGGGGACTTCTTACGTGCGATTGGTGCTTCTACTTCTGTTATGGAGTTTGAAACAACACGTATTGACCGTTCTATGGCTAATACTGTAAACAGATGGAATAATTGCGATATTGCGAATGAAATGAAGGCAATGACAGCTAGTGCCAAACAGATTGAAGATATAGCTTATGTGATTGATAAAGCAGGAATAGAAATTCTAGATTCTAAAACGGCTGAAGTCGCTCAGATTCGTTTAGAAAACCCAGAACTTACACTTAATGAACTTGCAGATGTTTATTTTGATAAAACAGGACAGACTATTTCTAAATCAGGGCTTCACCATCGTTTTAAGAAAATAAAGGATGAAGCAGCACGTCTTCGTCAGATGGAGGAAGAATAATGACTGTAACAGAAAGATTTGGAATGCGTATCAAAGAATTGAGAGTACAGCAGGGTATTTCTCAAGAAGAACTAGGCTTTAGATGTCATCTTTCCAAGAATTATATATCTGATGTAGAAAGAGGCACTAGAAATGTCAGTCTTAAAGCAATTGATCAGTTTGCGAAGGGTTTAGGTATTACTCTTAAAGAACTTTTTGATTACTAATCATGTGAAATTTCAGAAGATGTCTAAGGCATCTTCTATTTTTTGTTTGGAATTGGTATAATTTTCGTGAGTTCATCATATGTTTACAATAGAGACATATAATGACTACACTTAAAGGAGAAACTATATGGATGCACTAATCTATTTTATAATTATATTTTTAATTCTATCTGTTTTCTTAAACATCATTGCATATGCATGGCCTTTCTTATTAATTATGTTTGTTGTATATGAAATCTGGAAATACTTCAAACTCAAGAAAATCAGAAAGCAGTATGAAGAAGCACAATCACAATATTCATCTCAATCCCAGTCAAGTACACGTAATGATAATCCTGATATCATTGATGTAGAATATAAAGTTGTAGATGAAGAAAAGACAGGGGATGACCAATAAATGATCTGCCCATCATGTCATAGACAAGTCCCTGAAGGGTCTCATTTCTGTCCTCACTGTGGTACGCCACTTGATGACAAATGTCCACATTGTGGACATCAGAATATTCCAAATGCGAAATTCTGCGCTTTTTGTGGAAGACCTCTTGTAGGAGGAACAACACGTCGTCCACAGGGTTCATTTACACCAACAGAGGATATTTATCAGGAAGAAGAAAAAACATACGAACCAGAAAAGGTATCACGTAAAGTAAACTGGAAAGTCGTTCTTATTTCAGTATTAGTTCTTATACTTGCCACTACAGGAGCGCAATATTATCTTAAACATTCTAAAAGTGTTAAGTTTTCTGATAGTAATACAAGTGTTTCAGAACAGATTAAATCTATTGTAAAGCTTAAGAAAACAACGGACATCGAACAATCTTCTAACTTATCCAATGATGGAATGGTAGCAGCGGATGACCAGTACATCTATATGTCTAATACCAACAATGAGTTAGTGAAATTAGATAAGGATATGAATGTCATCAAGAATTATGGTATCAAACAGGCCACTTATTTAAATCTAGTAGGTGAGAAACTTTATTATACTGATCGTGATCATCATATCTCTGTTCTTGATACAAAGACAGGTAAGCATGAAACACTACAGAATGTAGAGGCGTTCTATATGACTTATCATGATAATAAGCTTTATTATCAAAATGATGACGATAATGAAAGTCTTTATGCATATGACCTTTCTACAAAGACATCTACAAAGTTATTAGAAGAACATATTTATAATATGAATATTGTAGGAGATAACATTTATCTTACAGGTAAGTCTTCTATTATTTCATATAATATGACAACAAAAGCTACTGATACTATCTATAATGAACAGGTATATGGTTCAGTTTATAATGATGGTTATCTTTATTTCATTACAGATAAACAGACACTTGGTAGAGTGAATGTGAAATCAAAAGAATCACAGACTATACTTACTGATATGGGTTATTCTATGTTTGTGATGAGTGATGAAGCTATCTACTATGTAGGAAGTGATGCAAAAATGTATCGTCTTGATCTTAAGAAAAAAGATCCTACTGCAGTTTATCAATTCCAGTCACATCGTATTAATGGTATGCAGATTGTGAATGATCAGTTATATATTAAAGACAATCAGGATTGGAAAGTAGTGAATACTTCTAATACAAAGTATGCAGTTATATTTGAGAATTAGGTACTGATTTACTTCAGTGCCTTTTTTTGTACGCAGGATTTATGCTATAATGGTTGGGTAAAAAATGGAGATGATTATATGTTTATACGCGAAATTATTGAGGCCACAAATGGAAAACTCTTAAGCGGCCACTTAGATGACCAGGTCAATGGCTTTACACAGGATACACGTGTGATTCAGCCAGGCAACCTATATATCCCTCTTGTTGGTATTAAAGATGGACATGACTATATTCCACAGGCATTTAATAAAGGTGCAGCAGCCACTCTTACAAATCGCCCGATTGAAGATGATTCACATAATGTTATTCTAGTAGAAGATACAATGAAGGCATTAGGTGATTTAGCACGTTATGTACGTGTACATTCTCATGCTAAAGTTATTGGTATTACAGGTTCAGCAGGAAAAACAAGTACTAAGGATATGATTGCAAGTGTTATTTCACAGCAATATACAACATTAAAAACACAAGGAAACTTCAACAATAATATCGGTCTTCCACTCACTATTCTTCGTTATAATGGTGAAGAAGTCATGGTTATTGAAATGGGTATGAACCATCTAGAAGAAATAGATTACTTAACGAAGATTGCTTTACCCGATATTGCAGCTATTACTAATATCGGTACAGCACATATTGGTGAACTTGGCTCTAGAGAAAATATCTTACAGGCTAAGATGGAAATTGTACATGGTATGAATCATGGTACTTTAGTTGTGAATAACGACAATGATCTTTTATCAACAGTTCACCCTGAAGGGATTTCATTAAAGACTATTGGTATTGAAAGTGATGCTGATCTCAAGGCAACTGATATTATTCTTAATGAAGATATGTCATCATTTAGAGTGAAGGTCAATGGTCAGGACTATGCTGTAAGAGTTTATGTGCCAGGTGTTCATTTTATCTTTAATGCATTAATTGCGATTCAGATTGGCTTATTATTAGATATTCCAATGGAAAAATGTATCAGAGGTATTGAAACATTTGAACTTACTAAAAATAGAAATGATATCTTAACACTGGACCGTCATATCCGTGTTATTGATGGCACTTATAATGCGAACCTTGATTCTATGAAATCAAGTATTGATGTATTATCAGGCTATACAGATCGTAAGATTGCAGTATTAGGGGATATGTTAGAACTTGGAGACTATGAAGAAACACTTCATCGTGCTGTAGGTGCTCATTTACTTAAAAAGAATATTGATTTAATCTTGACTGTAGGCCCTGCTGCGCGTTATATTTCAGACGAGGTCAATAAGGCTAAACCAGGTATTGCATATCATTTTGATGATAATGCATCATTAAGTGCTTATTTACAAGAATGTCTAGAAGAAAATGATGTTGTTCTAGTGAAGGCTTCTAATGGTATGCATCTTAAGGAAGTCATTAATGATTTAAAGGAGAATAATTAAATGAAATTATTATTAGTATGTGGTGGACAGTCTACAGAACATGCTGTCAGCCGTATGTCATGTGTGAATATCTATAAAAATGCAGATAAGAGTAAGTATGATATCAAGATTGCAGGTATTACTAAAGAAGGAGAATGGTATGATCTAGTATCTACTGATTTTTCTAGTGATAGCTGGCTAGAAGGTGCAACAAAGATTACTGATCATTTCACTTTCTTAAAATCATTTGATGTTGTCTTCCCTGTATTACATGGTCAGTTTGGTGAAGATGGAACTATCCAGGGTTTATTAGAAATGGCTCAGGTTCCTTATGTTGGATGCCGTGTAATGGCATCATGTACTGCAATGGATAAGATCTATGCAAAGAAGCTATTTGATCAGGCTCATATTCCTCAGGTACCTTCTTTATATGTTAAGAAGAGATATGATGATAAATTAGTTGTAGTAGATGATGAAGGAAGAGAAAGCTTTAACGTAGAAATGGAAATCTATACACACTTAGGATTCCCTTGCTTTGTGAAAGCAAGTCGTTCTGGTTCAAGTGTAGGATGTTATAAAGTCAATAGCCTTACTGAATTATTACCAAGACTTCATGAAGCAGCAACTTATGACCGTCATGTTGTTGTAGAAAAGGCTATTAATGCGACAGAATTAGAATGTGCTGTTATTGGTAATGATGATATCAGTGCATCACGTGTAGGACAGATTTTACCTCATGGTGAATTCTATACATATGAATCTAAATATGAAGATGAACAGAGTGCTACATGCATTCCTGCAAGAGTAGATCAGTCTATCCAGGATTATATCAGACAGGCTGCAGTGAAAGCATTCAAGGCAGTAGATGGAACAGGTCTAGCTCGATGTGATTTCTTCTATGATAACGATACAGGAAATGTATACTTAAATGAAATCAATACAATGCCTGGCTTTACAAATATCTCTATGTATCCTCAGTTAATGAAGGATGCAGGACTAGATACACCAGCTCTTATTGATGAATTAATCAAGCTTGCATTACAGAGATAAGATGTCGAAAGACATCTTTTTTTATAGCCTTAATAGATAAATAATTATTAATGTAATAAATATTTTGCGAAGTAAGTACAAAAATGTCTGTAATTAAAAACAATGAAAAAAACATTGAATATTACGATAAAATTCATGTAAGTTATTAAAAGAAACCGCTTATATAACTGATAATCCGACAAATAATTAATATAATTAGGAAAATAATGAAAAAAGTGAAAAAGTTTGTTGACATGTCTATGTGAGAAGTATATGATAAACACAACAACCCAAAAGAAAACGACTTTGATAGGAACTAGTAGGGGAATGATGAAAGCGCAGAGAGGTTCTGGCTGGTGTAAAGAACTGTTTGATCATCTTTGAACTCATCCTTGAGTGGAGCACTGAATTAAGTAGGCTGCTACGGCACTTGCGACCGTTATCTCGCTAGAGTATGAACTTTATATATAAAGCGTACTCGATAAGGTTGATATTGTGAGATATCAATAAATTGAGGTGGAACCACGAAGAATTATTCTCTCGTCCTCTTACGCTAGTAAGGGCGAGGGCTTTTTTTATAGGTTGGAAAGGAGAATAAACAATTATGATGAATTACCAAAAGTACAAGAGATTTGAAACAGTGAGCTTGAAAGACCGCACATGGCCAGATAAGACAATTGAAAAAGCTCCTATCTGGTGTTCAGTAGATTTACGTGATGGTAACCAGGCACTTGTGACACCAATGAATATTCAGGAAAAGGTCAGAATGTTCAAGTTATTAGTAGAACTTGGATTCAAGGAAATTGAAGTAGGTTTCCCATCTGCTTCACAGATTGAATATGATTTTCTAAGACTATTGATTGAAGAAAACCTCATTCCTGATGATGTCACTGTTCAGGTATTAACTCAGTGCCGTGAACACCTTATCAAAAGAACATTTGAAGCCCTTGATGGATTAGATCGTGCTATTGTGCATATTTATAACTCTACAAGTATTCTTCAAAGAGATGTTGTCTTCAACAAAGATAAAGATGAAATCAAGAAGATTGCGACAGACGGCTGTGCTCTTGTAAAGAAGTTATGTGATAATTTCAAAGGTCAAGTCATTCTTGAATATTCACCTGAAAGCTTCACTGGTACAGAAATGGATTATGCGGTAGAAGTAGTGGATGCAGTCTTAGATGTATGGGGAGCTTCTAAAGATAATAAAGTGATTGTCAACCTTCCTTCTACTGTAGAAATGGATACACCAAATGTCTTTGCAGACCAGGTTGAATATGTATGTAGAAACCTAAAGGATCGTGAAAGAGTGATTCTTTCTGTTCATCCACATAATGATAGAGGATGTGGCGTAGCCGCTACAGAACTTGCATTAATGGCTGGGGCAGATCGAGTAGAAGGTACACTATTTGGAAATGGTGAAAGAACAGGTAATGTCGATATTGTCACTGTTGCGTTGAATATGTATACACATGGTGTCAATCCAGAACTTGACTTCTCACAAATGAATGATATCAAGCATGTTTATGAAGAATGTACAAAGATGGAAGTCAATCCTCGTTCACCATATGCAGGTCAGCTAGTATTTACTGCTTTCTCTGGAAGCCATCAGGATGCGATTAATAAAGGTATTCATAAATATCATGAAAGACATCAGAAGCAGTGGGAAGTACCTTACCTTCCAATTGATCCAGCTGATTTAAATAGACAATATGAACCGATTGTTCGTATTAACTCTCAGTCAGGTAAAGGCGGCGTGGCTTTCGTTATGGATACAGTCTTTGGTTATCATCTACCTAAAGCATTACAGGGTGATTTCGCAAAGATCGTACAGAATATTTCTGAAGCAGAAGGAGAAGTATCACCAGAAAGAATCTATGATACTTTCAGAAATGAATATATTGAAAATGAAGAACCATTCCAGTTCATATATCAGAAACTAACAGATATCTCAGAAGATACAGAAAACGAATATGAAAGAAAAGTAGAACTAACAATTCGTGATCATGGTGAAGAACGTACAATTGTTGGTTATGGTAATGGTCCAATTGATGCAGTTAAGAATGCCTTCAATGATAATGGCTACCATTATATTCACTTATTAGATTACTCAGAACATGCATTAACATCTGGTTCAAGTGCTAAAGCAGCAGCTTATGTACAGCTTAGAGCCAAAGGTACATCTATTATTGAATGGGGTGTAGGTGTTCATCCAAATATTACAACTGCCACTATTAAAGCGATTATTTCTGCTATGAATAGAATACATAAAGATATGAGGGAGGCCGCTTAATGGAAAGACTTGTCCTGTCTATTCTAGTTGATAATACAGCCGGCGTACTAAGCCGTGTCGCTGGATTATTCTCTAGAAGAGGCTACAACATTGATTCATTGACTGTTGGGGAAACAAATGATCCAACAGTCTCACGTATGACAGTATCTGCAAGAGGAGAACCAGCCACTCTTGCACAGATTAAAAAGCAGTTAAGAAAGCTGGAAGATGTAATTGAAATATTTCCGTTAGATGATGACCATTCAGTCTATCGTGAATTGGTGCTTATTAAGGTAGAAGCAGACCACTCACAAAGACCTGATATTGTGTCAATTGTTAATATATTTAGAGCGCAGATTGTAGATGTTGCGCCAAATTCACTCGTTGTGGAAGTAACAGGTGATGAAAGTAAGATCAATGGTATTCTCACAATGTTAGATACGTTCAATATCACCGAGATCGTCCGTACTGGTATTGCTGGCATCGGAAGAGGACTAGATGATTTTGATATAGAAAAGATGAAAGCTAAGAAAAATAGGGGGTAAAGAAATATGGCTAAAATCTATTACAACACAGACTGTGATTTATCTTTATTGGATGGTAGAAAGGTTGCTATCATCGGTTATGGTTCTCAGGGACATGCACATGCACTAAACCTTAAGGAATCTGGAGTAGACGTTGTTGTTGGTCTATATGAAGGTTCTAAGTCTTGGAAGAAAGCAGAAGAACAGGGACTTAAAGTTATGACATCTGCTGATGCAGCTGCTTGGGCAGACATCATCATGGTATTAATTCCTGATGAATTACAGGCAAAACTTTATAAAGAAGCTATCGAACCAAACTTAAACGAAGGCGATATGTTAATGTTCGCTCATGGTTTCAATATTCATTTCAATCAGATTGTTCCACCAAAGAACGTTGATGTAACTATGATTGCTCCAAAAGCTCCAGGTCATACAGTACGTTCAGAATACCAGGCAGGTAAAGGAACTCCTTGTCTAGTAGCAGTTGAACAGGATTACACTGGTAAGGCTCATGATTATGCATTAGCTTATGGTGCTGCAATCGGTGGTGCAAGAGCTGGTCTATTAGATACTACATTCAGAACTGAAACAGAAACAGACTTATTCGGTGAACAGGCAGTTCTTTGTGGTGGTGTATGTCAGTTAATGCAGACTGGTTTCGAAGTATTAGTAGAAGCTGGTTATGATCCAAAGAATGCATACTTTGAATGTATCCATGAAATGAAGTTAATCGTAGACTTAATCTACCAGTCAGGTTTCGAAGGTATGAGAAAATCTATTTCTAATACTGCAGAATATGGTGACTATATCACTGGTCCTAAATTAATTACTGAAGACACTAAGAAAGCAATGAAGAAAGTATTAGCTGATATCCAGGATGGTTCATTCGCTAAAGAATTCTTACTTGAAATGTCAGCAGCAGGCGGACAGGCTCACTTCAAAGCAATGAGACAGTTACACAATGAACATGAATGTGAAAAAGTAGGTGCTGATATCCGTTCATTATATTCTTGGTCTGATGAAGATAAGCTTTTAAATAACTAATCACTAAGCAACACACACTTTGTGTGTTGTAAAGAGGAAGTACTTCGGTACTTTCTCGTTACAACATTCAAAAATAACTTGAGGAGGATTATATATAATGGGAATGACAATGACGCAGAAGATCTTAGCTGATCATGCGGGAGTAAAAGAAGTTCATGCAGGTGAATTAATTGAAGCAAATGTAGATATTGTAATGGCAAATGATATTACAGGACCTATGGCTTTACCAATCTTTAAGAAAATGGCTGATAAGGTCTTCGATAAAGATAAGGTTGTCTTAGTGCCAGATCACTTTACACCTAATAAAGATATTAAATCTGCAGAGAACTCTAAAGCAATCAGAGAATTCTCTCGTGAGCAGGGATTAACACATCATATGGAACAGGGTAAATGTGGTGTAGAACATGCTATCTTACCTGAAAGCGGCATTGTTGTGGCAGGAGATGCTGTCATTGGTGCAGACTCACATACTTGTACTTATGGGGCTATTGGTGCTTTCTCTACAGGTGTAGGAACAACTGATATTGCGACAGGTATGGCAACTGGACAGTTATGGTTCAAGGTACCTTCAGCCATTAAATTTAATCTTCATGGTAAACTACCAAAATACGTATCTGGTAAGGATGTTATTTTACATATTATTGGACGTATTGGTGTAGATGGTGCTTTATATAAATCAATGGAATTTACGGGTGAGGGTGTTAAAGAATTATCTATGGCAGATCGTTTCACTATTTGTAATATGGCTATTGAAGCAGGAGCTAAGAACGGTATCTTCCCTGTTGATGAAGCCGCTATTGAATACTTAGATAAACATGCTAAACGTGACTATAAGATCTATGAAGCAGATAAAGACGCAGAATATGAAGAAATAGTAGATGTAGACTTATCTGCTATTAGACCAACTGTTGCTTTCCCTCATCTTCCAGGTAATGCGAAGACAGTGGATGAGATTGAAGCAATGGATAAGATCTATATTGATCAGGTTGTTATTGGATCATGTACAAATGGTCGTATGGAAGACTTAAGAAAAGCAGCCGCTATCCTTAAAGGTAAGAAAGTCGCTGATAATGTGAGAGTGATGGTTGTACCAGCAACTCAGAAGATTTACTTACAGTGTATCCTAGAAGGTATTCTAGAAACATTTGTAGAAGCAGGATGTGCTGTCAATACACCAAGCTGTGGTCCATGTATGGGTGGTCATATGGGTGTACTTGCGAAAGGTGAAAAGTGTGTTTCTACAACAAATAGAAACTTCGTTGGACGTATGGGTGATGTAGAATCATTAATTTATCTTGCGTCTCCTGAAACAGCAGCTGCAAGTGCGATTGCAGGTTATATCGCAAATCCAGAAAAATTCGGAGGTAATAACTAATGGAAGCTAAAGGTAGAGTATTTAAATATGGTGATAACGTTGATACAGACGTTATTATTCCAGCAAGATATCTTAATTCATTTGATGCCAAAGAATTAGCGAGTCACGCTATGGTGGACTTAGATCCTACATTTGTAGAAAGAGTCCAGCCTGGTGATATTATTGTCGCAAAGAAGAACTTTGGCTGTGGTTCATCAAGAGAACATGCCCCTCTTGCATTAAAGACAGCAGGTGTTTCATGTGTTATCGCAAAAAGCTTTGCACGTATCTTCTATCGTAACTCTATTAATATCGGTTTTGCGATTCTTGAATGTCCAGAAGCCGTAGATGGTATTGATGATGGCGATGAAGTAAAAGTAGATTATGAAACAGGTAAGATTTATAACTTAACTAAGAATACAGAATATCAGGGTCAGCCTTTCCCACCATTCATGCAGAAGATTATTGAACAGGGTGGTCTTGTAAACTATGTCAATAATAAGAAAGGATAGAGGATATGGAAAAGAATATTGCGGTTATTAAAGGTGATGGAATCGGTCCTGAAATTGTGAATGAAGCAATTAAGGTACTTGATGCCATCGCAAAGAAATATAATCATACATTCAATTACAAGAATATCCTCATGGGAGGCTGTTCTATTGATGCTTATGGAGTCCCATTAACTGATGAGGCATTAGAAGTCGCAAAAAACAGCGATGCTGTATTATTAGGTTCTATTGGAGGAGATACAAATACATCTCCATGGTATAAATTAGATCCTGCATTAAGACCGGAAGCAGGATTATTAAAGATTAGAAAAGAATTAGGATTATTCGCAAATCTTAGACCTGCTTATTTATATAAAGAACTTGCAGGTGCATGTCCTTTAAAGGAAAGTACTTCTGCAGCAGGTTTTGATATGATTATCGTAAGAGAACTTACTGGTGGCTTATATTTTGGTGAAAGAAATACAAAAGAAATCAACGGCGAATTAGTAGCTCATGATAATCTTGTTTATTCAGAACATGAAATTAGACGTATCGCACAAAGAGGATTTGAAATTGCGATGAAACGTGATAAGAAGCTTACAAGTGTTGATAAAGCAAATGTCTTAGATACATCACGTTTATGGCGCAAGATTGTGAATGAAGTGGCTCAGGATTTTCCTGAAGTCAAAGTAGAACATATGCTTGTAGATAACTGTGCGATGCAGTTAGTCAAAGATCCAGCACAGTTTGATGTTGTCCTCACTGAGAATATGTTTGGGGATATTTTAAGTGATGAAGCCTCTATGGTGACTGGTTCTATTGGAATGTTATCAAGTGCTTCACTTCGTGAAGATCATTTAGGTATGTACGAACCAAGCCATGGCAGTGCACCAGATATTGCAGGACAAAATATTGCGAATCCACTCGCTACTATCTTAAGTGCCGCTATGATGCTACGTTATTCATTTGATATGGATGAAGAAGCAGCATGTATTGAAAAAGCAGTAGAAAAGGTTCTTGCGGACAATATCCGTACAGTTGATATTTATAAAGAAGGAATGACAAAAGTATCTACATCACAGATGGGTGATGCTGTGGTAGAAAGACTTTAGGAGGGTAATATGAGAAGTGATAATGTAAAAAAGGGAGTAGAACGTGCACCTCATCGTTCACTCTTTAATGCCTTAGGCATGACAGAAGAAGAGTTAGAAAGACCTCTAATCGGGGTAGTTTGTTCCTATAATGAAATCGTTCCTGGTCATATGAATCTAGATAAGATCAGTGAAGCAGTTAAGAAAGGTGTTTATTTAGCTGGTGGTGTACCAGTTGAAGTACCTGCCATTGCGGTATGTGATGGTATTGCGATGAACCATACAGGTATGAAATATTCACTTGTTACTAGAGAATTAATCGCAGATAGTACAGAATGTCTTGCAACAGCCCATCAGTTTGATGGTCTTGTCATGATTCCTAACTGTGATAAGAACGTACCAGGCTTATTAATGGCAGCCGCTCGTTTAAATATTCCAACTATCTTTGTATCAGGTGGTCCAATGCTTGCAGGTAAGAAATTAAATGGTAAGAAGACTTGTCTTTCTTCACTATTTGAAGCAGTCGGTCAATATAATGCTGGTACTTTAGATGCTGCACATCTAGAAGAGTTTGAAGAAAAAGCATGTCCAACATGTGGTTCATGTTCAGGTATGTATACTGCAAACTCTATGAACTGTTTAACTGAAGCACTCGGTATGGGTCTTCGTGGTAATGGGACTATTCCAGCTGTTTATTCAGCACGTATTAGACTTGCAAAACATGCTGGTATGAAAATCATGGAATTAGTAGAAAAGAACATCAAACCAAGAGATATCATGACTCCAGCTGCATTCAAGAATGCAATGACAGTAGACATGGCTTTAGGATGTTCTACAAACTCAATGCTTCATTTACCAGCTATCGCACATGAAGCAGGTGTTGATTTAAATCTTGAAATTGCGAATGAAATTTCTAAATATACACCAAACCTTTGTCACTTAGCACCAGCAGGTTCTACATTTATGGAAGACCTAGATGATGCAGGTGGCGTATACGCAGTCATGAATGAACTTGATTCTTTAGGTATCTTAGATACAACAGGTATTACATGTACTGGTAAGACTATTAAAGAAAATATTTCAGGATGTGTGAACTTAGATCCAGAAATCATCCGTCCTGTTGATAACCCTTATATGAAAACAGGTGGTATTGCGGTATTAAAGGGTAATATTGCACCTGATAGCTGTGTCGTTAAAGCAGCTGCAGTAGCTCCTGAAATGATGACACATACTGGACCAGCTAGAGTATTTGATAGTGAAGATGATGCAATCAAGGCAATCCGTGCTGGTAAGATTGTGAAAGGTGATGTTGTTGTTATTCGTTATGAAGGTCCTAAAGGTGGTCCTGGTATGAGAGAAATGTTATCTCCTACAAGTGAAATTGCTGGTATGGGTCTTGATAAAGATGTTGCATTAATTACTGATGGTCGTTTCTCAGGTGCTACTAGAGGGGCTTCTATTGGACATGTGTCTCCTGAAGCAGCAGTAGGTGGACCTATCGCTTTAATTGAAGAAGGAGATATGATTTCTATCGATATTCCAAATAATAAGATCAATGTTGCCGTAGATGATGAAACATTAGAAGCACGTCGTGCTAAATGGCAGCCAAGAGAACCTCGTATCACTACAGGTTACTTAAGACGTTATGCAGCACAGGTAACAAGTGCCAATACTGGTGCTGTATTACAGCCAAACGATAAGTAAAGGGGGAAATCCAAAAATGTTAATGAAAGGATCGGACATTGTAGTAGAAAGCCTTCTTGAACAGGGCGTTGATACTATCTTTGGCTATCCAGGAGGGGCAATCCTAGAAGTCTATGATAGTTTATATAAATATCAGGATAAGATTCATCATGTCCTTACATCTCATGAACAGGGGGCGTCTCATGCAGCTGATGGTTATGCACGTGCCACTGGTAAAGTGGGTGTCTGTATGGCAACAAGTGGACCAGGTGCCACTAACCTTGTCACAGGTATTGCGACAGCCATGATGGATTCTATTCCTTTAGTTGCTTTAACTGCCAACGTAGGTGTTAATGCCTTAGGTAAAGATGCCTTCCAGGAAATTGATATCAAGGGTGTGACTATCCCTATTACTAAACATAACTTTATTTGTAAATCACCAGAAGAATTGGCTCCTACTATTCGTAAAGCATTCCAGATTGCGAAAGAAGGTCGTCCAGGTCCAGTATTAGTCGATATGACTAAGAATGCGACTGTAGGTTCATGTGAATATACTAAAAAGGTACCAGAGACCATTGGCAGCCGTAATTATACATTCCCTACATCTTCAATTAAGAAGGCAGTAGAAATGATTGAAGCATCAGAAAAGCCATTTGTATTTGTCGGTGGTGGATGTATTGCTTCTCAGGCTAGTGCAGCTTTAAAAGAATTAGTAGAAAAAATTGATGCACCAGTTACTGATACATTAATGGGTAAAGGGGCTTATGATGGCACTAATCCACGTTATGCAGGAATGCTTGGTATGCATGGGACTAAAGCAAGTAATATTGGTGTATCAGAATGTGACTTATTGATTGCGATTGGTGTACGTTTCAGTGACCGTATTACTGGTAATGTGGATACATTTGCGAAGAATGCGAAGATTATTCATATTGATGTCGATGATGCAGAAATCGATAAGAATGTGCCTGCTGATTTAGGTATTGTCGGAGATGCAAAAGATGTTATTGAAGCTATTAATTTAACTTTAACACAACAGAACCATCCAGTATGGATGAAAGAAATACGTACATTAAAGGATCGTTATCCTTTAACATATGATCAGTCTAGATTAACTGGTCCATATGTTATTGAACAGATTGATAACTTCACTGATTCTCAGGCTATTATTACAACTGAAGTAGGTCAGAACCAGATGTGGGCAGCTCAGTATTATCACTATAGACGTCCTAGACAGTTCTTAAGTTCTGGTGGACTTGGTACTATGGGTTATGGACTAGGTGCTGCAATAGGAGCTAAATATGGCTGTCCTAATCAGTTAGTATTCAATATTGCAGGTGATGGATGTTTCCGTATGAACCTCAATGAATTAGCCACTGCATCACGTTACAATGTCCCAATCATTGAAGTAGTACTTAATAACCATGTACTTGGAATGGTAAGACAGTGGCAGACATTATTCTATGGTGAACGCTATAGTGCAACAGTACTTCATGATAAGGTAGACTTCTGTAAGGTAGCAGAAGGATTAGGTTGTAAAGCCATCCGTGTCACTAAGAAAGAAGAAGTGATGCCTGCTTTACAGGAAGCAGTGGATTATCATGGTCCAGTTGTAATCGAATGTATTATTGATGATGATGACAAGGTATTCCCAATGGTTGCGCCAGGAAGCTCTATTGCGGAAGTATTTGATGAAGCAGATATTAATAAGTAATTAAAAAGGCTTGAAATAAAATCAAGCCCAATGGAGTCAACTTAAGAAGTCGGCTCTTTTTTATTGCTATTTTTCCTATTATAAGTGTATATTTATGGTGTTGTAGTTAAGAATAAAAGATTGCATATGTTTATATAAAGCCATAAATATAGTATAATGTAGTTAAGAAAGAAGGCGATTATATGTTTGTTAGAGCTGTAAAAAATAATAAAGGTAAGAAAAATACCTACTTCTGCTCACTTGTTGAGTCATATCGTGACGAATCCGGTGTCCCTAAACACCGTGTCCTTATCAACTTTGGACAGGTTGATGAGGAAGCTGTCCCTTATTTAAAGGCTGCTTTCGCTAAAAAGAAGCCTCGTCTTGTTTATGATGATGAATGATGTAGTTAAGTCTTCTGAACTATCTGAACTTTTCTTTGACTTCAATACTTTAATACATTCTACCAGGGTCAATGAACTCTGCAGAAAGAAAAAGTGCGATTTCACTCGCAGCAGAAACATGAACTTCTATTCTATTATCTACTATTTCATTTTCAGAAACAGAACTACCACTAATGCTGAGCTTACACATTTCTACTCTTCTATAGACAGATTTGAAAAGAGAATCAGTAAGCAGGCACTGAATAAAGCTATAAGAAAGCTCAACCCTAATGTCTTCACATATCTTATTAATCAGTTCGCATCTATCTATTATTCAACTTCACTTCCTAAAAAATACCGAGATCATCTTCTTATTGCAGAAGACGGTACCTATATGGAGATTCCTTATAATATGCTTAATATCAATGAATTTCAGTTCGCGCTTGGATGTCATGTACGTAATATGTTTGATGTAAAGAAGGTCCAGTCAAAGGCAGGAGGGCTATATGATGTTACCAATGGATTATTTATAGACTTTTCATTGAGACAGGCTCCCTATTCTGAGACGCCTCTAGCCTTTGCACATCTCTACAGGACAAGGGAGATGCTGGAAAATCAAAAAGTCATCTATCTGGCTGACAGATATTATGGATCTGCTGAAATCATATCTCACCTGGAAGACCTAAGATACAGTTATGTCATCAGAGGGAAATCAAACTTCTATAAGAAGCAGGTTGCGGGCATGGAATCAGATGATGAATGGATTGAAGTTGAAGTTGATGAAAAATGGCTTAAAAGATTTCGATTTTCTCCAGAAGCCAAGAAACTGAGAAAAGAAAATCCAACCCTTAAGATCAGGGTCATTAAAAGAGAGTATCGATATACTGATAATAAGAATAAGGAGCACTGTGAAAACCTGATATATTTTACTAATCTTAGTAGCGAAAGCTTTACAACTGATGAAATCATGGAAATCTACTCAAGAAGATGGGATATAGAGGTTTCGTATAAGACAATGAAGACAACACAGGAAGTTGAGAGACATATAAGCAGTGATGGAGATGTTGCAAGAAATGATATATATGCCAAGGTTCTGTTTCATAATATAGCCGGTGTTATAAGAAAGGAAATGAATCAGGAATTAAAGAATAGACATGTACCAGATACTAAAGAATGCGTAACGAACATAACGCAGCTGCACTCTATTATTCATGAAACGAATTTCCTGTACTGCTTTATGTTTGGATTGAAGGAAAGAATCAAAGAAAAGATAGATAATATCACGAAGCATCTAAACAAAATAAAAGTACCTGTCCGTCCAAACAGGCACTTCCAACGCTGGGGTAGAATCATGAAGAGTCCGCCATCATATCGCTTTAGACTTGATGGAAGGAACAATCCGAAATACAGACGACACCAGTCTGTTCTCATGACCGTAGCCCCGTAGTTAAGAATATACATATATATTCTAACACACAATTTTTAAAAATGGGCTGATTTTTTATGGGGATTTATGCGCTTTTTTTGGAAGTTGAAATCCAAACTCAAATTAATCCTCACATTTTTCTATAAAACTAAAAAAAGCATCAACTTAGTGGATGTCTAAATCCTTAAGTTGATGCCATTGGGCTTGAAATAAAATCAAGCCTTTTTTAGTGGGATAGAGATATGGATGGAGAATGTTTCTTCACTTTCTTCAATAGAACATGTTCCTTCATGTAATTCTACAATACGTTTAACACTTTTTAAACCAATCTTATTACTTTCTACTTTAGATAAGTCACTCTTCTTTTTATTGGTTAAGAGGAGATCAAAAGAATCATCAAGAGTAAGAGTCATATCTACATGTTTATCTGAATATTTATGAATATTAGAACAGAGGTTATTGATCATTCTTTTGATCATGGAGAAGTCTAAAAGGACTTCTTTTTTTATGTATTTAATGTCTTTGTGAATGATAAAACCTTCTAATTCTAGATAGTTGAGATTCTCTTCTATATAACCTAAGAGTTCTTCTGTAGATATCTTTTCTAATTGAGGATGACTATTCTGTTCAAACACAAGTGAATAGGCAAATGTCTTATTAGAGAGTTCTTTGATTTGTTCTACTTTGTCAATACATCTATGTAAGTAGTTATCCATCTGTTCCTGATCCTTGAAACAATGTAAGGCAAGAATATCCAGATAACCTCTTAAACTTGTGAGAGGAGTTCTTAAATCATGTGACATGGCAGTAATCAGATCATGATGTGTCTGCTGCATTTCTTTTTCTTTCTCATAATTTTCTTCTAATGTCACTCTTAGACCATCCATCTGATGAGCAAGTATTGCAAGTTCATCACGTCCTTGAATTGTCATAGGATGAGATAAATCACCATGGGACATATTGAGTATTTCCTGTTTTAAACATTCAATATATTTGACTTTATGACGAATAAAAAAGAAAGTAGGAAGAAGGAATGTGAGGAAAGAAGCAAACAAAGCAGCATAGAAATAATACTTAATATACTTAAGCAAGTTCATATCATACAGTTCTACTTCAGCTTTTTGATCCTTAAATTGGATTGTCTTTGTATAAACCATATTATAAGCATCTGTTTCAAAGTCATTTTGTAAGATATAAAGTGGTGTAATCATACTCACTGGCTCTGTAAGAATAGTGGCATAATTACCTGCTACATAATACTCATCCACATTATCATAAATATAAATAGACAAATAAGGGTCTTTTGTCTTAATTAATTTCTTAATCTTTTTCTTATCAGTCAGATTCACATCTTTCGCTTTTTCTTTAAAATCCTTAAAGAACTTTGTTCTTTTTTCTTTAATACCAGCAATATCATCAACAAAAGAATAATAATGGGAAATCTGTTCTCTAAAACAGCTATAGACAAGTACAGCGGAAATACTAGAGACAATCAATATCATAACAATCTTAGATGCAAGACTTACATATCTCTTACTCACAATAATATCCTTTACCCCAGATTGTTTTGATATGTTCAGGATTTGTAGGATCCTTTTCAATCTTCTGTCTTAAATGTCTAATATGCACCATGATTGTATTGTTTGCCCCATAATAATATTCTTCATGCCAGATAGCTTCAAATAGCTGACTAGGAGAAATAACCTGCTGTTTATTCATTAATAGATACTCTAGAATATTATATTCTAAATCTGTTAAGTTGAGTTTCTCTCCATCTATTGATGCTGTACGTTTCGCACTATTGACTTCTATATTACCTGTCTTATATGTAATCTGTTTTTCTTGTGTAGTACCTTTACCCTGATACACATGATAACGTCTCAGTAATGCTTTCACACGCCCATTTAATTCATTATAAGAAAATGGTTTAGTCAGATAATCATCACCACCACTAGAAAAACCTAATGTCTTATCACTATCCTGCCCCTTTGCGGTTAAAAAGAGAATAGGGGCTTTTGTTTTCTCTCTTAATAGAACACAAGCCTGATATCCATTCATCTCTGGCATCATCACATCAAGAATAATGAGATCTGTATCATCATCCACTAATTCGAGTGCTTCTTTTCCATTACTTGCTTCTATCACTTCATACCCTTCACTTGATAATAATACCTGGATGACTTCACGTATGTCCTTATCATCATCCACAACCATGATCTTTTCGTTCATAACTATCTCCAATCCTTTGCCTTCACCCAATTTTCATGAGGTAACATATGACCAAGATGATCCATCACCTTGGATTGTGAACTATACATACCAGTCAACTTCATTTTCTTCTTTAAATCACTTGAAGATATAGAATTGAGGTTTTTAGGCATATTCTTTTTTCTATAGTATTTACCGAAATAGACAAGCTGGTTCATATCCACACGACTATCTTTTCTTACTATATAAGATGTCATCTGATGGTGAATATGACCATATTCTCCATCTGGATTATGTGTGACTACAGTTTTCCATTTCTTCTTACTTAATATATAGTGTACATCATTTTTAATATATTTTCTTGCTTTATCCCAGTTATCTCTCTGTCCATTTGTCTTATCTGGATAATTAAACATTACACCTGTATTATGTGTGGCTTTCATGACATTCATGAATTCTTTTCTTCTTGTCTTATTATTGCCATTAGTTATACATACGACAAGATAATGTTTCTTTAAAAGATGACTGCCACCCCAGATTGTTTCATCATCAGGATGTGCTACAAACATCACAGAATCTATATTTTTTAGATTTAATCCATCAATCATCTTCTTATGCTTAATCGTATTATTAGAACCAAATAATGAACTAATCATCAACAAAGAACTGATTGTCAACATTTTTAAATTATTCATATTTTATCACCCATTTTTACAATACCATCTCTTTATTTAAAAAACCTTAAAAGAAATCTTAAGAATTCTTAAACATAAAGCTTACAAAAATTAAGCGTTTTTAAGAAAATATTAAGCCTAAAATTAAGGTTTATTTCTTATAATAGTAACGAGGTGAAAATCATGACACGAAAAGACAAACGCACTCTTTGTCTATTAGGTCTATTAAGCATTGTATCTGTATTCCTGCTTACAACTCATGTCTTTGGAAACAGGATTGACTGGTATAGCCAGCATGTCGTTATTGGGGATGCATTAAGACATGCTATAAGAAGTGAAGGAACACTCTTTCCTACCTATATTAAAGAATTGATGGGTGGAGGCAATATTTATCATTTCTCATATTATGGCTATTTAAGACCTGACATACTCATAGGTGCTTTACTTATACATATTGATATGCAGACAATTATCATTGCGTATAGTGTATTGATGATGACATTGTCTGTTTTATGCTGTTATATCTTCTTAAGACAGCATACCAAAGATGAGAACATCTGCATTTTTGTCAGCTTACTTGTATTATTATCAAGTATCTTCTTTCATTCTCATAAACAGATCATGTTTGTGAATTATATGCCTTTCTTATTTTTAGCTTTAATCAGCATTGAAAAGAAGAACTTTGTGGCTTTTACACTATGTGGGAGTTTAATTGTACTTCATAGTTATTTCTATTGTATTGGATGCTTTATTGTATGTTTTATCTATTTACTTTATCGTCATCCAGGTGAATGGAAGAAGCTCTTTGTCTCTTATATACTCATTGTCTTATTGACAGCAATACTGACAATCCCTACATTACTTGTTATTTTAAGTAATGGGAAATCTGGGGCTCCTATACAGCTTGCTTCTCTATTTATTCCTTCACTTAATTTAAAAGGACTTCTTTATAGTGAATATGGGTGTGGACTCACTTATATCTCTTATGTACTCTTAGTTCTCGCATTAAGTGATAAACAGTTACAGAAGCTTTCAGCTGTATGTCTTGCATCATTCTACTCTCCATTTGTATGGTTTATTATGAATGGCTTCTTATATGCAAGAAGTAAGATCATGCTTGTCTTTATACCACTCGTCGCTTATATCATGTGTATGATGTTGGTTAAGATTAAAGAGGGAAATATCAAACTCTCTAAGTATTCTCTTGTATTACTTATTATTCCAGTATTTTTTATTAAATACCCACTTTCAGCACTTATAGACTGTCTCTTTGTGATTCTTCTTTTATTACAGAAAAGAAAGAATCTCATTTATGCTTATCTTGTTATACCAATGTTGGTTGTATCCTATACAAACTGTCCATCCTCTTTCTATCAGCCTAAGAAGTATGAAAAGAATGTATCACAGTTAGTAAGAAGAAATAAGATAGTCACTGCAGCCGATCTCACTACAAGACAGAATGTCAATCAGACATATGGGAATAGAATAAAGCGTGTATCAGGTTATACATCAACAAATAATAAATACTACAATACATTCCTATTTGATACATTAAGAATACCTATTCCGACAAATAACCGTGTCGCTCAGAATGATACCGACAATATCTTCTACTTAAGAACATTAGGTATTGATACAGTGATATCTAAAAGCCAGGCTCCTTATGGTTATTCTTTAAAAGATCATGCTAAGAAGATTAAGCTTTATCAATCCAATACAGCCTTACCACAGGCCTATGCAACAAGTTCATTAATGAGTGAGAAGCAGTTTAAACAGCTCTCTTACCCTTATACATTGGATACATTAATGAATTGTGCCATTGTGAATAAAGGTAATAGTCACTACAAAAGTCAATTTGTAGAAGAGAATCCAGGATTTAAGAAATCTTATCATATTAAAAATAAACAGAAGATAGAATTGACACTTAAGCGTCAGACAAACAATGAAATCGTTGTATTAGAATGTGATATTGTCAACAACAGACCTGAAAAAGGTGTCTTTATCACAGTTAATGGAATGAAAAATAAGCTAGCAAGTATTACAAACCCTTATTATCATCCGCATACACATTTCACATTTGTCACTACTACAAACCAATTAAAGGTTTCTTTATCTAAAGGAAACTATTTGATTAAGAATATCAAGATGCATACTTTACCTGCATCAGCCTTAAATCAAAAAGTAGATGCCTTAAACTTAAAGAAAACTTCCCATGTTTTAGAAGGAAACATCCATGTATCAAAAGATGGTTACTTCATTACCCGTATTCCTTATGAAAAAGGTTACCGTCTTTATGTTGATAATAAAGAAGTCAATATTGAAAAAGTGAATCAAGCTTTTATTGGATGTCCTATAAGTAAAGGATCTCATCAAATAAAGATCACCTTTAGTCCACCTGGATATACTCTTGCATGTATTACAAGTGGTGCAGGCGTTATTTTATTAGTTATATTCTATGTCTATGGAAGGAGACATTTAAATGGATAAAATCAGTATTATCGTTCCTTGTTTTAATGAAGAGGACGTTGTTTCTATGTTTTATCAGGAAACAACTAAACAATTACATCGTATACCGGATATCGATTATGAATTATTATTTATAAATGATGGGTCGAAAGACCATACAGCATCAGTCTTAAAAGAACTTGCTGAAAAAGATAGCCATTGTTTCTATTTCACATTCTCTCGTAATTTTGGGAAAGAAGCAGCCATGTTTGCAGGATTAGAAAAGGCTACAGGTGACTATGTCGTTATCATGGATGCCGACTTACAGCATCCACCTAGACTTCTACCTGACATGTATCATGCCTGTAAATATGAAGGCTATGATTGTGCAGCAGGTAAAAGAGTAGACCGTACTGGAGAAGGAAGACTTCGTAACTTCCTTTCTCATTCTTTCTACAAAGTCATTCAGAAATTAACAAAGATGGATATGGATGATGGTGCAGGGGACTTTAGAATGATGTCTCGTCAGATGGTGGATGCCATACTAGAACTCAAAGAATATAATAGATATATGAAAGGCTTATTCTCTTTTGTAGGTTTTGATACAAAATGGATTGAATTCCATAATGTAGAAAGAGCCGCAGGGCAGACAAAATGGAACTTTACGAGTCTATTCTCTTATGCCTTTAAAGGTATCTTCTCTTTCTCGGCAACACCTATTACCTTTGCAGGTATTATAGGTACATTCCTGATTTTCTTATCTCTTATTATTAGTGTGATCTCTGTAGTGATGCACTATCATACTTTAGTGGTTGATCTTATCCTTTTCTTAAGTGGTGTCCAATTGATCTTTGTTTCCATACTTGGTCAGTATTGTACATCATGTTACTTTGAAACAAAGAAAAGACCAATCTATATTATTAAAGATACAAATAGAAAATATTAAAGATATATGGTAATATTTGTGAGGAGGGGTAAAAATGAACAAAAGACTATATCGCTCAGCACATGATCGTATGTTAGCAGGCGTTTGTGGAGGAATTGCAGAATACTTCCAGATTGATCCTACTTTAGTAAGATTAGGATGGGTTGCATTTACAGCACTTGGAGGAAGCGGTATTCTTGCATATATTATTCTTGCGATTATTGTACCAAGTGAATACTAAAAAGAAGGCTCGTGTTAGAACCTTCTCAATGGCATCAACTTAAGGATTTAGACATCCACTAAGTTGATGCTTTTTTTAGTTTTATAGAAAAATGTGAGGATTAATTTGAGTTTGGATTTCAACTTCCAAAAAAAGCGCATAAATCCCCATAAAAAATCAGCCCATTTTTAAAAATTGTGTGTTAGAATATATATGTATATTCTTAACTACGGGGCTACGGTCATGAGAACAGACTGGTGTCGTCTGTATTTCGGATTGTTCCTTCCATCAAGTCTAAAGCGATATGATGGCGGACTCTTCATGATTCTACCCCAGCGTTGGAAGTGCCTGTTTGGACGGACAGGTACTTTTATTTTGTTTAGATGCTTCGTGATATTATCTATCTTTTCTTTGATTCTTTCCTTCAATCCAAACATAAAGCAGTACAGGAAATTCGTTTCATGAATAATAGAGTGCAGCTGCGTTATGTTCGTTACGCATTCTTTAGTATCTGGTACATGTCTATTCTTTAATTCCTGATTCATTTCCTTTCTTATAACACCGGCTATATTATGAAACAGAACCTTGGCATATATATCATTTCTTGCAACATCTCCATCACTGCTTATATGTCTCTCAACTTCCTGTGTTGTCTTCATTGTCTTATACGAAACCTCTATATCCCATCTTCTTGAGTAGATTTCCATGATTTCATCAGTTGTAAAGCTTTCGCTACTAAGATTAGTAAAATATATCAGGTTTTCACAGTGCTCCTTATTCTTATTATCAGTATATCGATACTCTCTTTTAATGACCCTGATCTTAAGGGTTGGATTTTCTTTTCTCAGTTTCTTGGCTTCTGGAGAAAATCGAAATCTTTTAAGCCATTTTTCATCAACTTCAACTTCAATCCATTCATCATCTGATTCCATGCCCGCAACCTGCTTCTTATAGAAGTTTGATTTCCCTCTGATGACATAACTGTATCTTAGGTCTTCCAGGTGAGATATGATTTCAGCAGATCCATAATATCTGTCAGCCAGATAGATGACTTTTTGATTTTCCAGCATCTCCCTTGTCCTGTAGAGATGTGCAAAGGCTAGAGGCGTCTCAGAATAGGGAGCCTGTCTCAATGAAAAGTCTATAAATAATCCATTGGTAACATCATATAGCCCTCCTGCCTTTGACTGGACCTTCTTTACATCAAACATATTACGTACATGACATCCAAGCGCGAACTGAAATTCATTGATATTAAGCATATTATAAGGAATCTCCATATAGGTACCGTCTTCTGCAATAAGAAGATGATCTCGGTATTTTTTAGGAAGTGAAGTTGAATAATAGATAGATGCGAACTGATTAATAAGATATGTGAAGACATTAGGGTTGAGCTTTCTTATAGCTTTATTCAGTGCCTGCTTACTGATTCTCTTTTCAAATCTGTCTATAGAAGAGTAGAAATGTGTAAGCTCAGCATTAGTGGTAGTTCTGTTTCTGAAAATGAAATAGTAGATAATAGAATAGAAGTTCATGTTTCTGCTGCGAGTGAAATCGCACTTTTTCTTTCTGCAGAGTTCATTGACCCTGGTAGAATGTATTAAAGTATTGAAGTCAAAGAAAAGTTCAGATAGTTCAGAAGACTTAACTACATCATTCATCATCATAAACAAGACGAGGCTTCTTTTTAGCGAAAGCAGCCTTTAAATAAGGGACAGCTTCCTCATCAACCTGTCCAAAGTTGATAAGGACACGGTGTTTAGGGACACCGGATTCGTCACGATATGACTCAACAAGTGAGCAGAAGTAGGTATTTTTCTTACCTTTATTATTTTTTACAGCTCTAACAAACATATAATCGCCTTCTTTCTTAACTACATTATACTATATTTATGGCTTTATATAAACATATGCAATCTTTTATTCTTAACTACAACACCATAAATATACACTTATAATAGGAAAAATAGCAATAAAAAAGAGCCGACTTCTTAAGTTGACTCCATTGGGCTCGTGTTAGAACCTTCTTTTTTTTTGGTTAGATAGTTGTTATTCTTGTGCAATCTTATCTGTTTCATCGAAGATATAACGCATTAAACCTCTGTCTCTTTTATAAGATTTTTTAAGTTTTACATAGAGTTCCAATGCATCCTCATCTTTCATCTTAGGAAGATTACTTTTTAAGATTAGAAAGCATTCTTCTTCATAAGGATCACTTAAAATTCTCATATCAACCATAGAAATCATCTCCTCGAATAATAAAAAACAATGAGATTATCCTTGCTAGATATATTATAATACAAATAAAATGATTTGTAATAAATTATATAATAAAGATGTAATTTTTTAATTCTACATGATGGATTGAAACTGTGGTAAAATGAATGCAAGTAGGTGAAAAAGTATGGATGAAAGAAGCAGAAAGACACTTTATATTATTATCTGGGTTGTTATTGCGACATTACTTGGGACGATATATGGAAGTTATGTCACACCCTATAAGACACATTTGGTGTTTGGGGCTACTTATATGACTATGAATAACCCTTTTTATGAAGTAATCAACAATGAATTAAGAAAAGAAATAGAAAAAAAAGGAGACGAACTTATTGTTCGTAATCCTGAACTTGATATAGAGAAACAGAATCAGCAGATAGAAGAATTTGTTGCAAAGAAGGTGGATGGAATCTTTGTGAATCCTATTGTTTCTAATAAGCTGACTTCTTTAGAATCAGCAAGAAAAGCTGGAATACCTGTTATCGCAATTGATGCTGCAGTTGATAATGGTGATTTTATAGATTGCACAATTGAATCAGATAACTATGATGCGGGTGTATTATGTGCACAAGATATGATGAAGAGGTTTCAATCAGCAAATATCGTCTTATTAAAACATTCCACTGCTGAATCAGCAAAATCTAGAATTCAGGGCTTTATAGACACAATTAATAATAATCCACAATATCATATTGTGGATTCTGCAGAGTGTGAAGGACAGCTTGAACGTGCGATGCCGGTGATGCAGAATATTCTAAAAAGACATTCTAAAGTAGATGTTGTTATGTCTTTAAATGATCCTTCAGCTTTAGGTGCTTTGGCCGCTATTGAGTCAATGAAGCGCACAAATATTCTTGTTTATGGTGTGGATGGCACACCAGATTTGAAATCACTCATTAAGCAGAGTCCTTTAGTAGCAGGGACGGCCGCTCAGTCACCTATCCAGTTTGGCAGATTAGCTGCAAAGAACATGTATTCTCTTCTCAATAGAAAAGATGTGCCTGAAATAATAGAGGTCCCTGTGACACTTATCACAAAAGACAATATTGATACCTTCAATGTCAGGGGGTGGCAGTAATGTTAGAACGATTTAATTTAAAAAGAATACGTGCAATAATGATGTTCTGGAACCTCGTCATGATTACAAGTTATGCAATGATATTCATGTTTAGTACCAAGTATATTATTATGAATAATATCTCACGAGACTTTTTGAGTTCTCTTAACTACATTCCTACAAATCCATCCATTATTTTCTTTAAATCATTGATTTTATATATAATCATCATGATACTTATGAATCTCTTTGATCATCGTGTTAAGGAATATCCATTTGAGAATATTCTCTTTCTACTTATTGAAACACTTATAGGCTTTATTATTATGAAATCATTGTATTTCATTTATAGTGGTATTATCTATTTGATATTCAGTGATGCATTATTTAGATTTAAAGAGAATAAATACGTTAAGTGGCTGACTATTCCGTTAAGTCTACTTCTTATTATTTCTAACTATAATTTCTTCAGTACATTATTTCCTCTTGTGAATGCTGATGCATATCTAAATGTGTATACCAGTACGACAAGAGGGTTATTACAGGTAGGAATCAATTTACTAGATATTGTGAATTTATTGTTTTTTATTTTATTCTTGATGATTTATATTGCGAATGAAGTACAGGAAAATGAACGTATGACACAGGAATTAATTATGGTTCATCAAGTCAATCATGAATTAGAGAATTATGCTGCAGTAAGTGAAAAGATTGCAGAAGATAAAGAAAGAAAAAGATTAGCACGTGAAATACATGATACACTCGGCCATGCTTTAACAGGAATTGCGGCAGGTGTTGATGCCTGTATTGCGATGATCGATATCAATCCTCAGGCAACCAAACAAAAATTGATGGTCATCAGTAAAGTTGTAAGGCAGGGAATTGGGGATGTACGTAATTCATTGAATAAATTACGACCTGGTGCTTTAGAACAGCATGGCTTTAAAGGGGCATTAGAAAATAGGATTGAAGAATTTACCAGTGTCAGTGATCTAGAAATCACCTTAGACTATCGTCTTGAGAAGGTGGACTTTGAGAATACAAAAGAAGATATTTTATTTAGAGTCATTCAGGAAAGTATTACTAATGCAGTAAGGCATGGAGATGCAACGCATATTAATATTTCTATATATATAGAAGATCAGAAATTGAAACTAGAAATCCAGGATAATGGACAGGGATGTGAAGAGATTCATTATGGCTTTGGATTAAAACAGATGAGAGAACGTTTATCTATGATCAATGGAAGAGTGACATATGATGGACATCATGGTTTCTTAACAGTGGTCACAATTCCAATGCAGGAGGGAGAACTTTATGATTAAAGTAATGATTGCGGATGATCAGGAACTGATTAGAGAATCATTGAAGATAGTATTAAGTACACATGAGGATATAGATGTAGTGGGGACTGCATCTGATGGGTTTGAAGTATTAAAATGTTTAGAAAAGAATGTTGTTGATGTTATTTTAATGGATATTCGTATGCCAGGAATGGATGGAGTTATGGCAACAAAAGAAGTGAAATCTAAGTATCCTGATACAAAGATAATTATATTAACGACTTTTGATGATGATGATTTTGTCTTTAGTGCTTTGCGTTATGGAGCCAGTGGTTATTTATTAAAAGGTGTATCCATGGATGAACTTTATAAGGCAGTTGTGACAGTGAATACAGGAGGGGCAATGATTAATCCTGATATTGCGACAAAAGTCTTCAGTATGTTCTCTAAGATGCAGCAGAACAACTATACAATACAAGTAGATGAAAAAGATGTAGAAACATTAAGTAAGCCAGAATGGAAAGTAATCCAGCATGTGGGCTATGGCTTATCCAATAAAGAAATTGCCCAGAAACTCTTCTTATCTGAAGGAACTGTAAGAAATTACTTGAGTTCTATCCTCTCTAAATTAAATTTAAGAGACCGCACACAGCTGGCTATATGGGCAGTAGAAAGTGGTCTTATGACAAGGACGTTTGATGATGAATAGGTCAAAGGTCTTTCTCAGTATTGTTGTTTTTTCACTCTTTTTCATGATTATCGCAAATTATCCAGATACAATTACTTTGGAATTAGGTGTTTTCTCAGGAAGTAATTGGGATGTTCCAAGCGGAGAGAGCTATAAAATCATTGATGGTGCTATAGAACGATTTGAAAAGAAATATCCAGGGGTTAAAGTAAAGTATGAGAGTGGAATCATGAAGAATGATTATTCTTCATGGCTTTCAGATAAGATTGTCAAGGGAGAAGAACCGGATGTTTTTATGATTCTTGATGATGATTTCAATACATTAAGTTCTATCGGTGCACTTGCTGAAATAGACAGTTATATGTCTTTTGATCAGAATTTTAGTACGGATGATTATTATTCCAGTGTTTTAAAAGCAGGAACGTATTCGAATAGTCAATATGCACTTCCTTATGAATGTAATCCGACATTGATGTTTGTGAATAAGACTCTTCTGGAAAATTGTCATATTCAGATGCCTGATAATGATTGGACATTGGATGATCTCTATTCTATATGTAAAAAGGTAAGTGAGTATTCTTCAAATTATTATGGCTATTATGATTATGAATGGCTTGATTCTATTTATGCATATGGCGCACAGGTCTTTAATGAAAAGGGAACTAAATGTTATCTAGATCAGAGTGCCGTGAAGCGTGCTATAGAATTTTATCGTAAACTCAATAATTTAAATAAAGGACATACAGTCACATCTGAAGAATTTGATAAAGGGTTAGTTGCTTTTTCACCTCTTTCTTTAGCTGTATATCGTACATATAAGCCCTATCCATGGCGTGTTAAAAAGTATTCTACATTTGAATGGGATTGTTTAAAGATGCCTACTGCCTCAAAGAATCAGGGAAGTGCACAGGTGTCTACATTATTGATGGGTATGAGTGCAAAATCACATCATAAATCACAGTCTTGGAATCTGTTAAAAGAATTATGTCATGATCAAACAACTCAGCAGTCTATAACACAATACTCTCAAGGAATTTCTCCTTTGAAGAAGGTTGCACAGTCACAAACAATCATTGATATGCTCGATGAAGAAACAGGTGATTCTAAAATCAGTATATCGTTATTGAATCAGGCATTACTGGGTGCACGTAACCGTGAAAAGTTTAAGAAATATGATGCGGCGAAGACTATGATTGATATCAATATGATGAAGATGATTCATTCAAGTGATGATTTTGATCTCTCTTTAATAGAATCCCGAATTGCAAGCAGAAACTGGAAATAAGAAGATAAATTAGATTTTATAGAAAATGGTATTATCAGTTACATTAAGTTTAGCTAGTTCGTTAAGAAATAGTTCTTCAGAAGAAAGGTATCCAAGTATCTTTCTTTTCTTCTGGTTTATTTTATTGTTTATATCAATAGTTGTCTCCTTATCAATTGTATTAATATCAGTTCCTTTCGTAATAAAATATCTTATAAGTCCATTGCAGTTCTCATTTGAGGCTCTGTCACATGAATGATAGGGTCTACCGAAATAGACAGTGGTTCTTTTCTCTTTTGATTTTGGCTTCTGCTCTATATCCTTCCATCTAGAAAACTCACTACCGTTATCAAAGGTGATTGATTTAAAGATATCCTTAAAGCTATCACCATAAAACTTATGAAGCTTGTTTATCTGCATATAGACCTGCTTTGAAGATTTAGCAGAGATGGGAATCATATAATAGAAGCGTGTCTTTCTTTCAATGAGAGTAAGATATGCACCATTCTGTCCGTCTCTAGGTCCAGTAACTAGATCACCTTCCCAGTGTCCGAATTCTTCTCTATTCTTGATATATTCAGGCCTTTCGGTAATGGAAGTGCCTTTCTGTCTTTTTGGAATGTATGACTTCCAGTTCTTTTTTGTCTTTCTTCTGACCATGCGAGGAAGATCAAGAGGCTTGATGGATGTTTTTCCCTGATGTACATAGTTGTAAAAAGTTTTAGTAGACACAGTCACCATATTCTTTATTCTGTCTGGCTGATGAATCCTTAAATAGTTTATGGTCTCATCAATAGAGGATAATCTATTTGATTTAATTTCCTGTTCGACAAGAGAGATGAACTCTTTTGATTCTTCAAATTTAGAGTTATTTGGAATTTTATGAATCTTTGATCTCTTTTCGAATGCAGCCATGGCAGAAAGTTCATAATGAATTTTAAGATGAGTATCTTTGATAGTTATAGTGGCATCCTTAATGACTGAATAGACATTAGAGACGGTAGTGCCTACAGTAGAAGCTAAATCTCTAATGAATTGAGTCTTGCCAATGTTACGCTTACCAGAATGGGAAGCATTGAACTGAATCAAAGAATTGATGATGAATTCATAATGAGAAAAATTAAGGTGTTTATTTTTGGCTTTTTGTGATATATTAATGCTGTTCATAGAAATCTCCTTATAAAGTGTGGTAACTATATAATACGATTTCTATGGACTTTTTTTATACAAAAATTGAGAATAGTGGGCCTGCGACCGCGCGAATTGGGATAAAGGGGCATGCCCCTTTATCCCAATTCCTTAATTCCAGTTTCATTTTACAATTCAGATCTTTAATAGAATTACAAAAAGCAGTAAATAAATATTTAAATGAATAGAGTGGTTTGGCCACTCTTTTTTTAATATGACAAATGTCATATTAAAGTCATGACTTTAGACAGATGGAATGAAAACGCTTGAATGCTAGAATGTAGTCACAGGAGGAGAAAAGAAATGAAATATGTAGTACTTGTAAGCCATGGTGAGTTTGCTAAGGGATTAGCCAATGCACTTAGCATGTTAGCTGGAGAAAAGAAAGAAGTTATTGCCGTAGGATTAGAAAATGGTAAGACTGCTGATGAATTCGCAGAAGTATTCAAAGAAGCAGTAAGTCCAATTACTGCAGAAGATGAAATCATTCTTCTTGGTGATTTAATTGGTGGATCACCATTAACTACTGCACTCAATGTAATCAATGAAAAAGGTTTCACAAATAATACAGTTGTTCTTGGTGGTATGAACCTTCCACTTGCATTAACTACAGTATTAATGAAGGACAACCTTGATAAGGAAATGCTTCCTCAGGCAGTACTTGGTGAAGCACATGAAGCATTAAAAGAATTTAAACTCGCATCAGAAGATGATGACGAAGAAGACGATATTTAAGGAGGAAAACAAATATGTCAGTTTCATTTATTCGTATTGATGACCGTATGATTCATGGTCAGACTTGTACTCGCTGGGCAAGAGAATATCCATGTGATGGATTAATTGCTGTTAATGATAAAGCAGCAGATAACAGCGTATTAAAGGCTGCTTATAAAGCTGCAAGTGGTAAGAAAACATTTGTATGGTCAGTAGATGCTTTTGCTAAAAAATCTCAGAAGGTATTAGACTCTGATACTCAGTATTTCTTAATCACTAAGAATCCTGTTGATATGGCTACAATCCTAGTAGATCAGGGATTCAAGTGTGGTATTGATACAGTTATTGTTGGTCCTTGTAATGACCGTGAAGGCGCTGTAAAGCTTGGTAATAACCAGTCTATTACTCAGGAAGAAGCAGATGCATTCGAAAGAATTTCTAAAGCAGGTTATAAAATCAAATTTGCCTTATTACCAGATGTATCAATTGGTACATGGGATGACTTCAAAGGTAAATTCGGTTATTAACAAATATTATATTTAAGGGAGAAAGAAATTATGGAAATTAGTTGGTTTCAAGCTGCCCTACTTGGTTTATTTGCTTGTTTATCAAGTATGCCAGGTCTAGGTGGTACTTCTATTGGTAACTATACATTAGGTAGACCTTTAGTTGGTGGTTTAGTTTGTGGTATTATCTTAGGCGATTTAAAGACAGGTATTCTTGTTGGTATCGCTATGCAGTTAGTTTATATCGCATTAGTTACTCCTGGTGGAACAGTATCTGCAGACGTTCGTGCTGTCAGCTACATTGGTATTCCACTTGCAATGATTGCGATTCATTCTTATGGTTTAGATCCTTCTTCAGTTAAAGCTCAGGGTCTTGCTACTTCATTTGGTACAATGGTTGGTACATTAGGTACAGTATTATTCTATGGAACAGCGACTATCAACTTAGCATGGCAGCATATTGGCTGGACTGCAGTTGAAAAAGGTGATTTCAAGAAATTATATACAGTTGACTGGGTACTTCCTTGGATCTCACATATCATTTGTTCATTCATTCCAACATTAATCATGTGTAAAATGGGTGCACCAATGGTTGAATTAATCAAGAACTACTTACCAATGGATGGTCTTGCTATGAAGACATTATTCACTGTTGGTTCATTATTACCATGTGTCGGAATTGCTATCTTATTAAAACAGATTGTTACTAAAGCAGTAGATTTCATCCCATTCTTCTTTGGTTTCACTTTAGCTGCTTCACTTGGCATTAACTTAGTATCTGCAACATTAATTGCTGCATTATTCGCTTTAATCAATTACAAGATTAAAATGCTTTCTTTATCAAAAACAGCTGTTGTTGCTGCAGATGATTTAGATGATGATGACGAGGAGGATATCTAAAATGGAAAAGAAGATTTCAAAGAAAACTCTATCAAAATCATTCCATCATTGGTATTATGGTAACCTTACATGTTTCTCACAGGAACATATGCAGACTTTTGGTTATTTAACATCAATGTTACCAATTATCGAAGAGTTATATGACAAAAAAGAAGATCAGGCAAAAGCTTTAAAAACATATACAGCTTTCTTTAACACTGAACCTCAGTTAGGTACTGTTATCGTTGGTGTAACTGCTGGTCTTGAAGAAGCACGTGCAAACGGTGCTGAAGACGTAGATGATGAAACAATCAATGGTTTACGTGCTGGTTTAATGGGTCCAATCGCTGGTATTGGTGACTCATTAGTTGTAGGTACTGTTATTCCTATCTTATTAGGTATCGCTTTAGGTATGAGTACTGGAGGTTCTCCTCTTGGTGCTATCTTCTATATCATCGTATGGAACTTATTCGCATACTTTGGTATGAAATTCTTATATTTCAAAGGTTATGAACTTGGTGGTAAAGCCGTAGACTTCTTAGTAGGTCCTCAGGGTGAAGCACTAAGAGAATCTATCACAATGTTAGGTGGTATCGTTATTGGTGCTGTTGCAGCTACTTGGGTAAGTATCAAAACTTCATTCACAATGACTGCAGCTGGTGCAACTAAACCTTTCTTAGAATTACAGAAAACATTAGATGGTGTTTATCCTGGATTCTTAACAGCAGTATTCGTTATTCTTTGCTGGTATCTATTATCTAAGAAGAAAATGTCTCCTATCAAAGTAATGTTATTACTTGTAGTCATTGCTTTTGTAGGTGTAGTCGTTGGATTCTTCAACCCTGGATTAAAATACTAATATAAAGGAGCGTTCTATCATGAATAAAGAGCTTAAATCACATTATGTAGAAGAAGTAAAATATCAAACTAAGATGCTTAACAACTTAAAGAGATGGCTAAAGTGTTCAATCATTTTTTCCTCATTATTCCTTGCGTTCATTTTATTTGGACCTACATCTCTTATAACAAGAATTGTAGGTATTGTTGGTATGATACTTTGTGTAATCATATCTGTGATCATTGGGCTTGGAATTAGAAATGGTAGAAACAACGTCAATAAGATATTAGATTTAATTCAATAATCCTATCAACTTATAAATTTAGTTATATGAGCATCACTGATTGTGATGCTCATTTTTTTTTGGAGGTAACTATATGTATCAATGTATATTAAGTGATATTGATGGCACATTACTTACAGATGACCATCATATGAGTCCTAAAACACGAGACGCTATTAAATCTTTAGATATTCCTTTTTTACCTGTCTCTGCAAGAAGTCCAGAAGGTATATATCCAATACTGAAAGAGAATGATATTGTTTGTCCAATGATCTGTTTTAGTGGAGGACTTATCTTGGATGAAAAAGGGAATGTATTATATGAAAATGGGATGAACTATAAGCAGACAGAAGAAGTCATTACGTTTATTAAAGAAAAGAAGTTTGATTGTACTATAAATATTTATTCACTACATGATTGGTTAGTAGAGGATAAAGAAGACCCACGTGTATTAAGAGAAGAACGTATTGTAAAAGCAGAAGCACAAAAAGGTACACTTTCTTCTTTGGATTCTTCTAGAAAAATACATAAGCTATTATGTATGTGTAATCCTCTTTATACAAAAGAGATAGAAAAAAGTTTAAAAGAAAGATTTCCTCATTGTTCTATAGCATGTTCTTCAGACATCTTAATAGAAATCATGAATGAAGGTGTGACTAAAGCAGATGCCATTAATCATCTATGTGACTATTATTCTATTGATAAGAAAGATATTGTGGCTTTTGGTGATAACTATAATGATAAAGAGATGCTAGAGAGTGTAGGAATGGGTATTGCGATGGGAAATGCACCTGATGATATTAAAAACATCGCAAGAGACGTAACAAGTACCAATAATCAGGATGGCATTTTCAATGCTTTACAAAAATTACATATTATATAGAAGAAATCTCCGGTAAGTTGTAGTATAATGTAAGCAATTACGGAGGTATGGAAAAAATGAAAAGATTATTGAATTGTACAACAAGTGAAATGCTTGCAATGAATGGAGAAGAATTAAAACAGTCTATTCTTGCATGTGAAGGAAGAACTGTCATGACTGAAACAGTAGTGGCTATTCCACCATTATTAGGAGATTTAACAAATGCGGAACTCGCTGTTTCTTTTGGTAGTGATATGGTTCTTTTAAATGTATTTGATTGCAATAATCCAGTGATCAATGGTTTACCAGAATGTGATGAACCTGTTAAGAAGTTACAGGAACTTATTGGTAGACCAGTAGGCTGTAACCTTGAACCTGTAGACTTAGATGCTGATATGCTTGAAGAAAGACAGACAATTGCATCTGGTAGACAGGCAACTGCTGAAACATTTAAGAAAGCTCAGGAATTAGGATTCAACTTCATCTGTTTAACTGGTAACCCAGGTGTTGGTGTATCTAATCATTCTATTGCACTTGCAATTAAGGAAGCTAAGAAATATTTCAAAGGCTTAATTATTGCAGGTAAGATGCATGGGGCTGGTGTAAATGAACCAGTTGTAGATTTAGAAGCTATTAAGGAATTCATCGATGCAGGGGCTGATGTCATCTTAATGCCAGCTGTGAATACTGTTCCAGGATTATCAGAAGCAACAGTCACAGAAGCATGCGAATATATTCATGCACATAATGCATTAGCATTATCTGCAATTGGTACAAGCCAGGAAGGTGCAGATACTGAAACTGTTAGAGAAATCGCAATTGTGAACAAGAGATGCGGTGTAGATATTCAGCATATCGGTGATGCAGGCTGGTGTGGTATGGCTTTACCTGAAAATATTATGACGTTAAGCGTTGCCATTCGTGGTAAGAGATGGACATATCATAAAATTGCTTCATCTGTAAATAGATAATTGGTAAGAATAGTATTTTTGATTGTATATAAATATTCAATTGTGCTATAATCCCGTTTTTGACAGTTGGGTATATAAAAAAGGGAGAAAAACGCCTGTTTAAGGGCGTTTTTCTCCCTTTAAAAATTGTTGTATGGGAAGCTTCTTATGAAATTTTTTTGATTTTTTTATTGATATCCTTGGGCTGATAGTATTCTTTGTCGAGATCCAACCTGAATGTCTCATTTAATGCATCACATATCGCACTGCTTGTATATGTTGCCTGATAGTACAGATCATGGTTGTTCACCACGTTCATATTCTTCAGGTTCTCTATTATCTCATCGGTGGTGAAGTGTCTGCCATTTCTATTGAGCTTGACCTCCATTATCCTCTGGATAAGAAGCGCGGTATAGCGTGTCATGAAGTGAGCGATTATTCTGTCGTCCCTTCTGTGATTTACTGGTCTGGCCTTGAAATTTGTCTTGAGGACTCTGAAGCAGTCTTCTATTTTATATCTCTGTGAGTTGATTCTGATGATTTCTTTAGCGTTATCTTCTGCATCAAGATTGGTAGCTACTGCATAGAATCCGTCGAACATCTCTTCTTTTTTTATCTTCTCCTCATCGATATAGTATCTATCCTTATCATTTTTGTCTCTTTTTATAAATCTCTTCGGATCGTTGGGATTCTTTTTCAGATCATCAATCTTGTTGGTACTTATCAGTCTTCTTGCACGCTCTATCTGTCTGTTTCTAACATATCTCTGATACTCCATGGCTTTTCTTGAGAATGTGACGATCACATACTGCTTCAGCTTTCCTTTTGACTTCTTCTCTTTTGTATTTCCGCAGGATGTTTCATATTCCTCTGCAAATCCAAGATCTATGGCCTTATCGGCAGGAATGACCTTATATACCACATCATTATAAAGTGATCTGTTCGATTCATCCATTCTGTCAAATTCATGCATCTCTTTCAGAGTCTTCGGCATATTATTTGATAATAGTCTATAGCCATCATCATTGAACACGGCTTTCTGAAGTGGCTGTGACAGTTTCTTTATGGACTGTGTGACGATGAAGGCTCTGCTTCCGAAGGAGTTGAATCTTCTGATGTCCATCGATCCAAGACCGGCATCAGCACAGTATATAAGCTTCTTGCTTCTGAAGGATCTTATCATCTTTTTCTCAGTGGATGTGGCACATAGCTGCTCGTTCTGATTTCCAGGATTGATGCACATGGAAAGAGGGACTCCCTGAGCGTCGATGAACAATCCCATCTGCACGATAGGGCTGGGCTGATGCTGCTTGGATATTCCGTATTTTCTTAATGCGGAAGATACCTCTCCGGTTACCTCATCCACATAATCGTTATCGGCTGTTTCTATCTCGAAATAGTAGTTGGTGCAGTCAAAGTAGCACACAGAGGTATCTCTTCTGATAATACTGTTGCTTGCCTCATAGAGGTGGGTGATATAGTCATCAAAATGTCCTGCGAGGAGGCTCATGAATCTGAGCGATGATTCATAAAGATAATGTGGCTGTTCATAGTATGTATGAAGGTGATCATAAATGCCCAGCTTTGATCGCGGATCAAGAATTCTTGATATAGTGAGAAATCTGTTTATAAGATTTGCGTCATATTCTGCTTTTGTATTCTCCATGATCTCATCAAGAAACTTCTTTATTTTCAGGTCATTATAGATGGACTGGATAAAGAAGTAGCCGATATTGAGATTCCTTGAATGTGCAACATGATCATCTGAAGAGGCAAGCTTCTTGGAAAAGTCAATATTTACATCAAGTGATACTTTTCCGGCTTTATATTCCTCATTATATTTTGCGACCTCCTGTTTTGCATATTCGAGAGGATCGTCTGTTATTCTGAGCAGGTCATTGTGCCTGCCGATTTTCTTTATATTTCTAGTTGTGGTCTTTTTGCCGTTCCTTATTCCCTGCTGGATGAAATATGTAGGGTTTTTAGAACGTCTGTCATAGTAAAGTTTCATAGAAATCAGCTCCTAAGACAATTATATCATATTATACAGCACCATACAACATAATAAAATCAAAAATTTGACAAAAAAATAACGTTGTAATCAACGTTTTTTCAAATCAGAGGCTCTGCAACTGTCAAAGTCCCGCATATCGGTGATGCAGGCTGGTGTGGTATGGCTTTACCTGAAAATATTATGACGTTAAGCGTTGCCATTCGTGGTAAGAGATGGACATATCATAAAATTGCTTCATCTGTAAATAGATAATTGGTAAGAATAGTATTTTTGATTGTATATAAATATTCAATTGTGCTATAATTCGTCGTAGGAGGATGATAATTAATGGATAAATTAACAATTAGAGATATTGATGTCGCAGGCAAGACAGTTCTTGTACGTGTAGATTTCAATGTACCAAGAGACAAAAACACAGGAGAAATTACAGACGATAACAGAGTTGTTGCTGCATTACCAACAATCAACTACTTATTAGATCACAACCCTAAAGCAGTTGTACTTTTCTCTCACTTAGGAAAAATCAAGAAGGAAGAAGACAAAGCTAAGAACGATATGGCTGTTGTTGCTCCTAAACTTGCAGAATTATTAGGAAGAGATGTTAAGTTCGTAAACGCTACTCGCGGTGCTGAACTTGAAGAAGCAGTTAAGAACGCTGAAAACGGACAGGTTATCTTAGTTCAGAACACTCGTTATGAAGCTGGTGAAACTAAGAATGATCCAGAATTAGGTGCTTATTGGGCATCACTTGGTGATGTATTCGTAGAAGATGCATTCGGTTCAGTTCATAGAGCTCATGCTTCAACTGTAGGAATCGCTTCTCACTTACCAGCAGTTGCAGGTTTCTTAGTAGAAAAGGAAATCGCTTATATTGGTAAGGCTGTATCTGACCCAGAAAGACCTTTAGTAGCTATCTTAGGTGGTTCTAAAGTATCTTCTAAGATCGGTGTAATCGAAAACTTATTAAACGTTGCTGATAAGATTATTATCGGTGGTGGTATGTGCTATACTTTCGCTAAAGCTCAGGGACATACAGTTGGTTCTTCATTAGTTGAAGAAGATAAGGTAGAATTAGCTAAGTCATTCATCGAAAAGGGTGGAGATAAGTTAATCCTTCCAATCGACTCTGTAGTAAGCAGTAAGTTTGGTGAAGACGGAGATATCAAGGTTGTTGGTGAAGATGTACCTGATGGATACATGGGTCTTGATATTGGTCCTAAGACTGTTGAATTATTTGCTAAAGAACTTGAAGGTGCTAAGACAGTTATCTGGAATGGCCCTATGGGTGTATTCGAAATGCCTAAGTTCGCAGAAGGTACTAAAGCTGTATGTAGCATGTTAGCTAACCTTAAGGGTGCTAACACTATCATCGGTGGTGGTGACTCTGCAGCTGCTGTTAAGCAGTTAGGATTCGCTGATAAGGTATCTCATATTTCTACTGGTGGAGGAGCATCATTAGAATATATGGAAGGTAAAGTATTACCAGGTATCGCTGCTATCAACGATAAATAATTTTTCGAGGAGATATAATTTAAAATGAGAAAACCAATTATTGTAGGAAACTGGAAAATGAACCATGGCATCGCAGAAACAAAGGAATTTGTTGCTGCTGTTGATGGTAAAGTAACTGATAAAGCTGATTGGGGTATTGCTACTCCTTTCTTAGATTTAGCAACTGCTAAAGAAGGCGCAAAGAACTTAATCGTTGCTGCTGAAAACTGCCATTTCAAAGACAATGGTGCTTATACTGGTGAAGTAAGCGTTGGAATGTTAAAAGAAATCGGTGTTGAATGGGTTATCTTAGGACATTCTGAAAGAAGACAGTACTTCGGTGAAACTGATGAAACTGTTAACTTAAAGATGCTTCAGGTATTAAACAACGGTATGACTCCAATCGTTTGTGTTGGTGAATCTTTAGAAGAATATGAAGCTGGAAAGACTCATGATGTAGTTAAGACTCAGGTTGTTGCTGCATTCAAGGATGTTACAGCTGAAGCTGCTGAAAGAGTAGTTATCGCTTATGAACCAATCTGGGCTATCGGAACTGGTAAGACTGCAACTAATGAAATCGCAGAAGACGTTTGTGGTTACATTAGAGGTGTAGTTGCTGAACTTTATGGTCAGGACGTTGCTGAAAAAGTAAGAATTCAGTACGGAGGATCTGTAAAGCCTGCTACATTAAAAGCATTACTTGAACAGCCAAACATCGATGGTGCTTTAGTTGGTGGAGCATCATTACAGGTTGAATCATACGTAGCTATGATCGAAGCTTTAAACGACTAATTATTTAAGAGATGATTCCTTTGGAATCATCTTTTTTTGTGTATGAAACACAAATGAGTGGTATACTATAACTAACTCATTGAAAGGAGTACTATTATGTCAGAAACAATGAAAGAACGTAAAGATATGGATCCACAATATATGTGGGATCTCTCAACACTTTTTAAAAACGATGAAGAATGGAATAATGCATTACCTGAACTTGATGAAATGATTAAGAAATTACCTGAATACCAGGGTAAACTCAATAATGCGAAAACAATCAGAGAATTCTTTGATTTTGATACACATCTAGGTAGAAAGTTATCTGATTTCTATTGTTATGCATCACTTAGAAATTGTGAAGATACAAGAGATAGTGATGCACAGGCAATGGAAGCAAAAGCGTATCAGGTCTATACAGCTTACGCAACGGCAATCAGCTTTGCTGAACCAGAAATCCTATCACTTGATGAAGAGGTTTTAAAAGCAATTGTACATTCAGATGATTTAAAACCGTATGCATTTAATATGCAGAAGTTATTAGATCAGAAACCTCATGTATTAAGTGCAAAAGAAGAAGCACTTCTTGCTGCTTTTACAGAAACATTAGGCGCTCCTAGTAAGATTTCTGAAAGCTTACAGGATGCTGATATGACTTTTGAATCTGTGACTGATTCAAATGGAGAAGTACATGAACTTAACCAGTCTAACTATATTCTTTTACAGATGAGTGAAGACCGTACACTTAGATTAAATGCCTTTAAATCTTTCTATAAAGGATTCAAGGAACATATTAATACCTTTGCCTCTACATACAATGCATGTATTAAAGAAGCAGTAGCAGAAGCACAGGTGAGACACTATGATTCTTCAAGAGCTATGAGCATGGCTTATGAACATGTGCCAGGTGTTGTTTATGATAGTCTAGTTGATACAGTGAGAAAGTTCATGCCTGAAATGTATCGTTATGTACGCTTAAGAAAACAGATGCTTGGTTTAGATGAACTCCATTATTATGATGTTTATACACCTTTAGTTGCTGGATCATCTAAGTCATATACTTATGAAGAAGCACAGCAGATGGTCCTAGATGCAGTCACACCACTTGGTGAAGATTATGTGAATAGAGTAAAACAGGCATATAAGGATAGATGGATTGATGTTTATCCTAATAATGGGAAGCGTGGTGGTGCTTTCTCTAGTGGTACTTATGATTCTAACCCATACATTCTTACTAGCTTTACAGGCACATTAGATAGTGTTAGTACAATTGCCCATGAAATGGGTCATTCACAGCATACATGGCTTTCTAATCATACTCAGACACCACAGAATGCAGACTATACACTCTTTGTAGCTGAAGTGGCTTCTACAGTGAATGAAAACTTACTTGTAGAACAGTTATTACAGAAGACTACAGAACCTAAAGAACGTCTTGCTTTATTAAACCATTATCTAGATGGTTTCAAGGGCACTGTTTATCGTCAGACAATGTTTGCGGAATTTGAAAGAGATGCGCATGCCATGGCTGAAAGAGGAGAAGCCATCACTGCAGCAAGCATGAATGAATTATATAAGAACTTAATCAAGGATTATTTTGGTGAAGATCTTGTGATTGATGATGAAGTACAGTATGAATGGGCTAGAATCCCTCATTTCTACAGACCATTCTATGTATATAAGTATGCAACAAGTTATTGTGCAGCTGTTGCACTAAGTGAAGCAATTCTTAATAATGAAGAAGGTGCAGTAAAGAGATACTTAGAGTTCTTATCAATGGGTGGTAGTGCTTATCCACTAGATGAGTTAAAGCATGCAGGTGTTGATTTTAGTACACCAGAACCTGTTTCTAGAGCATTGACTAAATTTAGTCAGATTCTAGATGATGTAGAAGAAACATTAAAGAAGCTATAGAGGGGCTGTAACGGGTAAATAACTCATTATAGCTTCAGAAATAGTAAAAGGCGGACTTTTTTCTCTATAAGAAGATGGTTAAAGTTATTCAAGACAAATCTATGTAGACACTTCTTATTCCAAAGATTTGATTCACGACTATAGACAAAGAAACTTGCGACGAAACCATTGACCTGAGGTAACCAATCCACGAATAACAGAGTGGCCAACCGACAATAAATCTGTATAGAAGTTTCTTGTCCTGTGTTCTTGATTGAAAAAAAACGAAAAAACGAGGAAAAAACGAAAAAAACGAAAATCAAAGGAATGTGATATTTCCACTTGACAATCGTCATTTCATAACAGAATTATTGACCTTAAGAACATAATAGACAATTTATAAAATAAATAAAATAGACATCAGAAAACTACCCTTAAAAAGTTAACAGCCCAAAAGCAATCCCAGGAGCTCACACCCCTGGGATTTTTAAAGCTTGAGTTAACCCCAAGTCTATTTAATTACTCCATAATTAAGAGCATTGATTAGCCCATATAATTAATGCTCTTTTTAGAACATAATGATTTATCATTGAAAAGTACAATTTTGCTTAACAAGTACAAGACTATTATTGACAAGCGTTTAGTTTACGAGTACAATTAAATTGTATAAAAAGGAGAGATGAGATATGGCGAATAAAAATTTTAGTAAGTCAATCAGTATGTTAAGAAGAAATAACAATCTCACAATGCAAGACTTAGCAGAACAACTTGGTGTAACTAAAAGTGCTGTTAGTATGTGGGAAAATAAAGGAGTTGTTCCTAGAGAAGATATACTAATGAGTATATCGAAAAAATATAGTATATCTATTGATAAGCTTCTAGGAAATAATATTGAAGAGAATGATGATACAAGCGATGCAAAACTTTCGTATCTTCAAAGAGGTCTTGGACAAATGGATGAAGAACAGTTAAAAAAGGCTGAAAATATGCTTAAACTAGTATTCGATGATATATTTGATGATGAAGAAGGTGATGATGACGATGATATCTAATAGAATTCAACCTGATTTTAAAAAGTGCCTAGAGAAAGCTAATATGATATTACTTTCTTCTAGAGAGATTAGCGGATTTCCATTTCTTGTAAAAAAAGTGGTAAAAGGAAGTTCAAATATACCTTGTAAAACATATTTAAAAGCAGGAATGTATGGTGTTGATATGAAATGTTTTGGATCGAATGATGCTATTATTATGGATTTTAACAATGGCAATAAAATTATCTTCTATAATGAGTCGATTAGCTCTAAAAGTAGAATAAGATTCAGTATTGCACATGAGTTTGGGCATGACCAAATGCATCATAAATTAAATGATTCATCTAATTATCAAATTCAAGAAATTGAAGCTAATTTTTTTGCTGCCCAATTATTGATGCCAGAACAAATTATCAATGAATTAATTAAAAGAGGCAAAAGAATTTCTAAAGAGAATCTAATTTTATGGTTTGGAGTTTCTGAACAAGCAGCAATTAAAAGATTAGATACATTAAGAAAAATTGATTTTTCAAAAAGAAACTATGATGAAAAAGACATGGATGAAATGATAGTTACTAAATATAAAACATTTATTGATTCAATTGCTCCAAAAAGTTTTAATTATTATGATTACGATGAGGAAGAAGAAATGCAAAATGTTAGAAATAATTGGTAATACAATAGTATACTGGCTTGAAGGAGGTGGTGCTTATGAGCATAAAAAAATCACAAAGCTATTTGGTAGATAGTCTTTGTGATCAATTGAGTGTATGGTTAAATACACAATTAATTAGCAAAGTTATATTATCATACACTCATAAAAATGTAAATGCCTGGACGGCAAACAAAATCAAAAGAAATGAGGTATGATAAATGAGATTTAAACAAGATTTAATGAAAAAGTTAAATTTAAATATTTTAGATTTAACTAATCAAACCGTAACGGAGGGCTTATTAGATCTTCCTGTACTGTATTGTGATATTCATGAATATCCTGACTATATTGCGCTTTATAGTCAACCTAGTGATTATCACAAGACAATGAATACAGCAGTATCGTTTTATGATTATGATAACAAATTTGATGGTCCTAAGGGGCTATATCAAGCAATTTATTATAACGATGTGAAACGATTAAATGAATTTAAGGATAGATTTAAAGATGTAAAATATTTTATATCACCAGATTATTCTGTTTGTGGTGATGTTCATAACTATCGCAATTATCATCGATTAGGCAGGGCTAGAGAAGTAGCAATCTGGTTAACAACAGAATGTAATGCAATGACTATTCCTAATATATCATATGCAAATGAGCGTGATTTGATTTATATTACAGATGGTTTAAAGAATGTTTCGATTGTTGCATTTAGTACAAAAGGTAAAATTAATGATAAAATCGACTATGATCTATTAACAAAAGCTGTTAAAAAAGTAGTTGATGATTTACCAAAACTAAAAGCAATCATAGTATACGACGTTACTGTTAACAATAAACAATCAAATCTAATATTCTCTTATGCTAAATCAAAAGGAATTAATGTGATTATTCCTAATAATATGCTTAAGAACAGAAATATTATTTGTAGCCAACAAAACACAAATGAATACGCATGATTCTGGTTTAGCACATGGTACAAGTGGTTCTCCACAAACTACCATTGACAACAGTGCTTTAGAACAAAAAGTTAATGAATTAAAAGTAACTCCTAAATATGTACCTACAAAAAAACATGATGTAGGTGGATTTGGTTCTCCTAATCCTGTTAAGACACAAAAAGAAGGTCAAAAACTTCTTGACACAGGATACAAAGATGGAAAACAAATATATAATATTACTGATAATGGTGATATTGTGAAATTTCAACCTGATAATACTCCCAATAATGGATACCATTGTTATGGCGTTTCTACTTTTAGAGATATTCCAACTAGTATACTAAAAAAGATGTTGAATGATAATAAAATTACTTATTCAGAATATAAGAAAATAATGAAAGGAAAGAGATAAAATGTTATTTGGAAATAAGAATGAATTTGCAATTGAATTAGAAAATGTTGATACAACAGAAAGATATATGTTGATGAAATTATATATTCAAAATGTAAATATATTAGAATATTCATTTGATGGTAAAGTATATTCATTGACGGGTAACATTGATGAACTGATTTTATATCTAGATGAGACAATCAATCCAACACTAATGGAAATACCTTTCCCATTTAACGTGAAAGGTGATTCTGCAATTGAATTGGATATTAATGCAAGAGATTATGATTCTAACAATGAGGATGAGTTTGATGCATATTATACACAATTGAATGATTGGGCATTTAGTCACTCTTGGACGCATGCTAGGGATGGTTTGTACATTCCTGATGTTATGTATAGAAAAATCAACGATACAATGGAAATATCTTGGTGTGGGGTAGGTATTTATGATGGAGTAGAGTTTTCTTCTCCTAAAGGCAGTTATCTGATTAATTTTAATCTTTATTGTTCAATAATAAACAAAGTTACGAAATATTATAAAGAAAATTGGCTTAAGTAATATTGGGTAAATAGATGATTAACATGAAGTCAAAATGTTAAGAACAGCTCGGATATGAGTTGTTCTTTTTTTACTTAAGTGAACTATGTTATAATGACAAATGATAAGGAGATAATTATGTTAACAGGAGAATTAAAGAATAAGGTAGATAAGATATGGGAGTCGTTCTGGACAGGAGGGATTACTAACCCTTTAGATGTCATTGAACAATTCACTTATCTTATGTATATGAAACAATTAGATGAAGCAGAAACAAAAGAAGAAGCAGATTGTTTATTATATGGACTGGAATATGATGGTTTATTTCCTAAAGATAAACCATATTTGAGATGGCATCATTTCAAGGATATTGGTAGTGCTGATAAGATGTATCAAATTATGAATGATGAATTATTCCCATTCATTAAGAATTTAAAAGGTGATGGTGAATCTTCTTATGCAAGATTTATGAGAGATGCCATTTTTAAGATTCCTACACCAAACTTACTTCAGAAAGTAGTGACAGGAATAGAAGGACTGAATACAGAAGAAGCAGATATAAAAGGTGATTTATACGAATACCTATTAAATAAGCTTAATAATTCAGGTACAAATGGACAGTTTAGAACACCTAGACATATCATTAATATGATGGTTAATCTTGTAAAACCCGTACCTACAGATACAATATGTGATCCAGCAATGGGTACTGCAGGATTCCTTATTGGTGCTGAAGAATACTTAAGAGAAAAACATGAAGAATTATTCTTAGATGATAAACTTAAAGAACATTTTAATAATAAGATGTTTAATGGTTTTGATATGGATTCTACAATGCTTAGAATTGGGGCTATGAACCTTATTTCTCATTATGTAGATAATCCACAAATAGAATATAGAGATAGCCTTTCACAACAGAATATTGATGAAAATAAGTACTCTCTTATTTTAGCTAATCCACCGTTCAAAGGGTCATTAGACTATGAGGTAGTTGCAGAAAACTTATTATCTGTATGTAAGACTAAGAAGACAGAATTGTTATTTATTGCGTTATTCTTACGTTCATTACAGGTTGGTGGTAGATGTGCATGTATCGTACCTGATGGTGTATTATTTGGTTCTAGTAAAGCCCATAAGAGTATTAGAAAAGAACTAGTAGAGAATAACCAGTTACATGCAGTTATTTCTATGCCTAGTGGTGTATTTAAACCTTATGCAGGTGTATCTACAGCTATATTGGTATTTACTAAGACAACTACAGGTGGTACTGATAATGTCTGGTTCTATGATATGAAAGCTGATGGTCTTTCATTAGATGATAAGCGTTCACCAGTAGAAGAGAATGATATTCCTGATATTATTCATAGATATGAACATTTAGATGAAGAAAAAGATAGAAAGAGAACAGAACAAAGTTTCTTTGTACCTAAGGAAGAGATTGCAGAGAATGATTATGATCTTTCTATTAATAAATATAAAGAGATTGTTTATGAGAAGGTTGAGTATCGTCCTACTCATGAGATATTAGGTGATATTGAAGCACTTAATAAAGAGATAGAAGAGAGTATTGAGGAATTAAAGTCTTTATTGAAGGACTAGAAAGGAGTTAAATGTAGATGATAAATCTGCATTTGTAGGGAAGCGTGGAGTATAAAAAACTTGGTGATATAGCTACTTATATAAATGGTTATGCATTTAAGCCAGAACAGAGAGGTAGTGAAGGATTACCTATAATCAGAATACAAGATCTCACTGGTAATGCTTATGACTTGGGATATTACAATGGAGATTACCCTAAGAAAATAGAGTTAAATGATGGAGATGTATTAATTTCTTGGTCTGCCAGTTTAGGTGTATATCTTTGGAATCGTGGTAAAGCATTATTAAATCAACATATCTTTAAAGTTGTATTTGATAAAGTTGAAATTGACAAATTATATTTCATGTACGCTGTTGAATACAGTTTAGATAAGATGTCTTTAAAGACACATGGAGCCACAATGAAACACATTACAAAGAAAGACTTTGATAATGTTGTTATTCCGTATCCTGATTTAGATTATCAAAAAGAAATTTCATATAGACTTACTAGTTTGAAGGGAATAATCGAGAAGTATCAAGAACAATTAGATTTATTAGATGAGCTTATCAAAGCCCGATTTGTGGAGATGTTTGGGGATCCTAATATTGAGTTTAAATATAGTTCTGTAAAGTTTAATGATTTGGTTGCAAGAATGACAAAAGGTCCTTTCGGAAGTGACATGAAAAAAGATTTGTTTGTTCCAAAAGGAGAAGATACATATAAAGTGTATATTCAAATAAATGCTATTCAAAAAAATCAATCACTTGGAGAGTATTATATATCAAAAGAATACTTTGATAGAAAAGTATCAAGATTTGAATTATTTCCAAATGATTATATTATTACTTGTGATGGAACTTTAGGTAAGTATTTAAAACTTGATGAGAATATGGAAAAGGGTGTAATTTCTCCTTCTTTATTAAGACTGACATTGCAAAATGATAAAATCAATGATAAATATTTTGAAAATATTTGGGATTTTTATATGCTAGGACTTATGAAGAAAGAAGCTCGTAATGCCTGTTTAGTACATTTGCCATCCGCTAAAAAAATAGGAGAAATATCAATTCCTGTTCCTCCTCTAGAACTCCAGAACCAGTTCGCATCATTCGTACAAGAAATCGATAAATCAAGGTCTCGTATACAGAAGTCATTAGAAGCATCACAAGAACTATTTGATAGTTTAATGCAAGAGTATTTTGGTTAATATAATTGAATAAATTTGTTTAATAAGGGTGTAGATGATGTTGGTAACGGAGGTTATCAACATGAAAGAAACTATTATTAAAGAAATTGAACAGAAATTGTTACGTTATCTAGACAATGCACAGATGGAAATGTTACATAGAACATTAAAGTCTTGTCTGGATAACGTAACTTTTATTATGCAGGAAGATAGTATTCAGGATATTTTTGAATATTCTAATATGGAACTCATAGATAAGTTTATTGCATCTAAAGAGATAGAAGGATGTTCAAAAAGAACAACTCAATACTATAAGTCTACTTTAGTAATGTTGGAGAATAGAACAGATATACATTTCACACATATGACTACAGATCATTTAAGAACATATCTCACTGATTATCAGAAGATAAACAATTGTTCTAAGGTAAGTATTGATAATATAAGAAGAAATCTAAGTAGTTTCTTTTCTTGGCTAGAAGAAGAAAACTATATTCTTAAGAGTCCTATGAAAAGAATTCATAAGATAAAGACAGATAAAGTGATTAAAGAAACTTTATCTGATGAGTCTTTAGAGTGTTTAAGAGATAGTTGTGATAATTTAAGAGACTTAGCTATTATTGATTTGTTGGCTTCTACAGGTATGAGAGTAGGAGAACTAGTGAATATTAATATAGAAGATATAGATTTTGAGAATAGAGAATGTGTTGTGTTTGGTAAGGGAAATAAGGAAAGACCTGTATACTTTGATGCAAGAACAAAAATACACTTAAAGAATTATCTAAAGAGCCGAACAGACGATAATCCAGCATTATTCGTCTCTTTAGATAAACCTTTTAATAGATTACAGATCAGTGGTGTAGAGATAAGATTAAGGAATTTAGGTAGACGTTTAGGTATTCATAGAGTACATCCACATAAGTTTAGAAGAACAGTAGCTACTAGAGCTATAGATAAGGGAATGCCTATTGAACAGGTACAGAGTTTATTAGGTCATTCACAGATAGATACGACTATGCATTATGCTATGGTTAATCAGAATAATGTAAAAGAGTCACATAGAAAGTTTGTGGCTTAATAGGGTGAGAAATTGAGAGGGGAAGGTCTCTATAAATCCTGATTTTATGATTAAATGCAAATCTGCATTTGTAGAGTTAGGGTGGAATATGTAAAACTTGAAGAAATATGTACAATTGTATCTGGGGGAACTCCTTCTAGATCAAAGCCTAATTATTGGAATAATGGAAATATACCTTGGATAAAAATTAAAGATATGAAATCGAAGTATATAGATTCTGCTGAAGAATTTATAACAGAAGAAGGTTTAAATAACTCTTCTACAAAAATGTTAAAACGTGATACTATTTTATATTCGATATTTGCAACATTAGGAGAAGTTGGAATTTTAAAAATCGATGCATGTACAAACCAAGCAATAGCAGGATTATCTTTAAAAGAAGATTCGAATATTTTAAAAGAGTATTTATATTATTATTTGAAATCAAAAAAGAAAGATGTAAACAATCTAGGTAGAGGAGTTGCTCAGAATAATATTAACTTATCTTTACTTCGAAAATTTAAAATTCCAGTGATTCCTTTGCGTCAGCAAAAGAAAATCATCGAAGTGTTAGATAACGTTTCTAGTACTATAAATAATTATGAAAGAGAACTAGCACTATTAGATGAATTGGTCAAAGCCCGATTTGTGGAGATGTTTGGTCGTCCAACGGATAAGATAACAAGATATCCAAAAGTCAAAATAGGTAATTTGATAAAAGAAGGAAAAGCTTCAATTAAAGCAGGACCTTTCGGCTCATCTTTAAAAAAAGAATTTTATGTAAAAAAGGGCTTTAAAATATATGGACAAGAACAAGTGATAAAAAATGATCCTACTTTTGGAGATTATTATATTAATGAAGATAGATTTAACAGTTTAAAAAGTTGCGAGGTTCATGCAGGAGATATACTGATAAGTTTGGTAGGTACATGCGGAAAAACAATGATTATGCCAGAGAATTTTGAACCTGGGATAATCAATCCACGTCTGTTGAAAATAGCATTTGATGCAGAATTTATTATTCCAATATATTTCAAATATTTTTTTGGAAGTGATGATTTACAAAAAATACTGAATTCAGCATCTGGACATTCGACTATGAATGTAGTGAATGCAGGCATGCTCAAAAATGTAGAACTTATAATGGCACCAATTGAACTCCAAAATCAGTTCGCATCATTCGTAGAAGAAGTCGATAAATCAAGGTTACGTGAACTATTAGCAATAAAACAAATTAAGTTACTATTGAACGATTTATGGTTTTTATTTTATTAGTTGTGATTATATGTCAATATATCAATAAAATCTCAATTCATAAGCATAACGTGCTAAAATTATTGTATGAATATTATTAGTGGGGGTATTTCTAATGAATAAAATTAAATTGGAAGATGTTATTGAAAATACAGGAAATGAAGTTAAAAAGGCTGTTTCAAAAGGCAAAGATATTGTTTTTGATTCTAAGGATAAAGTATTTGATGCTTTAGATATTAATAAAGATGGAAGAGTGGATACTGAAGATATAATTATTCTTGGGCTAAGAATACCGGGTGTTCGTATTGATCGAGAAGACTTTTTGAGAAAGCAATTTATGAAAAACTATGCAAATGATGTTATTCAAGACGCAGTAAAGTTCAATCCAGCACATGCAGGTATAACAGTTGAAGAAATTGATAATATAGCAGATCAAGTAATCCAATATGAAAGAAATTGTGTAAGTGGTATTTCCTTAGCATTGGGTGCTCCTGGTGGAGTCGCTATGTTTGCTACATTGCCAACAGATATTGCTCAATATTATGGGTATATGCTAAGAGCTATACAGAAATTGTTATATCTGTATGGTTTTCCTGAAATAAATGTTGAAAATGGTGTGAATATTGATGACGAGACTATGAATCTTATTACTTTATGTTTGGGTGTAATGTATGGAGTAGAGGGCTCAGTTGCAAGCATTAAGATACTTTCTAATGCGTTAGGAAAAGGAGTAGAGAAAAAACTATTACAAAAAGCACTAACAAAAGGCACTTTCTATCCTATTGTAAAGAAAATCTCAAGATGGTTTAGTGTGTGTATGACTAAACAGGTTTTTGCTGGTTTCTTTAGAAAAGCAATTCCTGTAGTTGGTGGTGTTGTTGGTGGAGGAATAACTTATTTATCATTTAAACCTTGCTGTGATAATTTGAAAAAGTCATTACAGGACACGGCGTTATGTAATCCAAGTTCAAGAAAATCATTTGATGAGTTTGATGTAATAGATGCTTAATCAGAGTTATTTAATAGTAGTTGGTTATTCATTATGAGAAATGAATAAGTGATTTTATAGAATGAACGTGAGAAAGGTGGTTGCAATGAGTTTATTTAATTTTTTTCGCTCAATTTAAGAAAATTGTTGCTTTGAGTAATCTTATTCAGCGAATATACCATAACGATATTCGTAATATGCTTCCTTAAGTGAAATAGGCATAGGTGTAGCTCTTACCATTTCATTACTGAAAGCCTCAGTATCCATCATCATTCTTAGAATCTCAGATGCCATTTCCTTTCTCTTGAATGTATACTTAGCCTGCTTCTTAAGAAGCAGGAAATCTAGATAACCTTGTATGTATCTGGTGCCAACGCCTCTTGTTGTCTGTATCATTGAGCTTACTTCTGTCATCATCTCATTGACAGCTCCTAATGATTTACCATCATCAGTAAGATATCTCTTCTCTAAAGGAGATGTCTTTATCTTATTGTTTACTGCTTCAAGATAGTTGGCAAACTGCTGTATGCTTGCCTTTGAATCTGATATGAACTCTTCCACATCCTTAAAGTAGTCTTTATTCGCTTTATATTTATCGAATGACTCACTTCCAAGACCTGATACCTGCATCATCATATGATCATTTTCATCTGTAGCACAGACAATGGCAACCTTGTGATGAGATATTCCTCTATATGCAGCCTGTTTACCTCTTTTCTTTGAGTATCTAGGCATATTTTGAGGACGTGTTCCCTTTAGGTTTATACTTTTATACTGTGTATCTATTTCAACTTCACCAGATAATTTCTGATGACCCATGATTTCAGATGCTGCATGATAAAGTTTATGACGCATATAGAAGCAGGTCGTCTTGCTTGTCTCTAAGACTTGAGCCTCACCCTCTAGAGGCATTTTATATAGTTCCAGTTCAATGAAGTGAAGCCACTGGTCCAAAGTAAAATGAGACCAGTAGAATAAGGTGTTGGTTCTATCACTAAAAGACTTGTGACAGTCAAGACAGATATATCTCTGATGTCTGTTCTTATCTTTTCCATTCTTCTTGAAATGGACTGAACCACATATAGGGCATGCCTTATGAGATGGATCAATGTCTTCATCATCCTGTTCATATAATGATTCGATAAGTTTATTTACATAATCCTTATCCTTAGATCTTAAATAGTTTTTTACCTGGTTTTCAGTTATCATAGCACTCACCTGACCTTTTAAGATCATTTTACAACTGTTCGAGAAATGATGATTTGAGTTAGGTGGCTATAAAGTAGAAAAATAGGCGTTAAGTTAAATTTAATGATCTAGTAGCAACATTTTTCATAAACTTAGCGATTTTTTTAAGAAAAAAGAAGTAAGTAAAGCGAAATCAGATGGTTCTGATTTATTAAATAAAATTCAAGATAATGCGTTTCCTATTGAAAAGGGAATAAGTGGTAAAATGCCTACTTGTGATTCCTTATATCCACATGAAGTTCTTGTTCTAAGCTATGCAAGTTATTATTGTACATTTGGTAACAAGTTTCCAAAATTCTGGTCTTATGAATATGGAATTAAGGATGTTCAATCAATTCTTTCAAAACTTGAAAAGGATGGTTTTATAGAAATAGATTTTTCAGCAAACAGACTTACAAAGAAAAAGATATCTGAGTTAAAACCCGTTCTTCAGTCTCATGGATTAAAAGCGTCAGGAAAAAAGTCAGAAATGATTGAACGTATTCTAGAAAATATTTCAGAAGAAGAACTAGATATCTTATTTCCTGAAAAACCATATAAATATACATCAAAAGGGGAAGCGTTGTTGAAAAAATATGAATGGATTCCTTATATACATAATCATAAAATTAAAGGTCTGGATATATGGACTCTTACAGAAAAAGTACAAACACCTCCCTATAGAAACTATCGTGATAAAATCTGGCAATATTTCAATGAAGAATGTATCAAGTATATTGAGAGTAGAGATTTTGGACTTTATAGAAATGTTAAATTAGAAATGGGAAATTTTCTTGTTGAAGAACATAATGAAAAAGGCGCCTTTAAATTGTTTTGTGAGGTAATTGCATATGATTTAAGTGGATTATGCAATGGTTTTAGTATGGATTATTTATCTATATATAGTGAAACCTTTTTTCCTTACGAAAAATCAATTGTAACAATGGCACCGGCAATCACAAAAAGAATAAAAAATATGAGTGATGACTTTGGATGGAGTGAAAAAGAATTGATTTCAAATTTGTTAAAAGAAATCTCAGCTATCAAACTTCCATTTACTATTTTTATTCCAAAAGAGAAGGTTGAAATAGTCATTGCTGAAATAAATGATGACAAATCAACACTTGAATCTATTTATAATACCGGTGCTAAAAGATTCAAAAGACAATATAGGATTTAGATATCATCATTGAAATTTATCTTAGACAGGACCAATCCTGCCTTTTATATAATAAAAAAGCAGCCTTAGCTGCTAATCACCACTACCTAACATATCTCTCAATTCTTTAACACGCCGCGAGCAAGAATTCCCCCACCTCTATAGGTGGCTGGATGAATTGCGGTAAACACGGCGTTTTGTTTTGCCTTTATTGTCAGCTAGTAGTATAATATATATGTAATCAGAAATAAATCGAAAAAAGGCCATAAATACTATGAAATTAGATAATAATAACCATTCAGTATTCTTACTGAATTATCAGCTTATAATATGCACTAAACATCGCAATAAGGTGATAGATGATGTGATCTCAAATCGTCTCAGGGAGATGTTTGAGAATCTATCTGTCAGATATAATATCTCATTGGATGAGTGGAATCACGATGCCGACCATGTTCATATCCTCTTTCGAGGACAGCCTAATTCAGAGATAAGCAAGTTCATCAACGCTTATAAATCTGCAAGCAGCAGGCTCATCAAGAAGGAGTTTCCAGAGATACGCAAATCCCTCTGGAAGGAGATGTTCTGGTCACCAAGTTTCTGTCTACTGACTACAGGTAATGCAACAGTAGACATCATCCACCAGTTCATACAATCCCAGGGAGGTAAGGATGGCAAACAAGGCAATAAGGTACAGACTGTATCCAAACGCTGATCAGAGAATTATGTTTGCAAAGACCTTCGGCTGCTGTCGTAAGGTCTATAATCTCATGCTTAACGATAAGATTGAAAGCTACAAGGAGACTGGCAAGTTTGTTGCTGTGACACCTGCCAAGTATAAGAAGGATTATCCCTTCCTTAAGGAAGTGGATAGTCTTGCACTTGCCAATGTTCAATTGAATCTGCAGGCTGCATTTAGAAATCATTTTGATAAGCTGCGTAAGAAGCAGACTGGATTTCCTAGATTCAAGTCTGCAAAGCGCAGTAGAAAATCATATACTACAAATAATCAGAAGGGTACTGTCGCTATCATTGGAAATAGTATAAAACTTCCTAAGATAGGAAGAGTGAAGGCAGTCATCCATAGACAGCCTGAGGCTGAATGGGTTATCAAGTCTGTTACGATATCCCAGGAAGGTGATGGCACATACTATGCTTCTGTATTATTCGAGTATGAGAAGAATGTCGTAAAGGTTAGAAAGTCTGATAATGCCATAGGTTTAGATTATGCCTCTAATGGGCTCTATGTAGACGATAAAGGCAATATCGGCAATAACCATAATTATTATCGTGAAAGCCAGAAGAAGCTTGCAAAGGCGCAGAGAAAGCTTTCACGTATGCAGGGTGCTAAGAAAGGTGAGAAGAAATCCAACAACTATCTTAAGCAGCTCCGCAAGGTGAACAAGATTCATAGACATATAGCCAACCAGAGACTTGACAAGCTACACAAGTTATCTACTGAGATCGCCAATCAGTATGATGTCGTATGTGTTGAAAGTCTTGATATGAAGGCTATGTCTAACAGGGGCTTTGGAAATGGCAAGGCTACTATGGACAATGGCTATGGATTATTCATAAACATGCTGGCCTATAAGCTTGATGATAGAGGGAAATATCTTGTCAATGTAGATAAGTGGTTTCCATCAAGTCAGATCTGTCACTGCTGTGGCAAAGTCCACAGAGAGATGAAGGATCTGCGCATCAGAACAATGAGCTGTGAATGTGGTCTTATAATGAGCAGAGATCAGAATGCAGCCATCAACATAAAGCTTGAAGGCTTACGTATACTGAAATCAGTATAAAACATATAGGCTAGGAATTAGCCGAATATAACGCTTGTAGACATCATTTAGTCCTGACAGTACCGTAAGGTTATCAGCCAGGCAGTGGTGGTTGAAGCAAGAAGCCCTGACTTCTAAGCGAAGCGTAAGTCGGGGTAGTTCACAAGTATCCTCTATAGGTGCTACTCTACCATTTCTAATATCCTCTTTAGACTTTTCAAGTAATTCCAATAACTCATTCATCTTTTATTCCCAATAAAGTTCTTTTTTAGGATATAATAGAAATATAAAGGAGATGGTACTGTTGAACTTTACTTTTTTAAAAAACAAAACAGAATTCCAGGATTTTGCTTCTACATGTATAGAAGCAGAAAAAGGATTAATGGTATCACCTGCTAACTGTGCAATACTTACAAGACGTGCATTAGAACAAGCAGTACATTACATGTATAAGAATGACATAGACTTACAGATGCCTTATAGAGATAATCTAAGTGCTTTAGTCAATGAATATACATTTAAACAAATTATTCCAACAGAAATCTATGAAGGAATTAGATACGTTATTACTTTAGGGAATTTTGCAGTACATACAAGTAGAAAAGTAAAAAGAGAAGAAGCAGTTCTTGCTTTAAATAATCTCTATAGACTTGTTAACTGGATGAACTATTCTTATGGAATAGACTATCAAGAACAATTACCTGAATTTGATCCTACTAAGTTACCAGATCAAACACATATGTTTGTGAATAAGGATCTTAAGGAACAGGTAAGAGATATTCTTAATAAACAGAAAGAAAAAGAAGAAAAACAAAAAGAAGAACTTGCTAGATTAGTTGCTGAAAATGAGGAATTAAGAAAACAAGGGGCAGCTAAGAGAAAAGAAGATAAAGCTGTTGAATATGTTGATGTGAATAAGATTCCTGAATGGAGGACAAGAAAACTCTATATTGATTTAATGTTGAAGGAAGCAGGATGGGATTTTGATACAAATGTAGAAGAAGAATATCCTGTTCATCATATGCCAACAGAATCTCAAGATGGCTTTGTAGATTATATATTACGTGGAAAAACAGGAAAGATCATTGCTGTTATAGAAGCGAAGAAAACAAGTGTAGATCCTCGTGTTGGACGTAACCAGGCAAAACTTTATGCAGACTGTATTGAACAAGAATATGGATTAAGACCTGTTATATTTTATACAAATGGTTTTGAAACATTTATCTGGGATGACATGATGTATCCTGACAGAAAGATTTCTTCCATCTTTTCGCAAGATGAAACACAGTTGCTCATAGATAGAAGAGATACTCGTAGAAGTATTTCTAAACCTGTTATACAGGATGCCATCACAAACCGTTATTACCAGAAAGAAGCCATTGTAAGAACTTGTGAAGATTTTGAAAAAGGAAGTCGTAAAGCATTACTTGTCATGGCAACAGGGAGTGGTAAAACACGTGTTGCGATTAGTTTAGTAGATGTACTGACTAAAGCAGATTGGGCAAAAAATATACTATTCCTTGCTGATCGTACTGCATTAGTGAATCAGGCAAAGAAGAACTTTGTAAACCTTCTTCCTTCCCTGACTACTTGTAATCTATGTGAAAACAAAGAAGACCCAGAAGTATCAAGAATGATCTTTAGTACATATCCTACAATGATGAATGCGATTGATGAAACAAGAAGTAAAGATGGTAATCGTTTATTCACCCCAGGACATTTTGATTTGATTATTCTTGATGAAAGCCATCGTAGTGTTTACAACAAATATAAAGATATATTTGATTACTTTGATGCATTACTTATAGGTTTAACAGCTACACCTAAAGATAGTATAGGAGCTAACACGTATTCTATATTTGATTTAGAAACAGGTGTCCCTACATATGCTTATGAATATGAAACAGCTGTCAAAGACAAATACTTAGTCAGCTACCATTCATATGAAACTAAAATGAAGTTCTTAGAAGAAGGTATTTACTATGATGATTTATCAGAAGAAGAGAAGAAGGAGTTTGAAGAACACTTCCCTGATGAAGATAAAATTACATCAAGTGATATGAATAAGTTTGTCTTTAATATTAATACTATTGATACTGTGATCAGAGATTTAATGGAACATGGTATTAAAATTGAAGGAGGAGATAAGATAGGAAAAAGCATCATCTTCGCTGCCAATCAAAATCATGCCAATAAAATTAAAGAGAGATTCGATATACTCTATCCTGAATATAAGGGGAAGATTGCTGAAGTGATTACATTTAATACAAAATTTGTACAAAATGCGATAGATCGATTCAGCAAAACAGACAGTTATCCCCAAATAGCTATCAGTGTAGATATGCTAGATACAGGAATAGACGTACCAGATATTGTGAATCTTGTGTTCTTTAAGAAAGTAAGAAGTAAAGCAAAATTCTGGCAGATGATTGGAAGAGGAACAAGACTAAGAAAAGACTTGTTTGGTCCAGGAGATGACAAGAAAGGATTCTTGATATTTGATTACCTAGGAAATATGGATTACTTCAGAGTAGACCAACGCCCTGAGAAATCAGGCATTATAGAATCACTCTCTCAGCGTATCTATAAGTTACGTGTTGATATTCTTTATGCACTCGAACAAAATGCATCCAATCAGGATTATGTAGATGAAATCAATAAACAGATCAAAGAGATGTCAGGTTATATTCAAGGACTTAATGAAGACAGTTTTAATGTAAAGCTTCATTTAAAATATGTACATCAATATAAAAATCCAGATAACTGGAATAATCTCAATGAGATGGATACACACTATATTAAAGATGAATTATCTTCTCTTGTTGTGATTCATGATGAAGATAAACGAGCAAAGTTTTTTGATAGACAGTTGTATATGATTGAAATGGCATATCTCAATCATTATGATGCAAGTCAGGTCATCAATAAGGTTATTATGATTACTGATGAATTGTATAAAAAACAAACTATACCTGATATTGCGGATAATGCGGAATATTTGAAATGTGCCAAAGATCCTGATTACTGGAAGACGGCCAACTATTTTGATCTAGAAGTACTACGTGAGAAAATTAGAAATCTAGTTAAATACTTAGATGTTGGCCCAAAGAGAGATCCTATAGATACACACTTTGAAGATGAAATCATTGAAACAAAGATGAATGATGCTTTCTATAATGATGAAGGATTAGAAAACTATAAAGAGAAAGTCCAGCATTATTTAAAAGCACATGAAGATGATGAGGCTATCTATAAGCTCAGACATAATCAAGTCATTACTCCAGATGAGATGAAACATCTAGAAAACTTATTATGGATAGACTTAGGAAGCAAAGACGATTATCGATTACACTTTGGTGATACACCTATCACTAGATTAATTAGAAAGATTGTAGGATTAGACAGACAAGCCGCTATGGCTGAGTTCTCACGTTTCTTAGATGATCAGAGTTTGAATTCTAGACAGATTCACTTTGTAGAGTTATTAGTAGATTATATTGTGAAGAATGGTTTCATTGAAGACAAGAAGGTCTTATTACAAGATCCTTTCAAGTCAATTGGTAGTATGAGTGCCTTATTTAAGGATAAGATGAATGTTGCGAGAGAGATTTTAAAGACAGTAGATACATTCAGCGAAAGATGCTAGAAGAAAACGTTCACATTTTTGAGAGTATTCTATCACTATAAAAAATATTTATAATTTAAATTTTTGATAAAAACTAAGCATAAAAATAGCTAATCGGATATCCCTAAACTGCAAACGTTTTCAGTAAATGCTATGTACAAATTGTGTAAATTTTCACAAAAGTATGCTTGTTTTTTCACAAGAAGTCATGTATAGTGAACTTACAAAATATGAAGAAGAAATATTTTGGTCAATGGAGGATATAAAAATGGCTGATAAGAAAGTCGAAAAGAAAGTTGAAGAATGGACAGAAGAAAAGACTGATGCTTGCATTGATGAGTTAGTTAATAACGCATTAACAGCATTAGACGAATTCGAAGGTTTTGATCAGGAAACTGTTGACTACATCGTAGCAAAGATGTCAGTTGCTGGTCTTGATAAACACGGTGTTCTTGCAGAAGCTGCAGTAAAAGAAACTGGCCGTGGTGTATTTGAAGACAAAGCTGTTAAGAACTTATTCGCTTGTGAATATGTTACTAACAACATGCGTCATACAAAGACTGTAGGTATTATTAATGAAGATCCACTTACTGGTATCACTGAAATCGCTGAACCAGTTGGTGTTGTTTGTGGTATCGTTCCAGTAACAAACCCAACTTCTACAGTTATCTTTAAGTCTTTAATCGCTATGAAGACTAGAAACCCAATCATCTTCTCATTCCACCCAGGTGCTCATGACTGTTCAGTTATGGCTGCTAAGGTAATGTTAGATGCTGCTGTAAAAGCTGGTGCTCCTAAGAACGTAATCCAGTGGTTACCAATGAAAACTATGTATGCAACTAGTGCATTAATGAATCATCCAGGTGTTGCTACTATCTTAGCTACTGGTGGTAACGCAATGGTTAAGGCTGCTTACTCTTGTGGTAAACCTGCTTTAGGTGTAGGTGCTGGTAACGTTCCTGCATACGTAGAAAAGTCTTGTAAAATCAAAATGGCAGCAAACGATATTTATTTATCAAAATCATTCGATAACGGTATGATTTGTGCATCTGAACAGGTAGTTGTTGTAGACCACGAAATCTATGATGAATTCAAGAAAGAACTTGGTCGTTATCATGTACATTTCTGTAATGCTGAAGAAAAGAAGAAACTTGAACAGTTCATGTTCGGTGCAACAGCATACAGTGAAAACGTAAATGAAGCTCGATTAAACAGCATCGTTCCAGGTAAGAACGCTACTTGGATCGCTGAACAGGCTGGTTTCAAAGTATCTGATGATATTCAGATCTTAGTTTGTGAAGTTAAGGAAATCGGTCCTAACGAACCAATGACTAGAGAAAAACTTTCTCCAGTATTAGGTATGATCAAAGCAAACTCTACTGAAGATGGTATTGAAAAGGCTGCTCAGACTGTTGAATTCAACGGTTTAGGACATTCAGCTGCAATCCATACTACTAATCATGAAATTTCTAAAGCATTCGGTAAGAGAATCAAAGCTATCCGTATTATTGAAAACGCTCCATCTACATTCGGTGGTATCGGTTCAGTATACAACGCATTCTTACCTTCATTAACACTTGGTTGTGGTTCTTATGGTCATAACTCAGTATCAAACAACGTAAGTGCTATTAACTTACTAAACATTAAGAGAATAGGGAGACGTAACAACAATATGCAATGGGTTAAACTTCCTCCAAAGATTTATTTCGAAAGAAATTCAATCAGATATCTTAGAGATATGAAGGAAATGAAGAAAGCAATGATCGTTACAGACAGAGGTATGTATGACCTTGGTTATGTAGGAAAGATCGAAGACGTTATCAGAAGAAGACGTAACAAAGTAGACGTTGACTTATTCATCGACGTTGAACCAGATCCATCTTTAGATATGACTCTTAAGGGTCTTGAAATCATGAAGAGCTTCCAGCCTGATACAATCATTGCTATCGGTGGTGGATCTTCAATGGATGCTGCTAAAGTTATGTGGTTAATGTATGAACATCCAGAAGTTAACTTCGATGACATCAAGCAGAAATTCATGGATATCAGAAAGAGAGCATTCAAGTTCCCAGAACTTGGTAAGAAAGCTAAGTTAGTATGTATCCCAACTACTTCAGGTACAGGTTCAGAAGTAACTCCATTCGCAGTTATCACTGATACTAAGGAAAACAAGAAATATCCATTAACTGACTACGCTTTAACTCCAACAATCGCAATTGTTGACCCTGAATTCGCTATGTCTATGCCACCAAGAATCGCTGCTGATACTGGTATCGACGTATTAACTCATGCTATTGAAGCATATGTTTCAATCTTAGCTTCTGACTTCACTGATGGTTGGGCTAAACAGGCTGTTAAGTTAGTATTCGAAAACCTTGAAAAGTCAGTACTTGAAGGTGATCCTGATGCTAGAATCAAGATGCATAACGCTGCATCAATTGCAGGTATGGCATTCGCTAACGCATTCTTAGGAATGAACCACTCATTAGCTCATAAGATCGGTGGAGAATGGCATATTCCTCATGGACGTACTAACGGTATGTTATTACCACATGTAATCAGATACAATGGTACAGTTCCAACTAAGTTAAACATCTGGCCAAAGATTGAAGACTATAAGGCAGATAAGAAATATAGAGAATTAGCTGAATTAATCGGCTTACATCCAAAGACTGATGCAGAAGGTGTTGAAATGTTCGCACAGGCTGTTGAAAAGTTATGGGTAAAAGTTGGTGGTGCTGTAAACGTTAAGTCACAGAACATCAGCAAAGCTGATTGGGAAGAATCAGTACATAGAATCGCTATGAACGCATACGAAGACCAGTGTACTCCTGCTAACCCAAGAATGCCTATGGTTAAAGATATGGAAACTATCCTAGAAACAATCTACGATTACGAATCTCCATTCGCTAAGAAATAATTCTTAAAACCACTTAGAGGAAAGCCTTACGGCTCTCCTCTTTTTTGTGCATAAAAAATAGATTGGCTTACTCAATTTATTCTATGCAATATATAATTAATTACTCTGTAAGGTATTACGAATCATTAGTTCTATCAAATACATAATCGATATTCTTAACTATATCACGATATTTTTTCATCATTTCAAATAGAGGATCACTTCCTTAAGAAAGTAAATGATAGTAAACTCTTATCATTCATCTTGTATCTTTTTCATAAGAGGAGATATATTCTTGTATAATCAATTTATTGGTTACACAAAAAAGAATAATAATTCAACCATAATGGTTGAATTATTAAGTGACATATGTTAGAATTATGATTGTGCAAAGATGGAGGATGAAAGATGAAAGGAAGATTAGCGAAGTTTTTAAGAAGATTGAGACTTGAAAACGATGAGTATTTAAAAGATATGGCTTCAAAGACAGGGGTATCAATTTCTTTTTTATCTGCTGTTGAAAATGAAACGAAAAAAATGACTGATTCATTGATAGAAAAAATAATTGAAAATTATCATTTAACAAAAGAACAGGAGGAGGAATTACGAATAGCAAGTATGGAAGCCAATAAGGAGACAACTATATATTTAGATAAACTAAATAAAAGTCAGACAGAGCTTACATATCGATTTGCCCGTAGAATTGAAAATATCGATGATGATACACTATTAAAAATAAAGAAACTATTGGAGGAAAATAAATGATCGATCACATTGTAAAAGCTAGAAGCATGATGGATATAAGGGAAATTGTAAATACAATCAAAAAACACTGTGACTTTTACGATCGTTTGCAATTTCCGATTATGTTTTTTTGGGAACAAATAATTCCTAAAATTTTTCATGATTATAGATTTTTATATGTTGAAGACGATGAACTTAATGGTGTTGAAGCTTATACTGATCATAACTTAAAAATTGTGAAAGTTAAGACTAGTGTGTATTTAAAAGCATTAGAAGGATCATCTAAAGATTTATTTACTATTGCTCATGAAATAGGACATTTATTTTTGCATGATGGTGAAGCGCTGGTTTTTGCTAGAACGAATGAAAGATTTCCTGCGTACAAAAGTGCTGAATGGCAAGCAAATTACTTTGCAGCAGAAATGCTGATGGGATCTCATTTAGTTATAGACATGTCAATTGATGAGATTGTAAATGCATGTAATGTATCTAAAAAAGCTGCGAAAATTCAACTTGAACATGCTATCTCAGAGAGAGAAAAAGGGCGTTTGTAGTGGTTTTCACTAATTTGGTTATTGCAGTAACTAGATTGAAAACAAACCCTTTTATTGAGGAGGTGATGAAATTATGAGAATAAAAAAAAGAATTCATTATTTGTTGCAGCAAATAATGAATTCATACTCGGAAATGTTTCCAAGAAATTACACATGTATAATAACACTTCCGAGTAAGTTATGTCAAAGTATATTTATATAGGAAGGAAGTGTTTATAGAATGAAAAAACTAATATACGATGATGATTTTAACAATTTTTTAGTGGAAGGAGCTACTTTTATTGGAGAAGCAGGTATTCCAGTGTTACAAAATATGAATAACCTTCAAGTGCCAAAAGAGTTGGTCCCATTTACTAAATCAAGAAAGAACATTGACAGAAATAAATATGTTCATTTTTATGTGCATGATAAATATTTTAAAAGTATATTAACTCACCCTGAGAAATACGTTGAGTTATTTAAGACATATGATGGGATAATTTCACCAGATCCAACTATGTTTATTGATAATTCTAAATGTTTATTAGAAACTAGCACATATATGAATCGAGCAATTGCTTTTTTCTTTGCTAAGAAAGGTATTCCTGTAATACCAAATGTTAGATGGACAAATGAAAAAAGCTATGAATTCTGTTTTTTAGGCATACCAAAGAGGTATATAGTATCTGTTAGTACGCACGGATGTTGTAAGTCCAAACAGCAAAAAGAAAATTTTAAAAATGGGCTATCTAAAATGATAGAAGTTTTGGAACCTACTGATGTTATAGTTCATGGGTGCATGCCAAAATCAATATTTAAAGAATTTGAAGGTCTTACAAAATTTCACAGATTTCCTAGTGAATTTGAAATGACTCATATGAAAGAGGTTTAACATATGGGGGTTAGTTATAAGGGTGGAGCGCAAAGTTATCACGGTATTATTGATAATCTTAATGGTCTTAAAAGTTCGTTTAAATATCAGAATGGATATTTTGGTGATAAAGGGACTAGTAGTCGAGTTCGAGTTATTTATGGAAATGATCCGGTGAACATAGGAAAAGATTTCTATAAAAAGATTTCGTTTGGTGGTATAGAAATGGATTTAGATAATGGAAAAGGTAAAATAACATATATGGCTGATGGAAGTATTATAACTTTCAGACCTATTACAAAATCTGATAACTATCCTGCTGTGAATATAAATATTTCGAGAAGTACAGATTCTGGTGGTATAAAAACACAAAAAATTCATTTTGGAAAGGAAGATGAGAAGAAATGAAGCAATATGATTTCAGATTTGATACAGCATTAATAAAATCGTTCATTGGGAAAAACTTAACTAAGTATAAACATGCAGAATTTTTTTATACAAATTCTGTGACTGCTATCTTAGGACTTGAAATAGACGGTAAAGTGTTTGAATTGACTAATGAATATGAGGCAATGGATTTTCTTGCGTTAGATAATGAAGCTACAGTATTCCGTATCGCTAATTCAAAATGGGATGCTATTGAACCTAGAATTAATAACGTTATCAACGAAACAAATGTTAACGAAATAATTCACAAAATAATATTAGTTAATGATCATACAACTTTAATGTTTGAGCAGAATGTAGAATACGATATGTGGGACACTAAGGCTATTATTTTTTGCTTTGAAAATCATGAAATTTGTTTTGCAAAGCAGGATTGCTGGTTCTCGCAGGAAATTGAAATATATAAAGGGCATGATCTATTAGAAAAAGTAGGCGATGGTAAGGGTATATTAGCAGACTTTGATGAAAATGAAGCAAAAAAAGTGAATGTTAAAAGGACTATTGTTGAAATAATGTAAAAAGAATATTTAAAGATAGTGGAGCTTAAGTCAAGTGACTAAATGCCAAAAATCTTGATTTTCATTTGAGATGAGAGAAGCTTAGGCTTCTCTTTTTATGTTAAATTATGTTAAATAAAAACGGTTGTTGACTCATTATAATAAAATGACTAAAATGGTCTGTCGGAGGACACTGTCATGAAACATAAACGTTTTTTATTCTTACTTACTGCAGCTGTCGCTTTCATTATTCAATTAATCGATATCATTTCTTATACAATCAAGTTTTCTATTACACAGACATTTGTACTTGTTATTATTCAGATGATTGGTTTAGTAGGTTATGCCTATGATGCAAGAAATGTAGTAAAAAATAAAAGAAGAATGTTTACTATACTTCATAGTATCGCATTCATCATCTACCTTATAAATCTTACTTATCAATTGTTCCTTAACCCAGCATTAAGACATGTCAAAGCGGTTAGTAGTGTGAATATCAGTCCATTAAAGACAATACTTCTTTATTACACAGCTTATGAAAGACATACATTACCTATTAAGAATATTATTTTGAATATGATTGGGAATGTCATGTTGTTCATGCCTTTTGGTTATTTTGTATATGTCTTATTTAAATCAATGCGTTCATTTCAACCTTATTTCTTCTTTTTCTTATTTATGATTGTAGGAGTAGAGGTTATTCAATACATTTGGAAGGTTGGATCAGCAGATATAGATGATATCATTCTGAATATGAGCGGCGTACTGATCCTATATATTGTATTGAAAATCCCATTCATAAAAAAATTATTTTAAAGTCAAAAAATCACAAGTATTACACATCTTTTCTGTTACAATAATTGTATATGAAAGAGGTGAATCTTGTGCTTTTTATTTTTCTACTATTGTTGTTTTTATATTTGTTCCTTACAAGATACTACATCACTGAAGATGTGATTGTAAAACAAGTCCTTGATGATAAAATTATATTTGAATCTGAGCTAGGAAAAGAAATTATACTTAAAGTAACAAAGCCTCATGAATATCTAGAAGGACAAAAGGGACAAGTCTCATTCCATGGAGAAAGAATCGTATCATTTCAAAAAGCAGCCTAAGTTAAATGGGCTGCTTTTTGATTAGATGACGTTAAAATGTTTTAAGGCATTATAGATGCCATCATCTTCAATATCAGTTGTAATATAGGTTACATAATCAAATAGAACTGGATTAGAATTACCCATCGCTACTGATTCCTTAGTATAAGTCAACATTGGTAGATCGTTGGTAGAATCACCAATAGAAATACAATCATCAATAGAAGCACCAATGAGATCAATAAATGTCTGAATACCTGTGGCTTTAGAACAAGCTTTAGGAACAACTTCAATGAAGTCTTCAGCACGCTGGATATATTCTAAATCGTTCTTAAATGCATCCTTAAATGCTTCAATATCATCTTCTGGTGTATACCATGCAGTGAACTTATCAAATTTAGGTTCTTCATCTTTATGATATACAGGTACATTTACCTTAATATCTTTATAACGTTCTTTGATTTCCTGGACTGTCTTTGTCTTAATTGTTTCAGGGAAATAAACACATTCAGGACCTTCTAATACTGCATCAATATCTAATTCAACAGCCTTATTCACAATTCCTTTCTTTAATTCTGAAGGAAGTGTAGCATGATAGATTTCTTTATCATGATAGTAGATATTAGTCCCACATCCACAGATATAACCATCTAATCCTAATTCCTTAATTATATCTTCTATAATACAAATAGTACGCCCAGTATTCACCATCAGGATATGTCCATTATCCTGAGCTAGTTTGATTGCTTTCTTTGTACTTTCAGGAACAGTAAAGTCTGTTTCTGTAGATAAAGTACCATCGATATCAAAAAATATAACTCTTCTACTCATAAATATTCTCCTTGTCTCATAAACTAAAACACAAATAATTACATCTGTCAACATCCTCTCAATTCTTGAAAATACCACATGATAGCGCATTAATTTACTATGAAGCGACATTGAATAGAAGCCTAATATGTGATAAGATTAAATAAGATTCAGAAAGGATTGAGAATATGTATAAGATTGTAAAGAAAGAAGTACTTAATGACGTTGTACAGTTAATGGAAGTACATGCGCCAATGGTTTCAAGAAAATGTGAACCAGGGCAGTTTATTATTTTACGTGTAGGAGAAGATGGAGAAAGAATCCCTCTTACAATTGCTGATTATGATAGAGAAAAGGAAACAATCACAATAATTTATCAGATTGTAGGTTACTCTACTAAACAGCTTGCAAAATTAGAAGAAGGCGATTATATCACTGACTTCGTAGGTCCTCTTGGAGTACCAACTCATCTAGAAAAGAAAGATCATGTCATCGGTGTCGCTGGTGGTGTTGGTAGTGCACCATTATTCCCACAGTTAAGAAAGTTAGCTGAACTTGGTACTAAGGTTGATGTAATTATCGGTGGACGTGAAGAACAGTATGTATTATGGGCAGATCGTTTTAAAGAATTCTGTGATCATGTTTATATCGCAACTAATGATGGTTCTGTAGGTACAAAAGGTTTTGTAACTGATGTTTTAACTGATTTACTTGATAAGGGTGAAAAGTATGATGAAGTTATTGCAATCGGACCAGTCGTAATGATGAAGGCAGTTGTTGGAGTAACTAAGCCTAGAGACATTAAGACAATGGTTTCACTTAACCCAATCATGATTGATGGTACTGGTATGTGCGGATGCTGCCGTGTAACTGTTGATGGTAAGATCAAGTTTGCCTGCGTTGATGGGCCAGACTTCGATGGTTTAAATGTTGATTTTGATGAATTAATGGCAAGACAGAGAATGTTCAAGGAAGAAGAACATCTTGTTGACAGCAATGCAGACCGTATGTGTAACTTAATGAAGGGGGTTAAATAATATGCCTAATATGTCAAATAAAAAGGTAGAAATGCCTTCTCAGGAACCAGAAATTCGTGCAACTAACTTTAAGGAAGTTGCTTTAGGATATACTAAAGAAATGGCTCAGGAAGAAGCAGCTCGCTGCTTAAACTGTAAAAAGCCTCGTTGTGTAGATGGATGTCCAGTTAATGTTCCTATTCCTCAGTTTATTCAGGAAGTAGTAAATGGTGATTTTGAAAAAGCTTATGAAATCATCACTACAGAAAATGCTTTACCTGCAATCTGTGGTCGTGTATGTCCACAGGAAAATCAGTGTGAAGGTAAATGTATTAGAGGTATCAAGGGTGAATCAGTAGGTATTGGTAGACTTGAAAGATTTGTTGCTGATTATCATAGAGAATATGGTAAACCAACTGAAACTAAGATTGAAAAGAACGGCAAGAAAGTTGCTATTGTAGGTTCAGGACCTTCAGGTATTTCTTGTGCAGGTGAACTTGCTAAACGTGGTTATGATGTAACTGTATTTGAAGCATTACATAAAACTGGTGGTGTATTATCTTATGGTATCCCAGAATTCCGTTTGCCAAAAGATTTAGTACAGGCTGAAATTGATGGTGTTGCAGACTTAGGTGTTAAGTTTGAAACAAACGTTGTAGTAGGTCGTTCTATTACAATTGACGAGTTACAGGAAAGCGGCTATGATGCTGTATTCGTAGGTGCTGGTGCTGGTTTACCTCGTTTCCAGGGTATCCCAGGTGAAAACCTTGATGGTGTTTATGCTGCCAATGAATTCTTAACTCGTGTTAACTTAATGAAGGGTTATGAATTCCCTAACCATCCTACTCCAGTAAAAGTAGCTGATACAGTATGTGTTGTAGGTGCTGGTAACGTAGCTATGGATGCTGCAAGAACTGCTAAGAGACTAGGTGCTAAGAACGTATATATCGTATATCGTCGTAGTGATGCTGAAATTCCTGCACGTGCTGAAGAAGTACATCATGCTAAGGAAGAAGGTATTATCTTTAAGTTATTAACTAATCCAGTTGCTGTTCATGGTGATAATGGTGCAGTTAAATCACTTGAATGTGTAGAAATGGAATTAGGAGAACCAGATGCATCTGGTAGAAGAAGACCAGTTGTAAAAGAAGGTACTAACTTCACAATTGATTGTGGTACAGTTGTTATCGCAATCGGTCAGTCTCCAAACCCATTAATCAGACAGACTACTCCTGGCCTTGACTGCCAGAAGTGGGGCGGTATCATTGTAGAAGAAGAAACTAACCATACATCTAAAGAAGGCGTATGGGCTGGTGGTGACGTTGTTACTGGTGCTGCTACTGTAATTCTTGCTATGGGTGCTGGTAAAAAAGCAGCTAAGGCTATTGATGAAAAATTAAGTGGTGAATAAATGTATTGTACGCGATGTGGTAAAGAATTAGAGGCAGGTACAAAGTTCTGCCCTAATTGTGGAGAACCTGTTAGATTAGAAAATAGAACTGACTATACAACTATGGAAGACTATGCTTCTAGTAATGGATATACAAGTCCTTATCATGAAGAAGACCGTGCTTCAATTGGATTATGTATCATTTCATTCCTATTCCCTTTTATGGGTGTTATCTTCTTCTTTATGAAAAGAAGAATGACGCCTAAGAAGGCAAAGGCATGCTTGATTACAGGAATCGTTAGTTTTGTATTGAATTTTATTGCAACTTATGCATTATTATTAAACTCAGGAATCAGAATCTTCTGATTCCTGTTTTTCTATTTGATAAAAAATTTCTGTTTTATGATAATAATAATTTACTGATATTTTTTATTATGATAAAATACTCTGTTGTAAAGGAGGAAGTATAATGCATAAATTATTAGAACCCTATGCAGCACTTGTCCCATTCTTAGGTGTTGCGTTAGGCGATAATGTTGAAGTAGCTTTACACGATCTCACATCTCCTGAACAGGAAGTTGTTGCTATCGCAAATGGTGAGATTTCTGGCAGAGAAGTTGGTGCTAAGCTTTCAAATTTATCTATTCATTATTTAGAAACAAAACAGTATGAAAAAAATGACTATGTCATGAACTACAAAACAGCTGGACCTGATGGTAAACTGTTGAAATCTGCAACATACTGGATCAAGGAACCAGGAAATGTTTATCCTGTCGGTATGCTCTGTATTAACGTTAACGTCACAGATTTTGAATATATTGAAACTGCGATGAGAAGAATTCTAGGTATTAAAGATAATACAAATGTAGAATTTAAATATGACAGCCCAATCGAAATCTTATCTTCACCACTTGATGAGATGGTAGAAAAGTACATCAATGAATGCATGCAGAATATGGGAGTTCCGTCTTATGTTCATGCAGAAAGATTAAAAGTAGAAGAAAAGATTAGAGTTGTTAAATACTTGCAGGAGAAAGGAACATTCAAGGTGAAAGGTGCAATTGCCCTTGTTGCTGATAAGCTAGATGTTTCTGAACCAACAATTTATCGTTATTTAAAGAAAGCGTAGGAGGAAAAACATGGATATTGTTTACGTAAGTGGTCATAAGAATCCTGATACTGATTCAATTTGTGCGGCCATCAGTTACTCATATTTATTAAATGCGACTCATAAATACGGACAGGCAGTCCCAGTAAGACTTGGTGAAGTCAGCCGTGAAACTGAGTATGTATTAAAAAGATTTAATGCACATACACCACAGCTATTAAAGTCTGTTAAGCAGAAAGTAGAAGATCTTGATTATGATCAGGTGACTCTATTCTCTAAAGAACTTACTTTAAGAACTGCCTGGTCATTAATGTGCCAGATGAACTTAAAGAGTGCACCAGTATTAGATGATCATTCTCATCTTCTTGGTTTATTATCTTCTACAAACATTATTGAAGGTTATATGGAAGACTGGGATAAAGATATCTTAAAGAATGCACATACACCAATCGAAAACGTTGTAGATACATTAGACGCTAAGATTGTTTATTTAAACCCTGAATTACGTACTATCAAGGGTAGTCTTCATATTACTGGTATGAATTCTCAGGAAGTTATTGATCATGTCAATGAACATGATGTTATCATCACTGGTGGTGACAGAACTGAAGGTATTCGTGAAATGTTGAAGAAGAAGGTTGATTTAATCATCCTTACTAACTCATTACACTTAGAAGAATCAGTTCTAGAAGAATGCAAGAATGCAGGTGTCAGCGTAGTGACTACTGCTTTCACTACATTCAAGACTTCACAGCAGATCATTCAGGCAGTACCTGTTGAGTATGTTATGCAGAAGGGTGATTTAACATGCTTTTCTACAGATGATACTGTAGATTACTTAAAGGAAGTTATGAGTGAAACGAGATATCATTCATATCCTGTTATTGACTTAAATGATCAGGTAGTAGGTACTATCTCTCGTTTCCAGGTTATTACTGGTGATCATAAGAAGATGATTCTTGTTGACCATAACGAAAGAGGACAGGCTGTAGAAGGTATTGAAGAAGCTGAAATCCTAGAAGTAGTTGACCACCACAGAGTGGCTGATTTCCAGACTGTTGGTCCATTACAGTTTAGAGCTGAACCACTTGGCTGTACTTGTACAATCATTGCAAAGATGTATAAGGAACAGGGTGTAGAAATTCCTAAGAATGTAGCTGGTTTAATGTTAGCAGCTATCATCTCTGATACATTATTATTCAGATCTCCAACTTGTACAAAGACTGATAAGGAAATTGCCTTAGAATTAGCTTCTATCGCAGGTGTAGATGCCGAAGAATTCGGTCTTGCAATGTTTAAGGCTGGTACTTCATTAGTTGGTAAGACTATTGAAGAAATCTATAACCAGGATTACAAGGCATTCAATATTGGTGACGCAAAAGTAGGTATCGCTCAGGTTAATACTATGGATATCGATGGCTTTGCACCACTTAAAGGTGAAATGCTTGAATATATGGAAAATCTATGTGTTGAAAATGGATTTGATACAGCAGTTCTATTATTAACTGATGTCATCAATGCAACAAGTGAAGTATTTGTTGCTGGTACTCATCCAGAATATGTAGAAAATGCCTTCAATGTACAGTTAGTTGAACATGAAGCAAACTTACCAGGCGTTATCTCTCGTAAGAAGCAGGTTGTTCCAGCTATTACACGTGCAATCAATGCTTAACAAACATCAAGCTATTTATTGAGAATTCAATGAATAGCTTTTTTTGTGCATCAAATATAATATATATTATGGTAATTGTTGAAAAATTAGAACAATGCTAATAAATTATTATTGTTATCTCGTATAAAATAGTGGACTGTAACAAAATTTCTTTATTTTGTCGAAAAATACGCTATTTTTTTATCGTTTTTTGTATTTTGTACATATAAAAGTATGGTATTTATGTGAAAAATTTGGTATACTTACTGAGGCATAAAAAGATTGTTTTAATTTTTACACAAAATATTTAAGGAGGAGAGTATGGAAAACTCAAAAATGAAATGGTATACCCTGGCTTTTATGGCATTTTCTACTGTTTGGGGATTTGGTAACGTACTAAATGGTTTCGTTTACTTCAACGGTATCCAGGTTATATTCAGTTGGATTTTAATGTTCGCTTTATACTTCGTACCATATGCCCTTATGGTTGGTGAACTTGGTTCAGCGTTTAAAAATGCCGGTGGGGGTGTCAGCTCATGGATCATGGAAACAATGGGTCCTAAACTTGCATATTATGCAGGGTTCACTTATTGGGCTTGTCACATCACTTATATCGCAAGTAAAGGTACTGGTGGATTAAAGGCTCTTAGCTGGGTAATCTTCAGAAACGCTACAGTTTATGATAGCTTACCAACTATCTATGTTCAGTTAGCTACACTTGCTGTATTCTTATTTTTCTGCTATATCGCAAGCCGTGGATTAAACCCACTAAAGAAACTTGCTACATTAGCAGGAACTTCAATGTTTGTTATGTCAATCCTTTATATCTTAATGATGTTCGCAGCACCAGCTATCAACCCTAATGGTGGCTATGTACATATGGACTTTAGTTTTAAAAACATCGTGCCACAGTTCAATGTACAGTACTTCACATCATTATCTATCTTAGTATTCGCAGTTGGTGGATGTGAAAAGATTTCACCATATGTAAACAAGGTAGAAAACCCTGAAAAGGGATTCCCTAAAGGTATGATTGCACTTGCTATCATGGTTTGTGTATGTGCTATCTTAGGTACATTCGCAATGGGTATGATGTTCGATCCTAAGATGATCAATGCTTCTGAACAGGCATTCGAAAGCTATGTTGCTAACGGTGCTTATTGGTCATTCCAGAAATTAGGTCAATACTATCATATGGGTGATACATTACTCGTTATCTACGCATTATGTAACATGGTTGGTCAGTTCTCTACTTTAGTATTAAGTATTGATGCTCCACTTAGAATGTTATTAGACAACGAAGAAACTAGAGAATATATCCCATCTGCTTTATTCAAGAAGAATAAGTATGGTGCATATATTAACGGTATTAAGTTAGTTGTTGTACTTTCTGGTTCAATCATCTTAATCCAGTCATTCGTTCCTGGTGCAGCTGCCGTATTAAAACAGTTAAATAAGCTTAACTCAGTATGTATGCCAATGCGTTACTTATGGGTATTTGCTGCTTATGTTGCTTTACGTCAGGCTATGGATAAGTTCCCAGCAGATTATCGTTTCGTTAAGAATCAGGCTGTTGCTAAGTTCTTCGGTATCTGGTGCTTCATCGTAACTGGTGCTTGCTGTGTACTTGGTATGTATGACAAAGATCCATTCACATTCGCATTAAACGTAATTGCCCCTGTAGTTCTTTGTGCTTTAGGATTAATCATGCCTAAACTTGCAGAAAAAGAACGCCGTGAAGGAAAAAGATAAATGATATAAAATATCCTTTTGGCAGGGCCAGAAGGATATTTTTATATAAATTAAGGAGATAATAAAAATGTTTAAGGAAACTTCAAAAGAATTATTAGATTTCTTATCAAAAAGTCCTACTGCTTTCCATGCAGTAGAAAACTATCGTCAGATCTTAAATGCTGATGGGTTTAAAGAATTATTAGAAAGTGAACATTGGGATATCGTACCAGGTGGTAAGTATTATGTAACAAGAAATAATACAAGTATCTTAGCTTTCAAAGTAGGTACAAAGTTAGACAACTACAGTTTCAACATTGTGACTTCACATACAGATTCGCCAACTTTCAAGGTTAAAGAAAATGCTGAAATCGAAGTGAAGAACAAGTATACTCAGTTAAATACTGAAGGATACGGAGGAATGTTATGTGCTACTTGGTTAGATCGTCCTCTATCAATTGCTGGTCGTGTATTAGTATCTGAAGGTAACAGCATCGTTACTAAGTTATTAAATATTGATCGTGATTTATTAATGATCCCTAACGTAGCTATTCATATGAACCGTGCTGCTAATGATGGATTCAAGTATAACTTACAGGTAGATATGCTTCCATTATTAAGTGCTGGTGATGATCGTCAGAAAGACTTCAAACAGATTATTGCTGATGAATTAGGTGTGAAGAAAGAAGATATCTTAGGACATGACTTATATCTTTACAACCGTATGGCTCCATCTATCTGGGGTGCTAATGAAGAATTCATTTCTGCAGGTCACTTAGATGATTTACAGTGTGGTTTCGCTTCATTAAAGGCATTACTTGCTGGTTATAACGATGAATCTATCGATATCATGGCTTGCTTTGATAACGAAGAAGTAGGTTCAGGAACTAAGCAGGGGGCTGATTCTACATTATTAAGAGATACATTAGTTCGTATCAACAGTGCTTTAGGTAAGACTGAAGAAGATTACCACCGTGCACTTGCATCAAGCTTCATGCTTTCTTCAGATAATGCACATGCCGTACATCCAAACCATCCAGAACATACTGATGCAACTAACTGCACTTATATGAATGAAGGTGTTGTTGTTAAGTCACATGCTGGCCAGAAATATACAAGTGATGGCGTATCAATGGCAGTTGTAAAGGCTCTTGCATCTGGTGCAGATGTACCTCTACAGTATTTTGCTAACCGTTCAGATAAGGCTGGAGGAAGTACTTTAGGTAATATCGCTATGGCTCAGGCTTCTATGAATGCTGTAGATATCGGTTTACCTCAGCTTGCAATGCATTCATCATATGAAACTGCTGGTATCAAGGATACTTACTATGCAATCTCATTAATGAAGGCATTATTTGATTCACATATTCAGGAAACATCTACTCATAGCTTAGAAATTAAAAGCTAATGAAGTTTCAACAAGATAGAGAAAAGCTCATGGTTTCTATGATGGTAGGAACCATGACTTCCTATATCGCTCTTATGTTTGTAAAAGAGCTGATCAATCAGAAGTATTTAATCAATTTCTATATCGATAGCTTAGTTGCTGCTGTTGCACTTGTTCTGGCATTCCTGCAGATCAAGATGCAGTATAAGATATATAAAGAGAGAAAGATTTCTTCTAAATCACTCAATATTACATTATTAAGCATTCTTTTCGCATTAATATTAAACGTTTTATTCCCTAAGGGAATTGATTTCTCATTCCTAGTATTAGTCATTGGAATGATTGCTTCAAATCGTTTATGTAGTAAAGAATGGCCAAAGTGAACTACTCCGACTTAATATTTTATTAAGTCGGGGTTTTTTAGATGCTTACGCATCCGTTTAAGAAGATTGATATTTAAGTCTCCACCTATTGCTAGGCAATCCTTATTCTTATAGGCGTGTCCACTTCGCCTCTACTGTATAGGATGTTTACATCCACAACGCTACTTTTACGCAAGATATTTAATGCACCATTTACATCTGCATTCAGAACTTGTCCACTCGCTGTTCTATACTGTCCACGATGTATTCTCTTTCCACTGAAATGATATTCTTCAGTATCATCACTCTTATAGACTGGTATGACATCCTTATCCCAGAAGCTGGCCTTTGAAGTGTAGGACTCCTCCTGCATGACAAGTATGATGTCATTCAATTCACAGAGATACTTAAGTTTATCTATTAGCTTTCCATAAGGAATATTGATAAATATCTGATTATTTCTTTTACCTATATTGGAACCTTTTTGAAATGTTTCATTATAGCCCACAACAAGAGTTCCGATATCATGATCGATACAGTAATCAATCACCCTGCGTGCAGTCTTGTTCATGTAGTCATTTATTCTATTGTTGCGCCTGCGTGCTAATGCCTTCTGTCTGTTGGTTGGCTTCCTGCCAAAATGCTGCTTATCCTTGATGGACTGTAATCTTGCATTTTCCTTATTGAACAGTTGGTTAATGGACTTCAGTCTTCTTCCATCGATGATGAATGTTTCACCCTTACTTGATACTCCAGTGACAAGATTATTGATACCAAGATCTAATGCCAGTGCATTTGTTGTATTGAGATTCCTTTGAATGCATTCAGCTTCATAGGTATACTGAATTTCAAAGAACCTGACATCTGCCTTTGGTATGATACGTATTTCCTTCACTTTCTTATCAAGCAGTATAGGTGGAATAACAATCTCTACAGCCTTATGTGTCTTTCTGTAGCTATTCGAATATGGAAGTAAGAGCTTATTCCCTTTAAGTCTTACAAATCCAATGACGAGCGTAGTATATCCATCCTTTGGAAGATAGCGTGGAAGTCTGCAGTCCTTAAGTGCATGCTTTCCCTGCTTTGCCTTTTTAAGAAGACCGAAGAATGATTTAAATGAACCACCTACAACCTTGAGTATCTGCTGTGCCATATTGGAATTAAGCGTTCTATAATTATCAGACGACTTCAGAAGTGCATAGTTCTTCTCATAATTGAGATACTTGCCTTCTGCAAAGTAGTACTGTCTGATGTTATAGATTGCCTGATTAGTAAGATTCTTTGCAATATGACATAATTCCTTGATGGAACGATAGTCTTCCTTGGACAGATGCTTTACCTGCTGCTTGACTGTAAGATACATATATTTAGCCTCCTTTCTACAGATTTAGGAAAAAAAGCTTTCCATATATTTTATACTCTCACTATTCCAAAATTTCTCAAACAAATTCATCATCGGCATTCATTACCCACCTATGTTTTATATTGAGATGGGGGTTTCTGCCGTTTCTTTAGATAAATTTGTTTTCTCGTAAATCCTTTAATTTAGAATTAACCTTTTATGTCTATCTTTATTACAGAAAGATGTTATAATGAAATAGGAAGAGAAACAAACACCTGCCGATTCTCTTCAACTGCCTCATGCCAGTGACCTGAACGCTGGCTTTTTTTATCTATTGAAAGGGTGATTATGATGAAAAGATTAGCACATAGAGGCTATAGTGATTTATTTCCAGAAAACACAATGTCTGCTTTTGAAAAAGCGGCGCATTCTTCTTTTGAAGGTATTGAAACAGATGTACAGATGACTAAAGATGGGGTCCTTGTATTATTACATGATGATAAGATCAATCGTACCAGTGATGGTAAGGGTGTTTTAAGACATATGACTTTTAAAGAAGCGCGTCAGTATAATTACAATAATAAGATGGATATTGAGGAACAGATTCCAACATTGCATTCTCTCTTGACATTACTAGATTCTACCGATAAATTATTGAATATAGAAATCAAGGATACTGTATCTGTCGGTCTTGAAGAGAAACTAAGGGATATCATTATGAAACATCATATGACAGATCGTATTTATTTTTCTTCTACAAGTCTAGAAAGATTATTAAATATGCGTGCTTTAATGCCTGATTCTTATTATGCTTTAATTGTACTAAGAGGTTATAAGAAGTGTAAGCAGCAGGTGATTGATCATCATTTAGATGGTATTCATAGTCGTTATTCTTATTTAACGCATGAAGAAATAGTAGATTTAAAAAGTAGACATATTAAAATAGGTGCCTGGACAATTAAAGAAAAAGAACAGTATGACTTCTTTAAAAAAGAAGGTATTGATTTTATATTTGCGAATGGATTATTTGAAGAGGATAAATAATGAGATTAGATAAATTTTTAAAGTTATCACGTATTATTAAGAGAAGAACATTATCTAAAGAAATCAGTGAAGCTTCACGTGTTAAAGTGAATGGTAAAGTTGCTAAACCTGCCACTAAAGTGAAAATTGGTGATGAAATTGAAGTCAGTTTTGGACGTACTATTTTGACAGTAAAGGTATTGATGTTGAAAGATCATGTATTAAAAGATGAAGCATCTTCTCTTTATGAAATTATTAAAGAAGAAAAAGTAGAAGAAGAAACTATTTACTAAGAGCCTTTTTGTAAGGTTCTTTTTTTAATGGCAGAATAATGGTATAATGCGAGTAGTTAAGGAGTTGACTTGAATGGCTAAAAAGAAGAGAAAAATGGGTAATATATATGGGATTGTCTTTATTGTGATTTCAGTGTTCTTAATTTACACATTAGTCGCAAAGGTACAGCATATCCAGGCTGAGAAGGCCACTTATCAGAAACTTGTTGTACAAGAAAATGAATTAAAGAAAGAAAAAGCAAAACTCGCAAAAGAAGTAGATAGTTTGAATGATAGTGATTATGTAGTACGTTATGCACGTAGTCATTATATATTTTCTAAAAATGGTGAAGAAGTGATTATTCTACCGGAAAATAAATAAGCATGAGGCTTATTTGTTTTTGTAAGGAGATTATATGTTTCAAAAGATTTATAATAAATGTAGAGATAAAAATATAATTGTATATCTTCCTGATGATTATTATCAAAGTGAAGAGAGATATCCTGTTCTTTATATGAATGATGGCCAGAATGCCTTTTTTGATGACCAGGCTTATATTGGAGTAAGCTGGGGTATGGAGGATTATTTAAAAAGAAGTGGGATGAAGGTCATAGTAGTGGCTATTCCCTGCGTCTTTAGTGAATATGGTCGTGCAAGTGAATATGGTCCATGGGATGTTGAGAGTGGTACATTAATGCGCGATGATTCTCATGAGATAATTAAAGGTACAGGAGAAGACTATTGTGAATGGTTGATTCATGATCTAAAACCATATATAGATGGTCGTTATCGTACTTTAAAAGATGATACGGCGATGGTAGGAAGTTCTTCAGGTGGTATTATTACAGCGTATGCCTGTATGAAGCATCCCGATGTATTTCATAAAGGTGCTGCAGTTTCAACAGCATATTGGCTTTATCAGAAAGAATTTGTTGAGTTAGTGAAGACAAGTGACTTAAGCGGTCTTGAACGCTTTTATTTTGATGTAGGTGGTAAAGAAGGCTATGATGATGAGTCATTGAGTCAGGACTATTTATGGTCTAATAATGAAATTGAGTATTTAATAAGAGAGAAAGGCATTCATTATATGTATCGTGTCTTTGAAGAGGATGTACATAGTGAAGCCTGCTGGAGAAATAGAGTACCAGTCTTTATGTCTTATTTATATGGAGGGAAATAATTATGTATCAAATGATGTTATCGGATTTAGATGAAACACTTCTTATAGGTCAGCATGTTCCTGTATTTAATCAGGAGGCAATACGTGAAGCTAAAAAGCATGGCTTACGTTTTGTAGTAGCCACTGGACGTTCTCATAGAATGATTGGGGATATTCTTAAAGAAATTGGTACATATGATATGCCAGGTGAATATTCTATCTGCTTTAATGGTGGCCTTGTTGTAGAGAATAAGAATTTCAAGATTCTCCATTTCCAAGGATTAGAATATGATTTATTAAAGAAATGCTTTGACTATGGATGTAGAAAGAATCTCTGTATGCTCGTATTTACTTTAGATTGTTGTTATATTTATAACCCAGATGAATTTGAAGTAAATAGAAAGATTGAACAGAAAACACCAATGAAGGTGATCTATGATCATGAGACGGAATTCTTAAAAAATGAATCTATCGCAAAGATTCTTTTGGTAAAGAGAGATATGAACTATTTGAAGAAATTACGTGATGAGATGTATCAGGATATTGGAGACCAGGTAGAACTCACTTTCTCTTCGAATCGTTATCTAGAATGCAATGCGATTGGCATTAATAAGGGTGTAGGTTTAAAGTGGCTTGCAGATTATTTGAATATTGATATCAAGGATACGATTGCGATTGGTGATAATTACAATGATGTATCAATGATCAAGGAAGCAGGACTTGGAGCCTGTGTGAGCTGCGCTCATGATGATATTAAAGAAATCAGTGATTATGTCTGTGAAAAGAATTTTGATGAAGGTGCAGTGAAGGAAGTAATTGAAAAATTTGTATTAAAGGGAGTATAAGAGATGGAATATAAATTAATTGCAAGTGATTTAGATGAAACTTTATTAAATGATGATCACGTTGTACCAGAAAGTAACATTTACTGGATTCAAAAGGCAGTGAAGGAACGTGGTGTGAAGTTTGTACCTGCAACAGGAAGAGGTTATATGCAAATCTTACCTGAACTTACACAGTTAGGTTTAAAAGATATGGAAGGAGAATATGTTTTAAGCTTCAATGGTGGTGCATTAACTGAAAATAAAGGAAATCGTATTATTGAATTCAATGGTTTAGGGTTTGATAAGATGAAGGAAATCTTTGAATTTGGTCTGAAGCAGGATGTCTGTATTCATGTTTATACAAATGATACACTTTATATTTATAACTTAAGTGAATCTGAAGCAGAAAGATTGAAGCATCAGAAACTTGAAGTTGTTTATCCTGAAGAAAACACGGTTGATTTCTTAAAGGATGCGACTATTGCGAAGATTCTATATCAGAATGTGGATGTGCCTTATTTAATGAGTTTAGAGCCTCAGATGACAGAAATTACCGAGGGATGTGCAGTAAGCTATTCTTCTAATCGTTATATGGAATTCAATCGAGAAGGCGTAGATAAAGGACAGGGATTACAGGATCTTGCAGATAAGCTAGGTATTAAGATTGAAGAAACAATTGCAGTAGGAGATAACTATAATGATATGGCTATGCTTGAAAAAGCAGGTCTATCTGTTGCGGCAGGTAATGCAGTTGAAGATGTAAAGAAGGCATGTGACTACACAACGCATGCAGATAATAATGAAGGTGTAGTTGCAGAATTGATTAAGAAGTTTATTTTCCATGAAGACATTTAAATCAATTATAGAAAATGAAGCACAGCAGCCTTACTACAAAGCGTTACATGAATTTGTAGAAGAAGAATATGCTTCAAAAACAATATTTCCACCTCATAACCATATACTGCATGCATTTAATTTTTGTGATTATGAAGATATTAAAGTGGTTATTATTGGACAGGACCCTTACCATGAACTTCATCAAGCCAATGGTTTAGCTTTTAGTGTGAATAAAGGTGTACGCATACCACCTTCACTTGTAAATATTTATAAAGAAGCTCACAGTGATGTAGGTATTGATATTCCCAATCATGGAGATTTAACATCATGGGCAAAGCAGGGTGTTCTTTTATTGAATACTGTATTAACAGTACAGGAAGGATGTGCGAATTCTCATAAAGGTAAAGGATGGGAAATCTTTACTGATCATATTATTGAAGAAATGAATAAACGTGAAAAGCCTCTTGTTTTCATTTTATGGGGACGTCAGGCTGCCAATAAAGCAAGTATGATTGATACAACAAAGCATTGCGTCATTACAAGCGCACATCCATCTCCTTTAAGTGCCCATCGTGGGTTCTTTGGCTCAAGGCCATTTTCTCGTACAAATGAATTTCTTGTGAGTCAAGGAATTGAACCTATAGATTGGAGGATTGACTGATGTTTAGAAATATAGATAAAGCAATCGCATATATTGAATCTAAAAGACATAAGAATACAATTGAATCTTTTAGGAGAATTTTAGAAGAGCTAGATATTAATACAAAACAGAAGAATATGATTCATGTTGCCGGTACGAATGGAAAAGGATCTACAGTCAACTATCTAAGAAGCATTTTGAATGCCCATGGATATCATGTAGGAACATTTACTTCTCCTTATATGATTAAGCATAATGATCGTATTCGTATTGATGATCAGCCTATTAGTGATGAAGATCTTCTTGCGCTTATTAATAAATATGAAACAGTGATTGAAGAAAAGAACTTATCCATGTTTGAAATTGATGTTTTAATCATGCTTGATTACTTCTCTTCACATGATTTAGATTATCGTATTATTGAGTGCGGTATTGGCGGCGCTAATGATAAGACAAATGTAATTCAGCCAATTATCAGTGCAATTACAAATATTGGTAATGATCACTTAGATCAGATTGGTCCAAGTCTTTATGATGTCATTAATGAAAAGATGGGAATCATCAAAGAAGGACAGTATTTTATTACAAGTGAAGTGGAAGGAATGGTTCTTGCAAGATTACAGGAGCAATGTGATGCTATGGGTGCGACAATGGTTGTTGTGCCGGAATATCAGGTATCACGTTATCCGTTCCATTTCCGTTATCGTGATATGGCCTTTACCTTAGAAAAACAAGGAGTCTACCAGGTTGCAAATGCACGTTTAGCACTCACAATTGCGAATAAGTTGATTAATCTTGATGAAAAAACAACTGAAAAAGCTATTGAAGAAGCAGTGTGGTATGGTCGTTTCGAAATGATGAATGTAGCAGGACATCAGGTAATTCTTGATGGTGCACATAATACAGATGGTGTTAAAGCTCTTTTAACAACAATGCAGTATATGCGTACTAAAGATACTGTCTTTATTTTCTCTGGTTTAAAGGATAAAGATGTGGATGAAATGATTGAACTTATTGATGAAGCAGGTTATCCAATATATCTCACTTCATTTAATGATGAGCGTGCGTCTGATTTAGAGGATTATCGCAGTTTCAGTACCGTAACAGTAGTGCCTCACTTTGCGGAGGCAATCAAAGTAGCCTTACTTAAACATGATCAGCTTGTTATAACAGGCTCACTACACTTTATTTCATCAGTAAGAAAGTACCTCAAACAGAACTATTAAGTCAGACTTACACGTAAGTCTGACTTTTTTCTATTTAAAATGTAACACATGTGTAGTATAATAAAAGAAGGAATTTGAGAAAATGAATCTAATAACTATCATAATTGTTTTAATTGTGATAGAATGGATTATATAAAAGAAAGCGATTACATTTTTTAGGAGGAGATAGAGAAATGGGTAAAGAAATCGTTGCTATGATCCTAGCCGGTGGCCGTGGAACAAGATTAAAAGAATTAACTGCGAAAGTTGCTAAACCTGCTGTCTACTTTGGTGGTAAATATCGTATTATCGATTTCCCACTAAGTAACTGTGCCAATTCAGGTATTGATGTTGTAGGTGTTTTAACACAGTATGAATCAGTACTATTAGGAACTTATGTTGGTGCAGGTTCTAAGTGGGGGCTTGATGGTAATAACTCACTTGCTGCAATTTTACCAGCACGTGAAAGAGGCGAAGTTGGTGCAACTTGGTATGCAGGTACAGCTGATGCTATTTATCAGAATATTAGCTTCTTGGATCAGTATGATCCAGAATATGTATTAATCTTATCTGGTGACCATATCTATAAGATGGATTATGAAGAAATGTTAAATGTGCATAAGGAAAAAGGTGCAGATTTAACAGTTGCGGTATTAAATGTTTCATTAAAAGAAGCAAGCCGTTTCGGTATCATGAATACAGATGATAAAGGCTATATTTATGAATTCGAAGAAAAACCAGAAAAGCCAAAATCAACATTGGCTTCAATGGGTATTTATATCTTTAATTATAAAGAATTACGTAAATACCTTATTGCAGATGCTGCAGATGAAAATAGTAAGCACGACTTTGGTATGAATATCATCCCTAGCATGCTTGCAGATAAGAAGAAATTATATGCTTGGACTTTTGATGGCTATTGGAAAGATGTAGGAACTGTTGAAAGCTTATGGCAGGCAAATATGGACCTTCTTGATGATAAGGAACTTGACCTTTATAACATCAAGAAAGACTGGAAGATCTATTCAGAAGATACACTTGGTAAGCCTCAGTTAATTGGTGCAAAGGCAAGTGTTAAGAACTCACTTGTAACACAGGGATGTGTTGTAAATGGTGAAGTTGAAGGATCAGTTCTATTCAGCAATGTTAACGTTGGTGAAGGAGCTAAGGTTATTGATTCAGTATTAATGCCTGGTGTTCTTATTGAAGAAGGCGCTGTTGTCAAGAAAGCAATTATTGATGAAGGCGTTGTGGTCAAAGCTGGAACAGTTGTGAATGAAGAAGCAGAAGAAGTCGCTTTAGTAAGTGGCAATAGCAGATAAGGAGTGAAGAGCAAATGGCAAATGTAGTAGGATTAATCAATTTACATACTGATATATCTTTGAAAGGATTAACAGAAAGACGTCCAGTTGCTTCAGTAAGCTTCTTGGGTCGTTATGGTATTATTGACTTTGTATTATCTAACTTTTCAAATTCTAATATTGATAAAGTAGGTATTTTAGTAAAGGAAAAACCAAGATCATTATTAAAACATATTGGTTCTGGTAATGCATGGAACTTCAACTCTAAAAAGGGTGGTATTTCATTATTATATGATGAAAAGTATGCAAACAGCACTATGTACAACCATGATATCAACAATATGTTAGAAAATATTGCATTCTTAGAAAAATCTACTGCTGATTATGTAGTGATTTCTCCAGCACATATTATTACTACAATGGATTTCTCTGATGTGGTAGAAGCACATGAAAAATCTGGTTGTGATGTGACTGTTGTTTATAAGAAAATTAAGAATGCAAATGAAACATTTATTGGTTCTGATTTCTTAAAGATTAAGGACAAGCAGGTTGTTGATTTTGAATTAAATAAAGGTAATCGCAAGGATCGCTCAATCTCACTTGAAACTTATGTTATTAATAGAAAAGCATTAATTAAGATGCTTAATAAAGCACAGAAAGTATCTGTATTCTATGATTTAAGAGATACTTTAAACTATCTAAAAGATGAAATGAAGATCAACGCTTATGAATATAAAGGATTTGCGATGTGCATTGATTCATATGCAGCTTACTTCAAGACATCTCTTGAATTCCTTGATATTGATGTCTCAACTCAGGCATTCAAGTCTAACTGGCCAATTTTCACAAATACTAACGATACACCACCTTCAAAGTATCTAAAAGATGCTGAAGTTAAGAGTTCATATATCGCAAACGGTGTATTTATCGATGGTGCTGTAGAAAACAGTATTTTAGGACGTAATGTTAAGATTGGTAAAGGTGCTGTTGTAAAGAACTCAATCTTATTCAGTGGTTCTTCAGTAGAAGCAGGTGCTCATCTTGAAAATGTCATTATGGATAAGGATTCTAAGGTTAAACATGTCAAAGAACTTCTTGGTGATCCAACTGATCCATTGTATGTTAAAGAAGGTGACATTGTCTAATGAGAATCGTCTTTGCTGCTGGTGAAGCACTTCCTTATATTAAATCTGGAGGACTCGCTGACGTTATCGGTTCTTTACCTAAAGAACTTGTGAAAAAAGGACATGAATGTTATGTCATTCTTCCAAAGTATCAGGATATTAAATTCCCTGAATCACTTGAATATGTGACTAACTTCTATTTATGGGTAGGATGGAGAAGATGCTATTGTGGTGTCTTTAAAGCAGTATATGAAGGTGTGACTTATTTCTTTGTAGATAATGAACAGTATTTTAGAAGACCTGGTTTATATGGCTATGATGATGATTATGAAAGATTTGCATTCTATGACTTTGCAGTTCTTGAATGTTTATCTCGTTTAGATATCATGCCAGATATCTTATCATTACATGACTGGCAGGCTGCAATGATTGCGCCTCTTTATAAAGAAAGATATTGCTATTATGACTATTATGGAAATGTGAAAGTTACTTTCACAATCCACAATATCGCTTATCAGGGTAAATGTGATCCATTCTTATTGAATGACTTATTCGGTTTAGATAATTACTTATATTACAATGGTAATGTACGCAATGATGATTGCATGAATATGATGAAAGCAGCAATTCTTTATTCAGATGCAATTACAACTGTTTCTCCAACATATGCTCAGGAGATTTTAACAGATGCTTATGGTGAAGGATTACAGAGTATCCTTGCTATGCGTCGTGATGATCTTTATGGTATTTTAAATGGTATCGACTATGATACAAACAATCCAGAAACAGATCCAAATATCCCTTGCCATTTCAACGCAAATAGCGTTTATACAGAAAAGGTAAAAGATAAACTTGCATTACAGGCTGAAGTGGGATTGCCACAGGATCCTGATGTAGCACTTATTGGTATCGTTACAAGATTAACATGGCAGAAGGGTCTAGACTTGATCCTTAACCGTATGGAAGAACTTTTACAGAGAAAGGTTCAGCTTGTTATTCTTGGTGCAGGTGATAAGAAATATGAAGAACCATTAGAAGAAATTGCTGGATTTGGTAATCCAAAGATTTCATTACAGTTAAAGTATGATTTTGGTTTATCATGTCGTATTTATGCGGGATGTGATATGTTCTTAATGCCTTCATTATTTGAACCATGCGGATTATCTCAGATGATGTCATTACGTTATGGTACAATTCCTATTGTAAGAGAAACGGGTGGATTAAAAGACAGTGTACAGCCATTCAATGAATTTGATGGTACTGGTACTGGATTCAGTTTTGCTAACTATAATGCGCATGAAATGATGGACATTATTGATTATGCATTACATATCTACTACGATGAAAAAGATCAATGGAATGGTTTGATTTATCGTGCTATGACTGAAAAATTAGACTGGGACCGTTCAGCAGATGAATACTTAAGAGTATTCGGTTCATTACTTGGTTAATACAAAGGTGGAGGATTTCCTCCATCTTTTTGTTTTTAGGAGATGATGATTATGAGTTTATTAGATAAAGTTAAAGAGTTTGCTGAAAGTGAAGAAGTACAAAAGGGTATTCAGAAGGTAAAAGAGAATACAGAAGAAATATTAAGTGAAGAGAATCTTAATAAATGTGTTAATCGTGCGAAAGAGGCAGCAACCACTATTTCTGAATCAGACACTTATAAGAAAGCGAAAGAGGGTATAAAAAAGGTCACAGAGACAGAAGAATTCAAGGATGGTATGAATGATTTAAAAGACTTCGGGGCCAAAAGTCTTTCTCTCACATCCAAGGGACTTGATAAGCTTTCAAAAAAATTAGCTGATACAAAGAAATAAGAACGGCGTTTGTCTTGAAGAATAGGCGATAATTTGATATAGTGAAATAAATTATAGATGAGAATGAATAGAACAAGAAGCTTACAGCGAGGATGAGATGGTGAAAGCATCTAGTGGGAGGTTCTAGGATGCACCCATCTGAGTCTTTTTGAAAGAAAGAACGTTTGACTTGCGTTAAGAGTGAAAAGCTATGGTAAGGTGGATCGTCTTTATCATGAGCTTTTTTTATTTGAGGAGGATGTTATGAGATTATTTAACACATTAACAAACAAAAAAGAAGAATTTAAGCCAATTGAAGAAGGTAAAGTTTCTATCTATATTTGTGGTCCTACAGTTTATAACCATGCTCATATTGGGAATACACGCCCAATGATCGTATTTGATGTATTGAGACGTACTTTTGAATATTTAGGGAATGATGTGACTTTTGTATCTAACTATACAGATGTAGACGATAAGATCATCAAAGCCGCTAAAGCAGAAGGTATTACAGAAAAGGAACTCACTGATAAATATATCAAGGCATATGAAGATGTAAGAGCAGGATTAAATATTGAAGATCCTACATATAAACCAAGAGTGACTGAAACTATGCCTGAAATCATTGATTTCATCCAGGCTCTTATTGACAAGGGTTATGCCTATGAAGTAGATGGAGATGTTTATTTCCGTGTCACTAAGGTGAAAGAATACGGCATGTTATCAGGTATTAAAGTAGAAGATCTTATTGCAGGTGCAAGTGATCGTACTCTTTCTGTTGATGACAAGAAGAAAGAAAGTACAACTGACTTCGCATTATGGAAGAAGACAGATGAAGGTATTCAGTTTGATACACCTTGGTCAAAAGGTAGACCAGGATGGCATACTGAGTGTGTTGTCATGATCAATAAGTTATTCAAGGATGGTAAGATTGATATCCATGGTGGAGGACAGGATTTAAAGTTCCCTCATCATGAAAATGAAATTGCTCAGTCTATGGCTTATAATGGTCATCCAATCGCAAACTATTGGATGCATAACCAGATGATCAATATTGATGGTGAAAAGATGTCTAAGTCTTTAGGTAATGTCTTATGGGCTAAAGATTTAATTGTAGAATTTGGATGCAATGTATTTAAATGGTTGATGTTATCTACTCATTATCGTAATCCATTGAATTTGACTGTTGATGTCATTGCAGGTGTACGTAAGGAAGTCTCTAAAGTAGAAAATGCGACTAAGAATGCGTCTTTATATTTACAGGTGAACCATGTTCCTGCTCATGATTATAAGAAGGAAACTGTGGATGCTATGGTGAATGCATTAGAAGATGATTTAAATACTTCACTTGCTTTAACACAGATTCTTGATCAGGTAAAAGTATTGAATCAGGTGATGCGTGTAAGAGAAAAAGACAATGATGTCATTGCGACTGAATATGCAACTCTTGTTAAGATGGGTGATGTCTTAGGCTTCTTATTTGAAGGTACAAAGTTAAGTGAAGAAGATATCGCTTTATATGAAGAATGGAATGCTTATAAGAAGGAAAAGAACTTTGATGAAGCAGACCGTGTTAGAAAAGAATTAACTGAAAGAGGCATTCTCTAATGCGCCCGGAACTAATGAATGCACTTGCTGTTGCTTATTTAGGTGATGCAGTCTTTGAAGTATATGTCCGTGAATATTTACTCACAGAGAAGGGAATTATGAAGCCTCATGAATTACAGAGAGCTTCTATCAAGTATGTCAGTGCTTATGCCCATGCAGGCTTTATGAAATATGCCCTTTCTCAAAATTTCTTCACAGAAGAAGAAGTGCGTTTATTTAAGCGCGGACGTAACTGCAAGGGACATTCAGTAAAAAATAAATCAGTTGTTGTTCATAATCAGTCTTCTGGTTTTGAATCAATGGTTGGACATCTTTATCTCACTAAGCAGACAGAAAGATTAGATGAAATATTTGAATTATTTAAAAAATATGTGGAAGAAGAGGAAGTGACAAAGTGAAAGAATGGATTTATGGTAAAAACACCGTCAGAGAACTATTAACAGGACCAAGACAGGTTCATGAAGTAATGATTCAGAACCAGTCAAAGAATGATGACATTGTGAAGTTGTGTCGCAAGAATAATATAAAAATGAGGATGACGGATAAAAATGGCTTTATTAAACTTGTAGGGAATGTAAACCATCAAGGAGTTATGGCTTTGATTGATGGGTATGACTATACACCTTTAGAAGATATCGTACGTAACATTCCAGAAGGAAAGCAGCCATTATTATTAATGCTTGATGGTATGGAAGATCCTCACAACCTAGGGGCTATTATTCGTACATGTGATGCAATTGGTGTAGATGGTGTCATTATTGGCAAGAAGCGTTCTGTAGGCTTGAATGCAACAGTTGCAAAGGTATCTACAGGCGCTATTGACCATGTTCCTGTTGCACAGGTAACTAACTTATCTCGTACCCTTGATTCTCTAAAGAAAGAAGGCTTCTGGGTTGTAGGATGTGAATTAGATAATTCTACAGATTATCGTGCTGTAGATTACAATATGCCACTTGTTCTTGTGATTGGATCAGAAGGATTTGGCATTTCTCGCTTAGTAAAAGAACATTGTGATATGAATGTCATTCTACCAATGGTAGGTCATGTCAATTCACTCAATGCGTCTGTTGCAACAGCCGTATTACTTTATCAGGTATATAACTCACGTCATCCTCTCTAAGAGGAGGATGATCTATGGATGATCGTATATTAAGGGAATTAATTTATTTAGCAAGATCCAATGATCCTGTCGCACTTCGAAGCTTGTATGCCTATTATGATGCTTTAGTAAATACAGTGATGAGAAAGATGAAGTATATCTCATCTATGTCTTTAGAAGCACAGGATTTATTGCAGGTAGGGTTGATTACTTTTGACAAAGTCTTTTGGAGTTATCGTGAAGACTTGGATACAACGTTTGAAGTATATGCGAGAAGCTGTATTATTAAGAAGATGCAGTCATTACTTAAGAAGCAATATACTTTCTTCACACGTTATGAAAAGAAAGCCATCTCTCTTGATAGGATTGTGAATTATGACGATTCGCGTACTTATGGTGAATTGATTGCAGATCAAAGAGTGGAGTATTCTCCACAAAAAGCACAGGATTTAGAAAAAGTCTGGGAACTTGTGTATGCGATTATCCAGAATGAGACCTCAGAAAGAGATCAGAAGATTTTTCATCTTGTTTTGTTAGGCTATCCTGAAAAAGAGGTCGCATTGATGCTCAATATTTCAATAAAGTGTGTTTATAACAGTGTTTATCGTGTGATGAGTAAATTAAGAGCGCATCCCTTAGGGGAGTTCTTAATTATCAATTGACGATATTGTGTATTTATGATAAATTAATTTAGGTTAAGGAGTGATAAGATGAGAGAAAAAGTAATCTTAGTATGCACGGAATGCTTATCACGTAATTATTCAGTTTATAAGAATAACAGAACAAATGTAAAACGTTTAGAATTACGTAAGTACTGCAAGAAATGCGGTAAGCATACGATACATAGAGAATCAAAATAAGGAGGCTGCTTCCATGGATGAAAAGCAAGCTAGAAAAGAAAAGCTTAAGCAGGAACGTAAAGAGCTTAGAAAAGCAAAGAAGTTAGAACGTCAGAGACGTTTAGAAGAGCAAGAAGATAAGAATCCATTAAAATTCAAAGAATGGTTTTCACTTAAAGGAATTCGTCAGGAAATCAAGAATGTTCATTGGCTCACAAAGAAAGAATTGGCTCGTGATGCATTTGTAGTACTTGCATTTACAGTAGTTCTTGGAGTTTATTTCTATGGCGCAGATGCATTAATTGCATTAATTTTAAAGACATTGGGGTTAAGTTAATATGGCAGAAGAATTAGAAACTAAAGTAGAAAATAATGAAGAAACACATGATTCCAATAATGAAGGTAGACAGTGGTATGTAGTTAATACATATTCAGGTCATGAAAATAAAGTAAAAGAAAACCTTGAAAAACGTGTTGAATCAATGGGACTTCAGAATATCCTTTTCAACATTGTCATTCCAGAACATGTTGAAACTGAAATCAAGAACGGTAAGAAAGTGAACAAGACAGTCAATATGTTCCCTGGTTATGTTCTTGTAGAAATGATTATGACTGATGAAGCTTGGTATATTGTCCGTAATACACCAGGTGTTACAGGATTCATCGGTTCATCAGGTGGAGGGGCTAAACCTTTCCCAGTAAATAAGAGAGAATTAGATCCAATCTTAAAGTCAATGGGTATCCAGACTACAGCTGTAGAAGTTGATTTTGTTGAAGGTGATTATGTAGAAGTTCTTGCTGGTCCATTCGCATCTAAGAGTGGTAAGGTAGAATCTATTGATAAAGAAAAAGAAACTGCAACAGTACTTGTTGATTTCTTAGGTAACCTTACTCCTATTGATATGGAATTAATTCAGCTTAAGAAGATTGAAGAATAGAGGCATGCATAAAGCATGTCTTTTTTTGTGCTTGAAGATAAAAATGGTATCACTTACAATAATATTAGGAGGTTGTATGTATGGATGCATTTATTGAACTAAAGAATGTTGTAAAAAGCTATACTATGGGTGATGTCACTATTTATGCAAATAATGGTGTAAACTTTAAGGTAAATAAAGGTGAATTCACAGTCATAGTAGGTGCCTCAGGTGCAGGTAAAACAACAATATTAAATATGCTAGGTGGTATGGATACACCTACAAGTGGGACTATTCTTGTAGATGGACATAATATTGCAACATATGATGATAAACAATTAACAGATTATAGAAGAGATGATATTGGATTTGTATTCCAGTTCTATAATCTTGTTCAGAACTTAACAGCATTAGAAAATGTAGAACTTGCTTCTCAGATTTCTAAGGATCCGCTCAATTCAGTAGATATTCTAGAACGTGTAGGACTTGGAGGACGTAAAGATAACTTCCCAGCACAGTTATCAGGCGGTGAACAGCAGCGTGTGGCAATTGCTCGTGCTATCGCTAAGAATCCTAAATTATTACTCTGTGATGAACCAACAGGTGCACTGGATTATCAGACAGGTAAATCAATTCTTGGCTTGTTAAGAAGCATGTGTGATAACTATGGAATGACTGTAATCGTTATTACACATAACTCAGCTCTTGCCCCAATGGCTGATCAAGTCATTCATCTTAAGAATGGAAAAGTGGAAAAACAGGAATATAATGAACATCCTGAATCCATCGATAATATTGAATGGTAAAGAAGAGATTTTATTGGAAAACCGTCTTTAAGAACATCAGTCAGTCAAAAGGACGTTTTTTCTCCATCTTTATGATTATCTTCTTAGGGGCAGCTGTCTTTTCAGGACTTAGAAATACCCCTTATACAATGGCTGCAAGTGCTGACGCTTATTTAAATAGTCATAACTATGCGGATCTCACTTATATTGCGACACTTGGCTTTTCTGATGAAGATGTCGCAAAGGTAAGAAAACTTAAGGGTATAAAGAAAGTAGTGCCATGCTACCAGTTTGATGCTTTATTTGCGCATAAAGATGGTAAATCAGGCGTTACTGTGTACTCACAGGAAAAATATGAAAAATCGATGCTGGATCGTCCTGAACTATTAAAGGGACGTTATCCTAAAAAAGAGAATGAATGTATTATTGATGTTAATCTTGGTAAATATAATTACAAGCTGGGACATACAATTGAACTTTCTAATGATAATGGTACAAAGACGTATAAGATTGTAGGTATTGTGAATGATCCTCGTTATATTAGTAATGTTGACCGTGGGACTAATACACTAGGTGATGGTACCAACAGTGGGTTTGTCGAAGTATTAAATGAAGGGGCAAGAGAACTTGGCTTAAATAAGAAGGTGGCTGAGTTAAGAAATAATGATCATCTTTATACTTCTTTACTTGTAGATGTAGAAGGTACAGAGAAGTACAATATGTTTACATCTGATTATGATAATCTAATTGAAACAGTGAACACACGTGTTAAGAGTATGTTATCTGAAGAAATGAGTGATCAATATGACCAATTAACAGGTGATATGCAGTCGCAGCTTGATGACGCAAAGAAACAGTATGAAGAAGGATATCAGGAATATAAACGCAATCTTGATTCTTTTAATAGTCAGATTTCTCAAGGCAAGATCAAGTTAGCTGAAGCACGTATTCAGTTTTATGAACAAAAGAAAGTTTATCTGAAGAAAGCAGCTCAGGTCAGCAATGCGACACAGCAGGCTTATAATGAAACTAAGAAAATAGATCAGGAAATCAAGGCACTTCATGATTCTATTAAAGATACTTTAGGAAATATCAAGGATAAGGATTCTGCTCAGGATGCTTTCACAAAGATCTTGAATGACTTGAATGAAAACTTGAATAACTTCAATAATAAGCTTCAAGGTGTAGGTCAGTTATTAGAAGGACGAATTCAGTTAGAAAAAGCACAATCTCAATTAGATGAAGCGGAAGCAGAACTTAATATCCAGCAAAGCAGGCTTGAAGTGACAGAAAATAATGCGAAAGTACAGCTTAATGCTGCTAAGGAGCAATTAGATGCTGCAAAAGCACAGATTGACCAAGCACAGCAGCAACTAAACCAGATTCCAAAAGGTGTTCTTTATTCACTCACTAAAAATGAAAATGTGGGTATTGCCTCTTATGAATCTTATAAGCAGGCGATTGCCTCAATTGCAGAAGTATTCCCATTGATCTTCTTCCTAGTTGCCGCTTTAGTATCATTGACTACTATGACACGTATGATAGAAGAACAGAGAAGCTATTGTGGAACATTAAGAGCACTTGGCTACAGCAAGCAGGATGTCATTATGCAATATATAGTTTATGCATTCCTAGCAACATTCTTTGCCTGCATTTTAGGTATCCTTGCAGGAAATCAGGTTTTCCCTCGTATTATCTATTTTTTGTTCACGTATCTAATGTATGGAATGAATCAATCAACTGTTCTTGTACAGAAATGGTCTATCTCACTTATGACTGTTCTTATTTCTGTAGGTGTCACACTACTTGCAACATTAAGTGTCTGTCTTCAGGAACTTGTGTCTACACCATCTGTTTTAATGCGTCCTAAAGCACCTAAGGCAGGTAAGAGAATTCTAATGGAACGTATGCCTTTTATCTGGAAACGTCTGAACTTCAATCAGAAGGTGACAATGAGAAACTTATTCCGTTATAAGAAACGTTTCTGGATGTCTGTGATTGGTATTGCGGGATGTACAGCACTCATTATGCTAGGGTTTGGTGTAAAGAATAGTGTTTCTGACATTATTCCTTCACAATATGAAGAAGTCTATAAATATGATGCATTAATCAAACTTAATAGTGATGTGGAAGATACAAAGAAAGTAGAAAACAAGATTAAGCGTATTGAAGGTGTACATAATTTAACGGGTGCTTATCGTCAGAATGTTACAGTACTTGGTAATAGTGAAGATTACTATAGTACGATGATTGTTTATGATAATGCGGATGAAATCAAGAACTTCATCAACTTCAACGATTATAAGACAAAAAAGAAGATTATTTTAAGTGATGATGGTGTTGTCATTTCCCAGAAGCTGGCTGAAAAGCTAGGCGTGAAAAAAGGAGAGAATATGACATTCTCTTATGACAATACAAAATATACAGTGAAGGTCTCTAACATAGTACAGCAGTACGTCAGTCATCAAGTTTATATGAGTAAGACATTCTATGAAAATCTGACTGGTATGAAATCATCTGCCTCTATTCTTTATGTTGATATGAATACGAAGAAGTCCAATATCAAGACATTAAAGAACTACCTAGATCATCATAATATTGGCAGTATGGAGCGACTTACAGCTTCACTCGATGAATTCCAGCAGAGAATGTCTTCGCTCAATATTATTGTTGCAATATTATCAGGATGTGCTGCATTATTATGTTTCATCGTTCTTTATAACTTGACTAATATTAATATTGGTGAACGTAAAGGTGAAATTGCGACAATTAAGGTATTAGGATTCCGTCGAAAAGAATATTGTGACTATATCTTTAGAGAAAATATCATTCTTTCTCTTATTGGAGCATCATTGGGTATGTTCTTTGGCTATTTCCTTCATCGTTTTGTAGTATTAACGGTAGAAATGGACAATATGTTATTTATCCGTACAATGCCGCCTTATATCTATTTAATTGCATTTGGCATGACAGTAGGCTTTACGATTATCATCAATTTAGCTATGCGTCATATACTTGATCAGGTGGATATGGTTGAGTCTTTAAAATCAATTGAATAAAAAAGTTAAAAAAAATTAAAAAAGCATTGATTTTTGCTTTGTATTATGTATAATTGTTAATCGACGCATGGCGTCAAATGCGTGGGAGGGCTTCGGCCCAAACGAACCACAGCACGGACAATATTTTAATGGAGGTGTGTACCGTGGCAAATAATGGTAAAAAAGTAGTAAGAATTATGAAGATCCAGTTCCCAGCAGGTGGTGCTAAACCAGGACCAGCTTTAGCAGGTGCAGGAATTCAGATGCCAAAATTCTGTACAGCATTCAACGATCAGACTAAAGATCGTCATGGTGAAACTGTACCAGTAGTTTTGACTGTTTATGAAGACAAGAGCTTTGATTTCGTATTAAAGACAGCTCCAGCTGCTGAAATGATCAAGAAGGCTTGTGGTATCAAGAAAGCTGCAAGTGATTCAAAGCAGACTGTTGCTACTCTAAGTGCTGACAAGTTAAAGGAAATCGCAGAATACAAAATGCCAGACCTTAACGCTAATGATTTAGAAGCAGCAATGAAAATCGTTGCTGGAACAGCACGTAACATGGGTGTCAAAGTAGAAGGCTTAGACGCTTAATTAATTAGCAATCTGATGGAGTTGAATTCCGTCATTACAGTGGGAGGTCTATCCGTTAAGACCACTTAAGGAGGAAAGAAAATGTCAAAAAAAGGAAAGAAATATGTAGAAGTTGCTAAGCAGATTGAAGCTGGCAAGCTATATTCAATCGAAGAAGCAATTGAATTAGTTAAGAAGACTACTACTGCTAAATTCGATGCAAGTGTTGATGTTGTGTTCAAGTTAAATCTTGATACTAGACATGCAGATCAGCAGTTACGTGGAGCTATCGTGCTTCCTAACGGAACTGGTAAAACAAAGAGAGTTTGTGTTATCGCTGAAGGTCCAAAGGCTGAAGAAGCTAAAAACGCTGGTGCTGACGTAGTTGGCGGCCAGGATATCTTAGATGAAATCGCTAAGGGATGGTTAGAGTTCGATGTTATGATCGCTACTCCTGATCAGATGCCTAAGCTTGGTAGATTAGGACGTATTTTAGGTCCTAAGGGATTAATGCCTAACCCTAAGACTGGTACAGTAACTATGGATGTTGCTAAAGCAGTTAATGAATCTAAAGGCGGTAAAGTTAATTATAGAACTGATAAAGATGGTAACGTACATCTTCCAATCGGTCGTGTATCATTCGACAGCGCTAAGCTAGTTGAAAACTATGAAGCTATCCATGCTTTATTATTAAGAATGAGACCTTCAGTAGTTAAGGGAACTTACGTTAAGAACTGCGTAGTTTCATCTACAATGGGTCCAGCAGTAAAAGTTGCTGCTTAATTATTAATGCCGCAATCAATATACCGTAGACAGTAACTGACGCAAGTCTCAATTTGTTACCGAGGGATATTGTCATGTATGAATGACAAACTCCTAGGTAATCTAGGAGTTTTTATATAACGAGTATATTGTTGCAATAAAATTTTTATGGAGGTGTAACAATGGCTAACGAAAAAGTATTAGTCGCTAAACAGGCAGTCATCGACGAAATCGCTGATAAGTTAACTAACGCTCAGTCAGTAGTAGTTGCTGAATACCGTGGCTTAACTGTTGATGAAGTTACTGAACTTCGTCGTGCTTTAAGAGCTGAAAACGTTGAACTTAAAGTTTATAAGAACAAATTAGCTCTTCGTGCTACAGAAGCTTGTGGTAAGCAGGAATTAGATGAATTCTTAACTGGTCCAAACGCTATTGCATTTGGTCATGATGACGCTGTTGCTCCAGCTAGAGTACTAGCAAAATTTGCTAAGGATCACGAAGCTCTTGTAATCAAGACTGCAATCGTTGAAGGCAAATTATTGAGCAAAGAAGAAGTTATGGAACTTTCAAAGTTACCAAACAAAGAAGGTATGTTATCAATGTTATTGGCTTGCTTAAAGGCACCAGTATCAAAAGTTGCTAGAGCTGTTAAGGCTGTAGCTGACAAAGAAGCAGAAGGATCTGCAGAAGAAGCAGCTCCTGCAGAAGCAGAAGCAGCTGCTTAATATCGAAATAAAGGAGAATATTAAAATGGCAAAGTTAACAACTGATGAAATCTTAGCTTACTTAGAAGAAGCTACAATCTTAGAATTAAATGAATTAGTAAAAGCAATCGAAGAAAAATTCGACGTTACAGCTGCTGCTCCAGTTGCAGTTGCTGCTGCTGCTGAAGAAGAAGGACCTGCTGCTAACGTAACAGTAATCCTTAAAGAAGTTGGACCTACAAAGGTTAAAGTTATCAAGGCTGTTAGAGAAATCACTGGTTTAGGACTAGTTGATGCTAAGGGCTTAGTTGACAAGGTTCCATCTGAAATCAAGAAAGACGTACCAGCTGAAGAAGGTGCTAAGTTAAAGGAAACTTTAGAAGCTGCTGGTGCTGTTGTTGAATTAAAGTAATTTAATACAAACACAATTATAAAAGCCCTATCTTAGGGCTTTTTTCTTATGAGGAATGAGAATGTCACACTATTATACAAATGATGAAATAGAAAGCAGACCTTCAATGATTCATTTTGATTTTCAAGGACATTCTATTGACTTTCATAGTGACCGTGGTGTTTTCTCTAAGGATAGTGTAGATTTCGGTTCAAGAACTCTACTTGACACCGTTAATCTAGAAGGTGTAAAATCAGTATTAGATGTTGGGTGTGGATATGGTGCATTAAGTATCAGCCTGAAGATGGTTTATCCAGATGTGACATTTGATATGGTAGATGTTAACAGACGTGCAATGGATCTTGCTAAACGCACAATTGAAGATTATCATCTTGAAGATATGCATGTTTATGAAAGTAATGCATATGATCAAGTAGAGAAGACATTTGATATGATCATCTCTAATCCGCCAATTCGTGCAGGCAAGAATGTTGTGACAACTATTCTTAAAGAAAGTTATTCACACTTAAATAAGAATGGTCGCCTTGTGATTGTAATTCAAAAGAAACAGGGTGCACCAAGCGCTAAGAAATGCATGGAAGAAGTTTTTGGAAATGCGGAAATATTGAAGCGAAATAAAGGCTATTATATAATTCAATCAATTAAATAATGATAATTAGGGAAATTGTACAAATTTCCCTTTTTGGGTTGACACAAAAGTACCCTTGTGCTAGTATACTAAAATGCCTACTCATGTATAAAAGCAGGTCATTTTTGACCCTTTTTAGCTTGCAGATAGAGATTAAAAAAGGAGTGGAACGGATTTTGGAAAAGAATGTAAGAACTGCAGAAAGCCGCATTAAGCGACGCAATTATTCTCGTATTAGTGGTTCTTTGAAACTACCTAACCTTGTCGAAATTCAGACAGATTCATTTAAGTGGTTTCAGGAAAAAGGTATAAGAGAAGTATTTGAGGATATTTATCCTATCACAAATTTTAACGACACTTTATCATTGGAGTTTGTTGACTGTCGTTTTGATGAGCCTAAATATGATGCAGATGAAAGTAAAGAAAGAGATGCAGTCTATGCAGCTCCTTTGCGTGCTACTTTACGTCTTGTAAACAAGAAAACTGGAGAAATCAAGACAAGTGAAGTATTTATGGGTGATTTCCCATTAATGACAGATTCAGGTACATTTGTTGTTAATGGTGCAGAACGTGTTATCGTTTCACAGTTAGTTCGTTCTCCAGGAGCTTATTTTGGTAATGGAACAGACAAGATTGGTAAGACTGTCTTCAATGGACAGGTTATCCCATCTCGTGGTACTTGGCTTGAATTTGAAAATGATGCCAAGGATGTTCTAAATGTTCGTATTGACCGTCAGAAGAAGATTCCAGGTACTATTCTTTTACGTGCTCTAGGACTTTCTTCAAATGAAGATATTATTGAAGTTTTCGGAGAACACCAGTTCCTCTACAATACATTTGAAAAGGATCCAACACATAACACTGATGATGCGTTGATGGAAATTTATAGTAAATTGAGACCAGGTGAACCAGCTACTTTAGATGGTGCTAACTCTTTACTATTTGCGCGTTTCTTCGATCCAAAGCGTTATGATTTAGCAAAAGCAGGTCGTTTTAAGCTTCGTAAGAAATTAAGCTTATTAGATCGTATTGCTGATCGTGTTCTTGCTGAAGATGTTGTTGACGTTGATGGTAACGTTGTAATGACAGAAGGTACTAAGATCACTAAAGATAAACTAGAAATCTTAAAGCCTGTATTTGAAGCAGGTGCACATACAAGAGAAATCAAAACAAATGAAAATATGCATTCTAACCACACTATTCAGGTTTTAGATGTATATACAGATGAATCAAAATCTATCAAGATGAGAGTAATCGGTACTGATCTTTCACTAGATAGTAAGTTTGTCACTATTTCAGACTTTATTGCTGCATATTCTTATATGCTTAACCTTGTTGATATCTATGATTCTCAGGACTTAGCAGCTGAAGACAGAGTGTCTTTAATGAGCCGCATTGGTTTATTAGATGATATCGACCATTTAGGTAATAGACGTGTTAGAACTGTTGGGGAATTAGTTCAGAACCAGTTCCGTATCGGTTTATCACGTATGGAAAGAGTAGTTAAGGAAAGAATGTCTTTAGCTGAAGATGATTCTATGACTCCACAGTCATTAACAAACATTCGTCCATTAACTGCTGCAATCAAAGAATTCTTTGCAAGTTCACAGTTATCTCAGTTCATGGACCAGATTAACCCACTTGCCGAATTAACAAATAAGAGACGTCTTTCTGCCTTAGGTCCTGGTGGTTTATCAAGAGATCGTGCAGGTTATGAAGTACGAGACGTCCATCCATCACACTATGGTAGAATCTGTCCAATCGAAACACCAGAAGGTCCTAACATCGGGTTGATTTCTACACTTGCATCTTATGCAAAAGTAAATGAATATGGATTTATTGAAACTCCATATCGTAAAGTAAATAACTGCGTTATTGATGAAGATGATATTCGTTATTTAACAGCCGATGAAGAAAAGAACTATATTATTGCCCAGGCAAAAGTTAAGACTGATGAAAATGACCGTATCATTGATGAACAGGTTATTTCACGTCATTTAGGTGAAAACATCATGGCTAAGCCAGAAGAAATCGACTTCATTGATATTTCACCTAAACAGATCGTATCAGTAGCATCTTCATGTATCCCATTCTTGGAAAACGATGATGCGACTCGTGCCCTTATGGGATGTAACATGCAGAGACAGGCTGTACCTCTATTAAATCCACATGCTCCTTATGTAGGAACAGGTATGGAGTTCCAGGCTGCAAGAGACTCAGGTGCTGCAGTTGTTGCGAAAGAAGAAGGAACTGTTAAATATGTTGACGCTAAGAAGATCATCGTTGAAGGTGAAAGCGGCGAAAAGACATATAAGTTATTAAAGTTCACTGTATCTAATGCTGGTACATGTATCAACCATCGTCCAATTGTTATGGCTGGTGATCATGTTCTTAAGGGTCAGGTTCTTGCTGATGGACCAGCTATGGAACAGGGTGAATTAGCATTAGGACAGAACGTTCTTGTAGGTTTCATGACATGGAATGGTTATAACTACGAAGATGCTGTCATCATGAATGAAAAGCTTGTTAAAGAAGATTACTATACTTCTATCCACATTCAGGAATATACAATTGAATGTCGTGATACTAAGTTAGGCCCTGAAGAAATTACTAGAGATATTCCTAACGTAGGTGAAGATGCACGTTCTAACTTAGACGAAAACGGTATTATCCGCGTTGGTGCTGAAGTTAAGGAAGGCGACATCTTAGTTGGTAAAGTAACTCCTAAGGGACAGGCAGAATTATCTGCAGAAGAAAAACTATTATTAGCTATCTTTGGTGAAAAATCGAGAGAAGTTAAAGATAACTCATTAAGAGTACCACATGGTGGTTCTGGTATCGTTCATCGTATCAGAGTATTTACTCGTAGAGGTAAAGATAGAAAAACTGAAAATAAGTATGGTGAAGCAAACTCACTTGCTTATAAGGAAGTTGAAAGAGACGATTTACAGCCAGGTGTAAATAAAGTTATCAAAGTATATATCGTTCAGAAGCGTAAGATTTCTGAAGGGGATAAGATGTCAGGTAGACACGGTAACAAGGGTGTCATCTCTAAGATTTTACCAACAGAAGATATGCCTCACTTACAGGACGGTACTCCACTTGATATCATGCTTAACCCATTAGGTGTACCATCTCGTATGAACATCGGTCAGGTATTAGAATTACACTTAGGTTATGCTGCTAGACAGTTAGGCGGTCAGTATTTCGCAACTCCAGCCTTTGATGGTATCAATTCTAAGGACTTAGAAAATATCATGAAGGAAGCTGGTATGCCAGAAAATGGTAAACAGAAAGTTATTTCTGGTAAAACTGGTGAATATTTCGATAACGAAGTATCAGTTGGTATCATGTACATGATCAAGTTATGTCACATGGTTGATGATAAGTTACATGCAAGATCAGTTGGTCCTTACTCACTTGTTACTCAGCAGCCACTTGGTGGTAAAGCTCAGAACGGTGGTCAGAGATTCGGGGAAATGGAAGTATGGGCACTTGAAGCTTATGGTGCAGCATATACATTACGTGAAATCTTAACAGTTAAGTCAGATGACGTTGTAGGACGTGTTAAGACTTATGAAGCAATCGTTAAGGGACAGAAGTTACCTGAACCAGGATTACCTGAATCATTCAGAGTATTAAAGAAAGAATTACAGGCATTGGCATTAGATATTCGTCTATTAGATGATGAAGGTAATGAAATCAATGTAGGTAATATTGAAGATGAAGATCGTCGTTTCCCTCGTTCATTCGATGCGCCTAAGAAGCCAAAAGAAGATGAAGAAAATGATGAAAAAGAAGAAAAAGAAGATGAAGAAGCTGACACTCACGAAGAATTCGTTGCCGAAGGTGAAGATGATATCGTAGAAGACAGCTTCGATGATGATGAAGCTCCAGAATCAGTCGATGATATTATCGAGGGATTATTTGGAAAAAGCGGTGAGGAGGAAGAATAATGGCAGAGAATAATAATTTTTCAGCAATTCAGATCGGTTTAGCCTCTCCTGAGAAGATTCGTGAATGGTCATATGGCGAAGTCAAAAAACCTGAAACAATCAACTATCGTTCACAGAAGCCTGAAAAAGATGGTTTATTTTGTGAAAGAATCTTTGGTCCAACAAAGGACTGGGAATGTGCTTGTGGTAAATATAAGAAAGTAAGATATAAAGGTGTTGTCTGCGACCGTTGTGGTGTCGAAGTTACTCGTTCTTCAGTAAGAAGAGAAAGAATGGGTCATATCGAATTAGCAACTCCAGTTGCACATATCTGGTATTTAAAGGGAGTTCCATCTCGTATGGGACTCATCCTTGATATGTCTCCTAAACAGTTAGAAGAAATCATCTATTTCGTATCTTATGTTGTTACTGATAAAGGTTCTACACCACTTGAATACAAGCAGGTATTATCTGAAAGAGATTATCGTAACTGTGTTGAAAAGTTCGGTGGTCAGTTCCAGGCTAAGATCGGTGCAGAAGCCATCAAAGTATTATTACAGAAGGTTGACTTAGATGCTGAACTTGAAGATGTAGAAAATCAGTTAAAAGAAGCTCAGGGTCAGAAGAGACAGAAGTTATTAAAGAGACTTGAAGCAATTGATGCATTCAGAAGCTCTAATAACCAGCCAGAATGGATGATTATGGATGTTCTTCCAGTTATTCCACCTGATTTAAGACCAATGCTTCAGCTTGACGGTGGTCGTTTTGCGACAAGTGACTTAAACGACTTATATAGACGTGTTATCACTCGTAACAACCGTTTAAAGAAATTATTAGAATTAGGTACACCTAGCATCATCGTACAGAACGAAAAGCGTATGCTTCAGGAATCTGTAGATGCTTTAATCGATAATGGTAGACGTTCTAAACCTATTACAGGTGCTGGAGGAAGAGCATTAAAATCTCTTTCACACACACTTAAAGGTAAGCAGGGACGTTTCAGACAGAACTTACTTGGTAAGCGTGTAGACTACTCTGGACGTTCAGTTATCGCCGTAGGACCTACATTAAAGATGTACCAGTGTGGTATTCCAAGAGAAATGGCTGTTAACTTATTCAAGCCATTCGTTATCTCTGGATTAGTAAGAAACGAATTAGCAACTAATATCAAAGCTGCTGAACGTATGATTGATAAGATGGATGATAAGATCTGGCCAATCGTTGAAGATGTTATCAAACATCATCCAGTATTACTTAACCGTGCCCCTACATTACATAGATTAGGTATCCAGGCTTTCGAACCTAAACTAGTAGAAGGTCGTGCAATCCGTCTTCATCCATTAGCTTGTCCAGCGTTCAATGCCGACTTCGATGGTGACCAGATGGCCATCCATGCACCACTAGGTGAAGAAGCAATTCAGGAAGCAAGACAGTTAATGCTTGGTTCTAGAAATATCCTTGGTCCAAAAGATGGTAAACCTATCGTTACTCCATCACAGGATATGGTGCTTGGTAACTATTACTTAACAACAGAAAAAGCAGATCAGATTGGTGAAGGTACAGTATTCGCTGATGTGAACGAAGTATTAATGGCTTACTACAATAAGACTGTTAACTTACATACAAGAATTGCGATTCGTGCTGCTGCTTTAAAGAATAAGACATTCACTGAAGAACAGAATAACATGTACTTAGTCACTACAGTTGGTAAGATCATCTTCAACCAGATCTTTGAAGGTGAATTCCCATACTTAAATGACCCAGATAAGGCAAGCTTAAAGGCTACTCCAATGAAGTACTTCTTACCTTATGGTACAGATATCAAGGCTCACATCAAAGCTCAGCCTTTAATCAAGCAGTTCACTAAGAAGACTCTTGGAGCTATCATCGATGAATACTTCAAGATTTGTCCAATTGATGAAATCCATGTCATGCTTGATAGACTAAAGAATCAGGGATTCTATTATTCAACTATCGCTGGTATTACAGTATCTGCTTATGATATTCAGATTCCTCAGGATAAATATCATTTATTCGATGATGCTGATGAACATCTTGAAGTAATTAAGAAGTTATACAACAAAGGTAAATTAACAGAACATGAACGTTATACAGCCGTAATCAAATTATGGAATGACGTTAAAGAAAAAGTTACTGGTATCGTTAAAGAAGAGTTCGAAGCTGACCGTGATAACCCAATCTTCATCATGTCAGATTCAGGTGCCCGTGGTAACATCTCTAACTTCACTCAGCTTGTAGGTATGCGTGGATTGATGAGTAACCCTAAGGGGGAAACTATCGAACTTCCTATCAAGTCTGCCCTTCGTGAAGGTTTAACTGCATCAGAATTCTTCATTTCTACACATGGTGCTCGTAAAGGTTCTACAGATACAGCCTTAAAGACTGCCGATTCAGGTTACTTAACAAGACGTCTTGTCGATGTAGCACAGGAAGTTATTATCACAGAAGACGATTGTCATACTGATAAGGGATTCGAAGTATCTGAATTAATTAATACAGCTGATGGTAACGTCATCGTACCATTAGTAGATAGACTTGTTGGTCGTACTTCATTAAAGGATATTTGTGATCCAGCAACTGGTGAAATCATTGTCCATGCAAATGAATTAATGACTGAAAAATCAGCAAAAGCTGTTGCTGATGCTGGTATTAAGACAGTTGAAATTAGAAACATCTTCGGATGTAAATCTAAGACAGGTATCTGCCGTAAGTGTTATGGTCTAAACTTAGCAACTGGTCAGGAAGTATTACTTGGTGAAACAATCGGTATCATGGCTGCACAGTCAATCGGTGAACCAGGTACTCAGCTTACAATGCGTACATTCCACATGGGTGGTGTTGCCGGTGACGCCGATATCACTCAGGGTCTTCCTCGTATCCAGGAATTGTTTGAAGCACGTGTTCCAAAGGCTAAATCAATTATTTCTGAAATCAATGGGCACATTTCATCAATTACTACACAGGGTGATCATAACAACCAGCGTTCAGAAGTTACTGTCGCAAATGATCTTGAAACTAAGACTTACTTAACACCAATTGGTGCAAAATTAGCTGTTTCAGAAGGAGATATTGTTGAACCAGGTGATAAGATCACAGAAGGTTCTATCTCTCCAAAAGAATTATTATCTGTTGCATCTGCAGAAGCAGTAGAAAAGTATATATTAAAAGAAGTACAGCAGGTATATAGATTACAGGGTATCGAAATTTCTGATAAGCATATCGAAATCATCATTCAGCAGATGATGAGAAGAATGAAGATTGTAGAAGGCGGCGATACAACTGCATTACCTGGATCACATGTTTCAGTTAAGAACTTCACTGAATTAAATAGACAGGTTCTTAAGGAAGGTAAACATCCAGCTGTTGGTAGACCAATCTTACTTGGTATCACTAAGGCTTCATTAGAAACAGATTCATGGTTATCAGCTGCATCATTCCAGGAAACTACGAGAATTCTTACTGATGCTGCAATCAGAGGTAAAGTAGATCATCTTAAGGGTCTAAAGGAAAACGTTATTATTGGTAAGCTATTACCAGCAGGTACTGGCTTAAGAGGACCTTTAAAATCTGAAGAAACAATCAAGAAAGAGGAAGAAGAAGCTCTTCAGCAGGCTGAACTTGAAAAATCAAGAGAAGAAGCTGAAAATTTCACTCCTGACTCTGCAATGTTTGATGAAGAAGAAGAATTTGTAACTTCTCATCATGACGCTTAATTTATAAGAAACACTATGGACCTGTGTCCATAGTGTTTTCACATATAAGGAGAAACGTTATGAAATTTAAAACAAGGTGGTAGTTGTTACTGGTGGGGCTCACGGTATAGGACAAGCCATAGTAGAAGATTTTAGAAAAGAAGGAGCAGTCGTTGAGGTGATCGACAAGACACCAGGTACTTACTTTGTGGGGGATATAGGTAATAAAGAAACATTAGAAGCATTTAGTTCTTATGTGTTAGAGAAGCATAGTCATATTGATTATCTCATTAATAATGCTTTACTTATAATGAAAGGTATTGATGAATGTAGTTATGAAGAATTTCAATACGCTTTATCTGTTGGAGTCACTGCTCCATTCTATCTTACAAAGCTATTCAAGGACTCATTTAATAAAGGTGCTGTTATTGTTAATATTTCGTCTTCTAGAGACCGTATGAGTCAAGACAATACAGAAAGTTATACTGCTGCAAAAGGAGGCATAGCGGCCCTTACACACGCTCTCATGATGAGCCTAAGAGGTCATGTAAGAGTCAATTCTATTTCACCAGGATGGATTAATACTCATGGTAATACATACACCGGTCCTGATGCATATCAACAGCCAACTGGAAGAGTAGGAAATCCCCAGGATATATCATCTATGGTTTTATTCTTATGTTCACCTCAAGCATCATTTATCAACGGTGAGAATATCTGTATTGATGGAGGAATGACCAAACAGATGATTTATCATGAAGATGCAGGATGGTATTTAGAAGATAAGTAGTAAAAATCAAGAAAAAATCAAAAAAAGTTGTTGACGAGGACTTTTATTTGTCATATACTGACAAAGGTGTCCGTTGAGGGCACATATATAAAAACAAATTTGTGAAACACCCGGAATTGTGTGTTAGAATTAGAAAGGAGAAAATCATGCCTACAATTAACCAATTAGTAAGAAAAGGACGTAGCGAAAAGACTAAAAAGGGTAAGTCTCCAGCTTTAAATAGAGGTTTCAACTCATTAGCTAAAAAAACAACTAATGATAATTCACCTCAGAAGCGTGGCGTTTGTACCCGTGTTGCTACAATGACACCAAAGAAGCCTAACTCAGCTTTACGTAAGTATGCCCGTGTTAGATTATCAAATGGATTAGAAGTTACAGCTTACATTCCTGGTATCGGTCATAACCTACAGGAACACTCTGTTGTATTAATTCGTGGTGGTCGTGTTAAGGACTTACCAGGGGTTCGTTACCATATTATCCGTGGTACTATGGACTGTGCTGGTGTTAAAGATCGTATGCAGAGCCGCTCATTATACGGAGCTAAAAAGCCTAAGAAATAAATTGTTAAATTAATAAAATAGAGAGAGGAGAATTTGCCGATGTCTAGAAAAGGACGTATTGCTAAAAGAGATGTTTTACCTGATCCAATTTACAATAGTAAAACAATCACTAAGCTTATTAACAACATCATGTTAGATGGTAAAAAAGGTGTTGCTCAGAACATCTTATATGAAGCATTCAAAAAAGTTGAAGAAAAGACTGGAAAGCCAGCTATGGAAGTATTCGACGCAGCTATCAACAACATCATGCCAGTACTTGAATTAAAGGTAAGACGTGTTGGTGGTGCTAACTACCAGGTACCAGTTGAAGTAACACCTGAAAGAAGAATGACTTTAGGTTTAAGATGGTTAACTAACTATTCTCGTTTAAGAAACGAAAATACAATGGTTGATCGTTTAGCTAACGAAATTATCGATGCTTCTAACGGTACAGGTGCTGCTGTTAAGAAGAAAGAAGATACTCATAAAATGGCAGAAGCTAACAAAGCTTTCGCACATTTCCGTTGGTAATATCTTTATTACATATAAATTAAAAGAAAAAGTATTTGAAAGGAGAAAATTATGGCTCGTGAATTTCCATTAGAAAAAACACGTAATATCGGTATCATGGCTCACATCGATGCTGGTAAAACTACTACTACTGAACGTGTTCTTTACTATACAGGTAAAATCCATAAAATCGGTGAAACTCATGACGGTGGATCTCAGATGGACTGGATGGTACAGGAAAAAGAACGTGGTATCACTATCACTTCTGCTGCTACTACAGCTCACTGGAAAGGATATCGTATTAACATCATCGATACACCAGGCCACGTAGACTTCACTGTAGAAGTTGAACGTTCATTACGTGTACTTGATGGTGCCGTTACAGTACTTGACTCTAAAGCAGGTGTAGAACCTCAGACTGAAACAGTTTGGAGACAGGCTACTACTTATGGCGTACCAAGAATTGTTTTCTCAAACAAGATGGACGCTACTGGTGCTGATTTCATCATGTCACTTAACTCATTAAATTCAAGATTAGGTGCTAATGCCGTTGCATTACAGTTACCTATCGGTGCTGAAGATACATTCGAAGGTGTCATCGACTTGTTAACTATGAAAGCTATCTATTTCGATGGTGCTGAAGGTATCGATGTAATCGAAAAAGAAATCCCAGCTGAATATGTTGATCAGGCTGAAGAATATCATCAGAATTTATTAGAAGCTGCTGCTTCATTTGATGATGATTTAATGATGCAGATTCTTGAAGGTGAAGAACCTGCAATCGAAGATGTTAAAGCTGCTATCCGTAAGGGTACACTAGCTGTAGAATTATTCCCAGTTCTTTGTGGTTCTGCTTACAAAGATAAGGGTGTACAGCCAATGCTTGATGCTGTAGTTGACTACTTACCAGCTCCAACTGACATCCCTGCAATCAAGGGTGTTGATGCTGATGGTAACGAAGTTGACCGTCATGCATCTGATGAAGAACCATTCTCAGCTTTAGCATTCAAAGTTATGACTGACCCATTCGTAGGTAAGTTAACTTTCTTCCGTGTATACTCTGGTACTGCAACTGCTGGTTCATATGTATTGAACTCAACAAAAGATAAGAAAGAAAGACTTGGTCGTATCTTATTAATGCATGCTAATACACGTAAAGAAATTGATGAAGTTTATGCTGGTGATATCGCTGCTGCAGTAGGTTTCAAGAACACTACAACTGGTGATACTCTTTGTGCGGAAAACGATTTCGTTATCCTTGAAAAGATGGAATTCCCAGAACCAGTTATCGAATTAGCAATTGAACCTAAGACAAAAGCTGACCAGAACAAACTTGGTGAAGCTTTAGTTAAATTAGCTGAAGAAGACCCAACTTTCAGAACATCTACAAACCCTGAAACTGGTGATACTATCATCGCTGGTATGGGTGAATTACACCTTGATGTCATTGTTGACAGATTAAAGAGAGAATTCCATGTAGAAGCAAACGTAGGTGCTCCTCAGGTTGCTTATAGAGAAACTATTACTCAGGCTGCTGAATGTGAAGGTAAATACATCAAACAGTCTGGTGGTCGTGGTCAGTACGGTCACGTTTGGATCAAGTTCGAACCTAATGAAGGTAAAGGATTTGAATTCGTTGACGCTGTTGTTGGTGGATCAGTTCCAAGAGAATATATCGGTTCTGTAAAAGTTGGTCTTGAAGACGCTTTAGAAACTGGTATGATCGCTGGTTACCCAGTACTTGACGTTAAGGCTACATTATTCGACGGTTCTTACCATGATGTCGATTCATCAGAAATGGCATATAAGGTAGCTGCTTCTATGGCATTAAAAGCTGCTGGTAAGAAGTGTGCTCCAGTAATCCTTGAACCAATCATGAAGGTAGAAGTAACTGCACCTTCTGAATACTTAGGAAGCGTTATGGGTGATATTTCATCTAGACGTGGTATGATCGATGGTCAGGAAGAAAGAGGTAACGCTGTAATGGTTGAAGCTTCTGTACCTCTAGCTGAAATGTTCGGTTATGCAACAGACTTAAGATCATTCACACAGGGTCGTGGTAACTATACAATGCAGTTCGACCGTTATGAACCTGTTCCTAAATCAATCAAGGAAGAAATCATTAAAAAGAACGGCGTAAAATAAGAATAACTATGATTTTTATTGCAATTATCAATAAAATCTATTAAAATAGTTATGTAAAATTTTAGAATTATATAGGAGGATAACCTTAAATGGCTAAGGAAAAATTTAACCGTGAGAAAACTCACGTAAATATTGGTACTATCGGTCACGTTGACCATGGTAAAACTACTTTAACAGCTGCTATCACTACTGTATTAGCTAGTGAAGGTCAGGCTAAAGCTATGGACTATGCTGCAATCGATGCTGCTCCAGAAGAAAAAGAACGTGGTATCACAATCAACACTGCACACGTTGAATATGAAACTGCTCATCGTCACTATGCACACGTTGACTGTCCAGGCCATGCTGACTACATCAAGAACATGATTACTGGTGCTGCTCAGATGGATGGTGCTATCTTAGTAGTAGCTGCAACTGATGGACCTATGCCTCAGACAAGAGAACATATCTTATTATCTCGTCAGGTTGGTGTTCCATACATCATCGTATTCTTAAATAAGTGCGATATGGTTGATGACGAAGAATTAATCGACTTAGTAGAAATGGAAGTTCGTGATTTATTATCTGAATACGACTATCCAGGAGATGACACTCCAATCATCCGTGGTTCTGCATTAAAGGCTCTTGAAGGTGATCCACAGTGGACTCCTGCAATCCATGAATTATTAGACACTATGGATTCTTATATCCCAGATCCAGCTCGTGAAACTGATAAGCCATTCTTAATGCCAGTTGAAGACGTATTCACAATCACTGGTCGTGGTACAGTTGCTACTGGTAGAGTTGAACGTGGTCAGTTAAACCTTAACGATGAACTTGAAATCATTGGTATCCATGAAACTCAGAAGACTGTTGCTACAGGTATCGAAATGTTCAGAAAGTTACTTGACTACGCTTTAGCTGGTGATAACATTGGTGTTCTTTTAAGAGGTATCAACAGAGACCAGATTGAAAGAGGTCAGGTATTAGCTAAACCTGGTTCAGTACATCCACATAAGAAATTCAACGCTCATGTTTATGTATTAACTAAGGATGAAGGTGGACGTCATACTCCATTCTTCGGTAACTATAGACCACAGTTCTATTTCAGAACTACTGATATCACTGGTGTTATCGAATTACCAGAAGGAACTGAAATGGTTATGCCAGGCGATAACGTAGAATTCACTGTAGAATTAATTCACCCAATCGCTATCGAAAACGGTACTAAGTTCTCTATCCGTGAAGGTGGACGTACTGTAGGTGCTGGTAACGTAACTGAAATCATTGAATAATTTTAGTTCATTAGACTGTTGACTTATGTCAGCGGTCTTTTTTTTATTTTTTTATTAAAAATGATTTGCGCTTACATTGTGCTTTTTTATCAAATCACCTCATTTGTAAATTGATAAATGACTAACGGTCAACTAAAATGACTACTAGTCATTAGGTAGATGACAGAAAGGAAAGGGTAATATGATTAAAGCAGAATGGAAAAACATTGCGAAAAGTACTTGGCTTAAAATCGTACTTTGTGCAATTATGATCATTCCAATGATTTATGCTTGTGTTTTCTTAGGTTCTATGTGGGATCCATATGGTAACACAGATCAGCTTCCAGTAGCCGTTGTTAATAACGATAAAGAAGTTGAATATAATGATTCTACTATGGATATTGGTAAACAGTTAAGTGATAAACTTGCGAAGAATGATTCAATGGATTTCAATATTGTTTCTTCTAGTAAAGCGCAGAAAGGTTTAAAAGATGGAAAGTATTACATGATAATTACTATTCCTGAAAACTTCTCTAAAAATGCGACGACATTATTGGATGATGATCCACAGACAATGATGCTCACATATACAACAAATCCACAGACAAACTACGTTGCAACTAAGATGGATGATTCAGCAATGGCTAAAGTAAAAGCTGAAATTTCATCAACAGTGACTAAGACTTATTCAAAGATCTTATTTAAGAATGTAAAAACATTAAGCAAAGGATTTAAAACAGCCGCAGATGGTTCACAGAAATTAAGTGATGGTGTCAATACAGCCAAAGATGGTAATGCTACTATTACAGAAAATTTGAATACACTTGCTTCAAGTGCATTAGTATTCAATGATGGTGCTGATTCTTTAGTGAAGGGATTAAGTGCTTATACTGAAGGCGTCTCTACTGCGAAAGCTGGTGCACAGCAGTTAGACAACAATAGTGCCACTTTAAACAATGGTGCTGCTCAGTTAAAAGCTGGTAGTTCACAATTATTAAGCGCTGTTCAGGCAGCCGAAAAGCAGTTAGGTGATGGAATTAATGCAAGTGCTGGTCAGTTAAATACATTAACTTCTAGCAATAAACAGATGGCAGAAAGTTCTAAACAGTTATCTGCAGCATTAACTAAGATCCAGGGCGCTATTAATAGTAATAACTTAGTAGAAAATGATGCCCAGGCAGCTAAGAAAGTTGACGGTATGATTTCTACATTATCTACTACTATCTCAACAATGAATAACAATGCAGCTCAGTTAAATCAGTTAGCTGCAGCGGAAAAGAAACAGGCTGAACAATTACAGGCAACCCAGCCACAGGCCGCTCAAGAATTAATGTTGAAGGCTACAAGTCATGCAACTCAGGCTGCTACATTACAGCAGGTTGCATCTCAGTTATCATCTAGTATCAATACAGATGATTTAAAACAGTTATCTACATTGTTAAATGGTAATGCAGCTGTATTAAAGAATCAGACTGCAGCCAATGCTAAGACTCAGCAGTTATTAGCAAGTTCACAGCAGTTAGCAACTGCCAATAACACAGCAGTTGGTTCATTAGTAACTAACCTAAAGACTGTACAGGCTAGTATGAAGGGTACTTCTACTTCCGTTGGTATGGTTGGTGCAGTAAGTCAGATTGATAATGGCTTAAGCACATTACAGAGTGGTTTAAAGACTTACACAGGTGGTGTTAAACAGGTTAATAATGGTTTAGGCACACTTGCTTCAAATAACGCCACATTAAATAGTGGTGCTTCACAGTTAGCTGAAGGCGCATTAAAGATCAGTTCTGGATCTAACCAATTAGCAGCAGGATCTGCAACTTTAGGTGAAGGATTAAATACAATCGGTGAAGGTACTGGTACTCTTACAAGCAGTCTAAAAGATGCTTCTAAGAAGAGCAATATCAAATCTACAAGCAAGACATATAAACAGATGTCTACTCCAGTAGATACAGAAAAGAAAGAATTAACAAATATGCCAAATAACGGACATGCGATGGCACCTTATATGATGAGTGTTGCATTATATGTTGCATGTATGGCATTAAGTTTAATGTATCCATTTGGTAAAGGTATGACTACAACTGATAGCCCAGTTAAGTTCTTGCTTGCGAAAGCAACAGTTATGGTTCCATTATCAATTGTACAGGCATTAATCTTATACTTCAGTTTAAAAGGATTCTGCGGATTTACTCCTGCAAGACCAGGATTATGTCTCGCATTTATGCTCTTATTATCACTTGCCTTTATGGCATTCATCGCATTCCTTGCAATCGCATTTGGCCGTATTGGTGAATTCATTGCATTGATCTTCATGGTATTCAACCTTGGTGCTTCAGCTGGTACTTATCCACTTGAAACTGCACCACATTGGTATACAGTATTACATCCATTCGTTCCATTCACATATAGTGTTAATGGATTTAGATCAGTGATTGCGAATGCTACTGCAGTTCCTACAACAGAAATCTTCTTCTTTGTTGGTTTACTTGTTGTATCTGCACTTCTTACTTACTTAATTGTAAGACATAGAAGTAAAACACATAAAGTATTCCTTCCAGAAGTATTTAATGGAGAATGTTAATGAGATGGGTAGAAATACCCATCTTTTTAAATGTTCTATAAGGATTTTGTGAGACTTTTCTAAATTGGTTTCATTTTTATAACCATTTGATATAATGGAAATACTTACTAGAAAAGGAGATTATATAATGAGTAAATTATTCTTTTTTGATATAGATGGTACATTAATAGATTGTAATCAGGATATTTATGAAATCACACCTGAAACAGTTCGCACTTTAGATAAATTAAAGGAGGCTGGACATGATGTGTTCTTATCAACAGGTAGATGTAAGTGTTTTATAGTAGATGGTGTTATGAAATACCCATTTTCTGGTTATGTAACATGTAATGGGGCTTATGTAGAGTATAAAGGCAAGTGTGTTTATAAGAATGTAGTTCCTGCAGAAGCGATTAAAGCAACTATGGATCTTTGTGAAAAATACCATTTCAATTATTATTTTGAAGGTAATGATTATATTTATGTGAGAGATTCAAAAGATCCTGTTCATCAGGCATTTGCGAATAACTGGGGTATGAAAGAAGAAACTATCATTGATTCATTTGATTATAAGAATATAGAAACTTATATCGGAATGATTGTCGTTAATTCAAAAGATGATATTCCAGTCATGGTAGAAACTTTAAGTCCTTATTTTGATGTTCAGAGACATCAAAGTGACCGTTCTTTTGATTTGACCTTAAAGGGATCATCAAAAGCAGTAGGGATTAAGGAATTTATAAAAGAATTAGGGAGAGATATCAATGATACAATCGCCTTTGGTGATGGGCGTAATGATATCGAAATGATTGAGGAAACAGGATTAGGCATTGCGATGGGAAATGCAGTACCTGAATTAAAATCTGTTGCAAAATATGTTACTGCAAATATTGAAGAAGAAGGAATCACAGCTGCTTGTAAGCATTTTAATTATATTTCAGACTAATTTTGTTATATTACGAAATAGTGTTGAAATTGCTTACAAGAATTGATATAATATAAGCACAGATGAAATCTGGAATTGTTGTTAAAGGAGAATTAAAATGGACGAACAGGAACAGACAGTCATTAACTTAATCGTTAATGCTGGTAGCGCAAGAAGCTCAGCAATTGAAGCTATTCAGTATGCAAAAGCAGGAGATATCGAAAAGGCAGATGAATCAATTCAGACTGCTAAAGAAACAGTTAACGAAGCTCATCATGCTCAGACTGAATTAATCCAGGCTGAAATCAGAGGAGAAAAAACTCCACTTAACTTATTAATGGTACATGCACAGGATCACTTAATGTGCGCATTAGTAGTTATCGATTTAGCTCAGGAATTTATTGATGTTTATAAGAAATTAGCTTAATTTCATAAATACCAATACAGCATCCCTTAAACTGGTTCAAAAGTCAAGGACAGAAAGTTGACAGTCCCTGCTAAATGAGCATCACCGTAAGGTGATGCTCATTTTTTTGCGCCTGTTCCCCAGCCTTTTTCCACGACGAAAAGAAGTCCTGATTTTATGGACTTTTCCCGATATATTATTTATGATTTGTCTAATTAGTATAATGCATCAAGATCCTTATAATAGTCCAGTTCTGTATAGTTCTTCCAGTTCAATGGATCCTTAAGCAGTTTCTTGATTTCAGCTGTTGCTTCATGATAATAGAATTTTAAAGCCTTACTAATCTTCTCAATGATTTCCGAAATCTTCTTCAGCTGATTCTCTACTAGTTCCTGCTGTTTTACCCATTTCCTGTTTTCATCCTCCATCTTCTTCATATCACGCATGATGATTTCGCCCGCATTCCTTAATAATCTGGACTGCTGCTCATCGATCTTCTGACGTTCCTTACGGAGCTCCTTCTTTTTTTCCTGCATTTCAAGCTTAGCCTCAATGATCTTTTCAAGAGGCATAAGCTCTGATGCCTTCACCCCATAATAGCTGTCCAGTGGATACTGACCTGTCACCTTATATGTATAGAATTCACTTGGAGACAGTGCTGCAAGGGTATCCTGATATCTTTCATTATTATGCATATTGATATATCCATTAATGAGCCTTCTTACAGTAGCTATATCCCCACATCTTGCGATGATGTCAATGACCTCAGTCTTCATACGCCCAAAGAATGATTCCATAGGAGCGTTGTCCTGACTGTTTCCTCTTCTGGACATTGACTGGATGAAATCATTCTCATTAAGAAGCTGTTTGAAAGATGTTGACAGATACTGTGAGCCCTGGTCACTGTGGCAGTATACCTCCAGATTCTTGGGGAACTCGTCCTTATGATTCTCCATCATATTATTGAATGCCTTCTGAACAAGAGACACATCCATTCTGCCTGATACATAATGACCTAGTATTTCAGTTGTATAGGCATCCTTGAACGCACACATATAGGCTGGAGTACGGCTATAGCCGTAATGAATATAAGTGATATCAGTAAGGATGACCTGTCTTACACCTAACTTGAAGTTACGGTTAACGAGATTAGGCTTTGCCATGCACTCATGATGGTGGGTTGCCTGTCCCTTGTATGCATCCTTCTTGGGAAGCTGTGCAGTAATCTGCATCTTTTTCATGATGGCTGAAGCTCTTGATACGCTGATATTGTAATTGAACCTTCTGAACATATGTCGGCGGAAAGTTCGCTTTCCGGGAACGAATCCTAGTGTTTTAATGATCTTCTTGAAGCACTGCATCACATGGCTTTCATCCTGTTTTCTAGCTGCCTGCTTCCCGTCTCTATCCTCCCTGCGTGCCACATAATTATAATAGCCGGTGCTGCTTACACCAAATAATTTGAACACTTTGGTGTTAGTATAACCATTCTCTTTTGCCTTTCCCCTGCTTATGTAGTCATAAGCCATGAAGAGCTTGTCCTCCTTTACTTCTTGTCGCTGTAGGATGAGTATATCTCCTCCAGTATGGAAGGCATTTTTTTTTGAAATTCTACGTAATCCTCAAGATATCTGATACGTGCCTCCTGGTATGCAACCTTCTCTTCGAGAGTCATTTCAGGCATTTCCTCAATAGGGATGCTTCCATCATAGTTCTCAGCCTTTGGTTCAAACTCCCCGTTCTTCGCTTTCTGTCTTGCACGCTTGGCTGCTGCCTGAGCGCAGTTCTTTCCTAGTTTCTTAGTATCGAACCCTAATGATTCATAAGCCTCGATTGATGTCATTCCACTTTCAAGCTGCTTATACAGTGCAACATAGAAGTCCTTTGTATAGATGAATGCATCCATATTCTTTGTAAGTTCTGCAACGAACTTATTATCTGAATGTTCAATAACTGCATCTCTATGTGCAAGTCTCTGCGCCTCTGTCTGCTGTTGCCTGTTCTTCTTTCTTTCCTGAGCCATATAATTCCATATCCTCCTCTGTCAGAGCGCCAAGCTCAACTGCACGCTTGAGCGCCTTTTCTCTCGCTTTTTTCATCATTTTATCATACTTTTCCTGTTCGTTTTGAAGATAATCTGAATATTCATTATCAGATAATGAATTAAGATAGTCTTCATATTCAGTTGGTGTCATCTTATTACGTGTCCACTGAGGACGCTCATTATTATAGTAGTATACATAATTATCTATCATTTCCTTCACTTCTTCCGGAGTGGAACAGCCAGACAGGTCGCACTCATCCTTCATATGTCCAAAGAAGGATTCCTGGCTTGCATTATCCCAGCAGTTTCCCCTGCGTGACATGGACTGTCTGTATCCTAGTTCCTTAAGCCTGCCCTGGAATAAATCATTAAAATAGAGGGAGCCCTGGTCAGAATGGAAGATGGCATCCTCAGAAGGATCAAGAGTATCTATTGTATCCATAACTAAATTAAGATCGTTACCTGAAGAAGTGATATGACTTACAACACGTCCGCTTACTGCATCCTTTATGCAAGACAGGTATTCAGTTCTGTTCAGCCCGTATTTTAGATAGCTCACATCTGTGAGCAGTATGTCACCCGGCCTTGCCAGACGGAACATTCTCTTAAGAAGGTTTGGCTTCCTGTTGCTTTTTAAGTTTTCTCTGTACGTTTTCAATTCAGTACGCTCCCTGCGGATGGCGCATATGCAGTTGTATTTTCTCATCAGCCTGAGAATCTTGTTTCTCCCAAAATGAACACCACATATATCGGGAAGCATCATATAGATGGTGCGCGTTCCTTTTCTGAATCCCTTATAATCCATGACCTTCCTTATGTATTCAAAATCAATCTCATCCTGCCTTTCTTTCATACCGTAATTATCATCTGAGAGTATTGAATAATAGGATGACTTGGATATGCCGATTCTCTTTAGTATGGAACGGATAGAATAATCATATCTGTCGTGTGGGAGGTCTCTTATCCATATGCATAATGCCTTCTTCTGCTCGGGGTAAGGGAAGGAAGAATTTTCCTGATAGTATCAAAATGCATCATTGACAGTTTTTCTAGTGCTCTCATCCTGTTGTGCTGGATGCGGCATCTGAACTCCTGGTCACATTCCACCACCATATCATCAGAATCACCATTCCAGGATATGAGCTGTTTCTTTATTTTATTTCGCACTCTGATAGGAAAATCAGAACCATCAATCTCAAATATTCCAAGGATCTCATCAACGGGATAACTATAGAATATTGAAGCTTCATCATAGAACTGTTTATTAAGTGTAAAATGATCTGTATTGCATCTCTTTACATATGGATGACCAAAGTATTTCTCTGCTGCATCAGCACTTATCTTTTCTTTAGTTTTTTCTCCATCTTCAAGTTTTCTTTTTAATTCATATATTCTATGATATCCGACTTTTTCGGGATCAAGACCACAGGATTCAAGCTGATTTTCAATGGACACAGAAGGATATTCTTTATAGGCTTTATTAATGAACTCAGAACTAAATGTAATTCCTCTACGTCCTTTGACGAATACCCCGGAGTCAACTAGAAATGAATTATCATATAATTCAACTGAATATATACTCTGTCCAAATACCTTATTTTTTCCGTTAGTAGGACGACCATAGCGCTTAAAGTTAATGTTGATGTTATTTATTATAATTTTCCCTAACATCGAACAATCAAAGCCGTATGATTTAAGTGTTTCTCTTATCTGTAAGGTAGATGGCTGCTTAATCCATTCATCATATAAGATGCATCTGAATTCATGTGTTAATACAAGTCTGTCTTGTCTTATGGCTTTGACATAGGGTGATTTAGATAATAACTCAATTTCTTCATTAGTGAACTTTTTTGGCATAGCATAATTTCAACAACGAAACGAAAAAAAGATACCCACAAGGTGGGTATCACAACTGTCAGGTTGTTGTCCTCCTTATGGGTACCATTTTACCTTCAATGGGATGCTTTTTTATACTTAAATTATCAAATAAGACACACTGGATGGCATATAAAAGCGATTTAGAAATCAGGGTAAAAATAAATTGAATTGAATTTATGAAGCGTATAAGGGCTTAAAATGCGATATATAACAAAAAATCAAAAAATATTCAAAAAACACTTTACAAGTTCCGATATTTTAGGTATTATAGACAGGCAGTCCGGGAGACGGGCTGAGACAGAACATTGAAAACTGAACAGATACACGTCAGATTTATTTGAAAACATTTAATTGATGAGCTGAACATCAGCTCTTCACATATTTTCGTGGAGAGTTTGATCCTGGCTCAGGATGAACGCTGGCGGCGTGCCTAATACATGCAAGTCGAACGAATCTTCTTCGGAAGATGAGTGGCGAACGGGTGAGTAATACATAGGTAACCTGCCCCTGTGCGGGGGATAACAGGAGGAAACTCCTGCTAATACCGCATAGCCATGAGCACCGCATGGAGCTCATGCCAAATATCCTTTACGGGATAGCGCAGGGATGGACCTATGGCGCATTAGCTAGTTGGCGGGGCAACGGCCCACCAAGGCAACGATGCGTAGCCGGCCTGAGAGGGCGGACGGCCACATTGGGACTGAGACACGGCCCAGACTCCTACGGGAGGCAGCAGTAGGGAATTTTCGGCAATGGGGAAACCCTGACCGAGCAACGCCGCGTGAGCGAAGAAGGCCTTCGGGTCGTAAAGCTCTGTTGTAAAGGAAGAACGTCGGACACAGGAAATGGTGTGCGAGTGACGGTACTTTACCAGAAAGCCACGGCTAACTACGTGCCAGCAGCCGCGGTAATACGTAGGTGGCGAGCGTTATCCGGAATCATTGGGCGTAAAGAGGGAGCAGGCGGCCGCAAGGGTCTGTGGTGAAAGACCGAAGCTAAACTTCGGTAAGCCATGGAAACCGGGCGGCTAGAGTGCGGAAGAGGATCGTGGAATTCCATGTGTAGCGGTGAAATGCGTAGATATATGGAGGAACACCAGTGGCGAAGGCGACGGTCTGGGCCGCAACTGACGCTCATTCCCGAAAGCGTGGGGAGCAAATAGGATTAGATACCCTAGTAGTCCACGCCGTAAACGATGGTCACTAAGTGTCGGGGGTCAAACCCCGGTGCTGCAGTCAACGCAATAAGTGACCCGCCTGAGTAGTACGTTCGCAAGAATGAAACTCAAAGGAATTGACGGGGCCCGCACAAGCGGTGGAGCATGTGGTTTAATTCGAAGCAACGCGAAGAACCTTACCAGGTCTTGACATCGATCTAAAAGGGATGGAGACATCCTCATAGCTATAGAGAAGACAGGTGGTGCATGGTTGTCGTCAGCTCGTGTCGTGAGATGTTGGGTTAAGTCCCGCAACGAGCGCAACCCCTGTCGCCAGTTACCATCATTGAGTTGGGGACTCTGGCGAGACTGCCTCTGCAAGGAGGAGGAAGGCGGGGATGACGTCAAATCATCATGCCCCTTATGACCTGGGCCACACACGTGCTACAATGGACGGGACAGAGGGAAGCGAAGGCGCGAGCCGGAGCGGACCCAGAAACCCGTTCCCAGTTCGGACTGCAGTCTGCAACTCGACTGCACGAAGCCGGAATCGCTAGTAATCGCGGATCAGCATGCCGCGGTGAATACGTTCTCGGGCCTTGTACACACCGCCCGTCACACCATGAGAGTTGGCAACACCCGAAGCCGGCGGCCCAACCCGCAAGGGAGGGAGCTGTCTAAGGTGGGGCTGATGATTGGGGTGAAGTCGTAACAAGGTATCCCTACGGGAACGTGGGGATGGATCACCTCCTTTCTAGGGAGACAGACGTGTAATGTTCAGTTTTGAGTGCTCTGGCACTCAGGAGAGATCCTTGAAAATCAGATATGATCATCAAATGGAAAGTTTTAAAAACTTTCTGCACACAAAGATAAGATGTAAGTGAGATCGAGAAATCAAACAAAGATAAGAAGGTCTAGTACATCTGGTCTGAAGGCAAAAATACTAAGAACAGAAATACTCAAGCGAACTAAAGAGAACCAATCACAAGGTCAAGGAAGAAAGGGCGTACGGAGAATGCCTGGGCACAGAGAGGCGATGAAGGACGCAGCGAACAGCGAAATGCGGCGGCGAGCGGTAAGCACGCGATGACCCGCCGATATCCGAATGGGGAAACCCCTCCGCTTTCGAAGCGGAGACCGCATGACGACCGTCATGACGGGGCAATACGCAGGGAACTGAAACATCTAAGTACCTGCAGGAAGAGAAAGAGAAGTCGATTCCGTAAGTAGCGGCGAGCGAAAGCGGAGGAGCCCAAACCGGACATAGTCCGGGGTTGTAGGACCGCCGAGAAAGATGACATGAAGAGTCAGGAGAATCCCATGGGAAGGGATCCGCAGAGGGTGAGAGACCCGTATCCGAAGGCTCGACATGGATCGAGGCGGCACCTGAGTACGGCGGGGCACGTGGAATCCTGCCGGAATCATCGTGACCATCCCGAAAGGCTAAACACTACTCTGTGACCGATAGCGAACCAGTACCGTGAGGGAAAGGTGAAAAGAACCCCGGGAGGGGAGTGAAAGAGAACCTGAAACCGCATGCCCACAAGAAGTCAGAGCCCGTCAAAGGGTGATGGCGTGCCTTTGTAGAATGAGCCGGCGAGTCACGATCAGCAGGCGAGGTTAAGCAGGAGATGCGAGCCGCAGCGAAAGCGAGTCTTAAGAGGGCGACATAGTCTGAGGTCGTGGACCCGAAACCGGGTGATCTAGCCATGAGCAGGTTGAAGTCGGGGTGAGACCCGATGGAGGACCGAACCGACCCCCGTTGAAACGTTGGCGGATGACTTGTGGCTAGGGGTGAAATTCCAATCGAACCCGGAGATAGCTGGTTCTCCCCGAAATAGCTTTAGGGCTAGCGTCGCAGCGAGAGAGCCGTGAAGGTAGAGCACTGAATATGCGATGGCCGCATCCCGCGGTACTGAGCATAATCAAACTCCGAATGTCACGGTGTCATCTGCGGCAGTCAGACGGCGAGTGATAAGGTCCGTCGTCAAGAGGGAAACAGCCCAGACCATCAGCTAAGGTCCCAAAGTGCATGCTAAGTGGAAAAGGAAGTGGAGACGTGCAGACAACTAGGAGGTTGGCTCAGAAGCAGCCATCCTTCAAAGAGTGCGTAACAGCTCACTAGTCGAATGACTCTGCGCCGATAATTTACCGGGGCTAAGCATGACACCGAAGCTATGGACAGGAATGTGGTAGGGGAGCATTGCATGCAGCGGAGAAGCATGACCGAGAGGGCATGTGGAGCGCATGGAAGAGAGAATGCCGGCGTGAGTAGCGGCACGTGGGTGAGAATCCCACGCACCGATGGCCCAAGGTCTCCAGAGGAAGGCTCGTCCTCTCTGGGATAGTCGGGACCTAAGGCGAGGCCGAAAGGCGTAGCCGATGGACGACGGGTGGATATTCCCGTACCCGATGTGTGGCGATGGAGTGACGGAGAAGGCTCAGGCAACCAGCTGCTGGAATAGCTGGGGCAAGCGAGATACCTGCGCACCAGGGAAATCCGGTGCGCGCAGGGGGAAGGCGCGAAGCATACGGAAAGCTGCGGCAAGTACGGAAAAGCTGAGAGCAGGCTTCAGGAAAAGCTTCTAGCACAACACGCATCGGCCCGTACCGAAAATGGACACACATGGGCAAGGAGAGAATCCTGAGGTGAGCGAGAGAACTATAGCTAAGGAACTCTGCAAAATGACCCCGTAACTTAGGGAGAAGGGGTGCTCCAGAAATGAGCCGCAGTAAAACGGCCCAAGCGACTGTTTACCAAAAACACAGCTCTCTGCGAAGGCGCAAGCCGAAGTATAGGGGTGACGCCTGCCCGGTGCTGGAAGGTCAAGGGGAGCTGTCAGCGCAAGCGAAGCAGCGAGCCGAAGCCCCAGTAAACGGCGGCCGTAACTATAACGGTCCTAAGGTAGCGAAATTCCTTGTCGGGCAAGTTCCGACCCGCACGAAAGGCGTAACGATTTGGGCGCTGTCTCAGCTGTAGACTCGGTGAAGTCTTAGTACCTGTGAAGATGCAGGTTGCCCGCGACTAGACGGAAAGACCCCATGGAGCTTCACTGCAGGTTGACATTGGGCTTGGATGCATGATGTACAGGATAGGTGGGAGGCTGTGAGCCGTGCGCGCCAGCGTACGGGAGCCGCTGTTGGGATACCACCCTTCATGCATCTAGGTCCTAACCGGAGGCAACGGGCCACGGGACAGTGTCAGTCGGGCAGTTTGACTGGGGCGGTCGCCTCCCAAAGAGTAACGGAGGCGCCCAAAGATACCCTCAGCATGGATGGAAACCATGCATAGAGTGCAAAGGCATAAGGGTGTCTGACTGCGAGACATACAGGTCGAGCAGGGACGAAAGTCGGGCTTAGTGATCCGGCGGATCCGAATGGAAGGGCCGTCGCTCAACGGATAAAAGCTACCCTGGGGATAACAGGCTGATCTCCCCAAGAGTTCACATCGACGGGGAGGTTTGGACCTCGATGTCGGCTCATCGCATCCTGGAGCTGAAGTCGGTTCCAAGGGTTGGGCTGTTCGCCCATTAAAGCGGTACGCGAGCTGGGTTCAGAACGTCGTGAGACAGTTCGGTCCCTATCTGTCGTGGGCGCAGGAGGTTTGAGGAGAGCTGCCCCTAGTACGAGAGGACCGGGGTGGACGGACCGATGGTGCACCAGTTGTCACGCCAGTGGCACAGCTGGGCAGCCAAGTCCGGACGGGATAAGCGCTGAAGGCATCTAAGCGTGAAGCCCCCTCCAAGATGAGACCTCCCATTGGCGACAAGTAAGGCCCCTCGAAGACGACGAGGTTGATAGGCCGCGAGTGCAAGCGCAGCGATGTGCTTAGCGGGGCGGTACTAATAGGCCGAGGACTTGGCCAAGATTGGAAAGAGTAGAGACTAGTAGAGATGACGTATCTGGTTTTGAGGGATCCCTCGAGGATCTGGCGGCGATAGCATGATGGACACACCCGTTCCCATCCCGAACACGGAAGTTAAGCATCATAACGGCGACGATAGTGTGAAGACGCGACAATAGCAAGCTGCCAGGTCCTTTTTTTATGCCTTCCGTCAGGAGGGCTTTTTTTGTATTCACTAGTGACTCTATTATACATACCTAAACTTAATTTTTTTCTGTAACACATCTCCTGATGTTTTTTTTTTTCTATTTTCTAATATACATAACATTAATTATTATTCTATATATATAAGATGATCCTCAAAGTAATGATAAACTGACCAATAGTTAAAACATTATCATTTCTATTAATAGTTTGGATATTGATAGGATGAGACTTGCATAATCCATAAATTTGGTAAAAACCAACCATAAAAAAGAAATAATTGCATAAATTAACGCTATTATCGATATGATAGCGCATACATTTATTGTTGAAAAAGTGTTGAATTATTCAATAAAAAATTTATTAAAAAAATCAAAAAAAAGTTTAAAAAGGGCTTGATTTATCTGTTTTATTACGGTATTATATGAGCGTTGTGAAACGCGAAGATGTGCGAGGTTGCTGAAACGCTGACAGCCGTTGTCATGAACGGAAGAGTGCTCAGGGAATTCGCATTGAGCGTTGTCTAACAAATAGACAAGGAGGAATAATCATGGCAAACAACAAAATCAGAATCAGACTTAAGTCTTTTGATCACAAGATCCTAGATGCTTCTGCAGAAAAGATCGTAGCTGCAGCTAAGAAGTCTGGTGCTCAGGTAGTTGGTCCTGTACCATTACCTACAGAAAAGGAAATTTATACGATCTTAAGAGCAGTTCACAAATATAAGGATTCTCGTGAACAGTTCGAAATCAGAACTCACAAACGTTTAATCGACGTAGTGAACCCTACACCAGAAACAGTTGATGTTTTAACTAGATTAGAAGTACCAAGTGGTGTAGATATTGAAATTAAGTTATAAGAAAGGTAAAAGGTGTAACTCATGAAAGGAATCTTAGGTCGTAAGATCGGAATGACTCAAGTTTTCGCTACTGATGGTAAGTTAATCCCAGTAACAGTTATCGAAGCAACTCCAAACGTAGTTCTTCAGAAGAAGACTGTTGAAACTGATGGATACAACGCAATCCAGGTTGGTTTCGAAGACAAGAGAGAAAAGCTTGCAAACAAGCCAGAAAAAGGTGTGGTTGCTAAAGCAAACACAGCTCCTAAGCGCTTCATTAAAGAATTTCGTTTTGACGAAATGATGAGTTATGAAGTTGGACAGACAGTTTCTGTTGATAGCTTTGTAGCTGGTGAAGTAGTTGACGTAACAGGTACAAGTAAAGGTAAAGGCTATCAGGGTGTTATCAAGAGACACGGACAGCACATCGGTCCAAAGGGACATGGTTCAGGAGCTCACAGAATTGTAGGTTCTATGGGTCCAATCGCTCCAAACAGAATTGCTCCTGGTAAGAATCTTCCAGGACAGATGGGTGGAAACACAAGAACAGTTCAGAATCTTGAAATTGTTGCAGTTGATGTAGAAAAGAACGTATTACTAGTTAGCGGATCAGTACCTGGTCCTAAGAAAGGCTTAGTAGTCGTTAAGTCTGGTATCAAGGCAAACGGAAAAACAAACGAAGCTGCTGAATTAGTAAATTATGCTACTGAAGCAGTTGCAGAATAATGAAGTGGAAGGAGGAAAAACTAATGTTGAATATTGCATTATTTAATCAGAATGGTGAAAAATTAAACGATTTAGAACTTAACGAAAACGTATTCGGAATCGAACCAAATAACCAGGCAATCTTTGATGTAGTCTTACTACAGAGAGCTTCATTAAGACAGGGTACTCACAAGGTGAAGAATCGTCACGAAGTTTCAGGCGGTGGAAAGAAACCTTGGAGACAGAAGGGTACAGGACGTGCTAGACAGGGTTCTATCCGTGCACCACAGTGGCGCGGTGGAGGAATTGTCTTTGGTCCTACTCCAAGAAGCTATGACTTCAAGATTAACAAGAAAGTTAAGAATCTTGCATTAAGATCTGTATTATCACAGAAAGTAATCGATCAGGAATTAGTTGCATTAGATGCTATTGCTTTCGAAACTATCAAGACTAAGAATGTTGTTAATTTCTTAGGTAACTTCGAAAACCCAAGAAAGACATTAATCGTTGTTGATAAGTTAGAAGAAAACTTAGTATTATCTGCTAGAAACGTTCCTGGTGTTAAAGTTATCGAAGCTAGCAACGTAAACGTTTATGACGTTATGGATTGCACTAAGTTAATGATGACTGAAAAAGCTATCAAGGCAGTTGAGGAGGTACTAAAATAATGGCTCACATTACTGACGTACTAAGAAAACCTGTTTTAACTGAAAAGACTATGAAGTTAATGCAGGAAGAAAACAAATATACTTTCGATGTTGCTTTATCATCAAACAAGACTGAAATCAAACAGGCTGTAGAAGCTATGTTCAATGTTAAGGTTACTAGCGTTAACACAATCAACGTTAGAGCTAAGACTAAGAGAGTTGGTCGTTATGTTGGTAAGACTGCTAGAAGAAAGAAAGCAATCGTAACTTTAGCAGAAGGCAACAGCATCAATTTATTTGGTGAAGAAGAATAATTAACTAATTATAAACTATTGAAATGCACTCCATTTCAGATATTTAAATAGGAGGATTAAACATGCCAATTAAAGCATATAAGCCTACAAGTAACGGTCGTAGAAACATGACTGCTTTGACTAAGGAAGAAATCACTACTTCTACTCCAGAGAAGTCATTACTTGCTCCTTATAAGAAAAAGGGTGGCCGTAACAATATGGGTCAGATCACTACTAGACATCATGGTGGTGGACATAAGAGAAAATACAGAGTTATTGATTTTAAGCGTAACAAGGATGGAGTACCTGGTAAGGTTGCTTCTATCGAATACGATCCAAATAGATCTGCAAACATCGCTTTAATCAATTACGCTGATGGTGAAAAGAGATATATCCTAGCTCCTAAGGGACTAGAAGTAGGAACTGTAATTGTTTCTGGTGAAACTACTGACGTTAAAGTTGGTAACTGTATGGAAATGGGTAACATGCCTGAAGGTACTACTATCCACAATATTGAAATGCATCCTGGTAAGGGCGGACAGTTAGCTCGTTCTGCTGGTGTTTCAGCTCAGATCCTTGGTTCTGAAGAAAAATATGTAATTGTTAGACTTCAGTCTGGTGAAGTAAGAAAATTCTTAAAGAAGTGCCGTGCTACAGTTGGTGCTGTAGGTAACGAAGACCATGGTCTTGTTAATTACGGTAAAGCTGGACGTATGAGATGGAAAGGTGTTAGACCTACTGTTCGTGGTTCTGTTATGAACCCTAATGACCATCCTCATGGTGGTGGTGAAGGTAAAACTTCAATCGGTCGTAAAGCTCCACTTACACCTTGGGGTAAGAAGGCTCTTGGTGTTAAGACTAGAAACAGCAAGAAACATTCTAACAGATTGATCGTACGTCGTCGTAATGCTAAATAAGAAGGAGGATAAGTAATCATGGCAAGAAGTTTAAAAAAGGGACCTTTCGTCGATGAACATTTGATGAAAAAGGTTGAAGCATTAAATGCTGCTGGTAAAAAAGAAGTTATCAAAACTTGGTCAAGACGTTCTACTATTTTCCCTCAGTTTATTGAGCATACTTTCGCAGTATACAATGGTAAAGAACATATTCCAGTTTATGTAACAGAAGATATGGTTGGTCATAAGTTAGGAGAATTTGCTCCAACAAGAACATTCAAAGGCCACACAGCCAATGATAAGGCTGCTTAATAAATAGGAGGATTTGAACATGGAAGCAAGAGCAACAGCAAAAACTATTCGTGTATCACCTCAGAAAGCTAGATTAGTCGTTGACTTAGTCCGTGGTAAGTCAGTTAAGGAAGCACTCGGAATTCTTGAATTCACAAACAAGAGTGCTACTCCTGCTATTATCAAGGTTGTTAACTCTGCTAAGGCTAACGCTGTTAATAATGAAGGTGCAGACGAAGATAAGTTATATATCAAAAAGATTTATGTTGACGAAGGTCCAACATTAAAGAGATTCCGCGCAAGAGCTAAAGGTTCTGGAACTCAAATTTTAAAGAGAACATGCCACATCACTTGTGTGGTTGAAGAAAGATAGGAGGACGAACAATGGGTCAGAAAGTAAGTCCAGTTGGATTCCGTGTTGGTGTTAACCGTGAATGGAGTTCAAGATGGTATGCTGATAAGAAAGACTTTGCTAATTACTTATTAGAAGACGTTAAGATTCGTGAATTCTTAATGGCTAAGTTAAAGAAAGCATACGTAGCAAAGATCGATATTGAAAGATCAAAGAAACGCGTCAATATCTTTGTTCACACATCAAGACCTGGTGTAGTGATTGGTAAAGACGGAGAAGCCATTGATGCTTTAAGAAAAGAATTAATGGGTCTTATCAGTGATAAGAAAGTATTTATCAACGTAGTAGAAATTAAGAATGCTGATACTAACGCTCAGTTAGTAGCTGATAGAATCGCAGAACAGCTTGAAAACCGTGCTTCATTCAGAACAGTTCAGAAGAGAGCTATTCAGAATGCAATGAGAAACGGTGCTAAAGGTATTAAGACTTCAGTTTCAGGTCGTTTAGGCGGTGCTGATATCGCTAGAAGCGAAGGTTATTCTGAAGGTGTAGTTCCACTACATACAATCAGAGCTGACATTGATTATGCCACTGCAGAAGCTGCTACTACTTATGGTAAGCTAGGAGTTAAAGTCTGGATTTGTAAGGGAGAAATTCTTCCTGCAAAGAAGAAAGGGGATAAATAATCATGTTGATGCCTAAGAGAACAAAATATAGAAGACCTCATAGAGTTAAATATGAAGGTAAGGCTAAGGGCGGTAAGACAGTTGCTTTCGGTGACTTTGGCTTAGTAGCTCTTGATGGTGCTTGGATTACTTCAAGACAGATTGAAGCAGCCCGTATCGCAATCAACCGTCATATGAACCGTGGTGGTAAGGTTTGGATTAGAATCTTCCCACACTTAGCAAAGACTAAAAAGCCTTTGGAAGTACGTATGGGTTCAGGTAAAGGTGCTCCAGAACAGTGGGTAGCTGTAGTTAAGAAAGGCCGCGTTATGTTCGAAGTTGGTCAGATTGATGAAGCAACTGCTCGTGAAGCATTAAGACTTGCTTCTCATAAGTTACCTGTCAGATGCAAGATTATTGGAAGAGGTGAGTAACTCATGAAAGTACAAGATATTAGAAGTATTGAAACAAAAGATCTACTTGTAAAAGTAGAAGAATTCAAAAAAGAGTTATTTAGTTTAAGATTTCAGCAGGCAACTGGTCAGCTTGAAAATACTGCTCGTATCAAAGAAGTAAGAAAATCAATCGCAAAGATCAAAACAGTTATTAGAGAAAGAGAACTTGAAAAGTAGGAGAGAGATTATGGAAAGAAATAACAGAAAAGTCTATACTGGCACAGTCATCTCTACTAAGATGGACAAAACTATAACTGTACTTGTTGAAACACATGTAAAACATAAATTATACGGTAAACGTATGAATTCATCTAAGAAATTCCATGCACATGATGAAAATAATGAAGCACGTGTTGGAGATACAGTAAAGATTATGGCAACAAGACCATTATCTGCAACAAAGCGTTTCCGTTTAGTAGAAATCGTAAAGAAAGCAGAAATTATCTAATACAGTCTGAAAGGAGGTCACTACTATGATCCAGAACGAAAGTAGATTAAAAGTTGCTGACAATACAGGCGCTAAAGAAGTTTTAGTTATCAGAAACCTTGGTGGTTCAAATAGAAAGACAAGTAGCATCGGTGATATCGTTGTTGCTACTGTAAAGCAAGCGGCTCCAGGCGGAACTGTAAAGAAGGGTGAAGTCGTTAAAGCTGTTATCGTTAGAACAAGATACGGTGTTCAGCGTGAAAACGGTTCAGTAATCCGTTTCGATGATAACGCATGCGTAATCATTAAAGATGACAATACACCTAAGGGTACACGTATCTTTGGCCCAGTCGCTAGAGAGTTAAGAGATGCTGATTTCATGAAAATCGTGTCATTAGCTCCTGAAGTATTATAGGAGGAACGAAAGATATGAAATTACGTGTAGGTGATACAGTACAGGTCATTGCAGGCAGCGAAAAAGGCAAGACTGGCGAAATTCTTGCAATTAAAGGTAATAGAGTTGTCGTTGAAGGTGTCAAGAAGGTAACAAAGCATGTTAAACCTTCTCAGGCAGATCCTGAAGGCGGAATCATTACTGTAGAAGCTCCAATCGATGCTTCTAATGTTGCTTACTATGATACAAAAGCTAAGGAAATCGTAAAACTTGGCTATAAATTTGAAGATGGTAAAAAAGTACGTGTTAATAAGAAAACAGGTGCTGTAATCGAAAATAAGAAGAAATAAGGGGAAGGAGGATAATACATGAACCGTTTACAGGAACGTTATACAAACGAAATCACAAAGAACTTAATGAAGAAGTTCGGTTATGAATCTACAATGCAGATTCCTAAAATGGAAAAGATCGTTATTAATATCGGTGTTGGTGATGCAGTCAACAATTCTAAATTCTTAGAAGAAGCTGTAGAAGAATTGACATTAATCTCAGGTCAGAAGCCAATCGTTACTACTGCTAAGAAATCTATCGCTGGTTTCAAGGTACGTGAAGGTCAGGCTATCGGATGTAAAGTCACTTTACGTGGTGAAAGAATGTATGAATTCTTAGATAAGTTAGTAAGTATTTCACTTCCTCGTGTAAGAGACTTCAGAGGAGTACCTAAGAATTCATTTGATGGAAGAGGTAACTACACTTTAGGTGTTAAAGAACAGTTAATCTTCCCTGAAATTGATTTCGATAAGGTTGCAAAGTTAAGAGGTATGGATATCGTATTTGTTACTACTGCAAAGACTGACGAAGAAGGTCGCGCTTTATTAACAGAACTTGGCATGCCTTTTGCTAAATAATTAGGAGGACAGAATTATGGCAAAAACATCAATGAAAGTTAAACAGCAACGTCCTCAGAAATACAAAGTTCGTGAATATACTAGATGCGAACGTTGTGGACGCCCACATTCAGTTATTAGAAAATTCAAGTTATGCCGTATTTGCTTCAGAGAATTAGCTTATAAAGGTGAAATTCCTGGTGTTAAGAAGGCAAGCTGGTAATTTATAAGTCACATACGGAAGGAGGACATATAAATGGTTACAACAGATCCAATTGCAGATATGTTAACTAGAATTCGTAATGCGAATCAGCAGAAACATGAAACTGTTTCTATCCCTTACTCAAACCTAAAGAATGATTTAGCAAACATCTTAAAGAATGAAGGTTTTGTTACTGACTTCGTAGTAAATGAAGAAGGAAATCACAAGAATATTGTTATCACATTAAAATATAAAGGTAACGAAAGAGTTATCACTGGTTTAAAGAGAGTTTCTAAACCAGGTTTACGTCAGTATGCTAAAGTAAACGAAATTCCTAAAGTATTAAATGGTTTAGGTATCGTAGTATTATCTACTTCTCAAGGACTTATGACTGATAAAGAAGCAAGAGCTAAGAATATCGGTGGAGAAGTATTAGCTTATATCTGGTAATAAAATTATTTAGGAGGTCAAACAATGTCTCGTATTGGTAAAAAGATTATTATCGTACCTGAAGGTGTAAACGTAGACGTTGCTGCTGATAACACTGTCACTGTTACAGGTCCTAAGGGAACTCTAACAAGAAAGTTCTCTGATTTAATTACTATCGAAGTAAATGGTAATGAAATCGAATGTAAGAGACACAGTGAAGAAAAAACAAACAAGCAGTTACATGGTACAACTAGAGCTTTAATTGCAAACATGATCGAAGGCGTTAAAGATGGTTTCAGTAAGAAACTTGAAATCGTTGGTATCGGTTATAGAGCTCAGATGCAGGGTAATAAATTAGTAATGAATATTGGTTATTCACACCCAGTAGAAGTTGAAATCGAAGAAGGTGTGAAAGTTGAATGTCCATCAGCTACTGAAATCACAGTATCTGGTATCTCAAAAGAAAGAGTTGGACATGTCGCTTCAGTAATCAGAGCTTGGAAGAAGCCTGAACCATATAAGGGTAAAGGTATTAAATATTCTGATGAACATATCATCAGAAAAGAAGGTAAAACTGCTGGTAAGAAGTAGTTATAAACTAAGGAGGAAAATCGAATCATGGCAAAGAATGAATCACGCAACGTTATCCGTTTAAGACGTCATGCTAGAGTTCGTAATAAGATTTCTGGAACTCCAGAAAGACCACGTCTTAATGTGTTCCGTTCAAACTCTCATATTCATGCACAGATCATCGATGACACTAAGGGTGTAACTCTTGTATCAGCATCTTCTGTAGACATGAAGTTAGAAAATGGTTCAAACATTGAAGCAGCTGCTGCTGTTGGTGCTGAAATCGCTAAGAGAGCAATTGCTAAAAATATTGATGTAGTAGTATTCGACCGTGGTGGTTATATCTATCATGGTAGAGTAAAAGCACTTGCAGAAGCTGCAAGAGAAGCTGGATTAAAATTCTAAGAGGGAGGTCAAATAATGGAAGAACGTAAACCTAGAGAAAATTCTAGAGAAAACTCTAGAAGAGGCAATAACCCTAGAAGAAACAGAAAAAACAACAGAAGACAGAGAGCTCCTAAGGAATTCGAAACAAGAGTTGTTACTATCAACCGTGTTACTAAAGTTGTTAAGGGTGGACGTAAGATGCGTTTCGCTGCTTTAGTTGTAATCGGTGATAGAAAAGGTCGTGTTGGTTTCGGTACAGGTAAGGCTAACGAAGTACCTGATGCAATCAGAAAAGCTGAAGAAGCTGCTAAGAGAAACCTTATCACAGTTCCAAACATCAACGGTACAATCCCTCATGAAATTACTGGTAACTTTAAGTCTGGTTCAGTATTCTTAAGACCAGCTGCTAAAGGTACTGGTATCATCGCTGGTGGACCTGTCCGTGCAGTAGTTGAATTAGCAGGTTACTCTGATATCTTATCTAAGTGTCTTGGATCAAGAACTCCAATCAACATGGTAAGAGCAACAATCGAAGGTTTAGCATCATTAAAGACTGCTGAACAGGTAGCAGAATTAAGAGACATCACAGTCGAAAAGATTTATGGATAGGAGGAGCGTAAAAATGGCAGAAAATAAAAAAGTTGTGATTACGCTTGTAAAAAGCCCTATTGGTGGTAAAGAAAACCAGAAGGCTACTCTTAAAGCGTTAGGATTAAATAAAATGCATGCTTCTGTTGAAAAGTATGAAACAGAAACAATCAAAGGCATGATCAACGCAGTAAGACACCTAGTAAAAGTTGAATACAAGTAGGAGGTGTGAACAATGAAATTACATGAACTCAAATACAATGATGGCGCACGTCGTAACAGAAATCGTGTAGGTCGTGGTACAAGCTCTGGTAATGGTAAGACATCTGGTAGAGGTCAGAAAGGTCAGGGCGCTAGATCTGGTGGAGGTAAGAAACCAGGATTTGAAGGTGGACAGACTCCATTATTCATGCGCTTACCAAAGCGTGGCTTCACTAATCATAATGCTAAGGAATATGCAATCATCAACGTTGAAGACTTAAATAAGTTCGAAAACGGTGCTGTTGTTGACTTAGAAGCAGTTATGGAAGCTAAGCTAGTTAAAAAAGCATTAGACGGTTTAAAAGTCTTAGGCAGAGGCGAATTAAATGTTGCTTTAACAGTAAAGGCTAGCAAATTCTCAAAATCAGCTGTAAAGGCAATTGAAGCTGCAGGTGGAAAAACTGAGGTGATCTAAGATGCTAAACTTTTTTAAAGAAGTATTTAAAAAAGGTGAATTGCGTCGTAAGGTCGTCTTTACACTCGGCATACTATTCGTATTCCGATTAGGAGCAGGCATTGTGATTCCTTATATTGATACAAGTGCAATCACAAGTGCTGCTACCTCTTCAGGAATTTTCGGAATTATGAATATGCTTGGTGGAGGAACATTGGAGAAATTCTCATTATTTTCTTTGGGGGTTTCTCCTTATATTACATCTTCTATTATTATTGAGTTATTATCTATGGACGTTGTCCCAGCATTAACTCAGTGGAATAAAGAAGGTAATACAGGTAAAAAGAAAAAGGATAAAGTAACTCGTGTGTTAACGCTTGCATTAGCAATAATTCAAGGTGGGTCATTGACATATGCATTCGATAAGGGTTATAGTATTCTAGCGAGTAGTTCTATTTGGACATACGTCTATGTAGTTGTAGTTATGGCTGCAGGTTCTATGTTCACAATGTGGTTAGGTGATCAGATTACTATTAAAGGTGTAGGTAATGGTACTTCACTATTGATCTTCACTGGTATCGTAGCTAACCTTCCAAATAGTTTTATCTCGTCTTTTAAATCAATGGTTACATTTGGCAGCACTTATAAGACTGCAACAAGCTTAGCTTGGTACATCTTATTTGTTCTTGTATATTTAGCCATTGTTGTGTTTGTTGTATTTGAAGAGGGAGCAATTAGAAAAATTCCTATTATCTATGCAACAAATACACAGACAGTCATGCATACTAAAGAATCTACTAATCTACCAATTAAGATTAATAGTTCTTCAGTTATTCCAGTTATCTTTGCTGCATCAGTTTTAGCAGCACCAAGAACAATCATTAGTTTCATGAAGTCTACTTCTACAACTCAGATGATTGACAATATCTTGAATTATCAGAAACCTATAGGATTCGTTCTCTATATCGTTATGATTATTCTATTCACATTCTTCTATTCTAATTTACAGATCGACGCTAAGAAGATCAGTGAAGATTTAAAGAAGAGTGGTGGCGCAATTCCTGGTGTTCGTACTGGTGATGATACAAAGAAATATATCGGAACTGTCTTAAATCGTGTAACTGTGGTAGGATCTCTATTCCTAGCAATCATTGCATCTATTCCTATCATTGCTCCAGAAATCTGGAAGATGACATCAAATAATGCATTGTCTCTAGGGGGTACAGGATTGATTATCGTAACAGGAGTTGCGTTAGAAACTGTAAGAGCAATAAAAAGTATGTTGACAAGAAGAGAATATCATGGTTATATAAGAAAGTAGCAATTAGAAGGAGGAATAGGATTTGAATATTATTCTTATGGGCCCTCCTGGGGCAGGCAAAGGAACTCAGGCTAAAAAATTAGTGGAGGAGTACGGCTTGTACCAGATCTCAACTGGTGACCTTTTTAGAAAAGCTTTAAAGGAAAGAACAAAGTTCGGGGTAATTGCTAGTTATTTTATTCAGTTTGGGCATCTTGTTCCAGATGAATATACAGTTGAAATGGTAAGGGAATTCTTAAAGGAAAATATTGATTCTTTTAAGAACGGTTTTATTCTTGATGGTTTCCCAAGAACTATCATTCAGGCTAGAGAACTAGAAAGTATCGCGAAAGAATTTGGTTTTGATATTGATGCTGTCATCAATATTGACGTACCATCAGAAAAGTTAATCAAGAGACTTTCAGGTCGTAGAACTTGTAAGGATTGTGGAACCACTTATCATGTCGTTTTCAATCCACCAAAAACTGAAGGCGTATGCGACAAGTGTGGTGGAGAACTCTATCAGCGTCCTGATGAGAGCGAAGAAGCTGTACAGGTTAGACTTGATACTTATGAAAAGCAGACTAGACCACTTATTGACTATTACACAATGAAGGGCGAATTAACTAACGTTAATGGCGACCAGTCTATGGATGCTGTTTATGCAGATATCAAGAAAAATCTGGAGGCCAAATAATGATTACAATTAAGGATGAACGTGAAATTGACCTAATGAGACATGCTGGTCATGTTGTAGGTTTAGTTCATCAGGAACTCGCTAAATGGCTTAAACCGGGTTTAACAACAGAACAGGTATCTGATTTCTGTGAGAAGATTATAAGAAAGAATGGTTGTACACCATCTTTCTTAAATCTTTATAATTTTCCTGGTGCTGTTTGCACGTCTGTAAATGATGTTGTCGTTCATGGCATTCCTAACGGTTATGTATTGAAGGATGGAGATATTATCTCTGTAGATGTTGGTGCATGCTGGAAAGGATATCATGGAGATTCTGCGTGGACATTTGCGATTGGCAATGTGTCTCCCCAGGCTAAACATCTTATGGAAGTATGTGAACAGTCGCTTTATGCTGGTTTAGAACAAGTTAAACCAGGTAATAGAGTTTCTGACATTTCACATGCTGTTCAGACTTACCTTGAAAGTCATGGCTGCTCAACGCCTAGAGACTATACAGGACATGGCATTGGCACAGAGGTTCATGAAGATCCTAGCATTCCTAACTGGGGTGAACCAGGCAGAGGACCAAAACTAAGAAAAGGTATGTGTATAGCAGTTGAACCTATGGCGCATTTAGGCAAAGCCGAGGTTAAAGTAATGAGTGACGATTGGACAGTGAAGACTGCGGATCATTCATTAGCTGCGCATTATGAACATACTGTAGCTATCACCGATGATGGCTATGAAATCATGACAAAGGTACATAAGGAGTTGATCGATTTTGGCAAAGAAGAAAGATGACGTAATTGAAGTCCAGGCTACGGTCGTAGAAACATTACCAAACGCAATGTTTAAAGTCCAGCTGGATAATGGAGTAGTTATTTTAGCTCACGTTTCTGGTAAAATCCGTATGAATTACATTCGCATTTTACCAGGGGACAAAGTAACAGTAGAAATTTCTCCATATGATTTAACACGTGGGCGAATCACATTTAGACACAAATAGATCTTCCCAAAGGAGGCAGACACAAGATGAAAGTAAGACCATCTGTAAAACCAATCTGCGATAAGTGCAGAGTTATCAAGCGTAAGGGTAGAGTAATGGTAATCTGTGAAAACCCAAAGCATAAACAGAGACAAGGTTAATTATTTTTAGGAGGAACAATAGACAATGGCTCGTATAGCTGGTATTGATATCCCACGCGATAAGCGTGTGGTAGTTTCTTTAACTTATATCTATGGTATTGGTCCAACAACAGCTAAGAAAATCTTAGCAGCTGCTGGCGTTTCTGAAGATGTTAGAGTAAAGGATCTTACAGAAGAAGAAGAAACAAAAATTCGTAAAGAAGTTGAACATATTAAAACTGAAGGTGACCTTCGTAGAGAAACTCAGTTAAACATTAAGAGATTAATGGAAATTGGTTGCTACAGAGGGCTTCGCCATCGTAGAGGACTTCCAGTACGTGGACAGAGAACTAAGACTAACGCTAGAACGCGTAAAGGTAAAGCTACTCCAATTGCTGGAAAGAAGAAGTAGTAGGAGGCAGAACAAATGGCAAAACAAGTTGTACGTGGTAAAAAACGTGTAAAGAAGAATATAGCAAAAGGTATTGCTCATGTTCATTCAACATTCAACAATACAATCGTAACAGTTGCTGATGAACACGGTAACGTTATTAGCTGGTCAAGCGCTGGTGCTCTTGGATTCAAAGGTTCAAGAAAATCTACTCCATATGCTGCTCAGATGGCTGCTGAAGCTGCTGCAAAGGCATCTATGGATCATGGTATGAAATCTGTTGAAGTATGTGTAAAAGGTCCTGGTCCAGGACGTGAAGCTGCTGTTAGAGCTCTTTCAGCTGCTGGTTTAGAAGTAACTGCAATCACTGACGTTACTCCAATCCCACATAACGGATGTCGTCCACCAAAACGTCCTCGTGGATAATTTGATATATATTACTTTTATATAAAATAAATATCTCAAAGAGGAGGGAAACAATGCAAAAGTTTGAAAAAGCAAATTTCACTGTTGATACATACAATGAAGATGAAAATTATGGTAAGTTTATCATCGAACCTTTAGAAAGAGGTTTTGGTACTACTTTAGGTAACTCTTTAAGAAGAGTATTATTATCATCTATGCCAGGTGCTGCAGTATTTGCAGTAAAAATCAATGGCGCTATTCATGAATTCTCAGCAGTTGATGGTGTCTTAGAAGACGTTACAGCTATTATCTTGAATATTAAGAAATTAGTATTTGAATTAGATTCAGATGAAGATGTAACAATGGTTATTGATGTAACTGGTCCAGCTACAGTAACTGGTGCAGATATTCAATGTCCTTCTGAAGTTAAGATGATTTCTAATGATTTAGTAATTGCTCATGTTGCTGAAGGTCAGCATTTCTATATGGAAATGTATGCTCATAAAGACAGAGGTTACATGAGTGCAGATCAGAACAAGAAATACGTTAATACTATTGGCGTAATTCCAACTGATTCTATCTTCTCTCCTGTTGTAAATGTGGCATATTTAGTTGAACCAACTCGTGTTGGTCAGTCAGCAAAATATGATCAGTTAACTATGGAGATTACAACTGATGGTTCAATCAAACCTCATGAAGTTCTTGCAATTGCTGCAAAAGTATTAGTTGAACATTTAAATATGTTCGTTGAATTAACTGATCAGGCAATGAATATGGACGTTATGAGTGAAGTACAGCAAGACACAGGTAACAAGGTTCTTGATATGACTATTGAAGAACTTGACCTTTCTGTACGTTCATACAACTGCTTAAAGAGAGCAGGAATTCAGACTGTTCAAGAATTAGCTTCAAAGACTGAAGACGATATGATCAAGGTTCGTAACCTTGGTAAGAAGTCTTTAAAAGAAGTTAAAGAAAAATTAAATGAATTAGGTCTTGGTTTTAAACCAATGGACTAAGTTTGTGGAAGGAGTACACTAATGGCAAACAATAGAAAATTAGGCCGTGTATCTAGTCATAGAAAAGCTATGTTACGTAACTTAGCTACTGATGTAATCATGCATGGTAAGATTGAAACAACTGCTACTCGTGCTAAAGAAGTTCGTAAAGTAGTTGATAAATTAATCACTCTTGGTATTAGAGGAGATCTTCATGCAAGAAGACAGGCTGCTGCTATTCTTCAGAATGTAGTAGATCCAGCAACTGGAAAGACTGCTGTACAGGTTCTATTTGATGATGTTGCACCTAAGTTCAAAGGTAAGAACGGTGGTTATACTAGAGTTATCAAAACTTATAACCGTAAAGGTGACAATGCCCCAATGGCAATCATCGGATTATTCTAATCACTAAGCCCCTATGAAATCATAGGGGTTTTTATTTTCCTCTATTTTGTAAATGATATTCACAAATTCCAAAAATGTAAGTGCTTTTCTTTGTTAACTGGGTTTAAAGTACTCTTTAAATCATTGTTTAAAATTGTTCATAAGACTATGATGAACTCGTAAAGAAAAGAGGAGGAAGCAATTATGAATATAGATGTTAAAAAGATTTTAGATCAGGCAAAGGAATCATATGATCGTTATTTCAAGGATGCACCAAAATTACCAGAAAACCCTGGACAGAATGTAGTTTTTGATAAAGAAAAGATGAAAGAAATCATCAATAAAAAAGTGAATCAGCTTGAAGGACATGTCAATAACTTAAATACACTTAAGAAAGAACTTGAAGGTGAATCTGCAAAGGTTCTTAATAACACATTCCCTAAAGATAAAGAGGAATATACTAAGAAAACTGTAAATCAGATGTTAATGGATTATGAAGAAGAAAGAAAAAGAATTGATGATTTAGAAAAGAAAATCAATGAAATCAAGAAATAATGGAGGAAATAAATATGGATACTAACAAAATTATTGAAAAAGCAAAAGAATCTTATGATCGTTACTTTAAAGATGCACCAGTTTTTCCAGAAAATCATGAACAAGATGTAGTTTGTAATGCAGAAGAAATCGAAAAAGTCATTGAAAAAAAGAAAGCTCAATTAGATGGTCATGTAGAAAACCTCAATGAATTAAAGAAAGAAATCGAAGTTACAGCAACTGATAAATTAAATAAGACATTTTCTGAAGATGCTGCTGAATATGCAAAGAAAGCTGTTAATCAGATGTTGGCTGATTATGAAGAAGAGAATAACAGAATTTTAGATTTAAAGAAAAAATTAGCTTCACTTAAGAAATAATACCAGATGAATTCTGGTATTTTTTTATACCTAAATTTCATTCACACAATTTCACATTGTAAGGGAATTCATTTGTGTATGTTATTCACAAATGAAAAAATATTGTTGTATTCAATTAAATTCTTGATTATTATACAACTGTAATCGGAAAGGGGGGAGTCAATAGTATGAAATCAAACATAAAAAGCCTTCAGCAAGCTTCTTATACAAAATCCACTGACCTTCGACAAGTCAGCAAAAAGCGTCCAAAACCTTCAGCAAATCAAACTCCCACCTCCGATCACTATAATATATCTCTGCATATATTATCCACTCAGTTGAAGTGTGATGATAAAGATGAGCTTTATAAGAAGGCTATTAGTAGAGCAAAAGATTCATTCAATCGTTATTTTAATGATCAAGAACATTTAAAAGACATTGATAAAAATAACGATATACTTATAAATGTAGAAAATCTAGAGAAAACATATGATAAAAAGAAGAATCAATTAATGGGGCATATGGAAAATCTAGAAGCAATAAAAAAAGAACTAACTGAACGTGCTAAAAACAGCATAGGACATTACTTCTCAAAAGAGAAAAATCAATATTATATGGATGAAGTCGATGATCTTTATTCCAACTATCAAGAAGAACAAAGACGATTGAAAGAATTTAAACAAAAGATAGAAGACTTAAAGAAAACAGCCTAAAAGCTGTTTTCTTTGCGTTTTAGACCTCTTTTCTCTATAATGAGCGATAGAGGTGAAATAATATGATCATTCATCAAATTGAACAAACACACTTCAGTGACTCTGAAGCGCTCATTATTCAGTTTATTCTAAATAGGGGAATGGATATAAAAAACATGACCACTAAAGAAATTGCTGAAGCCACTTTCACAAGTCCTTCACTATTAGTACGTATTGCGAAGAAAATGGGTTATGCAGGCTGGAATCAGTTTAAAAAAGCATTCTTAGAAGAATTAGAATATATGTATGCTTCTCAGGATATTGATGCGTCTATTCCATTTCTTATCAGTGACGACATTTCTGTTATATCTAATAATATTTTTAAATTACACGAAGAAACAATAGAAGATACAAAACATTTAATGAAACATGATGATCTCATGAACGCATTAAAACTCTTAAGAGACGCTAAGTATATAGATATTTATACACGCCCTAATAAACAGCATCTTGCCCAATCATTTGCTCAGAAGATGTATTCTATCCAGAAACGAGTAGACACTGTTATGATCTCTGGAAATGACATGATGCAGGCTTCTATGAGCGGTCCTGACCATTGTGCTATTATTATCTCTTATTCTGGAGAAACAACTCATATACTACATCTTGCGAAAAAACTAAAGAGTAAACATACACCGATCATTGCGATTACAAGTATCTCTAAAAGTACACTTGTTAATTTATCCGATGTCAGTTTGAGAATTTCATCAAGAGAAATGCTGAATACAAAGATTGGAGACTTTGCATCCACTGAATCTATTACCTGTATTTTAGATATTCTCTATGGCTGCTATTTCTCACTCAACTATAAAGAGAATCTTAACTATAAATTAAGCATTGCCGGGGAAATAGATGACCAGTATTCAGAATATGAATATATTGATGAAACGAAAATAAAATGATACACTTAGGACACGTGTTTTAATAATTAGGAGGCTAACCATGGTTAATGCTGTAGACATAAATAATTTGAGTTTTGAGTACGAAGAAGGTGCCAAAACGATAGATCATATTTCTTTTTCTGTACCTAAAGGCAGCTATACAGTTGTATTAGGTCATAATGGTTCTGGTAAAAGTACGATTGCAAAGTTAATTATTGGTTTACTCGAACCTAAAACAGGAGACATCACAGTTGATGGAATTCATTTAGATGAAGAACATCTTTATGATGTCAGAGAAAAAGTAGGTATTGTATTCCAAAATCCTGATAACCAGTTTATTGGTTCAACAGTTAGAGATGATATCGCTTTTGGATTAGAGAACCTATGTGTTCCTACAGAAGATATGGAAGATATCATCCAGACTTATGCCAAAAAAGTCAACATGATTGAATTCCTTGATCATGAACCTACTAAACTTTCAGGAGGACAGAAGCAGCGTGTTGCAATTGCAGGAATACTTGCAATGCATCCATCTATTATTATTTTAGATGAAGCAACAAGTATGCTTGATCCTCGTGGTAAGATTGAAATCAATAACCTTGTTCATGAACTCAACAAAACTCAGAATATGACAATTCTCTCTATCACGCACGATATTGAAGAAGCAGCTCTTTCTGATCATGTGGTTCTATTAGACAATGGTCATATCATTGATGAAGGTACACCTGAGAAAGTATTAACTCAAAAAGAAGAGTTAGAACGTATTGGCCTTGACGTACCATTTGCATATAAGATTTCTAAAAAACTTCATGATTCAGGTTATCCAATCAAACCTATCATAAACAAAGAAAAGCTGGTGAAAGAATTATGTCAATTGAATTTAAAAAAGTAAATTATATATATGGAGAAAATACGCCATTTTCATATATCGCATTAAAAGATGTTTCTCTAAAAATTCCTCAGGGTTCTTTTACAGCTCTGATTGGTCATACAGGAAGTGGTAAATCAACATTGATTCAGCATATCAATGCCTTACTTCTTCCATCAAATGGTGAAGTAGATATTGATGAATTTGTGATTCGTGCTGGAGAAAAACCTGAAGTTCTAAAACCACTAAGAAAAAAAGCAGGATTAGTCTTCCAGTTTCCAGAATATCAGTTATTCGAAGAAACAATCGAAAAAGATATCATCTTCGGGCCAATGAACTTCGGTATGTCTGAAGAAGACGCCAAAGAACGTGCACATAAGGTATTGAATCTTGTTGGCTTAGATGAAAGTTATCTTGAAAGATCCCCATTTGAATTATCAGGTGGACAAAAAAGAAGGGTGGCTATTGCAGGTATACTTGCAATGGAGCCAGATATTCTTGTACTAGATGAACCAACAGCGGGCTTAGATCCACAAGGCGCTAAAGAAATGCTGGAACTATTCAAGAAATTCCAGGAAAGTGGTAAGACAGTTATCATGGTCTCTCATGATATGAACCATGTCTTAAAATATTGCGATCATGTTGTTGTCATGAATCATGGTGAAGTAGAACGTTATTGTGGGGTTGATGAACTCTTTAGTGAAAGAGACTATCTTGAATCAATGAGCATCGATTTACCTGTTATTACTGATTTCATTCAGGAACTCAATATGGGAGGTTTCCATATCAACCCATCTATCAAAGATATAGATGAATTAGTTAACGCAATAGGAGGAGAATACAATGGATAGTATGATTATTGGACGTTATCTTCCTCTTAACTCTTTTATACATAAAAGAGATCCACGTTTAAAAATAGGTCTTCTTTTATTATTCTTAATAGCTGTTTTCTTTGATGCAGGCTTTATCGGCTACGGTATCTTAGCTGCTTATGTCATTCTCTGCCTGATTCTTTCTAAAATTTCATTTAAGGATGTTATGAAGGCAATGAAACCAATGATTGTTATGATGTTATTCCTTGCCCTATTCAATCTCTTATTCTTGAATACAGGTTCTGTTGTATGTACTCTAGGACCCGTTAAAATCTATTCTGGCGCCTTAAAGCAGACTGCCTACATTCTGATTCGTCTAGTCTTGATTATCTCTATGACAACTCTTCTAACAGCCTGTACAAAGCCATTAGACTTAACACTTGGTTTAGAAAAACTCTTTGGTCCACTCAAGAAGGTTGGTTTTCCAACTCATGAAATCGCAATGATGATTTCTATCGCTTTACGTTTCATTCCTACACTATTAGAAGAAACACAAAGAATCATGAAAGCACAGGCCTCTAGAGGTGTTGATTTCCAGGAAGGTACATTTAAAGAGAAGGTATCAGCCATTGTCTCTTTAATTATTCCATTATTCATCTCTGCATTTATGCGTGCAGATGATCTCGCAAACGCTATGGAAAGTAGAAACTATAACCCAGAAGCAACAAGAACACGTTACCATCAGGTGAAGTGGAATTTAGGTGATACACTTTCTCTTGTTTTCTCACTTGTTGTCATTTCGAGTGTTATAGCTTTGAGTTTTATACTATGAGAATAAAATGTATTGTGACTTATGATGGCACACACTTCTATGGCTGGCAGATTCAGCCAGATAAACGGACAGTACAGGAAGAAATACAAAAAGCCATTTATAAGATCACTCATGAAGAAGTCACAATTCATTCATCAGGAAGAACAGATGCAGGTGTCCATGCTGTAGGCCAGGTATTCCATTTTGATATCAATAAAGAAATACCTGAAAAACAATGGATCCGTGCTTTAAACAATTTCCTCCCTGATGATATCTATATCAAGGATTCATTCATAGTTGATGAATCTTTTCATGCACGCTATAGTGCAAAGAAGAAAGAATATCGTTATCTTGTTTCTACAAAACCTTATAATCCAATAGAGAGACTCTATGTCTATCAGCACAATCGTTCATTAGATATAGAAGCTATGAGGGAGTGTGCAAAGATCTTTTTAGGAGAACATGATTTTGCCTCATTTTGTGTCTTTAATGGTTTAGGAGATACAATCCGTGTTATAGAAACAATTGATATACAAGAAAAAGACGGTATTGTAACAATGCGATTTATTGGGAATGGATTCCGTCGTTACATGGTACGTCTTATAACAGGCGCACTTATACAAGTAGGATCCCACTGGCGTACAAAGGAATTTGTAGAAGACCTGCTTAACTCAAAGGGAAAGAAGAAATGTTTATTTAAGGCAAAGCCAGAAGGCCTTTATTTACAGGAAGTTTATTATGAAGAAAATGATTAACTATCATACCCATACATATCGCTGTGGACATGCATTAGGTAATGAATATGAAATGGTAGAAGCGGCACTGCATGAAGGTTATCAGGAATTAGGAATGAGTTGTCATATTGCTTTACCTCATTACCGTTCTCATCTTCTTCATTCACTGACTTCTATTCGTTCATTACAGGGATTAAAATCATGTATAGGTGCCTTCTTAAGAAATGGTCCTAAGATGCGTATGCCTTATAATGAAAAACAAGATTATCTAAATGCACTTGATTACTGTCAGAAGCATTTCCATTATATAAAGATATATAAGGGATTTGAGGCGGAATACTTTGAAGACTATCTAGATTATTATCAGAGTCTATTAGACTCCGGAGAAGTCGATTATTTAATTCTAGGACATCATTTTCATAAGCATAGTATTCATGACTGTTACTATGGTAGAAAGAATCTTAAGAAGAAAGATCTGCTGCATTATGCTGAAGAATTAGAAAAAGCAATGGATACAGGACTTTTTTCCTATGTAGCACATCCAGATCTCTTTTTAATGGGATATGGAAAAATAGATGATGTCAGCAAAGAAGTCATCTTACGTATATGTAAGAAGGCCAAAGCAACTAACACACCTCTAGAACTTAATGCAGGAGGCGTACGTAAGGGTAAAGTGAAGATGAATGGGAAGGACGTCTATCCTTATGCCAATGCCTATTTCTTCCAGATTGCCTCAATGATAGGCAATGATATTATTCTTGGATTAGATGCTCATTCACCAGATCAGCTCAGCTACGAGATGTATCATTATCTAGAAAAGTTGGCTGAAGAATATCATCTTCACGTTCTTAATCACATTGAATTCAAGAAAGGAAAACAATAGAAAAATTCAAGAGAATTTTTCTTTTAATCATTGACAAAAGTGCGTGTGTTGCTATAATAAGATTGTTCTGTTCAAGGGGTATTATACCTTGATACAAGAATGCATGAGTTTGTTTGTTCAGGAAACAGTCTGACCCTTATCAACGGACAATACGTTTCCCTGGATAAAATCATTTTAAAAAGACCCCGGTAAGGTTATTTTAAAAGGAGAAAAAAGAATGAGACAAACAACAATGGCTAAAGAAGCCACAATTGAAAGAAAATGGTATGTTGTAGATGCAACTGGTCTTACATTAGGTCGTTTAGCATCTCAGGTTGCTACAGTATTAAGAGGTAAGAACAAGCCTACTTATACTCCACATGTAGACACTGGTGACTATGTAGTTATCATCAATGCAGAAAAAGTAGTAATGACAGGTAAGAAGTTAGACAAGGTGAAGTACTATCACCATTCTGGATTCTTAGGTGGTTTAAAAGTTAAAACTGCTAGACAGTTCCAGGAACAGAATCCAACTGGATTCGTAGAAACTGCCATCAAAGGTATGCTTCCACACAACACTCTTGGCAGACAGCAGGCTAAGAAATTATTTGTTTATGCTGGTAGTGAACATCCACATGCTGCTCAGAAACCAGTAGAATTAAAGTTAAAGTAGGAGGAAGAATAAATGGCAAACGTACAGTACAGAGGAACAGGTCGTAGAAAATCTTCAGTAGCTCGTGTTATCTTAACACCAGGTACTGGTAAATGCGAAATCAACGGTAAGGCTGCTAAGGAATACCTTCCTTCAGACGTATTATTAATGATCGTTGACCAGCCATTAGAATTAACTGGTACAAAGGATAAGTTCGATGTAAAAGTTAATGTTAATGGTGGAGGTATCTCAGGTCAGGCTGGTGCTATCCGTCATGGTATCGCAAGAGCTTTACTTGAAGCTGGTTCTGATTACAGACCAACATTAAAGGCTGCTGGCTTATTAACTCGTGATTCAAGAGTTAAAGAACGTAAGAAATACGGTCTTAAAAAAGCAAGACGTGCTCCACAGTTCTCAAAGAGATAATATTATTTATCACTTATTACAAGAGACATTCAAGAACTCCCTTTTGGGAGTTTTTGTTTTACTTTAAAATGAGCCTTATAATGGGCTCTATTTTAATTACATATTAGTATAATATTTATTTAGGAAGTAAATATAGATTGTTAGAATAGAGTTTGTTGTCGTGAATTATTTGGAAATTGTCAGACACCATCTAGCAAATTAAATCAGAGTCATTACTATGTATATATACAACGAATCATATAAGATGCTTCTCAGATAAAAAGGTAGTTTACATCTCTTTCCTAAATCGCTACAATAGGAAATCGAGGTATTTACCTCTTATATCTTATGTAAAGGAAAAGGGAAAATGGGGATTTATTTCATTGTATGTCCGTTAGTATTTCTAGCGGGCTTTGTAGATTCAATTGCAGGTGGTGGAGGTCTGATTTCACTTCCAGCCTATATGTTTGCAGGAATACCAGTACATGCTGCAATTGCGACAAATAAGCTGTCATCATCAACAGGCACAGTTGTATCGACTGCAAGACTTATTAAGAATAAAAAAGTAGATTGGGGATTTGTACCAGGAACAGTTATTGGCGCACTCATTGGTTCTGTCGCAGGCGCAAATCTTACACTCATTATGAGTGATCATATTCTAAAGATGGTACTAGTTGTTCTTTTACCAGTTGTCGCAATCTGTGTATTAAAAGATAAGAACATGGATGTAGAAGTTCCAGTGGGAATGACAAAGACTAAACAATATTTGATTGCGATTGCATGCTCATTTGTGATTGGCTGCTATGATGGATTCTATGGTCCAGGAACAGGCACATTCTTATTACTTGTATTTACTAAGTTTGCGAAGATGCCAATAGATAAGGCGACAGGAAATGTAAAGGTAGTAAATCTATCTTCCAACATTTCAGCATTAGTTACATTTATCTTAGCAGGAAAGATCCTATGGGGATTAGGACTTGCTGCTTCATGCTTTAGTATTGCAGGACATTATGTAGGTGCTGGAATGGTTGTGAATAACGGTTCTAAGATTATTAAACCAGTCATTCCAATTGTATTAGTATTATTAATGATTAAAGTTGTATCAGGAATATAGTGTGAAAAGGACTGAACCCAATAATGGATTCAGTCCTTTATATATGTTTTCTTATTGAACATTATTTACTTTAATAGAAAAATAAGGTAATATATGTTTACGTTGTGAGAGGACCTGCGCGCCTCTCATTTTTTATTTCTAAAAATAATGTATGAAATAGTTGAATTGATATTTTGCAAGGTAAATGCGAGGTGTTGCGAGGTTATAAAAAAAAGAAGGATTTACATCCTTCTCAAATAGTTTATTTCTTTGTCATTACGATATAAGTCTCAGGACGTCTATCTCTGAACAATCCCCAAGATAAACGTTCCTCTTTCAATACATCTAAATCAAACTCTCCATAAAGTATTGTCTCTTCCTGTTTTGCTGAGACAATAATATCTCCTGTTGCATCCGCAATAAAAGAACAACCATAAAAATCTAAAGAAGAAGATTGTCCGGCATTTTCTTTACAAGGTTCAACTGTTTCTACTCCAATACGATTTGCAGCCACTACAGGCATTAAATTAGCGGCTGCATGACCCTGCATCACACGTCTCCAATGACCACTGCTATTAACATCTAGAATAGGTTCACTACCAATGGCAGTAGGGTAGAGTAACATCTCTGCACCCTGTACAGCCATACATCTGGCTGTTTCAGGAAACCATTGATCCCAGCAGATGCCTACACCAATACAACCAAAACGTGTATCAAATACTTTAAAACTAGTGTCACCAGGAGTGAAATAGAACTTCTCCTGATAAAAATGATCATCAGGAATATGTGTTTTTCTATAAATACCTAACACACTTCCATCGGCATCAATCATTGCTACAGTATTAAAGAGACGATCTATATCTCTTTCATAGAAGCTCACAGGAATGACTACACCTAATTCCTTTGCGACTTCTTTAAAACGATTCACGGCAGGATTTTTTTCAAGAGGTAATGCATAATCATAATAGTCATAGCGTTTCTCCTGACAGAAATACTGACGTTCAAATAATTCAGGAAGCAGAATGATATTGGCATCATTGTCTGCTGCCTCTCTTACCATCTTTTCTGCTTTATTAATATTTTCTTGTACATCTTTACTGCATGAAAACTGTAATGCAGCAACTTTGACTTGTCTCATATAAACCTCCTACTTTGCAGGAATCTGCTGTGTAATACAATGGATATTCCCTCCACCAGTTAAAATAACACGTGCTTCAATAGGAATAATGTCACGTTCAGGAAAACACTCTTTTAATATTTCCACAGCTACACTGTCATGTTCATCCCCAAACTGTGGAACTAATACACAATGATTGCCAATATAGAAATTAATATAGCTTGCAGCTAAACGTTCTCCAACTTCTCTTGTATCTTCGCCCTCTTCAAACTCGTATCCCTTTAAATCTTCTTCAGTAATACATACAGGAATATGTGGAATAGGGAGTTTATGAATCTTTAACGGTCTTCCTTTTGCATCTTTTTGACTCGATAAGATTTCATAAGCCATATGACTTCTTACATATTGTGGATCCTCTTCATCATCAGTCCATGCAAGAAGCACTTCACCAGGCTTTACAAAACAACAGAAGTTATCTACATGTCCATTTGTTTCATCATTATAAATACCATAAGGAAGCCAGATGATCTTTTCTACATTCAAATATTGTTTCAGCTTCTCTTCAATCTCATCACGAGTCATTGTAGGATTACGTCCAGGACTTAATAAACATTCTTCAGTTGTAATTAGTGTTCCTTCACCGTCTACATGAATCGAGCCACCTTCTAAGACAAAAGGACGTGCTTCATACAAGTCATCTCCAAGATATTCACAGAGATGATTCGGAATAAGCTGATCATTTTCCCAATGGGAATATAAACCATCATAACTTCCACCCCAGGCATTAAATTCCCAGTTAATACCTCTTCTCTCACCTTTGTCATTAATCACAAAAGTAGGTCCAGTATCTCTTGCCCATGCATCATCACTACTTGTTTCTATAATGTGAATATGAGGATGATCAAGTCTTGTGATAGCTTCGTTCATATCTTCAGAACGTACAATCATATACACGTCTTCATATGCCCCAAGAATATGTGCAATCTCTACAAATACATCTCTTGCATACTTCGCATTATAATTCCAAGAGCCAGGACGCCATGGATAAATCATCAAACAGCCATCTTGCTTTTCAAATTCTCCAGGCATACGAAATCCATCACTAAGACAATCTGTTTTTAAAATCTTCATAACCAAACTCCTTTATGATGCGACACTCCCCATTTTGATCCATAACTGCAATAGAAGGGAGGGGAATCCCATTAAATGTATTTGTCTTGACCATGGAATAAATAGCCATATCCTCAAAATAAAGCTTATCTCCAATCTTTATTTCATGATCAAATGAATATTCGCCAATCACATCACCAGCTAGACATGTATTACAAGAAAGGCGATATGTATAGGCGAGTTCATTTGGTAATCCACTTTCTTTGAGTGGGGGACGATAAGGCATCTCTAATACATCGGGCATGTGACAGGCAGCAGAGGTATCAAGAATCAGAATCTTTCCATTATTCTCTACAATATCCAATACTTCAGTCACGTTATATCCCGCATTTAAGGCAACAGCTTCACCAGGCTCTAAATAAACCTGTAAATCATAAGTCTCCTGCATATGATTAATACATTGAATCAATCGTTCAACATCATAATCATCTCTTGTAATATGATGTCCTCCACCCATATTCAGCCATTTCATTTGTGGAAGCCATTTAGAGAACTTCTCTTCCACAGCCTTCAATGTAGTTTCTAAATCATCAGAATTCTGTTCACATAGCGTATGGAAATGAAGTCCATCCACCATTTCTGCAATCTCATCATCAAAATCACATGCACGAATTCCCATTCTAGAACCAGGTGCACATGGATCATAAATTGCATGTCCAACCTGCGTAGAACATTCTGGATTAATACGTATACCAATAGAGGTATCTTTCACAACTTCTGCATATCTTTTAAGCTGTGCTTTAGAGTTAAATACAATATGATCACATATTTCTGCAAGTTCTTCTATATCCTGGGAACGATAGGCAGGAGAATATACATGATTCTCCAAACCCATTTTTTCTTTCCCAAGTCTTGCTTCATAAAGACCACTTGCTGTTGTACCACTTATATATTTTCCTATAAGTGGATATTCTTCAAAGCATGAAAAACATTTCTGAGCCAGTAATATCTTTGCACCAGTACGTTCTTCTACTTCTTTTAGTATTTCTAAATTATGTATAAGCTTTGTTTCATCAATCACAAAACAAGGCGTAGGTAATTCATTGATCTTCATAGAACTAATCCACTAAAGTAGGATTTTCTACTACCTTCCAAGGAAGTCCCCATTTATTTAAAGCATCCATATATGGATCTGGATCAAATTCATCCGTTGTATAAACACCTGGCTTATTCCATAATCCCTGTAATACAAGCATAGTACCAATCATAGCAGGCACGCCTGTTGTATAAGATACTGCCTGAGAACCAACTTCCTTAAAACATTCCTGATGATCACATACATTGTAGATATAAATACTTCTTTCCCTACCATCCTTAATACCAGTAAAGATACAACCGATATTAGTCTTACCAACAGTACGAGGACCTAAAGTAGATGGATCAGGTAATAATTCCTTTAAGAACTGAATAGGAACAATCTGCTGTCCATTGAATTCAACAGGTGTTGTAGAAAGCATACCAACGTTCTCTAAACATTTCATATGTGTTAAATAGCTTTCCCCAAATGTCATAAAGAAACGAATTCTTTTTACTTCAGGCATATTCTTACCTAATGCTTCAATTTCTTCATGATGAAGAAGATACATATCCTTTTCTCCTACTTCATCAAAGTTATATTCTCTCTTAATTGACATAGCTGGAATTTCTACCCATTTTCCATCTTCCCAGTAAGAACCTGGTGCAGATACTTCTCTTAAGTTAACTTCAGGGTTGAAGTTAGTCGCAAATGGATAACCATGATCACCACCATTACAGTCTAGAATATCAATTGTATGAATTTCATCAAAATAATGTTTCTTTGCATAAGCGGCAAATACACTCGTCACACCTGGATCAAAACCAGTACCTAATAGACCAGTAATACCTGCTTCCTTAAAACGGTCCATATAAGCCCACTGCCAAGAGTAATCAAAATAAGCAGAGAATCCCAATTCTTCACATCTCTTTTCATAAATAGCACGCCACTTAGGATCATTTGTATCTTCAGCTTCATAGTTTGCTGTATCGATATATGGTACCTTACAAGCCAAACATGCATCCATAATAGTTAGATCCTGATAAGGTAACGCAAGATTTAATACAGCATCTGGCTGATACTCTTTAATAAGTGCAATCACTTCATCAGTATTATCTGCATCTACCTGTGCAGTTGTAATTTTTGTGCTAGTCTTGTCCTTTAATTCTTCAGCAAGCTTTTCACATTTACTCACTGTTCTACTCGCAATCATAATTTCTTCAAATACAACACTGTTCTGACAACATTTGTGGATGGCAACTGAAGCAACTCCTCCACAACCAATAATTAAAACTCTACTCATCTTTCTTCCTCCTGTTCTAATAAATCTTCTACATACTTAGGTAACATAAATGCTCCTGTATGAAGATTAGTAGTGTAATATTCTGTATGTATCTTTCTTTTTTTCCACTCAAGTGGTTTAAAATCTGTAAGTGGATGATATTTCTTTGATGCAAAACCAAATAGCCAATATCCTGATGGACTTGTAGGAATATGTGCCTGATATACTCTACTTATTGGGAATGTATGGAATACTTTTTTATGCATCGTTCTGCAGGCTTCTTCATCTTCATCATAGAAGGGACTTCCATGCTGGTAAACCAGTATGCCGTTTTCTTTAAGTGCCTTAAAGCAGTTTCCATAAAATTCTCTTGTAAATAACCCTTCACTTGCACCAAAAGGGTCAGTCGCATCATTAATAATCAGGTCATACATATCCTTCTTGGAGCGTAAGAACCTTAATGCATCTGAATTATAAATATGAACTCTATCATCATCTAATCCAGCTGCTGTTTGTGGAAAATATTCCTTACATACATCCACAAACATGTCATCCTGTTCCACTATATCAATACGTTCAATATTGTCATACTGTAACAACTCCATTGAAACACCACCATCGCCACCACCGACAATCAGGACGTTTCTCACATCAGGATGAACGGACATAGGTACATGAACAACCATTTCATTGTAGATAAAACAATCTTGTTCCGAAAATATAACACTCCCATTAAGTGTTAGGAACTTTCCAAACTCTGGTGACTGAAATACATCAATTCTCTGATAATCACTCTCACCTGAGAATAACTGTTTTTCAACACGGATATCGAACTTCACATGAGGTGAGTGAAGTTCTGAAAACCAAAATTCCATCTTCATTTATCTCCCTTACATTTTTAATACATTTAATGTTTCTAATGTAGGATCTTCCATCCCCTGCATTGAACATCCTTTTTCCACTGAATACTGGATATAATCAATAATCTCATCAGTAATCTCTTCTCCTGGAGAAAGGATAGGAATTCCTGGTGGATAAGCCATGACAAACTCACCTGATATACATCCTGCTGCATCACGGATTGGCACATTGACCTTATCGGCATAGAATGCAACCTGTGGTGAAACAGCAACATGAGGGAGAAGCATCTGGCTATCTACCTCAAAGCGTTTTTCTTCCTTTGAATACAGACGACTAATTTCAGCTAAAGCGCCTACAAGTCTTTCAATATCCTGAATTCTATCTCCAATAGAGATATAAGCCATAATGTTACCAATATCTCCAAACTCTATCTGGATATCATACTCATCTCTTAAGATGTCATACACCTCAATCCCATCTAGACCAATATCTCTTGTATAGACACAAAGCTTTGTGACATCAAAATCATATACCGTACTTCCATTAATCAGCTCTTTACCATAGGCATAATAACCACCGATTGAATTGATTTCATCTCTTGCATACTGTGCCCATTCACTTACCTTTGCGAATGATTGTCTTCCACGTAAGGCAAGATTTCTTCTAGACAAGTCAAGACTTGTCATTAAAAGATAGGACGCACTTGTAGTCTGAGTGATATTGATGATTGATTGTACATGTTCTGCATTCATGCCGTTACTTGTAAGAAGAATAGAACTCTGCGTTAATGATCCTCCTGACTTATGCATGGATATCGCAGCCATATCAGCCCCAGCTTTCATAGCATTCATAGGAAGATTATCACCAAAATAAAGATGTGTACCATGCGCTTCATCGGCAAGAACCTTTAATCCGTAACGATGCGTTACATCACAGATACCCTTTATATCTGAACATATGCCATAGTAGGTAGGATTATTGACTAATACTGCAACAGCCTTAGGATGTGCCTGTATTGCTTTTTCTACCTGTTCAACAGTCACTCCAAGTACGATTCCTAGTTTCGCATTGATCTCAGTATTGAGATAAACAGGAGTTACACCACATAAGATGAGTGCATTAATTACACTCTTATGCACATTTCTAGGTACAATAATTTCATCACCTGCTTTACATACAGATAAAACCATATTCTGTACTGCCTGTGTTGTGCCTCCCACCATAAAAAATGCATGTTCAGCACCAAATGCTTCGGCAGTTAATTCTTGTGCCTCTTTAATCACTGAAACAGGATGACAGAGGTTATCAAGTGGTTTCATTGAATTCACATCAATCCCTACGCATCGTTCTCCTAGTAAATCCACAAGTTCAGGATTTCCTCTTCCTCTCTTATGTCCAGGAACATCAAAAGGTACGATTCTTTTCTTTCTAAATGTCTCAATCGCTTCATAAAGCGGTGCACTCGCTTGTCTCTTTAAGTCCATAATCTCCCTTTCCTCATCATGTCTAAACATAAAAAAAGACAGATGATTATTCATCATCTGTCAAACGTGTAAAAAATGTGATACATGGTACTTTTTTTCTATGCGAAATCAGCAGAGAATGCCTACTTCCTATGCATAAATATAATGTCACGTACTATATTGACCGTTCTATAAGATGATGTGCTTATTTCTAAGCGACGATTGTAAAGTAATCAACTCATAAAATTTGCGCTTTTAACGCAATCAATAATGTGGCTCCTAACCACCTTCGGCAACTGCCCCTGCCTGTCCGTAGGTTTTTAATCAGAGGCATATATTTTGCATAAGAACTGATTCGTTCGCTTGCAGTACTAACTATAAAACATACTTTGTTTGAATGTCAATATAAAAATTTAATCTTAACGTAATCTTTAACTAGAATTCATTTTTGAAAATCAGTAATTAATTAAAGAAAAATACTGATTATCAGACACAAAATCGCTTTCACAAAAACTCTTAAATAGACTGTTTTAGACTTTATAATTTTTTGAAAATATTATAGAATTGATAAATAATAAGGAGGAAAATGATGATTACTATTAGAATCGCAACAGTAGAGGATGCAGAGTCTATCCAAAAGATTTATGCACCCTATGTCCTTAATACAACTATCACATTTGAATTAGAACCACCTACAGTCAAAGAAATGGCAGATCGTATCCGTCATACACTAGAAAAATATCCATATCTAGTCGCAGTAGAAGAGGGAGAAGTTATAGGATACGCCTATGCAGGGACATTGTATGATCGTCGTGCCTATGATCATTCTGCAGAATTATCTATTTATATCGATGATAGAAAGCGTCATAAAGGAATAGGCCATCTTCTTTATAATGCTTTGATTGACTATCTTATAAGAATGAATATTACGAATCTTTATGGATGCATCACTTATCCAAATGATGCAAGTATCGCTTTTCATGAAAAATATGGTTTTAAAGAAGCCGCTCATTTCCATGAATGTGGCTATAAGTTTGATCAGTGGCTAGATGTAGTTTATCTAGAAAAGAGATTAGACAAAACGACTGAGCCATTCATACCTTTTAAAGAACTATGTTAATAAGAGAATCATTAGAAAAATGTCCAATGAATCCTAATGAAAAAAGATTAGGACAGTACTTGATAAGTCAGGGCATACAACTAGAAAATGCGACAGTAAGAACAGTCGCAAAGGAAGTATTTTTAGCCCCATCGTCAGTTGTACGTTTTGTACAGAAATTAGGATTTGAAGGATTTAATGACTTCAAGAAACAGTATTTAGAAGAAATACGATACTTATCCACACACTTTCAGGAAATAGATAGTAATAGACCATTCTCCCAAAATGATAAGAATATAGTGATTGCGAATAAAATAGGATTACTTTATGATGAAACGTTGCAGGATACGATTTCTTTACTCAATCATGATACACTTCAGGAAGCCATCAATCGTATTGAAAAGAAGGAACATATTGCGATTGTCGTATCAGGTGCACAGAAGGGAATTGCGTATACCTTTAAAGAAAAGATGATGAAAATTGGTAAGAAGGTAGATATTTTTGATAGCACGGATGAAGCTTTTTATGAAGCATGTTATTGTAGCAGCAATACGTTATTTATTCTCATTAGCTATTCTGGTGAAACATCAAAATGCCTCTTTATCTGTCATAAATTAGTTGAAAGAAAGTTATCCTTTATCACTATTACAACTTATGGGACTAACTCTCTTTCTAGTCAGTCAGACTGCTGTTTATATGTATCTACAAGAGAAAAATTAATTGATAATTTAGGTACATTCTCTTTTAATCTTTCTTTACTTTATCTACTTGATGTTCTTTATGCAGGTTATTTTAATACCAACTATAATGAACATTTAGAAAATAAAACAGTGACTTCTATGGAATGTGAAAACATATTTACAGACCGTGGTAGAAAAACAGATAACCCAATCATCAAATAGAACAGTGTTCCCTAAAAAACTTAGAAATAAGGAACAAAAAGAGAACACTGTTGTTTTCGCTTACATTTTAATGTTTTCTTTATTTCTTTTACGTATAATGGTGTTGTCGAAGGAGGAACGCAAGAATGAATAAAGAAGGCGTAAAAATCGTTACTATTGGTGGAGGCAGCAGCTATACACCAGAATTAATGGAAGGGTTCATCAAGAGATATGATGAATTACCAATCAGAGAAATCTGGCTATGTGATATCGAAGATGGTAAAGAAAAACTTGAAATCGTAGGAAAAATGGCACAGAGAATGTGGGATGCATCTCCTTATGATGTAAAAGTACATCTTACATTAGATCGTAGAGAAGCATTACCAGGAGCTGACTTCGTTACTACACAGTTCAGAGTAGGTTTATTAAATGCACGTATCAAGGATGAAAGAATTCCATTTTCTTATGGAATGTTAGGACAGGAAACAAATGGTGCGGGAGGTATGTTTAAGGCATTACGTACTATTCCAGTTATCTTAAGCATCGTAGAAGATATGAAGGAATTATGTCCTGATGCATGGTTAATCAACTTCACTAACCCAAGTGGAATGGTGACTGAATCAGTTATGAAATATGGTAAGTGGGATAAGGTTATTGGTTTATGTAACGTACCAGTAGGTGCTATGATGGATGAACCAAAAACAATTGGAAAAACATTGGATCAGTTAACTTACAAGTTTGCAGGTTTAAACCATTTCCATTGGCATAAAGTATATGATGAACATGGTCATGAAGTGACTAAAGACATCATCAATGCAATGTATGAAGGTAAAGATATGGGTATTCCAGCTAATATTCATGATATCCCATTCTTTAAAGAACAGTTATTACGTATGAATATGATTCCTTGTGGATATCATAGATATTACTATCGTGAAGAAGAAATGTTAGCACACGGTTTAAAGGAATACAATGATCCAAATGTTGGAACAAGAGGTCAGCAGGTACAGCAGACTGAACATGAATTATTTGAATTATATAAGGATCCTAACCTAGATCATAAGCCAGAACAGCTTGCAAAACGTGGTGGTGCACATTACAGTGATGCAGCTTGTGAAACAATTGCATCTATTTATGCAAATAAGTTAAGTCATATCGTTGTAACTACTAAGAATAATGGTGCAGTACCTGATCTTCCAGTTGATTGTGCCGTAGAAGTATCTTCTTATATTGGAAGTACTGGTGCACGTCCAATCGCTTTTGGCCCATTAGAACCAGCAGAAAGAGGATGGGTACAGTGCATGAAGAACATGGAATTATGTGTTGAAGAAGCTGCTGTAACAGGTGATTATGGAACTTTATTACAGGCTTTCATAATCAACCCACAGATTGTAGCTGGTACTAAAGCGAAACGTATTATGGATGAATTATTAATCGCCCATAAGAAATACCTTCCTCAGTTTGCAGATACTATTGCAAGACTTGAAGAAGAAGGCGTAACTATCAAAGATGATGTTGCAAGAGAATTAACTGAAAAAGGATTATAATATGCTTAACAGGCTCTTATGAGCCTGTTTTCTTATGTTATAATGGATTTCAGGAGGATGTGGAAATGATTAAAGAAATAGTAAAGGATAATTTCTTCTTATCTCAGGTGGCAGAAAAAGCGACGAAAGAAGATTTATATATAGGAACTGATTTAAAGGATACACTTCAAGCACATCTTCATGAATGTGTTGGTATGGCCGGGAATATGATTGGCTATAATAAAGCAGTTATTATCTTTTTGGAAGATGAAAAGATGCATGTGATGTATAATCCTGAAATCATTAAAACAAGTGGTAACTATCATGAATGTGAAGAGGGATGTTTATCTCATGTAGGACAAAAGTCAGTTAAACGTTATGAAACAATCAAGGTTTCTTACTTTGATGAATCATTTAAGAAGAAGATTAAAACTTATACTGGTTTTACAGCACAGATCATTCAGCATGAATGTGATCATCTGAAAGGTATACTCATCTAGCTTGGCTAGATGTTTTTTTATACAATTAAAAAGGCATCCCTGAGGATACCTTTAATTATGAATTGTGAGAGCACGTGTTGCGTTCATGACTGCAAGAATCATAACACCTACATCTGCAAAGATAGCAAGCCACATATTCGCAATACCAAGTGCTCCTAATACTAAACAGATGAACTTAACAGCTAACGCAAAGACGATATTCTGTTTTACAATTTTTAATGTCTTAGTAGAAATCTTCGTTGCAAGGGAAATCTTTAATGGATCATCATCCATCAAAACAACATCTGCTGCTTCAATGGCAGCATCACTACCTAGACCACCCATCGCAATACCAATATCAGCACGAGAGAGTACTGGTGCATCATTGATACCATCACCGACAAAGGCAAGTTTTTCTTTGTCTGATTTCTTAGCTAACAACTTTTCTACTTCTTCTACCTTATCTGCAGGAAGAAGTTCACTATGTACTGTATCAATGCCAATTGTATTGGCCACAAGATCTGCAGTAGAAGCACTATCACCTGTTAACATAACAGTTTCCTTTGCCCCTAATGATTTCAAACCACTAATAGCTTCTTTTGCATGATCCTTGATAATATCAGAAATCACAATACAACCTGCATATTTGTCATCAACTGCTACATATACAAGTGTACCATCCTTTGTATAAGCACTATAATCAATACTTTTTAATTTCATTAATTTCGCATTACCTGCAAGAATATGATGACCATTATAGTCTGCTTCTACACCATGTCCTGCAATTTCCTGAATATGATCTACAAGTGTATTATCGATTTTCTGATTATAAGCTTTCTTTAAGCTGACGCTGATAGGATGTGTTGAAGCACTTTCTGCATAAGCAGCATATTCAAGTAAGTGATCTTTATCAAAAACTTCGGCAGGTACAACATCAGTCACTTCAAATACACCCTTAGTCAATGTACCTGTCTTATCAAATACGAAGTACTTAACATCAGATAATGTTTCTAGGTAGTTAGAACCTTTTACAAGAATACCGTTCTTGCTGGCACATCCAATACCACCAAAGAAACTTAATGGAATAGAAATAACAAGAGCACAAGGACAGCTGATTACTAAGAATGTGAGGGCTCTAAAGATCCAGTCACCGACATGGGCAGGCTGTCCCATAATAGTTAAGACAATAGGGGGAATAATAGCCAAAGCGAGCGCACTATAACATACAACAGGTGTATAATACTTTGCAAACTTTGTAATAAAGTTTTCTGTCTTGGATTTCTTCATACTTGAGTTTTCTACAAGATCAAGAATCTTAGAAACTGTTGATTCGCCAAATTCTTTTGTTGTTTTAACAGTGATACGTGCTGTCATATTAATAGAACCACTATAGATTTCATCACCACAATGGGCATTACGAGGCACACTTTCACCTGTTAAGGCACTTGTATTGAGTGTTGTATCACCCTCTACAATAATTCCATCAATAGGAACCTTTTCACCAGGATTGACAATGATTTCACGACCAATTTCTACATCATCCGGATCCACTTCTTCAATCTCTCCATCCACCATAATATTGGCATAATCAGGACGAATATCCATTAAAGCGGCGATATTCTTACGACTCTTACCAACCGCAATACTCTGGAATAATTCACCAATCTGATAGAAAACCATAACGGCAGAACCTTCAAGATATTCACCAAGACACATAGCCCCGATTGTTGCGACAGCCATTAAGAAGTTTTCATCAAATACCTGACCATGACTGATATTTTTAATAGATTTTCTTAAAATATCATGTCCAATCACAAAGTAGGGGATTAAATAGAGGATAAACTCGACATAGCCTGGTACAGGGACAATTGTCTTAAATACAGTAATCACAATCAATAAGACAATCGCAATAATAATTCTATTTAAAACATTCTTTTGCTTCTTTGTCATTTCAATCACTCCTTATTAAAGGAAGATTTCGCAATCATCCTCAACAATTTTACAATTTTCTCTTGCTTTTTCCATAACTGCCTGAGGATCAACACCTTCCTCAAACTCAACCTTTAACTTTAAAGTCATAAAACTTAAAGTGGCATCCTTAACACCTTCAGTATTCTTTACTGCTTCTTCCATTTTATTTGCACAATTTGCGCAATCTACATCTACCTTATAAGTCTTTTTCATATTATTTTCTCCTTTACTCTTCAATATGATTCATACCAATAGATAAAATACTTCTTACATGATCATCATCTAATGAATAGAAGATAACCTTTCCTTCTCTTCTAAACTTTACTAGTTTCGCATCCTTTAATACTTTAAGCTGATGACTAATGGCTGGCTGAGAAAGCTGTAATATAGTAGCTAAATCACCTACACATAGTTCACCTTCAAATAAAGCATAGAGAATCTTGATTCTTGTAGAATCACCAAATGTCTTAAATAAATCGGCTAAATCATAAAGATATTCATCATCAGGCTGATTCTCTAAAACCTTTGAAACAACATCTTCATTCGCATTTAAGAATTCATTTCTCTTTTCCATGGCTCCTCCTCATATAAACGTTTTTACATATTTAATTATATGAATATATTAATATGTTGTCAATAGAAAAGTCGAAGAAACAAATGTTTCTTCGACTTGACTGTATGTATTATTCAGTTATTTCTTCAAAATCTGAAGCAGGATGTTTACATAGAGGACAAATAAAGTTTTCAGGAAGTTCTTCTCCGCTATATTCATAACCACAGATCTTACAGCGCCATTTACGCACAGGAGCTTCTTCCTTAACTTGATGTTCTTCATTCATATCTTCTACAATCACATCAGCAAGAGCTTCAATTTTTTCATAATCTGCATTTTTCATACGTGATTTAATAGTGAGCCCTTCACCGATATAATTCCAAGATAATGGTTCAAGAATAGCTTTCATAGTCTTCTTAGCACTTGGTGCCCATGTACCATTTTCAATTAAAACACATGTACGATTCTGTAAAAGATGTTCCTTGATTTCTACCAATAAGTTCTGCATAGGTGTGAATAAACCCGCATTATAAGATGCGCTTGCGAATACTAGATGAGAATATTTAAAACTTTCAGATAAGATATAAGATGGATCAGTCTTAGATACATCATATACTTTAATATTGTGAATACCTTTTTCACTTAACTTACTTGCAAGAATCTCCGCTGCATTGGCAGTACCGCCATAAATAGAACCATAAGCAATCATAACACCCTTTACTTCAGGTTTATAAGCAGCCCAAGAAGCAGTATGTTCTACCATTAAGTTAATATCTTCATCCCATATAGGTCCATGCAGTGGACAAAGCATTGAGATATCGAGAGTAGATGCTTTCTTTAAGGCATTAGTCACCTGTACACCATATTTACCAACAATATTTGTATAATAACGTCTTGCTTCATTCCAGAATGATTCATCTAGGTCCATTTCACTTGTAAATAGATTGCCATGAAGTGCACCAAAAGTACCAAATGCATCCGCACTAAATAAAATACCAGTTGTAGAATCATAAGTCATCATGACTTCAGGCCAATGTACCATTGGTGTAGTAACGAAGTTTAATACATGATGTCCAGTTTCTAAAGTATCGCCTTCCTTGACAACTATAGCACGGCTATCTACATCAAAATCAAAGAACTGCTTCATCATACGGAATGTCATAGTATTACCCACAATCTTTACATTAGGATAACGTATTACAATATCACAAAGTGTTGCACAATGATCAGGCTCCATATGATTGACGACTACATAATCAAGTGTTCTACCATCTAGTACATGTTCTAAATTTTCTATGAACTGATGAGCAATCGCTGCATCTGCAGTATCTAATAAGACAGTCTTATCATCTACTAATAAATAAGAATTATAACTTACACCATCAGGAACAGGATAAACATTTTCAAATAGTTCTAAACGTCTATCATTGCCTCCTACATAATAAAAATCATCACTTATTTGTCTTACATTAAACATTCCTTTTCCTCCTGCTTAAAGTGGCTCAAAATCAGATGCCGGATGTTTACAGATTGGGCAGATCAAATCCTCAGGTAATTCATCACCTTCATAGACCCATCCACAAATCTTACATACCCATCCTTTTTTCTTCTTTTCTGGTTTTGGTTTCACATTCTTGAAATAATAGTCATATGTCATAGAATCATGATCATTTAAGATAACAGCATCATCAAGTTCTACAATAAACATCGTATGTGTTAACTCATCCAATGTTTCTATAACATGACCTTTCATATATGCATTTGCATATTGTGTTAAGTAAGGTAATGAGTCTTTCAAATCATACATATCAAAACCATCAAACTTATTAATCTCTTTACCACTCTGGAAACCAAATCGTTTAAAGATATCAAAAGGGCATGTGATATCAAGCACAGATAAAGTCATATTCTTTGACTTCATCAATACATCATGAGTGTAATTCGCCTTATTCACAGTCACTGCAATACGATAAGGATTACTTGTGAGCTGTACAGCTGTATTAATAATACAGCCATTAGGCTTATTACCATCATTTACACCTAATACATACAAACCATAACTGAGTTTAAATAATGCATTCTTTTCCATGGTCACACCTCCTCTTGTTTATTATAACCGTTTACACAAAAGAAAAAAACTCAGATGCATTATTTCTGAGTTTTTGTGTGGTATTTGTTTAAGATATCAGGGAATGCCTTGACTAAACGACGATGTGAATATTTCTTAATAAGATGTTCACGGTGACTATCCTTTAATTGACGTGCAATCTTAAAGATATCATCTGTTGTAATTTCATTATGAATATCTAGTTCTAATTCATCGGCAAACTTCTTAAGATCCTGAGAGACTGTCTCAAGCTTTTTCGCAAGATGAGTGGCTTCAACAAGTGTAGTAATGAAGTCGCTTGTGAATAGTGTGATACAAACAGTAGAAGCAATAACCATTGGAATATAATCATATTGTATAAGCATATGAGTTAGATATGGCTGTACATTCTTTACGGCAGTCACAGAGAAGAAACCAAAGATAAAGAAGCCTTCTAAACAGATACGACCATTTAAATTAAATCTCATTTGAGAATAATCCCACCATCTTGCATGAAACATCTTTTCCATGAAATAAGATGTGAGATATTCAATAAAGCATGCGACAATAGCTCCTTCTATAAAAATAAGAGACCAATCTTTAGAGATAGGAAATAAAGCACATACAACAATCGCACCTGATCCATAAATAGGAATGCAAGGTCCGGTTAAGAAACCACTGTTATGTATCTTATGACCTGTGGCGATAGGGCAGATAAGTGATTCCCAGATCCACCCACAGAAACTATAGATAAAGAAGGAAATAACAAGTATTGTCCAGTTATTCGCAAATGCATCTAACATATTATATTAACCTCCTTATTAATATTTCACCCATTATAGCATTATAGTAATATAGAAACAAAGAAAACTATAATTTGAGCTTAACTTATTCTTTTTATTAAGAAAAAGGAAATTAAAAGAAACTGATACATTTACGATTATAGGTGCAATAATTACAAAAAATTGGAATTAAGATGCCGGAAAACATAATTGGTTACTTTATTTTAGATAAACTGTTATAATAGTTTATGTAAAGAGAGGTAAAAATAAAATGAATACAAATGATATTTTAAAAAAAGTAGACCACACATTATTAGCTCAGAGTGCCACTTGGGAAGACATTAAGGTAATCCTAGATGATGGAATCAAATATGGTACAGCATCTGCATGCATTCCAGCTGCTTATGTGAAACAGGCAGCAGAATATGTGGATGGTAAACTTCCTATCTGTACAGTTATTGGATTCCCAAATGGATACAGTACAACTGCAGTAAAAGTATTTGAAACAAAGGATGCTATCGCAAATGGTGCATCTGAAATTGATATGGTTATTAATATCGGATTCTTAAAAGATAAGAGATATGAAGAAGTAGAAGATGAAATCCGTCAGATTCATGAAGCGTGTGATGGTAAAATCTTAAAGGTTATTATTGAAACATGTCTTCTTACAGAAGAAGAAAAGATCAAGATGTGTGAATTAGTCACAAATGCAGGTGCAGAATACATTAAGACATCAACAGGGTTCTCAACTGCAGGCGCTACATTTGATGATGTAAAGTTAATGCATGATCATGTGGGTGAAGGAGTTAAAGTAAAAGCAGCAGGTGGTATTAGGTCATTTGATGATGCTGAAAAGTTCATCGAACTTGGTGCTGACAGACTTGGTACAAGCCGCCTAGTTAAAATCATGAAGAATACAGACACTGGTGCAGGTTACTAAAAGTAAAGAACCATAATCCTTTATGTAGGACTATGGTTCTTTTTTACGCAATGAAATAAAAAAACAGACACATATGTGTCTGTTAAGTTCTAAATGGTGGAGCCTAGGAGGATCGAACTCCTGACCTCCTGCGTGCAAAGCAGGCGCTCTCCCAGCTGAGCTAAGGCCCCAAAGAAATTTTAAATAAACATGGTGGGCCTGAATGGATTTGAACCATCGACCTCACCCTTATCAGGGGTGCGCTCTAACCAACTGAGCTACAGGCCCATGTTTAACAGTTTTAGAAATGGTGGGCCTGAATGGATTTGAACCATCGACCTCACCCTTATCAGGGGTGCGCTCTAACCAACTGAGCTACAGGCCCATTTCTTGACTGCTCACCTATAATACCATGTAGAAGTAGACACGTCAATAAAAAAATAAAGAAATTATACAGAAATTGGGAAAATCGGAGAAACCAGGAAAATCTGATTCCGATGCGATATTATCTTAAATAGCATGAAAGTTGTAAAAACAAATTATTAACTTGAATACCCACAAACTACTGGTATAAAAGACGTTTTTAATAGGATTCTTTTAAATGGCATGAGAAAGATGAGATTAATATCATATGCAGGCTATGGGTATTACAAAAAGTTGTTTGATTTCTTTATTATACCAATGGTGTGAGTATATAGTTGAAAAATAAATGTATATTTAATGTAATAGTTCACGAAGAATGAAAACTGTATTTTGTTGGTAAAATATTATGCTTTACTTTTCTAGATAAAAGAATTGTTTTACTTATTAATTTAAAGAAATATAGGTAAAAAATCAGTAAAATAATTAGTTTATTGGTCTTATAACTGTAAAATCGTCAAATAAATAGTAAAAACGTATAAAAATAGAGTAAAACAATTGATTTATTTACTAAAATGTTTTACTATCATAGCAGATAAAACATCGATGTAATATCAATTAAAAGAGGAGAGAGAAAAATGTATCAGAAATTTATGGACTTTATGTCCGACAAATTGATGCCGATTGCTATGAAAGTCGGTACTCAAAAACATTTAGTTGCATTAAGGGATTCATTCATTGCAACTATGCCTGTAGTTATGACAGGATCAATCGCTTTATTGATTAATGCCTTTTTAGTAGACTTCCCTTCATAGTTCGGATGGGATGGAATTACTAAAACATTCCAGTGGTTAGTAGACATCAACGGTCTTATTTTTAATGGTTCACTTGCTATTGTATCACTTGTATTCATCTTTGCTTTGGGTTATAACATTGCAAAAGTATACGAAGTTGATAAACTATCAGGTGGCTTAGTCGCATTATCATCATTTGTTATTTCTTTAGGAACATCAATGACAAAAGCATTTGAAGTATCAGGTGTAACTAGTGGTGTTGCTAAAGCTCTTAACAAAGTAGCTGGCTTAAGTTATGCAAAGGGATCTTTATCAGTAACTGTTAGTGGCTTGATTCCTGGTAACCAGGTAAGTTCTAGAGGTTATTTCACTGCAATTATTATTGGCTTCTTAGCAGTTATTGTTTTCGCTAAGATTATGAAGAAAGACATTACTATTAAGTTACCTGATTCAGTACCACCTGCAATCGCTGTTCCTTTCACATCTATTATTCCTGCTTTTGTTGCAATGTATGTTGTTGCAATTCTTACATTTGCATTTGACCAGTTAACTGGTAAACTAATTATCGATTGAATCTATGATGTATTACAGGCTCCATTATTAGGATTCTCTCAGAGCCCGGTTTCAGTTATTGCTGTTGCATTCTTAACTCAGTTATTCTGGTTCTTTGGTATCCATGGTGGAAACGTTATGGCACCTATCATGGAAGGTGTATTTGGTGTTGCTTTACTTTCTAACCTTGAAGCATATAAGGCTGGTACAAAAATTCCTTATTTATGGACTAGTGTGTCATATGGTGCATTCGTATGGTACGCAACATTAGGATTATTAATCGCAATTTTCATGGTATCAAAGAATAAACATTACAGACAGGTTGCTAAATTAGGTATTGCTCCTTGCTTATTCAACATTGGAGAGCCTGTTATGTATGGTTTACCTACAGTATTAAATCCAATTCTATTTATTCCATTCTTATTATGTCCAATCGTAATGTCAGGTGTTGCATATGCAGCAACAGCTTTAGGTTTAGTTGCTCCAGTAACACAAAACGTTGCATGGGTAATGCCTCCTGTTCTATATGGTTTCTTTGGTACAGCTTTTGACTGGCGTTCAATTATCTTATCATTAGTTAACTTAGCACTTGCTGTTATTATTTACTTCCCATTTGTTAAATTAGCTAATAACCCAAAATTTGAAAATGCTGGAAATGCTGGAAATGGTGAGGAATAACCGTTTTGGATAGAATACAAATCAAAGAAGATTTTATTATAGACGGGCAGAAAACCAAAATTATTTCTGGAGCAGTTCATTACTTTAGAATTGTTCCAGAATATTGGGAAGATACTTTATTAGATTTAAAAGACATGGGATGTAATGCTGTTGAAACTTATATCCCATGGAATTTGCATGAGCCATATAAAGGAAAATTTGATTTTGATGGTCAAAAAGATGTATGTGCCTTTTTGGAACTTGCAAAGAAGTTAGGATTATATGTTATCATAAGACCTTCACCTTATATTTGTTCAGAGTGGGAATTAGGTGGTTTACCAGCTTGGCTTCTAAAGGATTCAGATATTCGTTTAAGAACTAATGATAGTGTTTATATGAAGCACTTAGAAGAATATTATGCTGTATTATTACCTATGATTGCTAAATATCAAATTAATAGAGAAGGGACTATTATTTTAGCACAGCTAGAAAATGAATATGGATCTTATAATCAAGATAAAGACTATTTAAAAGCATTACTCAAAATGATGCGTGAATATGGCATTGAGGTGCCGATATTTACAGCAGATGGGACTTGGGAAGAAGCATTAGAGGCAGGCAGCCTTTTTGAAGAAGATGTTTTTCCGACAGGAAATTTCGGATCTAATGCAAAAGAAAATATCGCAGTATTAAAAGAATTTATGAAAAAGCATCAGATTGTTGCACCTATCATGTGTATGGAATTCTGGGATGGTTGGTTCAATAGATGGAATATGGAAATTGTAAAAAGAGATCCTGAAGAATTAGTGCAGAGTGCTAAAGAAATGATTGATTTAGGAAGTATCAATTTCTATATGTTCCATGGTGGTACAAACTTTGGATGGATGAATGGATGTTCAGCTAGAAAAGAACATGATTTGCCGCAGATTACATCTTATGATTATGATGCTATCTTAACAGAGTATGGTGCCAAAACAGAAAAGTATCATTTATTGAGAAAAATGATTACAGGCAAACAGGATATTTTGCCTGATAGAAGAAAAACAGCAAGTTATGGCAGGGTTTCTTTGAATAGAAGCGTCTCCCTTTTTAATACATTGTCTAGTTTAAGTAGAGTCATTGAAAGTCCATGGCCTGAAAGTTTTGAAAAACTTGATTATTATTATGGTTACGTTTTGTATGAACATGATTTTGAGTCATATAAGGATGATGTGACTATGAGAATCATTGATGCAAGAGATAGAGCACAGATTTATTTAGATAAAGAGTATGTAGCAACTCAATATCAAGAAGAAATTGGTGATCCTGTCACACTTCATACAAAAAAAGATTGCAAACATTCCTTAGGCATATTATTAGAGAATATGGGAAGAGTAAATTATGGATCTAAACTACAAGCTGATACACAAAGAAAAGGTATAAGAAATGGTGTAATGCTTGATATCCATTTTACAAAGAACTGGAAACAGTACTGTATTGATTTTACGAAGGTAAATCAAATTGAATGGGATAACGCCAATATTGGAGGTCCGACGTTCAATGAGTATGTATTTGATATTCAGGACACACCTAAAGAAACATTTATTGACCTATCTGCCTTTGGAAAAGGTATAGTTATAGTAAATGGATTTAACTTAGGAAGATTCTATAATTCGGGGCCTACTCTTTCATTGTATATTCCAGGTCCATTACTAAAAAAAGGAAATAATCAAATTGTTATTTTTGAAACAGAAGGTATTGTTTCTGATTCAATCAATCTAGTTGATAAACCAATTTTTAAAAAAGACATGAATAATAACTCCTAAAGTGAAAAGTTAAATTCCACTTTAAAAAGAAACGAAAATGATGTGGAATTTAGTCGTTCAGGATTATATTTTCATAAGAATATCGGGTATTAATTCTGATATTCTTTTTGTTTTGGGAATGGAACTTAATCATTCGTACACTAGAAATGAGATTCTAACGTCATAAATCATGGTATTTTAAGGCGCAATAAAGCTATGGAATTTCGTTCATTTTTTCGAGTGTAAGACTAAATTCCACTTTACTTTCATGTGCTATTGTCAGCCTGCCTCTCATGTTTCATACATTCTCCGAATGATTTTAGTTATCTTCTTTTAATAAATATGGTTTTAAAATAATATCATCATTTTCTATTTTCTTGATTCCAAATTCTATGAATCTCTTGTATAAATCTGGATTAAGGAACTCCATCATCTCCAGCGGAGATTTTCCCTTCAGGTACTCCTTTGGCTGGGAATTGATGTGGGATACTATGAGATTAGCCTTCTCCTGTGAATCTAGACCAAGCGCTTGGAGATTTGTCCCTTTAGGGCATATGTAACGTATCTCCTTGTGGTAGTTTTCAAGACTTCCTTTCTGGCGTGATGCCATAGGATCACAGTAAAAGACATGAGTTCGCATGCTGCCATCATTATCTTTTTCCAGTCCTTCTGCATCCGAAAATTCAGAACCTCTATCCGTCTTGATTACTTCTACTTCTTTCAGGAACAGTTCTTTTCCTAATATCGATTCAAGAAGGTCTACACCTTCAACCATAACCTTTGCAGTCTTCTCTTCATGGTATATAATAAACATGAAAGAGTAAGACAGGAACTTAAAAGTCTGCATGAACGGACCGCTTTGTCCATTGTAGACGGTATCCATCTCGACGATACTAACGTTGTCATTATCGTCAGTATATGAGATGAAATCATCATAGGTGTGGCCTATCAGGAACTTTCTGTCTTCTCTTTTTTTATATTTGACAGAATCCTTCTTTGATATTCTTCTTGTCTTGACTCTTAGATCAATATCAAGCAGACCGAACTGTCTAAATACGCCAGATTCTATGTAGTTGTATAATGTCTTTTCAGAAATATTCAATTCAGGATGAGAAGTAATGATCTGATATGGTGATTGACCTTTCTTGATAAGAGGGACAATGATATCAGCTAAAGCCTTAAGCTCGCTATATGTCATATTTATTCCTTCTCTTGAGTTAATGAGGTCAGCCATATATTCCTTATTGGCGATATCTGCAGAATATGTGAACTTATCAAATCTGCAGTGCTGGTATTTAGGACAGCCATTGCAGGCGCCAGGAGATCTGTCTCTTCGCTTACATTTAAAAACTACTAAGTCAGCACAGTTCTTGCATACATGGTGATGCTTGCATCTGTCCTTGTTGGCGCACGCAGGATCAAAGCTGCAAATATGTGAATGTTTTCTATGTGCCTTGATTTCTTTGCCTATAGTTGATTTATCCTTTCCAAGAGTTGCAGCGATAGAAGTCTTGGTAGAACCATTTTCTATCCCTCTCTGAATGATTTGTCTTTCTGAAAGAGTAAGATGCAGATTCTTATTTGATTTAGCCATGATAATCAGCCTTTCATGAAATAGAGAAACAGACATCACAGTAATTATATACCTGAAGGAGAAAATTCAACTATTGAAAGTGTAAAAGTAAATTCAACTGTAAGAGTAAAATCAAGTGGAAAGAAGTGAAAGACTAAACGCAACTTTGCCCCGCCTAAAGTGGAATTTAACTTTTCACTTTAGGATGAATAATAACTAGTTTTTTAACTTTATTTTTCAAAAATGTGTTATATTATGATAGTAGCTTTCTTATAAGTATAGATTAAGTTTATATCTATTAGGACGCTGCTATCATTTTTTGTCTAAGGAGGAGTATTAATGGCTACAATTAAAGATGTTGCGAAAGCTGCGGATGTTTCAATTGCGACTGTTTCGAGAGTACTAAATGAAGATAAAACATTAAAGGTTTTGCCTGAAACGAGAGAAAAAATTTTGAAAGTTGCAACTGAATTAAATTATTCCTTAAGACAAAAAGACAAAAAGAAAGTGCTTAAGATTGGTATTATTCAATGTTATACATTTGAACAGGAAATAAGAGATACTTATTTCTTGTCTATACTGCAAGGTGTAGAAAAATATCTTAGAAAAAATAAAATAGCTTCTACTAAAGTAAGATATGATGATTTAGATATAAAAAAAATACTTGAAGGTGTTGATGGAATTGTCTGTATTGGTAAGTTTGAACATGGGCATTTAGAATTGTTTAATAAGATGACATCAAACATTGTATTGCTTGATATGGATTTATCTCCAATCACTAACACGTGCATTTCTTTAGATTTTGATGATGCAATGTTTAAAGTTGTTGCATATTTTCATTCTAGAGGTCATAAAAAGATCGGCTTTATGGGTAGAAATGAATATGATGAATTAAATTTACAAACAACATCTAGAAAAAAGAGTTTTATTAAATATTGCGAACATTTAGGTGTTGATTATGAGATTTATACAACGAAGCATCAAATGACAGGGGATGAAGGATATGCAGTAATGAATCGTGTGATTTCTGGTGGTAACGTACCTTCGGCCTTGTTCTGTGCTAATGATCCTCTTGCGATGGGAGCTATGCAGGCTCTACTTGATGTTGGTATTAAGGTTCCTGATGAAGTGTCAATTATTGGATTTAATGATGTGGATGCTTGCAATTTTACGCGTCCTACATTATCTACTGTCTATGCACCTTCAAGTGAGATGGGAGAAATTGGTGCATCGGTACTTCACAATATGATTGAAGGAAATGATGTTTTCTATCCCCGTAGAATTCAGCTTCCTTGCCAGTTGGTTATTAGAAAATCATGCAAATAATGTAGAGAAGAACCAGAAGAACCTAAAGATAAGGTTCTTCTTTTTTTATTATGGTATTTTAGTAAAAATTAACTAAAATGCATGAATTATATATAAAATATGTTGATATTTTTACTAAAATGATTATTATATAAGTGAAAGAAAGAACAACATAAAGGAGACCTCACAATGAACCATCAGATCAACAGATTACTCAACTTTGCATTACAAAAAGGCATGATTGGTACAGATGATTTGTACTATGCCGCAAATTTAATTCTAGATTTACTTCAGTTAGATGAATTCCAATTAGAAGAAATCGATGAAAAATTAGAAACAGCACAGGATATCATTGATCATATTCTTGACTATGCAGTAGAAAAAGGTATGATTTCAGATTCTGTGACTGAAAAAGATTTATTTGATACAAGACTTATGAACTGCCTCATGCCTCGTCCTAGTGAAGTAGTAAATAAGTTCAACACTCTTTATAATGAATCTCCAGAAAAAGCAACAGACTACTTCTATGATTTAAGTATTAGTAGTAACTATATTCGTAAATCACGTATTGATAAGAATATCAAGTTTAACCATTATGTTAAATATGGTGATATTCAGATTACTATCAACCTTTCTAAACCAGAAAAGGATCCTAAAGCGATTGCAGCTGCAAAGAATATCAAATCTACAAACTATCCTCTTTGCTTATTATGTAAAGAAAACGTTGGATTTGCAGGTAATATGAAGCATCCTGCTAGACAGAATCATCGTATTATCCCATTAGACCTTGCAGATCATCGCTATTACCTACAGTATTCACCTTATGTTTACTACAATGAACACTGTATCGTATTTAATGAAAAACATCAGCCAATGAAAATTGACCACAATACATTCGAGCATCTATTCGCATTTGTAGATAAGTTCCCTCATTATATGCTGGGAAGTAACGCTGATCTACCAATTGTAGGTGGTTCTATCCTTACCCATGATCACTACCAAGGCGGTCGTCATCATTTTCCTATGGAAGATGCGAAAGTAATCAAGAGTTATGAACATGACCAGGTACAGGTAGATATGTTGTATTGGCCATTGTCAACTCTAAGACTTACCTCTACTTCCAAAGAAAAAATCATTGCTTTGGCTGATGTTATTCTTGAAAAATGGATTGATTATAGTGATGAATCACTAGATATCATTGCATATACAGATGGTGTAAGACATAACACAGTAACACCAATTGCACGTATGAAGGATGGAAAGTATCAGTTAGATCTAGTACTTAGAAATAACCGTACGACTGAAGAATATCCATTAGGAATCTTCCACCCTCATGCACAGCATCACCACATTAAGAAGGAAAACATCGGCTTAATTGAAGTAATGGGCTTAGCTGTTCTTCCTGCAAGATTAAAGAATGAATTAGAAGATATCAAACAGTGTCTATTAGGAAATGCGGATTTTGATTCAAATGAGTCATTACAGAAGCATGCAGACTGGTACAAATATCTTAAGAGTTGTGACTACGAGGATGTTGATGAATTCCTAGAAGTAGAAGTCACTAAGAAGTTTGTAGCGGTATTAGAAGATGCTGGTGTATATAAAATGACTGATGAAGGAATTGAAGGATTCAGTCGCTTCGTGGAGGGCTTATGGTAGAAATTAAGAAAGAATTAGATGACAGTATTGTTGTCATCGGCTTAGAAAACAAAGACTTCTATGTAGAAGTCACAAACTTTGGCTGCACACTACTTAAAGCTGTAGTGAAGGACAAAGAAGAAAATCCATGTGATTGTGTATTAGGTTTCCCTGAAGTATCAGATTACCAGAAGAGAGATGGTACATATCTTGGTGCTTTGGTAGGACGAGTATGCAACCGTATTGAGAAGGGAACCTTCACATTAAATGGGAAGACTTATAATGTTCCTATTAATAATGGTCCTAACTCATTGCATGGTGGTATTGAAGGATTCTCTTACAAGGTATTTGATTATGAATTTATTGATGATGGTGTCAAGTTCCACTATGTATCTAAAGATGGTGAAGAAGGCTATCCAGGTACATTAGATTTCTATGCTTATTATACAATCGAAGGAACATCACTTCATATGCGCTATGAAGCAACAAGTGATCAGGATACAATCATCAATATCACAAACCATTCATATTTCAACTTAAATGGACATGCATCAAGTGTTCATAATCATGTATTAAAACTTAATGCTGATGAAGTAGGCTGCGTTGATGGTGATGGATTATATACAGGTGAATTATTAGATGTCACAAATACTCCATTTGACTTTAGAAGTGAAAAAGTGATTGGAGACTGTATCAAAGACAATCATCCACAGTTAATCACAGCGCGTGGTTATGATCATCCATTTGTATTTAATACAGATAAGAATCAGGCAGAACTTTATTCTCCAGAAACTGGTATTAAATTAACTGTATCTACTACATATCCATCAGCACAGGTATATAGTGCAAACTATTTAGATGGACAGTTAGATAAATATGGTTACACTATGCATCCACAAGATGCATTATGTATTGAAACAAGCTATTTACCAGACAGTATTCATAAAGAAGAAAACCCAAAGGTCATTTTAAAGGCAAATAAAAAATTTAAAGAAGAAACAGTATATACATTCGAGGTAACAAAATGAAAGCAAGCTTATTAAAAGAAGAATTTAAAACGAATAAATATGATGAAATGTTGAAAGACTTATATGAAGATGCAAGTCTCGTAGATTATCAGAAAGATAGATATGCCAATGCATTAGATAAGTTCGTTGAACTTTATGGTGATGAAAATGTCAGCATCTATAGTGCTGCAGGTAGAAGTGAAATCTCAGGTAACCATACAGACCATCAGCATGGCTGTGTATTAGCTGGTTCTATTAACTTAGATGCCATTGGTGTAGTCGCTAGACAGGATGATGTCATCAATGTTGTATCTGATAGCTTTAATATTAAGCCAATCTATTTAAATGATTTAGATAAGAAGGATGAAGAAGAAGGGACTTCAGAAGGACTAATCAGAGGTGTTGTCTCTAAACTTAAAGAACTCGGTTACAATATCGGTGGTTTCAAAGCATTCATTACAAGTGATGTATTAGTAGGTGCTGGTTTATCTAGTTCAGCTGCTTTTGAAACAATCATCGGTACAATCATTGATGGCTTATATAACAATATGAGCATCGATATGGTCACTATCGCAAAAGTAGGTCAGTATGCTGAAAATGTCTACTTTGGTAAGCCTTGTGGATTAATGGACCAGTGTGCATGTGCTGTTGGTGGATTGATCTCTATCGATTTCAAGGATACAGAACATCCTGTTGTAAATCATGTAGATGTAGACTTCTCTAAATATGATCATAGCTTATGTATCGTTGATACAAAGGGAAGCCATGCAGACTTAACAGATGCATATGGTGCTATTCCAACTGAAATGAAGGATGTCGCTCATTATTTTGGTAAGGAATTCTTAAGAGAAGTAGATGAAAAGGAATTCTTTGATCATATTGCTGATGTCAGAGCAGCCGTTAAGAATGATAGAGAAATTCTAAGAGCTATTCATTTCTTCAAGGAAAATGCAAGAGTACCTCAGATTGTAGAAGCATTAAACAATGATGACTTTGACTTATTCAAGAAGTTAATCAAGGAATCTGGTAACTCAAGCTATAAGTTCTTACAGAATGTTTATGCAGACTTTGATTATAAGCATCAGGCAGTTTCTGCAGGTCTAGCATTAAGTGAAATCGTATTAGGCGACCATGGTGTATCTAGAGTACATGGTGGTGGATTCGCAGGTACAATTCAGGCATTTGTAGAAAATGACTTTGTTCCAGAATATAAGAAAGAAATTGAAAAATTATTTGGAGAAGGCAGCTGTCATGTACTTAAGGTAAGAAAACTTGGTGGTTGTAAAGTAGTGGAGGAATAAATATGAATGTATTAGTTACAGGTGGTGCAGGTTATATTGGTAGTCATGTCTGTGTAGAACTACTACAGAGCGGCCATGATGTTGTAGTCATCGATGACTTCTCAAATTCAAAACCAGAAGCCTTAGATGCCATTCATGAAATCACTGGTAAGAAAGTAAAGTTCTATGAATTCAACGTTTTAGATGAAGATAAGACAGAAGCCGTATTCAAGGAAAATAAATTGGATGCAGTCATTCACTGTGCAGCCTTCAAGGCAGTAGGTGAATCAGTAGTAAAGCCTATTGAATATTATACAAATAACTTAATGACAACTCTTATTGTTGCTAAGCTTATGAAGAAGTATCATGTCCCTTCAATTGTATTCTCTTCAAGTGCTACAGTATATGGTGATCCAAAGGTTGTCCCATTAACTGAAGACTGTGAATTAGGACAGACTACAAACCCATATGGTTCTACAAAGGCTATGATGGAAAGAATCCTAACAGATGTACAGCATGCTGTACCAGAAATGTCTGTTACACTTCTTCGTTACTTCAACCCAATTGGTGCCCATGAATCAGGATTATTAGGAGAAGATCCAAAGGGAATTCCTAACAATCTTATGCCTTATATCATGAAGGTGGCAACTGGTGAACTTCCTTGCTTAGGTGTATTTGGTAATGACTATGATACACCGGATGGAACAGGTGTACGTGACTATATCCATGTTGTGGACTTAGCTAAGGGTCATGTTCTTGCAATTGAAAAATATGCAACACCAGGTGTTCATATCTGTAACCTAGGAACAGGTAAAGGATATAGTGTATTAGAAATCGTAAAGGCATTTGAAAGAGTTAATGGAATCAAGATTCCTTATGAAATCAAGCCAAGACGTGCAGGTGATATCGCAACATGTTATGCAGATCCTACTCGTGCAAAAGAACAGTTAGGATGGGTGGCTGAAAAGACACTTGATGATATGTGCAGAGATACTTGGAACTTTGCAAAGAAACATATGTAATATATGAGTCCCTCAATGAGGGACTTTTTTTCATGCATGAAAAAAGCAGGTAGTGAAGCAGATTGCGAATATCCGCTTGATAGGAAGGCGATGAGGTCGTGGAATGCAACATACATTATTATGTAAGTGGATGGAGTAAACCTTACAAAAGCAATACATATGTATTGAAGTAGATATGATATAGCATTATAATATAGAAAAAGATGGAAGTGAGGTGCCGAATATGGCTAGTACAATTCAGGTTAGAGTGGAAGACGAGTTAAAGAGTAAATCAGATGCTTTATTTAAAGATTTGGGTACAGATACAACAACAGCAATCAGAATATTCTTAACACAGGCTGTTGCGACAAATGGATTTCCTTTTGAAATAAAAAGACAGACTGGGTTAAATCCATACGCACCGATGATTGAGAAAGAGATGCTTGCAAAATTAGAAAAGTCCAGAGAACAGGGAGAGTTCAGGGATGCTGATCATGTGATTTCTGATTTGAGATCAAAATATGGATTATAAGATTGTTTTAATGAAGGGTGCAGAGGAAGATTTTGATAGATTCATTGCATATCTTTTGTTTGAAAAGAAAACTGAGCAGGTTGCAAGACATTTATTAAATGACTTTGAGGCAACAAAAATCGGTTTGTCAAATGTTGCTGGAAGCCTGAAACTCTGTGATAATCCAAAATTAAGAGAATTAGGATACCGAAGAATCAATTTTTTATCTCATCGCTATTTTATGCTGTATCGTATTAAAAACGATACTGTTTACGTAGATAATATTTTTCATGAATTGCAAGACTACGAAAATATAATGAATTAATGTTTGGATAAGTGCACGTCACATTCTCCTTGCTTTAGTAATGAGTTAACAAAAAATGCAGAAATAAAAGCAATGATTGAAACATACAATCAGAAAGTTAACTTTTTTGATTTTGAAAGTCTTAATCAGTTGACAGACTCTACAGAAGAGGACATGACAATGTTCAGATGGAGATTTACCATTGTTTCAATGGGGCATAATATCAGGAAATACCAGAAACTGAAGAAAAACAGATGAAACAGGTCAAGGAGATGCTCAGATTGTTTATCTGCTGATAAAAATTTTTTTAAGAAATTGGCAGGTTCTTTTTGAGTGCATCTGAAATATGAAAAAGGTTATTCACCATGCAGATAATGTGGACCCCGAGTCAAGGACATTAAATAAAAAGGCGCTTAAAAATGATTAGAAATAAAGATATCCTCTAGGTGTAATTAACCAGGAGGATATTTTTATGTGTAAACTATGTAAATATGTAATTATTAAAGATGGAGTTTTATGTGTATTGGAAACAGATAGAATGAAGGAAGTCATAAGAAATGAACTTGGTGTATTTGACTACCGAGATTATATATTTGATGATGATCCATCAGTCTATCTTCTTGTAAAGGATTTAAGTGTATATGATACTGGTCATACTATTGTTTACAGATCATTTCCAGATGATGCTGACGGTTATTTTAATGGCACTGTTATATTCACTAAGATGGATGATTTTGGCTTTGCATCATTAAGTAATAATGATATAGATATAATCAGAAGTCATTTACGCAGACTACCTGATGGACTGTTTGAAATGAGTTATTCTTTGAAGGATAGCTACTAATTTCTCGAGCGTTGAGTTTCTATCAAGATTATTTCTTATCTGTCTGAATTTTTCCTTATATTCATCAGGCTCCTTTGCGACATGAATTAGTGGGTATTCACCAGTTATATAATATTCAAAATATTCATTTGGTGAAAGTTTGGCCAGATTGTACTGATAACGATCATTGTTGTAATAAACCATATAGGAATCTATTATTTCCTTTAGTTCTTCATATGAGCAGGCATTCTCTGTATATCTACCTATCTCATCTTTCATATGTCCGAAGAAGGATTCCTGGGGAGCGTTGTCCCAGCAGTTTCCTCTTCTTGACATTGACTGTCTGATTTCCAGGCTCTTGAGTAAGTCAATAAACTTGACACTTGTATAATGCACACCCTGATCACTGTGTATCAAAGCATCAGTGTGAATATTATGCTTATGTTTACTGTAAAGCTGATTGATTGTCTCCAGGACAAAGTCTACTTCTAAAGACGGTGATAATACATATGCAAGAATCTGCTTTGTAAATCCATCCTTTATCACCGATAGATAGGCTTTAGATCTTTTGTGACCGTAGAATAGATAAGTAATATCTGTTTCAAGCACATATCCAGGACCATATTCCTCGAAGTGTCTGTTTAGAATATTATCTGCATAATTTGATGTTTTCATTGCCTTAGCCATTCTTCTTGCAGGATTGGCTTTTCTTATTGGACAGAATAGTCCGTATTTCTTCATCAGTCTTGAAATCTTTTTATGGTTCATCACAATGCCCATGTGAAGAAGACGCATATGAATACCACGTCTGCCCTTGTCATATCCTTTGAACCTGTATGCTTCTAAAATCAGTTCAAAATCCTTACGGTCTTGTTCTTCTTTTTCGCTTATGGAACCTTTTCGTTTCTTCCATGAATAGAACCCACTTCTTGAAACACCTGCAGTATCACATAATGCTGAGACACTCAGATTATTACTAGGTGATTCAAGAGTTCTATCTATCATTTTATATTTTTCTCTTATTGTTTGCCCTTCTGCAGTTTTAATATTTGCTTTCTGTTGATAAATCTCACTCTTTTTAAAAAATCGTTCTCCTGCTGGAGAATTTTATTTTTCTGCTTAAGCCTTTCTAGCTGTTCCTCAATGGTAAGATTCTTTGTAGAAGGTCTTCCGGATTTTGTGCCTCTGGTATCCTTGAATCCTTCTTCCCTTGCTGCTTCTTTCCTTACACGATCTGTGAACTTGAGAGTTCGACTAGATCCTAACATATGAGGATCAAATCCATACTTTCTAAATATGTTTCCAGGCATCATGCCTTTCTGTAAATCAATCCAGAAGAGTTCTTTGAATTTTTCTGAATAGGTTATGCTTTTGATAGATACTTTCTTTACATATGGATTCTTTTCGAGTTCCTTTACTTGTTCATCACTAAAATAGTTTACTCCCATAATAACACCACCATTCTATAATCATTATACTATGCAAAATAAAAACCCTGTAAAACAGGGTCACGAAATAAATATCCTTTTTTATCGTGTCCTTTTTACAGGGTCCATTTTAAGAAGTGAATAACCTTTTTGGGTTTGTATATACGAAAAAGAACTGTAACGCTCAAGGTAGTAGTAAATACTATCTATTCGTTATAGACCTTTGTTTTTGAATTCTAGAGGGGAGCATTGGTACTCCTTTTTGAATACTTTGCAGAAGTAATTAGGGTCTTCAAAGCCACATTGATAAGCAATCTCTTTAACGGTTTGTTTCTTATTTGTTAATAGTTCTGCAGCCTTCTTTAATCGGTAATCTAATAAGAATTTGTGGATAGTCGTATTGTATTTAGATTTAAAATGAGTTAACAATGTTCCTCTGCTGCAGAAGAAAAAGTCACATAGCTGATCAATCGTAATAGGTTTACTATAATTCGCAATTAAGTACTGTTTTATTTCCTGGGCAAGATGATCATTCTTGGCCTGAATGCGATTGGTGAGAGAAATGTATTTTGCGCAGATATCACATACATGTGCAAAAGCATATATCTGATCTTCATCTAATATAGTAATATTTGTGACAAGTTGTCTTAATTCTTCTTCATTTTCAAAATAGGGCTTAGATTTATTGATGATTTCAGAATAGTTTCTATATGTTCCTATAACCGCTTGCCCCATCATTAAATAACCAGTTAAAGCACCATAAGAATATAAAGGCATAATTGCTTCACTGAGTCCAAAATGACATTGATAGACATAAAGTTCGCCAGTCTCTTTTACATGATTCATCGCATTTATATCACATATAAAACAATGATCAGAAGCTTTGCTCTTTTCTATCTCATGACAGAATTTGGATTTCTCATGAGGGTAAGAAGCCAGTATTTTTTGATTAATGTCAAAGATGGACATATTTAATCCTGAGACAAGATAGAGCTGTTTGAGTATTTTTTCTAAGTCTTCCATGTAAATCACCTCATAACCATTATATCTCAATAAAAGTAAAAAAATACAACATTATACTATATTACCCTATATTATACTCCATTCCATTTTTATTTGTTCTCGTATTTTTATAATTATATTTGGAGGATAAAATATATGGAAATGAACAATGAATGGGTCAAAGACCCAAAGGTATTTAATATCAATCGTGAAAAGGCACATGCCTCAATACATCGCTATGCCTCTCTAGAGGAGATGCATACAAATAAGAGTAGTTATATCTATTCTTTAAATGGTAAATGGAAATTTCATTATGCTAATGGGTTTAATCAATTAATTAAAGATTTTTCTAACAAGGATTACAACAGTGATAACTGGGATGAAATCAATGTTCCTGGACATATTCAGTTACAGGGATATGGAACACCTATGTATGTCAATCAGATCTATCCTTGGTCTGCCACAGAACAAATCATACCAGGAGAAATCCCAGAACATAATCCAATTGGCAGCTATATTACATATTTTGATAGTTCAGTTATTAAAGATGACACAGATGTTTATATTAATTTTAACGGTGTAGAATCCGCAATGGCTTTATGGGTTAATGGAACTTTTGTAGGCTATAGTGAAGATACTTTTACACCATCACGCTTTAATATTACTTCTTTAATAGAGGAAGGAAACAACAAGATTACAGTGAATGTGTATCGCTTTAGTAGCGGAAGCTGGCTGGAGGACCAGGATTTCTGGCGTTTCTCAGGAATATTTAGAGATGTAGAACTAGAAATGGTACCTCGTACACACTTGGAAGATGTAAAGATACTTACACATTTGAATGATACATATGATCATGCTGTCGTAGAAGTGAATCCAACTGTTATTCATCCTACAAAGGTTATTTATACTTTAAAATATAATGATGAAATTATTTCGAGTCAAATAAAAGAGGATAGTACATCACTTCAATTTGAATTAGATCATCCTCATTTATGGTCTGCAGAAAAACCACACCTTTATACATTGATTATTGAAGTGATGGATGAAGAAGGTTTAGTAGAATGTATAAGCCAGCAGGTCGGTGTGAGAGAATTTAAAATCATAAATAGTATTATGTGTATCAATAGGCAGAGAATCATCTTCCACGGTGTTAATAGACATGAATTTTCTGCTTATACAGGTAGACATGTATCTTATGAAGAAACAAAACAGGATATCTTAAATATGAAGGCACACAATATCAATGCATTGCGTACATCACACTATCCTAATCAATCTTTCGTCTATGATCTATGTGATGAATATGGACTTTATGTCATTGATGAAGTGAACCTAGAAACACATGGTACATGGAGTGAGTACTTTGACAAGGAACATATTATTCCTGATAATAAGCCTGAATGGTTAGATATTATTCTAGATCGTGCAAATTCAATGTATGAAAGAGATAAGAATCATCCTTCTATTATTATATGGTCTTTAGGTAATGAATCTCACGGAGGTAAGAATCTCTATGAAATGTCTCAATTCTTAAGAAACAAAGACCAATCACGTGTCATTCATTATGAAGGTATCTTCCACGATCGTTCTTACAATGAGACAAGTGATATTGAAAGTCAGATGTATACATATGTGAAAGATATAGAAAAGTACTTAACTACACATCAGGACAAACCGTTCATTCTATGTGAATATGCACACTCAATGGGTAATAGTAATGGTGCTTTATTTAAGTATATTGATTTAGAAAAGAAATATCCTCTTTATCAGGGAGGTTTTATCTGGGATTATATCGATCAGGCACTATATCATGATGGAAAACTCTGTTATGGAGGAGATTTTAAAGAAAGACCAAGTGATTTTGATTTCTGTGGCGATGGATTAGTCTTTGCGAATCGTAAGAATACTCCTAAGATGCAGGAAGTAAAGTATTGTTATCAATATGTAGATTTCACAATCAATGAACAGGAAATCAAATTAGATAATAGATACTTATTTACTGATTTGAATGAATACACTTTACAGATTGATTTGTTATGTGACGGCTATGTCATTCAATCACAGAATGTTATTGTTGCATGTGCACCACAATACACAACTACAATCAAGAATCCTTTTGTGGTTGAAGAAGATAAAGAATATGCATTGAATATCTATTTAAAGAAAGATAATCAAGTGTATGCATATGAACAGTATATTTATAACTATGAACCTCAAACAGTAAAGAATTCTTCTTTACCAGTTAAAGTGGTAGAAGACTATTTGAATGTTGGTGTAGTAGGGAAGGACTTCAATGTCATTTTCTCAAAACAGAAGGGATTAGTGTCTTATCGTTATCATCAAGAAGAATACATTCGTGTGCCTGTAAAACCAAACTTCTTTAGAGCTTCTACAAATAATGATGTGGAAAATAAATATGGCTATCGCTATGGGGAATGGTTAACTGCAAGTTTATATGCTAAATGTCAATTTGTGAGAGTAGTTAAAGAAGAAACATCATGCAAGATTGAATATACATATGATTTACCTCGTTTACGAGATGAACTACTTTATCTTACATATACTGTATATGGTGATGGAAAAGTAGAAGTAGATATGTCTTATCAGCCTCTTGCGTCCAATATTGAAATGCCTGCATTCGGCCTATTATTCCAGTTATATAAGGATATGGAGCATGTCTCATATTATGGATTTGGTCCAGAAGAAAACTATATAGATAGAAATAAAGGGGCAATGCTTGGAAGATATGATTATAATGTCACAGACAACTGTACACCTTATCTCTACCCACAGGAATGTGGCAATAGAACACATGTTAAGGAAGTATTGATTCATGGTGAAAATAAGGTATTATTATTAGAGGGCGATGATTTTGAAATGTCAGCTTTACATTACACACCTTATGAATTAGAAAATGCACGTCATCATGATGAATTACCTGAAGCATATCAGACAGTATTATGTATTAATGAGAAGCAGATGGGTGTTGCAGGAGATGATACATGGGGTGCTAAGACACATGAAGAATTCTTATTAGATAAGAATAAGCATCATCTACACTTTGCATTTAAAGGAGAATAATCAATGAAGTTTATATTTGTAAGACATGGTAAAACACACTTTAATGAAATCAATTTAACACAGGGATGGTGTGATTCACCTTTATCAAAATTAGGCGTTAAACAGGTAGAAAACATGTCTCTGCAATTAAAGGACTATAGTATAAACAAGGCTTATACATCACCACTTGGAAGAGCGGTAGAAACATCAGAGATAATACTTCAAAGTCATAGTATTGCACCTATTTATGACAAACGTTTAAAAGAAGTGAATTTTGGAATCTTAGAAGGTATTAACACATTATTTGTTAAAGAATTGCGTATAGATGCACCTAATTGGATGGATACGCTCGAAATGGATTATCGACCATATGAGGGAGAAGATCTCCATGATGTGATTAATAAACATATAGAATCCATTAATGACATCATTGCATCAAGTAAAGAAGATGATACAGTACTTATTGTTGGACATGGCTGTTCACTTTATGGATTAGTTAAAACACTTATGCCTCATGATGAACGTTTAAGATTTCCAGATAATGCGACAGCAATCATAGTGGATTATAAAGAAGGACATTATTCACTCGATACTATTCTAAATGCCGTCTATTAAGTAACATTTCAAGTCATCCTATTATAATAATAAGGAGACAACGTCAACTACCCACGACCTAAAGGTCATGGGCTTGTAACTGCCCAGTCGTAATAACGGTTTACACCTCCGACCTTTAACCCCAATAAATATCGCTATCTAAAGTGGCGTTACATCGTAGGGTGGCTGACAGCACCCTTTGTAGCAGAGTTTACTCTGTTACAACTGTATTAGGTACTTGGCTATCTGCAAGATAATTTATTCCCATACGATACAGATTCATAGCTCCAATGCGGTCATCATTAGATTTATAACCACATTTTTTGCAAGTAAACAGATGTATCTTCTTATTGCGGTTAGACTTTTCAACATGTCCACAGCAAGGGCAGCACTGGCTTGTATAGCGAGGGTCTACCTTAATAACAGAAGATTGATTCTGTTTTGCTTTGTAGATCAGTTTCTGCTCAAGGTCATAGAAAGACCATGATACAGAAACATAACGATCTTTTGTTTTAACACGTTCTGTAGCATTGCGAATACCTGATAAATCTTCCAATACAAAGAGAGTGTGCTTTGGGTTGTTTTCAACGAGTGCCTTCGATACCTGATGGTTAATATCCTGCATCCAACGGTTTTCTCGCTGACCGATAGCTTTTAGTCTTCGTCTTGAGGATGGCGTATGTCGCATTTGGAGTTCCTTACGAAGCTTGGAATAGTTAGCACGTTTCTGTTTAATAGCTTTACCACTCACAAATCCAGACTTATGTTTGCTGTCATAAGTTGCAACAACAAAGTTAATACCTCTGTCTATACCCATAACGTTACAGATGTCAGAAATATTACTTTCTTCAACCTCATAAGTAACTGGTATATGCAGATAGTATTTACCATGTTTATTTACGAGTTTCGCAGTACCAAACTTATAAATCGTATGATCGAAATACTTAGACATTCCATCTGCAAAATAAGATAATTTCACACGACCATTAAGCGTATTGATTGAAAAACGATTTTGTGTTAAGGAATAATCTCTGTTCCAAACCAGGTCGTACTGAGGCTTTTTGAACGATGGTTTAATCCACTCATTCTGATTTTCAAGAATGGTCTTATATCTGGCGATAACAGTCTTCAAAACAGACTGAGCCATCTGCGATTTAAGGTTAAACTTTTCTCGTAAAGTAGAATACAAAGCTTTATTAAGTGAAAACTGCTTTAAGTCATGAGTGCGGAATACATAGTCTGAAACATAATTACAGGCATTACGATAAACAGACATTGTTTCATCAAGCAAAAACTTATCTGTTTCAGCTGCGATTATTTGAATTTTAGCTGTAATAGTCATCTGTTCCATAGATGTACTCCTTTCATAGATATTTCACTATATATTATATCTAATTTATAGAGAAACATCTATATTTTGAGGTGAACTGTGGATAGTAGATACAATCGTCATAACAGACGAAAATACAGCCTTAAAGTACATATAGTTCTAGTAACCAAATACCGTAAACAACTACTAAAAGGCTCTATTGCTGATGATGTTAAACAAGAGATTCTCGATATAACTAATACTCACGCTACGAAATTATTGCGATAAAAACTGACAAAGACCATATACATTTCTTATTAAGTTACGATACAGCAGATAGAGTTTGAATTGTAAAGCAGGAAACAACATACCACTTATGGCAAAAGTATAGTTCGGTCTTATCAAAACAGTATTGGAAGGAAAAATATTTTGGTCAGATGGTTATTTTGCTTGTAGCATTGGAGAAGTGTCATCAGCAACTATACAAAAATATATTGAAAGTCAGGGATAATAGATACGATTTACGAGGCTCCTCCCACCACCTATTGGCAGTGGGTTACCGCCTATGACAAACGAAAGGATTTATTTATGAAGTACGATTTTACAACAATCATTGATAGAAAAGGAAAAGATGCCATGGCCTTGGATGCAGTAGGATCTCAAAAAGGTCATGTCAAGAAACCTACTTTCCCTAAAGAAGGTTTTAGTATTATTCCAATGTGGGTGGCTGATATGAATTTTGCGACAGCACCAAGTGTAATGGATGCTCTCAATAAACGTATCGCACATCCGCTATTTGGTTATTTCTATCCATCTGATGATTATTATGAAGCCATCATGTATTGGCAGAAGACAAGAAACAATATTCATGATTTAAAGAAAGAGTATATTGGTTACGAGAATGGTGTTTTAGGATGTCTAGCAAGTGCCATTCATGCCTTTACAAAGCCGGGAGACAAGATTCTCTTCCATAGTCCTACTTATGTAGGATTTTCCACTGTATTAAATGATACAGACCGAGTGGCTGAATTAAGTCCTCTTGTAAAGGATGAAGAGGGCATGTGGCGCATGGATTATCAAGACATGGACAAGCGTATCAAAGACAATAACATTCGCTTAGCAGTTCTCTGTTCTCCTCATAATCCATGTGGACGTGTGTGGGAAAAAGAAGAACTTGAACAGGCAATGAATGTTTTCAAAGAAAATGATGTCATTGTCGTATCAGATGAAATATGGTCAGACATTGTATTTACGGGGTATAAGCATATTCCTACTTATAGTATTAGTGAAGATGCTAAAAGACGCACAATCTCTATTTATGCACCAAGTAAGACATTTAACTTAGCAGGACTTATTGGCAGCTATCATATTATTTGTGATGACTATTTAAGAGAACAGCTCAACAAAGTAGCCACTGCAACACATTACAATAGTATGAACGTTTTATCCATGCATGCTTTAATAGGTGCCTATCGTGAAGAATCTATTGAATGGGTGAATGAATTAAATCAGGTACTTGAACAGAATATGAAATATACCTATAACTTTATTAAAAATTATGTAGAAGGTATTGAAGTATCTCAAACGCAGGGGACTTATATGGTGTTCCTACATTGTGAAGACTACTGTCTAAAGAATCATCTGACTATTGATGAACTTATTCAAAAAGGATGGGATGTAGGTGTAGACTGGCAAAGTGGTGTTCAGTTCCATGATCCATGGGGTATAAGACTCAACATTGCATTACCACATGCATTATTACAGGAAGCTATGCAAAGATTAAAAGAATACGTATTCTAACACGAAAAGGACAGCCTCTCGGCTGTCCTTTAATAATAGGTAAAAAAACAGACACAAACGTGTCTGTTGATTTTTATAAATGGTGGAGCCTAGGAGGATCGAACTCCTGACCTCCTGCGTGCAAAGCAGGCGCTCTCCCAGCTGAGCTAAGGCCCCAAAGGTTTTAAATAAACATGGTGGGCCTGAATGGATTTGAACCATCGACCTCACCCTTATCAGGGGTGCGCTCTAACCAACTGAGCTACAGGCCCATGTTTAACAGTTTTAGAAATGGTGGGCCTGAATGGATTTGAACCATCGACCTCACCCTTATCAGGGGTGCGCTCTAACCAACTGAGCTACAGGCCCATTTCGTGACTGCTCACCTATAATACCATGTATAAATACACTCGTCAACAAAAAAATAAATAAAATTAAACTAAAATTAAACCCTCAATTGTAAAATGAAACTGGAATTAAGGAATTGGGATAAAGGGGCATGCCCCTTTATCCCAATTCGCGCGGCCGCAGGCCCCTATTTTCAATTTTTGTATAAAAAAAGTCCATAGAAATCGTATTATATAGTTACCACACTTTATAAGGAGATTTCTATGAACAGCATTAATATATCACAAAAAGCAAAAAATAAACACCTTAATTTTTCTCATTATGAATTCATCATCAATTCTTTGATTCAGTTCAATGCTTCCCATCCTGGTAAGCGTAACATTGGTAAGACTCAATTCATTAAAGAGTTAGCTTCTACTGTAGGTACTACTGTCTCTAATATATATTCTATCATCAAGGATGCCACTATCTCTGTTAGAGATTACAATCTCAAGGTTCATTATGAACTTTCTGCCATGGCTGCATTTGAAAAGAGATCCAAGAATCATAAGATTCCAAATAACTCTAAATTTGAAAAATCAAAAGAGTTCATCTCTCTTGTCGAACAGGAAGTAAAATCAAATAGATTATCCTCTATTGATGAGACCATAAACTATTTAAAGCTTCATCAGCCAGATATTATAAAGAATATGGTGACTGTGTCTACTAAAACATTTTACAGCTATGTCCACCAGGGAAGAACATCCATCAAACCTATTGATCTTCCACGCATGGTCAGAAGAAAGACAAAGAAGAACTGGAAGTCATACATTCCAAAAAGACAGAAAGGCACTTCCATTACCGAAAGGCCTGAATATATCAAGGACAGAGAAGAATTCGGACACTGGGAAGGTGATCTAGTTACTGGACCTAGAGATGGACAGAATGGTGCATATCTTACTCTGATTGAAAGAAAGACACGCTTCTATTATATGATTCCTATCTCTGCCAAATCTTCAAAGCAGGTCTATATGCAGATAAACAAGCTTCATAAGTTCTATGGTGATAGCTTTAAGGATATCTTTAAATCAATCACCTTTGATAACGGTAGTGAGTTTTCTAGGTGGAAGGATATAGAACAGAAGCCAAAATCAAAAGAGAAAAGAACCACTGTCTATTTTGGTAGACCCTATCATTCATGTGACAGAGCCTCAAATGAGAACTGCAATGGACTTATAAGATATTTCATTAAGAAAGGAACTGATATTAATACAATTGATAAGGAGACAACTATTGATATAAACAATAAAATAAACCAGAAGAAAAGAAAGATACTTGGATATCTTTCTTCTGAAGAACTATTTCTTAACGAACTAGCTAAACTTAATGTAACTGGTAATACTATTTTCTATAAAAACTAACTTATCTTCTTATTTCCAGTTTCTGCTTGCAATTCGGGACTAAAATTAAACTCTGAATTAAACTATAAATAAATAAATAAAGCCCCATTATTCTAAGGGACTTTATTCGTTCTTAATTTTCTTTTAAATGGGCAATATCGATATATGAAGGAATACCATTCTTATAAGTAATAGCGATTTCACCCTGAATTAATGGATATAAGTAATCATAAAGTTCTTGAGTGATATCATTACCTTCTTTAGTAATCCATTCTGCTGGAACTTTCTGTTCTAGGTTCGCAATATCCTGTACATTACTGTAGATACATTCTACAGTATATGGATCATTGTTAGTTCTCTTAACACCCATCATAACATTTGTATGATCAGCAAGTGCTGTTTCTACAGCCTTTTTACCAATAAAGAAAGATTCATCAATATCTACTTTAGAGGCAATATGCATTGCACATCTTTGTAGTACATTTAATTCGATACTTCTTACTTTACATCCAAAATGTTCTTTACAGATATTTTCTAATACCTTACCAGTACCAAAATGGATTGGATGACCAAATGCATCATACTGTTGTGAATCACCACTATCTAAGAAGTTTCCGTTTTCATCATGAATACCTTCACTTACTGCAATCATGATAGAAGACTTTTCTTTGAACTTTTCTTCAATATCCTTCAAGAAACGTTCTTTATCAAATACGACTTCCGGTAAATAAATGAGATCAGGGGCATCATTACATTCAGTTCTTGCAAGTGCACTTGCAGCAGTTAACCACCCTGCATTACGTCCCATGATTTCTACAATAGTAATTGCATCTAGCTTATAGATAGAAGAATCATAAGCAATTTCTAACATAGAGCTTGCAACATACTTTGCAGCTGAACCAAAGCCTGGAGTATGATCTGTACCCATCAAATCATTATCGATAGTCTTTGGAATCCCAATGAAGTGAATAGGGGAATTGATTGTTTCACCATAAGCAGCAAGTTTAGCCACAGTGTCCATAGAATCATTTCCACCAATATAGAAGAAATCAGTGATTTCTAAATCATTAAATTTTTTAAATAACAAGTCGTAAGTGTCTTTATCATCACTTACTGTAGGCAGCTTATAACGACAGCTTCCTAAATACATTGCTGGGGAATGCTTTAATGCATCAATTTTTTCCTCAGAATTAAATGTTGTACCTAGATCCATGAAGTGATCTTCTAATAGTCCCTGGATACCATTAATCATACCATAGATATGAGTAAATCCTTCTTTCTGGCATTGAGTAATAATACCTGCAAGAGAGGCGTTGATGGCAACCGTAGGCCCACCAGACTGACCAATAAAACAATTTTTCGTATTCATTTTATGCTCCTTTTGTATATTTCATCCCCATTTTAACATCAAATGCATTTGATAGAAAGATTTAATAGTTATTAATAGTAAAATCTGAATTGTAAAATGAAACTGGAATTAAGGAATTGGGATAAAGGGGCATGCCCCTTTATCCCAATTCGCGCGGTCGCAGGCCCACTATTCTCAATTTTTGTATAAAAAAAGTCCATAGAAATCGTATTATATAGTTACCACACTTTATAAGGAGATTTCTATGAACAGCATTAATATATCACAAAAAGCCAAAAATAAACACCTTAATTTTTCTCATTATGAATTCATCATCAATTCTTTGATTCAGTTCAATGCTTCCCATTCTGGTAAGCGTAACATTGGCAAGACTCAATTCATTAGAGATTTAGCTTCTACTGTAGGCACTACCGTCTCTAATGTCTATTCAGTCATTAAGGATGCCACTATAACTATCAAAGATACTCATCTTAAAATTCATTATGAACTTTCTGCCATGGCTGCATTCGAAAAGAGATCAAAGATTCATAAAATTCCAAATAACTCTAAATTTGAAGAATCAAAAGAGTTCATCTCTCTTGTCGAACAGGAAATTAAATCAAATAGATTATCCTCTATTGATGAGACCATAAACTATTTAAGGATTCATCAGCCAGACAGAATAAAGAATATGGTGACTGTGTCTACTAAAACTTTTTACAACTATGTACATCAGGGAAAAACATCCATCAAGCCTCTTGATCTTCCTCGCATGGTCAGAAGAAAGACAAAAAAGAACTGGAAGTCATACATTCCAAAAAGACAGAAAGGCACTTCCATTACCGAAAGGCCTGAATATATCAAGAATAGAGAAGAATTCGGACACTGGGAAGGTGATCTAGTTACTGGACCTAGAGACGGACAGAATGGTGCATATCTTACTCTCATTGAAAGAAAGACACGCTTCTATTATATGATTCCCATCTCTGCTAAATCTTCAAAGCAGGTCTATATGCAGATAAACAAGCTTCATAAGTTTTATGGTGATAGCTTTAAGGATATCTTTAAATCAATCACCTTTGATAACGGTAGTGAGTTTTCTAGATGGAAGGATATAGAGCAGAAGCCAAAATCAAAAGAGAAAAGAACCACTGTCTATTTCGGTAGACCCTATCATTCATGTGACAGAGCCTCAAATGAGAACTGCAATGGACTTATAAGATATTTTATTACGAAAGGAACTGATATTAATACAATTGATAAGGAGACAACTATTGATATAAACAATAAAATAAACCAGAAGAAAAGAAAGATACTTGGATACCTTTCTTCTGAAGAACTATTTCTTAACGAACTAGCTAAACTTAATGTAACTGATAATACCATTTTCTATAAAATCTAATTTATCTTCTTATTTCCAGTTTCTGCTTGCAATTCGGGTATTAATAGTAAAAATACAGGATGATAATTAATTATACTAAAAAAGGATACCCCCTAAGGATATCCTATTTGCTGCGGAATTTTATAAAACTAATGAATGCAGCAACAAGTACAATCATTGCGCCTACAAAACCGATGAAGTTTAAAGAAGTGTTTGTATAAACGACTCCACCTAGCCAGGTACCACTTCCAATCCCTAGATTGAAGATAGCTGAGAAAATTGCCATGGCAACAGATGAAGCGGCTGTAGAAACACATCCAATGATTTCAGCCTGAAAGCTTGTTTGAAAAGCCATTGCGGCTATACCCCAGATAGCACATACTAATATGATCATATACATATTGATTGAAGCAGGATATAGAAGGCCTAGAGCACCTGCAAAACCAAATAGAACTGTTTGTACAAATGCAAAACGATGATCATCATAATATCGAGAAAAGAGATAACTTCCTGAAAGTCCAGCAACACCAAATAACATTAATGTGATAGTCACTAGGTGGCTTGGAAATCCAGCAACTCTCTGTAAAAATGGTTCAATATAACTATAAGTTGTATAGTATCCAGTTGCAAAAAGGAATGTAATGATATAAGTAATCATTAGTCTTGAATTCTTGAAAAGTTCTGGAAGCTGATTGATAGAAAATGATTCTGTATTTTCTATCTTTGGGAATACGAATGCAAGATAGACAAGGACTAGGAATGAAATGACTGCCACACATAAGAAAGTCATTCTCCATCCAATCTTAAGTCCAATCATTCTACCAAGTGGCATTCCAAGAACCATTGCGATAGCAGTTCCGGTAATAATAGCACTGAGTGCTTTTGATTGATGTTCTTTAGATACGACACGGACTGCAAGTGGTGAAGCAATAGCCCAGAAAATAGAATGTGCACAGGCAACACCAATACGTGATACGACTAGAAATGGAAAACCAATGGAAATAACAGAAAGCACCTGGCATGTGGAAAATACAGTAAGTGTGCCTAATAAAAGTTTCTTTGGTTTTATTTTACATGCAAATAACATAAGTGGCAGAGACAATATTGTCACAGTCCATGAGTAAGCTGTGATCATGACACCAGCTTGTGCTGCTGTCATGTTGAAATTATTGGAAATATCTGTCAACAAACCTATTGGCATGAATTCAGATGTATTTACTAAAAAAGCTGAAATAGTCATACCGATTAACGGAAGCCATTCTTTTAAAGACATTTTTGTTTTCATCTATATAACTCCTCCCCATTTGACTGAAAAATAATAGTATAGTCAGCTCTAGAGTGTCAATGAAAAGAGTGGTAATAGTTTGAATTTTAGTTTTAGTTTGTCAATAGTCTGAGACCAGGGTTATATGCTCTGATCTTTTTTGTGTTTTCGATATCTTCTCTGATAAGTTTTTTAAATATCCCATTTTAGAATCAACACTATCAAGTTTTTCTATAATATCTGCATCAGTTTTTGTTTTCTTCTCTACTTTTCTTTCCTCCTTCTTGATTACATTATGCAACAAATCTGTTTGAATAATAATGTATATTGATATGTTAACTGCCTCGACTTAATATTCTGTATTATCTTTTTCCAGTCCTTCTGCATCTGTCCTTGTTGGCACACGCAGGATCAAAACTGCAAACCTGTGAATGTTTTCTATGTGCCTTTATTTTTTTACCTATAGTTGATTTATCTTTTCCAAGAGTAGCAGTGATAGAAGCCTTAGTAGAATCATTTCTCTTTCTGCAAGGGCAAGATGCAGATTATTATTTGATTTAGCCATGATAATCAACCTTTCATGAAATAGAGAAACAGACATCACAGTAATTATAGACCTAAAGGAGAAAAAATAACTGAAAAGAAGTGAAAGACTAAACGCAACTTTGACCGCCTAAAGTGGAATTTAACTTTTCACTTTAGAGATAAAATACATGATAATAATTAATTATAGTATTTTATTGCATATCAGCGTATAATGGTAGATAAGGAGGATTGAAAGATTATGTCTAAGAAGTATTTATCTATGGATGGTAATACTGCTGCCGCTCATGTTGCATATGCATTTTCTGAAGTAGCAAGTATCTATCCAATTACCCCTTCTTCACCAATGGCTGAACATGCTGAAGAATGGGCTTCGCAGGGAAGAAAAAATATTTTTGGCTCTGCTGTAAACGTAGTTGAAATGCAGTCAGAAGCAGGTGCTGCTGGGGCTGTACATGGTGCTTTACAGGGTGGTGCTTTAGCTACTACATTTACTGCATCTCAGGGTCTATTATTAATGATTCCTAACCTTTATAAAATTCAGGGTGAAATGCTTCCAGGTGTTTTCCATGTAGCTGCAAGAGCTCTTGCAACTAGTTCATTAAATATCTTTGGGGATCATCAGGACGTTTATGCCTGCCGTCAGACAGGTATTCCTATGCTTTGTTCACATTCTGTACAGGAAGTTATGGATTTAGCTGGTGTTGCACACTTAACTGCAATTAAAGCAGGTGTACCATTTATCCATTTCTTTGATGGTTTCAGAACATCTCACGAAATTCAGAAAGTAGAAGTTCTTGATTATGAAACTTTAGCTTCATTAGTAGATTATGATGCAATTAAGAAATTTAAAGCAAACGCACTTAACCCACATACTAATCCAGTAGAACGTGGTGGTGCAGATAATGATGATATCTATTTCCAGAGCAGAGAAGCTCAGAATAAGCATTATGATGCAGTTGTAGAAATTGCTGCAGATTACATGAAGAAGATTTCTGAAATTACTGGTAGAGAATATGCTCCATTTACATACTATGGTGATCCAGAAGCAGATAGAGTTATTATCGCAATGGGTTCAGTAACTGAAACTATTAAAGATACTATTGATGAAATGGCTAAAGAAGGAGAAAAGGTTGGTGTAATCAAAGTACATCTTTATAGACCATTCTCTCCAAAATACTTAAAGGCTGTTTTACCAGCAACTGCTAAGAAGATTGCTGTACTTGACCGTACTAAGGAAATGGGTGCTACTGGTGAACCATTATACCTTGATGTATGTTCAGTCATTAGAGATGCTGATACATTAGTTATTGGTGGTCGTTATGGTATGGGTTCTAAGGATACTACACCTCAGCATATCAAGGCTGTTTATGATCACTTAAATTCAGATAATCCATTTACAGGATTCACAATTGGTATCAAGGATGATGTAACTCATTTATCATTACCTGATGTTCATGGATTCCATATCAATTCTGGTGTTACTCAGTGCTTATTCTATGGTTTAGGTTCTGATGGTACTGTATCTGCAAATAAGTCTTCTATCAAGATTATTGGTGATAATACTGATTTATACTGCCAGGCTTATTTCGCATATGACTCTAAGAAGGCTGGTGGAGCTACTCGTTCTAACTTAAGATTTGGTAATAAGCCAATTAGAGCAACTTACTATGTAAATAGAGCAGACTTCATCTCTTGTTCATTAGACAACTACTGCTTAAAGTATGATATGTTGAAGAACTTAAAAGATGGTGGACGTTTCTTATTAAATACTGAATTTACTAAAGAAGAAATCGCTGATTATCTTCCAAATAGAGTAAAGAAACAGTTAGCAGATAAACATGCTAAGTTCTATATTATTAATGCCAACAAGATTGCTGGTGAAATCGGTATGGGTAGACGTACAAATACTATCCTACAGTCAGCATTCTTCGCATTAAATGAACAGATTCTTCCAATCGATGAAGCTGTTACTAAGATGAAAGAAATGGCTAAGAAGTCTTATAGCAATAAGGGTGAAAATATCGTTCAGGCTAACTATAAGGCTATCGATGCTGGTAAAGATGCAATTGAAGAAGTAACTGTAGATCCAGAATGGTCTAACTTAACTGTATTACCATTAAGAAAACCAACTGGTGATGATTACTTTGATAACTTCGTAGCTCCTATCAATGCTCTTGAAGGTTATGACCTTCCAACTTCAGCATTCTTAGATAAGCTTGATGGTACTATGCAGAATGGTGTTGCAATTAAAGAAAAACGTGCAATTGCTATTCAGGTTCCTAAGTGGGAAAAAGACAACTGTATCCAGTGTAACCAGTGTGCAATGGTATGTCCTCATGCAACAATCCGTCCATTCTTAATGACTGAAGAAGAAATCAAGAATGCACCAGAAGATATTACGAATGATGTATTAAAACCAATTGGTAAGGGTGTTGAAGGATTATCATTCCGTATCCAGGTTTCTCCTGATAACTGCGTAGGTTGTGGATTATGTGCAGCCATATGTCCAGGTAAACGTGGTGAAAAGGCACTTACAATGGTTCCAGTTAAGGAAGAATTAGAACATTCTGCTTTATCTGAATATGTATACAACAATGTAGAATATAGAGATGACAAGTATCCTACAACTACAGTGAAGGGTGTTGGATTCATGAAGCCTTACTTTGAAGCTTCTGGTGCCTGCGCTGGTTGTGGTGAAACTCCATATTATCGTTTAGCTTCTCAGTTATTCGGTTCTGATATGAGAATTGCGAACGCTACTGGATGTTCATCAATCTATACTGGTTCAACTCCATCTACTCCATGTACTACTGATAAGAATGGTCATGGTATGGCTTGGGCTAACTCATTATTCGAAGATAATGCTGAATTTGGTTTCGGTATGAAACTTGCAGAAAACTACATGTCTAAACATATCTTAGAAATCATTGAAGCAAATAAGAATGATGTAGAACCAGAATTAAAAGAAATTCTTGAAAAATATGAAGCTGTTAAGGGTCAGAGAGTAGAAGAAAAGGCTCTTTATAACGAATTAGTAGAAAAAGTTGAAGCTTCAGCTAATGAACCTATCAAGGAATTACTTGATATGAAGGGTGAATTAGTGACTAAGTCTCAGTGGATCATCGGTGGTGACGGATGGGCTTATGATATCGGCTACGGAGGATTAGACCACGTTCTTGCTAATGATCAGAATGTCAATGTATTAGTTCTTGATACAGAAGTATATTCTAACACTGGTGGACAGTCTTCTAAATCATCACAGGCTGCTTCTATTGCAAAGTTCACTGCAAGTGGTAAGAAGGTTGCCAAGAAAGACTTAGCTCAGATTGCTATGGCTTATGGTCATGTATATGTTGCACAGATTGCTTTAGGTGCTAACCCAATGCAGGCTATTAAGGCTATGAAGGAAGCTGAATCTTATGATGGACCATCATTAATTATTGCTTATGCACCATGTAATGAACATCATATCAAGGGTGGATTAATTAATTCTTCAAGACAGGAAAAATGGGCTGTTGAATGTGGTTACTTCAACTTATTAAGATATGACCCACGTTTAACTGAAGAAGGTAAGAACCCACTTACAATTGATTCTAAGGCTCCTGATTATTCTAAGTTCAAAGACTTCTTAATGAGTGAAAACAGATTCTCTCAGTTAGTTAAGATCAATCCTGAAAATGCAGAAGCATTATTCGATAAGTGTCTAGTAGATGCTAAACGTCGTCGTGCAAGAGCAGAAGCACTTGCTAAAGATTTTGATGCTGCTGAATAATTCATACGAAAGAGATAGTAGAAATGCTATCTCTTTTCTTCATATTTATAACATATCAAAGAGATAGGTATATTGCTTGCTATTTGTATCTATTATTTCTATACTAGGAGTGGGTGATGGATATGAAGAGTGTACTCATAAAAGATACAACAAGAGAAGAAAGAAAAAGAATCATACAAGAAGCATTGGACTGTAATGATTCTGCAGGATGTGAGAACTGCAGTGGATGCGGCTTGTTTGGGGCTGGAGATCCCTTTGAAATGTATGAAGATTATATAGAAGGTAAAAGAGAAATCAAAGAAATTAATATGGAATTTGTTTCACGCTACTTTGTGAGAGGTTAATCACATCATAATATAAAGAGATGTCATATCATTGTGTGTACTAAAAAACAGGGATTTTTTTAAAATCCCTGTTTTTCTATTTCATGATTTCGTTGTAGATATCATCAAGATTTACAACACTTGAACGATCGGTAAATTCGATCTTGATTGGATCATTTTCTTCATATCTTGGAATAATATGAATATGGAAATGATGCACGGTCTGACCAGCGACTTCTTTCGCATTAGTAAGAATATTACATCCCTTTGCATGCATATTCTCTACAATCTTATTTGCAAGCTTCTGAGCCACTTTCATACAATGTGCCATCACTTCTGGGTCTGTTTCTAAAAAACTATCATAATGTTCCTTAGGAATGACGAGTGTATGTCCATTGGTTGTCTGTGATAAATCCAAGAATGCAATGCATGTGTCATCTTCATATACAACTTTGCCAGGAATTTCCTTAGCGGCAATCTTACAAAAAATACAATTATCCATCATATAAAACCTCCTGTATTCATTCTAACACAAAAGAGACGTTTTCACGTCTCTTAGTCTACATATTTACTAGAAATTTTCTTGATCTGTTTCTTAACCTTTTCATCATCGACAGTGAACTCATATTTCTTTAAATAGTAAGTTTCAATATCTGTTTTCACATCACCAAGGTTTAATAAGTTTTTAACAATATCATTCTTCTGAGCACTCTTATCTGTGTTATATACATAAACTACTGCATACTTACCAGTGCTTAATTTTACAGCTTCTTTATAAACACTATCAGTCTTTAATGAAGTAAATTTGCTTAAAGCTTTGATGATCTTCTTATCAACTGTAGTAGTAGAACTCTTGCTGCATACAAAACCTAAATCGGTAGAACTAGAAGTATTCGCATTCATTAAAGCGGTCATTGCATCTGCACTAGTCACTGTCTTTAATGCCTTTAATGCTTCAGATTCTTTACTATATTCAACAATCTTTAAATAAGAAACATTATATTTCTTACATACATCATTGAACTTTGTATCTAAATATTTTTCTTCTAATAGGTCAGATTTTGCTTCTGGCACAACGACTTCCTTCTCAAAAGCCTTTGCATCACTATATCCCTGATTCTTTGCATAAGTTTCAAAAGAACCAGAATATTCAGCATAACGCTGTTTAAGTTCTTTTACTTTTGCATTAATTGCATCTTTATCAGTAATCTCTTTTGCAGTAATCTTATTGTAAGCTTCATTTAATACTTCATTGGCACCATAGTTGTCTAATAAGTATTCATATAAACCTTTTTTAGTCACACTTACATCACCACTGATTACTTCTGTTGAACCATCCTTTACAGAACTTGTATAACCATCTTTATCAGCAGTCACAATATAAGCTGTAATCACTCCTACAACAAGGACAATCGCAATGACAAGTAATGCAATCATTTTCTTAGTAAGTTTAAAAGGTTTCTTTTCAACTTCTACTTTATGGATTTGTTTGTATTCTGCCATTCTCATTACTTCCTTTCTGCAGCTCTAGACTTTAAGCCTTCTTTAATTGCTTCATTGACTGCTTTTTTAATCTTTGCATCTTTATATTCAATATCATAAGTCTTGAATGCAAGATAAATGATTTGATCATCATAAGTAAGTAATGGAGACTGGATAGTCACATTCTTTAATTTCTTCTTAATCTTTTCTTTACTAGTAGAAGTACACTTTAAGATATAATAACCATCATTTCCAGTTAATACATCAGAAGTCTGTCCTTCAGTTAAAGAGAAAGCTGCTTCATTAATTGTACTACCATAAGTATTTGTTAAGTTACTTGTTGTATCTACAACACCTAAAGACCCTTTTGCACTCTTAGTAGTAGAATCATCTGAATAATCCTTGGCAACATCACCAAAGCTCTTACCATCCTTTAATAACTCCTGTACTTCTTTTAACTTTTCTTTTTCAGAATCAGTAGGATTAGAAGGATCAGAAACAGAAATCTTAATCATAGAGATCATACGAGGTGTGGCAACCTTATAATAATCTTCAAATACAGTATCATAATGTGTTTTTACATAGTGTTTGACTAATTCTGCATACTGTAAAGAATAAATAAGTTTCTTCTTATATTCACTTTCACTTGTATAACCAGCACTCTTTAAATCGCTCTTAAACTGTTTTTCATAAGAATCTTCACCATATTTGCTTTTATAAGAATTCTTAATACTATCAAGCATATCACTTGCATTATCTTTCATATCACTTGTAATAGGATATTGTTTATTGATCAACTGATCAAGAACATACTGGAATGCTGCTGACTTACCTGAACTAGTGGAAATTAATGTATCATAAACATCATCTGCATAAACATTACCTTCACTAGTTGAAGCAACTACGCTCTTTCCATCTACAGTTTTACCACCACAGCCACTTAGTAATAAAACACTCGCTAAACATAGCGCCGCTATTTTTTTGGCTTTCATACGTACCCTCCTTGCGCAACATATATATTATACATGGTAGGTGATTTTTTTCAAATAATTACCCATGTTTCACATAAAAAGACATAATTCTTTATCATATTATTTGAGGTTGAACGTTTAATCTTTTATAATGATTCTCGAGGTGAAAAAAAGATGTCAGTTTTGAGTATAAAGGATCTTCATGTAGCTATTGGTGACAAGGAGATTTTGAAGGGAATTAATCTAACAATTAATACAGGAGAAACACATGCATTGATGGGTCCTAATGGTAATGGGAAGTCAACATTATTAGGTACAATCATGGGTCATCCTAAATATAAAGTAACTCAGGGAACAATCACATTAGATGGTGAAGATGTTCTTTCTATGAGTGTAGATGAAAGAAGCCGTAAAGGATTATTTTTAGGAATGCAGTATCCACAGGAAATTCCAGGTGTCACAAACTCTGATTTCCTACGTTCTGCAATGAATGCAAGAAGAGAAAAACCATTAAGTTTATATCAGTTCATTAAGGCCATGGATCATGCCACAGAAGACTTAGAAATGGATGGTAATTTAGCACATCGTTATTTAAATGAAGGGTTCTCAGGTGGAGAAAAGAAACGTAATGAGATTCTTCAGATGAAATTGCTAGAACCTAAATTTGCATTATTAGATGAAATTGATTCAGGTCTCGATGTTGATGCGTTACGTATCGTCGCTGATAACATCAATGAAATGAGAGAAACAAAAAAGGAAGACTTTGGTCTAGTTATGGTTTCTCACTATGAAAGATTATATGAATTAGTAAAGCCTACACATGTACATGTATTAGTAGATGGAAACATTGTAGTAGAAGGAGGCTTTGAACTAATTGAAAAGATCAACAATGAAGGATATGAATGGGTAAAGAAAGAATTAGGCATTGAACTCCAAAAAGAAGACGAAGACGTTGTTTCTATCGGGGCATGTGGTCATAAGGTGACAAGCAATGTATAGTTTTGAACACTATATTCATTTTGTGGATGGGAAGGTAACAGAAGAGAATCTTCCTAAAGAAGTTGTTGTCACTGATACAACAATCACATTCAAGTATGGAGAACCCATTCAGCTTCATGTAGTGGTAGATGTAAAGAATGAAATGTCACTACATTATGTATTTGAAGACAATGTTCATGCAGAAGTGATTGAAACAAGACATGTTGAAGAAAACGGTGTATTAAATCGTACATTTACTAACGGTGCTTATTCACATGTTAATTTCTTTAATGAAAATGAAGGAACAGGAAAAAATACTTATCTCGATGAAGGGCATTCTTTTCATGATAGTATGCTTCAGCTTGGCTATTCTGAATTATCTGATGCTTCTATTGAAGCCTCTTATACATTTGAATTAGATGGTGAAGGGGCAGATGTCAGATTAAGAATGGCGGCTTTATCAAAGAATAAAGAAAAGAAACATTATAAGGTGCATATAAAACATAATGCACCCCATACTACTGGTATCATGGATAACTATGGTGTTGCGAAAGATGAAGCACATCTTGTGATTGATGGTATTGGTACAATTACAAATGGACAGAATGGTTCAGCCTCACATCAGACAAATAAGATCATTGTCTTTGATCCAAAATGTTATGCAAGTGCAAATCCATTCTTATATATTGATGAATATGATGTCCAGGCTTCTCATGCAGCTGGTGTAGGGAAGATGGATGAAGAACATCTTTATTATTTACAGTCACGTGGCTTGACTAAACGTCAGGCTATGCAGTTGATTACATATGGTTATTTAATGCCAGTAGTCGAAGTTGTAGATAATCAGATGATTAAGGAACGTTTTGAATTGGCGTTATCAAAGGTAGGTGCTTAGTTATGGTAAATTGTAAGGATACAAGAAAAGACTTTCCGATGTTGGATGGAAAGACATTAATGCATGGCAAGCCACTGATTTATTTTGATAATGGTGCGACTACATTAAAGCCTCAATGTGTGATTGATGCAGTATGTGAATATTTATCCAGCTATTCAGGAAATGCCCATCGTGGAGATTATGATTTATCTCATCAGGTGGATGTTGCTTATGAAGAAGCGAGAGAAGTGGTTCAGCATTTTATTCATGCTAAAAGAAAAGAGGAAGTTGTATTTACAAGTGGTGCAACGGATTCACTTAACTTAATTGCAAATGGTTATGCCAAAACACATTTAAAAGCAGGTGATGAAATCCTTTTGAATGTGGCAGAACATGCCTCTAATACATTACCTTGGTTTGATGTGGCGGAGGAAACAGGCGCTGTTGTGAAATATATTGAACTCGATGAAGAAGGTCGTATGACATTAGAAAATGTCAAGAAGGCTGTAACAGAGAATACAAAGATTATTTCACTTGCGATTGTGACAAATGTATTAGGTTATGAAGTACCTATCAAGGAAATCACAGAATATGCTCATTCTAAGGGTATTATTGTAGTGGCAGATGGGGCACAGAGTGTACCACATATCGTCACAGATGTTGTACGTGATGATGTGGACTTCTTAGCTTTCTCAGGTCATAAGATGTGTGGTCCTACAGGTGTTGGTGTTCTTTATGGTAAATATGAGTTATTAGAAGAAACAAAGCCGACACGTTTTGGCGGAGGATCTAATTCACGCTATAACAGCTGTGGACTTGTCACACTAAAGGAACCACCATATAAATTTGAAGCAGGTACACCTCATATTGAAGGTGTGATTGGCTTAGGTGCAGCTGTTAAATATTTACAGAGCATCGGTATGGACAATATTCGTCAAAGAGAATTAGAATTACGTCATTATGCGATTGAGAAGATGTCTCAGTTGGATAATGTCACTGTATATAATCCAAACTCAGAAGGTGCTATTGCCTTTAATATTAAAGATGTATTTGCGCAGGATGCAGCCAGCTTATTTAATACTTATGGTATTGCGGTTAGAGCGGGTGAACATTGCGCAAAGATTTTAGACGAGTTCTTAAAAGTAAGAACAACTTGTCGTGTCTCTTTCTATTTCTATAACACTGAAGAAGAAATTGATCAGTTTATTGAAGCATGTAAGAAAGGAGATGATTTCCTTGATGCATTCTTTGGATGATCCAATGATCATGAGAGAAATTATTATGGACCACTATCAGAATCCTAGAAACCATGGACTTGTAGATGATGATTCATATCAGAAAGTCAATATGGATTCAAGTACATGTATTGATGATATTGATGTCCAGGCTAAGTTTAATGGTGATGTAGTGGAAGATGTGCGTTTTGATGGTGAAGCATGTGCCATCTGTACAGCCTCTACTTCTATCATGACTGAACTAGTTAAAGGGAAGACAAAAGAAGAAGCAGCGCATATTGTGGATAACTATATGCATATGATTTATGAAAAAGAATATGATCCAGAACTTCTTGAAGAAGCAATTGCGTTTAAGAATACGCATAAGCAGGCCAATCGTATTAAGTGTGCGACTCTAGGCTGGACTGGATTCTTAAAATTATTAGAAGGAAGCGAGGAATAGAGATGGCTATTGAGAATCTTAATATTCCACAAGCTGAAGTGATAGAAGATCATCCTGATGAGGATGTATCTGTCTTCAAGACACCTAAAGGGTTAAATGAAGATATCGTTAGAGAAATATCAGCCATTAAAGAAGAACCAGAATGGATGACTGAATATCGTATCAAGTCATTAAAACAGTTCTTAAAGATGCCGATGCCTAAGTGGGGTGTTGATTTATCTAAGATGGATTTTGACGATTATACATATTATAATCGCCCATCAGACACTAAAACAGATAAATGGGAAGAAGTACCAGAAACAATCAAGAATACATTTGATCGTTTAGGTATTCCTGAAGCAGAACAGAAGTTCTTAGCAGGGGCAAGTGCTCAATATGAATCTGAAGTTGTTTATCATAATATGCTTGAAGAAGTCAAAGAGAAGGGTGTTATTTTCTTGGATATTGATTCTGGATTAAAACAGTATCCAGAAATCTTCAAGAAGTATTTTGATACTGTTATTCCATATTATGATAACAAGTTCTCTGCATTAAATGGGGCTGTCTGGTCAGGAGGATCATTTATTTATGTACCACCTCATACTAAATTAGATAAGCCATTACAGTCATATTTTAGAATCAATTCTGAACGTATGGCACAGTTTGAAAGAACTTTAATTATTGTAGATGAAGGATCCGATATCCATTATGTAGAAGGATGTACAGCACCTTCATATTCTAAAGATTCACTTCATGCTGGTGTTGTAGAAATTATTGTCGGCAAGAATGCACATTGTCGTTATACAACAATCCAGAACTGGTCTAAGAATATCTATAACCTAGTAACACAGCGTGCTAAAGTTATGGAAGGTGGATCAATGGAATGGGTGGATGGTAATATCGGTTCACTTGTTACTATGAAATACCCTTGTTGCGTTCTTGCAGGAGAAAGAGCCAAGGGCACAGTTATTACTATTGCAGTAGGGGATAAAGGTCAGATCATTGATTCTGGGGCTAAGATGATTCATGCAGCACCTCATACATCAAGTCAGATCATTTCTAAATCTATTGCCAGAAATGGTGGTAAGACAAACTATAGAGGACTTGTCCGTCATAACAAGAATGCTTATGACTGTAAGAGCAAGGTAGAATGTGATACATTAATTCTAGATAAGATTTCTACAAGTGATACAGTACCTACAAATATCATGGCTAATAATGATTCTATTATTGAACATGAAGCCACTGTATCTAAAGTATCAGAAGATCAGCTCTTCTATTTAATGAGCAGAGGTCTCACTAAAGCACAGGCAACAGAAATGATTGTCATGGGCTTCATTGAACCATTCAGCAGAGAATTACCTATGGAATATGCTGTTGAATTAAATCAGCTTATTAAGCTTGATATGTCAGAAGATGCTATTGGATAGAAAACAGATGATTAAGAAACGTCTCGATTTAGAAGAAGAGACGTTTCTTTCTTATTCAAAAAGAATTGCCTCTTATCTAGAAGAAATGCCTGCATTTAAGAATGCGAAAAGAATTGGCTTTTATATGTCATATCGCCATGAAGTGGATACACTTCATTTGATTGAGAAATATATGTTAGGAAAGGAAATCTATGTACCAAAATGTGTAGGAGAAGAACTGGATTTCCAGAGAATATATAGTATGGATGATTTAAAAGAGGGGGCTTTTCATATATTGGAACCTTCTACTAATGAACATATGGATGTTAAGGGTTTAGATGTGATTGTAGTACCATTACTTATGTTTGATGCAAATCATAATCGTATTGGCTATGGCCGTGGCTTCTATGATCGCTGTTTAAAAAAGACCAATGCTATAACGATTGGCCTGGCATTTGATTTTCAGGAAGTAGAAAATACTCATCCTCACTTGCTTGATGTACCACTTAATTACATAATTACACAAAAAGGTGTCTTCTAAGACATTTTTTTTATAGTAACAAAGGGATGAATTTGATATAATAGATATGATTATGAGGTGTTTTATATGGAAAAAAATGTTGTAAAGAATATTCTCGCAGACACTGATCTGCGTCAAAATCTAATAAAATTAAAAGGTTCAATGACATCAACTGATACATTAGAAGGTCCTATTGTAGAAAAACTATGTGACTGTTTAACTCATGAAGATCCTAAGGTAAGAAAGAATGCGGCACTATTATTAGGCTATACAAAGAATCCTTTAATGGCATCTGTTCTTTTAGATGCTTATAAGAATGAAGAAAAGGATTTTGTGAAGGATGCCTATTTGAAAGGAATGAGTCATTATGACTGTAAGCCTTATATTAAGGAATTACAGGAAATACAGAATGAACTCATGAATTCTGAAGTGGTAGACAGCAAGCATATCAAAGCACAATTAAAAGTATTAAATCCGATGATTCGTTCATATTCTTATCATAAGAAGAAATCAATCCGTTTATTGCATAAAGAAGTCGATGTTATTCTTACAACACTTCCTTATTATCAATATACACTCTTTGAACAAGTGAAACATTTACGTTATAAACCGGTCGGACAGGGCGTATTAGTCCGTACAAAGGCTATTTATGACCTTCTAGGTTTACGTAATTATAGAGAAATGATTTTCCCGTTATCAGGCTGCTCAGGACTTCCTCAGGATGGACATTTAATTGGTAAACGTATTGCGTCAAGTAACTTAGTGGATGTGCTTCATCGTTTGTATGATGCGGAAGGATGCTTTTATTATCGTTTAGTTGATCAGATGAGAGAAAAGAAATCAGCTGTCATCAATGATATAGTAAAAGAACTTATTGAAGAGATGCCTTCATACTTGCAGAATGTAACATCTGATTACGATATTGAATTATTAATTAGAGAATTAAGGCCTGGAACAGTCAATGTTTATTTAAAGTTGAGTTCATTAGACAATCCACGCTTTAATTATAGACGTGAAATTATTTCTAACTCAATGCAGCCTTATGTAGCTGCAACACTTATGGAAGTGGCTAAACCTTATATGGGTATGCATTCTCGTGTATTAGATCCATTCTGTGGTAGTGGTGTTACACTTATTGAAAGATGTATGGCTAAACCAGTTAAGTTTGCCATGGGATTAGATATTTATGGAGAAGGCTTAGAAGCAGCTAAGAAGAATGCGATTGCGGCGAATCAGCCAATCCACTTTGTAAATAAAGATGCCAACCGTTTTGTGAATAATGAAATGTTTGATGAAATCTTTACTGATATGCCTACCTATGCACAGATGAAAGATACACGTGCTTTAAAGAATGTCTATGATAATTTCTTTAAACGTATCCACAGACACGTTTTACCAGAAGGGTATGTATTTATCTATACAACTGAAATATCTCTTGTAGAGAAGAATTTAAGACTTAATTCAGACTATCTTACACTCATAGAACATTATGATGTGCCTAGAGGTAAGACAATGGCTTATTTCTTCATTATTCAGGTAAACAAATAGAGGCCCCATGAGGACCTCTTTTTCTATCTGAATAAATAACGATAACCTTGCCAGAACCACTGTTTCACTGTTTCTGGGTTATCTAAATAAAAACGTATACCAAACGCAAGTGCCACTAATATAATTGCAAGTAATACGAATAATATGAAAGTCTTAATGAAAGTCATCACAGGATGTGATTTCTCTTTATACTTTACCTTCGTTTTAGTATGTTTAGGTAAAGAATGTGATCTCTTATGTTTCACTTTTGTCTTAACAACTTTTTTAACTTCAGGTTCTTTTTCTTCCTGTTGAATAGAATTCTCTCTCTTAGTATCCTTAATAGAGTCATCTTCATCATCGAACGTGAATCTTTGCATACTATCACCTCTCTGCTTTAAATGAATATAGTCTCTATTAGAGTATTTGTCAAATAAAAAAATGCTCCCATGACACAATAAAAGCTCTTGAATAAGGAAAGCAAATTGTATGTGTCATTGAGAGCGGCCTTAACCAAGAGCCTTTAAAATGTACCTGTTTCCAGATACAATTAAATTGTAATCGTTCTTATAACAAAAAGCAAATGAAATAGAAAAAAACTTGAAAAATTCAACAAAAATAAGAAAAAGAGTCATTTAATCAAATATACCTATATACAAAACTACAAAAAAGTTTCTATTTTCTGTTGACTTAGAGCGAATATGATGATAATATAGTACCCGCAGCGGAGGTTTAGCTCAGTTGGGAGAGCATCTGCCTTACAAGCAGAGGGTCAGCGGTTCGAGCCCGTTAACCTCCACCATTTTATTTTATAGCTCAATATTTGCCGACTTAGCTCAATTGGTAGAGCAACTGACTTGTAATCAGTAGGTTGGGGGTTCAATTCCTCTAGTCGGCACCAGTGGGGAGGTAGCGAAGTGGCTAAACGCGGCTGACTGTAACTCAGTTCTCTACGAGTTCGATGGTTCGAATCCGTCTCTCCCCACCATCTTTATTGGGATATAGCCAAGGGGTAAGGCAACAGACTTTGACTCTGTCATTTCACTGGTTCGAATCCAGTTATCCCAGCCATCTTTTTTGACTCGCTAGCTCAGATGGCAGAGCATCTGACTTTTAATCAGAGGGTCAGGGGTTCAAATCCCCTGCGAGTCACCATCCTATGCGGGTGTAGTTCAATGGTAGAACTTCAGCCTTCCAAGCTGACTACGTGGGTTCGATTCCCATCACCCGCTCCAACTTATGAACAAGTCAATCTTCGGATTGACTTTTTTTGTACCTGTAAACTATTTTTTTAATAGGAGCGCTGAATTAGCAAATCAAATCGCAATGACAAGGCAATCTTTGAATATGAACAGGAAATCTCTGAGGATGCAGTAGCAATTGATGCAAAAATGAATTTGCTGATTTGGAAAAAATCACTTTGGATACGATGTAAAAATAAATGCCAGGAGTGTAAACTCCTGGCATTTATTATAGCCTAGTTACTTATTTTTTGTACTTATAGAATCCTTCACCAGTACTATATCCTAATTTACCTTGATCAATATAAGACTTCAACATCTTATGCATGCCTTTGAAGTTATAAGGCGCTAAGAAGCCAGGAATCTTCACATACATACCTACAATCTCATAAGCAGTCTTTAATCCTACTGTATCAAGAATCTGGAAAGGCCCTTTAGGTGAACCAGTACCTAAAGTCCATGCTTTATCGATACTTTCAGGATCAGAGATACCATTGACCATTAAATCCATACCTGAGAATAATAATGGAATCAACATAGAGTTGAGTAGGTAACCAGACTTTTCTTTATTGACAGGTAATGGAATCATTCTAATCTCTTTCGCAAACTTCATGACTTCATCAAAGCATGTTTTATTTGTCTTATTCTGCATCATAACTTCTGTCATATTATTCTTCCAAATCGTATTTGCGAAGTGCAAGGCAAGGAACCTATCAGGTCTACCAGTAAACTTAGCTAATTTGCTAGGAAGCATAGTAGAAGAATTAGTCACTAGAATTGTCTTATCAGGAAGTAGGGGAGCCATCTTTGTATAGACATCCTTCTTAGCTTCCATATTTTCTGTCATAGATTCAATGACTAAATCAGCATCTTTAACTGCTGTTTTCATATCAAGCTCTAGCTTGATTGTAGAATAAGCGCGTTCTACCTTCTCTAGGCAGTTCTCCTTATCAAAATCATCATAGCCTGCAATACCCATACACCATGTATTGATAGATTTATCAATATCCATGAGATTAATTGCATCAATATAAGATTGCTTGATAGAATCAAGCTTAGGCTGTGTACGTCCAATACTGCCTTCACTTCTTAACCAGATTGTTACATCAAAACCACAATATGCTGCCTGGAATGCAATCTGTGATCCCAGAACGCCGCCACCCATAATAGTAATGTTCTTCATGTTTGTCTCCTTTCTAGTAAAATGAAAACAGAAGAAAAATTTCTTCTGCTTCACTACTATCTTTTTAAACATTATCTAACTTTTATTATACTGATTAAAAAGAGATTATCTACTATACTTTGTGAAAAACATCACAATTTCTTACAAACTCATCACATTGTACAAAAAAATCCCGCGATTGCGGGATTTCTTATTAATATCCAGGCTTACCTAAAAGCTTGAACATATTCTTCTTGTAAACTTCAACACCTGGCTGGTTGAATGGGTTAACACCTAATAGGTAAACGCTCATTGCACAAGCCTTTTCGAAGAAGTATACCATATAACCGAAGCTATATGCATCAACATGATCAAGAGTGATCTGGATGTTAGGTACGTTACCAACATTTACATGGGCATCAATAGTACCTTCACATGCTTTCTGGTTAACATAATCAACTGTCTTACCAGCTAAATAGTTTAAACCATCTAAGTTATCTGCATCACTAGGGATTTCTAAGTTCATCTGAGGTTCTTTGATCTTTAATACAGTTTCGAATAAAACCTTAGAACCTTCCTGGATGAACTGTCCTAATGAATGAAGGTCAGTTGAGAAAGTACCACTTGTAGGTAAGATACCTTTTCCTTCTTTACCTTCAGATTCACCAAATAACTGTTTCCACCATTCAGCAGTCTGCTGTAACTGTAAGTTATAAGTTACAAACATTTCAGCTGGGTAACCAGCCTTTAATAACATCTGTCTTGCAACACCATACTGATAAGCATCGTTTGTAAGAAGATCTGGATTGTTGTATTTATCCTGGGCATCTTTAGCACCCTTTAACATTGCATCAACATCGATACCAGCCATTGCGATAGGGAATAATCCTACTGCAGTTAATACAGAATAACGTCCACCGATATCATCAGGAACTACGAATTCTGTATAACCTTCCTGGTCAGCTAAAGTCTTTAATGCACCCTTATGAGCATCTGTAGTAGCAACAATTCTTCTCTGAGCTACTTCTTTACCCTTAGTTTCTTCAAGTAATTCTTTGAAGATTCTGAAAGCAACTGAAGTTTCAGTAGTTGTACCAGACTTAGAAATTACATTAATACCGAATTCTTTATCTTTTACATAGTTCTTAACCTGTGCTAAATAAGTAGCAGAGAATGTATTACCAATATAGATGATCTGAACCTTGTTTGTTGGGTAAAGACCATTGATTGCTTCAATAGCAGCTCTTGCGCCTAAGTAAGAACCACCGATACCACAAACTAATAAAACATCAATTTCTTCAGATAATTCTGCAGCTTTTTTCTTAATGTTTTCTACTTCAGTCTTGTTGTAGTTAGTAGGTAAGTCAACCCATCCTAAAAAGTCGTTACCTGCTCCTGTTTTGTTGTGGATCATATCATGAACTTCTGCGACTCTGTCCTTATATGATTCCATGCTTTCTGTTAATTTAGCTTTACTTAAATCAACGTTGATCATACATCTTCCTCCTTTGCGATTCCTCGACTGATCCATCGAGGCATCATTTCTCTTAGTGGATTAAAACCCTTAGGTGTCTCCACGATTGACTTTCTTTTGCGAAAACGTCTCTTTTTCGCGACTGCTTTTAAAGAAAGCCTTGCCTGATGATGGACGTTATCTATATCAATGACTTTTACCTTGACCTGTTCTCCATAAAAGACAAATTGATTTACGTCACGAACAAATCCATCAGATATTTCTGATATATGGATTAATCCGCTGCTTCCATCAGGCAATAAAGCAAATGCACCATATGGTTGAATACCAGTAATGGTCACATCAACAATGTCACCTACATGAACTTGATGTTCCATTGCACGCCTCCAATCAACTGCATTATAGCATAATTATAATAGTGATAAAAGAATAGATAATAATAATTCTTTAATGTGAAAAAGATAAATAATTTGTATTTAATATGATATACTTTACAAAAAAAGTGAGTATGATATAGTTAGTATATACTAACATAGTAGAGGAGAACCATATGAAGAAAAAAATATTATATATATTGGTTGCTGCATTACTCTATATACTCACACAATTACCAACTATTGTAAGTAACTATTATTTTGAACCTGGGGAATGGGATATTGCAGTATGCAAATATGTTCTTGTGTCTGTTGGATGGATGATTGTCATACTCTATGTCATTCATTTTGTACTGAATTATATTAAGAATATAGACGATGAATAACATTGAAGAACCCTCAGTGGTTCTTTTATTATGCTCAGAGTTCATTTACTTTATAAAAATAGCGAATTATGCTTAAAAATGTGCAATCTATCAAAATTGTCTAATAAATAAGTATGTTTTTTAGTGATTCTATAGGGTATATCACTTTTCTTTTTTATTTTGTGTGTTATAATGGTCAAGCAGAAGCGAGGTGAAATCATGGAAGAAAAGATTGAAGCCATTAAGGAAGTCATTCATAAGTTGAGACCCTATCTACAAAGAGATGGTGGAGACTTAGAATTCGTTGATTTCAAAGACGGCATCGTTTATGTACATATGCTTGGTGCATGTGCAGGATGCATGATGCTAGATTCTACTATTAAAGATGGTGTTGAACAGATTTTAATAGAAGAAGTCCCAGGCGTTATTGAAGTACAGGCAATTTAATTAAATATTTTTATACTCTTATTAAGAACCACACAGATGAGGATCGTTTTAAAGTGGTGGCAACCCTTATATAGAAGGTGCCTTGACCAAGCAAGTATTACTTGAACAATAAGAGGAAGCAGATTACTACGCTTTCCTCTTTGAGGAGAGCTTTTTTATTACAGGAGGAAAAGAAGAAAATGGAAAAGAACTTATTTACATCAGAATCTGTATCAGAAGGACATCCAGATAAGCTTTGTGATCAGATCAGTGATGCAATCTTAGATGAATGCTTAAGACAGGACAAATATTCACGTGTAGCTTGTGAATGTTTTGTAACAACTAATTTATTAGTCATTGGTGGAGAAATTACAACGAATGCGAAAGTAGATTATGAAGCAGTGGCTCGTGATGTAATGAGAAGAATCGGCTATACGGCTGAAGATTTAGGTATTGATGCAGATACTTGTGAAATCAAGGTAGTCATGGATACACAGTCTAGTGATATCGCATTAGGTACAAATGTAGAAGTAGGTGGTGCAGGTGACCAGGGTATCATGTTTGGTTATGCAACAAATGAAACTGAAACATATATGCCTTTACCAATCTCTATGGCTCATGAATTAGTACGTTATGCAAGTGAATTAAGACATAATGGTACATTCAAACATGCAAGACCTGATATGAAATCACAGGTCACTATTGATTATACAGATGAAAACAATCCTAAGGTTGATACAATTCTTATGTCAATCCAGCATGATCCAGATTTCAATGAAGAAGAATTCAAGACATTCATTAAAGAAAAGATCATGAAAGAAGTTGTTAGAAAACATCATATGAATGAAGACTATAAGGTATTCATTAATCCAACAGGAAGATTCGTTATTGGTGGTCCTCATGGTGATACTGGTTTAACTGGACGTAAGATCATCGTTGATACTTATGGAGGAATGGCAAGACATGGTGGAGGCGCATTCTCTGGTAAAGACCCATCAAAGGTAGATAGAAGTGCAGCTTATATCAGTCGTTATATCGCTAAGAACATTGTTGCAGCAGGATTATGTGATCGTATTGAAATCCAGTTATCTTATGCAATTGGCGTAAAGGATCCTACAAGTGTGCATGTTGATACTTATGGAACTGGTAAGGTAGCTGATGAAGTCATCTTAGATGCAATCAAGAAAGAATTTGATTTAACTCCTCAGGGTATCATCAATACATTAGATTTATTAAATCCAATCTATGGCGCAACAGCTGCTTATGGACACTTTGGTCGTACTGATGTTGAATTCCCATGGGAAAAATTAAATAAAGTAGAAGACTTAAAGAAATACTTAGCTTAAAGAAGACATTAACGTCTTCTTTTTTTATATTTTATGTCAAGAGTGTTTTTTTAGTTTTTTTTATGTATAATATAGATATAGAAAGAATTGTAAAGGAGGAATTAATTATGAAAGTTATTGTCAGAGGTAAAAACGTTACAATTACAGATGCTATTGAGGACAAGATTACTAAAAAACTAGCATTGCTCGACAAGTACTTCATCATGGGACAAGATGTGGAGGCTAAGGTTTTAATTAGAACTTACCCATTTGGTCAGAAAATTGAAGTTACAATTCCTACAGAGTATGTTCTTCTTCGTGCAGAAGAAACAAGTGATGATCTTTATGAAGCAATCGATTTAGTTATCGATAAGCTAGAAAGACAGATCAGAAAGTACAAGACAAAGTTAAGTAGAAAGTCAAAGAATAATAAACTCGCTTTCAATATTAACACTTTAGAAGCTCTTGAAGAACCTGAAGAAGAAGACGTTGTCGTTAAGACAAAAACAATTAATCCAAAACCAATGGACATGGAAGAAGCTATCATGCAGATGGAACTCATTGGTCATTCATTCTTCGTTTATAAGGACATCGAAACTAATACTGCATGTGTTGTCTATAAACGTAGAGATGGTGGATATGGTCTTCTTGAAACAGAAGAATAATAAAAAGAAATCTGGCTTTTGGCCAGATTTTTTTTTATGCTCTTAAGTAATTCTTTCTTTTCTTTCGTATATATTATTTGAGAGATACAAGATCGCCCTGCATAATATCGTGTGCTTTCATATATTTATCGATATCATTAAGAATTGTTGTCTTTTTGATAGACCATAAAGGAGCTACTAATTCTTCTAATGGTGCATCTCCAGTCAGTCTTTCTACGACTACATGACTTGGAATATATTCTAATTGTCTTGCAACTAAAGAAATATATTCATCTCTTTCTAACATCTTAAAAGGATAATAGAGCTTATATAGACGACTATTTTGTGTGACATAGAGATTATGGATCTTGATCCCCTGTATATCTAGTTTTCCTACCGCTTTTGCAGTCTCCAACATCATCTCTATTGTTTCATTAGGTAAACCATTAATAATATGCACACAGACTTCTAAATGATGTCTTCTTAACATAGAGAGTCCATCTAAGAATTCCTGATAAGTATGACAACGATTGATTTCTTTTGCGGTAGTATCATGAATAGTCTGTAAGCCTAATTCTATATAGACATCCGTTTTCTTAGATAATTCTTCTAAATAAGCACATATTTCTTCAGTGAGGCAGTCTGCACGTGTCGCAATCGCAATACCAACAACATCCTTCATACCAATAAATGGTTCATAGATCTTCTTTAACTGATCTAAAGAAGCATAGGTATTTGTATATGCCTGGAAGTAAGGAATAAAGACAGCATCAGGCCACTTTCTTTTCATCACTTCAGCGCCTGCTTTAAACTGTTCTAAAAGAGAATCACTATCTAGAATAAAGTCTCCAGACCCTTTCTCAGAACAGAATATACAGCCTCCAAAGCCTTTTGTCCCATCTCTATTAGGACAAGTAAAATGGGCATCTAAAGACACCTTTGCGACTTTTTTATGATATCTCGTTTTTAAAAAATAATTGTATGTATGATAACGTTTGTTATCTAAAGAATATGGAAAAGGATTCATTTTTTATCACCCGGATCATTATAACATAAAAAGGAGAAAAGAATATGCTAGAACTTAAAGACTTAACTATGAGTTATGATATATGTCTATTAGATCATGTGAATTATATATTTCCAGATACGGGGCTAGTAGGTATTAAAGGTCCTTCAGGATGTGGGAAATCAACTCTTCTTTATTGTTTATGTGGCTTACTGAAATATGAAGGACAGATTACTTTCAATTATAAAGAGATAGATGCCTCGTTTTGTAAGATGATTGGTTTTATTAAACAGAATAATGATCTGATACCTTCTTATACAGTAGAAGAAAACATCATGTCTGGATGTTATTTTGGTCAGATTGATTTGAACAAGAAGAAGATGGATAAAATCACTAGACGATTGAAGATAGATAAACTTATGAAAAGATATCCTGATGAACTTTCTATTGGACAGATGAAACGTGTTTCTATTGCCCGTGCCTTGTTGAAGGATGCACCTGTATTACTGTGCGATGAACCAACAGGTGCACTTCATTATAAACAGGCAAAAGAGGTTATGACACTATTAAAGGAAGTCTCAGAAGATCGTTTGGTCATTGTTGTGTCTCATGATACAGAACTATTAGATGAATATGTAGATATACTCATAGAGATGAGGAATCAGACATTACATACTGTTAAAGAAGGGAATACAAATAAAGATGTTCTGATTCCTCAACATAAGAAGCACTTCTCTTTAAGATATAGCTTTAAAGAAGTGTTAGGAGAAAGAAGGAGACTCGCACTTCTTTCACTCTTTCAGATACTTGTTATTGTGACTTCGCTAGTAATTATAAGTGGTTTAAATGGTCTTTCTACCTCTATAGAAAAATCTTACATGGAAGCACCACTTAAAGATATTGTGACTATAGCAAGTCATGATGGGGAACCCTTCTCTTTAAAGGAAAAAGCAACGCCACATTTTGATATAGAAAGTGGGTATATAAAAGGTGTGAATGCATCTTTGATTCGTTTACCTGCTAAGAAAAATCATATCAAGCTGCTTTCAGGTCGTTTTCCTCATCATACAAATGAAGTCATTATTACACATAATTTATCTCATAAACTCAAATCACAATTCACATGTCATCTATTAGAAGATGATACATATAAAGTAGTAGGAGTAATAGAAGATAATTTCTATCAGGATCAATTTGTCTGTTTTCATCATGATATAGATAAGAAATATCCAGATCTTATAAGAGATGACAAGATGGATATTATCACCAATAATCCTAAAACAGTCATTAAACGTTATGAAAACAATTATGAAGCAGATAATGATGTATATATGAAGAAGATGAGTTATGGCACGCTTATTTCTATTGGTCGCATTATTGCCTTGGCTTATATGATGATCAGTTTATTTGTGGCGATAGAACTCACAAAAACAGTCTTCTCTTCTCTTTACTTAGAAAGAAGCCGCTCATTAGCTTTGAAAATCTCTATGGGTGCAACATACAAACAATTACAGCGTGAATCAAAGATAGAAATATTTATTATTGGCTCATTTATTTACTCTGTCAGCATAGTGATGTTTATAATCATTCTTTCTATTCTTCCATTGACATCATTTAAGGAATATTTTCATTTTACCTGCCTTGCCTCTCCTTATTATTTCTATATTATTTTCTATTTTCTCTATCTTCTTATATTAATAATATCTGCTTTAGCACCGTTTATTCGTATTAAGAAGGAGAGTATTGTCTCATTACTTAGGGAGGAATAATATGATTCAACTTAAATCAATCAATAAACGTTATCTGCATGAACATGTACTAGACAATATTTCTTGTAATCTTCCTGATATAGGCTTTGTGTCACTAATAGGACCAAGTGGATGTGGAAAAAGTACTTTACTTCATATTATTGCAGGACTCGATGATGATTATTCTGGAGAAGTCATTTATAAAGATAAGAAGATTTCTATTATCTTTCAGGATTTTCATCTTATTCCTTGGCTTTCTATCACAAATAATATTCGTCTCTATGATTATTTTCATAAATCATCTTACATATTGGATGAAACACTCACTAAACAGTTTAAGAAGACCCCGGTGAGTGCACTTTCTTTAGGGCAAAGACAACGCACTGCGATAGAACGTGCTCTTTATTATGATCCAGATATTATTTTATGTGATGAACCAACAGCATCACTTGATCCAGATAATGCAAAGAGAGTATTGCAGATATTGAAGGAACGTTCTCATTCTTCTCTTGTATTATTTGTATCCCATGATGAAACATCAGTGAAACAATACAGTGATCGTATTATAGAGATGAAGGATGGCTATATCATAAAGGATACAGTAATCCAAAAGACAGAGGTATATCCTAAAGAGAATCATTGTAATAATAAAAGATATCATTTTCCTATCCTAAAACTAACAATCCAGTCCTTTTTAAGTAGTCGTAAAAGGTTCTTTCAAATGTCTTTCGCGTTATCTATCGCATTATTATGTCTGATGATGACATTTACCTTTACATTCTCTTTTCGTAATACCATTTATCAATATCTCTCTTCATTGATTCCACAGAAGTCAATTACTTATAAATTACGTAATGATGATCCTTTATCTTTAACTCATTTCAACGAAGCAACCTATCATTATTTGAATTTAGATGATTATAATCTCATGGGAATCTCTCATAATAGTCAAAGATATCAGAAGAATGAAGTTCTGTTTATATCTGATGATACATCTTATGTCAGCCAGTATATATATGGAAGAGCACCACAAAATAATGATGAAATTGCGGTACCTCTCTCAACTGCAAGAAAACTTGCCCAAAATAAGAAGGTGAATTCGTTACTCAATACATCATGGACGATCTATTATAAATATCAATTAAAAATCAAAGGAATTGAAGTAAAAATAGTAGGTATATCTCCACAAACTTACAATTATGATGCCTTTTATATGTATGAATTTGCTAACTATCATTGGATTGAATCACTCTTTAATCAGACACCAACTGCAAGATATGGTATGTTGAAGTATAAGGCAGACAAATCAATTATAAATTCTTTAAAAAAGAATTATCCTGAATATGAATTCAAGACAATGGGGGAATCAACAAAGAAAACATTGAATGATAACATGAATAGAATTCAGATGATTCTTGTCATTTTTTCTATTTTGACTATTATTTCTTCCATCTTTATGATTATGGAAATCATGATTCTTCATGCTATGCATTTAAAGAAGGATCATGCCATCATGAAAGCCTATGGTGAAAAGAATAAACATATTTTTAAGATGTCTTTCTATCAATGTCTGATTCTCCATTCTTATAGCTATTTAACTGCTTCTCTTATATTATTAGGTATTATGAAGGTGATGAATCAGATTATTCCTCAGATCACGGACTTTCCTATGCATCTTACATTCCAGCCTCTTATTATGCTTCTATTGTGGGCTGGTTCATTCTTGTTAGTCTGTATCTCAACATTGTTTAGTGTTATTTATATTATCAAACTCAATCCATCCCGCATCCTTAAAATGAGATGATACTTCTTGCAAATAATGGGAAATTATGATAAGGTGAGTGAGTATATAAAAGTCAAGGAACTAGAGTAGTAGATGGTCATGCTTTTTAAGAGAACTTATGGCTGGTGTGAATAAGTAAAGTCATCCATTGAACTCGCTAGGGAGATGGGTCTGTGGTAAGCAGATCACGTATTGCTGCGTTAAAGCATTAAGCGCATGAATCAGTCTTCATGAACTAAGGTGGTACCGCGAGTTCTCGTCCTTAGACATGAGGACTTTTTTTATTTTAAAAGTGGAGGAGACAGAATTATGACTTATGATCATAAGATAGCAGAAAAGAAATGGCAGAAATACTGGGAAGAGAATAAGACATTCGAAACAGATGTTTATGATTTCTCAAAACCTAAATACTATGCCTTAGACATGTTCCCTTATCCATCAGGACAAGGTCTTCATGTTGGACATCCAGAAGGATATACAGCAACTGACATTATGTCAAGAATGAAGAGAATGCAGGGATATAACGTATTACATCCAATGGGATTTGACTCATTTGGTTTACCTGCTGAACAGTATGCAATCAAGACAGGTAACCACCCTGAAGGATTTACATTAAAGAATATTCAGACTTTCACTAAACAGTTAAAGATGTTAGGTTTCTCATTTGACTGGGATAAGCAGGTATCTACTTGTGATCCTAGCTTCTATAAATGGACTCAGTGGATTTTCAAACAGCTTTATGAAGATGGTTTAGCTAGATATGTAGATATTCCTGTTAACTGGTGTGAAGAATTAGGTACAGTACTTGCGAACGATGAAATTATCGATGGTAAGAGTGAACGTGGTGGATTCCCTGTTATTCGTAAGAATATGAAACAGTGGGTTATTGATATTCCTAAATATGCTGAAAGATTACTTGCAGGATTAGAAGAAGTTGATTGGCCAGAATCTACTAAAGAAATTCAGAGAAACTGGATTGGTAAATCAATCGGTGCTCATGTTGATTTTAAGGTAGATGGTTATGATGATAAATTCACAGTATTCACAACACGTTGTGATACATTATTCGGTGCTACTTATTGTGTATTAGCACCAGAACATGAATTAGTAGAAAAGATTACGACTCCTGATAAGAAGGATGAAGTAAAAGCTTACTTAGATGTATGCGCAACTAAGTCAGAACTTGAAAGAACTGAATTAAATAAAGAAAAGACTGGCGTCTTCATTGGTGCTTATGCAATCAACCCAGTAAATGGTAAGAAGATTCCAATCTGGATTTCTGACTATGTATTAGCTGGTTATGGAACAGGTGCTATCATGGCTGTTCCTGCACATGATGATCGTGACTATGCTTTCGCAAAGAAGTTTGGTATCGATATTATTCCAGTATTAGAAGGTGGAGATGTTACTAAGGAAGCATGGACACAGGATGGTGTACATATCAACTCTGGCTTCTTAAATGGTTTAGATAAACAGGAAGCAATCGATAAGATGTTAGACTGGTTAGAAGAACATCATTGTGGTTCTAAGCATGTTAACTATCGTTTAAGAGAATGGATCTTCGCAAGACAGAGATATTGGGGTGAACCAATTCCAATCATTAACTTTGATGATGGAACATCTGTTGCATTAAGTGATGATCAGTTACCACTTATCCTACCTGAACTTGAAGATTATAGTCCATCAAAGACTGGCTCTTCTCCATTGGATAAGGCTGTTGACTGGGTTAATGTAGAAGTAGATGGTAAGAAGGGTAAGAGAGAAACAAGTACAATGCCTGGTTCTGCAGGATCTTCTTGGTACTTCTTAAGATATATTGATCCACATAACGATAAGGCTATTGCGGATCCAGAATTATTAAAGCATTGGATGCCAGTTGACTTGTATGTTGGTGGACCTGAACATGCAGTAGGACACTTATTATATTCACGTATGTGGAATAACTATTTATATGACAAGGGTATCGTACCAGTTAAAGAACCATTCAAGAAGCTATACCATCAGGGTATGATTCTTGGTCCAAATGGTGTGAAGATGTCTAAGTCAAAGGGTAACGTTATTAATCCAGATGATATTGTAGAAGCATATGGTGCAGATACATTACGTTTATATGAAATGTTTATGGGTCCTCTTGAAGCATCTAAACCTTGGAGTGAAACAGGTGTAGAAGGTTCAAAGAAATGGCTAGAACGTGTTTATAGACTATTTGTTGAATCTGATAAGTTAACTGATACAAATGATGGTTCATTAGACTTCGTATATCACTCAACAGTTAAAAAGGTGACTGAAGACTATGAAAACCTTGGCTTTAATACAGCTATCTCACAGATGATGATCTTCATTAATGAAGCATATAAGGCTAAAGCAGTTTATAAGCCATATGCAGAAGGTATCGTTAAGATGCTTTCATGTATTGCACCTCATATCTGTGAAGAAATGTGGGAAAAACTTGGTCATGAAGGAACAATCGCTTATGAAGCATGGCCAACATATGAAGAAGACAAGCTTGTTGTATCTACAATTGAAATTGCAGTACAGGTAAATGGTAAAGTACGTGGACGTTTATCTATTAATAAGGATCAGGAAGCTGAATCTGTTAAACAGCAGGCATTAGAACTTGAAAATGTTAAGGCACATACTGATGGTAAAGAAATTAAGAAAATCATTTATGTTCCTAACAAGATTGTAAATATTGTGGTTAAATAATTCGTTAAGGCATCTCTTAGGAGATGTCTTTTTTGATTGATGAATGATTTTTTCATGATAGTAAGAGGATATGATATGATGATATCAACAAAGCGATAAAGTATGGAAATGAAACATCATTTGAGAAAGATGACATTTGAAGGAAAAAGTTACAATGTTTTAACGGATGAGGAATTAGAAGACTTAGTTGTTTCTGTGATTTATGATAGAAAATATAAAGAGGGAAATGTAGAACTAGTAGATTTTGATCAATTTGTGAAAGATCGAGAAGAAAAATATGGCTTATAAAGTTTTTCTCGATAAAGAAGTTATAAATAAATTAGATCAAATTGATAAGTATTGTATTAATCATTATAATAACTATTCTTTTGGAAAGAGGCTGTTTTGTCAGATTGAAAGAGTATGCAGTACTATTCAATATAATCCTAGATTATATCCTGAAATAAGACCTTATCATCATAAAATAGTATTAGCTGGGTTAGGGTATAAGCTCTATTATATTATTGATGATTATAACAAAATGATTGTTTCTATAGATTAATGAAATTTACTGAAAGGTATTAGAAAGATGGTATCGATAAATATCATCTTTTTGTATGCTAAGAAATTAAAACAGAAAGCCTATTTGTACTTTGTTGTTCTGCTAGGTAGTATACATATGAATAAAATGATGTAAATGACCAAGTGAATGAGTGAACTACTCAGGTTTAATTTGTTAAGGCATCTCTTATGGAAAGATCATATAATATTAAAAAGATTGTAGATATTCCAGTTATTCTAGCAAATAGAATTAATGAGCCTGGTATGGCTGATATTTTATTAGATATGGATAAATGTGATTTTATCGGTATGGCAAGAGGCTCTTTGGCTGATCCTATGCTTCCTAAAAAAGCAAAAGAAGGAAAAATGGATCAGATTAATTACTGTATTGGATGTTTACAGGGATGTGAGTGGGCTCTATTTGATGGAAAAGGTGTGACATGTTTAGTTAATCCTAGAGTAGGTAGAGAATATGAATGTGATTTAACACCTGTAAAAGAACCTAAAAATGTTATGGTTGTAGGTGGTGGACCAGCTGGATTAATGGCAGCAAGAACTGCAGCTATTAGAGGACACAATGTTTCACTCTATGAATCTAAAAATTCATTGGGTGGTCAATTTGAAAGCGCTGCTTATCCAATTGGAAAAGGTGAATTATCTAAATTTACATCATCAATGAGAGCTAATTTAGAAGCACTAAATGTACCTGTCCATTTAGGAACAGAAGTCACTGAAGAATTAATTCAGAAAGTACGTCCCGATGCGATTGTTTTGGCGACTGGTGCAAAACCATTTATGCCTCCTATTAAAGGTATTGATCAGGAGCATGTACATTTTGCAGAAGATATGTTATTAGGTAAGTATGATTATCCTAATGGACCTATTGTAGTATGTGGTGGTGGAGAAGTTGGTTCAGAAACAGCACACTATTTACAGGAAAAAAATCATCAGGTAACTATTGTAGAAATGCAAAGTGATATTCTAAATGATATGATGCCTATTTCAAGAGAATATTTATTAAAGATGATGAGAGAATCAGGTGTTAATGTAAAAACTAATTTTAAAGTAAAAGAAATCACAAAAGATGCAGTAATCGGTGAAAATCAAGAAGGTCAATTAGTATCATTACCAGCAGAAATGGTTGTTTTTGCGTTTGGATATAAATCATATAACCCATTAGAAGAAATGGCTCATAATAACTGTAAAGAAGTATATGTGATTGGTGGGGCTGTGAAGGCAGGTAGTGCTATTCCAGCTACAAAAGAAGGATTAGAAGTAGGATTAAAGCTTTAAACGAAACAATGACATCTCATTTTTGAGGTGTCTTTCTTTTTGTAGGGAATGTTAGAATCTATAAGTATTTTCTCTAATGATTGAGTATTAAATAGTAGAGATACTTTTTAGCTACTTAATGATTAGGGGATGAATTAAAAAGCGTTCAGTTCTCTTTATAGGTGAAGGACACTTAATAAATTAGAAAGAGGAAATTCATTTTTGGTAATAGGTTATAATTATGGTATAATTATCTCATAATAAGGAGGTGTTAAAGATGCCACAAATCATTCCAATTAAAGATTTAAAGAAAACTTCGGAAATTTCTGAGATGTGTCATAATACAAACAATCCTATATTTATTACCAAAAATGGTTATGGAGATATGGTGATTATGAGTATGGAAGCATATGAAGAAGCAATGAAAAAAATAGATATATACAGAAATATTGAAATTTCTGAAGAACAAGTGAAGAATGGTCAAGTAAAAGACGCCAAGAAATCACTTGAAAACATGAGGGCAAAATATGATCTATAGGCTAAATATTACTAAAAATGCAGATGAACTGTTGGATCATCTTGTTTATTACTTGATTTATTGTTTAAAAAATAAACAAGCTGCTAGACATCTGTTAGATGGCATTGATATGATTTATGATAATCTTATTGAAAATCCATATCAATACCCACCATGTATTGATCAATATTTAGCTAAAAAGCATTACAGAAATGCAATTGTTCCTCAAATGAATTACAGTGTTGTTTTTGATATTAAAGATGATGAAGTAAATATTTTAGGTATATTTCATCAGCTTGAAAATATTAAAGATAAACTTTGATGGTATGTTTCTATGGTAGAATTAATGTATCATAAAAGGCGGATTTTTGATGTCCGCCTTTTACACTATCTGAAACCATAATGAGTTAATTACCCATTACAGTATCTTTTAATAATGCATGTATTTTTATTTTATATGATATATAAAGCAGTACTGCTGCACCTGTCCATGCGAGTACTTCTGCAAGATAAATACCATTCTGACCTAAGAATATAGGGAAGATGAGGGCAACACCTACACGAATAACGAGTTCCACAATACCTGATACCATTGGTATAAATGTATTTTCCATTCCCTGCAAGGCACTTCTATATGAATGAAGCATATAAAGAATTGGTAGACATACTGCCATAATGAAGAGATATTTATAAGAAATAGTAAGTACTTTATTAATCTGATCAGGTGTACCTGAAATAAAGAGTAATAAGATATGCTTACCAAATAGAACCATTGAACCACCAATAATCACTGAAGTACAGAATGATAAGAAGGCAGCCTGTGCCACACCTTTTTTAATACGTTCATACTGCTTAGCACCTAAGTTCTGGCTATTGAATGTTGTGATGGCATAACCAAATGAAATAGCGGCTACTTCTAATAAACCATAGAGCTTATTTGTGGCAGTAAATCCTGCAATAAATAAGAATCCAAAACGATTGACTACTGACTGTACCATAATACCACCAATAGAAATAATGAGGTTCTGGAAAGCAAGAGGTGAACCTAACTGTAATAAGTTCTTGATGATCTTTTTTTCAAACTTAAATTTAGTGAGTTCTAACTTGAATGGTAGTTCTTTCTTCAACATATAGAGACAGAATATTGCAGTTAAGAACTGCGCTAATAATGTCGCAATCGCAGCACCTGCAATACCCCATTTAAATACCACTACAAATAATAAATCTAAACAGATATTTGTGATTGCTCCACCAATCATTGCGAGTAATGGTGTACGGCTATCACCTAAAGAACGTAATATACTAGAAAAACAGTTATAAAACATTGTGATCGTCAAACCACCGGACATGATTCTTAAATACGTAATAGAACCCTGAATAACGTTAGATGGTGTATTTAATAGAGTTAATAATGGAACGATAGATAATTCTGCAACAACTGTTGTAAGAATGGAAAAGAAAGCACATAAGAAGAAAATCATATGCATAGATCTTTTCATATTTCCATAATCTTCAGCGCCAAAAGTACGTGAGATACGAATAGAGAATCCCTGTGTAAAGCCCATTACTATTCCTAAAATAGCCCAGTTAATCCAGTCTGCAGCACCTAGACTCGCCAAGGCATTAACACCTAAGAACTGTCCTACAATCATTGTATCTACCATTGTATATAATTGCTGCAAGATATTACCTAACATAAGTGGTAATGCGAATAAGAATATAAGATTTAATGGTTTCCCTTTAGTCATGTTCTTCATGTTTATTTTCCTCCACACAATGCGACTATCATATCATATTATTTATAACTAACTCTAGAGGGAATTTTCAATAATTAAGAAAGTATTAATAATTGATAGGAATGTAAATGATATAATGATGCATAAGAGGGGATATTTATGAATATATTAGTTGTAGATGACGAGAAAGAGATTACAGATTTAATACAAATCTATTTAGAAAATGAGAATTTTACTGTATATAAGTACTATTCTAGTCAGGATGTATTAAGAGATATTGATGATTTAAAGATTGATTTAGCTATCTTAGATGTGATGATGCCTGATATGGATGGTTTTTCGTTATGCAATACAATAAGAAGAAAGTATAAGTTTCCTATTATTTTTGTAACCGCAAAGGTAGAGGATATTGATAAAATCAATGGTTTAAGTATTGGTGCAGATGATTATGTCACAAAGCCATTCCAGCCATTAGAACTTGTTGCACGAGTCAAAGCACAGCTAAGACGTTATAAGAACTATAATGAAAAAGAAGAAAAGAATGAAATAGATTTTAGAGGAATACGTATTAATAATGATACAAGAGAATTCTATTTTAATGAAAAGAAGATAGAACTGACTAAAACAGAATTTGCGATATTATGGGAATTATGTCTCCATAAAGGAAATGTTGTAAAGAGCGATGACTTATTCTTAAAGGTCTGGGGAGAAGATTATTATAAGAGAGATAATAATACAATCATGGTGCATATTAGACATTTACGTGAAAAGATGCATGATGGTGGAAGAAATCCTAAATATATAAAGAAGGTCTATGGAGTGGGCTATAAGATTGAAAAATAAAGGATGGATGATATGGAAACTAATACAATCTTAAAGAAGATTTATAAACGTACACTACTACAATATATAGCTTATACAGTAGGGCTGTTAGTTGTTTTTGTATTGGCAGTCTATCTAGCTGCTTTTTTTGATTTTCAATGGGTCTATGATTTTGATTCTAATATTTATACGTTTCTAGCGTTCTTTTATAATATTGTGAAGAATCCACTCTTGCTTCTGTTGTTTTTATTAATCTGTATAGTGATTTCTTTTGCGTTTATAATTCATCGTCTTTATAAACAGACATCCTATTATATGGATGCATTGACTCATGCATCTCATGAATTAATAGATAAGAGTGTAGACTATATCACATTACCAGAAGAACTTTATGATATAGAAAGACGATTTAATGAACTAAAGAGTGAATCAATAAAGAATGAGAGACTTGCAAGAGAGAATGAACAGAAGAAGGATGAACTCATTGTTTATTTAGCTCATGATATTAAAACACCATTGACTTCTATGATTGGTTACTTATCTTTATTAGATGAAATTAAAGATATGCCTGATACTCAAAGAGAGAAGTATATCAATGTTGCATTAGATAAATCTTATCGCTTAGAAGATCTCATTAATGAATTATTTGAAGTGGCTCGTTATAATTCAGAAAAGATTATTCTAGAAAAAGAAGATTTAGATATTCGTCTGATGTTCGAACAAATCATTGATGATTTCTATCCTGTCCTAGTAGAACAGGAAAAGAATATCCATCTTAATCAAGATGAAGATATCACATTATATGGTGATGCGGATAAACTTAGCAGAGTCTTTAGTAATGTGATTAAGAATGCGATTAGCTATAGTAAGGATCATACTGATATCAATATTGATGTTCATAGTATGCATGATGATGTCATTATTAAAGTCATCAATAAAGGAAAAGAGATACCTAAAGAAAAACTAAATCGTATATTTGAGAACTTCTATCGTTTAGATTCAGCACGTACTTCAAGAACAGGTGGAAGTGGTTTAGGTCTCGCTATTGCCAAGGAAATAGTGGAACTTCACCATGGTTCTATCTTTGCATCAAGTAATAAAGAAGAAACAGTCTTCACAATTACTCTCCCAAAAAATTAAGAAGTTCATAAGAATTCTATAAGAATGTATTAAAGAAGCATCTTCATTTGTATTGGTAAAATACAAGCAATGAAGATGCTTTTTTAAGGAGATGAAAACATATGAAAAAAATAATCATTGTATTGCTTTGTGTATTCTCAATTCTTATAGGTCATATAGCTTATAATATAAGTGGTGGTGTGAGTGGACTAAGAGAAGATATTGGTTTAGAAATAAAAGCGCGTTCTAATCCTAAACTACGTACTATATTAAATAATAAGAATCAATATTCTGATGCAATGATTCAATCACTTTATCGTAATGAAGAACTTATTGATTTTGTTTACAACTATCCAAGTAAAAAAGGACATGTTTATACAGATACAATAGGTCCAGTCACAAAAGGACGTTATCCTCTCTTACTTCAATATGATCAAAGATGGGGCTATGGAAAGTATGGATATAATGTGATTGGCATGAATGGCTGTGGTCCTACGAGTGCTGCAATGATTATTGCAGGATTAACAGGAAGAAATAACATTACCCCTTTTGATGTGGCATCTTATGCATATAGTCATGGCTATTATCAAGATGGAACATCCTGGGCTTTCTTTACTGAAGGTATGAAACATTATGGTATTCATGGAAGAAACATACCCCTCTTTTATTCTTCTATGAAGAATGAAATCATGAATGGTAGACCTCTTATTTGCAGTATGAAACCAGGAGACTTTACTACTACAGGACATCTTATTGTGATTAGAGGAATGAAGCAGAGGATGTTTATTGTGAATGATCCTAACTCTATAAAAAGAAGCAATCGTTTATGGAGTTATGATACTCTTTCTAAACAGATTAGAAATATATGGTCATTCTCAAGATAGAATATCTTGGAAATGATTTTCTATAGAACTTAAAGGGAACTTAAAGGGAAAATACAGGTAATTGAATGTAAATGTAAGGTTATGATATAATGTGGGTGTAATAAATCGAAGTTTTGCGGGATGGAGATAAAATGAGTTTAAGCCAAACGATTATTTTTGGAATGATTTTTCCTTTAATGTTTTGTTCTATAGGTAGTTTATTTGCAAGAAAAGGATATGTTTATTTTAAAGCAAAAAAAGATAAAAAACATAAATGTTTGACTCAAACAGAAGGAAAAATAGTAAGTGTAAATGCAATGAGGATCAATAGAAGATGACCAAGTTAAAATCTGGTATGAAAAAAATAATCCTAAGTATAGCTATATTGATGGTTATAAGGAAGATGGTGTTGCAGCAATTGTATCATGTATTGCTGGGACAATGCTTGTAATAATTGGATTATTTGTGGTTATGTTTGTATGGTTTTATTAGAAAAATCGGTATTTAATGAGGTGTATTATGAATACAGGATTTTGGTCATATATAATTTTTTTAATACTGTTTGTGATTATAGGTGTGTTATTTGCGGTTTTAAAGGAAAAAGCAGCACAATTTGTTTTGGGATTCAATTTATTGTCGAAAGAAGAACAGGCATTGTATGATAAAGCTTATATTTCTCATGATATAAGAAATCAGTGTTTTACATGGGCTGGCATAATGCTGATTGGAGCAGTGTTATCTTATTATTTAACACCATATATGGCTGTTCCAGCTTTTGTTGTTTGGCTCGTCTTATTTTTCCAAGAGGTTCACTTTGATACATACAAAGCGTTTGAAAAATATTTGTTAAAATGAATTTATGATTTTTGAAACTAAGAAATCGGGAGTTGGAGGAGCAACATGAATTCTTATAAATTACTCTTTGATTGGCAAATTTCTATGCCAGATAACTGGCAAGGCGAATACGATGAAGAGAATGGGGAGTATATTTTTTATCCTAATAGTAGTGATTTGACAATTCGTATAACACCATTTCGCGCAGAAAGGGAAGGTATGCTTGCACCAAGAGAAGTAATGGAAGAAGCTTATATCAGAACAGTACCAGCATCTGCAAGACAGCGAAATTTAGATTTCTACATCCCGAGTGGATTTGAAGCAAAGATATACGATGAAGTATTAACAGAAGATAGCAGCACTATTTATGTTGTTTATGTGGGGTATTATTCTGCGGGTGAATTATTATCTATCAGCGTATGGAGTACCAATAAAGATGAAGGGGAACAAGCCTTAAATATTCTTAATACAATAAGGAAGTAAGCAATTGCCAAATTCTTATATAACTTTGAAGAAAAGCACAAAATAAAGAAAACTAATGAAAAGTTTATGGGGGTTGTCTTCAAGACACGTCAATTTGAATTGTTTATTGTCATAAAATGTGTTACAATCAAGTTAATCAAAACTAACTATATTGCAAAAAGGTAAATGTATGAATGAAAGAATAAAACCTACTATCAGTGGCAGTGCTGAGACAATGCTCCAGAGCTTTTATGCCAGAGCCCAATATTCAAAAAGTAAACATAATAAATTCTATGATGCAAAGGCGGTAGAATTAGTCGACAAAATTGATTATGATTTTTCTACAGCGGCTAGGGATTCTACGATGGGGAAAGGGGTAATTGCTAGAACGGTAGTTTTTGATGAATTAGTAAAGAATTTTATAGAGAAAAATCCTGATTGTACGGTGGTTAATATTGCCTGTGGTCTGGATACGAGATTTTATCGCATGGATAATGGTAAAATCACCTGGTACAATCTGGACCTGCCCGAAACGATAGCAATCCGCAATCAGATTTTCGAAGAATCAGGACGTGTTTCTACGATAGGAATTTCTGCACTTGACCCTGCATGGTCAAAAGAAGTAAAAGTGCGGGGGAAAATGCTTTTTATCATTGAAGGATTATCAATGTATCTGACAGCAGAAGAAAACGGTAAGATATTAAAAATAATAAAGGACAACTTTGATAATGCCTATATTCTTATGGAATGTCTGGCAAAGGTATGGGTGAAGAAAGAAGGAATAGAAAAATCCATACAGCAAACAGGCTCAAAATTTGTCTTCGGTGCAGATTATTTTGAAGACCTTGGGAATATGATAACAGGGTATCATAAAATAAAAGATGATAATATTCTTCGTGGCATGGAGTTATTTTCATCTGCATACAGACTTTTGGCGTTATTACCGATTGCAAAAAAGGTTACGCAGAAGATTCTGATATTTGAAAAGGACGAACAAAGCATATGAAAGAGTCTTTATACGTGAATATAAAACCACACGTCTGATATTAAAATTGGAATTTGGTGAAAGGTGATGGCAATGAGAAAATTATTTTTTGAAACAGATCGTGATGGCTTTTATGGTACATATTATGAAAATCCTGAAGGGGCGGACTGTGCTGTGATTGGTCTCTTTGGAGATGATCCAAATGATTATATGGCAAAATGCGGTGCTAAATGGCTGCACAAAAATGGCGTCAATGCCCTTTGTATGTCTCCGGGAAAGCATAACTACAGTCATGTCAACTGTCCGCTTGAGAGAATTGAGACAGCGGTTACGTGGTTAATGACTCATGGAAACAGAAAGGTCGGTATTATGGGGATGAGTACGGCAGGAATGGAAGCGTTGGCTGCAGCATCCTTTTTTCCGGATATAACGCTGACATTTGGGCTGACTGCCAGCAATTTTGTATGGCAGGGATTTGAGCAGGGTAAAAAGGATGGATGCAAGGAGTGGCCTGTGCCCGGAACTTCTACACTTTCCTATCGTGGAAAACCACTTGCTTATATGCCATTTGTCTACGAACACCCAACGTATTGGAAAAAGATTGAGGCCGAAACAAAAGGATCAGGAGATTTTCTACGCTCGACCTGTCTTTTTGCAGATTCTGAAAAGGAACGTGAGCATACAGAGGAAGAAATGATAAAAATTGAAAATATCAAGGGGAAACTTATCCTGATTGGTGCAGACGATGACAGCCTGTGGGAGGCAGGTAAGTATGTCCGACGTATGGATCAGCGGTTGCAGAAATATCCGCATGAGTGTGAATATGAGGCTATAACGTATAAACATGGTACACATTTTGTATTGCCGGAATCCATGTTGCGAATGGCACTGCCAATAGGCCTGAAATTTGTTATGCGCTTTATTTTCCGTTCAGCAAAGCAATATCCCAATGAGTGCGAAGCCGCAAGAAAAGACATAGACAAAAGACTTTCGGCGGCGCTGTATGAGTGGATTTCGGAATAATATCACATCGTAAGTTGAAAGATTCCAGTTTAGTGAAGGACGTATAGAAATTATATGTTCCTTTTTTATCGCAAAAAAGCAAGAAATGGAGTAGTCATGTAATGATAGAATAGAAGTATGAAGGAGGAGGTCTTATGCCTAAAACATCAATCGATTGTCGTATTAAGAAATACGCTTATTTTTGTGAGTAAGGCAAGTAAGTATAATGATGAGGCACTTACATATGCGAAAAAACTTATTAAAGCAAACTACAATAAAGCAACTGATGCAGAGATTGATACATTACTAGAAGAAGCAAAAGATAAATCAAGTAGTGGTAAAACAGCATATAATGGAAAAGGTATTTATGTTGGTTAGCTAGATAAGGATGACTATTATCAGTATCAGGTATTAAGATTCTATAAATGATAGTTGATTATTATTTGAATTATGCTTACGATAAACCTAGACAGGAGTATTCCTCTGCCCATATCTGGCGGGGGGGTGCTCCTGTTTTTATAATGAGATAAATATTATAATATAGTTGCAAAAGCAATTGTAGATAAGAAATGGTATAATACTTATGTAGGAAAGTTCTTTTTCTGTATCTATATAAAAGATAAGAAGATGTAAAGGAGAAAGAACTTAATCAACAAGAAGGTAAATCTATTATGAAAAACGAATAGGTTTTGTTTGAAACAGCAGATAAAGATAATGTGCCTGTTAATAATGATATCGTGTGGTTGAATTATTTGAGAGACATGTCAAGACGCTAGGTAAGCATATTAAGGATGCATTGAAAGAAGAATTGAATCGTTCAGTTGTCGCAAGTTTTGCGACAACTGCTTCTATTAATGATATAAGACAAATGCAAAAGGAGGTATATCTTATGTATGTATTGTTTTTTTGTAACTTGTTGATTCCTGTTGTTGTGATTGTAACAGGAAGAATCATGTGGAAACATTATCCCAAAAATATAAATGGTTTGGTAGGATACAGAACAACGCGTTCAATGAAAAATATGGATACATGGAAATTTGCGAATGAGCACTGTGGAAGACTTTGGTATAAGATGGGGTTATTCATGCTTGCTTTTTCAGTTCTTGTTTCTGTATTACTATTACGTACTAATGACAATACATATAGTATGATTTCTCTTATCTTTGTCCTATTGCAATGTATTATTCTAATTGTATCCATTATTCCAACAGAACTTGCTTTAAAAAAGATGTTTTATGAAGATGGAACAAGAAAGTAAATTAAATGAGAGGTGATAAAAATTGGAATTAAACATCAACTCGCCTGCTTATTTTACTCAGCAATATGGCGTGAATGAAGGTGTATACTACTATTGTAAAAAATGTCATGAATACTTCAAAGATAAGGAATATAGCGAGATTTTGAAAGTAATTGGTATATGTCCTCAATGTGCTCCAAAAGATTTGTATCAAAAGGGAATGTGGAAAGAAAAGGTTAGATTTATTGGAAATGGAAGTTGTGCCAGCGTTGATATTAGAATAGATTTTGACCAATATTATAATGCGACAGATGAGGAAAAAGTTATTATTATTAGAAATACTATTATAAGAGCAGTAAAAAAAGTTAAAACCAAAGGCAAGTTTGATTATGAAAGGTTTTGCCAAGATTTACAGAATATCACAGAAAACTAATTATTGATATAGCTTCAAGTTTACAAGTTAAAGACAAACTATTAGATGTCAATAAATAATCTATTTTTTAGGAATTTATTGAATTTATAGGCATTTGTCTTGATTTAGAGGTGAATCCTCTATAAAAATCCTCTTTCTTTTCTAAAAAAGAGTACACTAAAAAGAACTTTTCAACATCGTATCGTTGAAAGCTCTTACACTAGACTTTTATATACTATTAAATAATCATCGTCTCTTCTAATTTGGTGTATACAAACTTGTGTACTTCACCGTCGATATCAGAATACTGATAGATCTGTTTTCTAGTATTTTCAGGAAAGTCTAATGATATTGAATTGAAGAACGTATTTTGGGTTTCTTCTGGTAATCTCATGATATGTTCATGAAAAATTACAAAGCCGCTTTCGTTTTTCATAATTGAATAGATATATCGTGCAATTTTATTTGCGATTGCGATATTAGCCAGCTTATGTCTTTTCTTGTTTCCATTCTTGATTCTTTCAAACTGTTGTTTGAGAACTGGATTATGACGTCTGGCAAATTCAGCAATCATGTAAATTGCATGTCTGAGATATCTAGAGCCTCTTTTAGAAATCTTGCCCATGGTTTCTACAGACGTTCCAGAGCGCTTGTTTCTAGGGCTTGTTCCCGAATAAGAGACAAAACAGTCTGCGTTTTTAAATCGTTTTATATCGCCAGTTTCAGCAATAACAGTTGCAGCAGTTAAAGGACCACATCCTGTAATTGTAAGAAGCAGTTTATAAGCTGGATTTAAAGAAGCAACATCTCTAATATATCTTTCAATCATTTTAAGCTGACCTTTTATGTTTTTTATGTTTTCAACGAGGTCTAGAATGATACTTCTTCCATAAGAAGAAATATTATCATAACCAGAGTATCATGACACAAATCAAAGAGCTTATCGATCTTATCCATCGAACAGCGATGTTTCGTAGCTTCATAAACGACATTGAAGACTTCAAGTCTTGAAGCATTTATGATATCATGTGTCGTAGGATATGAAGATAAGACAGCGATAAAAGCAGCTGATTTAGGTTCGAAAACATATTGAAGTTCAGGAAATAAACAATCACATTGGGCGATGAGACGGTTGATTTCTTGAGAATAGATTTTTTGATCGATAATGTCTGTGTACTAAAGCTTTCAAATCTTGATATCCGTTTTTATTTTTAAAAACGTTGTCATTGACATATTGAACATCGGAATCAGTACCAATGATAGTTGAAATGGTTTGAGCATCTAAAGGATCAGATTTAGCAATGTTATGAGCGTTACGCCATTGATTGACAAAATCAGTATTCAAAAATTTGATGCTTTCATTATCATTGAGATTGTCTTTAATAAAGTTATAGACATTAGTAGAATAGATACCAGTAACTTCTAAAGCAAAACAGATACTGGTACAGTTATCATCGGAATAACTTCTTACAGTTTCCAAAAAAGAAGTAACTTCTGATTTAACAAATTTAAAAGATAATTTTTTCGTAAGAATTTAGGTTTAACAGATCTACGATCACTGACCTTGAGGATAGCAGCATCTGCTTTGCCTTTAGAGGAGTCCATGCCAACATAAAGAATATAATTGTTTTCCATAAATAATGACCTTCTTTCATATGTAATCGGTTTTGAATTGCACCTCTAAATCAAGACAAACGCAACCTCGCAAATACGGAGACAAGTGTAGAAACACTGCTGCAACAAACTAATTCGGGTATAAAGTGATGTCAAGTCTAAAGGATTAAGTCTTTTTGAAGTGGACGTACATGAAGTAGCCACAGGGGGATGGAATAAAACCTTCATTCAAAACAAAACTATTATCTAGAAATTAGAATGTACAATCAATGATGAATTTAATTAAATTCATTAACTGATTCCGTACATATTATACGAGGAGGATAAATCATGTATAAATATGCATATGAAACTATAAGTTGTAATCTAGAAGGCTGGGGACTAGGTGCAGGTAATGTGTATTGTGTTGATGAATATCGTTCTATTATTGAGAAAAGAGCTCTACAAGGATGGCGATATGTCGGATATATTCCTGTAAAGCAGCGTGGAACTGGACACGTACAGGAAATGGATCTGATTTTTGAAAAGGAAGGATAAAGTGTGAAACAAAAATCAATCAAAACGTATAAAAAAAAGACAAACTTAAAAATTAGTTTGAATAATTTAGAAAAAATAGAATAATTGAATATTATTGTTTAGTTAATTTAGAAACGTCAAAACCTGATTTCTTAAGAAACTCAATTGCTGATTCTTCTGTTAAAACTTGTTGCTTTATAGGTGGATTAGGATTTCTAAATGATTCATAATCTGAAGGATTAAATGTCTCTCCAGTAAGAATCATATGGTATATGCTGACAAGCATCATTCTTGCAATTGCGATAATGGCTTTCTTGTGGCCTCGTCTCTTTTTGATACGAGAATACTTAATTCCAAAATAGCCCTCCTTATCTTTGATTGCTCCAAGAGCACACTGAACTAATAAAGGTTTTAAATATTGACCTGCTTTAGAAATACGAACTGATTTTTTCTTATTAGCACTTTCGTTATTTGCAGGTGCTAATCCAGCCCAACAGGTTAGTTGTTTATCTGACTCGAATTGTTTCATATCTACTCCGATTTCTGAAATAATAAGAATTGCAGATAAAGTGCTGATACCTGGTAGTTGGGTGATGTGCATGAATTGATCGAACATTGGTGCTGCACGTTTCATCATTTCGATTTCACAGTTATCAATATGGACTTGTAATTCTTCCATATGAGTCATTGACTCATTCATTTTAAACCTTTGATCAGTTTCGATATTGCAGTGTTTAATGGAATCTAGAATCTTATCTTTATTTTTACACAATCCATGGACACATTTCAAAATTTTCTCATCTTCAATGATATCTGACTCAAGTACTTCTTTCATGATTGCTTGTGCAGACTTTCCAAACGGATCTGAAAATACAGAACCAATACCGATGTTGGAAACTGTCATACAGTTTTGATATCGATTACGTTCAGAGGAACGCATTCCAACCAATTTATAGCGATAGCGAGATATTTCTCGTAAAGCTCTTATTTCTTTGGGTGGTATGAAAGAAAATTTGATTAGATCATGTTTAAATAAATCACAGATCCATTTTGAATCTTTCTTGTCAGTTTTCTTCCCTTTAATTGCTTTGACATATTTTGGATGAGTTAAGTAAATATTGATTTCATCTTCCAAGATGTTGAAAATTGGAATCCAATATTTACCAGTAGATTCCATGCATGCATCAAAGCATTTGTGATTAATGAGCCACTGTTTAAGATTCAGTAAATCAGGATTTAAAGTTGAAAACGTTTCTTGGATGTATTCGGTAATGCGAGTTTTCTTATTAGTAATACCGATTGTAGCCACAATGATATTCTTGTGAACATCCATGCCACAGCAGATTGGTCTAACAATCTTCATAAAAAAATCTCTCCTTTCATTGAAAGAAGAGAAGTGGCATTGACTGCTATCTAAGCTAATCACTCAGTTGATTGTACAATCATAAGTGTCCTGGCTCTAAGTCCAACTTATTTGTGCTTGAAAAGATAGCGGCGACTTATAAAAATTCAGGATATTCTATTTGAGCAGAATTGCCTACTCACCTTCACGTGCTCTGTAGTATACCACCTCTCTTTGATTATACTATTATATCGAGAGGCACACTATAGTTTTGGTGGATTTGAGTTTGATTAAATATTTGTGTCCGCGCAACGAAGGCGCGGGGAAATGGAGAAAAAAATGCTAAAATAATTGTGATGAAAAAACTTGATGTAAGAGGTTACATGAACTATACTCTTACTTGAGATGGATTGTTACTTTAAGTAGGCAAGACCAGACACATTTAAGCATGCGCTGCATCATGTCTTTTTGTGTTTGGTCTTTTTTTATTGGAGGACAATCAATCAGAAAGGAAAGTGAAAATCGTGGGAAGATTAAAGAAAGTCGTAGCTGCATTATTTAGTGCGAGTATGATTATTTCTAGCTGGAGTATGACACTTGTCCATGCAGATACAATCACAAATATTGCATTAAATAAGAAAGTTACAACAAGTTATGCATGTTCTGGATTTGGTGCTGAAAAAGCAGTGGATGGCGATAAGTCATCACGCTGGGCAACTGAATTTGGTGAACATGCTGCGACTAACCATTGGATTGATGTGGATTTAGGTGCACAGTCTACGATTTCATCTTTTAATATCCATTTTGAGAATCCTAAGGATGGCAATGCTCTTCAAAGAGTACGTAAATTCAAGATTGAAGGATCACTCAATGGTTCATCTTATGCATTGATTCATAATTCAGTAGATAAACCAGAAGGATTTGGCGTAGATGAAGTTGTAACACTTGATACACCTGTACAGTATCGTTACGTAAGATTAACAGTAGAAAAATTACGTGATGGTGCTTATCCAAGTATTTCAGTGGCAGAGTTTGAAGTCATGGGTACTCAGGAAAAGACTGAGACACCTACGAATGTCAATTTAGCGCTAAACAAGAATGTTGTAGTAAGTGCAGAGTATCCTACACTCCCTAAGAAAAACCTCACAGATGGTAATGAAAGTACAAGATGGTCTACAGAAGGCGCTCCAGTACAGTGGTTCTATGTAGATCTAGGTAAGTCTGAGTCTTTCAACCAGTTAAAGATGGTTTGGGAAAGTAATGATGTGTATGCAGGTTCTTATAATATCTATGCTTCAGATGATCATACAAATTGGGGTGAAGCTATTGTAAAAAGAACAGGTAACAAGAAACGTACTTCTGTAGAATACTTATCTAGTGCTAAAAAAGCACGTTATGTAAAGGTTGAAGTGACAAAGATGGAAGGGTACGACAGTGTATCATGCTGTGAATTTGAAGTACTGAATTCATCAGATAAAGCACCTCAAAACCCTACAGAAAACGTAGCATTCAATAAGCCTGCAGTGGCTTCTTCAGTTGAAGGTGGTACTTCATTTACAGCAGGTAAAGCGTTTGATGGTAATACTAAGGGAACATCACGCTGGGCATCTGGTGTAAAGAATGCACCTCATTGGATTTATGTGGATCTTGAAGATGTATTAGATGTCAAGACTGTACGCTTAACTTGGGAAACAAGAAAAGCGACAAAGTATAGAATCCAGTATGCAACTGAATTAGACAAGTGGACAGATGCAAAGATATTTAACAGTCGTCCTGCTAATAAGACTCAGAAGATTGTCTTAGATAAAGCGGTGAAGGCACGTTATGTACGCTTGTATATTGATGCAGTGGATTCATTAGATCCAGATACAGGCATTAGCTGGAATAATATTTCTGTTTATGAAATGGAAGTATATGGTGGAGAACCAACAGTTGATGTGAATGAAATGATGGATTCTATTACAGTGGCAGAAGTGAAGAAGGGTGATCAGAAGGTTAATGTAACTCTTCCAGAATCTGAAGATTATACAATTACATTCAATGGTGCTGATTATGAACAGCTTGTTGGTGATGATTTGACTATCTATCAGCCTTTAGTTGATACAACTGCTACTTTATCTTTCAAAGCAACAAATAAGAAAGATAAGAATGATTATTTATTTAAAGAAATTGCAGTGAATATTCCTGGTAAATATAACGTCGAACAGGGAGATAATGCAGCCCCTATCGTATTACCAGAATTAAGAGAATGGAAAGGTCATACAGGTACATTCAACTTTAATAAGAATGGCCGTATTGTGGTGCGCAATTCTAAATTGAATGAAATGGCAAAAACATTCCAGAGTGATTTAAAGGAAATCACAGGATCTAAGTTAGATATCGTTACAAGCGGTGAAACAAAAGCAGGAGATATCGTTCTTACTCTTGTAGATAAGAAAGAAAACTTAGGTTTAGATAAGGAAGGTTATATTTTAGAAATTGGTGATACTGTATCAGTAAAAGCTGAACAGGAAACAGGTGCTTTCTGGTCTACACGTACTATTTTACAGATCTTAAAGCTTAATATGCTCACTATGCCTAAGGGTATGACAAGAGATTATCCACTTTATTCTGTCAGAGGTCTTATTCTTGATGTAGGACGTAAGACATTTACTATGGATAATCTAACAATGTTGATGAAGGAAATGTCTTGGTATAAGTTGAATGACTTCCAGGTACATTTAAATGATAATGTCATTCCTCTAGAGAATTACTCTAATGCAGGTAAGGACCCTATGACAGCTTATTCTGGATTCCGTCTTGAATCTGATATCAAGAAGGGCGGTAAGAACCAGGCTGATTTGACAAGTACAGATGTATTCTATACTAAGAAGGCATTTAGAAACTTCATTAAACAGTCAAGAATGTATGGGGTAAATATTGTTCCTGAAATTGATACACCAGCGCATTCTCTTGCTCTTACTAAGGTGCGTCCAGACTTACGTGCTGGTACTTATGGTCGTGACAATGATCATTTGAACTTAGTAACTAAGTATGATGAATCAGTGGCTTTTGTACAGGAAATCTTTGGTGAATATATGAATGGTTCTGATCCAGTCTTTGATTCTAAGACAACTGTACATATTGGTGCGGATGAATATACAAAGGATCCAAATGCATATCGTCGCTTCTGTAACGATATGATTGATTATGTAGAAAACTCAGGACGTAAAGCACGTCTATGGGGAAGTTTATCAAGTCTTAAGGGTAATGTAACTGTAAAGGCTCAGAATGTAGAAATGAACTTATGGAACTATGGCTGGGCTAATATGGATAAGATGTACGAAGAAGGCTTTGACCTTATTAACTGTAATGATGGTAACTATTACATCGTACCAAATGCAGGGTACTACTATGACTATTTGAATAATTCAACAGTATATAACTTACCAATCAATGAAGTGGGTGGTAAGCATATTCCTGCTGGTGATAAACAGATGCTTGGTGGTTCTTTTGCAGTATGGAATGATATGACAGATTACCTCAATAATGGTATTACTGAATATGATGTTTATGATCGTATTCAGGCATCTGCTGCATTATTTGGTGCTAAGCTTTGGGGTAAAGGATCATTAACTCAGAGTCAGGCAGAAAATGCAGCGGGCTTATTAGGAGATGCACCTGGTACTAACTTTGCCTATAATGTAGAAGACAAAGATGGTGTATTTGAAGTCATCGACAATAACACTTCATATAAGGGTGTGAATGCAGATGTAGAAGATGTTGATTATAAGAAGGCTATTCATTTATTGGGTGACTCTTCATATGTAGAAACTAAACTTCATACAACTGTAGGATTAAACAATAGCTTAAGATTCAAGGTAAAACGTACTTCATCTTCAATTGATAAAGACCAGATCCTATTTGAATCAAGCTATGGTTCTATCAAAGGTGTTCAAAAGGGCACAGGTAAAGTAGCTATCTCGAGAGAAAACTTTGATATTACTTTTGATTATTCACTTCCAGTAGGACAGTGGGTTGAAATTGAAATCAAGAACCCAGATAACGGACGTAATCGCAAGTATGCTGAATTATATGTTAATGGCAAGCTTGTAGACCGTAAGGGTGATGATGAAAAGGTTGAAGGTAACAAACTTATTGCAACTACAATGATTCCATTTGAAAGAGTGGGAAGTAAAACACATGCTTTTGTGGGCTATATTGATGATATTGTGCTTGCAAAGAATAAGGACTATGCTTCAACGAGTGAATTAGATAACACATTATTGATCTTACATGCATTAGAAGCAGATAAGAAAGTAGATGCTTCTAAGAAGGATGCAATGAGATCATTAATCAAAGAAGGAGAGGCCCTTACTTGTCAGGCTGATCCAGATGCTGTGCGTATTGCGGATGTTGTAAAACGTATGAAAGATTTGATTGCGACAGTGACTTATAAGAAGGCTGATTACAGCGCAATTGAAGCTATTCTTGCAAAAATTCCTAACACTGATTTGACTAAGATCTATACAAAGGATTCTTTGGATGCTTTAGAAACAGCTAAGAACAATATTGTATATGATTTACCAAGAGGTATGCAGTCTCAGGTTGATGCGTATGCAAAAGATTTACAGAGTGCATTAGATCGACTTGTATTATTGGATGTGGCTGATTTATATTACTATCAGGGTACGATGACAGGTACTGCTTCTTCACAGGAAACTGCAAATGAAAAAACACCTGCTTCTAATGCTTTAGATGGTAACCCAGGTACATTCTGGCATACATTATGGAATGGTGCTTCCTTACCACACTGGTATATGATTACTATGGGTACAACTGAAAAGGTAGATGGACTTTATTATTTACCACGTAGTAATGCTGGTAACGGTACAGTGACTCAGTATAGTATCGAAGTAAGTACTGATGGGCAGACTTTCAAGAAAGTCAAAGAAGGTACACTTCCATTAAATGCAGAAGGTAAGTTAATCAGCTTTGATGCAGTTGATGCAAAGTATGTAAGATTTAATATCTTAGCAGCTAAGGGTGGATTTGGCAGCGCAGCTGAATTCAAGATTCATTATGTGCCAGCATCTACTGGAGCAGAAGAACTTGAAGCACTTGTTAAACATGCAGAAGGATTGGATCGTACACTTTATACTAAAGAATCATTAGAAAAGTTAGATACTGCATTAGAAAAGGCAAAAGCTGTATTAAAGAAGGAAGATGCTTCAGCAAATGAAATCAATGAAGCAAAGACAAATCTTTATAATGCGTTATTAAAGGATTTAATTGCGAAGACTCCTGTAATCAAGGAAGATGCTGATACTAAGGATTTAGAGGATTTAGTAGGTTCTATTGATCAGAATCAGAAGGATTATACAGAAGAAAGCTGGAATAAACTTCAGGATGCTTTAAAGAAGGCTCAGGATGTTTTAAATAAGGAAGAACCTGAGCAATCTGAAGTAGATGCAGCTTATAAGAATCTTAAAGATGCAATTGATGGATTAGAAAAGGTCAAAGATCCAGTCATTACACCGGACAAGCCATCTAAGCCAGATGAAAACAAACCTGGTGAAACAAAGCCTGGCGAATCTAAGCCAAGTGAAACAAAGCCTAGCGAATCTAAACCAAGTGAAACTAAGCCAAATAAGAAACCACAGACTAGTGATTTGACACCACTTGCAAGTGTATTCAGTTCTATCTTTGTATCATTGAGTGGTATTTATCTTGTGATGAGAAAGAAAGAGTATTAAGAGTTAGAAAGGACTTTAAATGAAGTCCTTTTCTTTATGAAAAATACATATAAAAAACACACAGAGTCCATAACAATTACATATCTAAACACTATACTAGTTACTATTGAGGTGATAGAAATGGAATATTTATTTATTTTTTTAGAAAGCTTTTTTCAGACATCAAATGAAGAAGACTAGAATTGAGGCAGTTTATGGGAATCGTATTTGTTTGTCTTGTTATAGTAGGTATGATCTGTATTGTTGACGCCAATACAATTATATGCTGGTTCAAGAATAATCGTGCACTAGTCCATATAATAGGGGCAAGTATACTTACAAAAGAAGTGAATGAAAATAAGTATTATGTCTGTTTTGGATTAGAAGATGGCAGAATAAAAAGATTACTTGTTGATTATTATGTCTATTTATCTCTTACAGAAGGAGAAAAAGGCATATTGACTTATCAAGGAACAAGATTTATTAGATATGAAAGAGGTGGAGAATAATATTTTCTTCATCTCTTTTATTGACGAAAATAAATTTAAGTGATATTTTGCTTATGTAAGATAATTTCATAGATGGGAGATGGGTGAAAATGAAGAAAAGAAGTGCAAAAGCCGCTTTAGAACTTATTGAAGATGGTATGATTGTTGGTCTTGGTGGTGGAGAAACAATTGGCTATCTTGTTGAATATTTAAGTCATTCTCATAAAGATGTCAAGGTTGTAACACCTTCGTTTGCGACAGAACAGGTTTGCATTCAATCTGGACTTGAACTATTACCACTCTGGTCAGTCAATCATGTTGATTTATCTTTTGATGGCTGTGATGAAGTGGATCAGGATATGAATGCATTAAAATCAGGTGGGGCTATTCAGACAAGAGAGAAATTGATTGCCTCTATGAGTGATCGTTATATTTTATTGCTTGATGAATCAAAGTATTTTGTTACTTTACCATTTTTACATGATATTACATGTGAAGTGCTCAAAGAAGCTTATAGTTATGTATCAAGAAAAATTAAAGAAATGGGTGGAAAACTTATTTTAAGACCAAATAAGAGTAAAGCAGGACCGGTCATAAGTGATGATGGACATTTTATTGTAGATGTACATTTTGATACAATAGAAAATATAAAAGAATTAAATAATAAACTTAATAATATTGAAGGACTTATTGCGACTTCTCTATTTGTAGGATTAGTGACTGATCTTATTATTTCTAATAAAGAAGAAACATACAGAATAGGAGGAAAATAATATGTATAACTGGGGGATTATTGGAACTGGATGGATTGCCCATGAAATGGGTGAAGCATTAAATAGAATGAATCATGGTATTTATGGGGTTGTTTCAGGGCGTTATGAGAATGCATTATCTTATCAGAAAGAATTTGATGTCAGACATGTCTATCATACAATAGATGATATGTTAGAAGATTCTCATATAGATATTGTATATATTGCGACACCTCATAATTTACATTATGAAGAGATGATGAAAGCATTAGAAGCAGGTAAACATGTTTTTGTAGAAAAGTCTATTACAGTTAATGATAATCAATTAGAAGAAGCAATCTCTTTGGCTGAAAGGAAAGGCTTAGTTATTATGGATGGTGTGACACTTTTCCATATGCCAGTTTTTAAAAAGGTGAAAGAGATTGTGGAGAGTGGTTCTTTAGGACCAGTGAAGATGATTCAGGTCAACTTTGGAAGCTGCAAGGAATATGATATCAATAATCGTTTCTTTTCTAAGGAACTTGCAGGTGGTGCATTACTTGATATTGGTGTTTATGCAGTCAGCTTTGCCCGTTATTTTATGTCAGAAAGTCCAAAGCAGATTCTTTCGACTGTTAATCTGTTTGAAACAGGTGTCGATGAAACATCAGGTATTATTTTAAATAATTCCAAGGAAATGGCTGTCATCTCTCTTACAATGCGTGCAAAACAGCCTAAACGTGGTCTTATTGCCTGTGAAAATGGATATATTGAAATCTATAACTATCCTAGAGGAGACCAGGCAGTGATTACTTATACCTCTGACGGACATAGCGAAACAATTAAAAATGGAGAAACAAAAGACGCTTTATTTTACGAAATTGAAGATATGGAGGATTATGTAAGTAATAAATATAGTAAAACATTAGAAATTACAAGTGATGTCATGAAAATACTTACTAAAATCAGAAAACAATGGGGCATGATTTATCCATTTGAATAAATTAAAGAGGAAAAGATACTTTTCGTGCAATAAAAAAACCTTTTATACATAACTATGAGACTTATAATATTATTTTTGGTAAATTATAAGTGGTGATAATTATGAGAAAAAAAGTGATACAAGATTTAATTGAAACAAGTAGAGAAATTATTAGAGCTTTCTGGCATAAAGATGTGAATCTTTTAAGCCATTATCTAGACAATGATGTTTTTTATTGTGGTGCTGATCCAAGTCAATATTATTCAAGCAAGAATGAGCTAATGAATTATTTATATTCTGTAATGAATGATAGTTTAAAAAGTGAATTGACACATATTGATTTTCAATGCGTTTTTAATCAGCAGAACACATGTATTATTGTCGGTCGCTTTTTTCTTATGACAGATATGAATTCATTAGAAATGATTCATGAACAACAAAGATGTACACTCGTCTGGTCTATTGAAAAAGAAAAGGAAGGACGTATTGTTTATTTAAATACACCAGATCGTTTAGGACAGTTAGAAGACGGAGAGTTATTCCCTCATAAGATGGGCTCTAGTACATATCATTACTATAAGGATATGGTCAAAAAGCTTATGGAGCCAGATAAAACAATTTTAGTGAATGATAAGAACAAGCATACATGTTTGATTCCTTTAAAAGATATTTATTATGTCATGGCATTCCAGCATAATACAGTACTTTATACAAATAAAGGTGAAATTACTTCAACAGTCTCTTTTAATAAAATGGAAGAATTACTTGGTACACAGTTCTTCAAGATTCATAGAAGTTATACTATTAACAGAGATTATATTCGTTTATTTGGGCCTGATTATGTAGAACTTACAAATGGAGATAAGGTACCAATGACAAAACGTAATCGTACACAATTAATTAATTCATTAATGAAGTGTACAAATGTTCAATCAGGTATTGATGAAGATGAAAAAGAGGCTGTAACGAATAGATAGTATTTACTACTACCTTGAGCGTTACAGCTCTTTTTCGTATATTCAAACCCAAAAAGGTTATTCACTATTGCATGGTGAATAACCTTTTCATATTTCAGACGTACTTAAAAAGAACCTGCCCATTTCCTAAAAAAATTTTATCAGCAGATAAACAATCTGAGCATCTCCTTGACCTGTTTCATCTGGTTTTCTTCTGTTTCCTTGATTCTTTTCTTCAGTTTCTGATATTTCCTGATATTATGCCCCATTGAAACAAGGTAGATCTCCATCTGAACATTGTCATGTCCTCTTCTGTAGAGTCTGTCATAACCCATATTCTCCTTAAGATCACCAAAAGTTCCTTCTGCTTCATTATCTCTCTTGAACATGAGTTTCTTTCCTTCTTCACTTGTGACATTTTTTCTTACTTCCTTATGAAATTCATCAAGTTCCTTGCAGTAGTTTATGCTTCTTCCAATTCTGGATTTAGTGCATCTTGATCTGAATGGACAACCATCACAGTAATGATTTATTAGTTTTATATTATTACGTGCATATACGCCCCTTGTATCAGTAGTTACCTTATCCACCTCAAACTCATGACCAGCAGGGCATATATACCCGCCATCTTCTGTTCTCTCAAAATGAGAGGCTCTGAATCTATTCTTATCATTTGTCTTCTTCGATTCTTCATAATATCCTGGATACTTCATAAACAGCTCAATACCGTTTTCCCTGCAGTACATATAGTTATCATAGCTACCATAACCTGCATCAGCAGGTGTCTTTAAAGGAAGCTTGCCATACATAAGCTTATACTTCTCCATGAAGGGAATATATGTCTGAATATCAGAACAGTCACTGCTTACGTAAATGTTTCTGATGAAGCCATCACTCACGCCTACCTGGACATTGTATCCAGGCTTGAAAACGTTAGTATGATTATAATAGTCATACTTCATGTGCATGAATGTTGCATCAGGGTCTGTCTTGGAACAACTGTTTCTGTCACCAAGCATATCAAAATGCAGTGCATATTCAAAAAGTTTCATCGCTTCTTTCGCTAGCTCATCATAAAGCTTCTGAATCTCGCTCTTTCTGCATCCTTTTCCATGAACGAACTCTATTCCATTGTCCTTCATGTAAATCTCTATTTTATCTGTAACTCTCAATAGATAATCAATATTAGGCTCTCTAAGAATGGAGTATCTGCAGTTGATATTCTGTTCCTTAAAGAACTTATTGATTCTCTTGATAGTATCATTACACTTCTTCCACTGTCTTTCCCTATGTCTGACAGTATTTTTTCTCCATATGAATGTGTTCTTGTTGGCATTGGCTTCATACTTAGTACCGTCAATGCATAATATATCTGTATCGATAGGAAGTTCATCCTCCATGATTCTATTCATTTCATAGAATATCTCTTCAACGGACATAATGAGATCATCATGGATGAATCTCTGAAATGCCTGATGAGAAGGCTTCTGATTCTGTGCGATGAACATATATCTGATGTCAGTTCTGCATAGTTCTGCAAGCTTTCTTGTAGATGCATAACCATTATCCGCAAAAGCAAGCAGAAGCAGTCTGAGCATCATGAGACCATCATACCCATGAGAATTTCTATGAGTGAAGTCAACAAACTTGTTTATATCTATCCTTTCCGTAACTTCAATCACAGTTCTTGAAATATCATCAGCAGGTATATCTTTTTCAAAAGAAATATTAAAATCTAGTAGCGCATATGTCTGATATGCCGTATAATCTTGTTGGTATGTTTTCATGGTAGAATTAATGTACCATAAAAGGCGGACTTCGGTCCGCCTTTTACTGTTTATGAAACTATAATGAGTTATTTACCCGTTACAGCCTCTTTTGTTTTTGTCTCCACAGTAATCAATTGTTGGTAAATCCCATCGATAATGGGCTGCAAGTACTCTAATAAGTACAACAATAATAAAGCCTAATACAACTGCAGCATTGGTTTCCCCATATTTAATGAATAAACATGTAATGATTGCGCCAATGATTGAAGCGGAAGCATAGATCTGTTTTATACATACCTGAGGGAGTTCATTTGCGAGAACATCACGAATAATACCTCCTCCTACACCTGTCATAACACCTAGAAAGGCAGGAAGGAATATTCCATGATGAATAGCCATCCCCGCATTTACACCATCCATTGTGAAAGCGGCAAGGCCTAGGGTATCAAAGATAAATAATAATTGGGTCGTCAAAGACTCAATACTTTTTCTTGTTGTTTTCTTATGAAAATATAATATTAAAATAGTTAAGTTGGCAGTAACTAGTGCAATAATTACGAAGATTGGGTTTTTAAACATAACAGGGGGAGTAACACCAATCAGTACATCTCTTACCATCCCTCCACCTACTGCAGTACATAGTGCAAGAATATTAATTCCAAATAAATCCATCTTCTTTTTACTAGCAACCATCACACCAGAAATTGCGAAAGCAATAGTGCCAACAATATCCATGATTAAATTAAATGTTGCATTCATATATACTCCAATAAAAAAGCAGCCCTAAGGCTGCTAATAGAATTAACCAAGTCTGTTATAGTATTCGACGATTAGCTGTTCGTTGATTTCCTGATTTAATTCAGATCTTTCAGGAAGTCTAGTGAACTTACCAGTTCTCTTTTCAGCATCTACTTCAACGAAGCCAGGAGTATGAGTCTGAGCTTCTAAAGCTGTCTTGATAACATCTAACTGCTGAGATCTTTCCTTAACAGTAATAACGTCACCAGGATTTACTCTACATGAAGGGATATCAGTCTTGATACCGTTTAATAAAATATGACCATGGTTTACTAACTGTCTAGCTGCTCTACGAGTTGTTGCAAATCCCATTCTATAAACTACGTTGTCTAATCTTGATTCAAGTAAGAATAAGAAGTTTGCACCAGTTACACCTTCCATCTTAGAAGCGCGGTCGAAAGTGTTGTGGAACTGCTTTTCGTTAATACCATACATATGTCTTACTTTCTGCTTTTCTGCTAACTGAAGACCATATTCAGTGCTCTTGTGTCTCTTCTGACCATGCTGACCTGGAGCATAAGGTCTCTTGTTTAATTCTTTTCCGTTTTCCAATACTGAGAAACCAAGTCTTCTAGACTTTTTCCAGATTGGGCCTGTATAACGTGCCATTGACGTTACCTCCTTATTGTTTTATTTGCATAAAACAATAACAATTCATAACTCACCCTGCGTATGTTCTTATTAAGCATTTCTCTTGCGGTAAGATACTTTGCATCCCTAAGTCAAGAACGTAGCTGCACGACTGTTATGTACCGCTATTCATTTTATTGCGAGTTTGATTATACTGAATAAAGTATAGAAAGTCAAATAAAACTTGATAAAAACAACATAAATTTATTTTGTTTTTTTGACTTCAGCTTCATATACTGACGCAGTATGAGAATCAAAGAGCACCCATTCTACTAATTCAAAATAATCAGGGTTATTCTCTATGAATTCATTTACACTCTTGACTGCAATCTTTGCAGCTCTATCAACAGGAAAATGATAAATACCTGTTGATATAGAAGGGAATGCGATTCTTTTGATACCATGATCCATTGCCAGCTTCATAGAGTTGTAGTAGCAGTGTGCAAGTAATTCTTCTTCGTTGTGATTTCCACCACACCAGATAGGACCTACAGTGTGAATCACATAATTACAAGGAAGATTATATGCTTTTGTGATTTTTGCTTCTCCTGTTTCACATCCATGAAGAGTCCTGCACTCTTTAAGAAGTTCTGGCCCTGCTGCACGATGGATTGCTCCATCTACACCGCCTCCACCTAGTAGGAGATTATTGGCTGCATTCACAATAGCCTCTACGTCGGTTACTTTTGTGATATCACCTTGAATTGTTTTAATCATATGTTACCTCTTATTTTGTCCACTCATATCCAGGCAATACTTCATTTAATTTTTGTCTTGCCTCTTCTTGATTTTTTAAAACATGCTTATAACAGTTTTTAATGAGAAAATCTCCTGATTCAAGTCTTTCATAATACATCTGTTCAGCTAACTGGTAATATTTTAAGGCCTGCTTGTTATCTACTTCTGTACCAATGCCCTTAAAGAAACAATCACCTAGACGCATCATAATATCAGCACCTACTAGATGAATATTATCTTCATTAAGTCCTTGGGCACAATGCATATAGATACGGAATGCTTCTACCTCATTTTTGTCTACATAATAACCATTACGATACATATCACCAATCTTATAGAGTGAACATAGATGTCCATCAAAGGCCCCTAATGCGAAATAATGAAATGCTTTCTTATAATCTACAGGCATATCTCTACCATAGTAAAAACAATATCCTAAATTTTCCTGCGCCTGACGACATCCTCCATCTGCTGCAATTGTATAATACTCAACAGCTTTTTTATAATTCTGCTCACCAGCACGACCTGTATAATAGAGTGCTCCAATATCACATGCTGCATTCACATTTCCTGAATTAAGTTCATCAGTATAGACATCTATGATAAAATCAGCGACACATTCAGGAAGAATCTTTGTGCCATCTGCTTCATGTAATTCTCCTGCGATATTATAAGCATCTTCATAGACTTCTTCATCTGAAAAGTCCATTTCATTTTCTATGATATTATAGATTTCTGGATAATCCTCTTCTGATATATTTGAGAGTATATCATTAAGTCTTCTATATAATTCTTTACTGTTCATAATTTTCTCCCTAGAAGTTGACTGTTTCTTTTTCATGTGTAAATGAATAGAAAGTCGCAGTCGCATTCTTAAAATAGAATACTTCTGTATTTTCATCATCGGCTGAATACATTTTCTTTAAAGATGGATAAGCATCAAGCATGGATTGTTTTGGTTCTTTTCGGTCATCTTCTATAAGTTCTCCTGCAATACGTAGCCATTCACCATTCTTGTATGCACAAATTTCTACCTTTGGATTTGCATGAATCTGTTTTGATACATTCTTTACCTTCCCTGTTTGAATATAGAGCTTTCCCTCAAATATATGTGCTGTTCCAAAAGGTCTTACTCTTGGCTGATCACCTTCAACTGTTGCTAGGTAATAAGTATCTGCTTCTTTCAAAAAATTAATTATTCTTTCCATGATTTTACCTCCTTACATAATTATACCACTACCAAAAAAGAATATCGGAATAATACCGATATTCTTATACATGATCTAACCAATGTACACGGAAGTAGTAGATAAGTAATCCAATCATACAGATCACCCATGTAACTGGCCATCCTGCAAATACAATTGCGATGTTATGAGTAAAAGGAACTGCTACCACAAGATAAATCTGTCTCAAAAAGACGAATGTACCTACCATGAAATACATTGGAATATTAGATAGCCCGACACCTCTAAGTGCACCAGAAATAATCTGAATAACTGGCAATGTGAGATATCCTGCTGCGAAGACACGGGCCATTAAATAACCGTATTTAATCACTTCAGGATCACTAGAGAAGATACCTACAAGCTGCTCACCAAATACATAAATCAAAATAACACCAATAGTTGTAACTCCAAAGGTCATAGCCATTGTAGTGCGAAGCCCTTTCTTGACACGATCTATGGCATGCGCACCAATGTTCTGTCCAGTAAAAGTCGTAATAGCCATTGCAAAGCTTTGAATTGGTAATTGTAGGAATCCATCAATCTTTACATAAGAAGTATAACCAGCTACTGCATTGGCGCCAAAAGTATTGATATAAGACTGAACGATTACGTTACTAAAAGATACAATGGATTGCTGAAGAGCAGTAGGGATTCCTATTTCAATAATCTTTTTCAAGATAGGCTTATCGATAGAAATCTCTTTAATCTCTACTTTATAGATTTCTCTCGAGAATACTAATTTTATTATAACAAGCAGCGCACTGATTCCCTGGGCAATAAAAGTTGCCCATCCAGCGCCTGCAACACCCATATGAAAATTCAATACAAAAACAAAGTCTAGAATAATATTAATAATAGACGCAATAATCAAATAATAAAGTGGTGTCTTAGAATCACCTACAGCACGTAATATACCTGAGCCCATATTATAAATACATACAAAAGAAATACCACCAAAATAAATACGTAAATATAAAGCTGCAGGTGTCATGACTGAATCAGGAGAACCAATAAGAATTAAGATCTGACGTGATAAACCTATACCTAAAATAGTAAATAATACACATAGAATAAGAGTTAAGGCAATTGATGTATGAATCGCTTTTTTCATCTTATTTAAATGATTACCACCAAAATATTGAGCAATGACTACTCCCGCGCCTGTCGCAAGTCCTGTAAAGAAACCAACAAGAGTATTAATGATTGGAGTGGATTGTCCAACAGCTGCAAGAGCTCCTGAACTTACAAAGTTACCTACTACATAAGAGTCCACTGTGTTATAAAGCTGCTGGAATAAGTTTCCGACTAACATAGGAATAGAAAACCATAATATCGCTTTCCATATCTTACCATGTATTAAATCTGTACTTTCATTCATGTTTTACCCTCCCTAAACAATACAATCATAGCCCTATTTTTTAAGATAGAGCAAACATTTTCGTAAAAAGAAATAAACGGATGTGTATTTTTTTGATGGTTTCACGATTCCGTAATGAAATGACTTGAAAAATATGATAAAATTAAGTCGATATGTAAGAGAGGGATGTTTTATGGATTATTTGAAGGAACTAATACAATATATAGGAGTAAGAAACCTAGTAATATTTGCCTCTATCCTCATTGTTTTGATTATTTTTATGATTATATATCATTCAGTGAAGTTAAAGGTATATCGTCAAGAAATCTTAGAATTAGAAAACCAGATTACTGGAATTAAAACACTGCCATTACAATATAGATTGGGTCGTGTGCAGTCCATTGCGAAAAATATGCCGGAAGTTGTTGAACAATATGAAGAGTTCACTAAGGATTTTGAAGAAATCACTGAATTCCAGAAGAATGAATTAGGTGTTCTAGTGGATGAGGTGGATGCTGCTTTATTTTATGGAAAGAGTCATGGCGTCAAAAAGAAACTGGCAATGATTCAGGAAATGACACAGCGTTATGATCGTGATGCAAAAGCTCTTCTTGCCCGCATTGAGAAGGTGACAGAAATAGAAAACATCCAGCGTATAGAAATCATCAGAGTAAAAGAAAAGTATCGTCAGGTAGGCAATGAATACGATAAGATTCGTATTAAAGTTGAAGAGTTTGTGCCACATGCCTTAGAGATGTTTAAAGAACTAGATGATGATTTTGTAAAGCTTGAAACATTAATGAATAATCAGATGTTTGCGGATGCTAAGAAGTTTACAGAAGAAATTGAAAATCGTATTGATAGTCTTCATGAAAATTTAAAGGATCTTCCTTCTTATGTTTATGTAGTATCTGATTTATTGCCAAGCAAGATCAATAAGGTGGATGAATTAATTGCTTCTTTAGAAGGTGATGATTATGCGCTTGAAGAAATGAAGGTTGCTGCACGCCGTCAGGAAGTGGATGAGCAGATGGAAGAATCCATTGTGCAGGTAAAGAATGTAGATATTAAGGCTGCAGCAGAAGTGCTTGAACCTTTAACTGGCCTTATTGAAGGATTAGTGATTGATTTAAGTAAAGAACTTGACTCATATAAGCAGTTCAAGGAAAAATGGAGAGAAAGCTATAATGAACTTCAGAGACTTACAAGTATGTATCAGCAGACCATGAAGGAATATCGTCGCTTGATTACTGAATTTGTGATTGATGAAGAAGAAGTTGTTATTAATAAGAAGCATGAAGAGTTTATACAGATTCAAAATGCCGCTAATGATCTTATTGAACAGATGGAGTCGGGTCATTTTGCATATGCAGATATGTTAGAACATGTTGAGAGTCTTTATGAAAGAATGATGACACATGATGCATATCTTGAAGAGTTTGAAAAGCAGAAAGATGAAATTGAAAAGAAGAATCAGGAAGCAGAAGAACTCATCGAAAACATCAATATTGTCTTATTGGAAATCAAGTCTGAAATCAAGAATGAACATCTTCCTCTTGTGAATGATTCTTATCGTGATTATATTGCTGACTCTTATAATAAAGTAGAAGAAATCAAGCGTTTTAAAGCCCATAAACCGGTTGTATTGAATGAACTATGTGCCAAGGTAGAAGGGGCGAGAGATGTGATCTATAAGCTTTATGATAATGTTCATAATATGATTGTGACAGCGGGTATGGTAGAAGATGCCATTGTCTATGCCAATCGTTATCGTTCAATGTTCTTAGAGGTCAATACAGAACTTACTAAGGCTGAAGTCTTATTTAGAAATGGTGAATATCGCAATGCATTACAGGTTGCAGTTGATATTCTAGAAAGACTTGAACCAGGAAAATATGAAGAACTCATCAAAAGAAAAGAAATTAAGTCCGCTTAGTGTGGACTTTTTTCTTTTATATCGTTATTATTTAAGGCGGGGTGATTAGATGATTTATCTAGATTATGTAGCGACAACTCCTCTTGATGAGGAAATACGCTCTACATATACAAAACTATTAACAAATTATTTTGCGAATTCTGATTCTGCTTATGCACCAGGTTATGAGGTCAGTCGTTTGATTGAACAGTCACGTTCACATATTGCGAAGTTACTTCATGTAAGTCCTGAAGAATTAATCTTTACATCATGTGCATCAGAGTCTAATAATACAGCTATCAAAGGAACGGCCTTCCAATATATGAATAGAGGAAAGCATATTATTACAACGGCCTTTGAACATTCAAGTGTAGCTAATACTTTTAAGCAGCTAGAAGAAGTATTTGGGTTTGAAGTGGATTATGTGTCTGTTGATTCAAAAGGACATCTTGATTTAGAAGAATTAGAATCCCTTATAAGAGAAGATACGATTCTTGTTTCTACAATGTATGTCAATAATGAAGTAGGAACAATTAATCCTATTCATGAAATTGCTTCTATTGTCCATAAAAAGAATCCTAAGACAAAATATCATGTTGATATGGTACAGGCTTTAGGTAAGCTGTCTATTACGCTGGATGATATTGATTTAGCCACTTTCTCAGCACATAAGGTATTTGGTTTAAAAGGAAGTGGTTTACTCTATAAGAAGCGTACTGCAAGTATTGTTCCTCTTATCAATGGAGGACAGCAGGAAAATGGCTTAAGAGGTGGAACAAGCAATGCCTGTGTGGATATTGTGCTTGCGAAAACAATGCGTAAAGCAATTGAATCTCAAAAGAGTCACTATGATTATGTCAAATCACTTAATGACTATTTACGTGAACAGTTAAGTGAAATGGACAATATTGTCATCAATTCACCAGAAGATGCGAGTCCATTCATCCTAAATATTTCATGTCCACACTATAAACCAGAAGTCATTGTGCATGATTTAGAAACTAAAGGAATCTATATCTCGACAAAGAGTGCCTGCTCAAGTAAGAAAGTAGAAATCTCTCATACTCTTCAAGCAATGCATTTGGATCCTCTTATCAGTTCAAGCGCATTAAGACTTTCATTCTCACATCTCACTACAAAGCAGGAACTAGATATATTCCTAGATGCTTTAAAAGATACATTAAATAGAATTAAGAAACAGAGGTAATTAGATGAAACCAGATCATATTCTTGTTCGTTTTGGAGAACTTACAACTAAAGGAAAGAACCGTAAACAATTTATTAGAAAACTATTAAAGAATACAAAAGAAATACTTCATGACTATTCTGCCTTAGAGTATGAATTAACATATGACCGTCTTTATATTTATTTAAATGAAGAAAATGCGGAAGAAGTGACAGATAAGTTAAAGACAATCTTTGGTATTCACAACTTCTCTTTATGTTATAAGGTAGAACATGACTTAGAAAAGGCCAAGGAAGTTGTTACTTATATTATTGATCATGATGAAGGTCATACTTTTAAGATTGATACAAAAAGACATGACAAATCATATCCTAAGACATCTATTGAGATGAATAAGGAAATTGCAGGATATGTATTCCATCATACTACAAAAGAACTATCAGTAGACGTTCACAATCCAGATATTTTAGTACGTGTAGAATATAGAAAAGATGCTATTTATATTATGGATAACATGATTCCGGGTGCTGGAGGCTATCCAGTAGGTATTGGTGGTAAAGCCTTATTAATGCTTTCAGGTGGTATTGATTCGCCTGTTGCTGGTTATTTGACGATGAAGCGTGGAGTAGACTTAGAATGTATTCACTATGCTTCTCCACCTTATACAAATGAATTGGCAAGGGAAAAGGTATTAGACCTAGTGAATGTATTAAAAGACTATACACATGGTTCTATTAAAGTTCATATCGTTCCGTTTACTGAACTACAGTTATCTGTCTATGACCATTGTGATGAATCTTATGCAATGACAGTTATGCGTCGTATGATGTATAGAATTGCGGAAGGTGTTGCAAAGAAGAATGACTGCTTAGCTATTGTGAATGGTGAAAGTATTGGTCAGGTGGCATCTCAGACACTTGAATCAATGAATACAATTAATCAGGTTATTACAACGCCTGTTATTCGTCCTGTTGCATGTATGGATAAATTAGAAATTATTAAGATTGCTGAAAAGATCGGTACATATGATATCTCTATTAGACCATATGAAGACTGCTGTACAATCTTTACACCACATAACCCAGCAACTAAACCTAAGGCTTATAAAGCAGAAGGCTATGAAGCGAAATGGGACTTTGAAACAGAAGTACAGAAGTGTATTGATCATACAGAAACAATCATCATAAACTCTAAATATAAGAATGATGAAGATCTTTTTTAAAGGTTTTTAAAAAAATGTAAAAAAAGTTCATAAAGTAGTTGACGAAGTGTCCTTAATCGTGTAATATATAACTCGTCGGTTGAGGACACACCTCTCTCCGTAGCTCAGTTGGTAGAGCATCTGACTCTTAATCAGAGGGTCCACGGTTCGAGCCCGTGCGGGGAGACCATTTAAAATTTAACAGGATAAAACCTGATACTCTTGATAGAAATATCAAGAACTATCTCTCCGTAGCTCAGTTGGTAGAGCATCTGACTCTTAATCAGAGGGTCCACGGTTCGAGCCCGTGCGGGGAGACCATTTGAAAATAAGGCAGAACTTCGGTTCTGCTTTTTTGTTTATAGGATAGCATATCATTTAGGAATTATGCTATAATGATGTTTAGATTAGGGAAAGGGGTATTATTTTATGAGAGAGGATACAGAATTAAAACTAGCAATCATAGAACTGGATGGATGTATATTCCCCCTAAACAGGCTCCGTTATAATTTCTATAAGAATTTATGTAAGAAGAAAAACATTACTGTTACAGCGGATGAGTTTTATCATGCTTTAGGTAATATGTATACAATGTATGAAACACTTCCTCTTGCAGCAACACTTAATAGTAATAAGTTGAATTCAAGTGTTGAAAAAGATTTATACAATTATTTGAGTATGAAGGGCTTATCACCAAAAGATGGTGTGATTGAATTATTTGAATACTTTCATCAGAATAATATTCCAATTGCAGTTGTTTCTACACATAAGACAAAATCAGCTATTAATTATCTAGAACTTGGTTCTTTATATCGTAAGGTGGATTATGTTATTGGATGTGATACAGACATTACGCCACTTCCATCAGAAGAACTTCTTGCATATATTGATAAAAGATTCCAGGTAACGCCTAAGGATACATTAGTCATTACTTCTATGAATGGTATTCTTCATTCAGCTAATAATATTGGTATGAATACCATCTATTTAAATGATCTGGTAGAAGCAGGAGATGATGAAATCAGCTGTTCTTATCAGGTGGCCAATACAATGTATGAAGCATTAAATGATATTCTTTTTGGTCGTTATGAAGATTACAAGATTTTTGAACCACTTCTTGGCATGGATAAAGAGATGTCTGTGGCTAAATTAAAGTCTTTATTTGCGAATTTACAGGAAGTTTATAAAGATGATCCTGATTTATTAAAGATCATTAAATCTACTTATATATCTAAGTTATCAGAACTTACAAGAGAGCGTCCTCGTCGTTTTACTTTCAATGATGAAGATCTCGCAGAATTAGAAAAAGAGGAAGTCGAAGAACCTGCTGTAGAAGAAGAAAAAGAAGAACCAACGGCCCTTTCACTTAATGCACAGGATACGGCTGCATTGAATGATGTGATTGCAAAGGTGATGGAAGCTGAAAATAACCCTCCAAAAGAAGAGGAAAAAGAAGAAATCAAAGAAGAACCAGTCGTAGAAGAACCAAAGAAAAAACCAGATCATCATATAATTAATACATTTATAAATATTAGTTATGTCTTATTACTTTCATTGATGATTTTATTACTTGGCTTGGTTGTTCATGTTGCTTTAGGTAATATGATGGATCATCCAGTTGTAAAGGTCCTACATACAATCAGTCTAGCCTATATTGGTGTTGCTGAAACAATCTTTAAGACAATCTTCAACGGTCTTCATTCTCTCACGAATGCAGTACCTGACTATTATACTTATATGAATAATAATCAGGTGATGACAGTTTCTGCATTAAAGATGATTCATTGTTATATATTGAATGTAGTTGTTGTGACAATCAGTGAAATTATTAAATACTATACACTAAAGAAAAAGAGCTCAAACTGATCCGCCCCTGTCAAGTAGACAGGTGAAATAATTAAAAACATGTACCTATGCCTGCCACTACGTGGCAGGCATATTTTTATGCATAATGTGCCGCCTTATATTTCTGTATCGCCTTGTTCTCAGGTATTGGATACTGAACTGGATTCTCATTGCACAATGCTTCACTTCTTACTTCATAAGGTGTTCTCACACCAAATCTTCTTTGATATCTTTCATGACTGTAATATCTTATCCATTCTCTTATTGCCTCTTCTAATTCCTCTCTTGTTTCATATTTCTTCCCATAATGATATATCTCACATTTAAGTATTCCCCAGAATCCTTCCATTGGTCCATTATCAATGCAGCAGTGAACTCTGGACATGCTCTGTTCCATGCCATTATCCTTAAGCATACGTACAAAGAATGGACTCGTATACTGGTAGCCACCATCACTATGAAATAACGGATGTGCTCCTGGATTAGCTTCTACAGCTGATCTGAATGTATTGAAGACAAGGTTATTATCATTATGGTCACTAATTTCATATCCTACTGGATATCTGTCATAAAGATCTAGTATCAGGCTTAGATATAGCTTATTTTCATTATTCTTTCCATATTTGAACTCAGTGACATCTGTTACCCATTTTTCGTTAGGTCTTGATGCATTGAAGTCTCTTTTGAGATTATTCTTGGCTGTATTATTGCTTTTTCTGACTGTACAGCTTCTTCTTTTTGGTCTTATGATTGACTTGATGCCAAGTATTTTCATCACCTTGTAGACCTGCTTGTCATTATAGTTCTTGTTTTCATCTCTGTTTATTCTATCTGCCATCATTCTGTAGCCAAGCGTATGATTGAATTTCACATCATACTTTCTTATAAGGTCTGCCAGTTCCTCATTTTCAAGATCTCTTTCGCTCTTATTGCGTCTAAGCCATTTATAATAATTCGCCCTCTTTACACCTAATATCTCAAGCATAGCTGATAGGCTTACCTCTTTGTCTTCTTCCTTGATTTCCTTGATTGACTGATATTCATTCTCGAATCTGCTTGTTCTGCATATCCTCTCCTTTCTATCTCCTCCACTTTTTTTAACAGTCTTATCTCCAGATGAGCTCTCTCAAGCTCACGTTCCTTTTCTCTCAACTGTTTCTTTAGAAGGCCAAGTTCATCTAGCTCCTCATCCTTTTTACGGCGTCCACGTCTATCTGATAAGCCTTCTTCACCTTTTTCTCTGTACTTTCTTACCCAGTTAAATACATTTGAATATGTCACATCAAACACTTTGCACGTTCCCGAATAATCAAGATTGTGTTCCATGCAGTACTTTACTATCTCTATTCTTTCTTCTTTTGTGACTTTTCTGCACTTTGCCATATAGATTTCCTTACCTCCAGGAATATAATCCTTTAATTCTATATGATCATTATATAACTTTACCCATGCAAGTACTGTACTATCTGAAGGAATATTATATTTTAGCGCAATATCTATTAGTGAGCTTTCACCAGCAAGATATTCTTCTACAACCTTCCTTTTAAACTCTTTTGTATATGATTCATTTGCAGGTTTTTCATCAAATGCAGAATCACCATACGCTTTAAAGATTCTAATCCACTTTTTCACTGTGTTTTTACCAGCATTTATTTCTTTTGCTAGACTAATAACTGATTCACTGCCATCTAAGTACCTTCTACATATTTCAATTTTTTGTTGTTTAGAAAACTTGCTTTTTCTTCCCATAAGAAAAACCTCCTCAGCAAACAGTGCTTTTAATTATTTACACTGTCTACTGGGAGGTCATCATATCAAAACTAGAGCTCTTTTACTATTTACAATGTTTTCTATTGTAAGCATACATAACGGCAATGACAGTTTTACCATCAATAATACGTCCATCAAAGATTGCTTTGTAGGCTTCATCAATTGGCATCTTAATGATATTTAAGAATTCATCCGCATCACACTGCAAAGAATCTTCTACTTCCCTGAAGTCTTCTGCTTCATATATTCTGAGTATTTCACTTGAATATCCAGGTGTAGGAAGCATCTTTAAGATAGGACGCATGTTTTTAGCACGTCTATTTGTTTCTTCCTCAAATTCACGATAACAGGCCTTATCAGGATCTTCTCCTAATTCTAGCTTACCAGCAGGTATTTCTAATGTATCGCATCTATTTGGATAACGGAACTGCTTTACAAGAATAATTTCATCATTCTCTATCGCAAGTATACACACACCACCATGATGATACACACATTCACGTACGGCAGTATTACCGTCTTGTAATAATACGTGTTCCTTAGTCACCTTCATGATGGCTCCATCATAAATTGTTGTTGAATCTATTTGTTTTTCCATGATTGTCACCTCGACTTTTATTATACCATAATCTAAGAGGTGTATGCTATAATGAGGGGGTAAAGGAGACGTTATGAAAAAATTAGTAATCGATCAATATGATGATCATCAAAGAATAGATAAATATCTCAAGAAAGTGCTCGTCCAGGCACCTTCTTCACTTATATATAAAATGTTAAGAAAAAAAGATGTTAAAGTAAATGGCAAAAGAGTAAAGGAAAACTATATTCTTCATTCGGGAGATGAGGTGGAACTATTCTTATATGAAGATAAATTCAAGGAATACACAAAGCCTTTAACAATTTATGAGTTACCTATTACTTTTAAAGTTGTTTATGAAGATGCACATATTCTTATTGTAGATAAACCTGCCGGTTTACTTGTTCATGAAGATATTAATGAATCAGTGAATACATTATCTAACCAGGTACTTACTTATTTACATCAGAAGGGTGAATATGATCCAGAAAAGAATATCAGCTTTACACCAGGTCCAGTGCATCGCTTAGACCGTAATACAAGTGGACTTGTGATCTTTGGTAAAGATATGCGAGCACTTCAGGATTTAAATACAATGATGAAAACAAGACAAGGCATTGAAAAGAAGTATCTCACTATTGCAATGGGACATATGAAGGATGCCACATTATCAGGATATGTCAAAAAGAATGAAGATGAAGGAAAGATGTATTTAGTAAAGAAAGATACACCGGGGGCTTTATCTATGAAAACAATAGTGCATGTCTTAAAAAGATGTTCTACTTGCTCTTTAGTAGAAGTACAGCTCATCACCGGCCGTACACATCAGATTCGTATCCATTTAAGTGCGACAGGACATCCGGTTATGGGTGATAGTAAATATGGAGATTTTGAATGGAATAAGGAAGTAAAGAAGAAATTCCATCTTAATCATCAATTCCTCCATGCTTATCGATTAACTTTTGTGAATCCGATAGGCTCTATGAGTTACTTAAAAGGTAAAACGGTTACTTCACAATTACCAGAACAGTTAGAAAAGATACAAAAAGAACTTTTTTCATAGCGTGGAAGTGTAATATGTAATATAATATTTCAAGGAGGTATAGAGAACATGAAGTATTATATTGGAATTGATTTAGGTGGTACAAACGTAAGAACTTTACTTGTTGATGAAAATGGTCAGTCATATAGTGAAGTGAAGGATGCTACTGAAAGAGAAAAAGGACCAGATGCTGTTACTGCAAAAATCTGTCGTCAGATTGAAGCAATCGATTATACAGTATGTGGTGGTATTGAAAATGTAGAAGGTATTGGTATTGGTGTACCTGGACCAGTTGATGTTGTAAAGGGTGTTATGATTATGGCAAGCAACCTTCCTGGTTTTGAAAATTACCCAATTGCTGAAAAGTTATCTACAAAATTCAATAAACCTGTATTTTTAGATAATGATGCAAACGTTGCTGGTCTTGCTGAAGCAGTATTAGGTGCTGGTAAGAATTATCCAACTTGTTATTATGTAACAGTTTCTACTGGTATTGGTGGCGCTTTTACAGTAAATAAACAGCTAATTTCTGGCGGTAGAGGACATGCTGGTGAAATCGGTAATATTATCGTTAAGAATAATGGTTATAAGCAGGGGGCTTTAAACCCAGGTGCTGCAGAAGGAGAATGTTCTGGTACTGCAATCACTAGAAAGGGTCAGGAAGCTCTTGGAAAGGATTTAGTACATCATGCAGGTGATGTATTTAGATTAGCGGCTGAAGGTAATGAAACAGCTCAGGGTATTGCGGATGAATGTATTAGTGAACTTGCTACATTATTCGCAAATATCGCACATACAGTTGATCCACATTGCTTTGTAGTAGGTGGCGGTGTTATGAAGTCTAAGAAGTATTTCCTAGACCAGTTAACAAAAGAATTCAATCAGAAGATTCATGTAGGTATGAGAAATCATATTCCACTACTTGAAACAGAATTAGAAGACTGTGGTGCTATCGGTGCTGCAATGCTTCCAATGACAAGAATGAACGCAGAATAATAGGAGGCTCTTTCAAGAGCCTTTTTTGTGTGGTAGAATACTAGACAAAGGGAGGTAGAACATGAAAAGAGTTGTACTTGGATTAAGTGGCGGTGTAGATAGTGCCGTTGCTGCTTATTTATTAAAGAAACAAGGTTATGAAGTAATCTGTGTATTTATGAGAAACTGGGATAGTTCATTAAATAATGATATTCTAGGTAACCCTACAAATGATGACGATGTATGTCCACAAGAAAAAGATTATCAGGATGCGCAGGCTGTTGCGACTCATCTTGGGCTTGAAATTCGTAGAGTGGACTTTATTAAAGAATACTGGGATCAGGTCTTTACATATTTCCTAGAAGAATATGCGAAAGGTCGTACACCTAATCCTGATATCTTATGTAATAAACATATAAAATTTAAAGCCTTTTTAGATTATGCTAAGTCTATTGATGCTGATTATATTGCGACAGGACATTATGCCCGTGTTGTTCATACTGAAGGAAAAGAATCTGTGATGCTTCGTGGTGTAGATAATAATAAGGATCAGACTTATTTCTTATGTCAATTGAATCAGAATCAGTTAAATAACTCACTGTTCCCAATTGGTGAACTCACTAAACCTGAAGTAAGACGAATTGCGGAAGAACTTGATCTTCCTGTAGCCCATAAGAAGGACTCTACAGGAATCTGCTTCATTGGTGAAAGAGACTTTAGAGAATTCTTAAAGAATTATATTCCTGCTAAATCAGGCAAGATGGTGGATATTGTATCTAAGAAGGTTATTGGTGATCATCAGGGTATTATGTACTATACAATCGGGCAGAGAAAAGGCTTAGGTATTGGCGGTAATGGTGAGCCTTGGTTTGTCGTTGGAAAAGATTATGATAAGAATATTTTATATATTGCTCAGGGAGATAGTAATAAATGGTTATTGTCTCATGGCGCATTGATTACTGATGTGAACTGGGTATCTAAAACAAAGCCAGAAGGTGAATATGATTGTACGGCTAAGTTTAGATATCGCCAGAAAGATAATGATGTATCTTTACACTTTATTGATGAAACAACACTTTATGTTACATTTAAGAAACCAATCAAGGCGGTCACTCCAGGACAGGCAGCTGTCTTCTATGATGGAGATGTATGTCTAGGCGGAGGTACGATTGATAAAGTCTATAAAGACGGCAAGGAGATTGATTATCTATAATGGAAGAATATGAAGGCATTATAAGTAAGGTTATTTTCTATAATCCAGAAAATAAATATATAGTTGCAGTTTTTGAGACAGATGATGAAGAAATCACTATTACAGGAAATATGTCCTATGTCAATAATGATGATCGTTATCGTATTAAAGGAAACTATGTGACACATCCACGTTATGGAAAACAATTCAAGGTGTCTTCTTATGAGATAATTCTAGCGGATGATCGAGGTGAGATTATCCGCTATCTTTCTTCACCGCTCTTTAAGGGAGTGGGTAAGAAGATGGCTGAAAGAATTGTAGATGCTTTAGGTGAAAAAGCTCTTACAACTATTAAGGAGAATCCAGAGTGTTTAAATGGGATTCCTCATATGAGTGAGACAATTAAAAATAATATTGTTGGTATACTCACGAGTCAGGATTATGATCAGCAGGTATTATCTTTCTTTATGGGCAATGGAATTTCTACGCGTAATCTGACTTTAATACAGAATTATTATAAAGAGAAGACACTTGATGTATTACAGAATGATCCTTATCGTCTTATTGATGATATAGAAGGTATTGGTTTTAAAAGTGTTGACGAACTCGCAATGAAAACCGGTGTAGAGCCACTTGATGAAAAACGTATTCAGGCAGGGATTCTGGCTTCTTTAATGGATTTATGCTTTCAAACAGGAAGTACCTATAGTGATTATGAATCTTTTTATCATAATTTCAGACGTATGCTACCTGAATGTCCTGATGAATTATTTGAGAAGAATCTAGATGATATTACAGGTACAAAAGTAATTCAGGAAGAAGATCGTTATTACCCAGGTGATTTATATGAGAGTGAGAAGATGATTGCTGAAAAGTTTGAACGTTATCTAAATCAATCAGCTAATCCTATTGAAGAGTCTTTAATTGATGAAAAAATTAAAAGAGCAGAAAAATCACAGGGTATTACATATGATGAAATACAGAAGAATGCGATTAAGAAGTTCTTAGAAGAATCTGCGCTTATTTTAACAGGTGGTCCAGGTACAGGGAAAACAACAATCGTACAGGCTATTTTAAAGGTTTATCGTTCATTATATCCTGATGAAAAGATTGGCTTAGTAGCACCTACAGGACGTGCGGCTAAGCGACTATCAGAATTAACTAAACTAGAGGCATCCACTATTCATCGCTTATTAAAATGGGATATATCTACTAATACATTCTCTATGAATGCCGATCATCCTTTAGATATAGATCTCCTTGTTATTGATGAGTTCTCGATGGTAGATACTCTCTTATTTTCTAAATTACTAGATGCCTGTGGTCATGTTCATAAGATTCTGCTTATTGGTGATGACCAGCAGCTGCCATCTGTATCACCAGGTAATGTCTTAAAGGATATGTTATTGAGTGGTATTCCTCATATCTGCTTACAGACTATTTATCGTCAAGAAGAAGGCAGTGGCATTGTGGCATTATCCCATGATATTAGAAACGATCAATATGATTCACATGTCTTTGATGATTATCGTGATATTCATTTTACTGTCTGTCCTAATAAAGATGTCGCTCATTGTGTACAGATTATTGTGAAAAAGGCAGTCGAAGAAGGCTATGATGCATCCGATGTACAGGTACTTGCTCCTATGTATCGTGGTGTTGCAGGTATAGATGCTTTAAATGAATCATTACAGGCTATTTTTAATCCACCCACAAGTGATAAAGCTGAAATCAAAGTGGGCGGTAAGATCTTTAGGGAAGGAGATAAGCTTCTTCAATTAAGAAATCGTCCGGATGATGATGTCTATAATGGAGATGTAGGTATTCTAGTAGAAATAGAAAGAAAGGAAGATACAGGCTTACCTTATGACAGCTTGACAGTGGACTTTGATGGTCAGTTTGTCAATTATCGTACCAGTGAATTCAATATGTTAAGGCATGCTTATTGTATGTCCGTTCATAAATCTCAGGGTAATGAATTTAAGATTGTTATTATGTCAGTGCTGCCAGAATATAGCATCATGATGAAGAAGAACTTATTATATACAGGTATCACAAGAGCTAAGCAGTCTTTGTTTATCTTAGGGGATCATGGTGTCTTTATTCGAGGTCTACATAATAATCAGGATGAACAAAGACGCACAACATTAATCAAACGCTTTCAGGAGAGACAGAATACTTCTACTTTTTCGATATCTGGCTTCGAATAATCAAGTAAATAATTCGTTAAAAACATTAAATTTAAGTTATTTTTGTAAAGTACTTTACATAAACTTAAGATTATTTTAACATTTAGTTAACGACATTTGCGTGGAGACACGTTATAATGGAGTGGTAAAAGAAGGAAAACGAGATTATGAAAATAACTAACTGGCTTGATTTGTTAGGTGGGCTGGCACTCTTTTTGTATGGAATGCAGGTTTTGAGTGATTCCTTAGAAGATGCTGCAGGTGACCGCTTAAAAACTATCTTAGAAAAATTAACAAATACAAAATTTAAAGGTGTTCTTGTCGGAATCGGTGTAACAGCTGCTGTGCAGAGTTCTTCTGCGGTGACTGTTATGTTGATTGGTTTCATGAATGCTAGCTTGATGACATTAAACAGATGTATCTGGGTTGTAATGGGTTCTAATATCGGTACAACTATTACAGCACAGATGATTGCAATTAATGTAGGTGTTGTTGCACCGGTCTTTGCAGTTGTGGGTGTCTTCATGTGCTTATTCTTTAAGAGTCGTAAGGTAAGAGGCATTGGTTCAGTCATGACTGGATTTGGTATCCTTTTCATGGGCCTGAATATGATGAGCGGGGCCGTTGTGCCACTTCAGAAGGAACCGGTCTTTATTAAATTAATGACAACTCTTTCTAATCCAATACTTGCAGTATTATTTGCAGCTGCCTTTACTGCTTTGATTCAGTCTTCTGGTGCAGCAGTAGGTATCCTTTCTGCACTTGCAACTAAGGGCTTAGTTCCATTTAGCACAGCAGCATTCATGGTATGTGGATTAAACATCGGTACTTGTATTACTGCCATTCTTGCATCAGTGACTGGATGTAGAAATTCTAAGCGTATTGCGACATTCCATGTTTTATTTAACTTGGTAGGTACAATCTTCTTCTTGATTATATGTTCTGCTACACCATTATTATCATGGATTGCTGAATTCTCTGGAACTCCAGCTCATCAGGTGGCAAACTTCCATACAGTATTCAATATTGTAACTACAGTAATCATGTTACCATTTGATGCAGTATTTATGAAACTTATCTACAAGTTATTACCAATCAAGGGTGAAATGCTTGCAGAAGGTTCTTTAATCGAAGAATAGAGATAAGGCTTGCGCCTTATCTTTTTTTTATGTATAATAGGTGCATAATCGTTGAGAAAGACAAGTACTTCATAGAGGTCTTAAGAGAGAGAACGGGTGGTGCAAGTTCTTGGGTGTATGAAGGAAGGCTCCTTTCGAGAGTGATGTAAACATCAACGTATGACTGCGTTAAAGTCATAAAGGGCATAGATAGTATCTATGAATAAGGATGGTACCGCGATTTAAGTCGTTCCTTTTAAGGAACGGCTTTTTTATTTAGGAGGATATTATGAAAAAGTTAACAGGTAATCAGACTCGTGCATTATTCCTTGAATATTTCAAGAAACAGGGACATATGGTTGAACCAAGTGCTTCATTGATTCCACATGATGACCCAACATTATTATGGATCAATGCAGGTGTAGCAGCATTAAAGAAATATTTTGATGGTACAGAAAAACCAGCATGTAATCGTATCACAAATGCACAAAAATCTATTCGTACAAACGATATTGAAAACGTAGGGAAGACAGCACGTCACCATACATTCTTTGAAATGTTAGGTAACTTCTCTATTGGTGATTATTTTAAAACAGAAGCAATTCATTTTGCATGGGAATTCTTAACAGGGGAAGAATGGCTTGCTTTTGATAAAGATAAATTATATATCACTGTTTATACAGATGATGAAGATGCATACAATGTATGGACTAAAGAATGTGGTGTAGATCCATCACATATCTTAAAGACTGCAGATAACTTCTGGGAAATCGGTGCAGGACCTGGTGGACCAGATAGTGAAATTTTCTATGACCGTGGAGAAAAATATGACCCAGATCATATCGGCGAAAGACTATTCTTTGAAGAAATGGAAAATGATCGTTATGTAGAAATCTGGAATATCGTATTCTCTCAGTTTGATTGTGATCCTACAATTGATCGTAAAGATTATAAAGAATTACCACATAAGAATATTGATACTGGTATGGGTCTTGAAAGAATTACTTCAATCATCCAGGAAGGTGAAACAAACTTTGATACAGACTTATTCTTACCTATCATTCATGCAACAGAAGAATTAGCTGATGTAAAGTATGCAGAAGATAAGATGGCTTATAGAGTTATTGCCGATCATATCCGTACTGTAACATTCGCATTAAGTGATGGTGCTATGTTTGACCGTGCAGGACGTGGTTATGTATTAAGAAGAATTTTAAGAAGAGCTGTTCGTTACGGTAAGAACATCGGTATCGATAAGCCTTTCTTATATACTTTAGTAGATGTTGTAGTAGATAACATGAAAGAATTCTATGATTATCTTCCAGAAAAAGCAGAATTCGTTAAGGAAGCTGTTAAGAAAGAAGAAGTGGCATTCCATAAGACATTATCTCAGGGTGAAAAGAAGATCAAGGATGTTATTGCACACTCTGACGATAAGATGATTGATGGTTCTACTGCCTTCATGTTATATGATACATATGGTTTCCCACTAGAATTAACTATTGAAATCGCAGAAGAATCTGGTTTCACTGTTGATAGCGAAGGGTTCCAGGTAGAAATGAAAGCACAGCAGGATCGTGCTCGTGCAGCACGTGGTGAAAGAGAATCAATGGCTTCTCAGAAGATTGATTTAATGGATTTCACTACTCCTTCTACTTTCGTTTATGACACAGCACCTTGTAAGACTACAGTTATAGGTTTATTCAAGGATGGAGAAAAGGTCGATGAACTGACTGATGAAGGTGAAATCATCGTTGAAACAACTAACTTCTATGCTGAAATGGGTGGTCAGTGTGCAGATACAGGTTCTGCGCATTCTGATCAGTTTGATGCGGAAGTCACTAATGTATTAAAGGCTCCTAATGGTCAGCATTTACATTATATTAAGTTAACGAGTGGCAGTGTACATGTAGGTGATACTGTAGAATTAACAGTGGATACAGCACGTCGTACTTTAATTGAAAATAACCATACAGCAACTCACTTATTAGATGCCGCATTAAAGAATGTCTTAGGTTCACATGTTGGACAGGCTGGTTCTTACTTAGATGAAAACAGATTACGTTTTGACTTCACTCATCCATCAAAGATGACTAAAGAAGAATTAACAGCTGTAGAAGATATGGTTAATGAATATATCTTCAAGGGTGTTGATGTAGATGTTAAAGAAATGCCTAAGGAAGAAGCCATCAGTGCAGGGGCAACAGCTTTATTTGATGAAAAATATGGTGATGTTGTAAGAGTTGTACGTGTAGGTGACTTCTCAGTAGAATTATGTGGTGGTACACATGTTTCTAATACTGCAAAGATTGGTTTATTCAAGATTGAAATGGAAACTTCAGTTGGTTCTGGTGTAAGAAGAATTGAAGCAGTCACTAATGTGAGAGCTTATAAAGCATTAAGAAAATCTGAAGAAACTTTAGAAGAAGTAGGTACTGTACTTAAGGCAAATGATTTGAATAAAATCGTAGAAAAGGCTGAAAGCACTATGACTACACTTAATGCAATGAAGAAAGAAATCGAAACATTAACAAGTAAGTTGAATGCATTAGAAGCAAAGAACCAGGCATCTCAGGTTGAAGAAGTCAATGGTGTGAAGTTCCTTTATACTCATGTAGAAAAGGATAATGCAGCCGCTAAACAGATGGCATTTGATTTTAGAGACCAGTTAGAAAGTGGTATTGTCGTAGTGACAAGCACTTTTGAAGGAAAGAATTCATATTTTGTAGGTATTACTAAGGATCTTACAAATACATATAAAGCAGGTGTATTAGTTAAGGCTATGAATGAAGTACTTGATGGTCGTGGCGGAGGAAAACCAGATTTCGCTCAGGGTGGTGCACCAACATTAGATAAGATTGATGAAGCAATCACTGCCGTAAAATCTAAATTGTAAAAAAATTGAATTTTATCTTCGTTTATACTAAAATATAAATTGTATAGGGGGGTTCATTATGGCACAAGATTATACACAGACAAGAGTATTTAACTCAGAAGATCTCAAGCGAGAAGTAATTAGAAATAATTTGATGACAGTTGCTGAGGCTTTAGAAGAAAGAGGATATAATGCAGTTCACCAGATTGCTGGTTATCTGATCTCTAATGATCCTGCTTATATTTCAAGTCATAAGAGTGCAAGATCTATTATTCAGCAGGCTGATCGTGATGAAATTATTGAAGAACTTGTAAAGTTCTATTTGGAGTCTAAATAGTGGAAAAGATTTTAGGACTAGATTTAGGTTCACGTACTTGCGGTGTTGCGATAAGTGATACATTAGGAATGCTTGCACATGGTGTAGAAACTTATCATTTTAGCGAAAACGCTTATAAGAAATGTGCTTATCATATCAAGAATATCGTAGAAGAGAATAATATTCATACAATTGTTTTAGGATTACCTAAGCATATGAATGGTGATCTTGGTGAACGTGCACAGATTTCTATTGATTTTAAAGAACGTTTAGAGAAGATGATGGATGTTGAAGTTATTCTTGAAGATGAAAGATTGACTACTGTTATTGCGACAAATAATCTGATTTTTGGTGATGTTTCTAGAAAGAAACGTAAACAGGTTGTTGATAAGATGGCAGCAGTTGAAATTCTTCAGGGCTATCTTGATAAGATAAGGAGATAAGCAATGGACGACAATAAAATTGTGATTACTGATAATAATGGGGAAGAAAACGTATTTGAAATTCTTTTCACTTATGAAGATGAAGAGAATGGAAATAAATATGTCATGTATTATAGTGAAGACGATGATGAGCAGATTTTTGCATCTCGTTATGATGATGATAATCATCTATACGATATCGAAGATCCAGCTGAATGGGAGCGTCTAGAAGAAGTTCTAGAAGACTTCAATATGCATGATGAAGAAGAAACAGATGATAAATGTGATGGCTGCGTATGCGAGGATGGGGACTGCGTCACAGATTGTTCTGAATGTGATAAGAACTAGGTAACAACCGTTACCTAGTTTTAGTAAGGAGATAATTATGGGACTTTTTAGTAAAACAAAAACAGTAGATATTTTCTTTGTAGGTAGTGAAGGAACAGACCTTGATCGTGGTATCTATGCATTCTATTTTAATGTAGACAACGGAGAAATCATTAAGAAATCTTTCGTTAAGTCTCTTGCCAGCCCTCTCGCAATGAATAAAAATGGACGTTTTATGTACTTGACTTATCGTAATGGGACAGGACGTGCTCAGGATGGTGGTATCTGGCAGTATGCCTGCATGGAAGTTCAGCTAGGACTTGCAGCTAGAGTAGGACATGAAGGACGTACATATATCCAGACTGTCTTAAATAAAGAGCGTGATTATGCCTATGCAATTGATTATTATAATGGTGAAGTTGTTACTGTACCTATTAAGACTTCTAAAATCGTTCGAGTATCAAAGACAGTGAAATTAGATGGGCATAGTATTGATCCAGTAAAACAGACTGAATCTCATCCAACATTCATGACATTCACTCCAGATAATACAAGACTTGTTGTCACTGATTTAGGTGGCGATGAAGTAATCTTCTTTACTGAAGGTGAAAAAGGTGAATTAATCAAGGATGAAGAATTATCATTCAAGCTCACTCCTGGTAGTGGTCCATTGAAGCTTGTTTATTCTAAGAATCGTAAATTTGCCTATATCCTTAATCAAATCTCAAGCACTATTACATGTTATGCTGTAAAGCATAACAAGTTTACATTAGTAGATGAAGTGATGACTTATTCTAAAGATGAATATGATGGCGTGAATACGCCTATGGATATGGTTATTACTGAAAATGGACATTTCATCTTTGTGATTAATAAAGGTGATGATACACTTGTTGCCTTTGAAAGAGACGCAGAAACAGGAAAACTTACAAGAGTGGACTGTATGGAAACAGATGAAGGACCTAAATCTTTACTCTTATTTAGAGATAAGTACGTACTTGTTGCCTGTAAACAGGGTGGATCACTTGAAAGTTTTGAAATCAAAGAAGATGAAAAGCGTGCTGTTTTATATGAAACACATCATCAGTTCACAATCCATGCTCCAGTATGTATGGAAAAAGGAGCAGAAAACTTGCGTGTAGTAAAATAAGGCATTTTCATGCCTTATTTTTTTATGGCAATTATCGGCTTAATTCTATATAATGGTTAAGGAAAAGGAGATGTATGTATGAAAAAGAAAATCATAGCGGCAGTCCTTGTAGTTGTATTATTGATTGGTGGTACAGGCTTATTTTATGTAACAGGTACAGGACGTGTCTCTTCTAAAAGTGAAGTCGTACAGGTGACTGTAAAAAAAGGTGAGAATGCCTATACAGTATTAAATACATTAAAATCAAAAGGTTTAGTAAAAAACACATTGGCAGCGAAGGTTTATTTAAAACTTCATAAACCGTCTGTTGTTTCTCAGACTTACAATCTGAATAAGAACATGTCTCTTTCAAAGATGTATAGCATCATGTCAAAGATGAACAGCTCTTATGTTGTGAAGTCTTCCTTAACTATCCCTGAAGGAATCACAATTCCTCAGGCAGCTAAAAAGGTTGCAAATGTAACTGGTAAATCAGAACAAGAAGTATTAGATAAATGGGCTGATCAGGCTTATTTAAAGCAGTTAATTTCTAAATATTGGTTCTTAAGTGATGATATTCTTCAAAAGGGTATTCTTTATCCATTAGAAGGTTATCTCTATCCAGAAACATATGTACTTTATGGTGAATCTACAACTATTGAAAAGGTCACAGAAGAAATGCTGGATTATATGGATCAACAATTAACACCTTATAAGGATTCAATGACTAAGCTTGGCTATACACCTCATCAATTCTTAACATTATGCTCAGTCGTAGAAAGAGAATCTTTATTTGATAAAGACCGTCCAGCCATTGCGGGCGTATTTATCAATCGTTTAAAGACTGGTATGAGATTACAGTCAGATATTACTGTCAACTATGCATTAAATAGAACAGGTGTCAAAGTCTCTACAAAGATGACTAAGATTGATTCTCCTTATAATACATATAAATATGCAGGACTTCCTATTGGTCCTATTGCATGTGTCCCACAAAAGACTATGGATGCAGTCGCAAACTATACACCATCTGATTATTTATTCTTCTTTGCGAAGAAAGATGGGACTGTCATCTATTCAAAGACATATGGAGAACATCAAAAAGTAGTGAAGGAGAATAAGTGGTATTAATGAAATCATTTTATGAATTAGAAGAATATGCACTTGTGAAAGATGTGCCTATTATGCAAAAAGAAGGTATTGAATACCTTATTGATGAATTAAATAAGAGAAATGCGGAGTCTGTATTAGAGATTGGAAGTGCCATTGGGTATTCATCTTTAATGATGGTAACTCATGTCAAAGGTCTTCATGTAGATACAATTGAAAGAGATGATACACGTTATCAGGAAGCAGTTGTAAATATTAAGGATTTCCATCAGGAAGACAACATCACAATCTATCATGAAGATGCATTAGAGTTTGATGATACATTGTTGAATCATGCACCTTATGATTGTCTTTTTATTGATGCAGCTAAAGCGCAATATCAGCGTTTCTTTGAAAAATATGTTCCTTATTTAAAGGATGATGGTTTTGTGTTAGTGGATAATCTTGATTTCCATGGCATGATTTTTGATATACCAAATATTAAGAATCGAAACACACGTGCTCTTGTAAGAAAAATCAAACGTTTTAAAGACTGGATCTTCTCTAATGAAGAGTATGATGCACATTATGTGCAGGTAGGTGATGGTCTATGTATCATTACTAGAAAGGATCACAATGAAAATCGCAATTAATTTAAATGATCGTGGATATCTTCATGATTATGTTGATATGGGTGTTTCTTTGATTATGGCTGGATCAGACTATAGTGTTTTGACACCAGTGAAGTTTTCTATTGAAGAATTGAAAGAAATCAAAGAACAGGCAAAAGAACTTTATGTTTATGTGAATGCTATGTATGATGAACATGATCTAGAAGGATTAGAAAAGCATATTGATGCGTTACATGATATTGGAATCAATGGATTAATTTTCCAGGATTTTGGTGTATTACGTATGGTGAATCAAAAGGGTTATGATTTTAAGATGATTTATCATCCTTTAACTCTTAATACCAATTCAAGTACACTGAATACTTTATCTCATTATGGTATTTCTGGTGCTTTTGTTTCTAAAGAAATATCTTTAAAGGAACAGCTAGAAATACGTAAGAACTGTGATATGCCATTATTTGTTTTAGGCCATGGTGTACAGTATATGATGATGAGTAAAAGACATTTGATCTCTAACTATGAATCAGCAAGTAATACAACATTAAGCCATAATAAAGACGCTATTACAATAAATCCACGTGGACAGGATTTCCCTTGTCATATATATGAAACAACTCGTGGAACGGCTGTATTCAGCAAATCTAGATTATATACATTGGACTTATTCAATACATTAAAGGACTTTGATTACCTTTATATTGAAACAATGTTTATGGATCCAAGAGAAGCGGTGGAAGTCACTAGTATGTATTGTGATTGTCTTAAAGCCCTAGAAAGAGGTACATATGACAAAGAAGTAAAAGAATATCTTCCTTTATTAAGAAAGATTTCAAAACCTCTTGATCGAGGTTTCTTATATGATGATACAATTTATCGTCTTGAAGATGTAAAGAGGAGGGATCTAGAAGATGCAGCCAATAAGTAAGGTTATTGATGGTCGTCGTGTGATTGTAAAGAAGCCAGAATTACTTGCCCCTGCAGGAAACCTAGAAAAGCTTAAAACAGCTATTATTTATGGTGCCGATGCAGTATTTATTGGTGGTAAAGAATTCTCTTTAAGATCACAGGCATCTAACTTCTCTATAGAAGATATTAAAGAAGCAGTACAGTTTGCGAATCAATATGGTGCTAAAATCCATGTTACATGTAATATCATCCTTCATCATGATAACCTAGAAGGTATTAAAGAATACTTACAGGCATTAGATGATGCAGGTGTTACAGCTATTATTGTGGCAGATCCATATATTATGAATCTTGCGAAAAGTATGAACTTAAAGCTAGAAGTACATGTCTCTACACAGATGTCAGTGACTAATTCATCTGCCGTTAAGTTCTTTGAAGATATGGGGATGGATCGAGTCGTACTAGGTCGTGAAACAACTTTTGAAGACTTGAAGGATATTAGAAAAAATGCCCCTGATATTGACCTAGAATACTTCATACATGGCGCTATGTGCATTTCTTATAGTGGTCGTTGTATGTTATCTAACTACTATTCTAGACGAGATGCGAATAGAGGTGGTTGTTCACAAAGTTGTAGATGGTATTATGATTTAGAAGAGAATGGACAATCTATTAATGAAGATTTTCCATTTACTATGTCATCTAAGGATATGTGCCTCATTCATCATATTGGTGAGTTGATAGAATGTGGTGTGGATTCATTCAAGATAGAAGGGCGTATGAAGTCTGTCCATTATATTGCGACAGTTGTATCTACTTATAGAAAACTCATTGATACATATTGCGCTGATCCTGATCACTTTACAGATTCAAAGAAATATGAAGATGAACTACAAAAAGCAGCCAATAGAGCATTCTGTCATGGATTCTTTTATGATAATCCTGGTGTAGATGAACAGCTTTATAACTTAAGAGATGAGCATCCTACACAGGAATTCGTTATGCGTGTTTTAGGTTATGATCAAGAATCTAAACGTGCGAAAATTGAACAGCGCAATTATTTCAAGGTGGGAGATAAGATAGAAATATTCTCTCCTAGTCATTCAAATATTTATTTTACTGTTGATAAGATTTATAATGAAGATAATGAATTGGTGGAAGTAGCCAACCATCCGATGGAAATACTTTATGTAGAAATTGATTATCCAGTATTAGAGAATGATATGGGAAGGAAGGTAAACCATGGAAAATAAAGCTGTCATTATTGGGATTGCAGGTGGAAGTGCTTCTGGTAAGACTTCTATCGCACAATCTATCTATGACCGTTTTAAAGGCAGTCATAGAGTAAAAATCATTAAACAAGATGATTACTACAAAGATCAAAGTGATAAGACAATGGAAGAAAGAGTAAAAACGAACTATGATCATCCATTTGCCTTTGATAATGATCTTCTAGTATCAGATTTAAAGAAGTTAAAAAAGAAAGAAAGAATTGAAAAACCTACTTATGATTATTCAAAGCATACAAGAAGTGATATTACAGAAGTCATTGAAGATCGTGATGTTATTATTCTAGAAGGTATCTTTGTCTTAGCAGAAGAAGAGGTAAGAGATCTTTGTGATATTCTGATTTATGTGGATACAGATGCAGATATCCGCTTTATCAGACGTTTAAGAAGAGATGTAGAAGAACGTGCAAGAACTGTTGATTCAGTCTGTAACCAGTATTTAGAGACTGTAAGACCAATGCATGAACAGTTCATTGAGCCATCTAAGAAATATGCACATATTATTATTCCTGAAGGTGGGACTAATACTGTTGCGATTGACTTATTGATTACAAAAATAAGTAGTATTCTAGGCGATTAAATCGTTCTTGTCTAATTAAAATAAGTATGTTATTAATTAGTGGCGAAAAAACCATAGGCTTGTCTATGGGATGAAAGCCACATAATTAAAAGAATTAAGATTAATAGAATCAAAGTATTGAATAGTGGAATCAAAATAGTATAAAATAAACATCAGGAAGATTGATTACACTTCCTTATCATAAGATAGAAATTTACCGTTAATGTGGTCGTTGGACTGCTTGGTAATAAAAGTTCTTACTTAAATAGACTTAAACTTGTATTCCAAAGTCTGAAAATGATGTACGATTATAAGCTAAACTTGATAGTAAGAACCCCACGGGCTCACCCGTGGGAGTAGTCAGATTTACGTATATGAGGTGAAAGAAATGGATAAAAAAGTGCAAATTAGTAGAGAAGGTTTTGAAAAGCTAAAAGCTGAAAGAGAAAACCTTATTAACGTTGAAAGACCAGCTGTCATTGAAGAAATTAAGCTTGCAAGAAGCCAGGGTGACTTATCAGAAAATGCTGACTACGATGCAGCAAGAGATAAACAGGCTCGTATTGAAGAAAGAATCAAAGAATTAGAAGTAATGATGCAGAATGCAGTTATCATTGGTTCTGATGTTAAGGTAGATACTCATGTTGTAAACTTAGGCGCTACTGTAACAGTTCTTGATTTATCTGAAGAAAATCCTGAACCTGATACATTTACAATCTTAGGTTCTACAGAAACTGATCCATTACATGGTAAGATTTCTAATGAATCTCCACTTGCGAAAGCATTAATGACTCATAAGATTGGTGATGTTGTAACAGTCGGTGTTGCAAAACCTTATGATGTTGAAATTGTAGATATTAAATATTAATAGTATAAAAAGAAGCCTCCTAATTATTTAACTAATCAGGAGGCTTCTTTTCTTATGTTGGCAATACAACTATAGATGAAAAACTATTTCTGGATTGTATGAAATTAATTACGCCATTATTTCTTTCACTAATTGGTTAATACTATTTTTTTAGTAAAGGAAGATAGTGTGAAACAATGAGGTAGGGATTTTCTGTCGTTTCTTTAGATAAAATTTAAACTGAATGACAGTATATTAAACTTATGTAATTGTAAATGAAGAAAAAATATAATATCATGGTAATAACAAATCGGAGTTTACGGAGGGGTGATTATAGATGAGTTTTATAGATGATGCATTATCAGAAATTAGTAATGGTGAGGACTTTGTTCAAGCAATGGCAGATATTTATGAATATCCAGAAATAAGAAGTGAGTTAGATAAATTACCCTCTTGGATTAGAAATATCATAGCAGTCATTGATTATGATACGGAATTAGCTATGAATGGTTTAGATTTTAAATCTTATGAGAATATTGTTGATGCATTGACTGATATGGGATTGATTGAAGAAGCAGAAGCACTAATTGCTTTTGAGGAGAAACCTTCACAAGAAGAGGCAGATATTTGCTATTCAAAACTTGCTCTTAATAATGATTATGACGCATTTTGGAATAAGGTATATTCGTATGCTGACGAAAATATAAAGAGATAAATTCAAGTTTATTGCACCTATGGTTATCAGCTTATAACTAATAGAATAACATATGTACAAAGAGCATCTCTTGCAATGGAATTATTAAAAAAAGAAGATACAGCATAATCAAAGGGAAAGGCCTCAATAGCCTTTCCCTTAGTTTTTATTTCAACAACATTCTGTCATTCACAAATTCACTGCCACTTGCTTCTTCAAACTTCTTAAGTAGGAAAGGAACAGTTAATTTCTTTTTTTCTTCACCTTTTACATCATAGATGATTTGACCATTGTACATCATGATCAATCTATTTCCTACATCGATAGCCTGCTGCATATCATGAGTAACCATCATTGCAGTTAATTTCTGCTCAGTGACAATCTTATTAGTCAAAAGTAATACCTTAGCACTCGTTGCCGGATCAAGAGCGGCTGTATGTTCATCAAGTAAGAGAATCTTAGGCTTTGTGACAGTCGCCATTAACAGTGTAAGAGCCTGTCTTTGTCCACCTGATAATAAACCTACCTTACTTGTCATTCTCTCTTCTAGGCCTAAATTTAAGGTCTTTAAGAGGTCATAATACAACTTCTTTTCTTCTTTCTTGATACCCCACTTTAAAGTACGCTTCTGACCACGTCTTTTAGCCATGGCAAGGTTTTCATCAATCTGCATATCAGCTGCAGTACCCATCATAGGATCCTGGAATACACGACCAATAAGACCTGCACGTTTATATTCTGGATACAAAGAAATATCTTTATCATCTAGTTTAATATGACCACAATCAATAGGATAAACACCTGCAATCATATTCATTAAAGTGGATTTACCAGCACCGTTACCACCAATAACAGTAACGAAATCTCCATCATCTAATTGAAGATTAATATCAATCAAGGCCTTCTTCTCATTAATAGTGCCAAGGTTAAATGTTTTTGATACATGTTCAATCTTAAGCATTTTTCTCATCCACCTCTTTTGTAAGTTTCTTATAGTTTGCAGTCTGTTTTCTATTAGCCATTAATACTGGAATAGTTAATGCGAGAGCTACAATAAATGCAGTGAGTAGCTTTAAGTCATCAGTTGATAAACCTAACTGGATAACAACGGCGATAATAATACGATAAATAATTGAACCAACAATAATCGCAATCAGTCTCTTTAAGAAACTACCATAACGACCAAAGATGACTTCACCAATAACGATAGACGCAAGACCCATAACGATTGCACCCATACCGATCTTGACATCGCCATAACCAACTGACTGACCAACCATGGCACCACTTAAGGCGATTAAGGCATTTGAAATCACTAAACCAAGTAGCTTAGTATAATCAGTATTGACACCAACAGCTCTTACCATCTGTTCATTATTACCAGTAGCACGTAATGCATTACCTAATTCAGTTCCAAAGAACCAATAGAGAATGGCAATGACAATAGCTACTGCAATAACACCTACAATAAGTGTAGACTGTGAAACAGTTAAACCAACCATTGGTCCCCAGTCATATAAGCTTTCTGTTTGTAATAATGGGATGTTTGATTTACCCATAATACGTAAGTTGATTGAATATAAGCCTAACTGTGCAAGGATACCAGCAAGGATAGCAGGAATCTTACATTTAGTATGTAATAAACCAGTCACAAATCCAGCAAGTGCTCCTGCAAGAGTTGCTGCAAGAATTGCAATAATTGGATTACCATGATTTGTAAGAATAACAGCACATACAGCACTTCCTGTTGCGAAAGAACCATCACATGTCATATCTGCAATATCTAATAGACGAAATGTAATATAAACACCAACTGCCATAATGCCCCATAGGACACCCTGATAAGTCGCACTTTGTAATGCTAAAAATAAAGACATTCTCTTTCACTCCTTAAATAAGTTCAGCCTTATCTAATACTTCCTGTGGTACTTTAATACCAAGCTTTTCCATCTGAGCTTTATTGACCTTTAATTTACAGTCGCTCGCTTTTAAGTATTCAATAGGCATAGTTGCTGGATTACCTTTACCAGTTAGGATCTTAATAGCCTGTTTACCGGCAATACTACCTAAGTTATAATAATCAATACCATAAGTAGCTAAACCACCCTTAGTACACATACCTTCTTCACCAACAATAACAGGGATTTTAGCCTGATCAGTCACTTTTACAACTGCTGGGATATTAGAAGCAAGTAGGTTATCCGTTGGAATATATAAAGCATCTGCTTTACCTACAATAGAATCAGTGACTGACTGGATTTCATTAGATTCAGAAACAGTCTTAATTAATGGTGTCATACCCTGAGCTTTGATTTCTTTGACAGCCATCTTACCCTGAATTTCAGAGTTAGATTCATTACCTGCATACATAACAGCAACAGTCTTTGCGTTAGGCATAATCTGTTTTAATAATTTAATCTGTTCTTTAACAGGTGTTAAATCACTTGCCCCAGTTACATTTCCACCAGGTTTCTTATTTGATTTAACTAATTTACTACCAGCTGGATCAGTAACGGCAGATACAACAACTGGAATATCTTTAGTCTTCTTTACAACAGCCTGAGCTGCAGGAGTTGCAATTGCGTAAATCAAATCATTTCCATCATTCACTAAGCTTTCTGCAATAGTTTCACAGTTAGAGTTTTCACCACTGGCATTCTTTAAAGTAATATTAGAAGCCTTATAGCCTGCTTTTACAAGAGTATCCTTAAATCCCTTATAGGATGCATCCAATGCATCATGCTGCATATATTGGATGACTCCAATCTTGACATCAGCCTTATCTTTTGTACTAGACTGACTACCACAGCCAGTTAATGCAAGACCAACTGCCATTAAACCACATACAAATTTCTTCATAATAGATTCCTCCCTTTTTTCTTTCCCCTAAAAACAAAAAAATTCACCCCAAGAGGGCGAATTATCGCGGTACCACCTCTAGTTCATTAGTCATAGACTAACCTCACTAAATAGCGATAACGGGCAACCCGGGAAGTATTTTGTACTTCCAACTCCATGGTGAATTCAAGAATGTCTGCGTATGATTCGCACCAGCCATCATATCTCTTATGCCTCACATTTCTTTACTATGTCATTTCTCTGTTTTTATAATATAAAAATATAATATAGAAATATTAAGGAAAAGTCAAACAAAACTTTTAAAAGTTAGGGAAAAAACAAAAAGGAATACAAGAAAAAAGAGCAGAATAATCTGCTCTTAGTAGTTGATTTCTTCGTAAAGAACTTTTAAAAGGACAGCCTTAGAACTCATCTGCTGACGTTTTCTATCATAAGTCTTAATTACGCTGTATTCAACAACGTCATACTTTTCAACTTCTTCATCATCAAGGAAATCAGCCTGTCTGAAGAATAAGTTTTCTTCACCATCCTGGAAGATACTACCAAAATTCTTATCATGGTTGTAGAATACAACTTTGCCTTCATGACGAGTAATGTAGTTTTCAAGATGATAGATGACTTCACTATATACACGATCAAATGCATCGCTGGCAGTTAAATCAGCATAATCAGTTAAATCAACATCTGCTTCATAAGTCTTACCATTTTCTTCTTCTAGCTTCTTAATGAGGCATTCTGCAAGTGCATGAGCCTTATCCTGACCCTTAGCCTTTGCCATTGCTGAAATCTTCTTATAATCTTCGATATTCTTGTAATCGAATCCACCCTTGAAGAACTTATCAACTAGAAGTGTATAAGCATCATCTTCACGATTTGTATTCATATAAAGCTTATAAAGGATTTCAAATGAATCTACTGCATTGAAATGACCCTGTAAAGCGATGAATTCATTTTCAGCTTCTTCATAACGTCCAAGTTCAACTAGAGAGCTTGCACGATAATATTTAACCCAGTTAAGGTTATTATAATGCCACTTTAAGTTGTAAGTGAAAGCAATGTTCGCAGTTTCAACACATGCTCTATATGATTCAAGTTCATATAATGCACGTACTTTCATACGATACCATTTTTCTTTCTTACTTTCGAATTCTTTACCATCTTTATTAACAAATGGTTTATCTTCTAGAGTAGGTGCATCTAAATAGTCTAATAATTCAGATAACTTCTTATAGTCTACTGGATTAGCCTTTAATACATGCTTAATAGCCTTATTGACTGCAGCTTCAAGTGGAGAATATCTCTCCTGTTTACAATATTTTGCGATTTCTTCTAGGATACCATAGAATAAACTTTTGTTCTTAGAAATTTCTTCATCGCTGATGTTGATATACTTATTATAAAGAGCATAGCCAAAATAATTGATATATCCTTTTAATTCTGGTGCCATTTCAAGGAATGTTCTTCCTACTTCAATAGCTTCATCAGTCTTACCCTGATTCTTTAATTCTTTAACGAAATCACGTGCCTGGAATTCGCTGAATGAAGAGGCATCCTCTTCGAAACGGTTCTTATAAGCCGTTAAATCTTTTACTTTTGATTCTTCCACATTATCACCCCTACGAGATATTATACATTTTTTTATTATTGATGTGAAGAAAAAACGAACGTAGTTCTCCGTTCGTTATTCGTTATTCGTTATTCTACAGTCACTGATTTAGCAAGGTTACGAGGTTTATCAACATCACAGCCTTTAATACATGCTGTATGGTATGCGATTAACTGTAATGGGATAGCAACAAGTACACTCTGTAATAAAGGATGAATATTAGGAAGATAATAAGTGTTTTCTACACCGCTGACTTCTTGTCCTTCAACAGTAAATAGAACGACTTCAGCACCTCTCGCAATTGTTTCCTGAATATTAGAGATAGTCTTTGCGGCAACATGAGGCTGAGTGGCAACTGCAATGACTACAGTTCCAGGTTCAATTAAGGCAATAGGACCATGTTTTAATTCACCGGCAATATAAGCATCAGCATGTACATAAGATACTTCTTTAAGCTTTAAAGCACCTTCTAGCACGCTGGCATAATCTAGACTTCTTCCGATAAAGTAGCAGTCATGTTTTTCTTTTAATAGCTTAGCATAGCTTTCGAATGTCTTTTCATCTTCAAGTAACTTAGAAACATATTCTGGAAGATTATTTAACTGTTCCATGAGATCAGTATTAATTGCATTGTCTCTCTTATTGGCAATATATAAGGCAATAAGTGTAAGTAATACTAACTGGGTTGTATAAGCTTTTGTAGAAGCAACTGCAATCTCAGGACCAGCACAAGTATAAAGTGTATACTGCGCATCTCTAGAAATAGTTGAACCTAATACATTAGTGACTGCAATTGTTGTACAGCCTTTTTCATTAGCAAGCTTTAATGCAGCAAGAGTATCAGCTGTTTCACCAGACTGAGATACAAAGATACATAAAGTCTTTTCATCAATAATTGGATCATTATAACGGAATTCACTGGCTACCTGTGTAAGAACTGGTAGACGAGTGGCACGTTCTAGAATAGAAGCTCCACATAATCCAGCATGATAAGCAGTACCACATGCAACATAATAAACCTTATTGAATTTATTAAAATCAACATCTTTTAATTCATCTAAAACAATAGAATCCTTGAAAATACGACCTCTTAATGTTTCCTGGATCACATGAGGCTGTTCATTGATTTCCTTTAACATATATGTATCGTAACCATTCTTCTGAGCCGCTTCCATATCATAAGGAATAGTAGTCATTTCTTTGGTGATTTCTTCACCATCTTTATTATAGAAAGTAATGCTGTCTTTCTTTAATACAGCCATTTCTAAATCATCTAGGAAATAAACATCTTTAGTATAAGCAAGTAAAGCAGGAATATCACTGGCTGCAACACTTGCATCTTCAGTACGTCCAATAACGAGTGGACTAGCCTTTTTAGCTACAACTACTTCATCAGGATGTTCTGTAGAAACAATACAAAGCGCATAACTTCCATCAATACAGTTTAATGTTTTCTTTACTGCTTCTAGAAGATCTCCTTCATAGAAATAGTCCAAACACATAACAACAACTTCTGAATCTGTTTCACTTTGGAATGAATAACCCTTTTCTAGCAAAATATCTTTTAATTCTCTATAGTTTTCAATAATACCGTTGTGTACAATAGAAAGAGTATTATCTGGATTTGTATGAGGATGTGAATTCAAGTTAGAAGGCACACCATGAGTTGCCCATCTTGTATGACCAATACCTACATGACCAGTCATATCATGATTTTTTAGCTTTTCTTCTAGGTTCTTTAAACGACCTTTACACTTAACAGTTGTAAGAGTGTTATTTAACACTGTTACACCTGCAGAGTCATATCCTCTGTATTCAAGTTTAGCAAGCCCCTGCATTAAAAAAGGTAGGGCTTCACCATTGCCGCAATAAGCTGTAATACCACACATAATCTTGTCCTCCTTGTTTTGTGGAATAAAAACGTTAAAACAAAGGAGTACCTGATGAAATCTGTTGGCTGATTGCTCAGTGTTTTTGTTCATCGTTTAGGCAGTACTATGCCTCTAGACCATCCGCCGAATAGTTCGATTAATCTAGTCCTCGTCAACTTATACAAGTCCTGGCGCTTTTTTTAATATCACTTTATCTTAACTGTGACTATTATATGCTTGATATGTGATAAATCAATCAATAATATTGATATTTTAAAAATATGAAAACGATATAAAACTTTATATACAAATTACAGAGAAAAATAGAAAATTTAAAAGTATATATAAGAGTAGGAGGGATATTTATATGAAAGAAGATTTAGAAGGGAATATTGAAGAACTCAAAAATTATTTGAATAAACTTGATGAGAGTGGCTTATATGATGCTGAGAAGTATTCACGTTCTTTACTGCATCAGACAAGTCAGTTATCTTATTTTTATTGTTCTTTAGTGAAGGATGGTTCTCCTTCAGACACTTATTATCATGTTCATAAGCGTCCTAAGGAACATCAGATGGCTTATTTTAATATTGGCAGGGGGTTTCCTAAAGAACTGATGGATGGCCATTGGTGCTATATCGTGAAAGATCTAGGTTATAAGATGCTGATCATACCTTGTACATCCATAAAAAAAGAATCATCACCATTGAATCCTCATTTTGAAAAAGATCTGACTGTTATAGATGATCATGGACTGATTACCCATTCAAGAATGCAGTTGACTGATTTACGTACAGTGGATATTCAGCGACTTGATTGTCGTAAGCCATTCTATACTGTATGCGATGATCGAGAAGAAATCAGAAATTTCATAATAGAACATCTATTTTAAATTTATTCGCTCAATTTAAGAAAATTGTTGCTTTGAGTAATCTTATTCAGCGAATATACCATAACGATATTCGTAATATGCTTCCTTAAGTGAAATAGGCATAGGTGTAGCTCTTACCATTTCATTACTGAAAGCCTCAGTATCCATCATCATTCTTAGAATCTCAGATGCCATTTCCTTTCTCTTGAATGTATACTTAGCCTGCTTCTTAAGAAGCAGGAAATCTAGATAACCTTGTATGTATCTGGTGCCAACGCCTCTTGTTGTCTGTATCATTGAGCTTACTTCTGTCATCATCTCATTGACAGCTCCTAATGATTTACCATCATCAGTAAGATATCTCTTCTCTAAAGGAGATGTCTTTATCTTATTGTTTACTGCTTCAAGATAGTTGGCAAACTGCTGTATGCTTGCCTTTGAATCTGATATGAACTCTTCCACATCCTTAAAGTAGTCTTTATTCGCTTTATATTTATCGAATGACTCACTTCCAAGACCTGATACCTGCATCATCATATGATCATTTTCATCTGTAGCACAGACAATGGCAACCTTGTGATGAGATATTCCTCTATATGCAGCCTGTTTACCTCTTTTCTTTGAGTATCTAGGCATATTTTGAGGACGTGTTCCCTTTAGGTTTATACTTTTATACTGTGTATCTATTTCAACTTCACCAGATAATTTCTGATGACCCATGATTTCAGATGCTGCATGATAAAGTTTATGACGCATATAGAAGCAGGTCGTCTTGCTTGTCTCTAAGACTTGAGCCTCACCCTCTAGAGGCATTTTATATAGTTCCAGTTCAATGAAGTGAAGCCACTGGTCCAAAGTAAAATGAGACCAGTAGAATAAGGTGTTGGTTCTATCACTAAAAGACTTGTGACAGTCAAGACAGATATATCTCTGATGTCTGTTCTTATCTTTTCCATTCTTCTTGAAATGGACTGAACCACATATAGGGCATGCCTTATGAGATGGATCAATGTCTTCATCATCCTGTTCATATAATGATTCGATAAGTTTATTTACATAATCCTTATCCTTAGATCTTAAATAGTTTTTTACCTGGTTTTCAGTTATCATAGCACTCACCTGACCTTTTAAGATCATTTTACAACTGTTCGAGAAATGATGATTTGAGTTAGGTGGCTATAAAGTAGAAAAATAGGCGTTAAGTTAAATTTAATGATCTAGTAGCAACATTTTTCATAAACTTAGCGAATTTATTTATGATATGATACTCGTGGTGATGAAATATGAATGAAATAATGAAAGGAATGAAGAGAAGTATTCCAATTGCACTTGGTTACTTTCCAGTTGCCTTTTCTTTTGGAGTATTATGTGTATCAAGTGGCTTGCCTCTTGGCTTGGCCACTTTTATATCTCTTACAAACTTAACAAGTTCAGGACAGTTTGCAGGAGTACAATTGATTTTATCTGATAGTACTTATCTAGAAATCGCAATAACACTATTATTGATCAATTTTAGATATTTCTTGATGAGTCTTTCTTTATCGCAGAAGATTGATGAGAAGATGAATACAGCTGAACGTATGATCATCTCTTTTGGAATTACAGATGAAACATTTGCGTTAGCCAGTCTGCAACCTGGTAAACTCACATTTAAGTTTATGCTAGGTTTTATCCTAACACCTATTATAGGATGGGTCGGAGGGACTCTTGCGGGAGAATTCATTATGGGCTTATTGCCTTTAGCCTTGCAGGGGGCTATGGGAATTGCCTTATACGGTATGTTCTTAGCTCTTATTGTCCCAGCAATGAAGGAGTCAATGCCAGTAACTATAGTGGTTCTCATTTCTATTGGAGTCCATACACTCTTTACTTATGTGCCATTATTTAATGTTATGAGTACTGGAGTACGCTTGATTAGTGCAACACTTATTGCAACATGTATGGGTGCCTGGTTATTTCCAAGGGAGGATGAAGCATGACAAGATATCAGATACTAGCTGTCTTAGTGATGGCACTTTTTACTTATCTACCTCGTTTTCTTCCTCTTACTTTCTTTAGAAAGAAGATTACATCTAAGTTCATCAATTCAGCTCTTTATTACCTGCCTTATGCAGTACTAGGGGCGTTGACTTTCCCAGGTGTCTTTAATTCTACGCCTAATTTAGTAGAATCATGTGCAGGTATTCTAGTTGCAATATTTTTTAGTTATAAAGGAAAAGGTCTTGTATTTGTGGCTGTAGCTGCCATACTTGCATCTTATATTGTGCAGTTTGTGATTTGAAAATTGGGAGTTTTATGGATGGCGGTAAAATGAGTTTAAGCCAAACAATTATTTATGGAATAGTTTTTTCTTTAATGTTTTTTCTATATGTAGTTTGTTTGCAAGACAGGGATATGTTTACATTAAATCCAAATAAAAAAAGCGTAGATGTTTGACCTATACAAAAGGAAAAATAGTAAGTGTAAGTGCTATGAGAATAAATAGAAGAAGTGCTTACTTTTACAATTATGAATATGAAGTTGATTATGAAATTATAACCATAGAAATTAATTTTGGAACGACATATCGCCAATTTAGAGAAGGTGACCTAGTCAAAATTTGATATGATAAAAGTAATAAGGAAGACATTGTTGCAGCTGTTATGTCACTTATTGCAGGAATAGTAGCTGTATTAATTGGACTATATGTTGGTATGTTTGTATGTTTTTGTTAGAAAAATCGGAATTTATAGAACTGTGAAAAGTAAAGGTGGTAATTTTATGGTTAAATATTGTATGAATTTAAGTGATGAAAAAAAAGAAGCTGCAATTAACATTGCTTTGGAAAGTAAAGGAAATGTTCGTAAGCGTAAGATAGCTGTTCCGCTTCTGATTATTTTGGGTATTGTTATTATTTTTAGTGGCATATTTTTAATTATAAATTCTGATATTTTTGGGTATGTCTATATGGTGATTGGAATAGTTAGTCTGCTTCTTGCGTTCAATGCAAAGTCTTTTCAAAAATTTGTATTGAAAAAAGCGGAGTTACGCTTAGATAAGTCTTTTCGTACTGGAATCGTAGAGTATCATTTTGACGCTGAAGGGATAGAAATAATTTCTCAGATTGGATATAGCAAAAATTATTGGACTGCATTTAAAGAGTACGGTACTATGGAACAGTATATATATGTTAAACGCAGAGATAATAAAATAATTTTGATAGATAAAAATGATTTGTCTACTGGTGAGTTAGAAGAATTGACTCAACTATTGTTAAATAATGTCAAAATGTAAATCCCAGTAGATGGGATGAATGACAGAGCAATAAAAAAGAATCTGGTGAGGCAATTTTGATACGGTAGATGATAAAATAATCAATAATATTATCAAAAAGAAATGCAAAGATATTTTTCCTGAAGAAGTATTCCAAAAGGGAACATCTAGAGTTTATTATGATGATAATGGCTATTATTTAACACAGATTGAATTCCAACCATATTCTTTGAAAAGAGGTTTTTTTCTCAATATTGGTTTATCATTTCTTTTTAATAAAGAAAATACCCTGACATTGTGAGTATCATTAAAATGAGTGACTTATATAACATTAGTCTTGATCATCTGTTAAAGGAGGAAAAGTCTATGTCTGATTATCTTGAAGAAAGTACCAATACGGTAAGAAGTAAAAATAAACGGTTTATGATTATTTTGTTTGCAACTTATCTCGGAATTTAGGCGATTTCATTTATAACGTTTTGTTTTTTTTATCAGTGGGACTGACTCAATGGGATATAGCATTATGTTTCAGTGGGTGCCTCTTCCGGTTGCAACATTTGTGATTTCTCTGCTGATTGGAAAAAATAATTACATGGGAAGGTGGAAATGTTTTTTTTCGATTGTATTTGGCATTATGTATATGCTTGCGGAGTATGCGACTTTTAGCACCGCAAATATGATTAGTTTTGATAAAATTAATATGCCACAATTTGACCTAATACTGATAGGAAAAATTATTTCTCAGGTTGGATTAGTAGTAGGTACTTTTATTAATTATGTAAAATCCAAAGATAGAAAGTACCCATACAACTTTCAGCTTGCGAACTGAAAAATTAGAAGTTGTATGAGTGATAAAATAGGAAATATATGAGGAGGATAAAATTGAAAACAATTCATGCATTTATCGGAAAAATAGGAATTGCATTTTATTTTCTGTTTTTATATCAGGCATGGAAGATATGCCAGTATGGAGGCGTAAGGAGAAACCTGCCAATACTGCTTCTTGCAGTCGTCGGGGGCATAATTTGTGCGGTTCTCTTGTTGTGTTCAGGTAGGAAGAAGCGAGAGAAGGAAATAAAGGGCAAAAAGAATGCACTCTTTATAGCAGAAATCATAGTAGTACTGCTTGTTACTGGGTATTTTGGTGTGCGTATTGTTTACGCTGCGATTCCTTATAATGGGAGGCTTTCTTGGGAAATCGATGAGTTCCTACACAAAAAAGAGATCGATTTTGTTCATACCAATTTCCTCGAGGACGGAGTAGAAGGGATTTTTACAGATTTGGACAAGGCGCTTGATCTGCCTGAGAAACTCTATATTACAAAAAGTTTTACACTGTCATTTGATGAACATGGAGAAATTAGCAAGCTTGATACCTTTTTATACGGAAAAGATGAGAAAGGAACGACAAAAACTTACCTGATTTCATATGACAAAGCAAAGAACGAAAAAATTACTGTCTGGGTTGATGGGGAGGCGAATACGAATTACAACAGCGATATGCAGTTGAATCCGATGCTTCAAATTTTAAAAACAGCGGATTACAAAGAACGTGTAGCGGCATGGGCTTCTCTTTATGAAGCGCAGCAGTATGAAATTCTGTATTATGGAAGAAGATCTTTTTCAACTGCGGAAGGTTTAGTCATTGTGGATGGAGAAGAAGGTGTACTTTCACAACTGCAAAGTGGAGGAGAAGTACTTGGATTTGAGGTGTCTTTGCATATGCCGGAACAGGATGGAACTATGCCTGTGCGCTATATAAGTAATCCAGAGTATATCAGTCCTGATATGATAAGTGCAGCAGAGGAAGACGCACAGATTGAGGAAGCAAAGAAGGAAGATGCATGGACAACAGATTCGTCCGATGGTTCTATGTACTTCTTTTTAGATGGAAATCAGGGTTGGCGCTTAGCTGTTGTAGATGCAGCAGCTGGAAGTAGATTTTATCAATTAGAACATACCACAGACGGTGGAACCAACTGGGAAACAGCTAGCACAGATCCATTTCAGGGAAATGGAGGCGTAGCGGAAGGACTAATTTTCTATGATGGCAATTTCGGTGTTGCGGGCTTGTCAGGAGCATCCCAGACACATTCGACACTTTACCTTACAAGAGATGGTGGTCTAACATTTACTGCCGTGCAGCTCCCGATGGATACTGTAACAGAGCTTCCAAAGACCGCACAAGAATACGGTCTTACATTGGATGATTATTCTTATTGTGAGATGCCTGAAAAAGAAGGTGATATCTTCACAATCCGGGTTTTGAGTGCAGCCGGAGAATCGGATGCGATTCTGTTTGAGTCAAAGGACAATGGCGAGACATGGACTTATATAGGTTCATGAAGGGGTAACTGTTAGGTAACTTTGAATTTGATGGGGTGATAAAATGGATTTTAGATTAGCTGGTATGCAGGATTTGCTACAGTTAAAAGATGTGTATAAACAAATTATTAAAAACATGGATGAACAGGATATTCAAATTTGGGATGACATTTATCCTTGCGAATTTTTTGAAGAAGATATAAAAAATAATCAACTCTATGTTTTACTTAATAATGGCGAAATAGTGTCAGCTTTTGTTTTGTGTAAAACAAACACAGGAGAAAATGCAGTTAAATGGAAAGAAAATCACGCAGAAGCTTTTTACATTGATCGATTAGGTGTCAATGGTAAATATTTGAAAAAAGGGATAGGTGGTCTAATGCTTGATAAAGCAAAGGAAGTGGCTAAAACTTTTGGTGCTGAATACCTAAGACTTTTTGTAGTAGATGTAAATATACCAGCTACTCAACTATATGAAAAAAACGGATTTTTAAAAGCTGACGGTGTATATGATGAAGCATTTGATGATGGATTTGTACTGCATGAGTTTGGCTATGAAATAAAACTCTAATAGGTGTTACAAATTACAGTCTGTTGAAGGGGGCTGTAACGAATAGATAGTATTTACTACTACCTTGAGCGTTACAGCTCTTTTTCGTATATTGCCACCTAAAAAGGTTATTCACTATTTAAAATGGACCCTGTAAAAAGGACACGATAAAAAAGGATATTTATTTCGTGACCCTGTTTTACAGGGTTTTTATTTTGCATAGTATAATGATTATAGAATGGTGGTGTTATTATGGGAGTAAACTATTTTAGTGATGAACAAGTAAAGGAACTCGAAAAGAATCCATATGTAAAGAAAGTATCTATCAAAAGCATAACCTATTCAGAAAAATTCAAAGAACTCTTCTGGATTGATTTACAGAAAGGCATGATGCCTGGAAACATATTTAGAAAGTATGGATTTGATCCTCATATGTTAGAATCTAGTCGAACTCTCAAGTTCACAGATCGTGTAAGGAAAGAAGCAGCAAGGGAAGAAGGATTCAAGGATACCAGAGGCACAAAATCCGGAAGACCTTCTACAAAGAATCTTACCATTGAGGAACAGCTAGAAAGGCTTAAGCAGAAAAATAAAATTCTCCAGCAGGAGAACGATTTTTTAAAAAGAGTGAGATTTATCAACAGAAAGCAAATATTAAAACTGCAGAAGGGCAAACAATAAGAGAAAAATATAAAATGATAGATAGAACTCTTGAATCACCTAGTAATAATCTGAGTGTCTCAGCATTATGTGATACTGCAGGTGTTTCAAGAAGTGGGTTCTATTCATGGAAGAAACGAAAAGGTTCCATAAGCGAAAAAGAAGAACAAGACCGTAAGGATTTTGAACTGATTTTAGAAGCATACAGGTTCAAAGGATATGACAAGGGCAGACGTGGTATTCATATGCGTCTTCTTCACATGGGCATTGTGATGAACCATAAAAAGATTTCAAGACTGATGAAGAAATACGGACTATTCTGTCCAATAAGAAAAGCCAATCCTGCAAGAAGAATGGCTAAGGCAATGAAAACATCAAATTATGCAGATAATATTCTAAACAGACACTTCGAGGAATATGGTCCTGGATATGTGCTTGAAACAGATATTACTTATCTATTCTACGGTCACAAAAGATCTAAAGCCTATCTATCGGTGATAAAGGATGGATTTACAAAGCAGATTCTTGCATATGTATTATCACCGTCTTTAGAAGTAGACTTTGTCCTGGAGACAATCAATCAGCTTTACAGTAAACATAAGCATAATATTCACACTGATGCTTTGATACACAGTGATCAGGGTGTGCATTATACAAGTGTCAAGTTTATTGACTTACTCAAGAGCCTGGAAATCAGACAGTCAATGTCAAGAAGAGGAAACTGCTGGGACAACGCTCCCCAGGAATCCTTCTTCGGACATATGAAAGATGAGATAGGTAGATATACAGAGAATGCCTGCTCATATGAAGAACTAAAGGAAATAATAGATTCCTATATGGTTTATTACAACAATGATCGTTATCAGTACAATCTGGCCAAACTTTCACCAAATGAATATTTTGAATATTATATAACTGGTGAATACCCACTAATTCATGTCGCAAAGGAGCCTGATGAATATAAGGAAAAATTCAGACAGATAAGAAATAATCTTGATAGAAACTCAACGCTCGAGAAATTAGTAGCTATCCTTCAAAGAATAACTCATTTCAAACAGTCCATCAGGTAGTCTGCGTAAATGACTTCTGATTATATCTATATCATTATTACTTAATGATGCAAAGCCAAAATCATCCATCTTAGTGAATATAACAGTGCCATTAAAATAACCGTCAGCATCATCTGGAAATGATCTGTAAACAATAGTATGACCAGTATCATATACACTTAAATCCTTTACAAGAAGATAGACTGATGGATCATCATCAAATATATAATCTCGGTAGTCAAATACACCAAGTTCATTTCTTATGACTTCCTTCATTCTATCTGTTTCCAATACACATAAAACTCCATCTTTAATAATTACATATTTACATAGTTTACACATAAAAATATCCTCCTGGTTAATTACACCTAGAGGATATCTTTATTTCTAATCATTTTTAAGCGCCTTTTTATTTAATGTCCTTGACTCGGGGTCCACATTAATTGCATGGTGAATAACCTTTTCATATTTCAGACACACTTAAAAAGAACCTGCTCAATTCTTAAAAAAATTTTTATCAGCAGATAAACAATCTGAGCATCTCCTCGACCTGTTTCATCTGGTTTTCTTCTGTTTCCTTGATTTTCTTCTTCAGTTTCTGGTATTTCCTGATATTATGCCCCATTGAAACAAGGTAGATCTCCATCTGAACATTGTCATGTCCTCTTCTGTAGAGTCTGTCATAACCCATATTCTCCTTAAGATCACCAAAAGTTCCTTCTGCTTCATTATCTCTCTTGAACATGAGCTTCTTTCCTTCTTCACTGGTGACATTTTTTCTTACTTCCTTATGAAACTCATCAAGTTCCTTGCAGTAGTTTATGCTTCTTCCAATTCTGGATTTAGTGCATCTTGATCTGAATGGACAGCCTTCACAGTGATGATTTATTAGTTTTATATTACTACGTGCATATACGCCCCTTGTATCAGTAGTTACCTTATCCACCTCGAACTCATGACCAGCAGGACATATATACCCACCATCTTCTGTTCTCTCAAAATGAGAAACTCTGAATCTATTCTTATCATTTGTCTTCTTCGATTCTTCATAATATCCTGGATACTTCATAAACAGCTCAATACCGTTTTCCCTGCAGTACATATAGTTATCATAGCTACCATAACCTGCATCAGCAGGTGTCTTTAAAGGAAGCTTGCCATACATAAGCTTATACTTCTCCATGAAGGGAATATATGTCTGAATATCAGAACAGTCACTGCTTACGTAAATGTTTCTGATGAAGCCATCACTCACGCCTACCTGGACATTGTATCCAGGCTTGAAAACGTTAGTATGATTATAATAGTCATACTTCATGTGCATGAATGTTGCATCAGGGTCTGTCTTGGAACAACTGTTTCTGTCACCAAGCATATCAAAATGCAGTGCATATTCAAAAAGTTTCATCGCTTCTTTCGCTAGCTCATCATAAAGCTTCTGAATCTCGCTCTTTCTGCATCCTTTTCCATGAACGAACTCTATTCCATTGTCCTTCATGTAAATCTCTATTTTATCTGTAACTCTCAATAGATAATCAATATTAGGCTCTCTAAGAATGGAGTATCTGCAGTTGATATTCTGTTCCTTAAAGAACTTATTGATTCTCTTGATAGTATCATTACACTTCTTCCACTGTCTTTCCCTATGTCTGACAGTATTTTTTCTCCATATGAATGTGTTCTTGTTGGCATTGGCTTCATACTTAGTACCGTCAATGCATAATATATCTGTATCGATAGGAAGTTCATCCTCCATGATTCTATTCATTTCATAGAATATCTCTTCAACGGACATAATGAGATCATCATGGATGAATCTCTGAAATGCCTGATGAGAAGGCTTCTGATTCTGTGCGATGAACATATATCTGATGTCAGTTCTGCATAGTTCTGCAAGCTTTCTTGTAGATGCATAACCATTATCCGCAAAAGCAAGCAGAAGCAGTCTGAGCATCATGAGACCATCATACCCGTGAGAATTTCTATGAGTGAAGTCAACAAACTTATTTATATCTATCCTTTCCGTAACTTCAATCACAGCTCTTAAAATATCATCAGCAGGTATATCTTTTTCAAAAGAAATATTAAAATCTAGTAGCGCATATGTCTGATATGCCGTATAATCTTGTTGGTGTATCATAGCAAATAAAATATACCACAAAAGACGGACCTCAGTCCGTCTTTTGCTTTTTATGAAACTATAATGAGTTATTTATCCGTTACAGCCTCTTTTCTTTGAGATTTTTTTCCTTCTATTATGAAATTTAGTGCATATTAATGTCTTTTTAGAAAATATAATTGCAAGAATTTGTGAATAAGGAATATTATGAATAGCAAGTACAGTGTGCATGGTACAGTATTATTTTAAGGCAGTTGAATATTTTTATTAATGGTGAATTGGGAATTAATGACTATAGGTGCACACGTTTTTATTTGTACTATTAGTTCACCTAGGTAAAAATTATATTGACCTTAGAATTTACGAGACAAATATTGGGGAATGGTATAACCAGTATATATTTTACTGTTTATATAAAAGGGGTAGTGTATGAATGCGCTATTGAGATTTTGCACTATCTAAATTTTTACAAGGGAGGAAAGAAATGGGAACAAGCCAAAAAGTAAAAAAGTTTCTTGCGTTTTTACTTACTACAGTGCTTACAGAAGGATTACTTCAGTTTGCACCGGGTGTAAGAACTAACGTAGAAGCAGCAAATGTGCCCGAAGCAGGGCATAGCTATACCTTGAACTTTACTACACTTTCGGGTGTAACAAAGCTCAATGGATATACGTCTGATGATGGTATATTCAAGGTAGTGTCAGATACTGACAAAGCGTACTGGCATGATGGACAGCATGGTGCAGCATTATATAACGGAGATAAAATCGAAGTGAAAGTTGCTGGAAATGCGGATATCCAATTAGGTCTTTGTGGTTATGGTAATGCGACAGCATTTACAGTGACAGATGAAGCGGGTAAAGAAATCGGTTCTACATCTGGCAAGGGTACACAGGATGGCGCAGGTGAAAAGGTATCTTATAGCGGAGATGCCACTACACTTACTATCACATGTTCTGCAAATGCTGAAGCATATCTTCATTCAGTGACAGTTTCTAACTATGCGAAAGAAGGCAAGGCAGAAAACTTCACTATGATGCTTGATAACATCGCTAAGAAAGGTGTTGTTGCAACAGGTGATTATAAATATGGTGACAGTGTTCTAACTTTAGTAGGACAAGGTAGTACACAGTATACTGCAAAAACTGGTAAAACAGTTAAAGTGAATGGCAAGGAATATAACAGCTATACAGCAGGTAAGAGACATGCAAGTAGCGATAACATGTCAACTATTCCTCAAGCAGGAGATGGAACATTAACTAAGTTCACTCCAGCTGCTAAGGGTATGATGACAGTTTATTTTAATTCTGTATCATCTTTAAGAGTATATGATTTTAATTCAGGAGATGGTTCTAAGGTAGGCTCTACATTAACTGAAAAGGGAGTTACTTCATATTATTAACTGAAAAGGGAGTTACTTCATATTCATTTGCAGTCGCTCCAGGACATACATATGTTATGTCTACTACAAGTGCAACTGATAACTTATTCTATGCAGGTTATAAGTATGTTGTAGATAAGACTGTCAGTGTGCCGGTTAAGTTCAACAATGTAAATGCTAACTTATATGATTCTTTTGAAATTAAAGCAGTAGATACTGAACTAAGCAATCGTTCAGTTAAGTTAGTCGATGGTGCTAATGTAAACCTTCTTGAAGGACATACATATAGACTATCAACAAACGATACGAGTGTAAAAGCACTTGTTGGTGACAGTTATACATTTACAGCAACAGCTAATACACTAGTTGTATCTCTTTATGATGTACCAGATGCAACTGTCAAAGGTACTATTACAGGTACACCTGCAGGTACTGTTAAAGAATTAACATTTGAAAATATGTTTAATGGTTTAAAGTATACAGCTACAATCACAGGTAGCACATATACATGCTTATTAAAACCAGGTGAATATAAAACACAAGTTGAAACAACTAATGGTGGTGTGACATCTGATAGAGTTTCTGTTAAGGCAGAAGGTACAACAGTAAACGAAGTTTATGTTGAACTTCCAGAAAAAGGAGCTGAAGCTATTCCGTTCAAGAGTGAAATCAGCGTTCCTGGAGATTATGATTCATTAAACAAAGCATCAGAAGCTATTTTACATATGCAGAATAGACCAGAAGGAGAAGCAGGAAGAGTTACAATTAATCTTACTTCTGATTTATCTGAACAGACAGTTATGAATGCACCATACGTAACACTTAAAGGTAATGGTCATACTGTTTCATGGTATTATGGTGTTGGTACATTATATTATTCAGTTGATCCTGCAACAGGACTTTATAATGAAGTACTGGCAAGAGACAAGTATTCATATGCTGAAGCAAATGCTAATCTTTGGGGTGGTGTATTTATTGTAAAAGGTAATAACTTCATTGCTGAAGATACAACATTCAAGAATACATACAACTATGAACTTACAGAAGCAGAAAAAACTGATATTGCAGGTTCTACACTTTCAGTAAATAGACTTGCGCCAAATGCTGATGTAACAAAGTATGCTTATAAAGAAAGATCTAACGCATTCTATATTGATGCAGATAATATTGAATGCTATAACTGTAAGATTCTTTCATCACAGGATACATTAGGTAGAAATGGTTCAAAAAACTGCAATTATCATACATATTTTAATAATTGTGTGATTGGCGGTAATGTTGACTATATCTGTGGTGAATTCTCAGCAGTATTTGATAATTGTGAATTGCAGTGGAAGACATATAAGGATGATGCTTCTAACAATGCAAAAGTTGGTTATATTACAGCCGCTAAGACAAGCCCATATGTATTTAGAAATTGTAATGTTACAACAGATGGTGTTGGCACAGGTGTTGTAGGATACTATGGTAGAACATGGGGCGCTTCTTCAAATAGTACATTTATCCAGACTCAGACTAATGGCCTCATTAATGCTGAAGGATGGAGAGAAATGAGTGCTGGAGATGGTCAAACAGCAGTATTTAAAGAATATGGTAACTTATCAGGTGAAACACCATTTGTTACAAATGGTAAATTCTGCTTGGCTGCCAATCAGACTGCAGAAGCTGTAGCTGATTATATTGATACAGACGCTAATAGTGCAATTAAAACAGTACTTAATGGTTGGAAACCTGTTCATTATGGTAATGCAGTAAAACCAGGAGATAAAGATGATCCAACAGTTACACCAAAGTCAGGACTTATGTATGAAAATAACCATTTTGTCTATTATTCAGATGGAGAAGTAAACAAAGAATTTAAAGGACTCGCTGAGTATGAAGGTGAAAAGTATTATGTACAGAATGGGACTGTAGATACAAAGCTAACTGATGTAGTCTATATTGATGGTACTTGGTATTATATTGATAAAGGTCGCTTGAACGAAGAAACAAGGGATGTTATTTATCATTGTGGTGGATGGTACTTTGTAGAGAATGGTACAATTGACTGGACTTATACAGGTGTAGTAGAACATTGTGGTGGCTACTTCTATGTTGAAAAAGGTCAGATTAACTGGAACTATACAGGTGCATGTAAAACAGATGGTGTTTTATACTACATTCGTAAAGGCTCTCTTGATACGAATAAGAATGGTTTAACATATGTTGATGGAACATGGTTCTTATTAGAAAAAGGTAAATTAAAGACTGATTATACTGGTTTAGTTCAGTATGAAGGTAGATGGTACTATGTTGAGAATAGTATTCTTAATTGGAACTATACGGGTCTAACAAAGTACTATAGTACATGGTATATGGTAGTGAATGGACAGTTAGACTGGAAATTCAATGATGTTACTTATTACTTTGGTACTTGGTACTATGTAAAGAATGGTGTTCTTGATTGGAATTATACAGGTTTAACACAACATTGTGGTACTTGGTATTATGTAGACCATGGTAGAATCAATTGGGATTATACAGGTCTAACAAAGTATTATGGTACATGGTATATGGTTGTGAATGGACAGCTAGATTGGAATTTCACTAATCTAACTAAATACTATAACACTTGGTATTATGTAGAAAATGGTAAGCTAAACTGGAACTATACTGATTTATTCCAGTACTTTGGTACATGGTATTGTATTAGAGGCGGTGTTCTTGATTGGAACTATACAGGTTTAGCCTATCATGCAGGTGGTTATTACTATATTGATCATGGTGTATTAGATTGGAATTATTCTGGTTATGCCCAGGTGAACAATAAAGGAACTTACTATAAAGTAGTGAATGGTAAACGTGTTTAGAAGAGTGCTTAGGCACTCAATGGTATTAAGTTAAGCGACTAAATACCAAAAACCTCTTTGATTTTAAAATCAGAGAGGCTTTTTTATTTTTCACCAAGTTTAAGAAAAATATTGCTACTAGATTATCAAATTTAGCTTAACATCAGATTTTCTAATTCTTAAGAAACTGGAAAAGTATACATTCAAGATAAAGAAAATGGCATCTGTGATTCTTAGAACGATTGTGGATACAGAAATCTTCAATATCTAAATTGTATGAGCTATGCCCATTTCAATTCAGGAAGCATATTACGAGTATTGTTATGGCTTTTTTGAATAAGTTAACCTCAAGCAAAAATTTACTTAAAAAGAGCGATTAAATATAAAAATAAGTAAAAAAGTCCTCCAGGTGTATGAATACCTGGAGGACATTTTTGTTAATCTTTAGAGAAGACTGAAATAGTTTATTATAAGTTTAATAATTCTTTTGTATCTCTTGCAATCACTAATTCTTCATCAGTTGGTACTACAAATACTTTAATTTTAGATTCAGGTGCAGAAATTAATCTTTCACCATGACCTTCTACATTAGCCTTATCATCTAATACGATGCCTAATGCTTCTTTTACTAGATCAATAATTGCTTCTCTTGCGATAAAGCTGTTTTCACCAATACCAGCTGTGAATGAAATTGCATCAACATGTCCAAGTTCTACAAAATAAGAACCAATATAATCAGCAACACGTTTTCTAAACATATCAAAAGCTAATTTTGCTCTTTGGTTACCTGCATCCTTTGCATCAATGATATCTCTCATATCACCAGATACACCAGATACACCTAATAAACCAGATTCCTTATTTAACATCTTGAATACAGTCTTCATATCATATCCAAGATTTTCAATTAAGTGGTCAACAACTGATGCATCAATATCACCAGAACGAGTTGCCATCATAACACCAGCAAGAGGTGTAAGACCCATTGAAGTATCAATAGATTTACCATCCTTTACAGCACAAAGTGAAGCACCTGCACCTAAATGACATACAATAATATTAGCATGTTCAGGATTACCTAATAATTCCTGAGTACGCTTTGAAACATAGTAATGAGAAGTACCATGTGCACCATATTTTCTAATCTTGTTTTCTTCATAGAACTTATATGGGATAGGGTAAACTGCATTTTCAGGCTTAATAGAGTGATGGAATGCTGTATCAAATACTACAACAGCACCTGCAGTAGGAATAGCTTCCTTAAATGCATTGATACCGATAATATGTGCAGGGTTATGAAGTGGTGCAAGTGGTGATAATTCATCAATCTTAGCGATCACATCATCATCTACAACACAAGAACTATCGAAATAAGGACCACCCTGTACGACACGATGACCAATACCTTTGATTTCATCTAAACGTTCAACAATCTTCTTTTCAATTAATGTATCAAGTAATACCTGTACAGCTTCCTTGTGAGTAGGAACTGCAAAAATCTTCTTGTCTTTAGTACCATTGTACTTGATAGTGAAGATTGAATCTTCCATACCGATTCTTTCAATAATACCAGAAGTGATAACACTTTCAGTATCCATTTCAAATAACTGGAATTTCAATGAAGAACTTCCACAGTTAACTGCTAAAACTTTTGACATGCTTATATCCTCCTAAACACCCCTATTATAAACAGAAACCCCTAACATTTCTACTATAAATTTAGATTACGTGACAAAAAGAATGTTCTGTAATATAATCATTGCTGCCAGGGGCGCATTTATTGCTGAGATAGGTGAAAGCCTTGTCCCTTAGCATCTGATCTGGGTAATACCAGCGTAGAGAGGCCGTACTTTTTTAGTGACTTCTTTGCGTCACCTTAGTCATTGGAAAGGGGAGATTTATAAATGAATAAGAAGACATTATCCACTCGAGCAATTGCTTATGTTGCGTTATTTATCGCTATGCAGTTAGTTCTAGAAGTACTATTTAAGGTGGTTCCAGGACAGCCAGAAGGTGGTTCTATTACTTTAAGTTTATTGCCAATCGTACTTGCAAGTTATTTGATGGGTGCACAGTATGGAATTATTGTCGGTGTTGGTGCCACTGTTATGCAGTTTGTATTAGGTCTTGCTTTATATTATGGACCTTGGTCTGTTGTATTAGACTATCTTGTGCCATTATCAGCACTTGGTATTGCAGGCTTTATTCCTAATTTTAAATTAGGTAAGACTGAAGTTTATACAGGTATTTTTGTAGGAATGATCCTTAAGTTCATTTCACATTTATTATCTGGTGCTGTAGTATTTGTAAGCTATGTACCTAAGAACATGAACCCTTGGGTTTATTCATTCTTATACAACATTGGTTATAATGCAGGTACACTTATTTTGACTTATGTAGTATTTGCACTTATTTATCCAAAACTTAAGAAAGCATTTAAGGCTATTTAACAGTGGGAAACCACTGTTTTTTTACTTTTAACACAAAACGATAACTTAAAAAGGCTTTATTTAGGAAAAAACAGGTGAGGTTTATGTACATTTCACCTGTTTTTTGCTATGATATTCGATAGGTTGAAAGAGGTTTGATTATGAAGAATTCATTAGTGGGGCAGGATGTGCTCATCCATTGCTATAAACATGACGGTAAACCACATCGTACGTGGTCACGCTGTAAGATATTAGAAGAAACAGACCGCCATTTTATTGGTATAAATAATAATACATTAGTTACAGAATCAGATGGTCGTTCCTGGGTCACTAAAGAACCCGCTATCTGTTATTTTCCTAAGGATAGATGGTATAATGTAATCTGTATGATTAGAAGTGATGGTATCTATTATTATTGTAATATTGCTTCTCCTATATTATATGATGGAGAAGCACTTAAATATATTGATTATGATCTCGATTTAAAGGTATGGCCTGGTTATCGTTATAAGGTATTAGATGAAGGTGAATATGCGGCTCATCGTATTAAATATCAATATTCAGATGAATTAGATGAGATATTCCATGAACAGCTCAATCGTTTGATTGTGATGACGATGAATGCATCTGGTCCTTTTCGTGCAGGATTTGCCCAGGAGTGGTATAATAAGTATCAGCAGATGATGAAAAATAGAGGAACTAAAAATGATAAACTTAAAAAATGAAGCTGAAATGATTGCTTTTGGTAAACGTATTGGAGAAACAATCTTTCCCCATTCTATTATCACATTAACAGGGGATCTAGGGGCTGGTAAGACAACATTCACAAAAGGAATAGGGCAGGGACTTGAAATCAAGAAAATTATCAATTCTCCTACTTTTACTATTGTGAAGGTTTATTCTGGACGTATGACCCTTTATCATTTTGATGCATATCGCCTAGAAGGGGCAGATGATGATTTGGGATTTGAAGAGATGTTTGAAGATGATGGCTTATGTGTGATTGAATGGCCACAGTTTATTGAAGACATTATTCCAGAAGAAAGATTAGAAATTGAAATAATAAAGAATGAAGATGAAACACGTTCTTTAAAGCTTCATCCTATTGGTGAAAAATATGAGAACTATGTGAGGGAGGTTACACATGATTAGTTTAGTGATGGATACATCAAATAGTTATTTAGCTGTAGGCTTATTTCAGGATAATATGTGTCTAGAAGCCTTCCAGGAAAAAGGTTCTAGAAGACAATCAGAAAAAGCAATTCCTACATTAAAGGAAGTACTTGATCGTCATCATATTGCATTAAAGGATGTGAATGAGATGATTATTACATCCGGACCTGGCTCTTATACAGGTGTCAGAGTCGCAATGACTATCGCAAAGACACTTGCTGCAGTGTCTGATGTGAGAATTAAATCAGTCAGTTCTTTAGCTGCTTATGCTGGTATGAGTCAAGCATTAAGTGTTATTGATGCAAGAGGACATAAGGTCTTTGTTGGTGTTTATGAAAATGGTCTTCCTTTAATTAAGGAACAGGTCGTGGCTTTAGAAGACTTTGCCCAGTTACGTGCTGAATATGGAGACTTTGAACTTGTAGGTGAAATAGGCTGTCTAGGGTTAGATGAAAAAGAATGTGATCTTTGTGCTAATATCTATGCATTAGGACAGATGGCTGATCCAATTGAGAATGTTGATTTATTAGTGCCAACTTATATTAAAGATGTTGAGGCTAAGAAAGCATGTTATTAAGAGAAATGCAGGAAGAAGATCTTGATGAGATTGAAAGACTAGAAGGGTTATTATTTAGCCCTGCATGGTCTAAAGAAGATTTTCTTCATGAACTAAAAACAAATGATTATGCTCATTACTATGTTCTTGTAGATGACAAAATTGTTGGTTATGCAGGATTCTGGTATGCTTATGAAAACTGTGAACTGACTACAATTGGTATTGATCCAAATTATCAAGGAAAAGGCTTTTCTAAGGTATTGATGGATTATGGATTAAAAGAAGGACATAATAAGGGGTGTATTAATTATAGTTTAGAAGTGCGTGTATCGAATGAACGTGCGATTTGTTTATATAAGAAGTATGGCTATGAGATATGTGCTATACGTAAAGATTATTATGCAGACCATGAGGATGCTTATCTCATGGTAAGAAAGGAGGAAAAATAATGGCTGTTATTCTAGCTATTGAATCAAGCTGTGATGAAATGAGTGTTGCAATCCTAAAGGATGGAAAAGAGTTATTAAGTCATGTTGTTGCATCACAGATTGATATCCATAAACAATATGGTGGGGTTGTTCCTGAAATTGCCAGCCGTAAACATGTTGAATGTGTCAGCACTGTTTTAAAGGAAGCATTAAAACAGGCAGAAATCTCTTTAGAGGAGATTGATGCAATTGCAGTCACAAAAGGACCAGGACTTGTAGGTTCTTTACATGTTGGTATGCAGGAAGCCAAAACATTGGCTATTTATTTAAACAAGCCACTTATTGGTGTACATCATATTGCGGGGCATATTTATGCTAATGAACTAGTGAATGATATTGAATATCCTGCAATGGCTCTTGTTGTTTCAGGAGGACATACAGAACTTGTTTATATGAAAAAGGAATTCTCTTTTGAGGTCATCGGCACAACATTTGATGATGCAATTGGTGAAGCCTATGACAAGGTAGGACGTGTTCTACATCTTCCATATCCTGGAGGACCTGTTTTAGACAAAATGGCGCATGAGGGAACTCATAGCTATACACTTCCAAAACCACTTGATGATGGAAGCTATAACTTCAGCTTCAGTGGCTTAAAGAGCGCTGTCATCAACTTAAAGCATAATGCAGACCAAAGAGGAGAAGAAATCAATGGCAATGACTTAGCATGTTCATTCCAGGATGTGGCTATGGATACGATTGCTTCTAAAGCCCTAGCTGCTGCTCATGATCTTGGTGTAAAGCAGATTATTGTAGCAGGTGGTGTGAGTGCAAACAAAGGTCTCAGAGAAAAAATGAGTACAAGTGATATTCCTGTTATTTTTCCACCATTGAAGTATTGTACAGATAATGCCGCAATGATTGCATCTGCTGCAAGTATCATGTATAAATACAATATGTTTGCCCCTTTGGACTTATCTGTTAAGCCAGATTATGACTTAGAGGCAGAAAGTGTAGGAGACAACTATGAGTAGTGAAAAGAAACAGAAAATTTCACGTGCGACGATGACACGTTTTCCTGTTTATTTGAAGGCTTTAAGAGTTATGGGACATGAAGGTAAAGAGAACTTCTTATCGAGTGAACTTGCGGAAGTTACTCATATCCAGGATACGACTATCCGTCGTGACTTTGGCTTTTTGCCTCAGAAGAATACACTTGGCAAACGAGGTTATGGTTATGATACAAAAGAGATGATTGAAACACTCAGTGACTTCTTAGGTTTAGGACTTGATGAACCAATTATTTTGATTGGTGTAGGCAACTTGGGATCAGCTATTTTGAAATATAACCGCTGGAAATATACAGTTGGACAGATTGTCTGTGCTTATGATAAGGATGCTAATATTGAAGGTGAACGTTTTGGTGTCAAGATTCATAAGAGTGATGATTTGGAAAAAACATTCCCTAAGGACTGTAAGATTGCGATTCTTGCGATTTCTGATAATGTTCAGGAAATGGTGGATCGCTTAGTTGCATTAGGGATTAAAGGCATTGTAGACTTCACCCACTCTCATTTTATTGTGCCTCAGGGAGTAGAGGTACAGAATGTGGATGTTGTTGTCGCAATACAAGAATTAGAATTAAAGATGAAATCAAATACAAAGGAGTAAGAAGGATGTTTGAATTTATGACAGTAAGAGAACTTTATGAAATCTGTCGTGCAGATAACGCTGTAGAAACAGATAACGTAGAGTATGTTGAATTAGAAGGATGGGTAAGAACAAATAGAGATAGTGGTAAACTAGGATTCATCGCATTAAATGATGGTTCTTATTTTAGAAATTGTCAGGTTGTTTATTTAGAAGAAAAATTAAAGAACTTCGATGAAGTTTCACATATCGCAACTGGTTCAGCTATTCATGTACTAGGTAAGTTAAAATTAACACCTGATGCAAAGCAGCCATTTGAAGTAGAAGCCACTGAAATCATTCTTGAAGGTGACTGTGATAGTGATTACCCATTACAGAAGAAGAGACACTCTTTTGAATTTATGAGAGAAATCCCTCATTTAAGACCAAGAGCAAATTCATTCTACGCCATCTTCAGATTAAGATCTGTATTATCTATGGCTATTCATGAATTCTTCCAGGATCAGGGATTCGTCTATGTACATACACCAATCATCACATCTAACGATGGTGAAGGTGCTGGAGAAATGTTTAGAGTAACAACTATTGATGATACTGATTTCTCTAAGGATTTCTTTGAAAAAGAAGCCTACTTAACAGTAACTGGACAGTTACATGTAGAAGCATTCGCTATGGCATTTAGAGATGTTTATACTTTCGGACCAGCATTCAGAGCTGAAAACTCAAATACATCAAGACATGCGAGTGAATTCTGGATGGTAGAACCAGAAATCGCATTTGCGGACCTTGAAGATGATATGTGTTTAATTGAAGAAATGGTTAAATACTGTATTCAGTACTGCTTAGATAATGCTCCAGAAGAAATGAAATTCTTTGAACAGATGGTTGACCATGACTGTATCAACCGTATCACAAAGGTTAGAGATTCTCACTTTGCACGTATGACCTATACAGAAGCTATTGATCATTTATTAAAGGCTGATGTGAAGTTTGATAACAAGGTTGAATGGGGTATTGATTTAAATGCTGAACATGAACGTTATATCTGTGAAGAAGTTGTAGGTGGTCCTGTATTCTTAACAGATTATCCAAAAGAAATCAAAGCATTCTATATGCGTTTAAATGATGACAACAAGACAGTTGCAGCATGTGACTTATTAGTACCAGGCATCGGTGAATTAGTTGGTGGTTCACAGAGAGAAGAACGTTATGATGTTCTAGAAAAGCTAATGGATGAAAAGGGCATGAATAAAGAAACACTACAGTGGTATATGGATTTACGCCGCTTTGGTGGATGTAAGCATGCTGGATTCGGTTTAGGTTTTGACCGTTTCTTAATGTATTTAACTGGTATGGCTAACATCAGAGATGTAGAACCATTCCCACGTACACCACGTAACTTGAAATTCTAAAAGACCACATATGTGGTCTTTTTTCTTAAAGGAAGTAATATTATGGATGAATTTAATGGCATCAATACTTTTTTTAATATGATTTACCATAATGACCGTGCTTTTTCTCGTGCTTTATTGAATTATCAGTCTTTTAATGATTATCGACAGTGGTTAAGAAATCATCACATAGAATTTAAAGAACTTGATATGATTGATGAGTATTCATTCAGTATGATTCGTCCTGATATGACAATTAAAGATGTATCCATGTTGACACATACTAATTTACAAGAAGGTTTACAACGTATTCGTTCTTTCTTTAAAGATAAGACTTTCTTATTTCTTATTCCCGGTACAAATAAAGAAATTGAAAACTATTCTTTTACAGGAGTGGATTATATTTTTACAATAAGCAAACCTTTTAAGCAGGAAGACTTGTCTTTCTTAGACCCATTTCCTGGATTACTTGAAGCTTTATTTTATGCAGATGAATGGCCTGGAGGACTCATATTTAATTCTAAACATGCAGCCTTTTATCCATTGCATAGTAATTCCCAGGCAAAGGCATTACAGAAAAAGATTGATGAGAAGACAATGTTTAATAAAGAAGGACATTCTTCTTTTATTTACCATTTATCTGATTTACATCTAGGTCCTAAAAAGAAACTGAAAGCAGTCTCAAATTTACTGGATTCATTAGATGAATGTGATCACTATGCCCATAGTCCTCATAGTAAACAGGTCTTTATTACAGGAGATCTTATGAACTCTCCTAATACAAAGAATATGTATCAGGCCAATAGTTTTATGACAATGATTAGAAAGAGATATAAGGCAGATATCACCTTTGTGTTAGGTAACCATGATATGATAGTAAAAGGCTTGAGTATTGGTGGAAGACAACGTACAAAAGTCATAGCCTATTTACTAGGTGAAAAGATTAAGGTTATAGAAAAAGATAAGATTGTACTTGTAAAGATAGATTCTAATGCTGGTGGTAACTTAGCTAGAGGAATGATCACAAGAAGACAATTAGACCAAATAGACTCAGAACTTGCAGGTATAGAAAATCTAGAAGATTATACGATTGTGGTCTTACTACACCATCATGTATTTAAAGTCTCTAAGTCAGACTTCTTAAAAATACAATGGCGTGAAAAATCTATATTTGGAAGTATAATGGATAAATCTAAAGCACTTGTAGATGCTAATATGTTTGCAACATGGCTTCAACAACGTCATATTAAATATGTCCTTCATGGCCATAAGCATGTGCCTTATTTCATGAATAAAAAAGGTACATACTATATCTCAGCAGGAAGCGCAACAGGTGGCTTAAAGGAAAGTGAAAGTCATTATTATTCTTATAATGTATTACGTTATGATTATATGGATAAGAAGATGAAAACATGTCTGATATTCTATGATGATAACAAGAAAGCAGAAAGAAAACGTGTTGAAGTATATTTAATGGAGGAAGATAAATGAAATTAGTTGATAAAATGAAAGATGAACGCTTAGGGATTGCGATTTTATATAATTTCTCTAAGGGATATGAAAAACCAGTTCCTATGGAACTATATGATATTGTATTACCTTTTATCTATCATGATGCATTTAGAAAAGAAATTCTCAAGCATGATACATTAAAAGATGTCATTGAAGCATCTATTGAAGCAGATCCACACTTTAAAGAAGTGATTCTTGAAGCAATTAATGATGATGAAGGCATTACCTCTAAAGCATTAGGAATGGCCATGATGGGTGGAATGCTGACTTATGAGATGATTGATGGAAGAGTTTGTGGTAAATTACATGAAGCTGAAGTTTTAGACTTTAACGAATGTATTATTTTTGGTAAGATGATGCAGGACCATACAAAAGAAGAAATTCTTGGTTTGTTACATCAGGAACTTCGTATTGTCTTCTTGCAGGTAGAAACATTAGGAAAAGATGTGGATACACATATTTTTGATGATCTTGGAAGAGTGACTTATCATGAAAATGTAGACCAGTTAGATGTTATTTCTCTTTGTAAGGATGCAGATATCGTTATTACAAATAAGAATCTGTTTAGAAAAGTAGAAATTGACCGCTGTCCTTATCTTAAGATGATTGCGGTGACAGCTACTGGCACAAACAATGTAGATTTAGATTATGCAAAAGAAAAGGGAATCCGAGTAGCCAACGTAAAAGGATATTCTACTGAAGCTGTTGCCCAGCTTACTCTTGCATTATGTCTAGAACTTGTTGAACATACATCACGCTATGATAGTTATGTAAAATCACAGCAATATGAAAAGGATAAGGTCTTCTCATTCTTTGGTTACTCGTTTCATGAATTATCTACTATGACTTGGGGAATTGTTGGTCTAGGCGCAATCGGTCAGCGCGTTGCACGTATTGCGGAAGCATTAGGATGTCAGGTGCAGTATTATTCTACAACTGGACATCATCAGGATGAACACTTCAAGCAGGTGGATTTTGATACATTACTTAAAACAAGTGACATTATTTCTATTCATTCACCTCTTACAAAAGAGACAGAACATTTATTTGATGCAGAAGCTTTCAAGAAGATGAAAGATACAGCTTACCTCATTAATGTAGGACGTGGTCCTATTATCGATGAAGAAGCGCTAAGTGATGCATTAAATAATAACCTTATTGCAGGAGCAGGTTTAGATGTATTTGAAAAAGAACCACTTCCTTCAACAAGCCCTTTATATAGTGTTGATCCTCAAAAGGTCGTTTTCACACCACATGTTGCATGGGGTTCAGTAGAAGCAAGACATCGTTTGATTCTTGAAGTACGTGAAAACATTGTCGCTTTTATTAAAGGCGAGGACCGTAATAACTGTTAAAAAGGAAAAGGAGGAGCCTATAAGAAGGCAAGTGTACGGTCAGAGATGATCGGAATTAACGTCTGTGGACTAGCGATAGGTTGAAACAGAAACATTTGTTTATTGTAGCATTTAAAAAATGATTCAAATTATTATTGTATGTATTTTAGTATTACTTGGTATTTACTGTTTTAAGGTTTATCCATTAGAAAGAAGAAATACCAAAAAGCTCGCATTTAGTGCTTTAATTATTATCATCACATTGATTCTAAAGAGACTTACTATTATGGTGCCGTTATTTGGTGCTGAAAGCTTAAAGATTGGTTTTGAATATATTCCTGTTATGTTGGCAGGTGTGATTCTTTCACCAAGCTATGCTTATCTCATTGGTTTAATTACTGATTTACTTGGTTTGGTGATTTCCCCAACAGGATTTCCATTCTTTGGATTTACACTCAATCAGGTATTGATTGGTTTGATTCCATCATTGATTGCTGTAAAAGTGAAGAATGTAGATGGAAAACGATTTGGTAAAGTTGTATGTCTCATGATTGCATTATTTGGTGGAGCAGGATCGCTTTTTGTTGCTTTACAAAAAACAATCTCTATCGGTAAAGTCACTTATACATTAACATCTTTGCAAAAAGGTGTTATGATTGGACTCTGCCTTGTTGCCTCTATAGGTTTTATCTTGTTCATGTTGAAACGCACAAAGGATATGAAAGACAATGATGTGTCATTATTTGGTACTTGGCTATTAAGTGTTATTTTAGTCGAACTTGTAATTACATTCTGCTTAACACCTTTCTGGCTACAGATTATGTATGGCATTCCATTTGTGGTATCTGTAAGTATTCGTGTGATTAAGGCATGTTTTATTATTCCATTAGAAATCATTATTGGGTTCCCATTATTGAAACAGATGGATAAATTATATAAATAGGAGTATAGATATGGAATATCAGGTCACAGTTGACCAGTTTACTGGGCCGCTCGATCTCTTGCTTCATCTAATAAAAGAACATGATATGGATCTTCTTGATCTTGATGTAGCGGCGGTATGTGACCAGTATCTCGCTTATATTCAAACAATGGATCCTTCACTCTTAGAAGCTGTCTCTGAATATTTAGTCATGGCAGCCTGGCTTATTGAAATGAAAAGTAAACTATTACTTCCTAAGCCAGAAATAGATGAAGAAGATGATTATGAAGCAGAAAGAAAGAGAATGATTGAAAGACTGATTGAAAAGAACCGCATTAATGGTATCTTAGAAGCCTTTGAAGCCTCTTATGATAAACGTCAGACAATGCATTCTAAAATACCTTCAGCACTTGAAGAATATCTTCCTAGTGGTGAAGAAACTATTCCTGAGGGAATGGAAGTTTATGATTTGATCAAGGCGATGCAGAGAGTAATGCAAAGACGTGCTCTATTGCATCCTCTTGAATCTAAAATTGCACGTGTAGAAATATCTATTGATGAAAGAACAGAACAGATCAGGAGTTATTTCTTACGTCATAAAGGTAAAACTGTTGATTTTGAAGACTTGTTTGATGAAGGAGACCGCTATTTTGCGATAGTAACATTCCTTTCTATTCTTGTCTTAGTAAAAAACAGTGAGTTATTGATTACTCAAAGTGGTAATTTTGAAAAGATTTATTTGAAAGGAACAAGCTATGGACAAGAATGAGTATTTATCAGTCATAGAAGGTATGCTTTATATCTATGGTGATGAAGGTGTTACAATTAAAGATGTTGCGGAAGCATTAGAAATCACTAAGAAAGAAGCATATGAACTGATGGACGAATTACTCTCTCTTTATGCTTCTAAAACAGTTAAGGGTGTAGATATATGTGATTTTGGTGGTACTTATAAGATGGTGACATTGCCTCAGCATGATGTCTATTATAAGAAGATGATGACTACAAGTGGTAGAAAACTATCTAAATCAGCCTTAGAAACATTAGCTATTGTGGCTTATTATCAGCCTGTTACTAGAATTCGTATTGAAGAAATACGTGGTGTAGGCTGTGAATCAATGATTCGTAAGCTTTTAGCTCAAGCCCTTATTAAAGAAGTAGGACGTGATGATTCACCAGGTAAACCAGTCTTATATGGCGTTACTGATGAATTCATGGACGCTTTTAACTTAAAAAGCTTGGATGAATTACCAGAACTTAAAGAAATTGAATCTGAATTTGATGAAGAAGATATCTTCAATACAAAATATCAGGAAAAGGTAGAAGAAAAGCCAGAAACGAATTAGTTTCTGACTTTTTTTCTAAAGAAACGGCAGAACTTCCCACCTCAATAAGAAATATAGGTGGGGGATGAATGCCGATGATGAATTTGTTTGAGAAATTTTGGAATAATAAGGGTATAAGATATATAGGAAGCTTCTTTTCCTAAATCTATAGAAAGGAGTTAAATATATGTATCTTACAATAAAGCAGCAGGTAAAGCATCTGTCCAAGGAAGACTATCGTTCTATCAAGGAATTATGTCATATAGCGAAGAATCTCACTAATCAGGCAATCTATAACATCAGACAGCATTACTTTGCAGAAGGCAAGTTTCTGGGATGAGGATGCAATACCAGCCTATAAGAGTGATGATACTGAAGAATATCATTTCAGTGGAAAGAGAATACATCGTGGACAGTATAGAACATCCACTGGAAAAGTGTTAAATGCAGATGTGAATGGTGCATTAAATATCATGCGTAAAAGTAGCGTTGTGGATGTAAACATCCTATACAGTAGAGGCGAAGTGGACACGCCTATAAGAATAAGGATTGCCTAGCGATAGGTGGAGACTTAAATATCAATCTTCTTAAACGGATGCGCAGGCATCTAAAAAAAACGACTTAATAAAATATTAAGTCGTAGTAGTTCATGACTGACATTCTTTTAATAGTTTTAAACGACGTTTATAATATTCAATCTTTTCTTTAACCTGCTTCTTTACAGCCACAGAAGTTGTTTCCGCAAGAGAAATGGTACCAAGCATGATCATCAGTGTCACGATTGGCATTCCAAATAAGAATAACTTAGAATGACTAATAAAGAAAAGGATTCCTAATACGACAATACTTATTAATGCATATCTTAATGTACGCATACCTAAGCAGTAGCTATATATTTCTGCTCTCACATTTTCGTAGGAGTTCTCCAAGAAAGTAATAACCTCCTCACAGCTTTCTACATCAAGTGAAGCATCATCAATATTTGTTTCTATTTCAATGTGAAATGCCATAGTTCTACCTCCAATTCTCTATCATTATATCATTGAATTATAAAAAGAAAAGACATATACTTAAGAATGATTTTATGTTATAGTGATAAACACACAGAAATGAGGAAAATACAGTGCATATTTGGGGACATTTTAAGACAATTACAAGACATAAGATATTAGTAGGAAAGCTATGCTTTAAAGTACATTTATATAAGCAGGGCTTATTACATGATTTATCTAAATATTCTCCAAGTGAATTTATTACAGGTATTAAGTATTATAAGGGAACATATTCTCCTAATAGTGCTGAAAGAAATGAGAAAGGCTACTCAACAGCCTGGCTTCATCATAAAGGCCGTAATAAGCATCATTGGGAATACTGGGTGGATTTTACAAGAAAGGGTCAGGTTCCCGCTAAAATGCCTTATAACTATGTGCTAGAGATGTTCTGTGATAGAGTTGCAGCAAGCAAGATTTATGAAGGAAAGAACTATACAGATGCCTTTCCTTTACAATACTATGAATCAGGACAATATTCTTATATATTACATCCTGAAACACGTGCCTTAATTCGTTTCATGCTTGTTTATTTAAAGGATCATGGACTAGATGATACAATTAAAATGCTGAATAGACATCATGATTATGATGAATATTTTGTTGAATTTAAGGACGATTTCATGTAGATTAGTTAATGGAAAAGAAAGGGTGAAACAATGGAAGAAAGATTACAAAAAGTCATTGCACAGAGTGGTTATACTTCACGTCGTAAAGCAGAAGAACTCATTCAGCAGGGTAAAGTCACTGTGAATGGTGAAGTGGTAACAGTGCTTGGTACTAAGGTCACTAAGAAAGATACAATCTGTGTCAATGGAAAACTTATTAATAAAGAAGATAAAGTATATTATTTATTCTATAAACCAGAAAAATGCGTATGTACTATGAGTGATGAACATGATCGTACATGTGTAGCTGATTATTTTGCAGATAGTAATGAAAGAGTTTATCCAGTAGGAAGACTTGACTATGATACAACAGGTGCTTTATTTATGACAAATGATGGTGAATTTGCGAACCTTATTATGCATCCATCTAGTCACTTAGAAAAAGTTTATGAAGTATCTGTTAAGGGATTACTTACCAAGGCTGAAAAGAACCAGCTAGAAAAAGGTATCTATCTAGAAGGTGTTAAAACATTACCTTGTGAAATTGCGATTACTGGAAATGATGAAGAACATGGTACGACTATGTTGTTGATTCGTTTAGTAGAAGGTAAGAACAGACAAATCAAGAAGATGTTTGAAGAAGTAGGACATCCTGTAAAGCGTTTAAGAAGAATCATGATTGGTCCAATTGACTTAAAGGGATTAACTCCTGGTACTTATCGTCGTTTAAAACCACATGAAGTAAATGTATTACGTACAATGGCTTTAAAAAAGAAAAACGCAAACAAAAAATAAAAGAGGATGCATCGCATCCTCTTGCTTTATTATTCAGCTTCAATTACGCCAACTGGGCAGCCATCGATAGCATCCTGAACAGCTGGATCTTCAGTTTCATCAACGATTACTTTTGCTAATCCTTCGTCATCTAATTCGAAAACGTCTGGGCAAACTCCTGCGCAAGCACCGCAACCTAAGCAGCCTTCATTAACTTTAACTTTCATTTACATATCCTCCTTATTTCATATATATCCATTATAACGGATTATGAGGTTTTTTGAAAGTTATTTTCTTAATTTTATAGGTATGCTATAATAGATACGATTAGGTGGTGAAATTTATGTCAGAACAGACAAGAATGTCTAAGTATAAGGATTTACGTGACAATATCGATGATGATACTTATGTGCCTCATGAAGAGGATGATGCTGATGATGATTTCTTATCATTTATACCAAGGTCAAATCATCGTGAAAGTCTAGAACCAAAGACATATGAAACACTCAAATATGAAAGCAACCCATTTGAATCATTGCACGAGGATCATCTCAATACAACAAGAACACGCACGGATACACGTCTTGATATTTTGAATCAAATGAAAGAGGATGCTTCTTCACAGGATACCATCTGTGATTATCATACGTCTGAGTTAAGAAGAGGGCATGCAGTGAAGGGTGGTAGCTTGATGGACAAGTTGGCTGCTATGTCACCTGAAGAAGATGTTGAAGCTTTTAGAAAATACAGTGAAGAAATATCACATCGTGAACCAGTGAAAACGGAACGAGTAGTGAGAAGTGCACCAAACTATGAAAATAAACATGCACAAAAGAAAGCACCATTACCGGAAAAACAAGAAGATAAAAAACTTACAAAGATTTTGAATGGTGTGATCGCATTACTTGTGATTGCGGTGATTGTATTTATTATCATGACTTTTCTGAATATTTAGGGGGATTTTAGAATGAAAAAAATTGCTATTGCGATTGACGGGCCTGCAGCTGCAGGTAAGTCTACGATTGCTAAGAGAGTCGCAAATAATCTAGGTTATACTTATATTGATACAGGTGCAATGTATCGTTGTGTGGCATATTATGCACTTGTAAAGGGTGTTGATTTCCATGACGAAAATGCTGTCTGTCGTTTATTACCAGAAATTAAGATTAAATTAATGCCTGATAACACTGTCTACTTAAATGATCGTGATGTAACTGCAGATATTCGTGTGAATGAAATCAGTGCAGGTGCATCTATTGTTTCTGCTTATTCTAAGGTAAGAACATATTTAGTAACACAACAAAGAGAAATGGCCAAAGCTGGTGGTGTTATTCTTGATGGTAGAGATATTGGAACTGTCGTATTACCAAATGCAGAACTAAAGATCTATCAGGTGGCATCTATTGAATGTCGTGCTTTACGTAGACATAATGAAAATTTAAGTCGTGGATTGAATTCTAATCTTGATGAAATCAAGAAGGAAGTAGCAGCACGTGATGAAGCAGATATGACACGTGAGATTTCTCCATTAAAGAAAGCAGATGATGCAATTGAAATTGATACTTCAGATATGACTATTGATGAAGTTGTTGCACATATTATGAATTTAGTTGAAAAGAAGACTCAATAAGGAGGCGAAATATGAAAAAAGGTATTGTTGCGATTGTAGGTCGTGCGAATGTAGGGAAGTCTACATTATTTAACCGTATTATTGGTGAACGCGTTTCTATTGTAGAAGACGTACCAGGTGTTACAAGAGACCGTATTTATGCAAAAGCCAGCTGGCTTACAAAAGAATTTAGAATTATTGATACTGGTGGGATTGAATTAAAGAATGCTGATTTTACAGAACAGATCAAGACTCAGGCTGAGATTGCGATTGAAGAAGCAGATGTTATTATCTTTGTTGTTAATGGACGTGAAGGTTTAACAAGTGAAGATAACTTTGTAGCAAGAATGCTTCAGAAATCAGGTAAACCTGTACTTTTGGCTGTTAATAAGATTGATGATGTGGCATTTAGGGATAACATTTATGATTTCTATAGCTTAGGTATTGGTGAACCAATTCCTGTATCAAGTGCTCATGGTATTGGTGTAGGGGATCTTCTTGATGAAGTTATTAGAGTGCTTCCAGATGAAGAAGATGAGTTTGAAGAAGATGAAATCAAGGTGTCTATTATTGGTAGACCAAATGTTGGTAAATCTTCTCTTACAAATGCGATTTTAGGTGAAGACCGTGTTATTGTTTCTAATATTGAAGGAACAACAAGAGATGCTATTGATACAGCATTTGAAAAAGATGGTTATAAGTATAGAATCATCGATACAGCAGGTATGCGTAAGAAGGGTAAAGTCTATGAGAATATTGAAAAATATTCAGTACTTCGTGCTTTAAAGGCTGTAGAACAGAGTGATGTTATTCTTTGTGTTGTCGATGGTGAAAGAGGCATTATTGAACAGGATAAGCATGTTGCGGGGTATGCACATGAATTAGGTAAATCAGTTGTCCTAGTTGTTAATAAATGGGATGCTGTGACTAAAGATGAAAAGACAATGGCTAAGATGGAAAAGAACTTAAGAGAACAGTTTAAGTATCTTGACTATGCACGTATTGCTTTTGTCAGTGCTTTAAAGAAACAGCGTATTAATACATTATTTGATTTAATTGTAGAAGCATACATGAATGCTCATAAACGTGTGACTACAAGTGTATTAAATGATGTTATTGTAGATGCTCAGGCAATGAATCCTACAACTACATTTGAAGGTGGAAGACTTAAGATCTATTATGCCAACCAGGTTGCTGTACAGCCACCAACATTTGTATTATTTGTAAATGATCCTAAGTTCATGCATTTCTCATATAAGCGTTATCTAGAAAACTGCTTAAGAGATCGTTTTGGGTTTGAAGGAACGCCAATTCATATTATCTGTAGAAAAAGAGACTAAAACTGACCAAATAGGTCAGTTTTTTTGTGCGATGAAATCATCCTCGTAGACGCGAGTCAGACAGGTATACAGTGGAGCAGCGCTGAACATTTGATCAGCTACCCAACAGCGTATAGATATGCTATAGCGCTTAATTATAATACGGCTTGTACCCCTGGTGCAGGTAGTGCTATATTTCTGCATTGTTCAACTGGTGGGGCAACAGCTGGATGTATCAGTGTATCTTCAAGTGATATGATTCGTATATTAAAGATGATTCAAGGTGATACTTTGATTGGAATATATCAGAATAAAAGCAGCTTATATTAATAGCTAAATAATAGTAGTCAGATAAGTGAAGTAACTTAGTATTGTAGATTATAAGGAGGATTATAATGAAAATTCTCCTTTTTCTGTGGTATTTATTAAAGAAAGTACTTTAAAATTTCATTTCACCAATTTACTTGACTGAAAGAAATGTAAGTGCTAACATTTAAATATATGAGTGATATCATTTCAATTGAATAGTTGATTGTGAGATTATGTGAAGGGACTTATCTCATATTATGTATGATTTTCTGGTATCTCTTTGAGAGAACATTTTTTTTTGCAGTAATCATGCTTTTCAGCTATTCCCAATTACAATTATGGAGGAGGTTGTTTTATGGACAACAAAGAAAGCAAGGGTGGCTTAAATAAAAGTCTTAAGCTGATTTTCGTTTACACCGTTGCAACAGGTTCTATTTTTACATTTGTAAACTATTGGGACTCTGTATTCTATGGTTATTGTGGAAGCGGGACATTCCTCGCATTCGCACTTATGACTGTAGCTATTTTGCCAGTCGCACTTGTATATAGTGAATTGGCATCTATTTTCCACACTGGTGGTGGGGAATTAATCTACAACACTGTTGGTATTAATAAGCATGTTGGATTCTTAGCTTCTTGGCTTATCATGGCCGCTTGGATTTCAGTACCACCAGCTGTTGTTATGGCTATCATGACATGGATCAATAAGACATTAAATCTAGGTCTTGGTACATGGGGCATGGTTGGTTGTGCTGCAATATTACTTGTTTTATATTTCTTAATGAGTATTCAGAACGTTCAGTTCTTAGTAAAGGCTCAGGCAGGTATGCTTTTCTGTAACATTGCAGTTACTATTATTACTGGTTTCTTATTACTATTCTCAGGACATTGGCATTTATCTAACTTTGGAAATATCTTCCAGTCAACTTTAAGTTCTATAAATGGTATTCCTGGATGGGTTATTGGCATGGCGTTATTGATTACACCATACTTCGGATTTGAAACAGTACCTCAAATGGTTGAAGAAGGAGACTTCCCAATCAAGAACTCTAAGAAAGCTATTTGCGGTTCAATCCTTACTTGTGGTTGTATCTATGTATTCTACTATTTCTGTGTTGCAGGATTAGATGGATTACAGGGCATTCATACAACTCTTGCACAGGATGGTTTCTTAACTATTTTAACTATGCAGAAAGTATTAGGATGGACATTCTGGCCTATTATCGTTGGTATTCTTTCTTGTTTACTTGGTATGGGTGCTTCATTACTTGGTTTCTGGATGTCAACAGTACGTATGTTATATTCAATGGCTAATAAGAACTTCTTACCAAAGGTTTTCGCAAAGGTAAACAAGAATCAGCAGCCATTATTACCTAACATCTTCTTGTTAGTATTATCATTAGTATTTATTGTATTACAGAACTCATCTGACTTCATGAGTGCATTCTTTAACTTAATGAGTTTCGGATGTGTCTGTGCTTATGCATTAACTATGATTTCAGCTATCTGTATTCATAGAAAACATCCTAATTGGGTAAGTGCAAACACTGTTAAGGGTGGAGATGCTTTCCGTGTTCTTGCAATGTTGATTGCAGTCACTATCGCATTCTTCTGTACACTTGGTCAGGGTATTGATTCTTGGATCTGCTTCGGTGTATATCTTGGTGTTGGTATGTTATTGTGGCTCTGGATGGTTTGTGTGAACTGGAAGAAGCATCCAGTAGAAATTGAAACTCCTGATGGAGTTCAGAAGTTCTAACAATTAAATAGTATTAAAAATTAATAGCAAAGCAAACGATTGCTTGCATATATAAATTTAGTTTAGAAAAGGAGAATAATAAAATGGCTAAATTAGAAGGAAAAGTTGCATTAATTACAGGTGCTGCAGTAGGACTTGGAGAAGGAATCTCAACTACATATGCGAAATATGGTGCAAAACTAATCATGGTTGACTTATCACCAGCTGTAGAAGATACTGCAGAAAGATTAAGAAAAGAATACGGTGCTGAAATCATCACTGTAGTAGCTAACGTAGCTGATCGTGCACAAATGGATGCCGCAGCTGCTAAAGGTGTTGAAAAGTTCGGTGAAATCAATGTTGCTTGCTGTAACGCTGGTGTTTGCCGCTTAGCTCCATTTGAAGAAATGACTGATGAAATGCGTGATTTCCATATTGATGTAAACATTAAGGGTGTATGGAATACATGTAAAGCAGTTGTTCCTTATATGTTAAAACAGGGTGGAGGTAGCATCGTTATCGCTTCTTCTGTAACTGGTGATATCGTAGCTGATGCTGGTGAAGCAGCTTACGCTACAACTAAGGCTGCATTAGTTGGTTTAACTAAGTGCTTAGCTGTAGAATATGCTAAACGTAATATCCGTGTTAACTGCTCACAGCTTGGTTATGCAAGAACTCCAATGGTTGAAAAGATGGCTGTTGAATCTAACCCAGAAAATCCAGAAGCAGCAATCAATGATATTGCAGCAAATGTTCCAATGGGACGTCTTGCTAGACCTATCGAAGTAGGTGAATTATTCGCATTCTTAGGAAGCGATGAATCTAGCTACTTAACAGGTGCTCAGATTGTTATTGATGGTGGTGCTACATTACCAGAAACAATGTCTATCGGTACAAACTAATATCAATACTTGCCACCTCTTTATAGAGGTGGTTTTTTTGTATGCAAAAAAAAAGAGATGAACAAATGTTCATCTCTCAAGTATTGTGTTTTTTATCCTTCAATACCAGTTTCAGCTTTAACTAAATCAACAACTTCTTCCATTGTAGAAAGTTCAGTAGTTGCCTTTTCAGCTAACTTCTTAGAATCTTCATAAGATAATTCTCTGATACGTTTTCTCTGAGCAAGAATTGAAGTTGCAGACATTGAGAATTCGTCAAGTCCTAAACCAAGTAGTAATGGTGCAGCAAGAGCTTCGCCTGCCATTTCACCACACATACCAGTCCATTTACCTTCTCTATGAGAAGCATCAATTGTGTTCTTAACTAATCTTAAGATTGATGGGTTGAATGGCTGATATAAGTAGTTGATTGTAGATGACATACGGTCAGCAGCGAAAGTGTACTGGATTAAGTCATTTGTACCGATTGAGAAGAAATCTACAACCTTAGCGAACTGATCAGCAAGAACAGCAGCAGCTGGGATTTCAATCATGATACCAACTTCGATTGAATCAGAAACTTTAACACCTTCAGCAACTAACTTAGCCTTTTCATCTAATAAGATTGCCTTAGCCTTGTTGAATTCTCCAACAGTTGCAATCATAGGGAACATGATCTTAAGATCACCATAAACTGAAGCACGAAGTAATGCTCTTAACTGAGTTCTGAATACTTCTTCTCTCTGGAAGCAAAGACGAATAGCACGAACACCTAAGAATGGGTTCATTTCTTCAGGAACTGGAAGAGCCTTTAACTTCTTGTCTCCACCGATATCCATTGTTCTAACAACAACTGGACCATTTACGTTTTCAAGTACTGTCTTATAAGCTTCATACTGTGAATCTTCTGTTGGAAGTTCATCTGATTCCATATATAAGAATTCAGTTCTGAATAAACCAACACCTTCAGCACCATTCTGCTTAATAGCTTCGATATCATTTGGAGAACCGATGTTAGCTACTAATAATACTTTATGACCATCAGTAGATACTGATTCAGCAGTCTTTAATGTCTTAAGTTCTGCTTTGTAGTCTTCGAATTCTTTTCTCTTAGCTTTATAAGTAGTAACTGTTTCTTCATCAGGGTTAACAAATACATCACCTGTTAAACCATCAAGAACAACCATGTCACCATCATTGACAGTTTCAGTAATAACGTTAGTTGCTACAACTGCTGGAATTTCCATAAATCTAGCTAGGATAGCAGAGTGAGAAGTTCTACCACCGATATCAGTGATGAAACCACGAACTAAGTTCTTATTTAACTGAGCTGTATCAGAAGGAGTTAAATCATGAGCGATGATTACAACTTCTTCATCAATTAAAGCAGGGTTAGGTAAAGACTTACCTAATAAGTTAGCTTTTAAACGAGTAGTTACATCTCTAACGTCAGCTGCTCTTTCTTTGAAATATGCATCATCCATAGATGAGAACATAGTAATGAATAAATTAGCTACATCTTCTAATGCTGCTGGAGCACATAACTTTTCATCATTGATCTTAGCTTCAACCTGTGACTGAAGTTCTGGATCTTCAAGAATCTGAGCATGAGCATCAAATACTGCTGCTTCTTCTTCAGATAAGTTTTTAGTAGCTGCTTCCTTAATTGCAGCGATTTCAAGTTTAACGGCTGCAACGCTCTTGTTATATAAAGCAATTTCAGCTTCAGTGTCTTCAACTGTAGTACGTGTTACAGTTAAATCTGGCATATCTAATTTATATGCTTTAGCAATGGCATAACCACTAGATGCCGCAATACCTTTTACATTTGTCATTTTTGACCTACCTCCATATACTCCATATTTTACAATAAAAGGGGTACAAAATAAAGGAAAGAAGCTCTTTCATATATATTTTTTTGACAAATTTACACAATTTTGAGGGTATAAATTAATCTAACTCTTTCTATATATACCTACAAGTGTTGAAAGAAGCCAATTAGGGACATTTTTTCACTATTTTAATAGTGAAAAATAGATGTATTCTAGTTACCATATAATTCTTTAACTACTGTTTCGCTATCAGATAATTTATACCAATATATTTTAAAATAAATAAAGAAAATTTCACAATATGAAAATATTGCTTTACAAATAGGAATAACGAGTATAATATAGAAGTGTAAACAGGAGGATAATAATATGAAAGTTATTGTTACTAAAGATTATGAAGAAGCAAGTCAGAAAGCAGCAGAAATCATGCTTGACGTTATCAAAAATAAACCAAACGCAAACCTTGGTCTTGCAACAGGTTCTACACCAATCCGTCTTTATGAATTAATGAGAGAAGATCATAAGACTAATGGAACAAGCTACAAAGATATCAAGTCATTCAACCTTGATGAATACTATGGTTTAGCACAGGATCATCCACAGAGCTATTACTATTTCATGTGCCATCAGTTATTCAATGAATTAGATATCGATAAGAATAATATCAATGTTCCTAAGGGTAAGGGTTCAATCGAAGAAGTTTGTGATGAATACAATGCATTATTAGCTGAAAATCCAAGAGATATCCAGTTATTAGGAATAGGCTCTAATGGACATGTTGGTTTCAATGAACCAGGTACATCATTTGATTCAGTGACTCACTACATTGCATTAAAGCAGAGCACAATCGAAGACAATGCTAAGTTATTCTTCAATGGTGATTTAAGTGCTGTTCCTACTCATGCAATCACTATGGGTATTTCTAATATCATGGAAGCTAAGAAGGTATTATTAATTGCGACTGGTGAAAGAAAAGCTAAAGCAGTTAAAGGCTTAGTTGAAGGACCAGTGACAGAAGATCTACCAGCTTCTATTCTTCAGAAACATGAAGATGCAATCATCATCGTTGATGAAGCAGCTGCATCATTATTATCTAAATAATTTCTTAAGGCGCTTAAGGCGCCTTTTTTTTATGCTATAATTTTTTTGAGGTGATTTCATGAAAGCGATGAATAAAGAAAATCCAAAATATAATGACTGCATAGAAAGAAAGTCACAGTTATATGAAAGACAGGGGGATTTTAGAACACCTTTTATGAGAGATTATAATCGTATAATATTCACTACAGCCTATAGACGCTTAAAACATAAGACACAGGTCTTTTTTGCACCTGATAATGATCATATATGTACACGTGCTGAGCATGTGAATCTAGTAGAATCTATTAGCTATACAATCGCTTATCAATTAGATCTTAATACTGAACTTACACGTGCTATCAGTGCTGGACATGATTTAGGACATGCCCCTTTTGGCCATGGAGGAGAAAAGATTCTATCTTCTTTGTCTATAAAACATGGTTTAGAACCTTTCTGGCATGAAAAGAATAGCCTTCACTTAATAGATGATTTATGTTTATTAGAGGATGATCAACATATTGAACATAATCTTGATCTCACCTATGCAGTGAGAGATGGCATTATAGCCCATTGTGGCGAAGTGAATCAAAGAAGAATTAAACCTAGAGATGAAAAAATCGATTTAAAAGACTTTAAATCACCAGGACTCTATCAACCTTATACTCTAGAAGGGTGTGTCGTAAAAATCAGTGATAAGATAGCTTATCTGGCAAGAGATATAGAGGATGCATGGAACTTACATATACTTAATGAAGAAGATATGAAAAGCTTAATAGAAGAAATTAATACAGTTGTTCCAGGTTTGTTTAAAGCAATCAATAATGGAACAGTGGTCAATTACTTTATTCAAGATGTGATTCATAATAGTACGGAGGAATATATTGGTTTATCTGATGAAGCTTTTGAAATCATGAAGATATTTATGAAGTTTAATTATCAAAAGATCTATGAAATAAAGAAGGTTAAGATTCATACGCAATATGTACAATTGATTCTAGAGAGTCTCTTTTCTTTCTTATATGAGTATGGACAACATGAAAATTTTGTTTTAGACTTAAAAAAAGATGCAGAACGTTATCCACTCATTATTAATCATTATATTAAATGGTTGATACGCTATAGTACTTTACTTCATGATGAACGTTATCAAAACCATATTGTTTATGACTTTGAGAATGATTCACGTGCTTTAGAAAAGAGTATTATTGATTATTTATCAGGGATGACAGATCATTTTATTATTGATGCATTTGATGAATTACTTGCATATAGATAGGGGGAATTTTTATGCCAATTAATATACCAGATGATTTACCAGCATATAAAGTTTTAACGGCTGAAAACATCTTTGTGATGAACCAGACGCGTGCGACTACGCAGCGTATTAGACCTTTAAAAATCTTGATTGTAAATATCATGCCTTTAAAGATTACAACTGAAACACAATTATTAAGACTATTATCTAACACACCATTACAGCTAGAAGTCGAACTTATTCATATGTCTACTCATGATTCTAAGAATGTCCCTAAGGAACACTTATTGACATTCTATAAGACATTTAAGGATATCAAGGAGAATTCTTATGATGGTATGATTATTACAGGTGCTCCTGTAGAACAGATGCCCTTTGAGGAGGTAGACTATTGGAATGAATTAAGTGAGATCTTTGAATGGGCTAAGACACATGTTTTTAGTTCTTTCTTTATCTGCTGGGCTTCACAGGCTGCTTTACATTATTATTATGATATTGATAAGTACTTATTGAAGCATAAGCTTACTGGTGTCTATCGTCATCATACTAATCAAAGAAAGATGAGAAGAAAGATTTTAAGAGGTTTTGATTATCAGTTCTATGCACCACATTCACGTTATACAACTGTATTAAAAGAAGACATCTCAAGTAATCCAAATCTTGATATACTTGCAGAAAGTGATGATGCAGGTGTCTATTTAGTGGCTTCTAAGGATGGTTCTCAGTTCTTTGTGACAGGACATCCTGAATATGATCCAGATACATTAGATAAAGAATATAAGCGTGACAAAGAGAAACCAGGTGTTATTGCAGAACTACCTAAAAACTATTATCTTGATGATGATCCATCTCAGGAAATACAAGTAAAATGGCGTTCACATGCCTATCTCTTATTCTCTAACTGGTTGAACTATTATGTTTACCAGGAAACGCCATATGATCTAAGTGATCTTCATGAACGTAAGAAATAAGCCATCTTTCTAGGTGGCTTTTTATGGTAGGAGGTGATTTTGTGGTATTTATTCCACTCATTATATTATTGATTTTGTATTTCATGTATTGCATGCTTATGCGTTATGAATCACGTACCTTATGGAGCGGTGTGGGGTTCTTTGGTCTTTCCATGATGACTATTATTACAGCATTCTTCTATGTGTTCTACTATTCTGAAACAATAACTCATTATCCACTTATTATGGATATAGGGGTTCTATTAGCCGTTGTTGCAATACTGGTTATCCTATTTTTTCCACTTGCAACTATTATTATGTTCTTTGTAGAAGGAATTAAAGTCATTAAACATGGAGGATTGAAATTGACTAATCTTCTTTCTTTAGGATTTGCGATAGGATTATTTGTTTATCTATTTGTAGGACCAATCTTTTTTAAGTCTTCTAATAAAATAATGACAGTTCTCTATGCAATCATATCATTTACGGTTTTCTATTTCTTATCCGTTCTTGCTAGCTATTGCCTTTCTGCTTTCCTAAATACGTTTCACTTATTCAAAAAAAGGAAACTGGATTATATAATAGTATTAGGAGCAGGCATCAAAGGAGAACAGGTGACTCCATTACTTGCAAGTAGAATTGATAAGGGAATAGAAATCTTAAAAAAGAATCCCAAAGCCTTACTCATCATGTCTGGAGGACAAGGCAAGGGAGAAGATATTCCTGAAGGAGAAGCCATGGCACGCTATGCCATCAACAAAGGGATTGATGAGAGTAAGATACTCATTGAAAACAAGTCGACAAATACAAAAGAAAACCTCTTATTCTCATCAAAACTTATGACTAAAGAGTCTCCACGAGTTGGACTTGTAACAACGTCTTATCATGTTTTCAGAGCCTTGATACTTGCAAAAAATTTAGGAATTAGATGTATTGGCTTTGGTTCAGTCACTAAATGGTATTTTACATTAAATGCTTTGATTAGAGAATTCATGGGCTACTTAAGCATGACATGGAAGAAGCATAGTATTGTGATTATTCTCTACAGTATATTTATTATTATTTTTTCAATTGTGAGGTAAATGATTATGGGTGCATTAAGTGTATTTTTTCTAATGGGTATATTGTCTACGTTGTTTCTTATCTTTGTATCTCTATTCATAGGGATACTCTGTACTTATGTAGTAGGTTATCTTTTTGAAGGATTCCTTGTTTCTTCATTATTAGATACTAAACACTATCGTGGCTGGATTCCTTTCTATAATAAATATTTACTAGGAAATATCACAGGAGATCATGTGCTCGGCATTATATCTTCTATTTGTGCATTTCCTGTATTAATCATTGGATATGTTTTATTTGTGATGGACGAATTAAACTATCTTTTATTTGTTGTGTTTCTAGTAATATTAATTATTGGTTTTATTGTCGATCATATTATTGCTTATCACTTCTTATCTAAAAGATGTAAATATGCATCATGGCTTATTGTATTAAGTGTTTTCTCTTGTGGATTCCTTCGTCCTATTATCTTGTTTATCACGAAAAATTATAATCAAGTAAGTAAATCTTAATATTTTTGTAAGGAAATTGAGATGTTTCTTTTCAACATTTCACGATATAACTATTGTGAGGTGAAAAGAAATGCGATTATTCAAGAAATGTCTTTTAGTTCTAGGAATTCTATTACTCATATTATCAGGATATATTATATTTCGTTCAGATACTTTTATAGATGATTCTTCTACAAATCATGGCTGGAATCTTATGCTTGTGAATCATACAAATAGAATACCAGATAACTATAAGGTGATTCTTACAAAGCTAGATAATGGGAAAGAAGTAGATTCACGTATTGTGCCTGAATTATCACAAATGTTTAGAGCTGCAAGAAAAGATGATATTTATATGCAGGTGAATGAAGGATATCGATCATCTCATTCACAACAGAAGATCTTAGATAATCGTACAGATTATTATAAGAGTAAAGGGTTATTTACGATTCTTGCAAGAAGATATGCATTAAATTATGTGGCAGCCCCAGGTACAAGCGAACATCAATTAGGACTTGCAGTGGATATAGTAGGGGATAACCGTTACACAACCAATCAGTCTGCTTATAGATGGTTAGAAAAAAATGCATATAAATATGGTTTTGTGAAACGTTATCCTAAGAGTAAAACTTCTATAACACATATTAAGCATGAACCATGGCATTATCGTTATGTAGGTAAGAAAGCTGCCTTAAAGATGCATCAAAAGAATCTATGTTTCGAAGAGTATGTCGAGAGTCTATAATGGACTCTCTTTTATTTGTGGTATACACTAATAATTGGAGGTATTTATATGGATTATATTAAATTACTTGTTGAAGACATTCATTCTGTCACAATGGCGACTATTAATAATGAAGGAAAACCAATCACAAGAATCATAGATCTCATGTTGTATGATGAAGAAGGTATCTATTTCTTGACTGCAAGAGGAAAGAGTTTCTATCAGGAACTCATGGACCAGGAGTATATTTCCTTAACAGGACTTAAAGGAAAAGTATCTTTTAGTTTAAGTGGTAAGGTTAAGAATATTGGGTCTCATAAACTTGATGAGATCTTCTTAAAGAATACTTATATGCAGTCTATCTATCCAGAAAATACAAGAAAGGCATTGGATGTCTTTTGTTTATATGAAGCATCTGGTGAATATTTTGATATCAGTGACCCAGCACATATCAAAAGAGCACCTATTACTATTCATAGTAAAGAACATGGTGCTTATTACACCATCACTGACCGTTGTATTCATTGTGGCAAATGTGAGACTATTTGTCCTCAACGTTGTATTCATAATGAAGTAATAGATGTTGCACAATGTCTTCATTGTGGGGCCTGTTTAGAGATATGCCCAGTTCAGGCAATTGAGTTTAAAGGTGTAAAGAAACGTCGTAAGGAAGATGTCTGCTTGATGAATATGTGTATGATCGAAGATCATGAAGGCCATGTTTTAATACAAAATAAAGTCAATGATTCCTACACAGGTATTACTTTTCCTGGTGGTCATGTAGAAAAAGAAGAAATATTCAAAGATGCTATGATTAGAGAAGTGAAAGAAGAAACAGGTCTTACAATTAAGAATCCATACTTATGTGGTTTATATCATTGGTATAAGCATTCTATTCATAATATTATTCTAGTTTATAAGACAAATGAGTATGAAGGAACGCTTCATTCAAGTGATGAAGGAGAGGTTTATTGGATTGACGAAGAAGATTTTCTTAAACAGCCACTTGCAACAGGTATGGAGTATGTATGGGATATTGTTCATAAGCAACATCAAGAATGTATTATGTCTAATATGGGAGAACATAAAAGAGGGGATTTATTCTAAATAATAATAACTTTGAATAATTTTCATATCATGTAAAACGTTTTCACATTGTGAAAATTAATTATAATGATTTTTATTATGTATATAATACATACAGAAAAGATGAACGGAGGTAAAGGAAATGGGTTTTCCAAAAGGATTTTTATGGGGTGGCGCAGTTGCTGCCAATCAGTGTGAAGGTGCTTATTTAGAAGATGGTAAAGGTTTATCAGTACCAGATATGTTACTTGGTGGAGATGTAAATACTCCAAGAACATTCTTACCAAAGACTGATAAGACTGCGTTCTATCCAAGCCATGAAGCAATTGATTTCTATCATCATTATGCTGAAGATATTGCTTTATTTGCAGAAATGGGATGGAATGTATTCAGATTATCAATCAACTGGGGTAGAATTTTCCCTAATGGTGATGATGAAACACCTAATGAAGAAGGTTTAGCTTTCTATGACAAGGTATTTGACGAATGTAAGAAACACAATATTGAACCTTTAGTTACATTATGTCATTATGAAATTCCTTGGAACATTGTGACTAAATACGATGGTTTCTCTGATAGAAGAGTGATTGATATGTTCGTTAAGTATGCCACTACTTGTATGAAACGTTATAAGGATAAGGTTAAATACTGGTTAACATTCAACGAAATCAATATCGCATGTATGGGTGAAGGTGGATTAGGTGACCTTTATGGTTTAGGTATCATGGACCCAGAAGATGTTAACTCGGATGAACGTATTCCATTAAACAAATTAAAATCTAACCCTCAGAAGACATTTGAAGCATTACATAATCAGTTTGTTGCAAGTGCATTAGTTGTAACAGAAGGTCATAAGATCAATCCTGATTTCATGATTGGTAACATGATTGCTCATACAACTTTATATCCATTAACACCAAATCCAAAAGATATTCTTGCAGCATTTAATGAAGATAACTTCAAGAATAACTTCTGTGGTGATGTACAGGTTCGTGGTGAATATCCAACATATATGTTCAGATATTTCAAGGATCATGGCATTGATACTTCATTTATTACTGAAGAAGATAAGAAGATCATTAAAGAAGGCGTTATTGACTTCTATACATTCTCTTACTATATGTCTAACTGTGTAACAGTTGATGAAAATGCTGAAAAGACAAATGGTAACCTTGCAACAGGTGCTAAGAACCCTTACTTAAAGGCTTCTGACTGGGGATGGCAGATTGACCCTGATGGATTAAGATATACATTAAATATCCTACATGACCGTTATCCTCATACACCATTAATGGTTGTAGAAAATGGTTTTGGTGCATTTGATAAGGTAGAAGAAGATGGTTCTGTACATGATACTTATAGAATTGATTACTTCAGAGATCATATTAAAGCAATGGATGAAGCTATCGAAGATGGTGTACCACTAATCGGTTATACAACTTGGGGACCAATCGACTTAGTATCTGCAGGTACTGGACAGTATGCGAAACGTTATGGTTTCATCTATGTAGATAGACATGATGATGGAACTGGGGACTTCTCTAGAAGTAAGAAAGATTCATTCTTCTGGTATAAGAAAGTCTGCGAATCTAATGGCGCTGATTTAGACTAATACAAAAAGACGTAGCTCATATATATGAGTTACGTCTTTTTTCTTATTCATCAAAGATATTTACAATCTCACCATCAAGAATACGGTTCATATTCTTAACGGCACAGAAGTTACCACACATAGAACATGTATCTTCTTTTTCAGGTGCTGCTTCAGCACGATAACGTCTTGCTTTTTCTGGATCAATTGAGTATTTAAATGTTTCTTCCCAGTCCAGCTTCTTTCTTGCACATGCCATCTTATTATCTAATTCCATGGCACCAGGAATACCCTTCGCTATATCTGCCGCATGTGCTGCAATCTTGGATGCAATAATACCTTCTTTAACATCATCTAGATTAGGCAGGCGAAGATGTTCTGCAGGAGTCACATAACATAAGAATGATGCACCATAAGTGGCTGCAATTGCACCACCGATGGCAGCAGTAATATGATCATAACCAGGGGCAATATCAGTAACTAAAGGGCCTAATACGTAGAAAGGTGCACCTTTACAGATTGTCTTCTGGATTTCCATATTAGCGGCAATCTGATTTAAAGGCATATGACCAGGACCTTCAATCATCACCTGTACATCTTTATCCCATGCACGCTGTGTTAATTCTCCTAAAGTCACTAACTCACCAATCTGAGCCACATCAGTTGCATCAGCCAAACATCCAGCACGACATGCATCGCCTAAACTCATAGTAATATCATATTCACGGCAGATATCTAAGACTTCATCATAATGTTCATAGAATGGATTTTCTTCTCCAGTCATAGCCATCCAGGCAAACATAATAGAACCACCACGAGAAACAATATTCATTAAACGCTTATTATTCTTAAAACGTTCATACATAGCTCTATTGATTCCACAATGAATAGTCATGAAATCCACACCATCTTCTGCATGCATTCTTACAATATCTAACCATTCTTTTGCAGTAATATCTTTTAAAGCCTTATGATAGTAAACTACAGCATCATAAATAGGGACTGTACCAATGATGGCAGGACATTCTTTAGTTAATCTCTTTCTAAAAGTACGTGTATCACCATAAGAACTTAAGTCCATGATTGATTCAGCACCCATTTTTACTGCATTATTCACTTTTTCAATTTCTACATCCATGTCCTTGCAATCTCTAGAAATTCCTAAGTTGACATTGATCTTAGTCTTCAACATTGAACCAATACCACTTGGATCAATAGAAGTATGATTCTTATTACATGGAATAATAGCATGTCCTTTCGCAATATGTTCACGTAATACTTCTACATCCATAGATTCTTTTGCGGCTACAATTTCCATTTCAGGTGTAATAATCCCCTGTCTTGCAGCATCCATTTGTGTTGTGTAACTCATACACTTCCTCCTTTAAACAATAAAAAAAGGTATACCTGAGCATGTATACCTAAAAAAACAAAATTCCTACGCCGGCATTATCCGTATCAGGTTTTATGGGTCGAAATCCGATCGTATTTCTTCTCAGCCGTCGCGTCAGCTCCCCTTTTTTTATTTGGTTGATAGTGGTATATTACATCTTATATAAATAAAATGCAACGCTTTCATTAAAAAAATGTTACAAAATTATTGTGAAATTTTAAACAAATAATGTAACAATGAATACATTGTTATCTTATGACTATCTGTCAACAAAATATCACTTATTTATTGGATTGATGAACTGATAATGTAAAGATGAAACATTTTTACGAAAGTTTGATCTCTATTTGTGAAAATTATAGAAATCACTTTCATTTCTATTTATAATTATTAGAAAGAGAAAAGGAGATAAGACAATGTTTAGAGACGACTTTTTATGGGGCGGCGCAGTGGCTGCTCATCAGTGTGAAGGTGCCTGGCAGGAAGGCGGAAAAGGAATCAGCTGTACAGATGTAGAAACAGCGGGAGATAACGTAACAGGAGCACCTAGACGTTTAACAGATGGTGTTCTTCCTGGAGAAGATTATCCGAACCATGTAGGTGTAGACTTCTATCATCATTATAAGGAAGATATCGCATTACTTGCTGAAATGGGATTCAAGGCATTTAGAACTTCTATTGCCTGGACAAGAATCTTCCCAAGAGGAGATGAAGAAACACCTAATGAGGAAGGTTTAAAGTTCTATGATGATGTATTTGATGAATTATTAAAATATGGTATTGAACCAGTCATCACATTATCACATTTTGAATTACCTTGGGCACTCGCAAAAGAATATGGAGGATTTAGAAATCGTAAAGCCATTGATATGTTTGTGAAGTTCGCAAAGGTATGTTTTGAAAGATATCAGCATAAAGTAAAATACTGGATGACATTTAATGAAATCAATAACCAGGCTGATCCGACTCAGCATAACTTAATCCAGGAAGGTGCTGTATTATTAAAAGAAGGCGATGATGCTGAATATTTAATGTATTTATCAGCTCATCATGAATTAGTCGCTTCAGCACTTGCAGTTAAGGCAGCTCATGAAATCAATCCTGACTTAAAGGTTGGTTGTATGATTGGTATGAATGGTGTTTATCCAGCTTCTCCAAAACCAGAAGATATGATGAATGCCTTAGGTGCTATGCATCAGAAATATTGGTTTACTGATGTGCATGCAAGAGGACATTATCCAAACTATATCTTAAAGAAGTTTGAAAGAAAAGGATATGATTTCATTACTGAAGAGGATAAGAAAATCTTAAGTGAAGGTAAAGTAGATTACATCGGATTCTCTTATTACATGTCATTTGCAACTAAGTATCAGGGACGTAATGAAAAGACATTTGATTACTTTAATGAAGACTTTGTAAGAAATGAATATCTAAAGGCTTCTGACTGGGGATGGCAGATTGACCCATTAGGATTACGCTGGTGCTTAAACTGGTTCTATGATCGTTATGAACTTCCAATGATGATTGTAGAAAACGGTTTTGGTGCTTATGATAAGAAAGAAGCAGATGGTACTGTAGATGACCAGTATCGTATTGATTACTTAAAGGCACACATTGAAGCGATGAGAGATGCAGTCACTTATGATGGCGTTGATCTTTTAGGTTATACTATGTGGTCTCCATTTGATATCGTATCTGCTTCTACTGGTGAATATGATAAACGTTATGGTTTCATCTATGTTAACTATAATAATAACCATGAAGGGGACTTCTCTAGAAGTAAGAAGAAATCATTTTACTGGTATAAACACGTTATTGAAACAAACGGTGAAGAATTATAATACTCAAGAGATAGCTATGGCTATCTCTTTTTTAGCAGTCTGATTTGACAAGTGCTAAATAAAGACTATAATTATCAACAGGTGATAAAGATGCGTAACTATGTATTTGATTTTACTCATTCCTATAAAGGGGATTATCCACAGTTAACTTATTATGATTGTAGTGACATTGAAGGAACACGCTTATTCTGTGATCAACATGCAGAAAAACAATTAAAAGAGATGATAAGTAAGAATGGTATTTCTGGTATTCATTTTATTGATTCAGGCGATTATCATTACATCACTAAATTGATGACTGATTTTATTCATGAACCTTTTGATCTTGTTTTGATTGATCATCATACAGACATGCAATCTTCTATTGTAGGAGATATGCTTAGCTGTGGAAACTGGGCTAAAAAAGCTTTACAAAATCCTTTCCTTCATCGTTTATACTTAATAGGACCAAGTAAACATGATTTAAAATCAGTGGAACGGAATAAAGTATTAAGTTTCAGCATAGAAGAACTAGAACAAGGTGCTACTATTCCTCTTGAAACGAAATATCCTGTTTATATTTCTATAGATAAGGATGTCTTAGATGAAAGATATGCCATGACAAACTGGAATCAAGGAGATATGTCACTGGGGATGTTAGAGGATGTATTAGCGCACTTCTTAAAAAACTGTGAAGTAATTGGTATTGATATATGTGGTGATGATCCAGATATTGATGATTATCCTACTTATATAAAAGCGGAAAGAATCAATAATCTTTCTGATGATGCACTTTATCAAACTGCTATGAAAATACTTAAAAGGAGACAAAAGAAATGAGAAAAGATTTTGGTGCACGTGCACTTACTTATCCACAGCCTGTCTATATGATTGGGAGTTTTGATAAGAATGATCATCCTGATTTAATGAATGCAGCATGGGGTGGCATTAGCGATACAATGGAAATTTCATTGAGTCTTTCTAGTGGACATAAAACAGTCCAGAATATCTTAAAAACACAGGCTTTTACTGTCAGTATTGCAGATGAAGATCATGTAGTAGCGTGTGATTATGTGGGTGTTGTATCAGGGCATAAGGAACCCAATAAACTAGAAAAAGCAGGTTTTACTTATACGCCATCTAGTAAAGTTCATGCACCTATTATCAATGAATTACCTATATGTCTAGAATGTCGTCTCAAGGACTATGATTTAGATACAGAAATCATGAAAGGTGAAATTGTCAATGTATCTGTAGATGAACGTATCTTAGATGAAACAGGAAGAGTCGATGTATCTAAAGTAAAGCCTATCACATTTGATCCATTCAATAATCAATATGTAGGTTTAGGAAAGATTGTTGGGCGTGCTTTTAAAGATGGTTTTAAACTAAAATAAGGACTCATTGAGTCCTTTTAAATTAGTCTTTTTTAACTGTATGTAATTTATCTAATAAACCACTCTTTTTAAATGTAGGTGCTAAAGCTAAATAAAGTGCTGAAGAAATCACAATCGCAATGACTGCATTAGTAATAGTAGTCACTGCATTCCAAGATGCAAGAGCTAAAGCAGCTTGAGAAGGTGCACCAAGTAATACTGAAGTATAGAAATAAGAGAATAGTGGTTCAGCAATCACATTAAATAATAAACCTGCAAATGTAGAAGCGACTACACCAATCACTAACTGCTTACCTTCTAGTTTTTGAATCTTGAATACTCTATGGGCTACTAGACCTGTAATAACCCCAATACTAAACTTTAAGATAAATGTCTTTGGTGCAACTATTACATAAGTAGGATCAAGTAAATCACCAATACCCATACCAACTGCGCCTGCAACTCCACCAGGAACACCACCTAATAATAAAGCAGCCAATACACAGAAAGTATTTCCTAAATGGAATGAAGTAGTTCCTCCTGGTGTTGGAATCTTGATCTGTAGGAATGTGAAGGCGATATAAGCTAAAGCCGCCATCAATCCTGTTACTGCAATTTTTAATGTTTTATTTTCTTTCATATAAAACTCCCCCTTTGATGAATAACACTATACATACATTCTGACATTATATAAATATTCAGTTATCAACTAAAAAAATAAGGTCAGTTTTAAAACTGACCTTATTCATGTACGATTTTCCCAAATAAGAAACGGATCAGAGGACCACAATAGAAAATCTGGAATAATAATGCGACAGGGAAGTTTATGAATGTTGTCTGGAAATAGACTGAAACATCAATGTTCTTGAATAATACAGTTGCGATTAAACTCATGCATGGACACATGATACAAACAATCATACATGAGATTGCAAGAGTAATCACAATAGGACGATCTGTAGTCTGTACAAAACGGAAAGCAAGCTTATGAGCTAAAGAATCTACAACAAGTAGTTCTAAAAAGAAAGCGACAGGCCACATGATAATCATTTCGTGGAAGGCAAGTAAAAAGACCTGGTTTGTCATTCCTCCGATATTTAATGAGATGTTGAAGAGAATCATGACATACACCATTAAGAATGACATCATCGCAGTAAATAATAAATTCTGTTTAAATGTTTTAGGCATTGGAAAAATGCTCCTTTCTTGAAATTATACAAAAAAACAACACTTAATATAAGTGTTGTTCGTTATCAAGCTATGCTTGTGCGTTTCCAATAATACCCTAAATCAATCTTCTTTTTTTGCATGATTTACTTTAATATATTTTAAGAAATATGTCAATAAAGTATTTTTTCTAATATTTCTATAGCCTGTGGTAACTTATCTAAATCGATAGAAGAGTAGTTCATAATGAAGGTATGGGATGTATGAGGTATATTCTTAAGATAGTAATGAGAAATAGCTCTTAGATGGATTCCTTCTTCTTTTAATTTATTGATAAGTGTTTCATCAGACATATGTGTATGAATCGTGATAAGGAAATGAAGACCTGCATCTTCCTTGGAAATAGTAATCATATCCTTTAAACTACTTTCTTCTAACATTTTTACAATCGCATCACGCTTATTATGATAATGGTTACGTAATTTAGTAATATGCTTATCAAAATAATGTTCATTAATAAATGATGCAAGAGTATATTGTTCGAAGTTAGAGACTGTACAGGCATAAAAAGAGAGCTTCTTATTATAGCGTTCTAATAAATGGTGAGGAAGCACCATATAACTAATACGAATTGTAGAGGCAAGAGTCTTAGTAAAAGTATTCATATAAATAACCTTTTCACTTAAATCAATACTTTGCAGGGCAGGAATAGGCTGTCCACTTAAACGCAATTCACTGTCATAATCATCTTCTATAATATAGCGATGTTCCTTCTTATTTGCCCATCCAAGTAATTCATAACGTCGAGATACAGGCATAATAATACCAGTTGGGAAATGATGAGAAGGAGAGATATGCGCAATATCTACATCTAAATCTTCTAATTGATTGACTAGTATTCCCTGCTCATCCATATCTATAGGAACACATTTTGCTCCCAAACTAGAATAAACATCTAATATTTTATTATAACCAGGATTCTCTACGGCATAGACAAGATCTAAACCTAATAATTGTACGAGTAGTCCATATAAATATTCAGTTCCTGCACCAATAATAATTCTTTCTGGTTCAACATCCATATTTCTGAATTCTTTTAAATGGTGAGAAATCGCTTCTCTTAATTCATAAATACCACCTACTGGAGGATTAACCATTAGTTCTGATTGGTGTTCATTTAATACGTCCTTCATAAGTTTTGCCCAGGTTGTGAAAGGAAACAAATGGGCTGGTGTCTGATTAGAAGAGAAATCACACCAATAGGATTCTTTCTTAATAGAAGGTTTATGAATCATCTTGGCAGGAATAAGGGGTGTCTTATTATTAATAGGAGATACATAAAAGCCTTTCTTAGGTAAAGAATAAATATATCCTTCAGCCATTAACTGAGCATAAGCATTCTCTATTGTGATAATACTAATACCTAGATTTTTCGCAAATGTACGCTTAGAAGGTAACTTCTCATCTGCTATCAGATGTCCCTCTAGAATATCATTTTTGATAAATGTATATAATTGCTGGTAGAGAGATTTATGGTTATTTTCATCAAAACTATATGTAAGCATAAATTCATCCTTTCTTTTCTAACCATTATAGCGTAATCATTTGAAAAAAAGAAGAAAACAGCATAGAATAGTCATATTAATGGAGGATAATCTATGGCGTTAACGGCTAAAAGAATTACAGAGAATTTTAAGGAATTAGAAGATCTTAATAATGAAGCATTCCCTAAAGAAGAACGTGTCTCTATTGAGAGAATGATTGATTTATCTCAAACAGGTATATCCGATCTTTATGGTGTCTATGATGAAGACACATTTGTTGGTTTCTTTATGACAATGACATCTGCTACATGTGTTTATTTATTCTATCTCGCAATTCGTTCATCACTTCGTTCTCGTGGGTATGGCGGACGTACTTTAAAGTTGATGGATGATCTCTATCAAAGACAGATTGTGTTGGATATGGAACCTTTAGATGATCAAGCAGATAACTATGAACAGCGTTTAAGACGTACTAAGTTTTATGCGAGTCATGGCTACCGTTCTAGCGGGTATCATTTATTCTATTGGAATCAGACATTTGATTTATTATGTACAAGAGGTCCTTTCCTAAAAGATGACTTTATTGAGATTACTAAAGAACTTCAAAGAGTTGTGGATGAATCCGGAGAAGGGGACTTCCATCCAAAGATGTTGAAGGCAGCCTATGATATTCTAGATATTATTGATTTATAAGAACCGAAAGGTTCTTTTTTTCATTTCCTAACACTTAGGAAGTGAAATTGAATGCATAAAGCACTGTAAACCATTACAATAAAGGTACAGGAGGTTATACGTATGAATAATAGACAGCAGCGTATTATAGATATCCTTTATGATTATGATGAATGGGTGACAGGTAAAGAGCTTGCTTCTATGTTGTCTGTATCAGATCGTACAATCCGTTCTGATATTGAGCATATTAATAAAGAGTATGAATGTACTCTTATAGAAGCCAATCGTCGTAAAGGTTATCACTTAGACGAGATGCTGACAAGTGTCAAAGGAATTACGACAAAGTCAGTCATTCCTCAGACATCTCAGGAACGTGTATCTTGGATCATTAAGGAATTATTGTTTAAACAGGAAATCAATCTCATTGAATTACAGGATCGTATTTATGTCAGTGGTTATACGATTGATAATGACTTAAGAAATATCAGACGTATACTCAATGAATATCCTTCTTTAAAAGTGGTACGTGTAAAGAACCACATTCGTTTAGAAGGTAATGAAAATGAGAAGCGTTCTGTATATAAGCATCTATTAGAATCAGAAATCAAAGGAAACTTCACAAATATCAGTGCCTTGTCTCATTTATGGAAGGATTTTAATCTCATTGATGTGGTAGAAATCTTTAAGAATGTCTGCGCAAATAATCATTATAAGTTCAAGAATGTCAGTCTTCCTATGTTGATGATGCATGCGGGTATTGCGATTGAACGTATCAGGAATAAGAATTATTTATATGAAACACAGAGTGATTGTACAGGTATTGATTTAGAGTATCGTGTCTCAAAGGATTTCTTTGAAGAATTATCACAAAAGTTAGGTATTCCTTATGTTGAAGAAGAAGTCGTTAAGTTTGCTTTCTTATTAGAAGGAAGAGGCAGTCATGTAGACTTAAAAGCAGAATCACAACAGTTAGTAGAAGAAGTATTATTAGACATTAAAGATTGTTTTGATATTGATTTTAGAGATGATGAAGAACTTTACAATAGCTTAGTCATTCATATGCAGTCTTTGCTTGATCGTATTAAAGTAGATAAACCTAATACAACAGCTTATTTAAAGGAGATTAAAAGGCAATATCCTCTAGTCTTTGAAATGGCGATACATGCCAGCGATGTCATTTCTAAAGCTACAGGTAAACCTTTAGTAGAAGATGAAATCTCTTATCTCGCTTTACATTTTGGAACAGCCTATGAAAGACATATCGATACACAGAAATACCGTGTAGTTATGATTATTCCCCATAATCAGATGCTGGCGAAAGCATGTATGGATAAGATTGAAACACGTTTTAGAGAACGTATGGAAATTATTAAAGTATTCCCATTCTTTGAAAATAATATGATTGCATCACTTCATCCTGACTTGATTTTGACTGTTGTACCTTTACAGCATGAATTATCTATTAAGACAGTATCAATCAGTTTATTTGTGAACTATGAGGATGAAAGTCAGATCTTCCAGGCATTGAATCAATTAGATAGAGAAAAATATCATGATCAGTTCTGTCATATTGTAAAGAAGCTGATCGGACAGGAAACATTCTTTATAAAAAAAGACATCGCATCTAAGGAAGATGCCATTAACTATTTATGTGACAATCTGATTCAGTTAGGCTATGCCACACAAGAATATAAAGAAGATGTTTTTAAAAGAGAAGAGATGGCAGGAACAGCCTTTGTGCAGGGCTTTGCGGTACCTCATGCCATTACAGTACAGCCATTGCGTTCTACTATATCCGTCATGGTCTTAAAGAATCCCGTTAAGTGGGGTAAGTATGAAGTACGTCTTATTCTCTTATTATCTATTAGTGAACAGGATAATCAGATGCTGCATACATTTTTTGACTGGTTATCCAATGTACTTATTGATTACAACCAGCTGATGCAGTTTATCGAAGCAGACAATTATCAACAATTTATGAAATTAATGACAGCGTGAGGTAACATATGAAAAAACAACAACAGACTATTGCATCATTACCAAGACGTTTTGGTGCATATTTATTAGATTGGTATATTGGTGCTCTTTTTACATCATTTCCTATCGCAATTGTGTCACAGAAGATTTATGGCACAATGAAGAACCAGAATCTATTAGAATACCCTCATCAATTAGGACTGATTTGTGGGCTATTCGCATTACTAGGCGCAATTATTTATTATGTCATTATTCCTTTGGTGATTAATAAGGGACAGACAATTGGTAAAAGAATATGTCATATTAAGATTGTAAAGAGTGATGGCAAAGATGTAGGCCTTAAAGAACTGATACTTAGAGAAGTATTAGGCGCCATTATTATTGAAGGCGTTCTATATTCTGCAAGTACAATATTACATCAGGTATTACAGATCAGTTTAGGTATTAGTTTGGTAAAGCCGATGATGTATGTTGGCTTTGCGATTACAATCGTGAGTGCTATTTTATGTTTAGTGAATAAGAAAGAACATCTAGCATTACATGATTATCTAGCACGTACTAAAGTAGTGAATTTTTCCTAAATAGAGGAAATCGCATTCACTACCTGAAAATAAATATAAGTTTATACTATGAATTGTGAGATGGAGGAAATCACATGGAAGATTTAGAATTATTAAGTTTTAACATTATTTCTGCCGTGGGTACTGCAAAGTCACGTTATGTACAGGCAATGTATCTTGCTGAGAAGGGTGATTTTGATGAAGCTCGCGCAAAAATAAAAGAAGGAGAAGAAAGTTTTGTGAAAGGTCATGAAGCACATGCATCACTTATCCAGAAGGAAGCATGTGGTGAAAAGACAGTTCCAACAATTCTTCTTATGCATGCGGAAGATCAGCTTATGAATGCTGAAACAACAAAAATCATGGCTGAAGAGATTATCAAACTATCTCAAAGAATTAAAAAATTAGAAGGAGGAGAATAGGATGAAAAAGGTTTATTTATTCTGTAGTGCAGGTATGTCTACTAGTATTCTTGCAAGCAAGATGCAGGAAGTCGCAAATAGCCATAACTTACCAATCAAGGTGGCTGCTTTCTCTCATAACAAATTAGGAGAAATCGTTAAATCTGATTGTCCTGATTGTATTTTACTTGGTCCACAGGTTGAATATCTTTATGACGAAACAGTAGCTAACTTCGGGCACCTAAACATACCTATTTCTGTGATCGACCAGGATGATTACGGTATGATGAACGGTGAAAGAGTACTTAAAAAAGCTATTCTATTAATCAAAAAAAACAATAAATAATAATTAAAGGGAGTACTTAAAGTATGATGAAACAACTTGAAAAGTATTTAATGCCTTTAGCGGAAAAAATTGGGCGTAATAAATACTTAATGTCAATTCGTGATGGTTTCTTAGTATCAACACCATTACTTATTGCAGGATCAATTTTCTTATTAATCGCAAACTTTCCAATTGCAGCTTGGACAAAATTTTTAGAATCAACAATTATCAATCAGACAACTGGTGAGTCACTTGCTGCATTCTTATCAAAGCCATCTGATGCAACATTCACTATCATGGCAGTATTTGCAGTAATGGGTATCGCTTATTCATTTGCTGGTCAGATGAAGACAAACAAGATCTTCGGTGCTGCCTGCGCACTTATGTCATGGTTCCTAATCATGCCATATTCAATCACTGGTAATGTTGCTGTAGGATCTAAAACTATTGAAGCAACTCTTTCTGGTATCCCATTAGGATGGGTTGGTGCTAAGGGTATCTTCGTAGGTATCATTACTGCATTCTTAAGCGTACATATCTATGCTTGGGTAGAAGGTAAAGGCTGGACAATCAAGATGCCAGCTGGTGTTCCACCAACAGTTGTAGAATCTTTCTCAGCATTGATTCCAGCAACATTTGTAATGACTTTCTTCTTCCTAGTAAACTTAATGTTTGGTTTCTTAGGAACAAACGTATTCCAGATTATCTTTGAATTCTTACAGACACCATTACTTAACCTTGGTGATACATTAGGGGCAATGGTTGTTGCTTATATCTTCTTACACTTATTCTGGTTCTTCGGTATTAACGGTGGATCTGTAGTAGGTGCTGTATTTAACCCAATTCTTCAGACTTTATCAGCTGAAAACATTCTTTACTTCACTCATCACCAGGGTACAGGACATATCATCTGTCAGCAGTTCCAGGACTTATTCGCTACATTTGGTGGATGTGGTTCTACATTATCATTATTAATCGCAATGTTATTATTCTGTAAATCTAAACGTATTACAGACTTAGGTAAACTTGCTTTAGTTCCAGGTATCTTTGGTATCAACGAACCAATCGTATTCGGTTTACCAATCGTATTAAATCCAACTATGCTTATTCCATTCATGTTAGTACCAACAGTAAACATCATTATCTCATACTTCTGTATGGCTCTTAAGATTGTTCCAATCTGTTCAGGTATCAACATCCCTTGGACTATGCCACCAATTATCTCAGGTTTCTTAGCAACTAACTGGGTAGGTGCACTGCTTCAGGCTGCCTTAATCGTTATTGGTGTTATTATCTATATGCCATTCATCAAGGTACTTGATAAGCAGTACTTAAATGAAGAAGCTCAGGCTCAGGCTGCTAAAGAAGAAGACGACATTGATTTAGACGACTTATCTTTTGACGATCTATAAGAAGGAGAGACGAAACATGAAAATCGTAATGATTTATGACCAGATCCAGTCTGGTAAAGGGATTAAAGATGATCACATGGTACCTTTAGGACTAGTAAAAGAATCATGTGGACCTGCTATTATGATGGAACCATTCTTAAAACAGGTAAATGGACATGTTGTATGCTGTTTATATTGTGGAGATGGATTCTATGAAGCAAATAGTGATGAAGTCAGCCGTAAACTTTGCGCAATGGTAGAAAAAATTAAACCAGATGTTGTTGTATGTGGTCCATGTTTCAACTATCTTGGCTATGGACGCATGGCTGCACGTGTCGCTTATGATATTAACGAAAAAACTCATTCACATGCTATGGCTGCAATGAGTATAGAAAATGAAGAGACAATTAATGAATATAAAGACAAGGTTCATATTATCAAGACACCTAAGAAGGGTGGTACTGGTTTAAATGAATCATTAGAAGGAATCTGTCAGCTTGCCAAGGCGATGTGTGAGCAGAAAGACGAAGACATTGTTGCTTCTAAATATTGTTTCTAAATTAACTTGAGGATACGTGAGGACGTATCCTCTTTCAATAAAAGGAGGATATTAATATGTACGGTATTATTGCTACTTGGAGAATGGCTTTAGAAGGTATTACAAAAGCAGATGAAATGTTAAAGAATCATGGAGATGCAGGAGATGCAATCGTTGAAGCTGTTAAGGCTGTAGAAGATTTCCCATATTATAAATCAGTAGGTTATGGGGGATTACCTAACGAAGAAATGATTGTTGAATTAGATGCGGCTTATATGAACGGAAATACTCTTTCAGTAGGATGTGTTGGTGCAATCAAAGACTTTGCCAATCCTGTAGAAATCGCAAGAAAATTATCTCATGAAAAGGTCAACAACTTCTTAGTTGGTGCAGGTGCTGAAAAGTATGCATCTAAGAATGGTTTTGAAAGAAAGAACATGCTCACTGAACGTGCTGAAATTCATTATCATAATAGATTAAAAGAAATGACTCAGGAAATTAAACCTTATTCTGGTCATGATACAGTAGGTATGGTCTGCTTAGATGAAAATGCAAAGATGACTTCTGCAACTTCTACGAGCGGTCTATTTATGAAGCGTTCTGGTAGAGTAGGTGATTCACCTGTATCTGGATCAGGTTTCTATGTTGATAGTGAAGTCGGTGGTGCAAGTGCTACAGGACTTGGTGAAGATGTAATGAAGGGCTGTGTCTCTTATGAAATCGTAAGAATGATGAAAGAAGGTATGCACCCACAGGCTGCATGTGAAAAGGCTGTTAATACATTCTCTAAAGAATTAATCAAACGTCGTGGTGAAGCAGGAGATATGTCTTTAATCGCTATGAATAATAAAGGTGAATGGGGATGTGCCACAAATATTGAAGGTTTCTCATTTGTAGTTGCAACTCCAGAACTTGAACCAACTGTATTTGTAGTAAAGCATGAAGGTGAACATAGCGTGTTTGAAAAAGCAAGTCAGGAATGGCTTGATGATTATATGCGTACAAGAACAGCCCCATTGGTAAGAAAATAATGAATGAAGAAATACTAAAGGCTGTTGATGAGATTGCAGATGAGATGATTGAAGGCATCAAACGTATTGTACGTATTGATAGTGTAGAATCTGAGGCTGTGAATGATGCTCCTTTTGGAGAAGGTGTACGCCATGCACTTGATGAAACACTCCAGTTATCTCGTGATCTTGGATTTGAAACAGTGGATGTTGATCATTATATCGGTTATGCACGTTACGGTAAAAGTGATGATTATGTATGTGCCTGTGGTCATTTAGATGTTGTACCAGTAGGTGAAGGCTGGAAACATCCACCATTTAGTGCTTATGAAGAAGACGGTGTGATTTATAGCCGTGGTATTCTAGATAACAAGGGTCCTATTCTTTCATGTCTTTATGCTTTAACTGCTTTAAAGAGACTTGGCATAAAGCCCGAAAGAGAAGTACGTATCATCTTTGGCTGTGATGAAGAATCAGGATTTGAGGATTTAAAATATTATTTAGATCATGAAAAAGCACCTATTGCCGGCTTTACACCAGATTGTAAATATCCTGTTGTTTATGCTGAAAGAGGACGTGCTGTTATCAAAGTGAAAGCTGATCTAGATCATTTGATTACTTTTATGAATAAGTATATCTTAAATACACAAAACAAAGGTGAAAGACTTGGTATTGATTATAAGAATGATGAGTTTGGACAATTAGAAATCCGTAACTATCATTTAACTAAAGAAGACTTCAGCTTTTCTATTAGTTATCCAGCAGGAATTACACTAGAAGAAATACTTGATAAACTCAATCGTATTGAAGGGTATAAGTATGAAGTCGTGTCTCATTTCAAGCCTGTTTATTTTGATAAAAAGGCACCTATGGTAGAAATCATGAAAGAGACATATGAATATGTAACGGGTAATGATGGAACTCCAGTTACTACAACAGGTGGTACTTATGCAAAAATGATGCCTCATATTGTCCCATTTGGACCTTCTTTTCCAGGACAGAAAGGTATTGGACATAATCCCAATGAATGGATGACAAGAGAGGATCTCATTACAAATGCAAAGATTTATGCTTTAACACTATATCAATTATCTAGAAAGGAAACAGAACTATGATTGAAGTATGCTGTGGAAGCTATAAGGATGGCTTACGTGCTTATAAGGGTGGTGCCACACGCATTGAACTAAACAGTGCCCTTTATTTAGGTGGTTTAACACCTTCTGTGGCTTCATTAAAACTCTTAAAAAGAGAAACAACATTAACTATTATTTGTATGGTTAGACCTCGTGGTGCTGGTTTTACTTATGATGAAATAGAATATAAACAGATGTTATTAGAAGCAGAAGACCTATTAGAAAATGGTGCAGATGGCCTCGCTTTTGGCTTTTTAAAGAGTGATCATACAATTGACGAAAAGCGTACAAGAGAATTTGTAGAACTTATTCATAAATACCATCGTACGGCTGTATTCCATCGTGCCTTTGACTGCTGTGATGATTTAGATCATGCTATGACTCAATTAATTGAACTTGGCATTGATCGTGTTTTGACAAGTGGTGGTCAGCCAACTGCGATAGATGGAGCAGATAAAATCAAATCATTACAAGAAAATTATGGTAAGGATATTGAAATTCTTGCAGGAAGTGGTGTGAACTATAATAATGCATCCTCTTTAATGGAACATACAGGTATCTCTCAGGTACATTCTTCTTGTAAGGATTATGAAGAAGATCCTACAACTTCAGGCAAGTCTGTCACTTATAGCTATTATACGGGCACACATGCTAATGATTATGAAAGTGTGGACCAGGAAAATGTCGAAAAACTTGTCAGCAGCCTACAAAACAAATAAAAGATATATTATTACTTTCTTTGCGGTGTTCTTTTCGGCACTCTTACAGACATTTGTTCTTCAGACGTTTTTGAATCCTTCTGACCTTTTATCAAGTGGTTTTACCGGTATTGCGATTTTAATTAATCGTATCAGCATGCTTTATGGATATTCATTATCTATTTCCACGCTTGTGATTGTACTGAATCTACCTGTCGCAATTGTATGTTATAAGACAATAGGTAAGAAATTTGTTTTCTTCTCTTTCTTACAAGTTATCTTCTTCAGTATTTTCACAAGGGTATTATCATTTGATCCATTATTTGATGATGTGATCTTGAATGTCTGTTTTGGTGGATTTCTTTATGGCTTTGCGATTGCGATGTGATTTTCCCGTTGAATTGTTCCGTTCGTTGATTTGTTCCGTTCAGATAGGATATTTTCCCTTTGATTACTTCCGTTCGTGATTTTAATTAGTTCCGTTCGTGGATTTAATTAGTTCCGTTCGCGAAATTTGATTAGTTCCGTTCGGAGGATGGCAAATTTAACATTTAGTTCCCAATTCGGGGTATAGGAGGAAACAATGTATAAATCAAAACGCAGCCTCAAAGTGTACAAGGCACCACTTGGTTTAAATAGTAAACAGCAGATTCCAAGAATTCAGCTTCAGGGCCGGTGACTCGAAGCACTTGGATATCACGTGGGCGATAAAGTTGATGTTCAGTGTACTGGTGACATGATCATCATCAATAAAATGAAGACTATATAAAACAAACAAGCGTCGGCAATGAGTCGGCGCTTTTCTGACATATAATATATGATAAAAGATAGTGAAAAACGATGAAACGCGCAGACGATACATCAATATTGGTGTATAATGTGTGTAGAAATATTTATGACGAACAAATACTAAGAAAGGACTGTGGCTTATGAACACAAAGACTTGGGGAGATACGAATGGATAAACTGATTGATATTAACGCGTATCCCGTAAAGGATACCTTGAAGATTCTTCTTCAAGATAAATCAACGAAAAAGAACATTATCTGGGCTACAGACATTTATAGCGAATATGGTCCAGGATTCAACGATAAGAACCAAATTAAGCAGTCGTTGTTTAATGGAACGAATGCGTTTAAGCTGCGCCCTCGTATTAGCAAGACTTTTGAGGAACAGCAAGAACGCACCCGCAAGAAGGCTGAGGTTATGACGCCCGTGTGGCTTTGCAATAAAATGAACAATTACGCTGATGAGCAGTGGTTTGGACGTAAAGATGTCTTTAATCATGAGAACAACGACAATACATGGACTGTCAATGAAGAAAAGATAGTTTTTGATGGAAAACGTACATGGAAGAAATACGTGGACTCCCGTAGACTTGAAATTACATGTGGAGAGGCCCCGTATCTTGTCTCACGTTATGATACAACAACAGGTGAGTTGATTGTACCGCCAATCAATAGAATCGGATTTTTAGACCGTAAACTACGTGTTGTGAATGAAAATACAATCACCGAAGAAGAATGGCTTAAATGGGCTGAGCGAGCAATACAAAGCTGTTACGGTTATGAGTACCAGGGTGACAATCTCTTGATTGCCCGTATCAATGTACTTTTATCATTCTACGAATATTTTATAGAGCGTTGGAAACATGATCCCAATATGAAGATATTGACGCGTATAGCGAACATTATCAGTTGGAATATCTGGCAGATGGATGGTTTGAAAGACACAGTTCCACTAGGAAAACCATACGAGGAGAATCATCAATTAACATTATTTGAACTCCTTGAATTTGAAGATGAAACAACACAATCAGCAGAAACAATAGAAGAGGCTGTTCCGTGTAAGATTTATGATTGGCGTGCTAACACATCAATGTTATTTAAAGATTGTAAGAAAAGAGGTTAAAAGAGTATGAGTAAAAAATTATTTGATTTTTGCATTGGAAATCCACCTTATCAGCAAGAATCTAATGGAGCTAACGATAATAGTACCCCTATTTATCACAATTTCTTAGAAGCTGCATTTTCGATTAGTAAGAAAGTTGAAATGATTCATCCGGCTAGATTCTTGTTTAATGCCGGTGGAACGCCAAAAGCATGGAACGAAAAAATGTTAAATGACGAGCATTTTAAAGTATTACGTTATGAGGAGGATGCTACGAAAGTTTTTGCCAATACGGATATCAAGGGTGGTGTCGCAATAACTTATCGCGATTGTGATACTATTTATAAAGCAATTGGTGTATTTACAAAATACCCTGAATTAAATTCTATTAGACAAAAAGTGTGGGAGAAAACAACAGACAGCTTATGTACGGTAATAACAAATCGTGGAATTTATCGTTATTCAGATATGGTATACAAAGTTCATCCAGAGGAAATGAAAAAAACAGCTGATAGACGAATTGCTCCGAGTTGTTTCGAGCGTATGCCAACCTTATTTACAGAAGAAAAACCTATAGATGATAAAGAATATATACAAATTCTAGGGGTGAATAAAAGTAACCGTTTTTATAAGTGGTTTAGAAAAGATTTTGTGAAAGATGTAGATAATTTGAAAAAATATAAAGTTTTGGTACCAAAAGCGAGTGGTTCGGGGGCATTTGGGGAAACGTTAAGTAATCCGTTAGTAGTAGGCCCGATGGTTGGATTTACAGAAACTTTTATTTCGATAGGAGCTTGCGATAATGAGCAGGATGCTAACGCGACATTGAGGTATGTTAAAACTAAATTTTTACGTACTTTGCTTTCAATTTTAAAGGTTACACAAAATAATGCAAAACCAACATGGGCATATGTTCCTATCCAGGACTTTACATCTAAGTCTGATATCGACTGGTCTAAATCTATTCATGACATTGATTTACAGCTTTATAGAAAGTATGGGTTAAGCGCTGAAGAAGTTGCATTTATCGAAACTAATGTAAAGGAGATGGAATAATATGGCACCTAAAATTACTATTCAAACCACAAAAAAAGTTGTGCCAATTATTTATTGCTACACAACTCCTGAAATTGCCCGTCATAACGGTTGGGTAAAAATTGGTTATTCAGAACAAGATGCTGAGAAACGTATCGGTCAGCAAACACATACAGCAGATATTGAATATCATATTGAATGGTCGAAAAATGCAACATTCGATGATGGATCTGGGGAACTTTTTAAAGACTCAGACTTCCACGCATATCTTGTGAAATGTGGTATTAAACGTCAGAAAGGTACAGAATGGTTCCAAATTAGTCCTACTGAGGCTAAATCTAAACTTGATGAATTTCGTGAGAATAGAGGTATTAAGAAGGCTGACAGTGTTATTCCATACCGACTTCGTAATGAACAAAATGAAGCTGTTGAACGTGCACAAGATTATTTCACACTTCATGAACGTGGCGAATTTCTTTATAATGCAAAACCTCGTTTTGGAAAAACTTTAACGGTATATGACCTTGCTAAGAGAATGTGTCTTGAAAAGGTTCTTATTGTTACGAATCGTCCTGCTATTGCTAACAGTTGGTATGAAGATTACTGCAAGTTCCTCGGTGCGGAATCCGGGTTTTCATTTGTTAGTGAAGTAGACGCATTAAAAACACAACCACATGTGTTATCAAGAAAACAATATACAGACGAGTTGATTAAAGGAAATGTTGGAGAAAATTGTATTGAATTTGTTTCTCTACAAGATTTGAAAGGCTCTGTGTACTTTGGTGGACACTTCAATAAGCTTGAAGAAGTAGCCCATATGGAATGGGATATGCTTGTTATTGATGAAGCCCATGAAGGTGTTGATACATATAAAACAGATATTGCGTTTGACCATATTAAGAGAAAACATACATTGCACCTTTCTGGTACACCATTTAAAGCTCTTGCAAACGAGAAGTTCCCGGCAAACGCTATTTATAACTGGACTTATGCTGATGAACAAAGGGCAAAAGCAAACTGGAAATCAGTAGATGGTGATCCGAACCCTTATGAGAATCTGCCTCAGCTGAATATGTACACATATCAGATGAGTGAAATTATTCGAGAAGAACTTAGTCAAGGTGTGGAAGTGAATGGTGAAACTGAAGAATATGCATTTGATTTAAATGAGTTCTTTGCAACAAATGAACGTGGATTCTTTGTCCATAACAGTTCAGTAGATAGATTCTTAGATGCTATGACAATGCAGACTAAGTTCCCATTCTCTACTCCGGAGCTTAGAGATGAATTAAAACACACATTATGGCTTCTTAACCGTGTAGATAGTGCAAAGGCACTAGCTAAGAAACTTGAAAAACACCCTGTATTTAAGGATTATAAAGTAGTTCTTGCCGCAGGTGATGGACGTCTGGATGAAGAAGACGAGGTGTTAAAATCCTTCGACAAGGTAAAAGATGCTATCGAAACTTATGATAAAACGATTACGCTTTCTGTAGGTCAGTTAACGACTGGTGTAACTATTCCAGAATGGACTGCAGTAATGATGCTTTCTAGCATCAAGAGCCCTGGATTATATATGCAGGCAGCGTTTAGAGCACAAAATCCTTGTTTGTTCTCAAACGGTAGTGAATTCTTCCGTAAGAAAGATGCTTACGTATTTGACTTTGACCCAGCAAGAACATTGATTATCTTTGAAGCATTTGCTAATGACTTGTCTTCTAGTACTTCTGGTGGAAAAGGAGATACAGGCACTCGTGAAGACCATGTACGAGAATTATTGAATTTCTTCCCTGTAATCGGAGAAGATGAAGATGGCGAAATGATTGCATTAGATGCAGCTAAAGTATTGTCTATCCCAAGAAAAATCAAATCAAAAGAAGTGGTCCGCAGAGGATTTATGAGCGACTTCCTGTTCCAGAATATCAGCAATGTATTCCGTGCGCCTCAGGCTGTTATTGATATGATTCAGCAAATGGATCCAGCAAAAGATCCAGGACCGCTTGCGGGAGTTACCCCTTCTACAGGTAAGGAATTGGATATCAATAAAGATGGCGAAGTTGAATTACCAGATGAAATGGTTATTGGAGAAGCAACAGAGCTTTTTGGAGAGAAGATTTTTGATAATGTTGATGTACATGATACTTTAAACGATATCATCGAATCCACTCCGGATAAGCCTCTAACAAAAACAGATATTGAAGCACAGAAACAGCTTGAACAGTTGAAAAAAGCTTTTAAAGAACAGGTTACTAAGCCTATTATGGATACAGCAACACAGAAATATGGAGATGACATGTCATCTCATGCTGCGAAAAAGATTGAAAACAAGATCAATACAGTGGCGGAGTCTACTCTTGAATATGAATTCGGTAGCTATCAGGTAGAACAAAAAGCCCTTGAAGCAGACAGACAAAATGAGATTGCTGCGGCAACATCTGAAGAAGAAGTTATTGAAATCAATAACACCTTCGATAAGAAGCAAAAAGAGGCTTCTGAGGCTTTTAAAGAACGAATGGGTAAAACTATCGACACTATGGTAAAAGACGCTGGAGAGACCGTTGTACGTGATGTGGAGACTGAAAAGAAGGAAAAGACTAAACGTACTATTGAAGATTCAATTAAAGACCATTTACGTGGCTTCTCACGAACTATTCCGTCATTCTTAATGGCATATGGTGATGATGATACCACGCTTGAGACGTTCGATCAGATTATTCCGGACCAGGTATTCGTTGATGTGACGAGCATCACCCTTGAACAGTTTAGATTCCTTCGCGATGGCGGTGATTACCCGGATGAGGAAACTGGAGCAACAGAGCACTTTGAGGGGCATCTGTTTGATCCAATTGTATTTAATGACTCTGTGAAAGAATTCCTTGGTCTTAAGGTTAAACTTGCGGATTACTTTGATGTAGCTAATGAAGAAGATATCTTTGATTACATTCCACCACAAAAGACGAACCAAATCTTCACACCTAAGCCTACGGTGAAGGACATGGTTGACCGTCTTGAAGGAGAAAACCCTGGTTGCTTTGATGATCCTGATAAAACATTTGTTGACCTTTATATGAAGTCTGGTATGTATGTTACAGAAATTGTGAAACGTCTGTATCAGAGTGATCGTATGAAAGCTCTATATCCAGACAGAAAAGAGCGTTTGAATCATATCTTCGCTGAACAGGTATATGGCCTTGCTCCAACAGAGATTATTTATAGAATCTGTTTGGCGTACATCATGGGATTCAGTGACGAAATTACGATTAAAAAACATAATATCAGGCTTTGTGATGCGCTAGAATACGCTAAAAACGGTACTCTTGAAGAGAAGCTAGAGGAATTATTTCCAGAACTTGCAAACAAGGAGGGATGCTAATGCCAAGACAGAAAAAAGACGCTAAGATTTTAAATATTAAGTTGGCAAAAGAGATTAGTGACCAGCTGGAACAATTTTGCGAAGAATCAGGAATATCTAAAACTGTAGCGACAGAAAAAATTCTATCGAAGTATTTTGAGGAATATTTCAGTAGACCAGAAGAAGAGCGTACACTTTTCAAATAAGAATATTAAAAAATGCCCACAGGCCAAATAAGCTTGTGGGTATTTTTATGCCTAAATAGAACATGTATGTAAGATTTCTTTTGAGTTGCAATTGGGAAAAAGCGCGGATTTACAGGCAAAATTACAACATTCAGTTTGAGGCTGTATGAGAAACGAAACGTGTTGTCTGATTCTGACATATAGAGTATGCCAAAGTAATTTATCCCTAAAAATAGGGACAAATTTAGGTATAACTGTAAACCATAGATTCAAAAAGGAGGAAACACATGGAGAAAATTGAATTCACAAACCCGGAGAGCAAGGAACTTAACGAAGAAGTAAGGAACTACCTTGAATTGATGAGGGATACGGAAGCCCTTATTGGTGACGGGATGGAGAAGCTGAAAGGGGCCAATTGGGCAAAGCTTTGGAACAGCCTTGACAAATTGGTTTTTTATCCGAAAACATACGAAGGGAATTTGGCTATTTTCAAAACTCGATGCGACATCCGATACATAAGCTTATTTACGAAACCGGAATTTTGCTGTGATCAGGAAGCAGACTTTAAGTTGGGCGGCATCCTTAGATCATGGCTTGATGATGGTCAGAAACGTGGCTATTCGCTTCTTATTAACACGACCATCAATGAATATTGGGGACATGGCATTTTTATCGATCCGGATACAGGGCATATTGCGCCTGTGATGACGGATTATGATGCGGAGCACCGTACTTATACATTATATTGATCAGCATCGATCTCGCCCGAATCTGGGAACATTTTCCTGTATTCATCAACTAATTTTCGAAATATGTAACGAGTAATGGGTTTATTATCCGGAAGCTTACCTGCCAATAATTTCATCGCTTGGCGTTCAGTGATCTTGTGCAGGCAATATTGTTCTATGACATCAAATTCTTTTCGCTGTAAGCTCATTAGTGATATACGACGTTTCGGTCTTCCAGAAGCTTTCCTGTGACCAGGAAGCTGCTCGATAGGCTGCGCCTGACGATAGTTATGGATTTGGCTAAGTGTTCCGGATAATAGCTCATGGTCGTGGGTATCATCTTTGTCGTCATATTCAAGCGATGGGATTCGCAGGTGGATCTGTTTGTCTTGAAGGAGTTTTAGTGTTTTTTGTATTTTGGGCAAGGTGCCGCCAAGTACATAGATATTTGCTACATATAACGTATCGCCACTTTGAATAGGGCGACGTGGTGAAATATCGCCCTTAAATGTGTCGCTGTCCGAATAGACAGAACGAGCCACGTCGCAACATTTTATGTAGAAGTAGTTGTGTTCTGAGCCGAGCCAGTGGGTTGTATCTGGCAAATGTTTGCGTGCTATTTCGTATTGTTCGTTTATATTTTCGATTCGCGTATTACGAAACAGCCACCACTCGCTCATGGCACAGCCTCCTCTCATTTGTAATGGTTACTGGTACTAACCAACACATTATATCATATTATTTAAAAATGATGTCCGAAAATTAGAAGTTTCAAAAAAATAAAATAAAACCGTATAAATGCGGTAATTGCAGATAAATTCTTGTCTGAAAATTGTTTGAAAAAGGTCGTTTATTTGTATGTGAAAATAAAAGCACATGAGAAATCAAGCATATTAATTGCGAAGGCGAAAACAAAAATAAACAGGAAGGAGAAATAATTGAAATCACATAAACGAAAAATCGAAGAAGGACGTTGTCAGGGATACGGAAAAGACTATACCCCATTTATTCTGGTCAGAGAATATAAGGGGCGGGGTACAGCATCAGTCATCTGGGATCCCTTTGAAGAAAGATTGATCCACTGCCTGTCGCAGACAGAAGTTGCGGTGTATGAAACAATCCGCTGGCAGGACAATGTGGAACATATCCGCGAACAATATCTTTTAGATACAGATAGGATGAATGCCATTGCAGAAGAACTTGGGATGAAGAAAGCTCCATGGTGGACCACGGATTTTCTGGTAGATTACGATGATGGAAGCAAGACGGCGTTCTCAGTCAAATACGACAGAAGCGCATTTGATCCGAATAAACGTACCTACCGTGGAAAAGAATCAAGGCTGCACAATCTGGTAATGCGTCAGAGAGCAGAACAGATCTATTGGGAATCTCAGAAAGTGAGGTTTAAGCTGGTAACGAACGAAGATATTAATCAGGTGCTTGTGTGGAATGTAAAAAGCGTCATGAGCTATTACGAATCATTTAAGGTGATCAGCAAAGAACAGAAACTGAAATATCTGATTGCACATAAATATGTATATATTCCGATGGATAAACAGATTTTGGATTTCCATGAGATTGTAGAGCGTGCTGGTTTCGACATTGATGAGCTGTATAAGCGAGTATTAGTGGCACGTGACCTTCATGAAGAAATTACAGAAAGGAGAGAACATAATGGAAGAATTAAAAAATAACGAAACATCCGAAAAGAAAGAGACAATAGAACCGCTGGAAGTTATCACTCTTGAAGGCGATGAAAATCAGGTAGCTGAAGAAAAAATGGATTCACCTGTTATCAGAAGAGGTGATATTTACAGTTTCGAAGACCAGGAATGGAGAGTTTTCGATGTGAGACCTACTGGGGTTAATTTAATCAATCTTAAAAATAATAAATTAAAGCTGATTGATACCAAAGAATTTATTGCAGCAGTAGAAAACAATGAGTATAAGAAGGTTGAAGAAAAAGCGGGATTATCATTTGCAATTTCACATGAAGAATCAGAGATGATTATGCAACGAGCAGAAGTAATGGAAGCTATTTTCAGAGAGGAATATCCTATCAAATGTCGTTTGCAGGTAAACCATGATGCAGATGCAATACTTCTTAATATTTCAAGAAGGCATTTGAGAACTTTGTTTTATGATTATCTTCGTTCCGGCCGCAATAAATTCAGTCTTATTGACCATCGCAAAGGTAATTATAGAAAAAGAGTACCCCATTCGAAAGACTACGAGAATCCAAAGAATGGCGTTGACGAAATCCTCAAATACGGTCTTAAGATGTTCGTAAAGTATGGGAAACCGGGAATGGCATATGACGCAGTTCTGCGCCGGTATTTTCGCGAACCGGTCGAGGCACCAGATGGTTCTTCTGTCAAGATGGTAACACTTCCAGAAGAGGAAAGATCAGTATCATACAAGATGCTCTACAACTATATCAGAAAGCATACAGAAGACTATTCCTGCAAGGGAAAAGATGAGAGAGACAAACAGAACAATGACAGACAGTTGGTTGGAAACAGCAAAACCGGAGTCTATGAATTGGGACAGATTGTTGAAGCAGATGAGATGGAGCTTGGCTGTTATGTAGTCGACCAGAATGATGGAGAAACTGTTCTTGGAAAAGCTGTCGTATACTGTATGGTCGAAGTATTGAGCGGAATCTGCATCGGTGCATATGTAAGTCTTGAAAATAACAGCATGCGTGGCTTTCAGCAGGTGTTTCTGTCACTCCTGGAACCGCATAAGAACCAGACGAAAGGCTATAACATTGACTATGATGAGGAAGACTGGCCGTCCATGATCGTACCAAACGAGATTCGTTGTGACCGAGGCTCAGAGTATATGTCCAAGGCATATAGCAAAGCGATGGGGGAACTTGGCATCCGTAATACTCCGGTTCCACCCGGATGCGGTTCCTTAAAGGGGGTTGTCGAATCCTTCAACGGACTGGTTCAGACCTATTTAAAAGCACAGTTAAAGAATAACGGATATATAGAAGACAAATACCGTGGCGGTGACCTGGCGAAAGGGGCTGCATGTCTGACACTGGAAGAAATAAGAGGACTGGTCTACCAATCAGTGATTCTGTATAACCGCCGTGTTTTTGAGGGACTCATTGATAAGAAGTATGTGGATAACAATGTATCGCCAACACCGAAAGGGATTTTTGCATACGAAAAAGCTCATGGCAGAGCAGGAGATCCAACCAATGTAAATGATGCAACAAGACCAGCCTATCTGTTTGCAATGCTGGCAAAGGAAGAAGAAAAAAGAAAATTTACATGGAACCGCAGGAAAGGTATCGTGTACACCTTCTATAAGACGGAACTGCGTTTTTATTCGCAGGAACCATGGTTCTTGGATATTTTAAAAGATGAACCACATCCGGAAGATATTGAGGTCAGATACAATGTGGACGATATCAGGAATGTCTATATCAGATATAAGAAAGAGATCCACAGAGTACCTCTTGCGGAAAAAATTGAACAGCAGTATACATACGCAGACTTAACCTGGGACGAATACGACGAGTGTATCCGTAAAAAGAGGGACTCAAAAGTAATGAAAGAAGCAAAACAGGTATATCTGGACACGAAACTGAATTTGCAGGATACGGTAGAGAAACAGGCAGAAATGGCAAAAGCCCTGAATCCAAAGAAGAAGAAAAAATACGGCAAAGCGCATCCGGAGGATAAAACAGCCAAGAAACAGGAAATGAGAAAAGATCCAGATGAAATTACGAAACGTTCTTATAGTTCCATTGATCCGGAACCTGAGAAAGAAACATTAACAAAGCAGCAGGAAGAACTGGCAGCGATTGAGCATTTGAGAATCCCAGATGAAATGAGGACGATGGGAGACAGAAAACTCAGCCGAGAAGAGGAAATCAATCGTATCTTGGCACTGATAGAAGACGAAGTATAAGAAAGGAAGAAAACATGGAGAGACTGAAATGTAATTTAACATTCCGTGAACTTAGAAAAGATGAAAATCTTTATGATGATGTAGACCTGACCGCGGGGAGCATGGTAGATGCGCAGTACCGCAGAGTCGCCGGATATGAAGATAATCCTGATGTATGCGCATTGCCGAAGATGCCTTCGGTAAGGGATATCCTGGCTCTTGGAATGGTGAATCCTCCGGGATACGACAGAGAACAGGTAGAAAAAATGAGTACTGCTGAAAAATTAGCCGCAATAGAAGACATTGACATGGCAATGATTCCACTTGGAATTCATGTAGATGTAGCCCGTACAATCTGGAAGTTTTTGGACCGCAGATATAAAGGGGCTGACGTCATGATTTCCGCAAACGAAGATGAGAAAGCGTATGGGAAAGGAAGCTTTGGACGTGCTATCGTTCTGTATCAGAAGCTGGAGGCCCCAAGCCCGATTGGATTTCTGCTTCATGGGAAGACCGGATGCGGAAAGACTATGGCTGTGAACTTAGCGTGTCGCATGTATCCTAATGTAATCTATCATGAGTTTGAGGACTGCAGCTATGTACAGATCCCCATCGTCATGGTGACAGCGCTCAGAAAAGATATCAGAGACGTGTTTGAATCCATTGCCGCAGCATTTGACAGATTTCTGGATACCGGAGATTACCATAGAAGAAGGGCCGTTGGGGCCAAGAGTATCTCTGCAACAGAAGGGCTTGTAAAGAAATGGATCGAACTCTATCATGTCGGACTCATCATCGTAGATGAAGTGCAGTTCCTTGATTTCTCGCCAAAAAAGAAGAACATTGAGGACATTGTAAGTATCACACAGGCAACCGGGGTGCAGTTCGGACTCATTGGTAACGATGACGGATATAGAGCAGTACTGGAATATGACAGGCTTAACAGGCGCGTAGCAAAAAACATTATCAATGCAGACGAGGTTACGAAGAATAATGTACGTTTGTTTGAGAATGCAATCAAGACACTTTGGAGATATCAGTTCGGGAACGTGGAAAGTCCGTTCACAACAGAAATTGAGGAACTTCTCATGTACCATTCATCCAGGAATATAGCACTCCTGAAATACATCGTGATTACTATACAGACGAAGGATGTAATCGAGAAGCGCATGGAGCCGATTGATGTGCCATTCATCGAGAAAACGATTGGGAGGGACATGGAGACACTCCGAAAACTGCTTGCTGATCCTGATGATCCGGAAGATGCACAGTATCACGAGTATATTACAAAGCTCTATGCAAGGCAGGCTAAAGAGGTCGCTGCGGAAAATGACGAAGAAAAAGGAAGGCTGTTCGATATGATGGCAGCGGGCGAACTGACCAGGAAAAGAGAAGCGGTCCGCAGCAGAGCTTTCCAGTCAATCAGCGACACTTCAAATTATACTGAAACGCAGATTAACCGCGCAATCAGACAGGCAATCGATAAGGAACCGGATATCCTGGATCACCCTTCGAAGTTTCTTGCACAGAAGGCTATGGAAATATTGAAAAAGGCAAACGCAAAGGTGAAACGTAAAAATACCGCCACAGCTAATCAGGCGAAGAAAGGGAAAAGCGATGCCGCTACGATCGACAGAGAGACAAGCCAGGGGCTTACAGCTTTGAAAAAAGCTATGAATGAGTAGGAAATATCCTGCAGGATCTGGCGAATCATGGATAGGTGAAGAGATTAAAGAAAGGAGTGTATACAATTGAACAAATACAAATTTCCAATATGGTTTCGGATATATCCGGATGAGAACATTGTGTCATGGCTGGAAGCTTTGTTTTCTGTTAACGGAATGCCAAAAGAGGCGTTCTCTGTTGCTTTTGAGGGAAGTGCAGAACTGCTGGAACTAGAGGATATCTGTAGAAGATATGAAAGTGATAAGTTCCCGACGCTGAAAGAGATCCTGTCAAAACATTCAGAATTCAGTACGATGATGCCGTTTCGTAATGAAGGCATGAATGTTCTTGTGGCAGAACAGGTCATCCGGCAGGCAGAAAATTTTCATATAATTCCAGGCAATAAAAAGAATCATTGCAAAGCACTGATGTGCTGTCCGGAATGCCTGGCTGAAGACATGGCGAACGGGAGACGTCCCTATATCAGAGCATGGCATTCGCTCCATGGGGTAACAGCCTGTGCAAAGCATGGCTGCAAGTTACAGATTTACTCAATCTATGATAGCGATAAACCGATTGTTCCAGCAGATGAAGAAAGCCTCCGGTATGCGAAATTCCTCTATCAGGTTTATCTGCATCAGCCAAAAGTCACGTTAGATGATATAAAAGACCTGCTTGCCGGTACGAAGACCGGACGATTGATACTGGACAGGCTGACCATTAACCGCATTATCGAAGCTTTTTGTGAAAAGTATGATGGGGCTGAATTTTTGGAACTGGTCGAAGAAAGAGAGAGAGAAGAATGCCAGATTGTGAGCAGGATCTGTCCAGATTGCGGAATGCTGTATCATTCATTTGGTTTAGCAAGGGATTTCGGATATGAATGCCCGATATGCGAGAGGAAATGTGATGGCTTGGAGCTGCTGCAGAAAAGAATAGATCTTTCTTGGAACGAAGAATACGAGGTGATTGGATACGAGGATGAAGCTCATGTCAGAATCCGTCACAGACCATGTGGAAAGGAATATGTGCTGCCGTTAAATGTTCGTGGTCTTACAAAAAGGCAGTTGTGTGACAAGTGCGACTATAAGTATCGGGACAGAATCGGCAGGAAAGCTACCATGAATAGTGGTAAGACGTGCAGGATTATTGCTTACCGGTCGTCCATGGATTTAGATGTAGAGTTTGAGGATGGAGCTGTTGCCAAACATACATCTTATACAAAATTTAAGTTAGGAATGATTGGTCACCCTTATGATACCCCAAAAGAACAGGCAAAGCGCAGACTTGGAGAAAAGAGAACGATGAACTGTGGACTTGAAGCTGAGATTATTCGGTATGGAGCTTATGCCGATATTGATGTTAGGTTTGAAGATGGCTATATTGCCAGGCATGCAGCATATAAAGAATTTTTAAACGGGTCCATCAGGCCTCCGATTGATCGTGTCGGAGAAACAAATATTATGAACAATGGGCTCAAAGCTACAATTATCGCTTATCGAAAACATATAGATATGGATGTCCGTTTTGAGGACGGATCTGTTGCAGAGCATATTGAGTACAGAAATTTCATGGAAGGACGTGTTGCAAGGCCGCAGGACTCCAGAAGAAATAAAAGAAAGCTTCGCATCGGCGAAAAGAAAATGATGAAATGCGGACTTGAAGCCGAGATTGTTGCGTATCGTAGAAGCGAAGATATGGATGTGAGATTCCCTGATGGTGTGGTTGTAAAGAATGTGCAGTATGCGAATTTCAAACGAGGGATGGTAGGGCATCCGTAAGACGAAGACACTGGCAAAAAGCTGGTGTCTTTTTTCTTGCACAAAAATTGTAATCGGCAAACGTTTTTCTGACATGTATAGAGTAAGTGTTAATAACTCAATCATTTATAACGCTGTTGCAGGCAAAATTGATTGCAGAAATACATAGAAGGGAGATTATTTCACATGAGTAAAAGCAGAGGGCGTGGAATATCCGGACGTACTCACACGCAAGCACAGATTAATAATTATGCCAATCAGCATAATCCAAACAACAATGCATACAAGACTAACTTGAATAATCACGCAAACCAATGCAATCCAAATAATAGTCAATATGCTGGTCATGACAATGACAACGAATAGGTTTTAATTATTTCAATCGTGCATAGGAGTCAAATGAGGCTTTTCTTTCTTTCATTAAGCTCCAACCAGTTATTTAACAACCAGCATTTACGGGCACATTGGTTAAGTACCTAATTTCAACCATTTTTTAAATACCCGAAGAAACAAAACAGCCTTCAGGAAAAGAAATCTGCTGCCGGGGTAAAAATCATACTAATTGCGGAAAATGTAAAATCGGTGGCATATTTAAAATTAATGTTTATTTCCATACAGGATTTAGGGAAAGGGAAGAGATTAATGGGAAAATTAAAACGATTTTATGCGGTTTTCGAGCATCTAAACGGAAGTGATTAAGGGGAAAAATGCATGCGATTGCCTTAAGAGGTAATGCAAGTACAGCTGGTACTGACTTTATTGCTTTATATGTATCGAATAAAATGAATAAGTCAATCTTCGAATATATATTTGTCTTCAATACCTTGATGCTATGTGTATTTGGATTCATGTTTGGCTGGATTCATGCAGGATATTCTATTTTATTCCAATTCCTCTCAACTAAAACGATTGATACATTCTATAAGCGATATAAACGTGTGACTTTAGAAATCACTACAATTCATCCTGAAGAATTACGTCAGGCTTATATTGCACAATATCGTCATGGTTTGACTATGCTTCATGGCGAAGGTGGCTATAGTGGTCATCCTCTTACTATGATTCATACTGTCGTGTCAAGCTATGAAGTACAGGATATTGTTGATCTCATGAAGAGTATTGATCCTCATGTCATCATCAATATATTACCAACAGAAAACTTTGTCGGTGGATTTTATCAAAAGCCACTCGATTAACAGGCTTCGGCCTGTTTTTTTGCATGAAAAAAACCTCTCAAATAGAGAGGTTAGATGCTTAATTCTTCTATAGTACAAGTGTTTTCTTCTTTGAAGTATTCTTCTGTTTCCGCAATGACTTCTTTTCTAAGTCCAATTAAACCGATGAGGTTAGGAATTGCCATACAGCCATTGACGATATCTGCAAGAATAAAGATAAACTTTAATGACATGAATGGACCAATCGCAATAAGAATAATAAAGATGATCTTATAAATCTTGATAGAACGAATACCTGCAAGATAATACATACATCTTTCACCGTAGTAGTTCCATCCAATAATTGTAGTAAAGGCAAAGAAAATTAATCCAATATTTACAATATATTCACCAATAAAAGGAATAATTAATCCTCTATTAAAGGCAAGTGATGTAACTGCAGCTCCTTCTAAACCGCTTGTATTTGCACCAGTGATTAGAATTGCAAGACCTGTCATTGTACAGATCACCATTGTATCAATAAAAGTACCTGTCATAGAAACAAGTCCCTGTTCTACACATGAATCAGTCTGTGCAGCAGCTGCCGCAATAGGAGCACTTCCTAAACCACTTTCGTTCGAGAAGATTCCTCTACTTATACCCATCTTCATCGCAACACCCATACCTGCACCAAAGACTGCTTTAATATCAAAAGCTGAGGCAAGTACTATCTTTAATACATGAGGAATCATTGGAAGATGTGTTACTAGAATAAGTACAACACCACCAATATAAAATACACACATAAATGGAATCACTTTTTCAGCAACTGCCGCAATTCTATGAATACCACCGATTGTGATAAAACCAACAAGAAGAGTAAGAATAATCGCACTGATCCAATAAGGTACATGGAAAGAAAGATGCAATGCATCAGAAATAGATCTTACCTGAGTGAATGTACCAATACCTAAATAAGCAACAGCCACACCAAAGAATGCAAATAGACTTGCTAGAAACTTATTGTGTAAACCTTTTTCAATATAGTACATCGGACCACCGGCAATCTGTCCGTTTTCATCCTTTGTACGATATTTGATTGCAAGAACGCCTTCTGCATACTTAGTGGCCATTCCAAAGAAAGCTGAAATCCACATCCAGAATAATGCGCCAGGACCACCTGCAGAAATCGCAGTGGCGACCCCTACAATATTACCTGTTCCAATCGTAGAACTTAGGGCAGTACATAAAGCCTGGAAACTAGATACATCGCCTTCCTGATCTTCATTCTTCTTGAAAATCAAAGAGAAAGCTTTCTTTAATCTTACAAACTGAATAAACTTTAAATGAGTAGTAAAATAAATACCTGTTCCGAGTAGTAACAGAATAAGGGGCATACCCCATACGAGATTGTTGACTTGTGTCAAAAATTTGGTCATAAAAAAACTCCTTCTAATAAATTAGACGGAATTAATAGTGAAAAGTATAAGTCACTGTCCTTTTACCTGAGAGTGTTACTCCTTCGGTGCTCATTATGAGTCTCTCCAGTGATTCGTCCAATAGCGATCCTTTTACCTGAAATCTTCCATCCTTCGGTGTTCTTACAAAGAATCTCTTTCGCTACTATCATCCGTTCTTTTACAAGAAAACATTATAAACAGAGATTATTATAAATTCAATGTTTTTTTATTTTAAGCTCCTCTTTTGCAAATGGGTGGTAAGTAGCAATTTGTTACAGGCAATGCTATAATTAGAATGCTTGTAGAAAGGCAAGCTCTTGAAGAGCTTCATGAGGTGAATAACCATCAAGAGGAACTTGGCGGTTCTGGTTATTCATCTCGTGAAACTCCGAACCGCCAAATACAAATGAATAAAAAAGAACGTAGAAAATATTCATCTTTACGTTCGTTTACTTGGTCTGAAAATCAAGAGAAATCAGAAGGACAATTGCTTGTTGAAAATACTGTTCAAGAATGGTACAACGCTAAACATGCAACATCATCTGTTTCAGAAATAGAATTTATAAATTCTTTAGACATAAAACAATGTCCATTCTGTGGATCTCATGATTTTACAAAGTATGGGCATAAGAAAGACGGAACACAAAGATATATTTGTAAAGGATGTGGTAAACGCTTCACACCTTTGACAAATACAATCTTTGATTCAAAAAAGATTCCTATTTCAGAATGGATTGAGTATTTACTGCATTTGTTTGAATTTCATTCTATAAATTCGACAGCCTACGACAATAGAAATTCACCAACTACAGGTAAATATTGGCTGATTAAAACATTTGAAGTCTTAAAAGGAATACAAGACAATGTTGTACTAGATGGTACAGTGTATTTAGATGAAACCTATTTTGCAAAGACAAAAAGTAAACTAGCGACAAAAGATGGAAAGAAACTAAGAGGAATTTCTAGAAATAAAATAGGTGTTGGTGTTGCCTGTAATGAGACAAAATCAATTTTTATAGTTACAGGAACATCAAAACCCTCAAGAAAATCAACAAAAGAAACATACAGCAAGCATATTGCAAAAGGCTCTATATTAGTGCATGATGATGAGCATTCTCACAGTATATTGATTGAAGAATTAGAACTGGAAAGCAAAGTATACTCTACAAGAGAAACAAAAGGTTTATCAGATAAAGACAACCCATTATATCCAGTTAATAATCTTCATTTATTATTGAAACAATTCATAAGAAATCACGGAGCTTATGACAGAGAACACCTCCAAGACTGGCTGAATCTATTTTGGTTCATTATGAATGACCCAAAGGATAAGTACGATAAGGTATTAAAATTTATAGAAATGGCAGTTTTGTCGCCAAAAAGAGTGCGATATTGAGATGCAATAAGCTCTAAACATAGTAAATAAGCGAATAATCACCACCCATTTGCAAAAGAGGAGCTTTATTTTAAAAGCTTTTGTATAATAAGAAAAAAGGGGAATGAATTTATGAATATCGTATGTTATGGGGATTCTAATACTTATGGATTTAACCCTCTTGATGGGGGACGTTATGAAACAAACTGGGTGGATATAGTAAGAGAGAATTATAAGGATGATTTTGTCGTTAATGCAGGACTCAATGGAAGACTTGCTGAACCAAGACAATTCTTATATGATATCACTTTACGACAATATGCACCGATTGGTTTATTGATTATTATGCTAGGAACAAATAATGTGGATCATTTAGAACCTATAGACCATATCACAGTAGGACTTCATGTGATGTTAAGACGTGCCCTGTCTAAAGCCGAACATATATTACTTCTTGCACCACCTTATCTACGTAATGATGAAGAAAGATATCAAAGAAGCAAAGAACTCAATAAGAAGTTAAAAGTACTTGCAGATAGCTTTCATGCAGATTTTATTGATGTAGAAGACGTGATTACAGAACTTTCATTTGATGGCATCCATCTTACACAAAAGGGACATGAACAGTTAGGAAAAACAATTGTAGACTATATGAAGAAATCCTTATAATGGATTTTTTTGTATGCTAAAAAGTGCTATACTTCAACATTAGGGGGATTACGATATGACAAAGAATATGACAGAAGGACATCCATTAAAACTCATTATGATGTTCGCATTGCCTTTATTATTAGGAAATATATTCCAGCAAACTTATAATATTGTGGATACTGCAATAGTAGGTCAGACACTAGGTGCCAATGCACTTGCGGCAGTAGGCTCTACTAGTAGTGTACAGTTTTTAGTATTGGGATTTTGTATTGGTATATGCTGTGGATTTGGTATACCTATTGCGCAGTCATTTGGTGGAAATAACTTATCTAAGATGCGCGATTTTATCTATCATAGCATTGTATTGACTATTATTATCGGTACTTTATTAACTGTAGGATGCTGTTTATTATGTATGACAATTATTCATATATTACAGATACCATCTGAGATTGCATCACGTTCTTATATATATTTATTAATTATATTTATAGGATTACCATGTACATTACTCTATAATCTATGTTCAAGTATATTACGTGCTGTAGGGGATAGCCGTACACCATTCTTATTTCTGGCTTTTTCTGCTTGTCTCAATATTGTGTTAGATTTATTTTGTATTATTATTTTAAAACTTGATGTCGCAGGTGCAGCTCTTGCGACTATTGTATCACAAGGTATCAGTGGCATCTTATGTCTTATACTCATTAAGAAACGTTTCACAGTATTACATCTAGAAAAAGAAAATAAAGTAATGAAGTCATCCATCGTTAAGAGTTTACTTGGTATGGGACTTCCAATGGGATTACAGTACTCTATTACTGCGATTGGCTCTATGGTCATGCAGGGAGCTAATAACTCTTTAGGTGCAACTTATATGTCTGCCTTTGCGGCGGCAGCTAAAATCAAACAGCTTGCTATCTGTCCATTTGATGCATTGGCCACAGCAGCTTCTACTTTCGCAAGTCAGAACTATGGTGCAAAGAAATATGATCGTATCAAAAAAGGTGTCATACAAACTGTTGTTGTAGGTATTATCTATGGTGTGATTGTAGGAATCTTATTGATTCTATTTGGTAGAATATTCTCAATGTTGTTTATTTCATCGAAATACAGCGCAGTCCTTGATGCATCCGCAAAATACATTGCTTATATGGGATATTTCTATTGGGTTCTGTCAATTCTCAATGTATGCCGCCAGACAACTCAGGGGATTGGCTATTCCGGACTCGCAATATTCTCTGGTGTCATTGAAATGATTGCGAGATGTTTTGTATCATTGGTATTTGTACCAATAGCTGGTTATACCGCAATATGCTGTGCTGATCAGACAGCCTGGATTGTTGCAGCACTCTATTGTGTATTTACTTTTAGTTATTGTTTCAAAAAGATTCAAGAAGAATGACGATATTCAAGAGGTGTCATATGATACCTCTTTTTAAATTGTGTATTAAAATAGCTAGGACGACTAAAGCCACACATTTTTGAAATAGATACAATAGAATAATTTTTAGATAATAACTCGGTACTATGCACTAAACGCAGTTCATTTAAATAAGCCATAGGAGATGTATGAAGGTATTGAGAAAAAATACTACAACATCTAGAACGACAGATAGAAACTGCGTCTGCCATATCCTGGATGGTGATCTTTTGGGATATATTATCTTCTAAGTAATGAATCATTTCTAACATCTTATCGTAATCGTCGAGTGGTTTACTTTCTGGAAGAATTGTACTAACTAAATGGACAAGCTCTGATGCAGAAGAGAGAATTAAAAAGGGATTCATTTCTGGAATATTAAGTAAACCATAGAGCTTAGTGATGAGTACATGAATTGTATGATCATGAATAATGAGATAAGGAGCATGTTCATGATTGAAGAAAGAATCAAAATAACTTAAAAGTGATTCATGCATACTAAAAGTTTCTCTTTCGATAGAGACAGTCATTAAATGGGCTGTAGAAGAAAGTCTTGCATGAATAATATGAGTATTAATCATAAAGGCTTCGCCCTTATGAATAGTAATTGATTCTCCATTAATTAAATAGGATACTTCTCCATGAAGACAATAAATGAATTCTAAAGAATCGTGATCATGATAAATCATATCATTTTCTGTATTTTCAATATGCTGGGTATGGATAGGAAACATGATAAAACTCCTTATAAACGATAGTGATATTATTATAAGTATAAAATAGATATTAATCAATAAAAATATACGATAATGATACAAATGAAAGAAAATGTGATAATTATCAAGCAAAGTTGATGTACTCAATAAATGTAAACGGTGACATTTTATGAAAACGAACTTTCAAATATACAATAATGATACTAAAAGATAATACGAACTGATTATAGTTCTGTATAATATACGATATTGATATGTTTGTGTAGAATATCAAGGATATGTTATAATTTGATATGAGGAGCTGATAGGATGAAAGAAGAATTATTTGATGATTTGATATTAGAAAGAGGTTATGAATATGCCCAGGAAGGGGCAGTGGATCATGTACGTAAAGTAGGAGAAGTCATCTATGCCACGGTTCATGGGACAGAGGATTATCATGTAAAAATAGATGATAATGATATGTTCTGCGATTGTCCCTATGCTAAAGAGGGAGCGCATTGTAAACATATGGCTGCTGTTTTGTATTATTTAGACAGTCATCCTGTTTATGATGAGCATGTACTCGTTGATGCATTAAGTGAGAAGCAGGCTAAACAACTATTAAAGAAAATATTAAAAGATCATCCAGAATACTTCGATCAACTACCGCAGGTAGAAAAGAAAGAAGATATTAAAGAAAGTGTGGAAGAAGCTTTTAGAAATCATCCTGATGTTAAATCAGCTCGTAGTTATATTGTGAAATGTATAGATGATTATATGGATATAGATATGCTTATTCATACATTTAAAAATTATTTGGAAGATAAGGTCGTATCTAAATCTTTGATTGATTACTATAGTACACTTGATATTAAAGAAGCTATTTCATTTGTGAAATCATTGAAGACAGATAAGCCTTCTATTAAAAAGATGTATCAATCTTATTTGAAGGATTTATACTTAAAAGATAATGATAGAGAATCTTATTTAGATATTTTATGGACACTTGTAAGAGAGGATGGACAGATTGATTTTTACCGTGAATTAAAAAGACAATATTCAAAAGAAGAATGGGAATCTTTAAGAGATGGACTTCTTAAGAATCTACCACCTCGTGCAAGACTGGATAAGATTTATTTAGAAGAAGGCATGTATGATCAGTTATTGAATCTTGTCATTCAAACACCTGGCTTGTATATTCTTGAAGAATATTATCATGATTTATTAGACTATCCTGAACAATTATTAAATAAGTATCTAGAGGAACTTAAGCCACTTGTAGGTAAACAGGATATCACTCACTATCTTAAAGAGATAGAAGAGATTCCTGGAGGAGTGCAGTTTATTTCTTTAAATCAATTGAGAAAATAAGGCGTTTTAAGCGTATAAAAAGAGTAGGGAGATATAATCTCTCTACTCTCTTAGTTTTTCTAATCCCATGATAAAGAAACTGATGATCAATAATAAGCTTGATACCCAGATAACATGAATAGATTTTCCTGTGGAAAATAAACCACCAAATCCTGCACCAAGTCCAAAAAAGAAAATAATTCCATAATAATAGAATGCACGTCTAAGTGATGCTTTATTATGTGTTTCTGTATAATCCGCTAAAGCACTTGTCCCATTACGAATATTCCCAATACACATTGTAGAAGCATAAGAATAACCACTTACTTTTCTAAATGTCTGTACCTGAAGTGCACAAGAGAATGAGACAAGAATAGTCGCAAGACTATCTAAGTGATGGGGAATGAGTCCTACAAAGAATAGAATCACTATTTCTAATACAAGTATACCCTGTCTCCAATGCATCTTTTGGGCATATTTAAAGCGAGAATGAACAATATCGGCAATAAATATTCCAGATGCAAAGGCGATTAAAGGTAATAAATACTTTAAGGCAATCATCCATTCTCCACTCATGATATGATTACTTAATAATACGACGTTACCTGTCTGGGCATTAGAATAAACACCACCACGCGCAAAATAAGTATAAGCATCCTGAAAACCACCAGACATGGCAAGGAAGATACTATTTATAAAAGCTTCAGACATCTGTCTTTCACGTAAAAACCATTGAATAAGTTTGTCTTTCATAACATACTCCATTGTAAATTTAAATCAAATGCATTATACTGAATGAACAGAAATATGTAAAAAGTATTTTTGATATACTGATGATATGATTATTATATGGGAGGACGCTTATGGCAAACTATGATTATTACAGAATATTCTACTATGTAGCACAATACCAGAGCTTCACAAAGGCAGCAGAAATGTTAAGGAACAACCAGCCTAATATCACCCGTTATATCAATAACTTAGAAAGCGAATTAGGCTGTAAGCTTTTTATTCGTTCAAATAGAGGTGTTAAATTAACACCTGAGGGAGAAAACTTATTTGAACATGTTGCCATTGCTCAGGAACATTTAAGACTAGGAGAAAGTGAACTACAAAAAGAAAAAGAATTAAATAGTGGTTTAATTACTTTAGGTGTCAGTGAGAATGCATTACGTATATTCCTTTTAGATCATCTGGAACGTTTCCATGAACAATATCCACATGTACGCCTGCGTATCACTAACCATACTACACCAGAAGCATTAGAATCATTAAGAAATGATTTATGTGACTTCTCTGTTGTTACAACACCAATAGACTTACCACATTTATTACAGGTCTCAGTACTTGATCATTTTGAAGATATTCTCATTTGTGGGAAGAAGTATAAGGAATTCTCATTAAAACATCATTCTTTAGATGAATTCAAAGACACACCTTTTATATCTCTTACAAGTCAGACGGGAACAAGAAACTTTTATAATCAATATTTCTTAGATAATGGCGTTTCTTTCCATCCTGATATAGAAGTCTCTACAACTGATCAGATTATCCCTCTTATTGTTCATAATTTAGGTATTGCATTCTATCCTAGAAAGCTAGCCCAACAATACTTAGATAAGGGAGAAGTCTATGAAATCCCGTTGTTTCAATCATTACCACATCGTAAGGTCTGCTTAGTGAAGGATCCTAATAAATCACAAAGCATCGCTTCTAGTAAACTGATTGAATCACTTACACATCGTTAAGGAGGACATTATGCCACTACTTATATTTATGATAGGTACTTGTTTTGGCAGTTTTATATCTTGTATGTCACATCGTTATATGACTCATGAATCAATACTCGGAAGAAGTCATTGTGATTATTGTGGCCATACATTACATGTATTCGATTTAATTCCAGGATTATCTTATATATTACTTAAAGGGCAATGTCGTTATTGTCATCATAAACTCAATAAGAGTCTGCTTGTTCATGAATTGACTGCAGGCTTTTTATTTATCTTGTTTTATATTCATGATGGATTAAGTATTCTTTATTTATCTCATATCGCGTCTCTTACATGCTTTTATATTATTTCTATTATTGACTTACATATCTATGAAATACCTGATATATACCTTCTTATTAGCTTGTTATGTAGCTTTAAGACTATATATCTCAAAGAATCTCTCATTCTCCTATTATTTCTTATACTATTTGTTTATCTATTTTATAAAATAAGTGGAAAAGAAGGACTCGGTGGGGGAGATATTAAGATGTTAGGTGTCTGCAGTCTTTCTTTAGGTATTTATCAAACATTAAGTATCTTATCCATTGCCTGTTTCTTAGGAATCATCTTCTCTTTTATAAAACAAAAGAAGATGATTCCTTTTGGTCCTTTTATAGCACTTGGATGGTTAACTATATCTTTATTTGACAGTTTCTTAATCCTGTAATACTATTTTTGTCATAGGAGGTGTTCTTATGGCGTCACTTTTTGAAGAAACATTTAATGAACCTCTTCCTTCAAGACTGAGACCTGATAATTTAGATGAATTTGTTGGACAGACTCATCTAGTAGGAAAAGGAAAAATACTTAGAAGACTCATAGAAACTGATTCTATTTCTTCAATGATCTTCTGGGGACCACCAGGAGTAGGTAAAACGACACTTGCAAGAATTATTGCTTCTCATACACATTCTTCTTTTATTGATTTCTCTGCTGTGACAAGTGGTATTAAAGAAATAAGAGAAGTGATGAAGCAGGCAGAAAACAATCGTGTCTTTGGTGAAAAGACAATTTTATTTGTGGATGAAATACATCGTTTCAATAAATCCCAGCAGGATGCTTTTTTGCCTTTTGTAGAAAAAGGAAGCATTATACTTATAGGGGCCACAACTGAAAACCCATCATTTGAAATCAATGGAGCTCTTTTATCGCGTTGTAAGGTATTTGTCCTCAACGCACTTGAAGAAGAGGATATTGTTTCATTACTCAAACATGCCATTTCTAGTCCTAAGGGATTTGGAAACATGAAGATTGATATATCCGATGATTGTTTACACCTTATTGCATCTTTTAGTAATGGTGATGCAAGAAATGCGTTATCTACTTTAGAAATGGTTATTAATAATAGTGATGAGAAAGACGGAATCATACATGTTACTAAGACCATTATTGAACAATGTACACAAAAGAAATCTCTTTTATATGATAAGAAGGGTGAGGAACATTATAATCTCATTAGTGCCTTACATAAATCAATGCGTAATTCAGATCCAGATGCCGCTATATATTGGCTTGCTAGAATGTTGGAGGCAGGAGAAGATCCTCTTTATGTCGCAAGAAGAGTGATTCGTTTTGCGAGTGAAGATATTGGTTTAGCGGATCCTCGTGCTTTATCTATTGCGAATGATGCTTATACAAGCTGTCATTATATTGGTATGCCTGAATGTTCAGTGATATTAACGCAGGCTGTTGTTTATATGTCCATGGCACCTAAATCCAACTCTTTATATGTTGCCTATGAAACAGCTAAAAAAGATGCCTTAAAAGAATTATCTGAACCTGTGCCATTAGTTATTCGTAATGCACCTACAAAACTTATGAAGGAACTACATTATGGGGAAGGCTATCAATATGCTCATGATACAAAAGAGAAGATTACAAATATGCAATGTCTACCCGATTCATTAAAAGACAGGGAATACTATCTTCCAGGTACTCAAGGTGCAGAGAAACAATATAAGAATAGATTAGATGAAATTAAGAAGTGGAGAAAAGAAAATCAATGAGTTATTGTGTGAAATGTGGTCATGAATTAATAGAAAAAGAAAATGGAATAGATGGTATGGTACCTTATTGTCCAAACTGTCAGGAATTCAGATTCCCAATGTTTAATAGTGCAGTCAGTGCACTTGTACTCAATCCCAAAAAAGATAAAATCCTTCTCATTCAACAGTATGGACGTAAGGATAATATCTTAATAGCTGGATATGTCACAAAAGGAGAAAATGCGAAGCAGGCTCTTTTTAGAGAAATCAAAGAAGAAACAGGTCTTACTATTTCTTCTTATGAATTCAACGACAATGAATACTATGCACGCACTAATACATATATTAACAACTATATCGTTGTCGTAGAAGATGAATCATTTCACTGCAATGAAGAAGTAGATTATGCAAAATGGTATGATCTAAAAGATGCAATGAATATCATTAAGCCTGATTCTCTAGCTCAGGAATTACTTAGAAGATATCTCTATAAGAGAGAACACAATCTTGTTTTCACAAGATAAAAGACGACTATTTGAAGTAGTCGTCGAGTAAGTCATTTTTAATTGTGAATGTAGGGTTTCCCATATAACCGGGAGCCACTTCAAATTGATCAAAGCAGATAACAAGTTCACCTTGTTTATTAATATAGTAGCTTTGATTTTTCGAAATACCTTTAAAACGAGGATTATCATTCTTTTGACACCAATATACTTTATTGGTGTCTTTTTTCATTTCTGCTTTCATTTGTTTAAGTATCTCTTTAGAAATCACTTCTTTATAGTCACTATTCTTAAAATAAGCAGAAAGAGGGATACTCTTTCCTGTGGATTTGTTGATTGTATAATAAACGTTCTTTGTGTAACTATCTGCACGTGCTCTATTTAGCTCTAATTTAAGAGTAAATAACTGGTCTGTATTATAAACAATCTCATGATTAATAGAATAATAACTTCCGCTTTTTTCCTCTTTTGAAATAAAATTCTTAATAGTAGATGCCATCTTATGATTCACTACATCAAGTGCTTTTTGTTTATTATTATCTGCAGTTGTAATCCATGGAACATGGGATTTCTTCACATCTACAGTAAATAGGTTAGACAGAGTGAGTCTATTTGGTGTATTGGTATCTTTATTGAGTTGATGATTGATCAGTATAAGTATAGCTACAAGGACAATAAAAGAAAGTCCTATCTTTTTCCAAAATGTTAGTTTATGCATAGTATCACCTAACTCACATTATACACAAAAAAACTGTTCTTGCGAACAGTTTACTCACCAAATGAGATTCCTACAAGCTTTGCGCTTTGTACGATTTCTCCTTCAGTATCTACATATTTTAATTTACCTGCAGTAGCTTCTAATGGAATATGTGTGACATGATTTCCTTGTAATACAACATATTCTCCATAATGTTTCTTAATGATGAGTCTTGCACCTTCTACGCCAAAACGTGTAGAGATTTCACGATCATAACTATCAGGATGACCACCACGCTGTGCATGACCAATACATGATACACGAATCTCAGCATCAATTTCCTGACTTAATTCATCAGCTACTTCATAAGCTACAGAACGACCATTTCTTGCAAGTACTTTTGCTTTATAGTCTTTTCGCTTCATTAAGGCATCGGCTTCAGAAATAGCGCCTTCTGCACAGGCAATAATCGCATAGTTCTTTTCATCCTTTAATGTTTCTTTAACCTTTTTCGCAACAACTTTAATATCATATGGAATCTCCGGTAAGAGGATGACATCAGCACCTGCTGCAATACCTGCAGATAAGCAGATATGTCCTACCTTATGACCCATAACCTCAATCACAAAGACACGGCTATGACTTGCGGCTGTTGTCTTGATTTCATCTAAGTAACGTGTCGCAATCGCAGTGGCAGAAGAATAACCAAATGTATAATCTGTGCCCCAGGCATCATTATCAATTGTCTTAGGTAATGCAATTACATTTAGTCCTTCCTGTGATAACATATTAGCACTTTTAATAGAACCATTACCACCTAGTACAACTAAGCAGTCCAATTCAAGTTTCTTATAAGTATTCTTCATCGCTTTGACTTTATCAAAACCATTTTCAATAATACGCATACGTTTGAAAGGACATCTTGAATTTCCAAGAATTGAGCCACCTACGTTTAAAATATCATAAAAATCTTTAGGCTTCATTTTTTTGTATTTTTCATACATCAATCCTTTATAACCATCGATGAAGCCAATGATTTCAACATTTTTTACATTTCTATAAAGAGTTAAAGCCAACCCACGCATAGTTGCGTTAAGGGCCTGACAGTCTCCTCCGCTTGTTAAAATACCAACGCGCATATTATGCCTCCCTTATACTTTTTTTCTTAAAGAAGTATTCCTGACTATTGATCTTCTCCTGTTTATTCTTTACACGTTTATATGTACCATCATTTAATAAACGTGATGCCTTCACATTGTCATGAAGCATAATATCAAACATATTAAGAATAGTCTTCTTAATACGAGGATCATGAATTGGTGCACCCACTTCCACACGTCTTTCTAGGTTACGTGTCATTAAGTCGGCAGAAGAAATATATACATCTGGATTCTTATCGCCGAAGATATAAATACGAGAATGTTCCAAATAACGTCCGACAATAGATATAACCTGTATATTTTCTGTATAACCCTTAATACCAGGAATGATACAACAGATACCTCTTACAATTAATTGAATTTTTACACCAGCCTGACTGGCTTCTACAAGCTTTTCAATCATCTTCTTACTTGTAACTGCATTACACTTAAATCCTACATAAGCAGGTTTGCCAGCTTTCGCAAGGGCAATCTGTTCATCAATCTTTTCAAAGATTCTTGAAATCATACAATGTGGTGCAACGAATAATACATTCGCATTATGATCTGTTTCACCTAAGCATAAATGAGTAAAAAGTTCATTGGCTTCTTCACCAAAAGCATGTTCTGAAGTCATCAAACAGAAATCTGTATAAAGCTTAGAAGTCTTTTCATTATAGTTACCTGTACCAATCTGAGTGAGATACTTGATACCTTCATCAGTACGATAAGTGACAAGACATATTTTAGAGTGTACCTTTAATTCACTTAAACCATAAATAACATGACATCCAGCACTCTCTAATTGTTTAGACCAGGCAATATTGTTTTCCTCATCAAAACGTGCACGAAGTTCTACAAGAACTGTGACATCCTTGCCATTCTCTGCAGCACGAATCAGACTCTTAACGACCTTAGAATTCTTTGCCACACGATAAAGAGTCATCTTAATACTGATCACCTGTGGATCACGACTTGCTTCATCTAAGAATCTTAAGAATGGTGCCATAGATTCAAATGGATAAGAAAGCAGTATATCATGCTTTAATACCTGTTTAATCATTGGTACAGTATTTTCTACAAGTGGAGAATTACGCGCTTCTAATCGCTTATAGAATAATTCTGGATGTCTTGACTTTAAATAATCCTGTAAAGTAAATACAAATGAGAACTCTAATGGGCTCTCTACTTCAAACACCTGACTACTAGAAAGATCTAAGAAATGTTTCAACATATCCACTTCTATCTCTTCTAGGCCGGGAGACATTTCCATTCTTAAAGGAGCGAGTTTTCTTCTCTGTTTGATAAGAGTTTCCATCATTTCACGATAATCTTCATGTTCCTGTAAAGAATAATCATCCTCTTCAATATCAGCACTTCTTATAATACGAATTATAGAAGCATTCTTTACTGTTTGTCCATGAAAAATCACAGGAAGATGCTTTTTCACAATTTCTTCCGCTAAAATGAATTTACCAGGGGTGCTAGGTAGGGCGATTAATCTTTCATCAAAAGCAGCAGAACATGAAACAATCCCCATCTTTCTCTTCCCCTTTTTACTTTCTAACTGGGTAACTATATAGAGTTCACCGTTATTAAGGAAAGGGAATGGCTGTCTTTTAGAAACAACTTGTGGTGATACAAGTGGAAGCATTTCCTGGGTGAAATAATGTTCGAGAAATTTTTTATCTTCCTTATCCTTAATATCATTATAATTTACAATTTCTACACCATATTCTTTCATCTTTTCAAGATTTGATGCATAGATCTTATCTCTCTTCTTATATAAATATTTCACCTTTCTTTCACATGCTTTAATCTGTTCAGATGATGTCATATTTGTCTTATTTTCTTTTAAAGCAGGATAAAACAAAGCCTGATCAAATAAGAATCCCATACGTACTCTAAAGAATTCATCTAGGTTCGTCTGGAAAATTGAAATAAAAGTCAGACGCTCACCTAACGGCACGTTTTCATCTTTGGCCTGCATAAGAACACGGTCATTAAACTTTAACCAAGATAATTCTCGGTTATCTTTATATATATTCATAATTAATCCTCCATCTATATACTCATTATAGCGTTAATTCTAGCATTATACTAATAATAGTGGGATTTAGTTTGAATAAAGTTTACGTAAAGATAGTGTAAAATTTGTTCATTTCATATTTTTTGTAAGATATATAGTTTATTTTTTGTACAAATTTAGAAAAATGCCTAAATGAACGGTGGTCAGTTTCATTGACTTTTATCCGTAACATTCTAAAATGAGATTTAGTGAAAGAGAGGATGTTATTATGAATACATTAGATAAAGTATCACATGCAGCTGAAAGAAAAGCGATGGAAGTTGCAATTGACCATATTGTGAAAGGTTTGGATAAAGACCGTACAGGAGAATATTTGAAGCTCATTGACTTGGCTGAAAAGTTCTATGGTAAAGGATTTACTAAGGAAAACTATGATGCTGCGAGAAAGGCTGTACAGGATCCCAACAACAAATGGGTGAATTATATCAATAGTGTGATTGATGATGCTAATCCAGAATTTATCAAGAAGACAGCTTTGAATCTTGGCTATGAAGCATTCTTTAGAGGTACAAAAACAATCCGTGAAAACAGAAAGAAATACAACTGTAATATCCCTTGGTTGATTCTTTTTGACCCAACAAGTGCTTGCAATATGCATTGTAAAGGATGCTGGAGTGGTACTTATGGACATAAGAGTAACTTATCTTTTGAAGATATGGATAAGATTGTCACACAGGGTAAGGAATTAGGTGTCTATCTTTACTTATTAACTGGTGGTGAACCACTTGTAAAGAAGAAAGAAATCATTAAGCTGGCTGAGAAGCATAATGATGTAGAATTCGCAATCTTCTCAAATTCTACTTTGATTGATGACGCATTCTGTAAAGAGTTAGTTAGACTTGGTAATATTACTTTCTTATTATCTATTGAAGGAACTCCAGAAACAAATGATGCAAGACGTGGTGATGGTCATTTTGCAGCCGTTATGAAGGCTATGGATCTATTAAAGAAATATGGTATCGTCTTTGGCACATCTATCTGTTATACAAAATATAATGTAGAAGCAGTCACAAGTGATGAATTCTTTAAGATGATTACTGATAAAGGAGCTCGTTTTGGTTTCTACTTCCACTATATGCCAGTAGGAAACAATGCAGTCACTGACTTACTTCCTACAATGGAACAAAGAAAATATATGATTGATCGTATTAGATATATCCGCTCAGATAAATGTGATATTAACTTCTATCCAATGGATTTCCAGAATGATGGTGAATATGTTGGTGGATGTATTGCCGGTGGTAGAAACTACTTCCATATCAACTCTAATGGTGATGCTGAACCATGTGTATTTATTCATTATTCAAATACAAATATTCATGAAAACTCAATTCTTGAAATGTTGCAGTCACCTTTATTCATGGCTTATCATGAAGGACAGCCATTTAATGAAAATCATTTAAGACCTTGTCCAATGTTGGAAAACCCATCATTATTAAGAGAAATGGTGAAACGTACAGGTGCGCATGATACAAATATGGAATCTCCTGAAACAGCAGATCACTTATGCGATAAGTGTGAAGACTATGCAAAAGAATGGGCGCCTATTGCAGAAGAATACTGGAAGGATCATAAGCATCCACATCCTAAGTATGAAAACTATGCACCTAAGAGAATGGAAGAATTAGGATTACATAACGAAGAATAACTATGGGGCAGTAGAGATACTGCCTTTTAGTATGCAATAAAGTTATAATGCCCTCCAGTATTGGTATTTTACTTTTATATCTTTGTTATTTAGAATGGTGTCATGGAGGTAAATTATGACATTCACAAACAAGGATTTAAAAAACATGATCATCCCATTGTTCTTTGAACAATTATTAGTTATGTTAGTAGGTATTGTTGATACTTTTATTGTGAGCTTTGTGGGAGAAAGTGCGGTATCAGGGGTTTCACTTGTAAACTCATTTAATACAATTTTTATTTATTTGTTTACAGCACTTGCATCGGGTGGGGCAGTTGTGATCAGCCAATATATTGGACGTAAAGAACAAGAAGCCACTAACCGTGCTTCAGGACAGTTATTGATGTTTTCTATTGTCTTCTCATTTATATTGATGATACTTGTCTTGATTTTCAATGAATCACTTTTAAGACTCTTATTTGGTCGTGTAGAGAATTCTGTAATGCAGGCTTGTATCACCTATTTAAGGATATCAGCCTATTCTTATCCAGCTCTCGCTATTTATAATGCAGGTGCTGCTTTATATCGCTCTATGGCTAAAACATCTACAACTATGTATATTTCTATTGCATCTAACATTATTAACTGTATTGGAAACTGCATAGGTGTCTTTGTTTTACATGCTGGTGTCGCAGGTGTTGCCTATCCTTCGCTGATTGCTAGAGTTTTTTCTGCAGTAGTGATCACATTCTTATGCTTCAATAAGACACTGACTACTTATTATGAAAAGAAGCATATATTTGTATTTGATGCTAAGATGTTGAAAAGAGTATTGAATATTGCGGTTCCTAATGGGATTGAACAAGGAATCTTTCAGTTAGTTAAAGTAGCCTTGAGTTCAGTTGTTGCTTTATTTGGTACGTATCAGATTGCAGCCAATGGTGTGGCCCAAAGTATCTGGTCACTTGCAGCCCTAGTGGGAGTTACAATGGGACCTGTCTTTATTACAGTCATAGGACAGTGCATGGGAGCAAAGGATATAGATAATGCACATTATTACTTTAAGAAGCTGATGAAGATCACAGTAATCTTCTCTATTATATGGAATATATTCATTCTTCTCATTACTCCACTATTCCTACAATATTATCAATTATCATCAGAAACTAAGCATCTAGTCTTTGTTTTGGTTATTATTCATAATATTTTTAATACAATTGCGTTCCCATTCTCTGGACCACTTTCTAATGGATTACGCGCCACTGGAGATGTTAAATATACAATGATAGTATCAATTTTGAGTACAGTCGTCGTAAGAGGAATACTTTCTATTATATTTGGTATTACATTCAATCTAGGTGTGATTGGTATTGCCTTAGCAATGTGCGCTGACTGGTCAATGCGTGCTATCATATTTCATCTTCGTTATAAATCAGATAAATGGACACAATTTAGTGTTATTTAGGAGAACTTTATGAAAGATTTAATCGTTGTATTCAGTTATTCTCATGGTAATACAATACATATTGCAAAAATGATTCAAAAGAAAACTGGGGCTGATCTAAAGGTAATAGAAACAATTCAACCTTATAGTGATGATTATGATGAAGTGGTAGATTTAGGCCTTAAAGAAGTAAAGAAAGGCTATGAACCACCTATTAAAGAAATCTCTATTGAAGGCTATGATCGTATTTTTCTAGGAACACCTACATGGTGGTATACAATGGCTCCGGCGATGAAGACATTTATTCATATGCACGATTTTAAAGGGAAAACTGTTATTCCTTTCATGACTCATGGAGGATGGCCAGGAAAAGTTATTAAGGATATGAAAAAAGAATTAAAGGATTCTATTATTCCTACATCAATAGAAGTTCAATTTGATTCCAATGGAGGAGATACTCTTATTACTTCTCTTGATACAATTGAAGAATGGATCAAACAACTATAAAGAGACATTTTGTCTCTTTTTTGTGTATAATGAACTAGAGGTGGTTATACATGCAGAAAATAATGATTGTAGAAGATGATGAAATTATTGCTTCTTCTATAAAAAAACATCTAGAAAAGTGGAATTATGATGTGTTTGTAGTCAATGATTTTGAAAATGTCTTAGAAGACTTTAGAAACTATGAACCATTACTTATATTATTAGATATCTCTCTGCCTTACTATAATGGTTATTACTGGTGTCAGGAAATAAGAAAAGAATCAGAAGTACCTATTATCTTTATTTCTTCTACAAGTGAGAATATGAATATTGTTATGGCGATGAATATGGGTGCAGATGATTTTATTAATAAGCCTTTTGACTTAACAGTACTCACGGCTAAGTTACAGGCAATACTTAGACGTACTTATTCATTTAATAAAACACAGAATGTCTTAAACTATCAATCACTCACTTTAGATTTATTAAAAGGTGTCATTAGCTATCATGAAGACTCTATAGAACTTACTAAAACAGAACTTAAAATCATGCAGATATTATTTGAACATGCCGGACAGATTGTCTCTAGAGATACAATCATGGAAGCTCTCTGGCAAAGTGAAGCGTTTGTAGATGATAATACATTAAGTGTCAATATCAATCGTTTAAGAAAGAAATTAGATGCTTTTTCTTTACCACAGCTTATTCATACAAAGAAAGGGATAGGGTATCAGTTATATTATGAAGACATACATTAAAGATCATTATCGTTTCTATCTTGTCTATTTAGTCATGATCCTCTTATTTGATTTGATCCTCTTATTATGCGATGTTTCTATTTCATTACTTTATTATCCTACCTGTCTATGTCTATTCTTTGTGATTGTTTATTTTTGCTATGACTATTACAAATATAATAACAAGATCAAAGCACTTAAGTATGCCTTGCATCTAGATCATATTTATTTGGAGAATATTCCGACTCCAGAGAACGCTTTAGAAGATTCTTATTATTCTCTTATAGAGAAGATTATCCAGGCTAATATTGTCCTTAATAATCAGAAGGATACAAGCTATCATGAACTATCTGATTATATGACACTCTGGGTTCATCAAATTAAAACACCTATCGCAGGACTAAGATTACTTATCCAATCAGGTGATTTATCTCCGAGACTACTTTCTATGCAGATATTACGTATTGAACAGTATGTGGATATGATGATGTACTATGTCAAGATGGGACATATGAATCAGGATTTGAAAATTGGTCATTATAAAATAGGGGATATAGTAAATGGAGTTGTCAAGAAACAATCCTTATTCTTTATTCATAAGAAAATATCTTTGAATCTAGAAGAACTAGATGAAGAAATAGTTACGGATGAGAAGTGGACTTCTTTTATTGTTGAACAGATTTTATCCAATGCCTTGAAGTATACTAAAGAAGGTTCTATTCATATTTATATGAAGGGTTATACATTATATATAGAAGATACAGGAATTGGTATCAAGAAAGAGGACTTGCCTCGTGTCTTTGAAAAAGGCTTTACCGGTACAAATGGACGTATTGATAAGAAGGCGAGTGGATTAGGCTTATATCTTGTTAAGAATATATGTGATACTATGGGTTATCCTATTCATATAGAATCTATAATCAACCAAGGAACTACTGTTTCCATTTGTTTTGAGAAAAAACCTCTAAAGGTAGAGTAACTTACAAAATTGTAAGATTAGAGACTTATTCTGTAAGGTGAATCAATGGCAGATATGTTTCAAAATAATTAAACTATAGTTGTAACGAAGGAGGAAAACATATATGTCATTATTAGAAGTTAAAAACTTAAAAAAAGTTTATACAACGCGTTTTTCATCTCAGCAGGTCACTGCTCTGTCTAATGTCTCTTTTTCAGTAGAAGAAGGGGAATATGTAGCGATTATGGGTGAATCAGGAAGTGGTAAGACAACACTTTTAAATATCTTAGCATCTCTAGATACACCAACAAGTGGAGAAGTGTTACTTAATGGAGAAGATATTACTAAAATCAGTGAAAAGCATATTTCACAGTTTAGAAGAAAGAATCTTGGTTTTGTATTTCAGGATTTCAACTTATTAGATACATTCTCTTTACGTGATAATATCTTTTTACCTTTAGTTTTATCTAAAGAAAACTATGATGTGATGGAAACTAAATTGAATCACTTAGCACCACAGCTAGGTATTGAATCACTACTGGATAAATACCCTTATGAAGTATCAGGAGGACAGAAACAAAGAGCTGCTGTTGCAAGAGCTTTAATTACCCATCCTCAGATTATCTTAGCTGATGAACCAACAGGTGCCTTAGATTCTAAATCTACAGATGATTTATTAAATATCTTTGATCATGTAAATAAAGAAGGACAGACTATTGTGATGGTTACTCATAGTACCAAAGCAGCTAGCTTTGCGAAACGTGTCTTATTTATACGTGATGGACAGGTCTATCATCAGATCTATAAAGGAGATAAGACGAACGAAGAAATGTATCAGGCAATCAGTGATACACTTACACTACTCCAGACAGGAGGTAAGTAATTATGTTTTATTTAAAACTTGCTCTGACAAATATTAAAAAGAATGGAAAAATCTATTTCCCATATCTTATTACAAGTATCTTTACTGTCATGATGTTTTATTGTGTAAAGTTCTTAGGTGGAGATAATGGCCTAAGAAAAGACAGTGAATCAGCAGCCATGATGATGAGTCTTGGCGTGTATGTTGTGATTATATTCTCAGTTATATTCTTATTATATATAAATAGCTTCCTCATGAAGAATCGTAAGAAGGAACTTGGACTCTATAATATATTAGGAATGGAAAAGCGTCATGTGATGTTGATCATCTTTATTGAAACATTGATTGTTTATTTGATTTCTTTAGGATTTGGTGTATTAACAGGTGTTCTATTTAGTAAGCTGATGATGCTTATTTTAGTGAAGATACTGGCTATTCATACATCGATTGTATTTAGTATTGATATGAATGCAATTTTGATCACAACTCTTCTCTTTAGTGTTATTTTCTTTGTTTCATTTATGATCAATGCAGCTTCTATTCGTTTCTCTAATCCAATCCAGTTATTAAAGGGTGGAATGGTTGGAGAAAAGGAACCAAAGACAAAGTGGTTGATGACTTTAATAGGTGTTATTACACTAGGTGCTGGTTATACAATTGCCTTGTCGATTGAAGATCCAATCACTGCCCTTGTCTTATTCTTTGTGGCGGTTGTACTTGTCATTATTGGAACATATGCACTCTTTACTGCAGGATCTATTGTGATTTTAAAACTATTAAAGAAGAATAAGAAGTATTACTATCAGACAAATCATTTTATCAGTGTGTCTCAGATGATGTATCGTATGAAGCAGAATGCAGTGGGACTTGCAAGTATCTGTATTTTATGTACATGTATTCTTGTCATGATTTCTTCTACATATACTCTTTATAGTGGCGTTTTTGATACTGTGAAAAAAAGTGTTCGTGCTGACTATAGTTATAAAGTAGGGAATATGGAAAAGGTGAATATGGATGAAGAAATCATCAACCTTGAAAAGGACATTAAAACATCTCTTGCTTCTAAAAATATCGGTATTTCTCGAATGGCTTCTTTAAAGTATTGTCAAGTATGGGCTTCTCAAAATGGAACAGTCTTTACTGCGCCAGGAGAAGGTGGCAATAATAAATTACTCACTATCCTAGGTATGACATTAGCTGATTACAATCGTATTTATAATCATCATGTCTCTTTAAATGATCATGAAGTCCTTTATAATTCTAATTATCATTTTAATCATGATTCAATGATGTTGAATAATCAATTGTATTCATTAAAGATGGTTAAGAATGATCCTTGGTTTGTGAAGGATGATATTGCGAATATAGATTCTGATAGTATCACATTTGTATTCAAGGATGATGCAGCTTTAAAACAGGCACTTACATTTGAACATCATTCTTCCCCTTCTTATTCTTATGAAATATTAGTGGATTATAAAGGTGGTTATTTCAATTCAAAGGCTGAAGAAGTCATGCGTAAAACAACAAAGAATTTCACTTTGAAAGTCAGTGAAAAGAATGATGGTGAAATCAGTTATTCTAATATGACTCGCTATGATAACTACCAGCTATTCAGTCAGATGTATGGTTCATTATTATTCTTAGGAATCTTTCTAGGTGTATTATTTATGATGGCAGCCGTATTGATTATGTATTATAAGCAGTTATCTGAAGGCTATGAAGATCAGAAAAGATATGAAATACTACAGAACGTAGGATTGAGTAAAAAAGAAGTTAGACAGGCTATATCTTCACAGGTATTGATTTTCTTCTTCCTTCCTCTTGTAGTGGCAGTTATTCATATGTCCGTGGCTTATAAGATGATCTTAAAGATGTTTAAGGTAATGATTCTTAATGCCCCTCAGACATTTATTACATGTACTGTTGTATCAGTAATCGTACTTACTATTCTTTATACTATTGTTTATTTCTGTACAAGTCGTACATATTATAAAATTGTGAAAAAATAAAAAAAGGCTTTCGAGCCTTTTTTAGTAGTTTAAGAAGTAATCGTTGATTACTTTTTTATCTTTTGTGATTGTGAGAGAAAGCATTAATAGAATACGTGCTTTATAAGGAGACAAGTTATTGGCACCTAGACATACATGTTTAGGATCAAAATAATCATCCTGGAAGATAATACTGTTCGTTACACGGCTCGCACGTACAAAGATAATACCCTGATCAGATAATTCTTCAATACGCTGACGCCATTCTTTAGAATAGTTTCCGCTACCTGTTCCGACAATCACAATACCTTCATTATTTTTTGCTAGAAAGTCAAGAATATCAGGAGAAGCACCTACATAGTAGTCGGCAATTGCGACATGAGCTAAATCGTTGATTGGTTTACGTGAAAAGACGGAATAAGTTGTATGTCTCTTTAATGGCTGAGAAGAGAAATAGACTTCATCATCCTTCATATAACCAAGATTGGCGAAAGCTCTCTGGTCGAAGGCATCAATCTTATAGTTGCTGATCTTCTGGATATCTCTACCGGAAAAAATAGTACTTGAGAATAAGCACATTACACCACGGCCCCAAGCTTCACTATGACTTGCAAGCATAATGGCCTGGAATAAGTTAAATGGTCCATCGGCACTTGTTGCAGTTGCAGGACGCATCGCACCAGTTAAAACAACAGGTTTTAATGTATTGACTGTTAAATTTAAGAAGTAAGATGTTTCTTCCATTGTATCAGTTCCGTGAGTGACAACAATTCCATCAATATCCTGCTGATCTGCAAGTTTATTAATATGTTCAGTTAAGAGCAACCATCTTTGATCATCAATTTCATTAGAATCAACAGAAAAGAGATTATCTAAAACAATCTCAACACGATCTCTTATATCTGGAATAGAATCCAATACTTCATCTACAGAAATTGTACCTGCTTCATAATTTGTTGTTTTACCTGCAGCACCACTTCCTGCAATTGTACCACCTGTCGCAATAATCGCAATTTTTTTCTTTTTCATAGTTTATTTACACCTCGTTAATAATTATATTTTAAACAAAACTTGAATGCAATAATCTCTATTCAGGGTGTTCTAGAATATGCTTCAATGTTTTAGAATCCGTTACAGAAACAATCCCATACTCATACTCAACAGCATTTTCTTCTTTTAATTTCTTCATAATACGTGATACCGTCACTCTATTCATATCTAAACATCCTGCAATATCTTCATGTGTATAAGGAATGGATTTTTTTCCGTTATCTGTTTCAATAAGAAGGAAATCAGCCACCTTTTGCGTACTATTATAGTTCACTAATCTTTCAATTGTATGTGTCAAATAGTTGCATGTAGAAGTCAGATGCTGAAGCATAAGGATCATGAGATCATTATTTTTCTGTAATATAGGCATCAAATCAGTAATATGACAACGGATGAATTCTGCATCAGTAATCGTGGCCATATTCGCTTTACGTACAGAATGATTTAAAAAAGAACCATCACCAAAAATACGTCCTTTCTTTAATACCTCCAAGGTAATCTGTTTCCCCTGTGAACTGCTTAAATAAGCACGTACACGACCTTTGATTAAAAGATAGATATCATTTGCATCATCACTCTCATAAAAGATGACTGTCTTTGAAGGCAAGACACAACGTTCACCTACTGATTCAAATAAATAAAAATAGTTTTCTGGAATAATGATATTCATATGTCCTCCATTGTAGCCTAGGCTACTGTATTGTCTCTTTTTATCATTATAATATTCCTGGGTGATGAAAATGAAGGAAAAGGTATTATCAATGGTAAAAATCTTGGTTGGTGTCGCTTTGACTGATATAGCACTTGGTATGATTGTATTACCACAATCCTTTGCTGCAGGAGGCGTAACAGGTTTATGTGTTATTTTAAGTAAGATGATTCCATTACCAATCTCAATTCTTGTATTAATTTGTAATGCGATATTATTTATATTAGGTTATATATTTATTGGTAAAGAATTCATTTTCAAGACATTAATTGTCAGCATTATCTTTCCATTTGGGTTAGATCTATGTCAGAAATATAATTTCTTAGCTGAAATGAGTTCTGATCCTTTAATGAGTGCTATTCTTGCAGGTATCCTCATTGGGGCAGGGGTAGGACTTGTACTTTTAGGTGATGGATCTTCTGGTGGTTTTGATATTATTGGTGTGATCTTACAGAAGTATTTCAAAGTCCCTGTTTCTATCGTTATGAATATATGTGATATTACAGTTATTTTGATTCAGGTGGCATCTAATCCCTTTATGAAGAATGTATATGGTATTCTTGCGATTATGATCTGTACTATAACAGTCAATAAAGTATTGGCATATGGTCAATCACAATGTGAAATCATGATTATGAGTCATGAATATGAAAAAATCAGAGAACGCATTTATAAAGAAATTGATGTTGGGCTCACGTTATTAAAAGCGGAAACAGGTTATTTAAGAGAAGATATGCAGGTCATTCTTGTAGTTACACAGTATAAGAAAATTGCGACAATTAAGAAAATCTCTGTAGAAATAGATCCTACTTCCTTTGTTTTTGTGAGTGATGTTCATTCAGTCATTGGAAAAGGGTATACATTATCACGTTAAGACCTACGGGTCTTTTTCTTTTTGTGCTACAATAGATATAGGTGATAAATATGTTGAATGAATTAATGATGAAGATGATTGAATTTGATTATGGAGATCCTAAGCGTATCCAGCATTTTATAAAGGTACATAGCTTCTCTCAATTAATTGGTGAAAAAGAAGGATTAGATGCACATACACTCTTTGTATTAGAAGCAGCCAGTATTTTACATGATATTGGAATACGTGTATCAGAAGAGAAATATGGCTTTCAAAATGGAAAACTGCAGGAACAGGAAGGCCCTGCACCAGCAAGAGAAATATGTACTTCTTTAGGATTTAAAGAAGATGATATAGAAAGAATATGTTTCTTGATTGCCCATCATCATACATATACTAATGTAGATGGAATGGATTATCGTATCTTGTTAGAAGCGGATTTTTTAGTCAATGCATTTGAAGGGAATGCTTCTATTGAATCTATTCAGCATGCCAAAGAGATTTTTTTTGAAACAGAAACAGGTAAGCATATATTAGATACAATGTTTAAGTCATAGTTTTTCTATGACTTTTTTTGGAGGGTTATTATGTGTGGACGTTACTATTTAGATGAACAATTGAAATATGATTTAACAAGATGGGTCATTATTCCTGATGGACATATATTTCCTTATGGAGATATTCATCCAGGAGAGGAGGGCTTTATTATTTTGAAGGGTCATTATGGAGACTATAAGACATGGGGTTATCCATTAAATCAAAAACGTGTTTTTAACGCACGTATAGAAACAGTATTAGAAAAGAAGATGTTTAAAGAAGATGCAGTAAAAAGAAGATGTATTATTCCAATCAGTGGTTTCTATGAATGGGATAGAGCGCATGCGCAATATCGCTTTACTAATAATCATATTCTTTATCTTGCAGGCATCTATCATGATAATTGTTTTACAATACTTACAAAAGAAGCCGAAGACATCATGTCAGGAATTCATTCAAGAATGCCTGTCATTGTTTCTTTTGAAGATATAGATTTATGGCTTAATGAAGGAAGAGTATACAAAAAAACCAAAGACTCTTTAGAAGTCCTTGGTTCTCATAAACAAATGTCATTAGATGATATCAGTGACATCAATCCATGATTCCTGGTGGGCGTATTTTTCTAGTTCTGGAATAGTGAGCTTAATAGCACTATTAGGGCTGCCACATGCTGGATAAACATGATCAAAACGTTCTAGAGACTCATCAAGATAGACTTTAATACCTTCTTTTAATCCAAAAGGATAAACACCACCTATTGGATGACCAGTGAGAGATTCTACTTCCTCCCCATGAAGCATCTTTGCTTTCTTATGAAAGAATGATTTATATTTCTTATTGTCGATTCTTGCATCTCCGGCCATTACAATCACAATGACTTCATCCCCAACATGAAAAGACATTGTTTTCGCAATTTCCTGTTCTTTACAGCCAATAGCTTGTGCTGCAAGTTCCACAGTCGCACTTGATACAGGAAACTCTACAATATGTGTATCCATATTATATTGTTTGAAATAATTTCTAACAGAACTTAAAGACATAACAACTCCTCCTATCAACATACTAACTAGATATGTTTATAAGAATTATACCATAAAGGTTGAGTTTTTCAATAAACTCAGCCTTTATTTTCTTCTTGAATAGAAAGAATCAAAGCACCTAACAATCCATATTCCTTGAAATGTTCAATAAAGTGAATATCAGGAAGATATTCTTCTGGAAAGTATTTCTTTAATAATTCTCTTAACTCATGTTTATTTGTATATTTACATGATACGATCAATATTTCAGGATCATAGATAGAAATGACTGCAGCAGCTTGATAGGCAAGGAATTTTAATTGTTCCTCTGGTGTCTTTTGAAATTGTTCTCTGTTAAATGGCAGATATTTGGCTTCTCCGGCTATCTTATGCGCTCCTTCTATTAATTGTCCTTTAAAGACAGAACCTATACCACAAGGACTCCCCATGGATGGCTGATAAAGAAACGAGATTGTCTGGTATTTATTCTGTGAAATATAATAACCAGATACAAGGGCATTGACATCATTAAATAAATAGAAACGTTTATTTGGATAACGGTTATTAAGTGAATCTAAACAATTGATTCTTTGATCACAGAAGTCCATATAACCATCATGGATTATACCTGGAAGACTAATTCCAATGATAGGAATATCTGGATGAAAGAGTAATACTGTATCAAGGATATCAAAGAGGTCATTCACTTGAAAATCAAACTTAACGACTTCATTATCTAATAGTGTTTTGTTGTTAGGATCAAAAACACGATATATCATTCTTGTGCGATGACTTGTGCGTACTGTCGCAATGGTTAAAATCTTTGTCTGGTGAGGTACTGGACGACTAATGACAGGTAAACGAGCTGTAGTTGGATGACGACGAGTCAATAAATGTTCATCTAAGAATTCTAATAATGCGCCTGCATCATATTTTGCGAATATTGTAGAGGGAATAGTCAGTACTATCTTCTTTTTAAAGCATGTTTCTAGTTTTGTCTTTTTAGAACTCACCTGTGGAGCTACAAGAATCACATCATAATTCTTCGCAATATCATAGAGTTCATGGTAAGCAATCGCATCAAATTTATAATTCTTAGATAAAAGCATAGTCGCTTCATTGAGCTGTGCGGCAAACATACCTGTAGTGAGGCCGCTTGTACATGTTAAAAGAACACGAACAGGAGGTTCATTGATCAATTGTTTAACACATTGAAGCATTTCTTCATATAAAGAAATGGCATGACTCATAGTATGCATCTGAAAATGAAGATAGAAGTCTATCTTATCAGTGACAAGATTTGTGACGGATAATTCAATCAGGTTATGGTCATTAAATACTACTTCGGCATGACAATAAGGAGTTGTAAGAATAACTTTTTTACCCTCTTCTTTAATATCACAGCCCTCAATAGACTGAATGAGAATCCATTCCTTAAATAATAATGTATGTATATCTCTTAAGAATTCATCCATAATAACCTCACATTCCTTTCCGCCTGCGGCTCCAAGGCACACATAGAAATGAATAATTCTTGTTTGTGCAGGCATCTTATTTTATATTTTAATTGAAGGAGTCTTACACTACAAAGCACGGCGAGGTGAGTTGTAGATTCTTGCAACTCGTTCAAGTCAAAACAGTATAATAACCAGTGCAAGGCTGATCTTTTCAAGCACACATGAGTATGTCTTTTAAGTCTGCAGATTAATCATTGACTTGAGTTTAATCTTTTAGTGTTGATCAGTCAGTCACTGAGCTCCTTCTCTATATTCTTATAAGGAGCCTTTTATTTATGGAGATTGTTTACCCTAGATCTTGTGGTGTTGACGTGCACAAATCTTTCATTGTTGCTGTTATCTGCATCTCTGAATCCGTCAAACCCAAGTACATTAAAAAAAGATTCTCAACCTTCAATAACCAGCTCATTCAATTCAGGGATTGGCTTATTGAAAACAACTGTCAAAATGTATGCATGGAATCAACCGGCAAGTACTATATCCCTGTATACAATGCATTAGAAGGCCATATTTCTAATGTCGTTGTTGCCAATCCTAAATGGGTCAAGGCTATCAAAGGTGAGAAGGATGACAATAAGGATGCCAAATGGATTGCCGACCTCTTTAAATTCGGTATTGTCAGATCCAGCTATATCCCTGAAAAGGATATCCGCGTCCTCAGGGAATTTACCCGCTATCAGTATAAACTTATCAATATGCGTTCTTCTGAAAAGAATCGTTTCCAAAATGCTTTGACTACTGGAAACTGTAAACTTGATATTGTTTTTTCTGATATCTTTGGTAAATCTGCTTCCGCTATTGTCAATACTATTTTATCAAATGATCCATATACAAGTGAAGATATTCTTTCTAAAGTTCATGCCGGTTGTAAAGCATCTCATGAAGACATCCTGAGTGCTGTTGATGGTATTCAGCTAAATCAGTTTCAAAAGGCTAGAATTAAAATCGTTCAGAAACATATGGACTATCTGGATTCTCTTCTTGATGAAATACAGCACCATATCAACTTGATGGTTGCCAACTACGAAGACTACATACAGCTTCTTTGTACAATACCAGGAATCAATAGAAAATCTGCTATTACCATTATCTCTGAAATCGGCACTGATATGTCTCAATGGTCCTCTCATCGCAAACTTGCTGCATGGGCTGGATTAGCTCCTGGATGTAATGAATCAGCTGGCAAAAAGAAATCGGTTAAAGTTTCAAAAGCTGGCGTTTATCTTAAGCCTTGTCTTGTTCAGGTTGCACATGCTGCCGTAAAAGATAAGGAATGCGAATACTATGCAGACAAATTCAACAAGATATCTAAAAGACGCGGTAAGAAACGAGCTATCATTGCGATTGCGAGAAAAATACTTATTGCTGTCTATCATCTTTTAAAAACAGGTGAAGCATTTAATCCAACAGACATGGCAGATGTTGAAACAACAAAGAAGCAACGAATTGAATACGTTAAAAATAATTTACGAAATGCCTTCAATCAACTCAGCCGCACAGGCTTGTCTGAAGCAGAGATTCTACAACTCATCAGAAAAGAATCTAAGAACTCACCTCAAATAGAATAGCCTTCCATTTGGGGAAAGGGGCTTTATGCACTTTTTTAGGGTAAAATTTGTTTTCTCTTTCAATTTTTATTCAGATTAATCACCTCAACAATAGTATATCAAAACAATACACCAATGAGATATTTTTTAATATATTGAAAAAAGATGATGGATTCTTGTCAAAATAGTTTTGAAAAGTTGATCAGAATTAGAAAATAATGTTTCTTTTTGCATTCTTATACTATAATACTTAAAAGAGATTACACTATAATCTATTGATATAGGAGAAAACATATGGGGAAATATTTATTTTTTGATATAGACGGTACTTTATTAAGTGATGTTACACATACTGTGCCACAAAGTGCAATAGAGGCGATTAAGAAAGCAAAAGAGAATGGACATCATTGTTTCTTTTGCACAGGAAGAAGTTATTTTATGACAAAGGAAATTTCTTTTACAGGAATAGAAGATGCAATTATTGCGAATGGTGCAGCAGTGATTCGTGATGGTAAACCAGAATTACAGAAAATCATTTCAAGTGATGTTGCAAAGAAAACAATTGAACTTATTGAAACACTTGGAGGAGGCTATCAGATCATTGACTGGAAATATGGCTATCAGAATCCGTATACCCATGCCAAGTTTAAAGAGAAATTTAAAGAAGAATTTGATCTGCCTGTAGAAGAAGTGTTCAAGAAAAAGAGTATGAAGACAATGGCTGAAATAGAGAATAATCCAGTTCTTAAGATTGATGCAACTTTTGAAACACTAGAAGCAGCTGAGAGATTCATGAAAGAATTAGACCCAAGCTTGACTTTTATACCAGCTGGAGGCTATACATCAACATTTGGTGCAAAGGCTGGAGAAATGATGATGAAAGGTGTATCTAAAGGGGCTGCTATTAAGGAGTTTATGGAAGCTGTTGGTGAACCAATAGAAAATGCCTATGCATTTGGTGATTCTGCAAATGATATAGAAATGTTGGAAATGGCTGGTACTGCCATTGCGATGGGCAATGGGGCTGAATTGGCAAAGGCTGTTGCAGATTATGTGACTGATACAGTGGATAATGATGGACTATATAATGCAATGAGGCATTACAAACTCATATGATCTATTATGGAAGAGAATGCCAGATTTATGGCAATCAAGATGCTGATGTTTATATCTTCTGTTTCTTTCATGATTGCACTTCAATTGTAGAATCATTTACAAGAGACTATTGTCTCATTGCCCCGGTCATCAAGGATTGGAATAATGAATTATCTCCTTGGGCTGCTGATGGTTTTGGTGGAAAGGGGAAGGAACTTGAAAAGTGGATTCTTTCAACTATGACTTCTTCTCATCATTATATTATTGCGGGCTATTCACTTGGTGGCTTGTTTAGCTTATGGATGTATGGAAGACATGAATCTTTTATAGGATGTATAAGTGCATCGGGTTCCTTATGGTTTCCAGGCTGGATGAACTATCTTCATACTATTCATCGAAAAGGAACTGTTTATTTATCTCTAGGTAGAAAGGAATCAAAGACTAAGAATAAACTAATGTGTACAGTAGGACAAAATACAATAGAAACCTACCATTACTTAAGCAAGAATAACACATGTATATATATAGAAGAGAATGGCGGTCATTTCACTGAACCAGGTCAAAGAATGATCAGAGGTTTTAAATGGCTTTTTGAAAATTTATCTATCTTTTTTGAATAAACTATGTTAGAATACACACGGTCGCAAAGGCATTTAAAAAATATGCGATTAATGCCCATTAGAAAATGATTTTTTTGATTGACTTATAATCTCATTTTCATTATAATGGGTGATGCAGTTATAGAGGGTGATCAAGGTGAAATGGAATCGTAACTGGTTAGTCAAACAGAAAAATGGAAAATTTGATTTCGAAGAAACGATAACATTTCCTAAAGAAATGTTCTATAACTTATCTCGAATCAATGATTTGAAGGATGTGGAAGTTACAGGATCAGGCAACTTCAATAGTAGCGAAGAACGCCTTTATGTAACCTACCATGTTCAGGGAACAATGGTTGTTCCTTGCGCTATATCATTGGAAGATGTCGATTACCCATTTTCTATTGATACAGATGTTGTGTTTGCGTTTTATAAGCCTGATGAAGACGAAGATGTTGTAGAAGCAAGAAAGAATGTTGCTGATCTTACTTCTGTCATATTCCAAGAAATCATGATGGCTATTCCAATGAGAATTGTGAAGGAAGGCGCAAAGATGAAAACAAGCGGCTCAGGCTGGAAAGTTATGGATGAAAGCGAAGTAGTCGCAAAAGAAGAGGATACAATCGATCCCCGTTTAGCAAAACTCAAAGATTATTTCAAGGATCAGGAATAAGGAGGTAGAACAAGATGGCAGTACCATTTAGAAGAGTATCAAGTACAAGAAGAGACAAGAGAAGAACTCATGACAAATTATCAGCTCCTGCAGTTGTTAAATGTCCAGAATGTGGTGAATTCAAATTAGCACATAGAGTTTGTGGTCATTGTGGTTATTATAATGGCGTTAAAGTTAAGGATGTAAAATAATTCCTTTTAATGTGGACCCCGAGTCAAGGACATTAAATAAAAAGGCGCTTAAAAATGATTAGAAATAAAGATATCCTCTAGGTGTAATTAACCAGGAGGATATTTTTATGTGTAAACTATGTAAATATGTAATTATTAAAGATGGAGTTTTATGTGTATTGGAAACAGATAGAATGAAGGAAGTCATAAGAAATGAACTTGGTGTATTTGACTACCGAGATTATATATTTGATGATGATCCATCAGTCTATCTTCTTGTAAAGGATTTAAGTGTATATGATACTGGTCATACTATTGTTTACAGATCATTTCCAGATGATGCTGACGGTTATTTTAATGGCACTGTTATATTCACTAAGATGGATGATTTTGGCTTTGCATCATTAAGTAATAATGATATAGATATAATCAGAAGTCATTTACGCAGACTACCTGATGGACTGTTTGAAATGAGTTATTCTTTGAAGGATAGCTACTAATTTCTCGAGCGTTGAGTTTCTATCAAGATTATTTCTTATCTGTCTGAATTTTTCCTTATATTCATCAGGCTCCTTTGCGACATGAATTAGTGGGTATTCACCAGTTATATAATATTCAAAATATTCATTTGGTGAAAGTTTGGCCAGATTGTACTGATAACGATCATTGTTGTAATAAACCATATAGGAATCTATTATTTCCTTTAGTTCTTCATATGAGCAGGCATTCTCTGTATATCTACCTATCTCATCTTTCATATGTCCGAAGAAGGATTCCTGGGGAGCGTTGTCCCAGCAGTTTCCTCTTCTTGACATTGACTGTCTGATTTCCAGGCTCTTGAGTAAGTCAATAAACTTGACACTTGTATAATGCACACCCTGATCACTGTGTATCAAAGCATCAGTGTGAATATTATGCTTATGTTTACTGTAAAGCTGATTGATTGTCTCCAGGACAAAGTCTACTTCTAAAGACGGTGATAATACATATGCAAGAATCTGCTTTGTAAATCCATCCTTTATCACCGATAGATAGGCTTTAGATCTTTTGTGACCGTAGAATAGATAAGTAATATCTGTTTCAAGCACATATCCAGGACCATATTCCTCGAAGTGTCTGTTTAGAATATTATCTGCATAATTTGATGTTTTCATTGCCTTAGCCATTCTTCTTGCAGGATTGGCTTTTCTTATTGGACAGAATAGTCCGTATTTCTTCATCAGTCTTGAAATCTTTTTATGGTTCATCACAATGCCCATGTGAAGAAGACGCATATGAATACCACGTCTGCCCTTGTCATATCCTTTGAACCTGTATGCTTCTAAAATCAGTTCAAAATCCTTACGGTCTTGTTCTTCTTTTTCGCTTATAACCTTTTCGTTTCTTCCATGAATAGAACCCACTTCTTGAAACACCTGCAGTATCACATAATGCTGAGACACTCAGATTATTACTAGGTGATTCAAGAGTTCTATCTATCATTTTATATTTTTCTCTTATTGTTTGCCCTTCTGCAGTTTTAATATTTGCTTTCTGTTGATAAATCTCACTCTTTTTAAAAAATCGTTCTCCTGCTGGAGAATTTTATTTTTCTGCTTAAGCCTTTCTAGCTGTTCCTCAATGGTAAGATTCTTTGTAGAAGGTCTTCCGGATTTTGTGCCTCTGGTATCCTTGAATCCTTCTTCCCTTGCTGCTTCTTTCCTTACACGATCTGTGAACTTGAGAGTTCGACTAGATCCTAACATATGAGGATCAAATCCATACTTTCTAAATATGTTTCCAGGCATCATGCCTTTCTGTAAATCAATCCAGAAGAGTTCTTTGAATTTTTCTGAATAGGTTATGCTTTTGATAGATACTTTCTTTACATATGGATTCTTTTCGAGTTCCTTTACTTGTTCATCACTAAAATAGTTTACTCCCATAATAACACCACCATTCTATAATCATTATACTATGCAAAATAAAAACCCTGTAAAACAGGGTCACGAAATAAATATCCTTTTTTATCGTGTCCTTTTTACAGGGTCCATTTTATTTAGAGAGATGAAAATCTCTCTTTTTTTATTTTTAAGAGGATTTTTAGCGTTTTGTGCTAGAAATCCTTTTTTTCTGTTTTATTTCCATAAATTTCTTGTCTGAATGTGGATTGTAAGTCTATAATAGTGGTAACGAGTGTAAAAAGGTGGAAAATTGTGGAAAGGTGTGGTGAGTAAGGTATGTTCTATGGCGAGTACAAGCACAATCTAGATACTAAAGGCCGTTTGAGCATTCCTGCTAAGTTCCGCGGAGAATGCGGAGATCATGTCTATATCATGAGAGGCCACGAAGGCTGCCTTGATATTTATACGGAAGAAGGCTGGCAGGCTTATTATGAAGAGTTAAAGAAACTCTCTAATAAGAAGAAAGAAGAACGTGCTTATTTGCGTATGGTGACTTCACGTATGAATTGCAGTGAATTTGATAAATTAGGTCGTATCAATATTCCCCAGGTATTACGTACACATGCTCATTTAGAGAAGGAGTGTACTATTGTTGGTGCTGGTGAACATATTGAAATATGGGATACTGCCAAGTGGGAAGCATTCTATGATGAATATGATGACCAGTTTGATGAATTATCAGAAAGAATATCAGAAAATGAGGAATGATAAATATGTTTGAACACTATAGTGTATTATTAGATGAAACAATTGATGCATTAAATATAAAAGAGGATGGCATTTATGTGGATTGTACTCTAGGAGGAGGCGGACATAGTTCCCGTATTCTAGAAAAACTGACAACAGGGCATTTATACTGTTTTGATCAGGACGCACATGCAATTGAGGCAGCAAGAGAAAGAATGTCTCAAATTTCGGATAACTTTACAATCATCCATGCGAATTTTAAGGAAATTAAAGCAAGACTTTCGATGGAAGGTGTTTATAAGGTGGATGGCATTGTATTTGATTTGGGTGTATCATCTCCACAGTTTGATAATGCTGAAAGAGGATTTAGCTACAATACAGATGCAAGACTTGATATGCGTATGAATCAGGAACAGCCATTAAGTGCCTATGAAGTGGTGAATAACTACTCTTATCAGGATTTAGTGACTATTTTATATAAGTATGCAGATGAGAAGTTTGCAAAATCAATCGCAAGAATGATTGAAAAAGAAAGACAGGTTAAGCCTATTGAAACAACTTTTGAATTAGTGGAAATTGTGAAAAAGGCAATTCCAGCACGTGCAAGACGTACGGGTGGTCATCCAGCTAAACGTACATTCCAGGCTATTCGTATTGAAGTCAATGATGAGTTAAATGTATTTGAACGTGCTTTGACAGATTCATTAGATTTATTGAATGTAGGTGGACGTGTTGCAGTCATCAGTTTCCATTCGTTGGAAGATAAGATCACTAAGTATATGTTTAATGAAAAGACTGCAGTACCAGACTTGCCGATGGGTATGCCCGTTATTCCGGAGGAATATCAGCCTCATTTTAAGAAAGTAACAAGAAAACCTATTGTGGCAGATGAAAAAGAATTATCTGAGAACAGACGTTCTCATTCAGCTAAATTAAGGGTTATAGAAAGGATACGTGATGAATGATGAAAAGAAGAAAATCAAGATTTTTAAAAATGACAGAAGTGTTGCTTGCTTTCTCTTTTGTGCTATTTTTGGTAGGTAGTATTTATTTGAATTCTTATGAATCAAAATTAAATGCAAATATCAAAGAGACACAGGATGAAATTTCTGAAGTCCAATCAGATATTGATGCTTTAGAAATGTCTAAACAGGAATTGGCTTCTTTTTCACGTATGAAAGATGTTGCAACAAAGAAAGGTTATGATTATCAGCCTAGTTCTGCAGCCGCTGCAGTAGTAGGAGCTGAAGAATAATGAAGAAATCTAGAAATAGAAGTGGTCAGGTTGTTATGCTTGTATTTCTCTTTATGATGATTATCTTAGGAATCAATGTCTGTTATTTGTGTACAACAGGTAAGACAATGATCAGTAGTGTCAATGTGAGAGACTTTGCGAAAAATCGTGGAGGAGGACAAGTGACTAAGGTTGTTCAGGCAGCCCGCGGTACTATTTATACAAGTGATAATGAAATTGTGGCCTCTGATGTAAAAAAATATAAGTTAAGAGCTATTCTTGCAAAACGTGTTAATGCAAAGGAGGAACCTCAATATGTAGTGGATAAGAATAAGACAGCGGAGTTATTAGCACCTATTCTAGGTGTTTCAAAAGAAACAGTCTTATTACGTCTTAATCAGAATACATATCAGGTAGAGTTTGGTAACTATGGTCGTAATCTTTCTTCTATTACAAAAGAAAAGATTCAATCATTAGAATTACCAGGCCTTGAATTTGATGAAGTGACTTCTCGTAATTATCGTTTTGGTGATTTTGCAAGTTATGAAGTAGGATATGCAGCTGTGGCTGCAGAAACAGACCCTTACAATATCGTTGGGCAGATGGGTATTGAAAAGAGCTACAATAACTGGCTTAAAGGTACAAACGGTGAAAGAATCTACTTGGTAGATTCGAAACGCAATACATTGCCTAATGGTGTTATTTCTGATAAGAAGGCAGTAAGTGGTAATGATGTTTATTTGACAATCAATTCTACTCTTCAGACAGAACTGGATTCATTAATGAAAGATATGCAGGAAAATACGCATGCAACGAAAGCCTGTGCTGCTGTTATGAATGTGAAGACAGGTGCATTGCTGGCGATTTCTAACTATCCTTCATTTGATCCTAATAAACGTAATTTTTCAAATTATAATGATACATTCCTCAACGAAGCATTTGAATGTGGTTCAGTTTTCAAGCCATTTGTATATGCGAATGCTTTAACGGATGGTGTATTAGATTTAGATAGTAAATATAACTCAGGAACATATGACTATATATCTAATGGCCGTGTGATTGCGACAATTCATGACCATAATAGAACAGGATGGGGTCGCATTACTTATCGTGATGGTTTGTACCATTCTTCAAATACAGCTATTTGTCATATTCTTGCTGAACATACAAATATGTCCAGTCTTATTGAAGATTATAAGAATCTTGGATTATTCCAGACAAGTAAGGTGGATGGCTTGTCCTCAGGAAGTGGTGTAAAAGGCTTCGATGGTAAAACAAAGAGTCTTGAATATTTCACAACTGGGTTTGGTCAAGGGTCTTCTATCACGACATTACAGCTGTTAAGAGGTTATTCAGCATTTGCGAATGATGGACGTACAGTAGAGCCTTATTTAGTAGAAAAAGTTGTTAATCCAACAAATGGTAAAACACTTTATAGTGCCAAGACTTCTTATTCTAAGAAAATCTATTCTACTGAAGCAGTTGCACAGATTAGAACACTTCTTTATGGTGTTGTTAATATTGATGGTTCTACAGGTCGTGATTATAAGGATTCATCCGTTGAAATCATCGGTAAGACAGGTACTGGTCAGATTGCTGAAAATGGTGCTTATTCATCTACAAAACATACACATTCCTTTGTTGGTATGGCACCTTATCGTGATCCTGAGGTAGAAGTGATCGTCTGGTTCCAGAATGCAAATAGCGGTACAAATTATTCTGGGGCGCTTGTTAAGAGTATTATCAAATCGGCATTAAATATCTTAAGTAAAGATACTGAAAAGGTGAATACAACACCTTATGTATTAAATAACTATATGAACCAAAGTACGCAATATGTGGAAGGCATCTTAAAGAAGCATTCATTAACACCTGTTGTAATTGGCGATGGTTCTACTGTTATTGGACAGTATCCATCTGGTACAACTGAAGTAACAACAGGGTCTAAGGTTCTCGTGTTAACAGATGGACAGAAATATACAATGCCTTCGATGCTTGGCTGGTCTCGTAAAGAAGCAGAAGCCTTTGCGTCATTGACAGGTGTTGAAATTAAGATGAATGGTCTGGGCTCTATTTATGCTCAGAGTATTACAAAGGGAACTGAACTGAAACAAGGCACTGTTATTGAGCTTTATGCAAAATAAAGTGACATTGTATTTACACCCATATTATGCTACACTTGTGGGGTAAAATAGAGGGAGGAAATTTTCATGTTTCTATTAATGATCAGTTTTATAGTGGCATTAGCGCTCGTACTTGTCGCAATGCCTAAGGTTATACCTTATCTACATAAATTAAAGTTTGGACAGGTAGAGCGAGAAGAGGGACTCGCTTCTCATAAGAAAAAGGGTGGTACACCTACAATGGGTGGTGTGGTATTCATTGTAGCTGCTGTGATTGCTGCTTATATCTGTCACTATCAGAATTTCATGAATCCTTATGTCAACTTATTGACATTCTCATTATTAGGATTCGGTATCATTGGATTTATTGATGACTATCTCATTGTTGTACAGCACAGCAATAAAGGCTTGAAGCCAAGCTATAAATATGCAATGCAGTCAGTTGTGGCAATTGCATTCTATTTCTTAGCGAAAAAATTCTTACCTAATTTCTCAACAGAAATTATTATTCCTATTGCTCATATTAGTGTGAATCTTGGATGGTTCTATCCAATCTTTGTTTATTTCATGTTTACTGCAGAATCGAATGCCGTAAATTTAACAGATGGATTAGATGGACTTGCAACAGGTCTTATGATCATTGCATTAACACCATTTGTCGTTTTTGCAATTTTAAGCAAGAATGTAGAAGCAGCTATCTTTGGGGCTGCATTAATGGGTGGTTTGACTGGTTTCTTAGTATTCAATGCACATCCAGCTAAGATTTTCATGGGTGATTGTGGTTCTCTTGCATTAGGTGGTATTCTTGCGGCATTTGCCGTCATCACTAAACAGGAACTTCTTGTGCTTATTATTGGTATTGTGCCACTCATTGAAACTTTATCTGTATGCATTCAGGTTATTTCATTTAAGACAAGAGGTAAGAGAGTCTTCAAGATGGCACCTATTCATCATCATTTTGAAATGTGTGGATGGAGTGAAAATAAGGTTGTTGTCACTTTCTGGGCTGTTGGATTTATTGCTGGTATTATTGGATTATTGTTAGGGGTGTTATAAATGTTTAAAGGCAAAAAAGTACTTGTATTAGGACTTGCAAAAAGTGGAAAGGCAGCAGTTGAATTATTAAAGTTCATGCATGCTGATATCACTATAAATGAATCAAAGAAAAAAGAAGATATTCCTGAATATGACACATATGTGAGTGAAGGAATTGAAATGGTATGTGGCGGACAGCCAGATGAATTATTTGAAAGAGATTTTGACTTTGTAGTTAAGAATCCAGGTATTAATTATCATGCGCCATTTATCTTACGTTTAAAAGAACGTGGTATTCCTGTTTATACAGAAATCGAATTAGGCTATAAGGTGGCTAAAAAGCAGCATTATATTGCTGTGACAGGAACAAATGGAAAGACTACGACTGTAACTTTGATTTATGAAATCTTAAAAGCTGCAGGTCGCAAGGCACATATTTGCGGTAACTACGGTATTCCTTATTGTGAAGTCGTATTAAATGAACATTTATATGAAGAAGAAGGACATGATATCGTTGTTGAAATGTCTAACTTCCAGTTAATTGATATAGAAGAATTTAAGCCTGAAGTGGCTACTGTATTAAATTTAACACCGGATCATCTTGATTATATGGATTCTTTAGATGAATATTATGCATCTAAGATGCGTATTTATATGAACCAGGATGAGAAAGATTTATTTATTAATAATAGCGATGATGAGACTTTACAGTCATATTTAGCAAAGTATCCAGTTCCATCACGTATTGAAACATTTTCTGTCAAGGGACAGGGAGATGTAGAACTTAAAGACAATGCTATTTATTACAAAGGTCAGAAGGTTATTGATCGTGATGAAATCAAGATTGTTGGTTTGCATAATGTAGCCAATATGATGGTGGCTATTGCAGCATGCGCATCAGTAGGTGTCTCACTTGATTCTATACATGATACACTTGCAGCATTCAAGGGTGTAGAGCATCGTATTGAATTTGTAAGAGAACTTGATGGAGTACGTTATTATAATGACTCTAAAGGAACAAATACAGATGCCGCAGTGATTGCGATTAAAGCATTTGAAAAGCCTGTTATTTTATTGATGGGTGGTCATGAAAAGAATCTTGATTTAAAAGATGTAAGAGAACAGAATCCTCTTATTAAGACGTTGATCTGTTTTGGTGAAACAAAGGAACGTTTCTCTAAAGATATGGCACATCCTCATACTATTGTTGTAGATCATATGAAAGATGCTATTTTAAAAGCAAAAGAAATTGCCAAAGAAGGCGATGTTGTATTGCTTTCTCCTTCAACAAGTTCATTTGATGAATTCCATAGTTATGTTGAAAGAGGAAATGTCTTCAAGGACATCGTGAACAAGTTATAGGAGTGAGTTAAATGAAAATTATTGTAAGTGCTGGTGGAACAGGAGGACATATTTATCCTGCTCTTGCCTTAGTTGATTATATTAAAAAATGTGATCCAGATACAGAATTCTTATTTGTTGGAACAACAGATAGACTAGAGTCTCAGATTGTACCTCAGATGGGACTTAATTATCGTGGCTTACATGTAAAAGGTCTTGTAGGTAATCCTTTGCAGAAGGCAAAAAATGCTTTAATTTTCTTAAAGTCTTTAAAGTCTTCTAAGAAGATTTTAAAAGAATTCAACCCTGATATCGTGATCGGGTTTGGTGGATATCCAAGTGCATCCATTGTTTTAGCGGCAACTCAGAAGGGTTATAAGACAATGATTCATGAACAGAATTCCATCATTGGTTTAACAAATAAAATCTTAATTAAACGTGTAGATGAAATCATCTGCTGTTATGAAAAAGCTTTAAAAGCATTCCCTCAGGATAAGACTAAGCTACTTGGTAACCCTCGTGCTTCTGTTGTATCTGAAGGTGTACTTAAAGATGTACATGATCTTTATAATATTGCTCCTGATAGAAAAGTTATGGTGATTGTTATGGGATCATTAGGATCTGCAACGGTCAATGCAGTTATGAAGGATGCATTACATAAGATGGATCATAAAGATTATGATGTGCTTTATGTTACGGGTAAGACTTATTATGAAAAGATGAAGGAAGAACTTAAGGACTTAAGTGATTCTATTCATGTATTGCCTTATATTGATGATATGCCAAGCGTATTACATAGCTGCGATTTAGCAGTCAGTCGTGCAGGAGCTACAACTCTTGCTGAAATGACAGCACTTGGTACTGCATCTATTATTATTCCTAGCCCATATGTGGTAGCAAATCATCAAGAATATAATGCTCGTGAACTTGTCAGCAAGGGTGCAGCACATCTTATCCTTGAAAAGGATTTAAATGCAGATGCATTTGTAGAAGTCGTTGATCAGTATATGAACAATGAAGAAATGCGTAAAGAATTATCACAAAAAGCACTTGCTTTAGGTAAACCTCATGCATGTGAGGATATTTATAAAGAAATTTTAAAGTTGACAGGAGGACGCTAATATGGATGTGAAGCAGGTATATGAAGATCTTATGTCTATGGAAGTAGGCAAGGTGATTGAAAATGAACCTATGTACAAGCATACAACCTATAAAGTAGGTGGACCTGCCAAGATATTCGTTAAAGCAAAGGATATCGATTCACTTATTCAGACTCTAAAATATTGCCGTGATCATGACATTAAACGCATGGTTATTGGTAATGGCAGTGATCTCCTATTTAGTGATAAAGAATATGATGGTGTGATCATCTCAATGAAATCATTTGATGATGTTAAGATGAATGGCAGCACTATTGTGGCACAAGCAGGTGTTTCTATGATTGCCTTAGCTTATTCAAGTGCCAAAGCAGGATTATCAGGCTTTGAATTCATGGGTGGTATTCCTGGAGATATGGGTGGTGGCATTTTTATGAATGCTGGTGCTTATAAGTATTGTATGGCAGATGTATTCAAGTGCGCACGCGTACTTGATGATGAACTCAATGTGATTACATTAAGCAAGGAAGATATGGAATTCTCTTATCGTCATTCTGTATTACAGAAGCATCCAAATTGGATTATTCTTGATGCAACATTTGAAATGACAGCAAAAGATCCTGGGGAAATCCGTAAAGTGCTTGATAAACGTAAAGAACGTCGTATGAGTACACAGCCATGGAATTTCGCATGTGCAGGAAGTGTCTTTAGAAATCCAGATGAAAAACCTGCATGGCGTTATATTGATGAAGCTGGGTTGCGTGGGTATGAAATTGGTGGTGCACAGGTATCACCTAAACATTCAAATTTCATCGTAAACAATGGTTATGCAAGTGCTAAGGATATCCTTGATCTTATTCGACTTGTTGAAAAGACTGTTTATGAGAAGTTTGGAGTTAAGCTTCATAAAGAAGTTATTTTAGTGAATTGGGATTAAATATGGATAAGAAGCCCGATTTTCTATTCAATGAATATGATCGCAGCCCATCACGTGAATTGATTGAAAAGAGCAGACGGAGAAGAAAAAGAAGAAAGCGTCGTTTGATGCTTATTGGTATAATTCTTCTAGTTATTTTAGGATATATTGTATCTCCATTATCAAAAGTCATGTCTATTCATGTCACTGGTAATTCTCAGCTATCAAAGGATCTGATTGTGAAGGAATCAGGTATTACAAATCATACTTATCACTTATTGTTGAGCAATGACACAATTAAGAAGAAGTTGAAAAAGACAGGGCTCGTTACTAAGGCGTATGTCACTCATAACATCTTAGGTGGTGTCTCTATTGAAATCCAGGAAGCAGGTTTAGTGGCTTATATGGAACTTAACAACAAGACTTATGTGGTGACTGAAGAAGGAAAGCTTATTGAAGTTGTTGAAGGTATGAATTATACAAGTCTTAAACAGATCCCTAAGATTTCAGGATTTAATGATTTAAAGGCAGTAGAAGAACTCGCAGGTCAGTATGCTTCTGTTCCTGTTACTATTAGAAATGCTGTAAGTGATATCGTTTATTATCCAAAAAAGGGATATGATGAACGAGTAGCCTTGATTCTTGATGATGGAAAAAAACTGATTGTAGATATTGAAGACATGAAGGATACATTATCACCATCACGCTTCAATTACTCGGCTTATATGCAAAGTAAAAGTGATATTTGTGTATTCTCGTTTGAGGGAAGAAATCTATATATGACTAAATGTGAGTAAGAAATGACTTAAGTAGTCATATAAATGTAACTCGTGATAAGTAATCTATAAATCGTTTTCATTAGTATGTAATTATGATAAAATAAGATTATATATAAGGAGAGTGTCTATGAAAAGAATATATGCTGTTTTAGACATCGGTTCTACGACACTGAAGTTACTTGTCGCAGAGTTGATGAGCACAAATATTAATATACTCTTCACGAAGAAACTAGCGAGTCATGCTATTGAAGGTGGCTTGATTAAGAATGAAGAAGTACTGGTTGATGAAATCAGATCAATCATAAAAGAAGCAGATGTTGAATTAAATACAACAATTACATCTGTGGCTCTTGTTCTTCCTAGTAATTATGTAAGAACATATGAATCTAAAGGTATTACTAAGGTGAACTCACCTCAGGATAAGATAGAAATCAGCGATGTTGTGCGTGCATTAAAGATTGCACAGCGTTTTGAAAAGAGTAAGAAAGAGGAAATTGTATCAACTATTCCTGTAAAGTATCGTTTGGATACTAAAGAAGTAGATCGTATGCCTCTTGGCTTACGTTCAGCTTCATTGAAGGTAGAAACACTTGTGATTACTACAAGCAAGAAAGTATTGTATTCTTACTTAACGGTTGTAGAAAAAGCAGGATTAGATGTTATTGATATTACTATTGATGCTTATGCTTCTGCAAAAGAAGCATTTGATGCAGCTTATCTTCAAGAAGGTGCTGTGATGATCAATATCGGACATGATCATTCAACAATATCTTTCTTTGAAGAAGGATACCTTAAATACTTAAAGACTATTCCTATGGGTGGTTATACACTCACTGCTGCAATTGCGGATGCATGGCAGATTTCAATGGAGCAGGCTGAGATTTATAAAGTGAAATATGGTACATGTGAAAATGATCTTGGTGAAGAAGATGTTATCCATACTACGATAGTAGATGGAGTTAAAAAGAACTATACTCAGAAGGATTTGTCTGAAGTATTACAGACAGCAGTCTGGGAAATGATGGCTCAAATCAAGAATTGTTTGGAAGCCATCAATGATGGACGTACTTATGAAACAGTTGTCGTAGGTGGTGGAGGCGAACTGCCTTGCCTGAACTTAATCGCAACAGATGTTTTAGGTACACCTGTAAGATGTTATCGACCAGAAACAGTAGGGGCTAGAGATATGTCTCTTGTTCCTTGTTTGGGTATGTTATATTGCTTAGATGATCGTAAAGAATTGATTGGTGATGACCAAGTTTCACTGGTTCTTCCTGATCTATCTAGTACGATGAGTTTGAAAGTGAGAGGCTTAACGATGGCTAAGACAGAAACAACTCATCATCAAGGCAAGTTTAGAAAGTTTTTTGATTCGATATTTAATGATGATTAAGCGAGGGTATGACAATGGATGAAAATTTAGACTTTGTTAAAGTTGCAAAAATAAAAGTTATTGGTGTAGGTGGCGGTGGAAACAACGCCGTAAATAGAATGGTCACTGATGGAGTAAAAGGTGTTGAATTCTATGTTGCAAATACAGATGCTCAGGTATTAAAAGGAATTACTGGTGTTAATAAGATTTTCTTAGGAAAAGATTTGACTCAGGGATTAGGTGCTGGAGGAAATCCAGAAGTTGGACGTAAAGCAGCTCAGGAATCAGAAAATGAAATCAGAGAAGCTTTAGCTGATGCAAACATGGTCTTTGTTGCTGCTGGAATGGGTGGCGGAACAGGTACTGGTGGTGCACCAGTCATCGCTAATATTGCAAGAGATTTAGGTGCCTTAACAGTAGGTGTAGTGACTTCACCTTTCACATTTGAAGGACCAAGAAGAAAGAAACAGTCTTTGGCTGGACTTGAAGAATTACGTAAGAATGTAGATTCTATTATTGTTGTTTCAAATGATCGTCTTCTTGAAGTTATTGGTGGACGTCCAATGAATGAAGCGTTCAGAGAAGCAGATAACATTTTACGTCAGTCTGTTCAGACAATTACTGATTTAATTGCGATTCCAGCATTAATCAACCTTGACTTTGCTGATGTATGTTCAGTTATGAAGGATCGTGGAGATGCACTTATTGGTATTGGTATGGCTGATGGTGAAAATAAGGCTCAGGAAGCTGCAAAACGTGCTGTTTCTTCACCATTATTAGATATTTCTATCGCAGGTGCTAAGGATGCGATTGTTAATATTACAGGTGGACCAAGCATGTCATTATTTGATGCAAATGAAGCGTTTGCAACTATTCAGGAATCAGTAGGTGAAGAAGTCAATACTATTATGGGTGTTGCAACTAATGATCAGTTAGATGACCAGATTATCGTTACTATCATTGCAACTGGTTTCGAGGAAGATCAGCCTGAAGAAGAACCTGTTACTACAAAACAGACATATACAGTACATGGAAATAAAACTTCTTCTGTCATTGATGACGATGATGAAGATCCATTACCAGGATTTATTAGAAATAGAAAAATCTAAGCTAACATTATGTTAGCTTTTTTTACAAGACAAACTATTAGATGTCAATAAATAATCTATTTTTTAGGAATTTATTGAATTTATAGGCATTTGTCTTGATTTAGAGGTGAATCCTCTATAAAAATCCTCTTTCTTTTCTAAAAAAGAGTACACTAAAAAGAACTTTTCAACATCGTATCGTTGAAAGCTCTTACACTAGACTTTTATATACTATTAAATAATCATCGTCTCTTCTAATTTGGTGTATACAAACTTGTGTACTTCACCGTCGATATCAGAATACTGATAGATCTGTTTTCTAGTATTTTCAGGAAAGTCTAATGATATTGAATTGAAGAACGTATTTTGGGTTTCTTCTGGTAATCTCATGATATGTTCATGAAAAATTACAAAGCCGCTTTCGTTTTTCATAATTGAATAGATATATCGTGCAATTTTATTTGCGATTGCGATATTAGCCAGCTTATGTCTTTTCTTGTTTCCATTCTTGATTCTTTCAAACTGTTGTTTGAGAACTGGATTATGACGTCTGGCAAATTCAGCAATCATGTAAATTGCATGTCTGAGATATCTAGAGCCTCTTTTAGAAATCTTGCCCATGGTTTCTACAGACGTTCCAGAGCGCTTGTTTCTAGGGCTTGTTCCCGAATAAGAGACAAAACAGTCTGCGTTTTTAAATCGTTTTATATCGCCAGTTTCAGCAATAACAGTTGCAGCAGTTAAAGGACCACATCCTGTAATTGTAAGAAGCAGTTTATAAGCTGGATTTAAAGAAGCAACATCTCTAATATATCTTTCAATCATTTTAAGCTGACCTTTTATGTTTTTTATGTTTTCAACGAGGTCTAGAATGATACTTCTTCCATAAGAAGAAATATTATCATAACCAGAGTATCATGACACAAATCAAAGAGCTTATCGATCTTATCCATCGAACAGCGATGTTTCGTAGCTTCATAAACGACATTGAAGACTTCAAGTCTTGAAGCATTTATGATATCATGTGTCGTAGGATATGAAGATAAGACAGCGATAAAAGCAGCTGATTTAGGTTCGAAAACATATTGAAGTTCAGGAAATAAACAATCACATTGGGCGATGAGACGGTTGATTTCTTGAGAATAGATTTTTTTGATCGATAATGTCTGTGTACTAAAGCTTTCAAATCTTGATATCCGTTTTTATTTTTAAAAACGTTGTCATTGACATATTGAACATCGGAATCAGTACCAATGATAGTTGAAATGGTTTGAGCATCTAAAGGATCAGATTTAGCAATGTTATGAGCGTTACGCCATTGATTGACAAAATCAGTATTCAAAAATTTGATGCTTTCATTATCATTGAGATTGTCTTTAATAAAGTTATAGACATTAGTAGAATAGATACCAGTAACTTCTAAAGCAAAACAGATACTGGTACAGTTATCATCGGAATAACTTCTTACAGTTTCCAAAAAAGAAGTAACTTCTGATTTAACAAATTTAAAAGATAATTTTTTTCGTAAGAATTTAGGTTTAACAGATCTACGATCACTGACCTTGAGGATAGCAGCATCTGCTTTGCCTTTAGAGGAGTCCATGCCAACATAAAGAATATAATTGTTTTCCATAAATAATGACCTTCTTTCATATGTAATCGGTTTTGAATTGCACCTCTAAATCAAGACAAACGCAACCTCGCAAATACGGAGACAAGTGTAGAAACACTGCTGCAACAAACTAATTCGGGTATAAAGTGATGTCAAGTCTAAAGGATTAAGTCTTTTTGAAGTGGACGTACATGAAGTAGCCACAGGGGGATGGAATAAAACCTTCATTCAAAACAAAACTATTATCTAGAAATTAGAATGTACAATCAATGATGAATTTAATTAAATTCATTAACTGATTACGTACATATTATACGAGGGGGATTTATTATGTATAAATTTGGTTTTATTGGCATGGGAAATATGGCAAGTGCTATTGCCCAGGGATTTGTAGAATCTGGTTTTATTCCAGGTGAACAGGTATGTGCTTATGATTTAAATAAAGCACAGCTTGATAAGATGAGTGCTTTTGGCATAAAAGCCAAAAATAATGCACATGAAGTTGTTTCTGAAAGTGAAATTGTATTCTTATGTGTTAAACCACAGGTTATTGAGTCAGTTGTTTCTGAAGTGAGAGAAGCTCTCAAAAACAAGGCCGTTGTTTCCATTGTTCTTGGTTACGACTTTGATAAATACAACACTTTATTAGATGCCTCAACGAGACACTTAACTGTTATGCCTAATACGCCAATGGCTGTTAGAGAAGGTATGTGCTTATTAGAACAGGAACATTCTTTAACTGAAGAAGAATTTAACTATATTAAAGAAGCATTCTCTTCAGTAGGAGAAATCGAAGTTGTCCCTAATCACTTAATGGGAGTAGGAGGCGCATTATCAGGATGTGCACCTGCTTATATCTATATGGTCATTGAGGCGTTAGCAGATGGTGCTGTGATGCAGGGAATGCCTAGAAAGATGGCTTACAAGCTTGCAAGTCAGACAGTACTAGGATCAGGTAAGATGCAGTTACAGACTGATCTTCATCCAGGTGTCTTAAAAGATAATGTTAGTTCACCGGGTGGATCTACTATTAGAGGTGTAAAAGCATTAGAAGATGCAGGTATGCGTTCAGCATTTATTAATGCGATTGAAAAGTCAATGAATAGATAAATCATAGTCTGTAGGTGCCAAAATAGTGCCTATAGACTATTTTTTACATTTTTTAACAAAAAATGAATAAAATCGCAAAAAAAGGCTTTACAAGCGAAATGAATGATGGTAGTATAAGTGAGCACTCCGGTGAGGAGCGCGGACAGAACATTGAAAACTGAACAGATACACGTCAGATTTATTTGAAAACATTTAATTGATGAGCTGAACATCAGCTCTTCACATATTTTCGTGGAGAGTTTGATCCTGGCTCAGGATGAACGCTGGCGGCGTGCCTAATACATGCAAGTCGAACGAATCTTCTTCGGAAGATGAGTGGCGAACGGGTGAGTAATACATAGGTAACCTGCCCCTGTGCGGGGGATAACAGGAGGAAACTCCTGCTAATACCGCATAGCCATGAGCACCGCATGGAGCTCATGCCAAATATCCTTCAGGGGATAGCGCAGGGATGGACCTATGGCGCATTAGCTAGTTGGCGGGGCAACGGCCCACCAAGGCAACGATGCGTAGCCGGCCTGAGAGGGCGGACGGCCACATTGGGACTGAGACACGGCCCAGACTCCTACGGGAGGCAGCAGTAGGGAATTTTCGGCAATGGGGGAAACCCTGACCGAGCAACGCCGCGTGAGCGAAGAAGGCCTTCGGGTCGTAAAGCTCTGTTGTAAAGGAAGAACGTCGCATGCAGGAAATGGTGTGCGAGTGACGGTACTTTACCAGAAAGCCACGGCTAACTACGTGCCAGCAGCCGCGGTAATACGTAGGTGGCGAGCGTTATCCGGAATCATTGGGCGTAAAGAGGGAGCAGGCGGCCGCAAGGGTCTGTGGTGAAAGACCGAAGCTAAACTTCGGTAAGCCATGGAAACCGGGCGGCTAGAGTGCGGAAGAGGATCGTGGAATTCCATGTGTAGCGGTGAAATGCGTAGATATATGGAGGAACACCAGTGGCGAAGGCGACGGTCTGGGCCGCAACTGACGCTCATTCCCGAAAGCGTGGGGAGCAAATAGGATTAGATACCCTAGTAGTCCACGCCGTAAACGATGGTCACTAAGTGTCGGGGGTCAAACCCCGGTGCTGCAGTCAACGCAATAAGTGACCCGCCTGAGTAGTACGTTCGCAAGAATGAAACTCAAAGGAATTGACGGGGGCCCGCACAAGCGGTGGAGCATGTGGTTTAATTCGAAGCAACGCGAAGAACCTTACCAGGTCTTGACATCGATCTAAAAGGGATGGAGACATCCTCATAGCTATAGAGAAGACAGGTGGTGCATGGTTGTCGTCAGCTCGTGTCGTGAGATGTTGGGTTAAGTCCCGCAACGAGCGCAACCCCTGTCGCCAGTTACCATCATTGAGTTGGGGACTCTGGCGAGACTGCCTCTGCAAGGAGGAGGAAGGCGGGGATGACGTCAAATCATCATGCCCCTTATGACCTGGGCCACACACGTGCTACAATGGACGGGACAGAGGGAAGCGAAGGCGCGAGCCGGAGCGGACCCCAGAAACCCGTTCCCAGTTCGGACTGCAGTCTGCAACTCGACTGCACGAAGCCGGAATCGCTAGTAATCGCGGATCAGCATGCCGCGGTGAATACGTTCTCGGGCCTTGTACACACCGCCCGTCACACCATGAGAGTTGGCAACACCCGAAGCCGGCGGCCCAACCCGCAAGGGAGGGAGCTGTCTAAGGTGGGGCTGATGATTGGGGTGAAGTCGTAACAAGGTATCCCTACGGGAACGTGGGGATGGATCACCTCCTTTCTAGGGAGACAGACGTGTAATGTTCAGTTTTGAGTGCTCTGGCACTCAGGAGAGATCCTTGAAAATCAGATATGATCATCAAATGGAAAGTTTTAAAAACTTTCTGCACACAAAGATAAGATGTAAGTGAGATCGAGAAATCAAACAAAGATAAGAAGGTCTAGTACATCTGGTCTGAAGGCAAAAAATACTAAGAACAGAAATACTCAAGCGAACTAAAGAGAACCAATCACAAGGTCAAGGAAGAAAGGGCGTACGGAGAATGCCTGGGCACAGAGAGGCGATGAAGGACGCAGCGAACAGCGAAATGCGGCGGCGAGCGGTAAGCACGCGATGACCCGCCGATATCCGAATGGGGAAACCCCTCCGCTTTCGAAGCGGAGACCGCATGACGACCGTCATGACGGGGCAATACGCAGGGAACTGAAACATCTAAGTACCTGCAGGAAGAGAAAGAGAAGTCGATTCCGTAAGTAGCGGCGAGCGAAAGCGGAGGAGCCCAAACCGGACATAGTCCGGGGTTGTAGGACCGCCGAGAAAGATGACATGAAGAGTCAGGAGAATCCCATGGGAAGGGATCCGCAGAGGGTGAGAGACCCGTATCCGAAGGCTCGACATGGATCGAGGCGACACCTGAGTACGGCGGGGCACGTGGAATCCTGCCGGAATCATCGTGACCATCCCGAAAGGCTAAACACTACTCTGTGACCGATAGCGAACCAGTACCGTGAGGGAAAGGTGAAAAGAACCCCGGGAGGGGAGTGAAAGAGAACCTGAAACCGCATGCCCACAAGAAGTCAGAGCCCGTCAAAGGGTGATGGCGTGCCTTTTTGTAGAATGAGCCGGCGAGTCACGATCAGCAGGCGAGGTTAAGCAGGAGATGCGAGCCGCAGCGAAAGCGAGTCTTAACAGGGCGACATAGTCTGAGGTCGTGGACCCGAAACCGGGTGATCTAGCCATGAGCAGGTTGAAGTCGGGGTGAGACCCGATGGAGGACCGAACCGACCCCCGTTGAAACGTTGGCGGATGACTTGTGGCTAGGGGTGAAATTCCAATCGAACCCGGAGATAGCTGGTTCTCCCCGAAATAGCTTTAGGGCTAGCGTCGCAGCGAGAGAGCCGTGAAGGTAGAGCACTGAATATGCGATGGCCGCATCCCGCGGTACTGAGCATAATCAAACTCCGAATGTCACGGTGTCATCTGCGGCAGTCAGACGGCGAGTGATAAGGTCCGTCGTCAAGAGGGAAACAGCCCAGACCATCAGCTAAGGTCCCAAAGTGCATGCTAAGTGGAAAAGGAAGTGGAGACGTGCAGACAACTAGGAGGTTGGCTCAGAAGCAGCCATCCTTCAAAGAGTGCGTAACAGCTCACTAGTCGAATGACTCTGCGCCGATAATTTACCGGGGCTAAGCATGACACCGAAGCTATGGACAGGAATGTGGTAGGGGAGCATTGCATGCAGCGGAGAAGCATGACCGAGAGGGCATGTGGAGCGCATGGAAGAGAGAATGCCGGCGTGAGTAGCGGCACGTGGGTGAGAATCCCACGCACCGATGGCCCAAGGTCTCCAGAGGAAGGCTCGTCCTCTCTGGGATAGTCGGGACCTAAGGCGAGGCCGAAAGGCGTAGCCGATGGACGACGGGTGGATATTCCCGTACCCGATGTGTGGCGATGGAGTGACGGAGAAGGCTCAGGCAACCAGCTGCTGGAATAGCTGGGGCAAGCGAGATACCTGCGCACCAGGGAAATCCGGTGCGCGCAAGGGGAAGGCGCGAAGCATACGGAAAGCTGCGGCAAGTACGGAAAAGCTGAGAGCAGGCTTCCAGGAAAAGCTTCTAGCACAACACGCATCGGCCCGTACCGAAAATGGACACACATGGGCAAGGAGAGAATCCTGAGGTGAGCGAGAGAACTATAGCTAAGGAACTCTGCAAAATGACCCCGTAACTTAGGGAGAAGGGGTGCTCCAGAAATGGAGCCGCAGTAAAACGGCCCAAGCGACTGTTTACCAAAAACACAGCTCTCTGCGAAGGCGCAAGCCGAAGTATAGGGGGTGACGCCTGCCCGGTGCTGGAAGGTCAAGGGGAGCTGTCAGCGCAAGCGAAGCAGCGAGCCGAAGCCCCAGTAAACGGCGGCCGTAACTATAACGGTCCTAAGGTAGCGAAATTCCTTGTCGGGCAAGTTCCGACCCGCACGAAAGGCGTAACGATTTGGGCGCTGTCTCAGCTGTAGACTCGGTGAAGTCTTAGTACCTGTGAAGATGCAGGTTGCCCGCGACTAGACGGAAAGACCCCATGGAGCTTCACTGCAGGTTGACATTGGGCTTGGATGCATGATGTACAGGATAGGTGGGAGGCTGTGAGCCGTGCGCGCCAGCGTACGGGAGCCGCTGTTGGGATACCACCCTTCATGCATCTAGGTCCTAACCGGAGGCAACGGGCCACGGGACAGTGTCAGTCGGGCAGTTTGACTGGGGCGGTCGCCTCCCAAAGAGTAACGGAGGCTGCCCAAAGATACCCTCAGCATGGATGGAAACCATGCATAGAGTGCAAAGGCATAAGGGTGTCTGACTGCGAGACATACAGGTCGAGCAGGGACGAAAGTCGGGCTTAGTGATCCGGCGGATCCGAATGGAAGGGCCGTCGCTCAACGGATAAAAGCTACCCTGGGGATAACAGGCTGATCTCCCCCAAGAGTTCACATCGACGGGGAGGTTTGGCGACCTCGATGTCGGCTCATCGCATCCTGGAGCTGAAGTCGGTTCCAAGGGTTGGGCTGTTCGCCCATTAAAGCGGTACGCGAGCTGGGTTCAGAACGTCGTGAGACAGTTCGGTCATCCCTATCTGTCGTGGGCGCAGGAGGTTTGAGGAGAGCTGCCCCTAGTACGAGAGGACCGGGGTGGACGGACCTATGGTGCACCAGTTGTCACGCCAGTGGCACAGCTGGGCAGCCAAGTCCGGACGGGATAAGCGCTGAAGGCATCTAAGCGTGAAGCCCCCTCCAAGATGAGACCTCCCATTGGCGACAAGTAAGGCCCCTCGAAGACGACGAGGTTGATAGGCCGCGAGTGCAAGCGCAGCGATGTGCTTAGCGGGGCGGTACTAATAGGCCGAGGACTTGGCCAAGATTGGAGAGAGTAGAGAATAGTAGAGATGACGTATCTGGTTTTGAGGGATCCCTCGAGGATCTGGCGGCGATAGCATGATGGACACACCCGTTCCCATCCCGAACACGGAAGTTAAGCATCATAACGGCGACGATAGTGTGAAGACGCGACAATAGCAAGCTGCCAGGTCCTTTTTTTTATGTTTTATTTTTCTATTATATTCAGTATAATGTAAGTGCAAGTCAAAGGAGATTCATCATGCGTATTGCGATATTTACAGACACTTATTATCCTGATATTAATGGCGTTGTTTCATCAATTGGTATACTCAGAAACGAATTAATGAAACATGGTCATCAAGTCTTGATTATAACTACAATCCCTCCTCTTGGTGTTCATATGGAAGATGATCCATTTATTATTAGGATGAATGGAATTTCTCTTAAAAGCATTTATGGATATCGTATGGCAGGCATTTATAATAATAAAATATTTCATCAGATTAAAGAATTTAATCCAGATATCATTCATACGCAGACTGAATATGGCGTAGGCTTATTTGGACGATTATGTGGTTATAAGCTTAATATTCCTACAGTATATACATTTCATACCAATCTTTATGACTACACTTACTATGTCACTAAAGGAATCGAGCCATTTGATTCAATTGCGAAAAAGATTGTCAAGAAACTGATGAAGATATATACAACCCATACAACGTCTCTTATTGTCCCTAGTGTTAAAACTGCTTCTATGATGAAATCTATTGGAATAAAGAAAGAAATTAATATTGTTCCTACAGGACTCGAATTAGAACGCTTTAAAATACATAATGACGAACATACTAAATTGATTAAAGAAGAATATCATCTTTCTAATCATTTTAATCTTATCTCTTTAGGAAGACTCGCAGAGGAAAAGTCATTAGATCTCATCATTGAGGCCATGCCTGATATTATCAAAAGAAATCCTGATATTCGCTTATTCATAATTGGCGATGGACCTGCAAAGAACAGCCTGATGCAGTTGACTCATGATTTAGAAATGGATAACTATATCCGTTTTGCAGGATGTCAAAGTGCTGATGTTATTCCAGACTTCTATTATTCAGGAGATCTCTTTGTCTCTGCTTCCTTAACAGAAACACAAGGTTTAACCTTTATAGAAGCGATGGCTTCCTCGTTACCTGTTTTAGCAAGATATGATTCGAATTTAGATCCTGTTATTGTAGAGGGTAAAAATGGTCATTTCTTTTATTCTAAAGAAGAATATATTGAAAAAGTAGTAGAACTATCACATAAGGATTTAACGTCTTATAAAGAGTATGCAGTCAAGCATGCTCAACAATTTGACTCTCATACTTTTTATGAAGGAGTGATGCAAGTGTATGATACATCTATAGATCATTTTGAAAATTGTTTCATTGTCTCTTCAATAACACCGAATGATAAGTTGGTCTCTATTGAATTAACTAGCGGTAAAAGAAAAGTCGCACTTGAATGTTCTTTAGAAGATGTTGAATCATTCCATCTTGTTAAAGGAGCACGTATCAATCATGATGTGATTGATATTCTTAAAGAAAAGCAGAATGTCAGACAACTTTATTTTAAAGCAATTAAGCTTCTTAGTTATCATGATTATTGTTTCCATGATTTAGTCAAAAGATTAGAAACATATGGTGACTTTAATGAGATAGAAATCATGAAATGTATGGCTTTATTAACTGATCGTCATTTGATCGATGATAGAAAATATGTGAAAAACTATATTGAAGCGACTTTGAAGAAGGGAAAAGGCTTTAAAAAAGCAATTCCTGATTTAAAGAATAAAGACATACCTGAACATCTCATTGAAGAAGAAATAGAGAAATTTGACGAAACTGAAGAAAAAGACTATGCTTTAAATATTGTGGATCAGCTTTATTCAAACAATAGTAAGCTGTCTCCACAGGGTTTGATTCAAAAAATAAAGAGAACCCTATTTAATAAAGGATTTAGTCAAAGTACGATTGAATCAGTTATGAGTACTTATGACTTTGAATTTTCTCATGAACGTACATTGTCTTTATTAAGACAGGAATTTGAAAAGACATATAAACGTTATCAAAATAAATATCATGGTCAGGAACTAAAGATGCGAATCAGCCGTTTTCTAAAACAGAAGGGGTATGATTATGAAGATATCTTGATTGTGATGGATGAAATATGGAGTGAATTGAATGATTAAAATTAATGAAATGCAGCCAGGAAAAGAAACTGTAGGATTTGAGGCTATTATTATTTCTGTGACTGTAGGTAAAACCAATGGCGCTAATAAATCGTCTTATTTAAATATAGTTTTGCAGGATGCGACAGGCACGATAGATGCGAAACTCTGGTCTGCAACAGATGAACAGATTCGTTTATTTGAAAGAGGACAGGTTGTAAGAGGTAAAGGAGATATCATCAACTATAAGGGCATGAGACAGATGAAAATCGTTAAGCTTGAGCCAATTGAAATGAATGATGAACAGAAGGCTTTATTCTTACCTCAACCACCTGTTGAAAAAGCAGTGATGCAGAAGGAATTAGATAAGTACATGAAGAAAATCCATAATATTCGTCTTTATGCGATTGTTCATGGTCTTATTGAGAAACACTATACAGCCTTTGTGAACTATCCCGCTGCAACTAAAAATCATCATGATTTTGCATCAGGTCTTCTTTACCATACTTTATGTATGTTGAAACTCGCAGATCAGCTTATTGAAGTATATAGCTATCTAGATGCTGATTTACTTTATGCAGGTGTTATTTTACATGATATCGGTAAAGTTAAGGAGTTCACCGGACCTATTGTCCCTGCCTATTCTATCGAAGGAAGTCTTGTAGGACATATTTCTATTGGTCATGCAATGGTTAAAGAAATGGCTGAAGAATTACATATTGAGGGAGAAGAAGTTTATCTACTAGAACATATGATTCTTTCTCATCATGGCAAACAGGAATTTGGTTCTCCAGTATTACCACAGATTCCTGAAGCAGAAGCATTAACACTTATTGATAATGTAGATGCACGTATGAATATGTTTGAAAAGGCACTTCATGATACAGAACCAGGATCATATTCTGCACGTATCTTTGGGTTAGAGAATAGAAATGTATACAAATCTCGTAATTGATGTGATATAATGAGAAAAACGACAGGAGGTTTGACATGTGTATGGATAAGGTAAAAGATTGGTTATTCGGTGAAGAAGAAGAAGGATATACAGAAGATTACAATACAGCACAAAACGGACAGGAACAAAAATCTAATATTTTTGAAAACAATAAGACTAAAAAGACAAGTGAGATGTTGAAGCCATTTGATGCCAACTCTAGTCTTGTATTATTCGAACCACGCGCTTATTCTGATTCTCAGGAGATTGGTGGTTATTTAAAGAAGAATAAGGCTGCTGTAGTTAACTTACATCGTTTACAGAAAGAACAGCAGAAGCGTGTAGTTGATTTCTTAACTGGTGTTATTTTTGCGATTGATGGTGATATTCAGGTAATTGGTCCTAAAATTTTCTTATGTACACCTAAGAATATCGGCGTAACTGGTTCAATCACTCTAGATGATGAACCACAAGCAGCTACGGAGGAATAAGTATTAGCATAGGCTAATACTTTTTTTATGAAAGATGTTAGAACATTTTAAGGGCGATGAAGAATTCGTTTCAAAAATATTAGATTACAAGGATCAGGCACTTTATTCACAGCGTATGATTCTTACACAATTTCTTGATCCTCATCAGCAGTCAATTGTAGAAAGTGTTATTGGACATGAACTTAAGGTAGAAGCGGATGGTGGATTTGATGGTGCGGAGAATAAGAGAGTATTAATTGCACCTGATTTCTATGAATTTGAACCTGAAGATTTTAAAGTAACTGTTTTTAGAGTAGATTATAATGACACATTTGGAAAACTAAAACATTCTGATGTATTAGGGGCCCTTATGCATTTAGGCATTAAGCGTCAATGTATTGGTGATATCAATGAAGAACCACTCTCTTTTGCCTGCATTAAAGAAAACAGTGATTATATTCGTATGAATTTAACACGTATTAAACGTTCCTCTATTCATCTTGTGGAAATGGAAGAACGTCTCTCTATTCATGCAGATACTTATACTAAAACAGTGATTGTTTCTTCTTTACGTCTAGATAAGATGGTCGCTGCATTATTTGGTATTTCTCGCAATAAAGCAGTTGACGCTATTCATGGGCAGTATGTCAAGCTTAACTACAAAGTTATTGAAGATATTTCAAAAATATGCGATAATAACGCTATAATATCTTTACGTCATCATGGCCGAGTAAAGATATTTATAACAGACAGAAGAACAAAGCAGGATAATTATGTAATAGAAGGCCAATATTATCGATGAGGGAACGATTATGGGATACATGTTCAATAAGCAGTTTCGTGGATATAATACGGAAGAAGTAGATGAAACTATTGCGAGTCTAGAAAAGAATATCCAGGACAGATCACTGCAGATTAGAAGACTTGAAGAAGAATTAGAAAAAATCAAAAAAGAGAATATTGCGATGGCAAATCGTCAGTCTATTGAACGAAAGACCAATGAGGAGATTTCCCGTCTTGCTTTAAAAGAAGCCAGTGAACTGATTACAAAGGCAAAGCATAATGCGAATATGATTCTGAAAGAATCAATGAATTATGTGAAAGGTTTAAGTGATGAAGTAGATGGTTTCAAGGATGAAGCAAAAGATTTCAGAGCTGAAATTGTAAAAATCAGCACAGAATTGTTAGAAACTATTGACAAATCAGAAATTTTTAGTTTAATTAATGAAGAAGAAAAAAAAGCGAAGAAAGAGAGCGCTGATCAAGAGAACTTATAGAGAAGCCGTGGGTGGTGGAAACGGTGAAGGTGTATTGGTCAGGAATCACTCTGGAGCTGCATCCTGAAATAAGTAGGGAATGCCGTTGATTGCGTTAAAATCTTAAGTGCATATCGAATGATATGAACAAAGGTGGTACCGCGTGCAAACGTCCTTTATGAAGGACGTTTTTTTATTTGTGAAAGGGGATATATATGAATTACAAAAGCACACTCTTAATGCCAAAAACTGATTTTGAGATGCGTGGTAAGCTTCCTACTAAGGAACCTGCTTACGTAGAAAGATGGCAGAACGCTAACATGTATGAAAAGGTTATCAAACAGAATGAAGGAAAAGAACATTTCATTTTCCATGATGGACCTCCATATGCAAATGGTAATATGCATGTTGGACATATGTTAAATAAGGTTATTAAAGACGTTATTTGTCGTTATAAGAATATGGAAGGTTTCTATACACCATATATTCCAGGCTGGGATACTCATGGTTTACCTATCGAAAATGCGATTCAGAAGCAGGGTGTAGATAGAAAATCTATGTCTACTGCAAAGTTCAGAGAAAAATGTTATGCCTATGCATTAAAGCAGGTAGAACGTCAGATGCAGCAGTGTATCCGTGTTGGAACATTTGCAGACTACAAACATCCATATTTAACATTACATAAGGAATTCGAAGCAAGACAGATTGATGTATTTGCGAAGATGGCTGTAGATGGATTAATCTATAAAGGATTAAAGCCAGTATACTGGTCACCTTCATCTGAATCAGCATTAGCTGAAGCAGAAGTAGAATACCATGATGTAAAATCACCTACTATCTATGTACGTTTTAAGGTAAAAGATGGTAAAGGCATCTTAGAAGGTGATGATAACTACTTCGTAATCTGGACTACTACTCCTTGGACAATCCCAGGAAACCAGGCAATCTGTTTAAACCCACGTTTCACTTATGCATTAGTTAAATCTGAAAAAGGCAATCTTGTTGTCTTAGAAGAATTAGTTGATTCATTATGGGAAACATTTGGATTAAAAGAAAAAGAAATCTTAAAGCGTTTCAAGGGTGAAGAATTAGAATACATCACATGTACTCATCCACTCTATCCAGAAAGAGAATCATTAGTCATCATGGGTGACCATGTTACAACTGATTCAGGTACTGGATGCGTTCATACAGCAAGTGGATTTGGTGTAGACGACTTTAACATCTGTCAGAAATATAAATTACCAGTTCTTGTAAACGTTGATGAACATGGCTGCATGATGGAATCATGTGGTGAATGGCTTGCAGGTCAGTATGTTGATGACGCAAACAAGACTGTTACAGTAAAACTAGAAGAATTAGGTGCTTTATTAAATCTTACTTGGATTACACATAGCTACCCTCATGACTGGCGTACTAAGAAGCCTATCATCTTCAGAGCAACTGACCAGTGGTTCTGTTCTATCGATAAGATCAGAGAAAAATTATTAAGTGAAATCGATAGCGTTAACTGGATCAATGAATGGGGTCATATCAGAATCTATAACATGATTAAAGACCGTGGAGACTGGTGTATCTCAAGACAGAGAACTTGGGGTGTTCCAATTCCAATCTTCTATTGTGAAGATGGTACTCCTGTTATTGATCAGAAAGTATTTGATCATGTATCTGCATTATTTAGAGAATTCGGTTCAAACGTATGGTTTGAAAGAGATGAAAAAGATCTTCTTCCAGAAGGTTATACAAACGAACATTCACCAAATGGTATCTTCAAGAAAGAAAAAGATATCATGGACGTATGGTTTGACTCAGGTTCATCACATACTGGTGTATTAGTAGAAAGAGGACTTGGTTATCCAGCTGATCTATACTTCGAAGGTAGTGACCAGTATCGTGGATGGTTCAACTCTTCATTAATCATTGGTACTGCAGTACATGGTAAAGCACCATATAAGACAGTTTTATCTCATGGTTTCACTCTTGATGGTAAGGGATTAAAGATGAGTAAGTCTGGTGGAAATGCTGTTGATCCAATCAAGACAATCAATAAATGGGGCGCTGATATCTTAAGATTATGGGCTACTACTGTAGACTTCCAGTCAGATGTACGTATCTCTGATGATATCTTAAAGAAAGTATCTGAAAGCTATCGTAAGGTAAGAAATACTATGCGTTTCTTACTTGGTAACTTAAATGATTTCAAAGATACTGATGTATTACCAGTTAATCAGTTAGAACCAGTCGATCAGTATATGTTAGCTAAGTTAAATGACTTGATGGATGCATATCATAAGTCTATGGATTCTTATAACTTCTCAGAAGCAAATAAGGAAATCTTAAACTATTTCACTAATACACTAAGTGCATTCTATATGGACTTCACAAAGGATATCCTTTATATCGAAAAGGCTGATTCTACAAGAAGAAGACAGGTACAGACAGTTCTTTATCATCATGCAAAGACAATGATGAAGTTAATCTCACCAATCTTAGTCTTCACTGCAGAAGAATTACATGATCACTTCCATTGTGATGCAAAACAGGAAGAATCTGTATTCCTAGAAGCTAAGCCTGAAAAGTTCGAAATTGAAAATGAGGATGCATTAAAAGCACAGTTCGACTTATTCATGAACTTACGTACTGATGTAATGAAGTCATTAGAAAACTTAAGAGCTGAAAAAGTAATCAACTCTAACATGGAAGGTAAACTTACTATCACTCTTAAGGATGAATATAAGTCTTTAGCTGCATTAGAAGATTCTATGAAGCAGTTATTCATCGTCACAAAGGTTACTTTAGATGACAATGCGGAAGGTAAAGATGAATATGAAACTTGTTTCATCAAGGCTGAAAAATTCCATGGTGTTCAGTGTCCAAGATGCTGGAACTGGTTCGAAGAAGGCGAATTAGTAGATGGATTATGTCCAAGATGTCATGAAGTTGTAGAAACTTTACCAGCTACAGAAGAAGAATAAAAAACAAGGATATGGGAGGCGTTCCCATATCCTTTTATCATGCAATAAAAAAGTCGAAGACTAGACTAATAACCACGTTTATATTCTTCAAAGCGGTCTAAAGAGTAGCCAATTAATCTTAATACGAAGATTAAAACAAAGCCTACCGCAAATAGAATATATAAATGTGCAAAGAAGCCAATCACACAGCATAACGCAAATACGATATAGCCAATAGTTGTTAAGAAATCCATATATTTATGTTCTTTTAATCCGTTCATAATTTCACCTCATTTAAATTTATTATATCATTGTGTGTAAGCGAAAACAATTAGATAATTAGGCTTAAACTCATAGGATGAGAATGTTATAATGGGAATAAATTATGGAGGCAGTTATGATAAAAGGTTGTATATTTGATTTAGATGGAACATTAGTTGATTCTTTAAAGGATCTTGCAGTAAGTACAAATCATGCTTTGGAAGCATGTGGGTTAGCACCACATCCTCTTGAAAACTATAAACAGTATGTAGGTAATGGTGTTTTAAAACTAGTAGAACGTGCACTTGGAGAAGATCATCAGGATTTGTTTGATCAATGTTTACAAGAATTCATGGACTACTATAAGGATCATTGTTTTGATTATACAGCGCCATATGCTGGTATTAAGGAATTAGTAGAAGATTTACATAAAGAAGGTATTAAGCTTGCTTGTGTTACTAATAAACCACATACAGTGGCTGAAGTGATTGTACCTAAGCTATTTGGTGATCGTTTTATTACTACATATGGAGGATGTGCAGATTATCCTAAAAAGCCTGATATCACTTCTTTAAATCTCGCATTAAATGATATTGGTTTAACTAAGGATGAATGTGTCTTTATTGGTGATTCTAATGTTGATATAGAAACAGGAATTAACGCTTCTATGAAGACAATTGGATGTGACTGGGGATTTAGAGGAGAGGCAGAGTTAAAAGCTGCAGGAGCTACTAAAATCGCTTATAAGGCACATGATATCAAGGAGTATGTAGATGATTGGAATAAGTAAATGCTTATGTGGCTATGATTGTACTTATCGAGGCGATTCTAATAGAATAGAAGCATTAGAACTTATTGATAAGAAAGGTGAAGCAGTACTTATTTGTCCTGAAGTATTGGGAGGACTTTCTATTCCTAGAGATCCTGCTGAAATTGTTTCAGAAGATCCACTACGAGTTCAGACAGTTAATGGTAAAAACGTTACAAAGGAATATGTAGAAGGAGCACAGAAAGCACTTGAAATACTAAAAGCACATGACATTGAATATGTCATCTTAAAGAGTCGTTCTCCTAGCTGCGGACTCAATCATATTTATGATGGTACATTCTCTCACAATGTTATTGATGCAGATGGTATATTTGTTCGTTTGCTTAAAAAAGAGGGATATAAGATTTATACAGAAGAGAACTATCCAGGTAAGCTGTAAAATACATACAAAGTAAGCGCTAGACTAGAAAAATAGGAATGAATATATTAGAATATGAGTATATGAAATAGGAGGAATATATAATGGGACATATTTTAAAGGTCCAGCCAGTTTTAAAAGAAAAAATCTGGGGTGGAACTAAGTTAAGAGATGTTTATGGCTATGATATCCCTAGTGATCATACAGGAGAAGCATGGGTTATCTCAGGTCATAAGAGCGGCGATTGCCCAATCGTTGAAGGTGAATATAAAGGAAAAACAGTATCATGGATGTTTGAAAATCATCGTGAATTATTTGGTAATGTAGAAGGTGATCAGTTCCCATTACTTGTCAAGATCATTGATGCTAAACAGGATTTATCTGTACAGGTACATCCAGATAATGAATATGCAAAGATTCATGAAAATTCTTTAGGTAAGACTGAATCATGGTATGTATTACAGGCGGATGAAGGTACAGATATGGTTATGGGTCATTATGCTAAAACTAAAGAAGAATTCATTAAGGATATTGAAGAAGATAAGTATGATGAATTATTGAATCGTTTTAAAATCCATAAGGGTGATTTCTTCTATATCCCAGCAGGCACATTACATGCAATCTGTGGTGGTTCATTAATCTATGAAGCACAGCAGTCTTCAGATATCACTTATCGTGTATATGATTATCATCGTAAGGGTGATGATGGTAAAGAAAGAGAATTACATGTACAGCAGTCAATCGACTGTACAAAGGTACCAGCTGACTTAGATCAGAATAAATTATTTGTAAATACTAAATTAGACCATGGTTCTAAGACTAGATATTTAAAATGTGAATACCTAACTGTTGATCATTACTTAATTGAAGGAAGCACAGAAATTAAAAATGATGATCCATTCCAGTTAGTATCAGTCATTGATGGTGAAGGTACTGTCAATGATATGCCTATTAAAAAGGGTGATCAGTTTATTATCTGTTCGGATGTTGATCTAGTACATTATGAAGGTGGACTAGAATTAATGGTGACAACACTATAATTCATTTAAGAGCACGTAAGTGCTCTTTTATTGACTTCTACTGAAATGCTTCGTATAATTTTGGTATAAAAATGATAAGGAGGAAAATTATGGATATATATGAAAAAGCATTAGCACTTCATAAAGAACATCATGGTAAGATGGAAATCAATGTGAAGGTACCTATGGACACAATGGAAGATTTATCTATGGCTTATACACCTGGTGTTGCACAGCCATGTCGTGAAATCCACAATAATCCAGAAACTGTTTATGATTATACATGGAAGGGTAATAGTGTGGCAGTAGTCAGTGATGGAACTGCAGTACTAGGACTTGGTGATATTGGACCAGCTGCTGGACTTCCAGTAATGGAAGGTAAATCTATCCTTTTTAAGAAATATGCGAATATTGATGCTGTTCCTCTTTGTATTGATACAAAGGATCCTCAAGAAATCATTAAGTTCTGTAAACAGATTGCCCCTACTTTTGGTGGTATCAACCTAGAAGATATCAGTGCACCACGTTGTGTAGAAATTGAAAGAACACTAAAGAAGGAATTAGATATTCCTGTATTCCATGATGATCAGCATGGTACAGCTATTGTCGTTACTGCTGCTTTAGTCAATGCCTTAAAGGTTGTTGGTAAGAAGCCAGAAGACGTGACTGTTGTAGTCAGTGGTACAGGTGCTGCAGGAAGCTCTATTATCCATATGATTCATGATTTAGGTGTTAAGGAAATCTATGGCTTTAATATCAATGGTATTGTGATCAAAGAAGATTATGACAAGTATGACTTCTTAACTCAGGAATTAACAGAAATCACAAACAAATCGAATAAACGTATGACTATGGCTGAAGCAGTGAAAGAAGCAGATATCTTTATCGGTGTTTCAGCTCCAGGACTTCTTACTAAAGAAATGGTACAGTCAATGAAGGAAAAGCCAATTGTATTCGCAATGGCTAATCCAGAACCTGAAATCAAATATCATGATGCAGTAGATGCAGGTGCTGCAGTCGTAGGAACTGGACGTTCAGACTTCCCTAACCAGATCAATAATGTATTAGCCTTCCCAGGCTTATTTAGAGGCGCTTTAGATGTTCATGCGACTAAGATTACTGAAGGTATGAAATTAGCCGCTGCAAAGGGCTTAGCAAGTCTTGTCAGCGATGAAGAATTAAATAAGGACTACATCATCCCTCGTGCAACTGATGCGCGTGTAGCAGTGACTGTTGCAAAAGCAGTAAGTGACCAAGCTATTAAAGAAGATGTAATTGCTCATAAATAACACAGATACGGTTCATAAGAACCGTATTTTTTTTCGAAAAAAAAGAATAGCTCTCGCTATTCTTCTTCACCATCATCATAGTTAGAAACATTGTGATAAACCTGGTCAACATCATCACAGTCATTAAGAAGATTCATTAGTCTTTCAAATAAAACCATATCTTCACCTTCAAGTTCAACAGTTTCCTGTGGTTTAGTCTGGATTTCATCAACATCAAATTCAACATCAGGAAGCTTATTTTCAATAGCTGTTTTGATGGCGTTATAATCAGTTGGTTCACCAGTAATCTTTAAGCTGCCATCTTCTAAAGTAACGATATCTTTAGGATCAACTTCGCCTTCGATTAATGCATCAATTGCAGTTTCTTCATCCATTCCTTTGAACTGAACAACAGATTCTACATCATATAAATAAGATACTGAACCTTCAGCACCAAGCTTAGCTTTTGATTTAGTGAATGCAGGACGTACCTGTGAAATAGTACGGTTGATGTTATCTGTTAAACATTTAACAATAACAGTTGATCCTGAAGGACCAAAACCTTCAAACTGTACACTTTCATAATCTTCTACAGCACCGTTCTTAACTTTATCAATCGCACGCTTGATAACATCTCCAGGAACCTGATCTTTCTTTGCTTTTTCAATTAATCTTCTAAGGCTTAGATTACCGTCCGGTTCAGGGCCGCCTGCCTTCGCTGCTAAATAGATTTCTTTACCATAGTAAGAATAAAGTTTAGTTTTCTTAGCAGCAGTCTTTGCCATTGCGGCTTTACGTACTTCATGAGCTCTACCCATAATCTAATTCCTCCTTGTAAATTTCCTTACACATTATAAACACAAAGACTAATTATTTCAATAAAGAATTGGAAAATACACTGGAAATGCATTACTATTGTATCGAGGTGCAAAAAAATGAAAAAGAAAATGATTATTATTGGGGGAGGTATATCAGGTATATATCTTTCTATTTTATTAAAAAAATATCTTGATATCGATGTTGTTGTACTAGAAGCGAATGACAAACCATTAAAGAAGCTTCTTGCGACAGGAAATGGTCGCTGTAATCTTTCTAACAAGAATCTAGACAAGGCACATTATGATGGAGAAATCAAACCATGGGTGAGCGATATTATTCATCACTTTGATATTGTAGAAGCATTAAAGGATATTGGTCTCTATACAAAATATATGGGTAATCTCTTATATCCTTATAGTGAATCAGCCAAAGCTGTTCAGACATTATTCTTAAATAGAGCAGAAGAATATGGTGTAGAAATTATCTGTGAGGAAGAAGTTTTATCTATTAAAAAGAATAAGCACGGTTATTTAATACATGCTGTCAATAAGGATTATCAGGCAGATTATGTCACTATCTCTTGTGGAACACCTGCTGGTAAGTTATCTGGCACGAAAGATAGAAGAACGCTTTTTAACTCTCTAGAAGTGGATTATCGTCCTATGAGACCTACTATTACTCAGTTGATGACTGAACCTGTTTATAAGAAATTAAAGGGTGTCAGAATGAAAGGGGAATTTACTTTAAAAGGACATAAAGAAAAAGGTGAACTTCTTTTTACTGATTATGGCATCAGTGGAATTGCAGTAATGGTCTTAAGCCGTTATGCGTGTCCTGGAGATAAAGTTATATGTGATTTCTATCCTGAATTTACAGATCAAGAACTACATTCAATTATTCGTACATTAAAAACAATGAATGGCCCTTATGATGGGCTGGTTCATCCTAAATTAGTGCCAATAGTAGAAAATCAGAAGAACCCGGTTTCTTTCCTTAAACATCTAGAATTCACTGTCAAAGCTTTAAGAGGGGAAGAATTTGCCCAGGCAGATTGTGGGGGATTAATGATTTCTAATTTTAATAAATCATTTGAATTCATTAACTATCCTCATCTTTATGCGACAGGTGAAATATTAGATATCACTGGGGATTGTGGTGGTTATAACATTCATTTTGCATTAGCAAGTGCTTATTCTGTTTTTGAAGAAGTTTCAAAAACGATACAATAAATTAGGAAAAAGGCAAATATAATCAAAAATATTTGTTTTGGTATAAAAAAGGTGAAGATATTATATTGACAAACCAAAATGAGATTGTATAATAAAGGGCATATACAAATTGGAGGGATAATGTATGAAATTCAAAACAATCGTGACAGCTGGTGCAGTCGCAGCAATGTTAGTAGGTTGTAGTAATGGGAATTCTGCTACAACAGATATCAAAGCACCTAAATTTGGTTTTATCGGCCCACTAAGTGGTGAAGCTTCTCAGTATGGTAGTGCTGTAAAGAATGCTATGAAGATGGCTATTAGTGATTATAACAAAAAGCATGGCACAAAGATTACAGGCGTTTACTATGATGATAAGGCTGATCCAACTACTGCCGTTAATGACTATAACAAGTTATATAATGATGATAAGGTCACTGCAGTTCTTTCACCGGTAACAACTGGTTCTGCACTTTCAGTAGCAAGTGCTGCAAGCAAGAACAACACACCAATTCTTTCACCATCTGCTTCAGGTGATAAATTCACTATGAATGGTAAAACAGCTTATAAGAACGTATTCAGAATCTGTACAAACGATTCTTATGCGGGTACTTACTTAGCTAAGCAGTCTAAAACTAAATATAGCTTTAAGAATGTAGCTGTTCTTTACAACAAGGAATCTGATTATTCTACAGGTGTTGCAGCTGCTTATAAAGCTGAAGCAAAGAAGCAGGGCGTTAATGTTTCATTCTATGAAGCATACAATGCAAATACTAAAGATTTCTCAACATTCATTTCTAAGATCAAACAGGCTGATCCTGATGCTGTTTTCTTACCAGATTACTATGAATCAGTTGTATCTATTACTAAACAGTTAAGAGACTCTGGCGTTAAGGCTCCAATATTTGGTGCTGATGGCTGGGATGGTGTTCTTGGTGTTAAGGGTGTTAACACTGCAGACTTTGAAAACTGCTTCTTCACAAGTGGTTACAACAAAGATGCAACTAGCGGTCCTACATATGAATTCGTAAAAGCTTATGAAAAAGCATATGGAACAACTCCAAGTATGTTCGCTGGTATGGCTTATGATACAGTTACTGTTATGATGAAAGCTATCAACAAAGCTAAATCAACTGATCCTGAAAAGGTAAACGCTGCATTAGAAAAGGTCAAAGTATCTGATGATGAAGCAGTTTGTGGTGGATTCACTTATGATAAGAACCACAACCCTGTTAAGGAATTAAATATTGTAACTGTTAAAAATGGTCAGTATGTAACTGCAAAATAACGATGAATAAAGGAGAGTTCATCTCTCCTTATTTTTTATTTTTAGAGGGGAGAAGTAATTATGATTAACTTTATCAACCAGATCATCAACGGACTCTCGACTGGGAGTATGTATGCTTTAGTTGCAATTGGTTATACAATGGTTTATGGTATTGCGAAAATGATCAACTTTGCCCATGGTGATATCATCATGGCAGGGGCTTATTTCGCATTAATCGCGATGGGCTTTGTAGGACCTATTCCAGCTATCTTGTTTTCTATAGTTGCGACTGCAGCTTTAGGTGTTATAACAGAAAAAGTAGCTTATAAACCTTTAAGAGGTAAAGGTTCACTTGAAGTATTGATCACTGCCATTGGTGTCAGCTACTTATTAGAAAATGTATTCTTATTAATCTTTGGTAGTGCGGCTCGTACATTCCCACAGATCATGCCAAAAGGTACAATCAATCTCGGTGGTATTTCTATTAAATATATCACTGTTATTACTCTAGTAGTAACAGCTGTTTGTACTGCTGTTTTATTGTTCTTTATTAATAAGACAAAGCTAGGAAAAGCAATGCGTGCTGTATCAGAAGACCAGGGTGCAGCCCAGTTAATGGGTATAAACGTAAATACAACAGTATCTCTTACATTTGCGATTGGTTCAGGTCTTGGTGCTATTGCAGGTGTTATTTATGGATGTGCTTATTCATTAATCACTCCATATATTGGTTTGATGTTAGGTATTAAAGCATTTATTGCAGCCGTACTTGGTGGAATTGGTAGTGTACCAGGAGCCATGGTTGGTGGTTTAATGCTTGGTGTTGCTGAATCACTTACAATTGCCTATATTTCTTCAGATTTTTCTGATGCAGTTGTATTTGCTATTCTTATTATTGTCTTATTAGTTAAGCCAGCCGGCTTATTTGGTAAGAATGTAAGAGAGAAGGTGTAGTCTATGAAAAAACTATTAAAAAACGAACTATTCAGATCATTCATTCTTTCAATTGTGATCTTTGCAGTATTGATGATAGGAACAGCTACATCTGTTATTAACTCATATTGGCAGGGTGTATTAATTCTTTGTGGTATTAATATTATCCTTGCTGTATCACTTAACTTAGCCGCTGGTTATTTAGGACAGCTTACTTTAGGACATGCTGGGTTCATGTCAGTAGGTGCTTATACGTCCGCTTTAATTAGTATTTATTTAAATCTTCCATTTATCGTATCACTACTTATTGGTGCGATTGCTGCTGGTATTATTGGGTTAATTATCGGTATTCCAGTATTAAGATTAAAAGGTGACTATCTTTGTATTATCACTCTTGCTTTCAATGAAATCATCCGTGTTATTATGAACAACCTTGACATCACTAATGGCGCAAAAGGTTTAATTGGTATTCCTATGAATACAAATCTTGTTTATGTCTTTATCGCAATGATTATCACAATCTTTGTAGTATATTCAATTGTGAAATCTAGACATGGACGTGCCATTATCTCAATTCGTGAAGATGAAACAGCATCAGAACTATCAGGTATTGATGTTGGTTATTATAAAGTATTTGCCTTTGCAGTGAGTGCTATTTTTGCTGGACTTGCAGGAGGCTTATATGCTCACTATTATACAGTTATCCTTCCTAAAGGATTTGACTTCAACAAATCAGTTGAAATTCTAGTCATGGTTGTACTTGGTGGTATGGGTAACTTAAAGGGCTCTATTATTGCAGCTATTGTTCTTACTATAATTCCAGAATTATTAATCTCATTCTCACAGTACAGAATGTTGTTATACGCAATTGTATTAATTGCCGCTATGATTTTAAAGGGAACAGGTAAAGGCGAACAGATCATGGAACGTCTTCCATTCTTTAAAAAGAAAGATGAGGTGAAGCCAGAATGAGTACACCATTATTAAAAGCAGAAGGTCTTGGCATTCAGTTTGGTGGATTGAAGGCCGTAGATGAATTTAACTTTGAAATCGATAAGAACCAGTTATTTGGTTTAATTGGTCCAAATGGTGCAGGTAAAACAACTGTCTTCAACCTGTTAACAGGTGTTTATCAGCCTACAAGTGGTCGTATCCTTTTTGAAGGACAGCCAATTAAAAAAGCAAACACTATTAAGATTACTAAAGCAGGTATTGCAAGAACTTTCCAGAATATCCGTTTATTCAAGGAAATGAGCGTTATTGATAACGTAAAGGTAGGATTACATTACTCTCACCCATATACAGTATTTGATGCATTATTCCATACACCTAAATACAAGAAGGCTGAAGCAGCTATGCAGGAAGAGGCTTTATCTTTATTACGTGTGTTCCATCTAGAAGAATTTGCAGAATCTAAGGCAAAGAACTTACCTTATGGTAAACAGAGAAAGCTTGAAATTGCGAGAGCACTTGCGACTGCTCCTAAACTATTGCTTCTTGATGAACCTGCTGCAGGAATGAACCCTACAGAAACAGCTGAATTAATGGAAACTATTAAAATCGTAAGAGAAAAGTTCTCAGTCGCAATTCTTCTTATTGAACATGATATGAAGCTTGTTATGGGAATCTGTGAAAAGATTGCTGTATTAAACTTTGGTACAGTACTTGCTTTTGGTACACCTGAAGAAATTAGAAACAACCCTGATGTTGTAGCTGCCTACTTAGGCAATGAAGAGGAGGGCTAAAGATGTTATTAGAAGTTAAGGATCTTGAAGTACACTACGGTGTCATTAATGCGATTAAGAAGATTTCATTTAATGTTGAACAAGGTGAAATCGTTGCACTTATCGGTGCCAATGGTGCGGGTAAGACAAGTACAATGCATGCTATTTCTGGCTTATTAAATGGCAAGAGTGGTGAAATCATCTTTAATGGTGAAAACATCATGAAGACGCCTGCTCATAAGATTGTTTCTAAAGGTCTTGCACAGGTTCCTGAAGGACGTCGTATCTTTGCCCAGCTGAGTGTAGAAGATAACCTAGGAATGGGTGCCTATCTTCGTAATGATGCAGATGGTATCAAGAATGATATTGAACATATTTATACATTATTCCCACGTTTAAGAGAAAGAAAAAAACAGTTGGCTGGTACTTTATCTGGTGGTGAGCAGCAGATGCTTGCTATGGGCCGTGCTTTGATGTCTAAACCGAAACTATTATTATTAGATGAACCATCAATGGGTCTTTCTCCAATCCTTGTTAATGAAATCTTTGATATCATTAAAGAAGTCAATGAAAAAGAAAATATGACTATTCTACTTGTAGAACAGAATGCGAATAAAGCACTCTCTATTGCAGATCATGCTTATGTACTTGAAACAGGTAATATTACTGTATCAGGTAAAGCTGAAGATGTTGCAAATAATCCACGTGTTAGAGAAGCATATCTTGGATAATAAGTTCTCCCTTAGGGAGGACTTTTTTTGTTTTATTTTATGTAATTTACCTTACAGGTTAATTTTAAATATTGCATTATGGCGCTTTATAGGTTATAATGTATTTACCTCAAAGGTAAATCAAAGAGAGGAGTGTTTGCTTGAAGATCACATATAAAAATAAAAAGATTGAGAAGGTTTGCACAATTGCAGACGAAGCAGAGAGAAGATATGGGCCAAGAATGGCAGAGAAGATTCATCAACGCATAGATGAAATTGATGCATCTGATACGGTTGAAGAGATGGTACAATCCCGTATTGGAAGATGTCATCCTTTAAAAGGTGATCGAAAGGGTCAATATGCAATGGAATTAACACAACCCTATCGTTTGATTTTTACAAAAAGAGGTAATGAAATTCAAATTGTAAATGTAATCGAAATAGTAGATTATCATTAATTAGGAGGAAAAAATGATGGTGAAGAGTCGCACATTTATTGCAACACCGCCAGGCGCAACTATTAAAGAACAGCTGCTAGACAAAGGTATGAGTCAAAAAGAATTTGCGACACGAATGGATTTATCACAAAAACATGTGAGTAAACTAATCAATGGTGAAGTTCAGTTGACTCCGGATGTTGCGGTACGTTTAGAAATGGTATTAGGTATTCCAGCTAAGTTTTGGAATAAATTAGAAGCTACTTATCGCGAAAAGTTAATTAAGGCAAATGCGGAAAATGAAATGGATGCGGATATAGAAATTGCCAGAAAGATGCCATATAATGAAATGGTTAAATATGGATGGGTACCAGTTGCAAAAAAGATTGAAGAAAAAGTGGTAAATTTAAGAAAGTTTTTTGGAGTAGTAAGTTTAGTATTACTTAAAGATATGCGTTTATCTAGGATTGCTTGTCGTAGACTTGCTGATACAGAAAAAAGTAACTATGCTTTGATGGCTTGGGCACAACAGGCAAGAATATTAGCACGTGATATTAAAGTATCATCAATAGATTTAAAAACACTAGAGCACAAATTATCTGAAATAAGAAGTATGACTACTCTAGATCCAGATGTTTTTTGTACACAGCTAGAAAATCTGCTTGCAGGATGTGGTATTGCTCTTATTTTTCTTCCTCATATTGGAGGTTCGTTCTTACATGGTGCAACTTTTGTTGATGGAAATAAAATAGTTATAGATCTCACTGTTAGAGGTAAGGATGCAGATAGATTTTGGTTTAGCTTGTTTCATGAATTGGGTCATATTTTACTTGGTCATATTAATAATATTGATGGTACCACTGAAGAGGATGAAAACTCAGCAGACCAGTTTGCGCAGGAGATATTAATTCCTACGGCTGATTTGGGTGAGTTTGTATCTCAAAATGATTTTTCTCGATCATCTATCTGTGATTTTGCGGAAAAAGAAAATATTCAAAGTGGTATTGTAGTAGGCCGTCTACAAAAAGAACATTTCATAAATTATAATCAGTATAATGATTTGAAAATTAAATATGAGATAACATCTTGAGTTCTCCTTTTTGGGAGGACTTTTTTTATATATACACCACTATTTTTAAAATATTAAAAATTTCTTAATTAAAAATGAAGTGATATATACAACATAAAATACAAATACTTAAGAAAATCTTAAGAAATTGGTGGACAGATATAAGTCATGGTGTTATAATCGCATTTGTTGAAAAGCAAAGGAGAATAACTATGACTCAAAATGCCCCCACAACTTTTAATGCAATTGTAGAGAGAATCAGAACTCAGAAAACAATGCTGCTGCCAGCAGTTGCAATCTCTGCTTTTGCCCTCGTAGGTTATGCTGCGGCTGACCGTCAGGCACCTGTTATTCATTCAAATAAGATTGTTGTTCCTTATGGTACAAAGCTTAATGCATCTGATTTTGAAATTACAGATAACCGTGATAATTTAGATATCATGGATGTTTCTATTCAATCAGAATCATATGAATCAAAACAGTTAGGTACTTATTCAGTGACAGTTTCTGTTACTGATACATTCAAGAATACAACTAATAAAGAAGTCGAAGTACAGGTTATTGATAATGAAGCACCTGTTATTGCATCACGCGTTGACGGCGGTTATATCATAGATGTAGAAGCCAATGGTTCAAATAACTTATTTGACTATGTGAAAGCGACAGATAATGTAGATGGTGACGTCAGTGATTTCATCGCTTTTGATGGCAGCATTGATACAGCTGTTATTGGGGAACAGAAGGTTGTTGCTCATGTAGAAGATAATGCAGGCAACAAAGCTGAAAAAACACTTTCATTTAATGTAAAGGACTCTATTGCACCAGTGCTTACTCAAAAGACACAGTCATTTGATGTGAACTATGGTGAACCTTTCAATCCTGGTGATTATTTTGATGTATCAGATAATTTTGATCCATCTCCAGTATTAACTGTTAAAGGTGATATTGATACTAAGAAATTAAATAGCGAACAGAAAGCAACTATTATCGCAACTGATAATAGTGGCAATGAAACAAAACAGACATGTACTTTTAATGTTAAGGATATCAAAGGTCCTGAAATCAAGTTGAATACAAATAAAGTTTCGATTACTGAAGGAACATCTGTGAACTGGCGTTCACTCATTGTTTCAGCTATTGATAATTTAGATGGTGATTTAACTAAATATGTTGGAATCAGTGGTAATGTAGATGTAAATAATGAAGGATGCTATACAGCAACTTATACTGCAACTGATAAGACTGGTAACACAACAGTTGTTAATATTCCTGTAGAAGTAAAATCTAGAAATGGAGCTCTAATTCAGACTGCATTAGGTAAGATTGGATGCCGTTATAGAATGGGTGCTGTAGGACCTAATGTCTTTGACTGTTCAAGCTTTACTCGATGGGTATATAGACAAAATGGACGTTCTTTAAGTGGTACAGCTGCTGTGCAGTATAATACAACTCAAAGAGTAGATAGAAATGCATTAAAGCCTGGTGATCTTGTATTCTTTAAGAATACATATAAGAAAGGTATCTCTCACGTAGGTATTTATCTAGGTGGAGGCAGATTCGTACATGCTGCTAATGAAAAGAAGGGTGTTATTACTTCTTCGCTAAGTGAATCTTATTATGCTGCTCATTATGCAGGCGGAGGAAGAGTTTGATCTTTAAGGAAATCGGTTTCGATTTCCTCTTTTTTTATGATAAAATAAAAAGCGAAGGGAGTGTTTATTATGTATATAGGAACACAGGATTTACTCAAGCAGTATGATGCTTATTTATTAGAACATGGTTATCAAATAGAAGAGCTTGTTAATCTTGCAAGTGATGCGCTATTGAGCCATTTCACAAAATATAATCAGTTGGCTATTTTAATAGGACCAGGTAATAATGGGGCAGATGGCTATTCTTTAGGATTAAAACTAGAGAAATTAGGAAAACAAGTCAACTATTATTACAGTGGGGATATAGGCAAGGTATCACAGGCTAATCGCTATTATCGTGATCAATGTGAAGAGAATCATTTAATCTATGTAGATGAAGATAATATTAATACAATTAACTGGAATGACTATGATTGTATCGTCGATGGATTATTTGGATTTGGATTAAATAGCGCCCCTAGAGGCATGTACAAGATTATGATTGAGTCTATTAATAATACTTATAAAGGTATTGTTGGGGCTATTGACATCCCTACAGGACTTGACTGTAATACAGGAAAAGCTTATGAAGCAGCATTAAAGGCAGATTTTACAGTTACTTTAACGGCTTTAAAACAAGGCTTCTTAGATCCACGTTCACTCGAATATACAGGTGAAGTGATTTTAGAAACATTGGCTGTGAATGATTGTTTCAAGGAAGCAGGCTTATTTGAATATGTAGGAGAAGAATATGCGAAAGCACATTTAAGAAAGAGAGTCTATAACGGTTATAAGAATATCTATGGGGTCGATGGTTTAATTGTAGGAAGTAACCAATATACAGGTGCACCATTACTTGCGACTAAAGCAGCTTATTATACTGGTGCAGGTATTGTGAAGACAATTACTTCAGAAAAAGTGACAGCACTATTACCTCTTTATATTCCTGAAGCCATTCCAGTTACAAGACCACAGATTTTCCATTATGATGATTTTGATGGTTATGATGCATTATTAGTCGGTTGTGGTTTAGGGCTTGAAGAGGGTGCTTTTAGAGCCGTTATTGATATTATGACAGCTTCTATCTGCCCACTTGTCCTTGATGCCGATGCACTTACAATTCTATCTAGAAATATGCATTTATTAGAAAAACAGGATCGTAGTGTTATTCTTACGCCTCATATTGGTGAATTCAAACGTTTATGCCATGTAGAAGATTATCCCGATTTGATGATGGCAGCACAGAGCTTTGCCTCAAAGTATCATTGTATTCTTGTCTTAAAAGGACCTCATACGATTGTGACTGATGGTAAGACATCTTATCGTATTGCGTCTGGTAATAAAGCCATGGCGGTAGGTGGTATGGGTGATACACTCGCTGGAATCATTACATCACTTCTAGGACAGGGTTATGAAGCATTAGAAGCGGCAGTACTTGGTGTTTATATTCACGGACGTGCTGGAGATGAAGTCGCAAAACAGGCTTATACAGTTATCCCTGAAAAACTCATTGAAGAAATACCACATACAATGGCTGTACTTGCTGGTGAAATAGAATAAGAAAAAGCTGGAAAGCAAAAATTGCTCTCCAGCTATTTTTTTAGTCTGATAATAGAAATATTACGATCTTTAGTATGTGTTTTACGATAACTAAAGAATAAATCATCATTCTCCATTGTACAATAAGGACTGACTTCGATATGTTCTTCTAAAACACCACAGTTAAGTAACTGCTGTTTAATAAGTCCTTTAGAATTAAGAAGATAATGTGTTTCATCTTTTTTAGTATAGAAAGAAGATGTATCAAAACTCATACTTTTAACACGGTCAATAATATCATCCATCGCTTCAAAGTTTCGTGCCTCAATAGAAGGTCCTACATAAGCATAAATATGATTTGGGTCACATCCCTCATCTTCTATTAAATGACGTGTTACCTTGCCTACAATCTCAGTAACCGTACCTTTCCATCCTGAATGAATTGCAGCCACTAGATGCTGGTTCTCACAATATAAAAGAACAGGACAGCAATCTGCATGAAAGGTAAAAAGAGTGAGATCTGTATCTCTTGTATATAATGCATCAAAACCTAAATAGGCATCCTTCTGGCTATATATCCCTTTACCGCCATCATTTTTATTTACACTTAAATAATGTGTTGTATGACGCTGTAAAGGTGCAACCATATGATCAAGCTCAGTATGAAGCATTTGTGCGAGTTCTTTACGGTTTTCTAGCACCTGCTTGTCATCCAAGCCGTTATAGCTCATGTTGAACAGCCTTCCATCAATATGAGCTGGTACTGTATAGCCTTCTACCATATCATTATTAAATTTCCAAGGTATTAATTTCATCGAGCATCCTCCACTTTCTCTAATTCATCATAGAAAGAATCGTCAGGATCAATATAAATTGTCTTATAATGTCCTAAAAGAACTAAACCTGGCTTATTTGTATGAGGTTTTTTCAAGTTCTTCACTAAACAATAATTCACCGGAACACTTGAACTATATTTTCCCTTAGAGAAATATGCCGCAATATTTGCTGCAAGTCTCATAGTATACTCATCAAGATTTTCTGCATGCACAATAATATGAGAACCAGGCATATCTTTTACGTGGAACCACATATCATTACGTGATGCCATCTTGAATGTCAGATAATCATTCTGCAAGTTATTCTTACCAACATAAATAATAATACCATCACGAGTACGATAGACATCATAATGAGGATGTGTTTTCTTTTTTAACTTCTTCACATTCTTCTTACGAATATAGCCCATATTTTCAAGCTCTTCCTTGATTTCCATGGCATCATAATAATCCGCATTATCCATCAAGGTATTCAAAGTATCAAAATAATTGATTTCTTCTTTCGTCTTTTCAATCTGTTCCTCTAGAACCTTTAAGGAATTCTTTGCTTTCTGATACTTATTATAATAATGGTTGGCGTTTGTTTTTCCATCAAAACGCTCATCAAGTTCAATAGTCATCTTTGTTCCATCATAATAATTATCCACAGTCACTTCCTTCATTCCTTTTTGAATAAGATGTAAAGAAGCATATAAGAGATCACCTTTGATACGATATTCATCACTATTATGAGAATCGAATAATGTCTTTTCTAGCTTATCAAGCTTATTCACGTTTTTTGTATATTCTTTCTGAATAAAATGAAGAATATCAGAAGTCTGCTGTTTAATACGATCCTTCTGATCAATAAACTGATAATACGCATCTAATCCATCAAAAAGAGAATAGTGATCAATTCTTTTTCCAAAACAAGTCAAAGGAATCACATGATACTTCTCTTTATCACCTCGTGTGATATAGAGTTCTTTACTATTTTGTATTTCATTCATAATAGTTTTGAAATCAGTCCCCTGTTCCATTCTCACAGCCACTTCTTCAGCTAAATCCTTAGAGAATCCTTCAAACTCTTTTACAAGCTGAGTTGTCTCAGGGGTATTCTCAAATGGATTCTTCTTATCGAGAAGTGGAGGGTAGGTATAAGTAATCCCTGGCTGCATAATACGTATACTATCGCTCGGAGAAACACGCTTTAAACATTCAAGAATCTTATCTTCTTTATTAGTAAGAATAAAGTTAGAATGTTTACCCATGATTTCTATATAGAGATGATATTCTACAAGATCTTTAAATTCATTTCTTCCTCTTAAAGTTATCTTTAATATACGATCAAGTCCCACCTGTTCAATACGCTCAATAAAAGACCCTTCAATATGTTTTCTTAGAAACATAGTCAAAGCATTAGGAAAATCAGGTGTAGGATAATTCAATTGTGTTAACTGAACACGGGCATACATTGGATGAATAGAAACAAGGAGTTTCTTATTTTCATTCTGCGCACGTACAGTCATTAATAATTCGTATTTCGATATCTGATATAATTTTGAAATACGTCCTGTCACGATTGTTTCATTTAATAATTCTGTAACACGTGACAATACAATTCCATCAAATGCCATATTCATCACCCGACTTAGTATAACACATTTAAAAGTGTTTGACATCACTGTTTTATTCATGTAGGATATCTTAAAAAGGGGATGTAGATAAGTGAAAAGAGGCCTTCTAATTATCCTGAGTGGACCTAGCGGCGTAGGCAAAGGAACAGTCAGAGAACAACTATTTAAAGAAGAATCATTAAACCTTGCATATTCAATTTCAATGACTACACGATATAAGAGACCTGGCGAAAGAGAAGGAATCGATTATTTCTTTGTAGATGTTGATACATTTAAGAAAAAGATTGAGCAGGGTGAATTACTAGAATACGCACAGTTTGTAGGTAATTACTATGGAACACCTAAAGCCTATGTAGATCAGCTACTAGATGAAGGTAAGAATGTTGTACTAGAAATCGAAGTACAAGGTGCACTTCAGGTTATGAAGAAAGTACCAGATGCACTTACAATTTTCTTGGTACCACCTTCAATGGAAGAATTAGAAAAACGTATTCGTGGACGTAGAACAGAAGCTGAAGATGTTATTAAAGAACGTCTTGATAAAGCAAGAAGAGAAATTGCGACAAAAGATCAGTATAAGCATGTAGTGGTGAACGATGATGTTATGCGTGCTAAAGATGATATTGTCAAGATTATCGAAGAGAACATGAAGTAGCCATCTGGCTGCTTTTTCTTTTTTACGGAGGTGATTTTATGTTTAAGGTAGAAGTATTAATAGAACATCCTGTCCAGGCATTAGATCGTGGTTTTTCTTATTTATCTAAGAAACCAATTCTTACAGGAATCCGTGTACAAGTTCCATTTAATCATCGTCAGGTGGTTGGTTATGTCTTATCAGTTGAAGAAGTTCAATTAACGCAGAAAGAACTAGAAGAAAGAGATGGCTTTAAATACTCCTATATTTATTCTGTCATAGATGAAGCACCACTCTTAAATAATGAATTAATAACACTGGCTCATCGTATGTCCAAGATGACACTTTGCCCACTTATTGCCTGTTTTCAGGCAATGCTGCCAGGTACTTTAAAACCCTCTACACATAAAATGGTTGGTATTAAGACGAGACAATGTGTAAGAGTAATCAATACAGGAACACCTAAAACAGTGAAACAGAAGGAATGTTTTCGTATGCTTTTGAATCAGGGAGAAATGTTTCTTAAGGATATCCCTTATTCTAGAAGTGTCATCTCATCTCTTGAAAATCAGGGATTGATAGAGATTTATAATAAAGAAGTACAGCGTAACCCTTATACAGGAAATGATTTAAAGGTCAATAATGAAATTACCTTAACACCACTTCAAGAAAGTGTTGTGAGGGGAATCCTTCAAACCTCTCATACTATTTCTCTTATTCATGGGGTTACAGGATCAGGGAAGACAGAAGTCTATATTGCGCTCACAAAAAAGATGTTAGAAAAGAATAAGACAGTACTTATGCTTGTGCCAGAAATATCTTTGACGCCGATGATGGAACGTATTTTTAAAGAACGTTTTCATGACGAAGTGGCAATCATTCATTCTCGTTTATCACAGGGAGAAAAATATGATGAATATCGTCGTATAAAAAAGGGTGAAGCCCGTATTGTGGTCGGTGCGCGTTCTGCAATCTTTGCGCCAGTTGAGAATCTAGGACTTATCATTATGGATGAAGAACATGATATGAGCTATAAGCAGGACAATACACCACGTTATCATACATTATCTATTGCGAAGATGCGTGCAGAGAAAAATAATGCGAAGATTGTCTTAGGCAGTGCGACACCATCTGTGGAAACATATGCGAGAGCACAAAAAGGAATCTATGGCTTATTTGAGATGAAAGAAAGAATTAATGGTAAACCATTACCTTATTGTGAAGTGGTAGATATGGGTAACGAAGCGCGTCAGGGTAACTATTCACTATTATCTCAAAGAATGCAGCAGCGACTCGAAGAAACTCTGAATAAAGGAGAACAGGCGATGATTCTTTTAAATAAGAGAGGCTATGCGTCTTTTATTAAATGTGAATCATGTGGTGAACCGATCCGCTGTCCGCATTGTGATGTGACACTTACTTATCATAAAGCGGAAAACAGATTAAAATGTCACTTATGTGAATACTTCACTTCTGTACCTCAAGTCTGTCCTGAATGTGGTAGTACGCATCTTAAAAAGATAGGGTATGGTACACAGAAAATAGAAGAGGAATTAGAAAAGAAATATCCAGCTGCACGTATTATTCGTTTTGACTTTGATACAACCCGTAATAAGAATACACATTTAAAATTACTTAAAGATTTTGAAGAACACAAAGCAGATATTATGCTTGGGACACAGATGATTGCGAAGGGGCTTGATTTCTCCAATGTCACATTTGTAGGGGTTCTTATGGCTGATCTGTCTCTTATGGTACCGGATTTTAGAGCTTCTGAACGCACATTCCAGTTATTATGTCAGGTGGCAGGAAGGAGTGGACGAGGAGATAAGCAGGGGACTGTTATGATTCAAACATTTAATCCTGAACATTATGCAATCAAGACAGCTGTGAAGCAGGACTATGAAGCTTTCTTTAAGGAAGAGATGTTATTTAGAAAGAAAGCGAAATATCCACCATTCTGTCACCTTGTATCAGTCATTGTACAATCCCGTACACCAAAGAATGTTCATTTGACAGCTTTGGATATCAGCAAGTATTTAAAGGAACATTTAGAAAAGGTACGCATTATCGGCCCTCAGCCGGCCTTTAAGATGCAAGATATCTATCGTGAAAGAATTTTGATTAAATATATAGAATCTAAGCCAATCTATGAACAATTAAGTATCATCGATGATTATTATAACCGTACAAGAAAAGGAGGTGTCATTGTGGCATGCGATTTTAATCCGTATTCCACATATTAATATGAAAGAAAGAGATACAGCATTAGATATACTCATTGATTATGAAAAGAATGAGAGTTATTTAAATATCACTTTAAATCATACTCTCACTCAAGATTTCTCACCATCAGAAAGAGGACTTATTACAACCCTCGTCTATGGGACTATTCAGAATCGTCTATATCTAGAATATCAATTAGAACCACACATCCATACTCGCTTAAAAGTTGTAGAGAAAATGCTTCTATTAATGAGCCTTTATCAGCATTTTTATTTAGATACACCAGATTATGCGATAGTGAATGAAGCAGTAGAAATTATTAAAGAAAGAAGAAATAAAAGAGCAGGAGGCATGATTAATGCGATTTTGCATAGTTGTTTTAAAGAAACAAGATCTTTAGATGATTTGGATCATGATGAACGTTTATCTATTTCTACAAGTCATCCATTATGGATGGTCAAGATGTTCAATGCACAATATGGCAAAGAAACAACAGAAAAGATTCTTCATGCTGATAATGAAGTTCCTTTAAAAAGCGGCCGTATGAATACATATAAGATGTCTCGCGAGGAATTCTTAAAGAAGTATCCAGAGTTTACTCCAGGCTATCTCTCACCAGATAGTGTGCTATTAAAAGAAGGCAATATTGCGCATACTGAAGCTTTTAAAGAAGGTCTGGTTACTATTCAGGATGAATCATCACAGATGGTAGCTCGTTTATTAAATCCAGGTGAAGAAGATGTTGTCTTGGATATGTGTGGGGCACCAGGTTCTAAAACAACACATCTTGGTATACTCATGAATAATAAAGGCTTGATTGACGTTTATGATCTTTATCCACATAAAGCAAAGCTTATTGAAGACAATGCGAAAAGACTTGGATTATCCAATATCCATGTTCATACAGGAGATAGTACAGACCTTTCATTATTTGATAAGCAGTATACAAAAATACTCTTAGATGGTCCATGTTCTGGACTTGGTGTTCTTTCTAGAAAACCTGAAATCAAGTACCATGACTCGGATGCAATGGATGAAATCATTCTTATTCAAGCAAAATTACTAGAAAATGCATATTCTTTATGTATAAAAGGTGGTAATATAGTGTATAGTACGTGCACTATAAATAAAAAAGAAAACGAAAAACAGATTGAAAAATTCATAAAGAAGCATCCCGATATGCATGTAGTGGAAGAGCGTACTATACTTCCATTTGAATATCACAGTGATGGCTTTTATATGTGTCTGTTAGAAAAGGATGTATGATGAAATCAATTTATGACTTAACACTTGAACAATTAAAAGAAGAATTAAAAGCGATGGGGCAGAAGCCTTTCCGTGCGAAACAGATCTATGAATGGATTTATGTAAAGAATGTCTATGATTTTCATCAGATGACTAATCTTTCTAAAGAACTTCAGGAAACACTTTCCAACCATTTCAGTGATGCGCTTTTAACTATCAAGGAAAAGCAGGTCGCACGTGATGGTACGACTAAATATCTTCTTGAATTAGAAGATGGAGGACTCATTGAAACAGTATTGATGATTCAGACTTATGGTCGTTCATTATGTGTCACAAGCCAGTTAGGATGCAATATGGGTTGTTCCTTCTGTGCTTCAGGCTTATTAAAGAAACAGCGTAACCTTACAAGTGGTGAAATCGTGAAACAGGTCTTGACTGTTATGAATGATTTAAAAGAAAGGGTAACTCATGTAGTCGTTATGGGAACAGGTGAACCATTTGATAACTATGATGAAGTCATGAACTTCATCTATACAGTCAATGAACCTCATGGTTTAGCTATTGGCGCAAGACATCTCACTATCTCTACATGTGGTTTGATTCCTGGAATTGAACGTTTCTCTCATGAACCAATCCAGGTGAATCTAGCAATCAGCTTACATGCACCTAATGATGAAATCCGTAATGAATTGATGCCTATCAACAAACGCTATAATATGGATGATTTAAGAGATGCAATCAAGACATATATTGAACGTACAAATCGTCGTGTCACTCTTGAATATATTTTATTGAAGGATGTCAATGATGATATCAAATATGCACGTCAGTTAGCGCATTATCTTCGTGGATTAAATGTTTATGTCAATTTAATTCCTTATAACCCTGTAGATGAACATGGCTATAAACAATCTCTAGGTCATACAATTACTGCATTTAAGGATGAACTTATTCGTTTGCATATTAATTGTACTTTAAGAAAAGAACATGGCCGTGATATTGATGGTGCATGTGGACAGTTACGTGCAAAGAGAGAGAAAGGAGCATAATATGGCTATCTCCGCGATGACTGATATCGGAATAAAAAGGTCAGTGAATCAAGATCGAGCAGTCTATAAAATTAAGAATCATGAAATCGTTGGCGTATTGTGTGATGGAATGGGTGGTCATCTTGCAGGTGAAGTTGCTTCAACACTTGTGAGTCGTTATGTGATTGAACATTTCTTTGATCATTCACCATTTCTAGATGATGAATCTATTCATGCCTGGATTTCATCTTTACTATTAACTGCCAATGATCTTGTGAATAAGGAAAGCGATATGCATAGTGAATATGCAGGCATGGGGACTACAATTGTCATCTGTTATATGGATGGTAAGAATACTTATGTATCCCATGTGGGTGATTCTAGAGCTTATTTGTATAAAGATACATTAAAGCAGATTACAGCAGATGATACTTTTGTGAATGAACTTGTAAAAAGAGGTTTGATCAATGAAGAAGAAGCCTCACATCATCCAAAAAGAAATGTCTTAGTGCAGGCTATTGGTATTAAAGAAGCTTTACGTATTTCTTTTTATAAGATTGAAGAAGATTATCGTGCAATATTACTCTGTTCAGATGGATTATATAATTCTCTCTCATCTCAACAGATTGAAGAAATACTACAAAAAAATGCATCAGTTGATCAAAAAACTGAATGCCTCATTCAATCAGCCAATGAATTTGGCGGATTAGATAATATTGGTGTTTTACTAATTGAGAAGGGAGAAGCATAAGATGAGTGAAAAAGGACGTATTCTTGCTGATCGTTATGAATTAAAAGAACTTATTGGACAGGGCGGTATGGCCGATGTCTATCTTGCATATGATGATATATTAAAAAGAGAAGTAGCAGTCAAAATACTTCGTTCGTCTTTGACAGGAGATCCTATTTATATCACTCGTTTCCATCGTGAAGCGCGTGCAGCGGCTGCATTATGTCATCGTAATATTGTAGAAATCTATGATGTGGGTGAAGAAGATGATCTTTACTATATTGTCATGGAATATGTACGTGGTCAGACTTTAAAAGAATTAATTAATAAGCGTGGTGCACTTCATTATGTTGAAGCTGTGGATATTATGAAGCAGGTTGTTTCAGCAACTGCACTTGCACATTCTATGGGTATTGTACATCGTGATCTGAAGCCTCAGAATATTCTTGTTACTGATTCTGGTATTGTAAAGATTGCGGATTTCGGTATTGCCTCAATTCAGTCTTTATCACAGGTGACTCAGACTGATACGATCATGGGCTCACTTCACTATCTTGCGCCAGAAATCGCAAGAGGTGAAAAAGCAACACCACAGAGTGATATTTATGCCTTAGGTGTTGTCTTCTATGAATTACTAAGAGGAGATGTACCATTTAATGGTGAGTCTCCAGTAAATATCGCATTAAAGCATATGCGTGATGAAATTCCTTCAGTACGTGCTTATAATCCAGCGATTCCTCAGTCAGTAGAAAATATCATTATCAAAGCGACTGCTAAGAATACAAATAATCGTTATCAGTGTGCGGATGATATGTTAGATGATTTAGACACATGTTTAGAACGTTTAGATGAAGAAAAGCTTACTTTTGACCAGGTTAATACTGATCCAACTATTATTGCGAGCGATTCACAGTTCTTTACGAAAACGGCGCCTATTGATCCTGAAACAACACAGACAGAAATTGAAGAAATCAAGCCTCAGGATGAGAAGAAGAAAGAACCAATGGATAAGAAAAAGAAGATTGCGATTGGTGCAGCGATTGGTGCTGTAATTGTATGTCTTGCGATTGTGGCAGGTTTCTTCTTACTTGGTGGTAATAAAGATGGCATGATGATGGATTTAGTAGGTAAGACCGAAAAAGAAGCAACAGCTTTATTGATTGATAAAGGCTATAAGGTTTCTGATGATGTCAACTATGAATTAAGTGATAAATATGAAAAAGGTCTTGTAGTAGCCACAGATCCTGAAGCAGGACATGCTATTAATAAAGGTGATACCGTGACATTAACTCTTTCTAAGGGTAAATATATTATCATGGAAGATTATACAGGTGTGTCTTATGACACAGCTTATAAGAAACTTACCAAGCTTGGATATAAGGTGAAGAAGTATGAAAAGTCTGATGATGAATATAAAGCAGGTATCGTTATTGGACAGTCTATATCTGAAGGAGAAAAACAGGATCCTAATGAAAAAGGCAAGATTATCACTTTAACAGTTTCTAAGGGTGTTACTATTACTGTTCCATCACTTTATGGTCAGGACATCAATGCCGCAAAATCAACATTGGAAAGCCAGGGCTTCACCAATGTAAAATTATCTGTTCTTCCATCACCTACTGACAGTGCAACAATCAACTCAATGTCTGTTAATACAGTCGTTAAACAGTCTGTTGCACCTTATACTCAGGTAACAAGCAAGGGGACTGAAATTATCTTATATTACTATGATAAGAAACCTACTCCACCAACAACACCTTCTCAGCCTGATTTACCAGAAGAAGATGATGGTGATGACGCCAGTCCGAATGCACAATCAGAATAGGAGAATATATGACTAAAGGTCAGATTATAAAAGTCCTTGCAGGATTCTACTATGTAGATACAGGCGAAAAAGTTGTAAGCTGTAAGGCACGTGGTAAATTTAGAAACAGAGGACAGAAGCCTCTTGTAGGAGACTTCTGCAGTTTCCAGGAAGAAAAGGATGGTTCAGGTTATATCCTTTCTCTTGATGAAAGACATAACCAGTTAGAAAGACCTCCTATTTGTAATATAGATCAAGCTCTCCTTGTATTTTCTATTGCTGAGCCGGATTTTGATCAGATGCTTCTTGATCAGTTCCTCGCAATGGTTGAATATGAGAAGATTAAGCCAATTATCATTATTACTAAGATAGATCTTAATAGAGAACTTGTTCCGGTTATCAAAAAGAAGTACAATGCATATGATCTATATTTTGTATCAAGTAAAGAAAATGAGGGGATTGAAGAAATCAAACCACTTTTAAAGAATCGTGTCACAGTCGTGACAGGACAGAGTGGTGTAGGTAAATCAAGTCTTTTGAATGCCTTAAACATTGAATTGAACATTGAGACAAATGAAATTTCACAGGCATTAGGAAGAGGAAAACATACGACAAGACATGTTGAACTGATTCCGATGTATGGTGGCTATATTGCCGATACACCTGGCTTCTCTTCTTTGGAACTGAAGATGGAACCGGTAGAACTTGCGACTACTTATCATGATTTTAGAGAATTATCTCATCATTGTAAGTTTAGGGGATGTCTTCATGATAGTGAGCCAAAGTGTGCTGTGAAAGAAGCTGTTGAAGCAGGAGACATAGATCAAACAAGATATGAAGATTATCTGCAGTTATTAAAGCAGGTAAAAGAAAGGAAAGATAAACGATATGGTTAAAATTGCACCTTCAGTATTATCCGCTGATTTTGCGCATCTTAAAGAAGATATTGATACAATCTATGATGGAGGAAAGTCATGGATTCATTATGATGTCATGGATGGACACTTTGTACCAAATATTTCATTTGGTTATAGTATCTTGAGTAATGTTCGTGCTGTCACTGATTTATTTATTGATGTTCATTTAATGATCACTGATCCAGGTCAGTATTTAGATGAATTCATCAATGCAGGTGCAGATCTCATTACATTCCATATTGAAGCTGTATCAAGCGTGCAGGAAGCACGTGTCCTTATTCAGCGTATTCATGATGCAGGATGTCTTGCTTCTATCTCTATTAAACCAGGAACTGATGTAGAAGCTGTTAAACCATTCCTAGATGATTTAGATATGGTTCTTGTAATGAGTGTTGAACCAGGATTTGGAGGTCAGTCATTCAATCCTTCAGCCTTAGATAAGATTACTGAATTAAAAGAAATCAGAAATGATAGACGCTATCTTATTGAAGTAGATGGTGGTATCAATGAAAATACAGCCAACCTATGCCGTGGAGCTGGGGCAGATGTTCTTGTGGCTGGAAGCTATGTCTTCAAGGCAGAAAATAGACAGGAAGCTATTGATTCACTCAAATGAAAATAGGCTTATACGCAAGCATGAATAATGGGGATGTCTTTAACAAAGACATCCCTTATATTGCGGTTGATGGTGGTTTGGAACATCTGCACCGTCAATTTATTAAACCATTATTCGCAATTGGAGACTTTGATTCTCTAGAACATAAAGAATACCTTGAGGGGCTAGAAGTTTTGAGCTTTCCTACACACAAGGATGAAACAGATACAGAACTAGCCATTAGCGAAGCACTTAATAGAGGTTATGATGAAATAGATCTTTATGGTGTCATTGGTGGACGTATTGATCATTTTCTAGGAGTACTCATTTATTTAAGACAGCATCCGGATATTAAGATTACACTCTATGATGATATCAATAGAATCTATTTGCTGCCTAAAGGAATACATCAGATAGACTGTACTGAGTATAAATACTTCTCTTGCTTTACTGAAAAGACTTGTATTCTCACATTAAAGAATTGTGATTATCCACTTGATGGTTATACATTAGAACCTCATGATCCATTATGTATCTCTAATCAATGTCATGGTATTTTGACAATAGAAAATAGTGAAGATCTCATCTTTATTGAATCACAAAGAATAGGAGGCTAATATGGCAGAAAATAAAGACTTTCTTGCGACTGAACCAGTAGGTAAACTATTAAGGCAACTTGCTTTACCTACAGTCATAGCACAGTTAATCAACATGCTTTACAATATTGTAGACCGTATGTTTATTGGCCATATTCCCCATACTGGTGCACTTGCTTTAACAGGAGTTGGTGTCTGTATGCCTCTTATTATGATTGTGACAGCCTTTGCCTCTCTAGTAGGCAATGGTGGGGCACCACGTGCTTCTATTTATATGGGACAGGGAAATCATGATCATGCAGAAAAGATTTTAGGAAACTGTTTTATTACACAGATTATTGTCTCTATTGTATTAACACTTATTCTATTCTTTGGAAATCGTACCTTCCTACTTGCTTTTGGTGCAAGTGGTAATACAATCTCTTATGCAGTAGATTATATGAATATATATGCGATAGGAACGCTTTTTGTCCAATTAACACTGGGGATGAATATGTTTATTACGGCCCAGGGGTTTGCGAAGAATGGGATGATTTCTGTTGTAATTGGGGCATTATGTAATGTCATCCTCGATCCTATTTTGATCTTTGGATTCAATCTAGGTGTCAAAGGTGCGGCTCTTGCGACAATCATCTCACAGGGATGTTCATGTCTTTATGTTCTTCGCTTCCTGTTTGGCAAAAAAACAAAACTTAAAATAAAAAAGAAAAACTTATCTTTAGATAACTCAGTCATCTTACCCTGCCTTGCTTTAGGTCTTTCTACCTTTGTGATGCAATCAAGTGAGAGTGTCATCCAGGTCTGTTTTAATTCTTCTTTATTAAAATATGGAGGAGATATAGCAGTAGGCGCAATGACTATATTGACTAGTGTTATGCAGTTTGCGATGCTTCCTTTACAGGGATTAGGACAGGGGGCACAGCCTATTATCAGTTACAACTATGGGGCTAAGAATAAAGAACGTGTTCAAAAGACATTTAAATTATTACTTAAGGTTTCCCTTATCTTTTCAATGGCAATCTGGATTTTGATTCAGATCTTCCCACAGATGTTTGTAGGACTCTTTACAAATGCACAAGAACTCTTACTCTTTACTACTAAAGCACTTAGAATCTATATGGCAGTTGTAGGATTATTTGGAATTCAGATTGCCTGTCAGATGACATTTGTGGCTTTAGGTAATGCGAAAGCTTCTGTAATAGTGGCAGTAACTAGAAAATTCATTCTCTTAATTCCATTTATTTATATTATGCCTGCATTACTTGTGGATAAGACAATGGCTGTCTACTTAGCTGAACCAGTGGCAGATCTTTTTGCGATTACATTTACAGTATTGTTGTTTAGAAAACAATTCAAGAAAGCACTTGAACATATGAACTGAGGTTTCTCAGTTCTTTTTTTCATAGAAATAGATTATAATGATAGAGATTGAAAGAAGGATGAATATATGAGAAATCTAGAAGATATAAAAAGAAGTGGATTTAAAATCATTGAACAAAAAAGAGAAGAATTCATGAGACAGAGTATTCTTTCTGATGAATTCTTAGATTTATTAGATAAGAATAAGAAACCATTTGATTTATTAATGTCTTATTATCGTTGTGCGGTAATGGAGATAGAAACAAAATTCAGAGTATTAGATCAGGAATATTCTTTAGAATATGATGGTAATCCTATTGAAAGCATCAAGTCGCGTATTAAATCATATGATAGTATTGCGAGAAAAGTAAGACGCAAGAATATTCCGATGACTATGGAATCATTAGAAGAAAATATAAGAGATATTGCAGGAGTCAGAGTTGTTTGTTCATTTCCTGAAGATATTTATGAACTTGCAGATAGCTTCTTAAGACAGGATGATATTACTTTGATTGAGATGAAGGATTATATTAAAAATCCTAAACCTAGTGGTTATCGTAGTTTACACTTAATTGTACAGGTACCAATCTTCTTACAGAAGACAAAGAAGTATGTTTATGTAGAAGTACAGCTTCGTACTATTGCGATGGATTTCTGGGCAAGTTTGGAACATAAATTACGCTATAAGAAGAATATTCCTGAAGATGAAGCAAAACTTATTGCTCAGGAACTTTATGACTGTTCAGTAGAAAGTGCTAAATTAGATGAACGTATGCAGAAGATACGTTCAATGATGAATAAGGGAGAGTCTGAATAGATTCTTTTTTGTTGGAGGAAAGGAAGTAAATATGAAGCTAGAAAGAAAGTTTTCTTTTGCGGATGCAAGAGATGTGTTATCTCGTTTTAATCAAATTGAGAAGAATAGAAATAAGTATGAAAAGAGAAGCAAGAAATACCAGAAAAATATTGTGCAAGCATCACAGGAATATTTAAAAAATGAATCAATAGAGGTGCTGGAAGGTATTCCTGTCGAAGAATTAAACCGTGGTAAGAAAGGGATACGTGTTAAATTGTTAAGAACGCATGGTTATAATAGTTATGCGGATGTCTATTACGCTTCTGTCTATTCTCTTTCTAAAATTAAAGGGATTAGTGAAGAAAAAGCACATCTTGTTAAAAATATAGTATCAGGAACGTTAGAAGCGACTAAAGATGAAATTAAACTAAAGCTAAGTGTTGATCATAAAACATCTGAGACAACAGAAATTATCTTAAATACTTTGAAACTAAAAAACAATAATAACCAATGTATAGAATTTGATAAAATATATGAAGAAAACATACAAAAAAGAGAAGAAGCATTAGATAACCTGAAAGCCGCGAAAGGATTCTTTAGATGGCTATTTACATCATCAGATGGAAAAAATGCAGCTATAGAAAGTTATGATTATTTACAAAATGTATTATCAAATGGTTTTGAAGAGAACATTGATAAAATAGAAAATGATTATCAATATTTACATGATAGTATATCAGATACTTATGCCTGGAATGAGTTCACAAAGAATCCTATTAGTTTCAATACACTTCTAGAAGAGATTATTCCAGAACTTATAGGTGGGTCAAATGATGTATATGGTTTACCGGAAGATATTGTGGAAGAAATCCAGACTGAAGATTATTCTCTAGGTGGGCTTCATTGTAACTTGCGTCGTTATCAGAGGTTTGGTGTGAACTATATTCTTCATCAAAGAAAAGTACTTCTAGGTGATGAAATGGGTCTAGGTAAAACTATTCAGGCTATCGCGACAATGGTGGCTTTAAGAAATCAAGGAGAAACACATTTTATTGTAGTATGTCCTGCAAGTGTTCTAATCAACTGGTGTCGAGAAATTGAGAAATTCTGTGATATTCAAGCTATAAAGGTTCATGGAAGCACTAGAACTTCGGGAATGAAAGATTGGATTAATAGTGGTGGTATTGCAGTGACAACCTATGAAACGACATCAGTATTTGAATTACCTAAGTCATTAAAATGTGGACTAGTGGTTGTAGATGAAGCGCACTATATTAAAAATCCAGATGCAAAACGCACAATTAATACAAAGCGTTTATGTGAACATGCAGATAGACTTCTATTTATGACAGGGACAGCTTTAGAAAATAATATTGATGAAATGATTCGTTTAATTACTATTCTTCAACCTGATATCGCAAAGAAAATCAATAATATGAAGATGATGCCATTTGCACCACTATTTAGAGAAACAATCGCACCTGTTTATTATCGTAGAAAGCGTGAAGATGTACTTTCTGAATTACCAGAACTACTAGAAAATGAAGAATGGTGTGAAATGGGATATGAAGAACAGTGTAAATATTATGATTCTTTAAGTAAAGGAGGTCATAATCATCATGAGATACGTCAGGTATCTTGGAGAGTAGATGATCTTCACGACTCAAGTAAAGCATGTAGAATGTTGGAAATTATTCAAGAAGCGAAAGAAGAAGGAAGAAAAGTCATTGTATTCTCATTCTATCTAGATACGATAAGAAAGATTTCAAAACTATTAGGCAATCAATGTACAGAAATTATTAATGGTTCTGTTTCTCCTAAACATCGTCAGGAAATCATTGATGAGTTTGAATCGGCTCCTGCAGGTAGTGTACTACTGTCACAAATTATGGCAGGTGGCACAGGGCTAAATATTCAGTCTGCCAGTGTAGTCATCATCTGTGAACCTCAAATTAAGCCTTCTATTGAAAGTCAGGCTATTTCAAGAGCTTATCGTATGGGACAATCAAGAAATGTATTGGTTTATCGCTTGTTATGTAATGATACGATTGATGAAAGAATTACCGATATACTTACACGAAAGACAAATGTCTTTAATGCGTTTGCTGATCAATCAGCTGCTGTCAATAATATTGAAATAGATTCAACTTCTTTAACAAATATGATTGATGAAGAAAGAAAACGTATAATGAACTTATCCTAAAATAGAAATGTATGTTATTTTCTTTACAATATGTTAACTAGTAATAACTTTTAAACAAGAGTATACTTTTTGTTAGATAGAAATATTAAGACGTTTGAACGTATTACGTATAAGATGAATCCACATGGAAAGAACATCGTAATCCTTATTATTTATTCTATGAAGAAGAAAGGATCTATAATATGATTTTTCATGATTTTGGACTTTACTCAGAACGTCTCATATTATTAATGGACATATACCTGTTCTTACATCTAAAGGAGAACATCCAGTACATGCAAGTGGTAAAATGTTAGTTAGACATTAAATCCCATCAACCATTCCAGAGTAGTTCACGCAGTACTCATAGAAAACAAAGACATAGAGTCAGAACTTGTAGAAACATCATCAAAAAGAGTAATGGTTATAGAGATTAAATAAGATTCTTGACTATTCTTGTGGAAACGAAGAGTTCTAACTATAAGGTATAAACAATTTGTTACAAGTGCATGGCTATATTACTGATAGTGGGTCATGCACTTTTTGCCTTTATTGTCAAATAGTATTATATATAATCAAAAAAAAGGTAATAGATATTACACAATTGAATGATAACAACCATTCAGTGGTCTTGTTGAATTATCAGCCTATCATGTGCACTAAACATCGTAACAAGGCAATAGGTCCTGTTTTTACAGGATATCATTAGAGAACGAGAAAATGTATTATAAAATACAGCAAGTTATTTGCATACATGCTATAATTTTTACTATATTTTGAAAAAAGATTGCAGATGAGTTTTTTGAAATATATAAAAGAAGTTCGAAAACAAAGCTTATAAGTCAGACGGAATTTGCGAAAGCATTATGTGTATCATACTCAATTGTCAGTAGATGAGGAATAGGATTATTCTGCTTTGTGCATGATATTGATTTTAGTGACTTCAGGAATAAATTATGGATTGAGAGTGATCTGGGGATTACTTAGCAGCCATCCTTACTGCAGCAGCAAATAACATCACTTGTGCAAATATGGAGGCAGTCTTTAAATTAACAGATATGCTATTCAAGTCAGCGTAGTTCATAGGTTTTGAAAACGAACAGTAATATAAATTAGTATGCGAGGAGGTATAACTCATGTATCAGGATTTATCTTTTATGAATGTTCCGCTTCCAGAGGACATTCTGAAATTAAAAATTTATGGTGATTATGCTGGAGCCCAGAAAATGATTCATTATTTTCTAGAAGAAAAGGATATTCCACAGGCACTTAGAAAACGTCTGGAAATCGAACAGGAAGTCATTGGTGTTATGGGTGGAAATGAATATCCATTTACTTATGATGAAGCATTGGAAATCATGAAGAGCCATTTGCGTGATTTCAAAAAAGAAGAGTTAGATCATTTAAAAGAAATCGGTGCAGCCGATTGGATTTATGTGGACGGCGAGGTACATTTTCAGCGTCGATTCTATGAAAATCTAATTAAGACACGTCCAGACTTTGCCAAGCGTGTTATTGTAGAAAATCCAGAGAATAACAAAGAAAACAACCTGAATCAGAAGCTACTGAACGAAAATATACATTACATGAAGGAACATGGTGGAAGAACTGTACATACTCGTATACGTTCAACAATAAAAGTTAAGAAAGAATTCGAAGAGGTAGGACGAAAGGTTCGTGTACATCTTCCAATTCCAAAGGTATATGAGCAGGTTTCTCATGTAGAGATTCATGCATCTAATCCAGAGATTACATATATAGCACCTTTTGATGCACCACAGAGAACAGTGTATTTTGAGACTGAACTGAAAGAGAATCAGGAGTTTATGGTTGATTATTCATTTGACTACCATGTCAATTATGTCGAGTTAGATCCTGACAAGGTGTCTAAAGAGCAGCCAGATTTCTGTTTGGAAGAGCAGGCACCACATATCGTATTCACTCCTTACTTAAGAGAACTAAGAGATGAGCTTGCAGGAGATGAGACGAATCCAATTATTTTGGCACGTCGATTCTATGATTTTGTGACAACAAAAGTTATGTATTCTTTTATGAGAGAGTATTTTACAATTGAGTGTATTCCAGAATACTGTGCAATCAACCTAAAAGGTGACTGTGGTGTACAGACGCTGTTATTCATCACACTTTGCCGCATGTCTGGAATTCCAGCACGTTGGCAGTCAGGTCTATATGCAACGAAGTATTATACAGGATGCCATGATTGGGCACAATTCTATGTAGCACCTTATGGATGGGTATTTGCAGACCCTTCCTTTGGTGGAAGTGCATGGCGTGAAGGAGACAAAGAGCGTTGGAACTATTACTTTGGTAATCTGGACATTTTCCGTATGCCAGCCAACTCTGAAATCCAAAAAGAATTCATGCCAGAGAAAAAATGGCTCCGCATCGATCCGATTGATAATCAGAGAGGAGAATTTGAGTACGAGGATCATGATCTTCGCTTCTCTCAGGTGGATGTATCACAGGAACTGATTTCTATGGAAGATATTGAAAAATAAATTATCGTAAGTCTCGCTGTTAGGGACAGAAATGTTTGAAGAGTGGTTTTGGATGTTTCCTTCCCTTTTCTTTTTTACACACAAAACATAAAAAAGGCATTACAAATAATGTGAATAGAAAGAGTTCATATCTGTAATGCCTTTTTCATTTAATTTGAATAATTATGTGTCTTTTAGCAGTAAATAAAGTGATGCTCAACACTATGATACGATTATAAAGGCATATGAGGGAGACTCCATAGCAATACAGGCTGTCCTTGACCGCTATGCCGGATATATTGTCTATATGGAGACGAATAATATTGATTCACACAGAAACAGCTATCAAGTCAACTTTTGTTCCCAAAAAGATATGAAAATCAATAGTTTTTGGAATGTAATCCTAAAACTATTGAATATTTTGTTGTTTTTGGAATATAATTAGTAAAAACGAAGGGAGCATTATTATGATTATAGAAAGAAAAGAATATTTAGAAAAACTGATTGCATGGAAAGATAAGCAGTTGATTAAAATTGTTACAGGTGTACGACGTTGTGGAAAATCTATGCTTCTGGAAATTTATCGCAATTATTTAAAAGAACATGGGGTTGAGGAAGAACAGATTATTTCTATTAATTTTGAAGATCTTGATTATGAAGAACTGACAGATTACAGAAAATTATATAAATATTTAAAGGAACGTTTGCTTAATGGGAAAATGACATATATTTTTCTTGATGAAATTCAGAATGTAAAAGATTTTCCGAAAGTGCTGGACAGTCTTTATATTAAAAAAAACATAGATATTTATGTGACTGGTTCTAATGCATATATGTTGTCTAGTGAGATTGCGACTATGATTTCAGGAAGATATATTCAGATTGAAATGTTGCCGTTGTCTTTTAAGGAATATATGGAAAGTACTGGTAGCATGAATGACAGAGGAATTAAATATGCTGAGTATTTGCAGAATAGTTCATTTCCGTTTACATTGGAATTAAAAAATCAGCCAGATGAGATTAGAGATTATCTGGAAGGAATCTATAATACGATTGTTGTGAAGGATATTATAAACAGGAAAAAAATCACAGATCCTATGATGCTTAAGAGTGTCTTAAGATTTGTGTTTGATAATATAGGAAATCCATTGTCCTCAAAAAAAATTGCAGATACGATGACCTCAGAGGGGCGAAAAATTGATACCAAAACGGTGGAAAAATATCTGGAGGCTTTTAGCGAGAGCTATATTATATATCAGGCAAAACGTTATAATATAAAGGGAAAACAATATTTAAAGACTCTTGAAAAATATTATATAGTTGATATTGGAATGAGGTATATGCTTTTAGGTTCAAGGCAGGCAGATGCAGGACATGTTCTGGAAAATATAGTCTATTTGGAATTGTTGCGTCGAGGATATGATGTGTATGTTGGAAAAATCGATTCATATGAAGTCGATTTTGTAGCACAGAATAAAAAGGGAACAGTATATTTCCAGGTAGCACTGACTGTACGAGATGAAAATACACTTTTGAGAGAATTAAGACCATTACAAGCAATACGAGATCATTATCCGAAGATTATCTTAACAATGGATGAAGAACCAGAAGAACAATATGAAGGAATTCGACGTATAAATGCAAGAGACTGGTTATTGGGGATTGTAGACTGAGCAAAGCAAAATGCTTTAAGACTGTAATTACTTTTTTCAATTAGTAGTCACAACAAGTCACAAAATCTTTATAGAAATTAGCACACGCTACTTGACAGTGCTAATAAAAGTGATATACTAGCATTAGCACAAGAGAAAGAAGAGTGCTAAAAGGAGTGATTGCGATGAATAGTGAAAAATGGACAGAAGCCATGCAGGAAGCATTTGGACGTGCGGCGCAGAGCGCTTTATCTCTTAATCAGCAGATTGTAGATGTTGAACATCTCATGTATGCATTATTAGAAGATAGTTCTGGTATTTTCTATAGAGTGCTTACAAAACTCAATATTTCTATACCAGAAGTACAGGATCTACTCAATGCTGAGATAAATAAGAAACCGAGTGTAGGACAGGTCACACAGGATCAGTTACGCTTAAGTTATGATTTGAATAGCTGGATTGCGAATGCGGAAAGAATTAAGACAGAGTATAAAGATGACTATATGAGTGTAGAACATCTTATTCTCGCACTGTTTAATTCGCAAGGTACCTTTATCCGAAACTTCGTATCTCGTTATCATCTAGATAAGAAAGTAGTAGAAAAAATCATTAAGGAAATGAGAGGAGGACATAAAGTGGATACTCCAAACCCAGAAAATAATTATGAAGTATTAGAAAAATATGGACGTGATCTTGTTAAAGATGTTAAAGATGGCAAGATTGATCCAGTTATTGGACGTGATGAAGAAATCAGACGTGTGATTCAGATCTTATCACGTAAGACAAAGAATAATCCGATTTTAATTGGTGAACCAGGTGTAGGTAAGACGGCAATTGTAGAAGGACTTGCTTGGCGTATAGTTAAGAACGATGTACCTGAAACATTAAAAGATAAAACTTTATTTGAACTTGATTTAGGTTCACTAGTGGCAGGTGCTAAATATCGTGGTGAATTTGAAGAAAGATTAAAAGCTGTTTTAAATGAAATCAAGAAATCTGAAGGACAAATCATTATGTTTATTGATGAAATCCATCAGCTAGTAGGTGCAGGTAAGACAGATGGTGCTATGGATGCGGCTAACTTATTAAAACCAATGTTAGCACGTGGTGAATTACATTGTATTGGTGCAACTACACTTGATGAATATCGTCAGTATATTGAAAAGGATGCAGCCTTAGAAAGACGTTTCCAGAAAGTATTGGTACAGGAACCTGATATTGATGATACTATTGCAATTCTAAGAGGTTTAAAGGAACCATTTGAATCTCATCATGGTGTTCAGATTCAGGATAGTGCGATTATCGCAGCGGCTCATATGAGTGATCGTTATATTACTGATCGTTTCTTGCCAGATAAAGCCATTGATTTAATTGATGAGGCATGTGCTTCAGTACGTATGGAAATTGATTCTATGCCAGAAGAATTAGATACAATTACACGTGATAAGAATCGTCTAGAGATGGAAAGAATTTCTATTGAAAAAGAAGATTCAACAGAAGACAATGAAAAGAGACTCGAAGAAATCAAAGAGAAGATTGCTTCATTAAATGAAAAGATTGCTGGATTAACTGAACAGTGGAAATCAGAAAAGTCTCAGGTGGATCATATCAAGGACTTAAAGAATCAGAAGGTTCGTCTTGAAACACAGATGGCACAATTTGAATCTCAGGGTAACCTAGAAGAAGCTTCTAAGATCAAATACCAGACTATACCAGCTATTAATAAGGAAATAGAAGACTATCAGGCAAAAGAAAATGATGATGCTCTTTTACAGGAAAAGGTTACTGTAGATACTATTTCTGAAGTTATCTCTAGATGGACAAATATTCCAGTTTCTAAGCTAATGGAATCAGAAAAAGAAAAACTATTACATCTTGAAGATATTATGAAGAAGAGAGTTATTGGTCAGGATGAAGCCATTACTAAGGTCACTGATGCAATACTTAGAAGCCGTGCTGGTATCAATGATGAAAACCGACCAATTGGTTCATTCTTATTCCTAGGTCCTACTGGTGTAGGTAAGACAGAAGTAGCGAAAACTTTAGCAGAACAGCTCTTTGATAGCGAAAAGAATATTGTACGTATCGATATGAGTGAATATATGGAGAAATATAGTGTCTCTCGTTTATTAGGTGCTCCTCCAGGATATGTAGGTTATGAAGAAGGTGGACAGTTAACTGAAGCAGTTAGACGTGCTCCATATAGTATTGTTTTATTAGATGAAATTGAAAAAGCCCATCCAGATGTCTTCAATATCTTATTACAGATTCTTGATGATGGTCGTTTAACAGATTCTAAAGGTAATGTAGTTAGCTTCAAGAATACAATTATCATTATGACTTCTAATATCGGTTCTCAGTACTTGTTGCAGGGTAATAATGAAGAAACACGTAAAGAAGTGGATAATGAATTAAAGATGCACTTCAAACCTGAATTCTTAAACCGTATTGATGAAATCGTTATGTTCAACTCACTTGATTCAAGTGTTGTTTATAAGATCATTGATAAGTTTATTCATGAACTTGAAGGCCGTCTAGAAGAAAAGAAGATTACTCTAGAAGTCACTGATGCGGCTGAAAATAGAATTGCACAGGATGCATTTGATGCAACATTTGGCGCTCGTCCAATCAAGCGTTATATCCAGTCTCATATTGAGACAATGCTTGCAAGAGAAATTATCAAAGGTACAATTCATGCCAATAGTCATGTAATCATTGATTATGATAATGGATTTGTTGCGAGAGAATCATAAAGTGTAAAAGAAGATAGAACCCCCTCTATCTTCTTTTTTTTCTATTGTCTTTTCATTGTTTCATAAAAATGTTAGAATGCTAGAGGAGAGATGACTATGCAGAGATATTTTATTAAAAACAATTATAGACAAAATGATATTATTATTGCTGATGATTCTATGTATAAGCATATGACTAAGGTTATGCGCATGGAAAAAGGCGAACATGTTATTTGCATTGATGAAGATAAGCATGTATGTTTGTGTGAAATCATAGACTTAAAACAGGGCTTATTACAGATTAAGGAAGAACTTCAGGAAAATAATGAATTGGATGTTGAAGTGACTCTAGTCTATGGGTTACCTAAGAGTGATAAATTTGAATTTGTGATTCAAAAAGCAACAGAATTAGGTGTTACACGTATTGTTCCATTACGTGCTTCTAGAAGTATTGTGAAGATGGATGAAACACGTTTTAATAAGAAAAAAGAGCGTTTTGTTCGTATTGCTCAGGAAGCAAGTGAACAATGTCATAGACAGATTGTTCCTGAAATTACGCCTCCTATTCAATTATCACAGCTTAAAGATTATTTATCTGAAGTTAATGTTGTGGCATATGAAGAAGAAAGCAAGAATGGTGAACATCATGCTTTCACGAAAGCACTTGATGCACTTCATACTTCTATTACTATTATTGTAGGACCTGAAGGAGGTTTTGATCTTCAGGAAGTAGAAAAGATGCAGGTAATGGGTGTTGTGCCATGTTCTATTGGTAATCGTATATTAAGAAGTGAAACAGCACCTTTATATATGCTAAGTGTTATTGGGTATAGAAGAGAATTGGGGGATTAATATGAACTTTATTGCAGTCATTAATAAATACAGCAGGGATACAAAGTATACTAAGACAAAGTTGTATCATTATTGTGAAGAACATAAAAAAGAACTAGAATCAATAGATATTCGTTTTAAAATCAAATCTGAAATTGATTTATTCAATATGGAAATTGTCCTACGTTCATTAGAAGGTAGAGATGCCATTGAAGGGTCTTATGATCTTTTTGCGGCAGGTCATTATGATATGTTTGAATATATCACTTATGAAGAAAAACGAAAGATGTTCAACAATGATCTCAAGAATGTTTTAGAAACGCTCCCTCATTTTTATGATGAAGAAAGTTCAAGAGATATTTATATTCCTGTCTATTCTCCTGATATTAATGGTTGGTATATCAACGATTATCAGATTCTCTTATTGAAGCAGCATGCTGAATTTGTAAAGAGTCAGAAAATCACATTAGATACCGCTTATAGATATTATGGACCTATTTTATTAGATACACCTTTTTCAAGTTTAGAAAAGATTTATGAAAATGAATCCCATATTGCTTACTATTATGAAGAATTGGGGACGATCTATTTATTTGTGAAAGAAGATTTCTCATTAATCTGCCGTATGGTCATAGGTGATGATAATCGTCATTCTAATAAGGTGTCTATCGAAGATGCGAAAGAATTAGTTAGTTATTATGAACATGGTGAATATACACAGTTCATTGAATACATGCATGATCATCAATTGATTAGTGATCATACATATAAGAAATTAAATAAGAAAGTGAAGTGAGACAATGGCAACAGTTGCTTTTCATACATTAGGCTGTAAAGTAAACAGCTATGAATCAGAGGCGATGTTAGAAATATTCAAAAAGAGAGGATATGAAACAATCGACTTCGAATCTCCTGCAGATGTATATGTTATTAATACTTGTACAGTCACAAATACAGGAGACTCTAAATCAAGACAGATGATCCGTAAGGCACATCGTACAAACCCTGAAGCAGTCATCTGCGTTGTGGGCTGTTATTCACAGGTTGCGAGTGAAGAAATCACAGGAATTGAAGGTGTTTCTGTTGTGCTAGGAACACAGCATCGTGCATCTATTGTGGACTTTGTAGAAGAATATAAGAGCACACATAAACAGATAGTTAAAATCGAAAATGTTATGAAGGTGTCTCGTTTTGAAGACTTAAGTATTCATGCATTTGAAAATAAAACAAGAGCTTTCTTGAAAATTCAAGATGGCTGTAATAACTTCTGTACATATTGTATTATTCCTTATGCACGTGGAGGCGTACGTTCTCGTCCTAAGGAAGATGTATTAAGACAGGCTCAGGAATTAGTAGACAGAGGATTTGTAGAAATCGTATTAACTGGTATTCATACAGCAGGTTATGGTGTGGATTTAGAGAATTATTCTTTTTATGACTTATTGGTAGATTTGACAACTAAGATTAAAGGATTGAAGAGATTACGTATTTCTTCTATTGAAATGAGTCAGGTCAGTGATGAGATTATCGAACTTATTGGAAAGAGTCCTATTATTGTTGATCATCTTCATATTCCAATTCAGTCTGGTACAGATTCTATTCTAAGAAGAATGGCAAGACATTATAATACAGCTGAATTTGAAAAGAAATATTTTGAATTAAAGGAAGCATTACCAGGAATCTCTATTACAACAGATGTTATTGTAGGATTCCCAGGAGAAACAGAAGAAGACTTTGTAGATACATATAACTGGATCAAGAAGCTTCATTTTAATCAGTTGCATGTTTTCCCTTACTCAAGAAGAAGAGGTACACCTGCAGACCGTATGCCTAGTCAGGTCCCAGGTGATGTTAAGAAAGAACGTGTTAGAAGACTATTAAAGTTATCTGATGAATTAAAAACAGAATTCGCATTATCTGAAATGAATAAGGAACTAGAAGTATTGATTGAAGAAGAAAAAGATGGCTATATGGTTGGTCATGCATCTAATTACTTGAAGGTTCTTGTGGCAGATACTTCTTTAAAAGAAGGACATATTTATAAAGTGAAAGTAACAGATCATCGAGGTTATGATTTAATCGGGGTGGTTTCTAGTGAAGAGGCTTAATGAGCTTTTTAAAGTTGAAAGTGATTTGAAGATTGAATCTATACATAGCGATTCTCGTTATGTAAGAAAAGATTCTATCTTCTTTTGCATTGAAGGACTTGTGACAGATGGTCATAAATATGTGGATGATGCTATTTTCCAAGGGGCTAAATGTATTGTCCATTCTAAACCATTGCGTCGTTATTATCAGGGTATTGTCTATGTTCAAGTGCCGGATGTTCTCGATGAACTCAATCGTGTGGCAGATCTTTTCTATGATCATCCCTCTTATAAGATGACAGGTATTGGTGTAACAGGCACAAGTGGCAAAACGGTAGTAGCTCGTGTTGTTGCACGCTTATTAGGTCGTTATTTAAAGATGGGCTATGTAGGAAATAATGGAATAGAATATGGAGCCACTATGATGCAGATGACAGGAACAACACCTGACCCAATCTGCCTTCATCGTAATTTCTACAACATGGTTAAGGAGAATGTGAAAGGCTTTACTCTTGAAGTATCGTCTCATGGTTTAGCTTTAAAGCGTGTTGATTCTGTAAATTTCAGTATTGTGGTTTTTACAAACGCTTATGAAGAACACATGGATTTTCATGGTACGATTGATAATCTGATGGTCTCTTATGAAAAGCTCTTTAGATTATTACAAGAAGGTGGTTATGCTATCTTAAACGCAGATGAAGTGCGCTTTAATCATTTTCTTTCAATGAATTATAAAGATTTGTCAGAACATGCAAAGATCTTAAGCTATGGTATTCATCATAAGGCAGATATTATGGCTCGTAATATTGAATATTTTATTGATCATTCAACGTTTGATATATGTATTAAGAACCGTTTATTTCATGTAGAGGTACCAATCATTGCGCCTTTTAATATTTCAAATACACTTGCAATATTGACAACACTCTATGCCTTAGAAATGACACCTGAAGAAATAGTCAATGCGATTAAATATATTCAGCCAGTAGAAGGGCGTATGGAGGTTGTACCTGTTAAACAGCCTTTCCATATTATTGTAGACTATTGCCAGCATGCACATAACTTTGAAGAAGTATTTAAGTTTGTATATGGTGTAAAGGGTAATGGTCATTTAATTGCGGTATTTGGTGCACCAGGTCGTAAAGATATTCATAAAAGAAGCAAGATTGGTGCTTTGGCTAATAAGTACTGTGATTATGTCATTTTGACAGAGCAGGATGAAAGAGACGATGATATTGAAGGAATCTGTGAACAGATTCAAGAACAGATTGTAGATCCAATTTCTGTTATCATCACCAATCGTCGTTTTGCGATTCAGCAGGCTATTGATGCAGCCTGTGCAGGAGATGTTATTCTTATCCTGGGAAAAGGCCATGAACAGTTCATGACATCTCTGGTAGGTAACACACCTTATCCTGGAGATAAATTCATTGCACAGGAGTATGCAAAACAGTTATATAATCAGGAATTGGAAGAAGAATTATAGATTTGAAATAAGTTATCAAATTACATGAATAAAAGTCAAAAAAGACTTGCATTATTTAAAATCATTGTGTATAATCATATTCGAATTTAGCGGTAAAGGGGGGAAAGTTCAATGGCAAAGACAGTAGTAAGAGAAAATGAATCTTTAGATGATGCTTTACGTCGTTTTAAGAGACAAGTTTCTAGAACAGGAACCCTTGCTGAAGCTCGTAAAAGAGAATTCTATGTTAAACCTGGTTTAAAGAGAAAAATGAAATCAGAAGCAGCTAGAAAGAACCAGAAGAAACGTCGTAGATAAGATTTATTTTTAGAAGAGTCATCTGACTCTTCTTTTTTTCAATGAAAGGATGATTTTATGGAAAAAGTAATTCAGTTGAATGGATACAGTTTAGATGCCATGCAATTGTTATGTGGTCCGCATGATGAAAATATCGCATTATTAGAAGATGAGTTTGAAAATGCAATCAATGTACGTGGTACAGATATTTATCTTGATCATAGTGATCCAGTACTAGAAAAAGTAATTCATGTACTTCTCAAACTGACTAAGAAAGATGTACGTATTTCTAAAAGAGATGTTGTATATGCTATTAAATTAGGACGCAATGGAAAACTTGATGAAATGGATTCACTTTTTGATATTCATATTGCGCGTACAAGCCATGGTAAGATCATCTATCCTAAGACTATGGGTCAATTAGAATATTATCATGCCTTAAAGGATCATGATGTTGTATTTGCGATTGGTCCAGCTGGAACTGGTAAAACATATTTATCTGTTGTATTTGCTGTACAGGCATTAAAGAATCATGAAGTACAGAAAATCATTTTAACTAGACCTGCTGTAGAAGCAGGAGAGAACCTTGGATTCCTTCCAGGGGACTTAAAAGAGAAGATTGATCCTTATCTAAGACCTCTTTATGATGCACTTTATGATATGTTAGGTGCAGAAAATACAGAAAAACTGATTGAAAAGGGTATTATTGAAATTGCACCACTTGCTTATATGCGTGGTCGTACATTAGAAGATGCTTATGTTATTCTAGATGAAGCGCAAAATACAACAGACAATCAGATGAAGATGTTCTTAACACGTCTTGGCTTCAATTCTAAGATGTGTATTACAGGGGATATTACACAGATTGACTTACCTAAACAGACAACGAATGGCTTAAAGCACGCCATGAAGATCCTAGAGGGTGTTAAAGGAATTTCTTTTGTTTACTTAACAGCGCTCGATGTTGTTCGTCATCCAGTTGTTGCTAGAATTATTGAAAAATACGATATGAACAAATAAGACTGATCGTTTCTGATCAGTCTTTATAATATTTCAGTATTTTCTTATGAGCCGTAGGAATTGTGATTTCCTCCTGCTCTTTATTTGTATAGAAGTTTATTGAATGTTTATTCGCTTTAAATATATAAACATGCATATACCATGTACGATGGCTGAACACATGTTTAAAATCCTTTAAATGAGATAATGCTTCTAATTCTATGCCATAATTTTCTTTAAATGCCTCTATAAAGGAATAAGGACTCTCTACCTCATATTGCGGGAGTAAATACATATTTTCTAGTAAACCATTTTTATTTTTAATAAGCATGACTTCATCTTCATAAACAACTATACCTGTAATATAAGAGATACTCTTCTTATTTACTTTCTTGATGTTGATAGGAAGAACTTCCTGCTTATTTGTTGAATAAGCCTGACAATGACTTTGAAGTGGGCACTCTTCACAATGAGGATGAACAGGGAGACAGATTGCATTCGCAAAATCCATAATACCTTGATTAATTTGAGCTGAATCATAACCAACGACGAGCTTGTTTCCTATCTCCGTAATTTTCTTTACAGTCTTGTTTGAGGCAATATTATCCTCTATCGCATATAATCTGCTCAATACTCTTAAAGCATTTCCATCCACTGCAATATAAGGTTTATGATAGGCAAAACTCATAATAGCACTTGCGGTATAGGGGCCTACACCAACAAGTGAGAGAATATCTTCATAATCCTTAGGAAAGTGATTCTCAATCATCTGTGCGCTCTTATGAAGATGTAATGCGCGACGATAATAGCCTAATCCCTCCCAGTATTTATAGACTTCTTCTATTGAGGCATCAGATAGGGTTTTAACATCTGGAAATCTTTCTATAAAGCGATTGTAATAGGGAATCACTGCAGTGACGGTAGTCTGCTGCAGCATGATTTCACTCACCCATATCTTATAAGGGTCGTCTATATCTCTAAAAGGGAGAACACGTTTATTCTCTTTGTACCAGTTTATTAATTCTTCTTGTATATTCATTTAAATCACCATGAGTCATTATATATTATAGGTGTATTTTTGTCTTCAAATATGCTAGAATATAAATACAAACTAATTCTTATTAGGAGGTCAATAGTATGAAACTGATAATTGCGATTGTGAATAATGATGATAGTTCAACTGTTCAGAGTGCTTTAACTGAAGGTGGTTTCTTTGTGACTAAATTAGCCACTTCAGGAGGTTTCTTGAAGAAGGGAAATACAACATTTTTCGTAGGAACAAATGATGATAAGGTAGATGGCGCTATTGAAATCATTAAAGCAAATGCCAAGAAGCGTGTCGAAAAAGAACCTACAGTTCCACCTACAGAAATGGGTGAATTCTTTACACCAATCATGGTAGATGTACTTGTTGGTGGTGCTACAGTATTTGTAGTTGATGTTGATCGATTCGAGAAAATCTAATAATTGAGAAAAAAAGGATGGTCAAACCATCCTTTTTACTTTAATATAGTCAACAGGTGATTAATATGAATGAAAATTTTGAATATAAGATTGCGACTAGAGAGGATATTGACGCAATTGTGCAGTTTCTTGCAAAAGACTATTATGAAACATCAAGGGCTTTAAAAGACCCATGTAAGATGATTTTTCTTGCATATAGTGGAGAAGTGATTGTAGGCATACTTGAACTACTTGATTTGTCTAATATTTCTTTTGTTTATGTATCTGATGATTATCAGGATACACTTGTACAGGAAGAACTTCTTGAACTAGCTGAAAGATTTGTGACAAAAGAATTAACTGCTTATACAGATGAAGAACATCTTTCTTTCTTTAAACAGCATGATTATGTAGTAGATGTAGAATCAAATGGTCGTTATTTATTGAAGAAGACTATTCCAGTGCTTCCTCGTTTTAGTGATTATGATCAGGTATTAGAATTTATAGAAGCACAAAAGGACCGTGTTTATTCTTTAACGAACTTTAAGAACTTCATGTATGACTTCTATGATCCACAGACTAAGTTGACTTGTGTTCATATTGGTGGGACAAATGGAAAAGGTTCTACAACAAACTATACAAAAGAAGTTCTTAAATGTGCCGGCTATAAAGTAGGGACATTTACATCTCCAGCTTTAGTGAATCGTTTAGATATTATTCGAGTGGATGATGAACCTATTGATGAAGCAACTATTGTAAGATATGCCAATCGTTATATGGATGACTGGATGGCATATGAGCTTTCTAAGTTTGAAATAGAAGTGTTTATTGCGGTGATGTACTTTATTGAACAGGGTGTCGATATTGCCTTATTTGAAGTAGGTCTAGGCGGTACACTTGATGCGACAAATATCATTTCGCCAATACTTTCTGTTAATACAAATATCGGTTTAGATCATGTCAACTTTCTAGGTAACACATATGCGAGTATTGCAAGAAGTAAAGCAGGAATCATTAAACGTGGTATTCCTTATATGACAGCGGAAAGAAGACCTGAATGTTTAGAGGTCTTCTATGAAGAAGCACATAAGCATCATTCTTATGTAATAGAAATAAGAAAACCTAAACGTGTTTATTATGGAGCCTCTATTTCTTATGATTATCATGGATATCATATTGATTTGTCTACATCAGCTCACTATCAGGTCACTAATAGTGCACTTGCGATTAATATTCTAGAATATATTAGAAAAGAATTTCCATTCAAGGATGCAGATCTAGAAAAAGGAATGCATGATGCAGTATGGGAAGGCCGTTTTGAAACAATTCACAAAAATCCATTAATTATTGTAGATGGGGCACATAATAGAGAGGGAATGGATGCCTTCTTTGAAAGTGCTCGTGATTTTAGTGATATCAAGATTATTTTTTCAGCTTTAGGTGACAAGGATACACATCATATGTTAGAGACGTTGTTATCTTTATCAAAGGATATTACAGTCACACAATTTGATCATCCTCGTCGTGCAACGGCTCAACAACTTGCTGAAGATTTCCCAGTCAAAATTGATGAAGACTGGAAACATGCCGTAGACGAGGCATATAGTCATAAAGGTGTTGTGTTTATTACAGGTTCTCTTTATTTTATCTCAAAAGTGAGACAATATATTTTATCTAAATAATGAAAAAATATATTAAATATGCATGGCCTGATGAGGTCATTCATGCATTAGGTGATATGGGGATGATTGCACCTGGTATTGTTCAGAAGCAGTCCTATCGTTTGATTGAAAAGAGCCAGTCTTTTATATTGAATATAGATTCAACAAAAGACCGTCTCTTATCTATCATCCCGCCACTGCTTGCCTCAATGATTCATGAAGAGAAGACACAGATCATTCTTCTTGGACATAAAGAAGAACTGCTTTCTTCTTCTTTTGATATGAGAGAATACAATAAATACACACAATATCGTTTTATTACGTCCTATCCAGGAACCAATACCTTTGAAGAATGCCAGACGATTCATAATGGAATAGATATCCTCTTTACGACACCTACCAAATTATTGGAATATATTAGAAGAAAGGTCATTGATACCAACTTTGTATCTTATCTGATTTATCAGGAATCCAATCAATTTTCTAATGAAGAAATAAGAGAAATTAAAGAAATCAAGAAGCATATGCCCCTTGATTGTGCCAGCATTCTATATGGTCTTAATCATCATAAAGACTTAAAAGATAATATTAAAACAACACTTCATGAATATCAGGCTACTTCTCATTGTACGCATTTCATTACAGAAGACGCTTATTTTAATTCAGAAAATAAGCAGGTGATTTTTGTGCAAAGCTATGAAGCTGTTCTTTATTATCAGAAAAAATTCAATACAGAACTTGTCATTCATCAATTTATGAATCGTGCATCTCAGTATCGCATTATGCATGAGTTCAATAAAAAAGGTGGTCTCTTGATTGTGTCAGACATAGCGTCTCGCTATTTATCTTTATGTTGTGAGACAGTTATTCATATAGGTGTTCATGATTTGTATCAATATATGAGTCATTTGACACATGTCAAAGGCGTGATGCATTCATACATCTATGATACAAATATGACAGAGAAACAACTAAAGACAGTATTAAAACATCCTGTGATTACTATTTCTAAGGAGGATTATAAAAAGAATCAGCATCTTCTTTATGAAACAATCAATAAAAACCCAGATGTGCTTTATACTCTTGAACCAGACAAATTAATTGCAATTATCCATCATTTAGCCCGATAAGAGAAAATAGTTGTTATTTTTTTAACAATAATAATTCCCTTATATAGGGCTTTTTTTTAATGTGTAATCAATTACAGAAAAGAAAGCGTTTGCAAGTAAGCCCTTACACGTGTATAATAGAAGAAGTGAAAAGACATAAGGAGGATTTAGTAGTTATGAAAAAATATGTTTACTTATTTAGCGAAGGTAACAAGGATATGCGTAATCTCCTTGGTGGTAAAGGTGCCAACCTTGCTGAAATGACAGGTATCGGTTTACCTGTTCCTCAGGGCTTTACAGTGACTACAGAAGCTTGTACACAATATTATGAAGACGGAAAAATGATCTCAGATGATATTAAAGAACAGATCGTTGAACACGTTAAAAAGCTTGAAGAAATCACTGGAAGAACTTTAGGTGATCCAAAGAACCCATTATTAGTATCTGTACGTTCTGGTGCAAGAATCTCTATGCCAGGTATGATGGATACAGTATTAAACCTTGGTTTAAATGATGAAGTTGCTAAGGAATTCGCTGCAACAACTGGAAATGAACGTTTCGTATACGATTCATATCGTCGTTTCATCCAGATGTTCGCTGACGTTGTAATGGGATTCCCAAAATCAGATTTCGAACATAAATTTGATGCAATTAAAGAAGAAAAAGGTGTTGAATTCGATACTGAATTAACAGCAGATGACTTAAAAGAAGTTGTTGCTGTATATAAAGAAGCTTATAAAGCACATGCAGGTGTTGATTTCCCACAGGAACCAATTGAACAGTTATTAGCTGCTGTTGAAGCAGTATTCGGTTCTTGGAATAATGACCGTGCCATCACTTATCGTCGTTTAAATGATATCCCAGGTTCTTGGGGTACAGCTGTAAACGTTCAGCAGATGGTTTATGGTAACAGAAGTGATAAGTCAGGTACTGGTGTTGCCTTCACTCGTAACCCAGCAACTGGTGAAAATAAATTATTCGGTGAATACTTAATGAATGCACAGGGTGAAGACGTTGTTGCTGGTATCAGAACACCTCAGCCAATTGCTACATTAAATGAAGTTATGCCAGAATGTTATGAACAGTTCCAGAAGATCTGTCATATTCTTGAAGATCATTATAAAGATATGCAGGATATGGAATTCACAATTGAAGATGGTAAGTTATTCATGTTACAGACTCGTAACGGTAAGAGAACAGCTCAGGCTGCATTAAAGATTGCTGTTGACATGGTTGAAGAAGGCATGATTAATGAAGAAGAAGCATTATTAAAGGTTGAACCAAAACAGTTAGACCAGTTATTACATCCAAACTTCGATAAAGATGATTATAAGGCTGCAAAGGCTGTTGCTACAGGTTTAGCTGCTTCTCCAGGTGCTGCTACTGGACATATCTTCTTCACAGCTGAAGATGTTCAGGAAGCGCATGCAAATGGCGTTCAGGATATGATCTTAGTACGTAATGAAACTTCTCCAGAAGATATTGAAGGTATGAACTTAGCTAAAGGTATCTTAACAGTACGTGGTGGTATGACATCTCACGCTGCAGTAGTTGCTCGTGGTATGGGTACTTGCTGTGTTGCTGGTTGTGGTGTATTAAGAGTTTCTGAAGATAAGAAGACATTAACATTACCAGATGGTACAGTATTAACTGAAGGTGATTATGTATCATTAAATGGTTCTACAGGTGAAGTATTTGCTCAGAAGATCAAGACTGTTCCTGCTGCCATCAGTGGTGATTTCGAAACTTTCATGGCTTGGGCTGATAAAGAAAGAAAATTATATGTAAGAACAAATGCTGATACTCCAAGAGATGCTAAACAGGCTGCATCATTTGGTGCTGAAGGTATCGGTTTATGCCGTACTGAACATATGTTCTTCGAAGAAGAAAGAATCTTCAACTTCAGAAGAATGATTACTGCTGAAGATGTAGAAACTCGTAAGGAAGCATTAGAAAAGATTCTTCCATACCAGAGAGGAGACTTTGAAGAATTATTCAAAGCTATGGATGGATATAGTGTTAATATCCGTTTCTTAGATCCACCTCTACATGAATTCTTACCTCATACTGATGAAGAAATCAAACCATTAGCTGAAAGCTTAGGTATGACTTTCGAAGCATTAAAGGAAAGAGTAGAATCATTAAAAGAATTTAACCCAATGATGGGTCACAGAGGATGCCGTCTTGCTGTTACTTATCCAGAAATCGCTGAAATGCAGACAAGAGCTGTAATCGAAGCTGCAATCAACGTAACTAAGGAAACAGGACATACAGTCACTCCAGAAATCATGATCCCATTAGTTGGTGATGTTAAAGAATTAAAGTATGTAAAGAATGTAGTTGTTAAGACTGCTGATAAGTTAATTGCTGAAAGCGGATTAGACATGAAATATGAAGTTGGTACTATGATTGAAATTCCAAGAGCTGCAATCACAGCTGATAAGATTGCAACTGAAGCTGAATTCTTCTCATTTGGTACAAATGACTTAACTCAGATGACATTCGGTTTCTCAAGAGATGATGCTGCTAAGTTCTTAGGCGATTACTATTCTAAGAATATCTATGAACATGATCCATTCGCTACTGTTGACCAGGAAGGCGTTGGAGAATTAATGAAGATTGCATCTGAAAAGGGAAGATCAACTCGTCCTGATATCAGACTTGGTATCTGTGGTGAACATGGTGGCGATCCAAAGACAGTAGAATTCTGCCATAAGATCGGATTAACTTATGTATCTTGCTCACCTTACCGTGTACCAATCGCAAGACTTGCTGCTGCTCAGGCTGCTGTTAAAGAAAAAATGGGTATTTTGTAATAACTACTTATCCTTTCACTAGGCCGTTCGTAAGAACGGCCACTTTTTTATCTAAATTTTCTATGGTATAATGTCACTTAAGAAGGAATATAAGAATATGAAATTACAACTAACATTAAACAGTCTTGCCTTGATATTATGCTGTGGTGATTTGATTCCAAGTTCTCTGCAGCCTTTGAATACTGAAGAATGGCAGGAAATTGAGAAAAAATTGAAATCTACTAATAAAGAACCGAGCATGATTACTGGCATGAGTTATGATACTTTAACTCAGATTATTGGACTTGATGCTTTTACAGCGCGCAAGATAGAAAAAAGGCAGAAATTATTGCCTGATCTCTTTTATGCGCTTCAGAATCTAGAAAGCCAGAATATTGGTGTTACTACTATTTATGAAGAAGATTATCCAGCTTGTTTAAGAGTGCTTGGAAGCAAGATGCCCTTAGTAATAAGTTATATAGGTGATCTCTCTTTAAGTTATGGTGTTAATATTTCAGTTGCTGGTCCACAGGTGATGAATAAGACAATGCGTCATGTCACTAAGGAAATCATGAAGAAGGTTTCTAAGGAAGGTTATACCCTTGTTGTGGGTGGATCAAAAGGTGTGGAGGAGTTAGCTTTAAGAACTCATTTAACGAATAATGGGAATGCTGTTTTATTTGTCGCAGATCATATGTTTGATAAAATCAGACTCTATTCTAAATATTTAAAACAGAATAAACTTCTGATTATGAGTGCCAATGACCCTTATGCTTTATTTGATGTGACACATGCACTAGATAAGAATCTTTATATCTGTGGTATGGTCTTTGCACAAGTGGTTACAGGAACTCATATTGGTAGTGGACCTGTCTGGTTTACATCTATTCAGAATATTCATTCTCACTGGACAAGACAACTTGTCTATGAAACATTGGACTATAGCGGTAATATTAGACTGATTGAAATGGGAGAAGCACATTTTACTGATGAAGATTTGAAATCGGATGTCACTCTAGCAGAAGTATTAGATAATCATGAAACTATTATTAAAAAGGATGATCCAAGTATTGATCAGATGACAATATTTGAATTTATTGAGGATAAGCATGAATAATATAAAAAAATATCCAGTAACATATACATTGCTTGCTTTATGTATAATGACTTATATAGCGACAACATTATTATTGAGTATTGATATGAATGCCATGCAGGGCTTAGCGGCAGGAGGATTCAATCCTTATTATGTTCATGTCACACATCAATACTATCGTTTGATTACGGCCAATTTCATTCATTTTGGCCTGATGCATATTGTAGTTAACTGTTACTCATTATTTGATTTAAGTTGCTTTGCTGAATATTTAATAGGAACTAAAAAGTATATAATAGTGATACTCGCATCTATGCTTTCTACCACTGGTCTTCCTTATATTGCTTATTTATTATTTGGCACAGGAGCACATACAGTAAGCGGTGGTGTCAGTGGGGTCATTTTTGGAATCATTGGAGCTATTGGTGCTCTTTATCTATTCTTTCCCTCACAGCTTCGCGACATTGCAAGAAGCTTAGGGATGAATGTTTTATTAATGTTGTTTATATCTTTTGTTGTTCCAACAATATCTTTATCTGGTCATGTGAGCGGTCTGATCGGTGGTTTTGTGTCTGCTTATATTATTCTATATATAAATAAAAGAAAACGTGAGAAGTTCTTACATAGTTCATAATGTCTTGATATACTGAATCCACGAGGTGAGTCTATGAATATTGCGATTGTCTACAGTCATAAAAGTAAATATGCACAACAACTTGCAACCATGATGGCAAAAACTGCAAGAACACAGGCAATTTCATTTCAAGACTACGATTTTGATGCTTGTGTAGATCTTCTTGTTCTTGGATTTGATTGTCCATACTTTGGTAAACCAAAAGAAGTAGAACAGTTTGTCATGAAGCTCAACCGTGATCATGTGAAGAATATTGCTTTATTTTCTACATTTATGTTTTCTTCAAAGGCGCTTGATGATATATCTGATTTATGCATGAGGCAGGATCTGCCTCTTATGCGTGAACAATATTGCTGTAAGCTGCCAATAGAACTTAAATGTCAATTATCGGATAATGCAATCAATGGTGGAATCGTCTATGTGAATGATATGATTAATATATGTAGAGATTATTACTAGACAGCGTATGCTGTCTTTTAAAATGCAAAAAAAATACTCCGTGAGGAGTATTATTCAATCACCATTGCGTTTGGAATGGGTGCTTTTGGATCTTCTTTATTAAAATGATCATAATAAAGAATACCTTCAAAATGATCTAATTCATGCTGTAAACAGATGGCAGTAAAGCCTCTTGCAACAATAGTCACTTCCTGATCGGTTAAGGCATCATAGCCTTTTACAGTAACTTTAGCGCTTCTAGGAACTATACCAGGCTGGTCTTCAGGAACAGATAAGCATCCTTCACCATTCTTTAAATAGGCGACCTTTACTGTACTTGCAACAATACGTGGATTAACAAGTGCCCACTGATCGCACTTTACAATATTGCCTTCTTCATCTACTGCAGGAATATAAATAGCACACATTCTCTTTGGAATACCAATCTGAATAGCGGCAATACCTACACCAGGTCTTAAATCATACTTTTCAGCTTTTTCTTCATCCTGAGAATCTACAAGATATTGATACATTTCCATTAAAGTATGACGGTCTTCATCACTTAATGGTAAAGTCACTTCTTTAGATTTTTCACGAATTAAAGGATTTTTATCATCAATTACATTTTTCATGCTTAACATACTTCGTTTCACCTCTGTGTCATTCTGACTACTCCCACGGGCAAGCTCGTGGGGTTCTTACTGTCAAGTTTAGCTTGTAATCGTACATCATTTTCAGACTTTGGAATACAAGTATAAATCTATTTAAGTAAGAACTTCTATTACCAAGCAGTCCAACGACCACATTAATGGTAAATTTCTATCTTTCGATAAGGAAGTATAATCAGTCTCCCTGATGTTTATTTTATACTATTTTGATTCCACTATTCAATACTTTGATTCTATTAATCTTAATTCTTTTAATTAAGGCTTCTTCCTTACTGTAACACTTTTCAAATTCTGAAATACATCTGTCTCTATCTATATTCTTAGTCCGGTAGTCATAGCAGTACAACAGAAATAATGAATACCAATCTCGTTGTACTAGAGTTCCATCGGCTAAATGATACATCCTATCAGATAATTTCTTCTTTATGTAATCATCTGCGGTATGGTCATATTGTGATGCTCTATAATCATTAGACATATCTATATATGTATCACCTGTGGTCTTGAATTTTTCTTTTACAGCAGCCTGAACCCAGAAGAGCATCTATTCTTTATAGATTTACCAAAAAGTTTTTTCTTATTAGCTCCTCTTTTGCAAATGGGTGGTGATTATTCGCTTATTTACTATGTTTAGAGCTCATTGCATCTCGATATCGCACTCTTTTTGGCGACAAAACTGCCATTTCTATAAATTTTAATACCTTATCGTACTTATCCTTTGGATCATTCATAATGAACCAAAATAGATTCAGCCAGTCTTGGAGGTGTTCTCTGTCATAAGCTCCGTGATTTCTTATGAATTGTTTCAATAATAAATGAAGATTATTAACTGGATATAATGGGTTGTCTTTATCTGGTAAACCTTTTGTTTCTCTTGTAGAGTATACTTTGCTTTCCAGTTCTAATTCTTCAATCAATATACTGTGAGAATGCTCATCATCATGCACTAATATAGAGCCTCTTGCAATATGCTTGCTGTATGTTTCTTTTGTTGATTTTCTTGAGGGTTTTGATGTTCCTGTAACTATAAAAATTGATTTTGTCTCATTACAGGCAACACCAACACCTATTTTATTTCTAGAAATTCCTCTTAGTTTCTTTCCATCTTTTGTCGCTAGTTTATTTTTTGTCTTTGCAAAATAGGTTTCATCTAAATACACTGTACCATCTAGTACAACATTGTCTTGTATTCCTTTTAAGACTTCAAATGTTTTAATCAGCCAATATTTACCTGTAGTTGGTGAATTTCTATTGTCGTAGGCTGTCGAATTTATAGAATGAAATTCAAACAAATGCAGTAAATACTCAATCCATTCTGAAATAGGAATCTTTTTTGAATCAAAGATTGTATTTGTCAAAGGTGTGAAGCGTTTACCACATCCTTTACAAATATATCTTTGTGTTCCGTCTTTCTTATGCCCATACTTTGTAAAATCATGAGATCCACAGAATAGACATTGTTTTATGTCTAAAGAATTTATAAATTCTATTTCTGAAACAGATGATGTTGCATGTTTAGCGTTGTACCATTCTTGAGCAGTATTTTCAACAAGCAATTGTCCTTCTGATTTCTCTTGATTTGCAGACCAAGTAAACGAACGTAAAGATGAATATTTTCTACGTTCTTTTTTATTCATTTGTATTTGGCGGTTCGGAGTTTCACGAGATGAATAACCAGAACCGCCAAGTTCCTCTTGATGGTTATTCACCTCATGAAGCTCTTCAAGAGCTTGCCTTTCTACAAGCATTCTAATTATAGCATTGCCTGTAACAAATTGCTACTTACCACCCATTTGCAAAAGAGGAGCTTTCTTATTAAACTTACGCATAAGGTCAAGAAATGTAATAATCTCGCCTTCCTCAATACAATAGATACGTGAAGGTTTTCAAGTTCTATTTTCCACTCCATAGGAATAGATATGTTTACTTGAACATTATTTGATTTTGGTCTTCCCATTGATTAAACAGTTCTTTCTGTTTTTATACATACATTATATATTTTACTTTATACAAAACTGTTAAGTAAAATTATGTGGCTTTCATCCCATAGGCAAGCCTATGGTTTTTTCGCCACTAATTTATAACAGACTCCTTCGCTTTTTCCAATTATGTATAGCCTATTTTCTTTTAAGCTTATTTCATGTATAATATTTTTAACATAGGAGGTATTTTAATATGTACGATTATCCATTAGATCCAGATTGGTCAACTGAAGAAATTATCGATGTTGTGAAACTATATAACGCAGTAGAGAAGGCTTATGAAGAAGGTATCAGTTCTAAAGAATTCATGGAACATTACCGTACTTTTACATCTATTGCAGACTCTAAATCATTACAGAAGCAATTAGATAAAGCTTTTGAAGAAGCGTCTGGTTATTCTATTTATAAAGTTTTCAAACGCGCTCAGGAAGAAGAGTGGGTTAAACTATGAACTTTGTCAAGAAGCTACAGATGATGTTTAAACGTACTGGTACAGATAAAACCATCTATGCCTGTGCGATTTTTCTTGCCTGTTTTGGGATTGTCATGATTGGTGATGCTTCTGTAGGTATGTCGGCAAGTAGAGGGTACAATTTTGCGACTATTAACTTATTGAAACAATGTGTCTTTGTTGCTGGTGGCTTTTTCTGTATGTTTCTATTTGCACGTGCCTATAAAACACGTCGCATAAGCGAAACAATCATGCTTTCAGCTTATGTGATATGTATACTCATGATGCTTGCCTGTCTTATGTGGACAATTAATAACTCCCATGCCTGGATCAAGATAGGTCCTATTACTATTCAGCCTGTTGAGTTTATGAAACTTGTTATGATTATTATATTGAGCTATATATTTGGTGTTTTACCTGATCAAGTCCGTATCTCAAATCGCTTATCAGCTGAAAAAAGAAAAAAACTCGTTCGTCGTAAATTTGTGCTTTGTGTTGCTTTTCCTGCACTTCTCGTTTTTTTCGCATTTTTTATCTGCTGGAAAGTTCAGAAGGATATGGGAAGTGGCTTGATTCTACTCGTCATGTCTGCCTGTCTGTTCTTTGCGACTCCATCTCAATATTATCGTCCTTATAAGATTATTGGATTATTTCTTGTATTTCTTGCAGTACTTGTCTTTATCTTATTTCATGAACATTTCTTAAAAGGTCATCAGATGGCACGTATTGCTTCTTGGCTGAATCCATTAAAAGATATTTATGGATCCAACTATCAGATTATCAATGGTTTTGTAGGCTATACAAATGGCGGCTTGATTGGTCGTGGCTTCGGAAATTCTATTATGAAATTCGGTTATATTCCGGAAGCACAGAACGATTTTATTTCCTCTATTATTGTGGAAGAATTAGGACTAGTGGGCTTTGCGGCATTCTTTATTCCTTACTCTATTATTATCTATAGATTATTTAGATATGCTTTCTGTATGAAAGAATCAAGAGATAAACTTACTCTTATTGGTATCGCAAGCTACTTCTTTGTACATTTAATGGTCAATGTAGGTGGTGTATCTGGTCTTATTCCAATGACTGGGGTACCTTTACTATTAATTAGTGCCGGTGGTACATCGACTTTAATGGCTTTAACTTGTATTGGTGTGGCTCAGGCTCTTATTGCGAAATATAATCGTGAAAAGAAGCAGGAGGCTATTGAGAAATCATTATGATTTATGAATCAATTAATGAACTTATAGAAGCAATTAAAGAAGAAGAGTGCTTCAAGTCATATCATGATTCACTTCAAGTATTTAAATTACCTGAGGTTGAGTCTTTGATGCGTGAAATGAATCGCTTAAATGAAGAAAAAGAAGATTTAGCACGTTTTGGCCCTTATTGTGATACGAAAGAGCTTCAGGAACGTATCACAAATATAAGAAGAGAACTCTACAGTATACCAGAGATGAATGCATATTTGAGTGCTTATGGTGAACTCAATGAAATGTTAGATGACATCACTACAATTGTCTTTGATGATATCAGTGATGAACTCGCAAAGGGAAGGATAGGAAGAAGTTATGCGCGTTATAGCAGGTAAATATAAAAGCAGACAGCTAAAGGCGGTGCCTTCTAAGCTGACACGTCCTACAACAGATAAAAATAAAGAGAATCTTTATAATATGATTGGTCCTTATTTTGATGGAGGAATCTGTCTTGACTTATTTGCAGGAAGTGGCGGACTTGGCATTGAAGCGTTAAGCCGAGGAATGGATGAACTTTATGCAGTAGATAAACAATATAAGGCATTTCAAGTTATTAGAGAGAATATTAATAATTTAAAGATTACGAATGCACATGTGATGAAAGCCGATTATCGTAAGGCTTTAGGAACTTTTAAGGAAGAAGGCATTCAGTTTAGTCTTGTTTTATTAGATCCACCTTATGGTATGAAGATTAATAAGGATATTATTCATACACTTAAGGATAATGGAAACTTGAAGGATGGTTGTATTCTCGTGATAGAAGATTTAACTGAAGAGAAGCTTGAATACGAAGCACCTTTTAGACTTATTAAAGAAAACAATTATGGTATCACATGTCTTCAAATCGTGAAATATGAGGGGGCTTCATCTTGATAAAGGCAGTATATACGGGAACATTTGATCCTGTCACAAATGGACATCTTGATATTATTGAACGTGCTTCTAAGATGTATGATGTACTTTATGTGACTATTTTTATTAATCCACATAAGACATGCTTATTTTCTGTAGAAGAACGTATAGAAATGTTAAGAGAAGCAACAAAACAGTTTCCTAATGTTGTCATTGACGAAAGCAGTGCTCTTGCTGTAGAGTATGCAAGGGAAGTGGGAGCGCAGGTGCTTGTACGTGGTTTGCGTGCAACAGAAGACTATAACTATGAGTCTTTGATGTGCTTTACAAACCAGTATTTAGATGAAGGCATTGAAACAGTCTTCTTAATGACTCGACTTGCTTATACATTTGTCTCTTCATCATTTGTGAAGGAGATTGTATCTCATAATCATAGTGTTGAAGGTCTTGTACCAGCATGTGTTGAAGAAAAACTAATTAAAAAATACAGGGGGTAGATTATGCGTTTATTATTAAAGAATGCACATTTGTATCGTCATGAATCATTCAGTGATACAGATGTATTGATTGAAGATGGCATCATCAAGAAGATTGGTGCATGTAATGAAGAAGCAGATAAAGTGATTGATCTTCATGGAGCACTTTTATCTCATAACTTTATTGATATCCATACACATCTTCGTGAACCTGGCTTTGAACATAAAGAAACTATCTCTACTGGTAGTGCATCCGCACTTTATGGTGGATATGGAACGATTGTTGCAATGGCCAATACATTACCTTGTATGGATGATCAGGAAACAATTAAAGACTTTACAAAACGCTGCGAAAAGGATGCACAGGTCAAAACATATACTTATAGTGCTATCACAGAAGAATTAAAGGGTCAGAAGGTTGTTGATATGGAAGAAAATATCAAACAGCCAATCGTTCTTGGTTTCTCAGATGATGGTAAAGGTGTTCAGAAAGATGAAAAGATGGAAGAAGCCATGACACGTGCAAAAGCACTTGATTCTATCATCGTCGCTCATTGTGAAGATGAATCTGAATTACATGGTGGCTGCATTCATGAAGGTCATTATGCTAAAGAGCATGGCTTAATTGGTATCAATAGTGCAAGTGAATATAAGCAGGTAGACCGTGATTTACAGCTTGTAGATAAGATTCACAACAGATACCATATCTGTCATATTTCTACAAAAGAAACAGTTGCATTACTTGGTGCAAGCCGTGCACGTGGTGAAAGAGTTAGTGGTGAAACATCACCTCATCATCTGATTTTAACTGAAGATAACATCCAGGATTGTCATCCTAACTATAAGATGAATCCACCTCTTCGTACAAAAGAAGATCGTGAAGCGATTATTAAGGCCGTTAATGATGGCGTCATTACTGTTATTGCGACAGACCATGCACCTCATTCAAGAGATGAAAAGAATAAACCAATTGATAAAGCACCATTTGGTATTATCGGTTTACAGCATGCTTTCCCATTAATCTATACATATATTGTAGAAGAAGGCCTTATTAAGCTCGAAACAGTTCTTGACTGCTTGACTTCTGGCCCTGCAAAGACACTTAACCTAGATGCTTCTATTGAAGAAGGTATGAAGGCTGATCTATGTGCTTTTGATTTAAATAAGGAATATACAATCAAAGAAGAAGATTTAAAATCTAAAGCATGCAATACACCTTTCTTAGGATGGAAGGTAAAAGGTGAATTAATTATGAATATTGTCGATGGACAATTATTAGTGGAGGAATAAAATGAAGAATTATCAGGATTTTCTTACAATCAACTACAATAAAGAATTAATTCCTGGTCTATTTGAAATGGAACTTGAAGGAGAAGGGGCTTCATTTATTACAGCACCTGGGCAGTTCATCAATATTAAGATCAATGACTCACTTCAGCCATACTTAAGAAGACCAATGAGTATTTTAGATTACGATGATACACATATTAAACTAATCTATCGTATCAGAGGTGAAGGAACTAAGATTCTTTCAGAAAAGAAACCAGGAGAAAAACTTGATGTATTAATTGGTCTAGGTAATGGTTTTACTGATACTGATTATAATGAAGTTATCGTAGTAGGTGGCGGAAGTGGTACACCTCCTATGTATGGTCTAGCAAAAAGACTTATTGAAAAAGGTGTAAAGGTGACTGCAGTATTAGGTTTCAATGGTTCTTATGATGTCTTCTATGAAGAAGAATTCAAGAAGCTTTGTCCTACTTATATTTCTACAATGGATGGCACTTGTGGTACTAAGGGTACAGTCATTGATGCCATTAAAGAAAATAATTTAACATTTGATCATTACTATGCATGTGGTCCAGAACCAATGTTAGATGCATTAGTAAAGAACTTCCCAGATAATGGTTCTCTTTCTTTTGAAGCAAGAATGGGATGTGGCTTTGGTGCCTGCATGGGATGTTCATGTAAAGTAAAAACAAAACCATATAAGAGAATTTGTGTAGAAGGACCAGTTCTTTCTTCAGATGAGGTGATTATCAATGGCTAATTTATCTGTAAAACTACCAGGACTTGATATGAAGAATCCTGTTATTCCAGCAAGTGGCACTTTTGGATTCGGTTATGAATTCACTAAGTTCTATGATATTAATGTATTAGGCTCTATGAGCTTAAAGGGTACAACACTTGAACCACGTTATGGTAACCCACTTCCACGTATTGCGGAAGGACCTTCTGGTTTATTAAATGCGATTGGTTTACAGAATCCAGGTGTTGATGAAGTCATTAAAACTGAATTGGTTAAACTAAGAGAAGTTTATTCAGGTAAGGCAATTGCGAATATTGGTGGCAGCTGTATTGATGATTATGTACAGACTGCTGCAAAATTAACTAAAGAAGATTGTATTGGGGCATTAGAATTAAATATCAGCTGTCCTAACGTTCATGCAGGAGGAATGGCTATTGGTACTGATCCTGCTATGGCAGCAGAAGTGACTCGTGCAGTAAAAGCTGTCATTACTAAACCACTTTATGTTAAGTTATCTCCAAACGTCACTGATATTGTGGCAATTGCGAAAGCAGTAGAAGAAGCGGGTGCTGATGGAATCTCAATGATCAATACTTTAGTTGGTATGCGTTTTGATATCCGTTCAGGTAAGCCTATTATTGCGAATAAGACAGGTGGTTATTCAGGACCTGCTATCTTCCCAGTTGCTTTAAGAATGGTTTATCAGGTCTCTCAGGCAGTGAATATCCCAGTTATTGGTATGGGTGGTATTTCTACTGGTAGAGATGCAATCGAAATGATGATTGCAGGTGCAAGTGCTGTACAGGTTGGTTGTGCGAACTTAGTAGACCCATATGCATGTCCTCGTATTATTCAGGAAATGAATGATGAACTTGATGCAATGGGTATTGAAAACATCACTGATATTATTGGAAAATCACATCAATATAAATAAAGAGTGCCTAGCACTCTTTTTTATGTTATATTAAGTGGTGCGAATAAGGAGGATTATAAATATGGAACTCAGTCAATTATTAAACCCTAAACAGCTAGAAGCAGCCACTTATCTAGATGGACACTTAAGAATCATTGCCGGTGCCGGTTCAGGTAAAACACGTGTCATCACATATCGTATTGCATATTTAATTGAAGAAGTAGGAGTCAATCCTCATAATATTCTTGCTATCACATTTACTAATAAAGCAGCTAATGAAATGAAGACAAGAGTAGAATCTATTCTTGGTACCTCTTTAGGCACAACAATCTGTACCATCCACTCTTTATGTGTCAGAGTACTTAGACAACACTCTACTGCCATTGGTTATCCTCATAACTTCATTATTATGGATGAAGAAGATCAGAAATCACTTATAAAAAAGTTATATAAAGAAAAAGAAATAGATCAAAAATCAATCAGTATCAAATCTATGATCAACTATATCTCTTCATATAAGGTTAACTTTGTTTCTCCTGCCAAAGCCGTACAGTTAGCGGGTAATATGCCAGGAGAAAAACATAAGGCAGAAATCTATGCCATGTATGAAAAATATAAAGAAGACCACAATATGATGGACTTTGATGATCTTCTTTTAAATACATTAAAGATCTTCCAGGATAATCCTGATATTGTATCGAGATGGTCTAGACGTTATCAATTTGTCCATGTAGATGAATTCCAGGATGTTGGTTCTATTGAATACAACCTTATTCATTACTTTGCCCAGGATTCTATTGTCTGTGTTGTAGGAGACCCAGACCAGACAATCTATTCATTTAGAGGCAGTGATGTGAACTATATCATGAACTTTGATAAAGACTATCAAAACGTTAAAACTGTTATACTAGATCAGAATTATCGTTCGACTAAAACAATCCTTGATATCTCTAATAATCTTATTAAGAAAAACAAGAACAGATTAGAAAAAGACTTATTCTCTGAATTAGAAGAAGGAGATAAAGTGATTCATTATGCAGCAGTAAATGAGGATGCAGAATCAAAATATATCTGTGATACAATCCAGAAGATCACACAATCCGGTGTATCTGAATCCCATATTGCGGTACTCTATCGTGCGAATTATTTATCTCGTTCTATTGAACAGGAAATGATTCGCAGACAGATTCCTTATAAGATCTTTGGTGGATTAAAATTCTTTAATCGTAAAGAAGTCAAAGATGCTTTAAGTTATATTAGATTAGTCGTTATGGGTGATGATTTATCTTTTGAAAGAGTCGTCAATACACCATCTCGAGGAATTGGTGCGAAGACTCTAGAAAAAATCACTTTGACAGCTTCAAGACATGGTATCTCTAATTATGAAGCAGTCTGCTTCTTCTTAGATGAAACAGGTGTAGGTGGTAAAGCTAAAAAAGGCTTAAAGGAACTTGTAGAAGTAATTGAAAAGGCAAGAGTCTCTGATAAGAGTCTAGCAGATATTTATGAAGATTTATTAAAGGATACGGGTTATTTGAAACTGATGAAGGATGGGCAGGAAGATAACCGTATTGAAAACTTAATGGAATTAAAGAATTCCATTGATACTTATGTCAATACTCATCCAGAAACACCTGATTTTGAATCATATTTACAGGATATTGCGCTCTATACATCTCAGGATGAAGAAAAGACAGGTGACTATGTTTCACTTATGAGTATTCATATGGCGAAAGGACTAGAGTTTGACTATGTCTTTGTATCAGGTCTCTCTGAAGGCATTTTTCCTTCTGAAAGAACAATGAGTGAAGGAGGAGATGAAGGATTAGAGGAAGAAAGAAGACTAGCCTATGTTGCCTTTACACGTGCTAAAAAGCGTCTTTATTTGACTGATAGCCAAGGCTTTAGCTTTGTCTCTCAATCTCCTAAGGTCACATCTCGATTTGTAGATGAAATAGGTCGAAATCATGTCGAACATGTCGGAAGACCTTCAAAGTTTAAGACACGTCATTATGTTCATGAATCTTACACAGATTTAATTGGAGATAATGGTGTAAGTGACTGGAAGGTGGGAGATTTAGTTAATCATGATATATTTGGTAAGGGTGTTGTTGTCAAAGTCAATGGACCACTTGTCGATGTTGCCTTTGAAGTTCCTCATGGAATCAAGACCTTAATGGGAAATCATCATGCGTTAAAGCGCTTATCTAACTGATTTTCGGTTTTATTATCGAGAGAATTTTGTTATAATACCAAAAGAAAAGGAATGAGTAAGATGTCATTTGAAAGACTTAATGAATTAAAAGCCTTATTGAATAAATACAACTATGAATATTATGTACAGGACAATCCTACTGTAAGTGACCAGGAATATGACCGTTTAATGGAAGAATTAATTCGTATTGAACAGGTCAATCCTGCCTGGATCACTACTGATTCTCCTAGCCAGAGAGTGGGTGGAGAAGTATTAGAAGGTTTCAAGAAGGTGACACATCAGCGTATGATGATGTCACTCGGTGATATCTTTAATGAAGATGAAGTTTATACCTTCAATGATCGTGTCACTGATGTGATTCCTAATCCAGAATATATATGTGAGCTGAAGCTGGACGGTTTATCTGTATCGCTTGTATATCAGGATGGTGTTTTACAGTATGGAGCAACAAGAGGAAACGGAACTGTGGGTGAAGATATTACGCATAACGTTAAAACGATTCGTTCTATCCCTCTTCACATTGATTTTAAAGGACCACTAGAAGTACGTGGTGAAATCATCATGCCTAAAAAGGCATTGGAAAGATTGAATGAAGAGCGTACTGATGCAGGTCTTCCTCTCTTTGCGAATTGTCGTAATGCGGCAGCAGGCAGTATTAGACAGTTAGATAGTCGTGTGGCGGCAAAAAGAGGCCTTGATGCCTTCTTATATCATGTGCCAGAAGCATCTCAATTAAATGCTTCTACACATTATGAATGTTTAGAGAAAATCAAGGATCTTGGATTTAAGACAAATCCTTATACACGTAAGTGCAAGACTATTCAGGAAGTATGGAACTATATTGAAGAAGTAGCAAAACTCAGACCAACACTTCCTTATGATATTGATGGTGTGGTTATTAAGGTCAATGACCTTGATTCACAAAGAAAACTAGGTTATACAGCAAAGGTACCTAAATGGGCGATTGCTTATAAGTTCCCGGCTGAAGAAGTGATTACTAAACTTAAAGATATTATCTTCACAATTGGACGTACAGGGCAGATTACACCGAATGCAGTCCTAGAACCAGTACGAGTTGCTGGTTCACTTGTTCAGCGCGCAACGCTTCATAATGAAGATAATTGTATACGTAAAGATATTCGTATAGGTGATGATGTTATTGTAAGAAAAGCAGGAGATGTCATTCCTGAGGTTGTTTCTGCTATTAAAGAAAGACGTACTGGTCATGAAATACCTTTTAAGATGATTACGGTATGTCCTAAATGTGGTTCTCTACTTGTAAGAAAACCTAATGAAGCCGCTTATTATTGCGTGAATGAAGAATGCGACTCAAAGAAGATTGAGAAGCTGATTCATTTTGCAAGTCGTGAAGCAATGAATATTGATGGACTTGGTGATAAAATCATCGAACAGTTCTATAACTTAGGTTTTGTGACATGTATTGAAGATATTTATCATCTTGGTGTACATGAAAAAGAAATCATGGACATTGAAGGTTTTGGAAAGAAATCCATGGATAAACTCTTAGAGGCAATTGAGAATAGTAAAGTAAATTCTCTAGAAAAGCTTTTATTTGGTTTAGGTATTAAAGGAATTGGAGCAAAGATGGCAGATACACTTGCTTATCATTTTGGTTCAATGGATGCACTTCTTAATGCAAATTATGTACAATTAACAAGTATTAAGGATGTAGGTGATACAATTGCATCTTCTCTGGCAGCATTTAAACGTAATGAACGTAATTTAGAGTTGATTGCACATTTAAAGGAATTAGGACTCAATATGGATTATTTAAAAGTCCGTCAGGAAGGTGATAATCCATTTAGAGATAAGACAGTCGTTATTACTGGTACATTAACACTTATGACAAGAAAACAGATTAAAGATTATCTAACAAGTCAGGGTGCAAATGTCACAGGTAGTGTATCAAAGAAAACAGATTTAGTGATTGTTGGGGAAAATCCAGGATCTAAATATACTAAAGCAGTTGATCTTGGTATTTCAATCATGAATGAATCAGCATTTAAGGAGGCTAGCGGACTATGAATAAATTTTTAAAAGCTCTTGTTAGCATCATGCTTATTTTTGCGACAGGATGCTCCAGCAAAACAGTAAAAACATCAAGTAGTACAAAAGAGTCATCTGCTAAGACATTTGATGGTAATTACTACAACATGATTAATAATGGACGTTCTAAAAATAGTGAGAAATTCTATTTGAACTTCAGTAATACAAAGGATTTAGTAACTATCGGTTCAGGATTACAGATTCTTTCCACAAGTCATTTCTCTACAAACGATTATTATTTATCAGAAGGATTAGAATTAACACCAACCGATTATAATAATCTTCTAAAAAGAGATGTGGCAGGAACTAAAGAAGAAGATAAGAAATATCCTGATACATTACAGATAGAAAGTGGTAAGACTTATGAAGGATTACAGAGTCCTGTTCTTGTATCTAATTTAACTGAACAGGATTATTATAAGAAGAGCGGTTCTGGTTATGTATTAAAAGGTATTTCTATTGCGCTTATTCTTGATCCTAAAGAACAGATTGATGGTAAACTTTCTTCACCTGCAGTGACGCTCAGCGATGAAAAGTTAAGAAACTATTCACAGCAGTGTGTTAAGAAGATTTATAAGTATATCCGTTCAAATAAGAAAAAATTAACAGATATTCCAGTTATGATTGGTGTATATCGTGCTAACAATAATGAAATATCTGAAACAAATGGTAATTATATTTATGAAGCATTTTGCGAAGGTGGCAGTGCTGGAACTTTAAAGAAGGTTAATCATGAAAATGTCTTCTTTACTAGTTCTCGTGCATCTAAGTTAGATCCAGCCACTGCTTCAGATTTTGCGACAATCAAGTCTAACTTGAAGAAGGCTTCTACAGAAGCGGCTGGTTTAGTTGGTGAAGCCAACTACATCAATGATACAATTCAGACAATGAAAATCACAGCACACTTGAATATCAAGACATATACAGAATTACTATATCTGACTTCAGTGATTGCTGATAACATTAATAGTAAATTCACACAGGACTTTAATATTAAGGTTCTTGTGTATTCACAGGATGAATTGATGGCTGTGATTATTAAGAAAAAAGGCGAAGATGCAAAGACATCTATATTAGAACAGTAGGAGGTCAATTATGGACGATACAGATTTAATGTTGAAAAAACTAGGAAGAAAAACCATGTTCAACATCACTGACGAAGAAATGCCAGCATTAAGAGAACAGTATGAAGTATTCATGAGCCATGTACAGGCACTTGATGAAATTGATACTGAAGGTGTAGAACCTCTCGCATTCCCTTATGTGGTTGAAACAACATTCTTAAGAGAGGACGAACCTAATCATGTTATTAGTACAGAAGATGCATTAAAGAATTGTAAGACTGTACAGCGCAATCAGATTAGAGTTCCAAAGGTGGTAGGATAATGGTGACACATACTATTGAAGAATTACATGAACTTTTCAAAAGCGGAGAGTTAGATGTAAAAGAATATTATAAAGAATTATTTGAAGAAGCAAAGAAACAACAGGAAAGACTCAATGCTTTTGTAACTATTACTGAAGAAGAAGCATACAAAGCAATTGAAGCACCTATGACTGATGATCTTTTATCACATATTCCATATGTATTAAAAGATAACTATAACACTAAAGGTATTAAGACAACTGCATCAAGTAAGATGCTTGCTGATTATGTACCAGTATTCAATGCACATGTTGTTGATTTATTAAATCAGCATGGTGTAGGTTTGGTAGGTAAGGCTTCTATGGATGAACTTGCTATGGGTGGTACAAACAAATCAGCACTTACTGGTCCAGTACATAACCCTTGGGATACAAGACGTATTTCCGGTGGTTCATCAGGAGGATCTGCAGCACTTGTTGCAAGTGGTCTTATTCCATTCGCATTAGGTAGTGATACAGGTGACTCAATCAGAAAGCCAGCTGGATTCTGTGGTATTGTTGGTTTCAAGCCAACTTGGGGCAGAATCTCTCGTTATGGTGTTATTCCTTATGCATCTTCATTAGACCATGTAGGTGCATTTACTAGAAATGTGCGTGATATGGCTATTGTGACTGAAGCATTAGCAGGTAGAGATAACCGCGATATGACTTCATCAAATAGAGAAGTACCACATTATTTAGAAAACTTAACAACTGATATTTCTGACTTAAAGATTGGTGTTTTAACTACTGTATCTAATGAAGTAAGAAATGAAGAAGTAAAGAAGACTTTTGAAAATGTTGTTGAAACATTAAAGTCTCTTGGTGCAACAGTTGAAGATGTTGAAATGGATAAGAAGCTTATGAAGACTTTACTTCCAACATATACAATTATTGCGAACTCAGAAGCAACAAGTAACCATTCATGCTTAGATGGAGTCAAGTATGGAGATAGACAGCAGGGGGATACTCCTGATGACGTTATGATCAATTCTCGTACTGATGGTTTTGGTGATCATATTAAGAGAAGATTTATTCTAGGTAACTTAGCTCTTGCCACTGAAAATCAGGAAAAGATGTTCAGAAAAGCACAGAGAGTAAGAAGACTTGTTGTAGATGAATTAAATAAGATCTATGAAAACTATGATATCATCATTGCACCTAATGGTGGAGGTGTTGCACCTTTAATTGATGAAGCAGCTGAAGATTACTTAAGCGATGAATATATTATTCTTGAAAACTGGTTATGTCTTGCTAACTTTGCAGGTACACCATCTATCTCTATTCCTTCTGGATTTGTAGATAATATGCCAGTGGCTGTTAATATCTCAGGACGTATTTTTGAAGAACAGACTGTCTTGAATGTTGCTTATGCATTAGAAGAAGCATTAGGATTCAAGAACCAGTATAAGAGGGAGGACTAAAGATGGATTACGAAAGAGTCATCGGGCTAGAAGTACATTGCGAATTAAAGACTAATTCAAAGATGTTCTCTGCTTCGCCAGTTACATTTGGTGAAGATCCAAATACAATGATCAATGAAGTAGACATGGGGATGACAGGAACATTACCATGCTTAAATAAAAGAGGTGTAGAATTCGCTATTCGTGTATGCCATGCATTACATATGGAAATTGATGAATTACTCTGCTTTGACCGTAAGAATTATTACTATTCTGACCTTCCTAAAGGTTTCCAGATTACTCAGGATAAAAGACCGATTGGACGTAATGGTTATTTAATGATTGAAGTCGATGGAGAAGAAAAGCGTATCGATATCGAAAGATTACATATGGAAGAAGATACTGCAAAACAGCTTCATTTAACTGATTATTCATTAATCGATTACAACCGTGCAGGTATTCCACTTATCGAAATCGTTACTAAGCCTTGTATCCGTTCAGGTAAAGAAGCAAGTGCTTATCTTGAAGCATTAAGACAGGTATTCTTATATACAGAAGTATCTGATGCAAAGCTTGAAGAAGGTTCTATGCGTTGTGACGTCAATGTTTCCATTCGTCCATTTGGTCAGGAAGCATTTGGTACACGTACAGAAATCAAAAACTTAAACTCTATCAGCAACGTTCAGAAGGCAATCGATTATGAAGCGGGACGTCAGCAGGAAGTTATTGAATCTGGAGGAGAAGTCCTTCAGGAAACAAGAAGATATGATGAAGTAGAAAAAATCACTACAGTCATGCGTTCTAAAGGGGATGCAGTAGACTATAAGTACTATACTGAACCAAATATCTTACCAATTAGACTCGATCATGCATGGGTAGAAAGAATTAAGAATGAATTACCTATGATGGCTGGAGAAAGAGAAAAGCATTACGAAGAGGAATATGGTATTCCTAAGGTAGATGCTAAGATTCTTGTTTCTACTAAGTCTATGTCTGATTACTTCAATGAAGTTATTAAATATACTAAGAATTACAAGAATGCATCTAACTGGTTATTAGGTGATGTATTGGCTTTCTTAAATAAGAACAATCAGTCTTATGATGATATTGAATTAAATCCAGAATACCTTGCTAAGCTAATCAATTTCATCGAAGATGGTACAATCTCTTCTAAACAGGCTAAGAAAGTTTTTGAACCAATGATGACAGAAAATAAAGATCCTGAAAAGATCATTGAAGAAAAGGGTATGAAACAGATTTCTGACCCTAATGCTTTGAAAACTATGGCGAATGAAGTATTAGATGCAAACCCACAGTCTATTGAAGACTATGCAAATGGTAAAGACCGTGCAGTAGGATTCTTAGTAGGACAGGTTATGAAGAAGTCTAGAGGTCAGGCTAACCCTGGAATGGTTAACAAGTTACTTGTTGAACTTCTTAAAGAAAGAATTAAATAACTATACTTTACTTTATTTCTTTGGTAAAATAGAAGGGTAAAGTAGGTGATTAATGTGTCCAAAGAAAGATTTCATTTTGATGATGAAGAAGAAGTAGTTATCCAGACACCTAAGAAGAAAGCTGAAAAGAAGCCAACTCCTAAAGAAATGGGTATTGAACCTTCTAAAGAACCAAAAAAGAAAATTCAAACTAAATATATTGTGCTTGGAATCGTTGCAGTACTTGTACTTGCATTCGGAATCTATTTATATAGTGCTTTAAAGGATGAAGGACCTGTATACGGTGACCGCTGTGAAGGACTTGTAACAGTTCAAAAAAGTGTTTTAGATGACACAATGAATGAAGCAAAGTCTAAATACAGTTCTATTGCATCTATTGATATTGAAACAGCATGTAAGCAGTTCAAGGTAGATATTGTCTTTAATAATGGCACATCTGCAAAGACTGCAGAAGAAGTTTCAAAAGAAGTTGTGAAAATCCTTGATTCAAAAGGTGGTCAATCTGCTTATGAAGGATCTTCTTATTCAGAATTATTGAATAAGCATAATGGCGTAAAGCAGTATGAAGTGAATTTTTATCTAACTGGTGGTAATGATACAGATTATCCAATCTATGGTACTAAGCAGGCTGGTAAAGATGATATCGGATTTACTCTTTCATCAGTAAAGGATCAGGAAACAACAAATAAAGCGAAAGCAACTGAGCAATAAAATGAAAAGCGATTTCTAATCGCTTTTTTTTGACGAGGAGGATATATATGAATAAGAGAGATAAGTTTATAGGTGAATGTATCGATTATACACATGATGGTTTAGGTGTTGTAAAGCAGGATAATACAACTATTTTTGTAAAGAATCTATTACTTCATGAAGTGGCTGAAATAGAAGTTATCAAGGTGCTTAAGAGCTATTGTGTAGGAAGAGTAGTGGAATTAAAGACACCTTCTAGTGAACGAATAGAGCCAAAATGTGAGTGTTTTAAGCAGTGTGGTGGCTGTTCTTTAATGCATATGTCAGATTGTGAACAGCAGTCTTTTAAGACAAATAGAGTAAAAGAAACATTCTTAAAGATTGCTCATCAGGATCTGGAAGTAAATGACTGTTTGATGGACATGGACCCTTATCATTATCGTAATAAGGTGCAGGTTCCTTTTGGTAAGAAGGATGGTCATATAGTCTCTGGATTCTATAAAGCACGTACAAACGATATCATTAATAACGATTACTGTCTTATTCAGAATGAATTCTCTAATAAGGTCATTAAACGCATTAAAGAACTCTTTGAAGAGTATCATATCCAGCCTTATGATAAAATTACTAAATCAGGTAATATAAAGCATGTCTTAACTAAGACAAGCTATCATAAGAATGAAGCGATGGTTGTATTTATCTCTTATAAAAAGAAGATTCCACATATTCATGAAATCATTGATATTTTAACGAATGAATATCCAGAAATACGTACAATTATTCAGAATATCAATCCACGTCATGACAATGTGATATTAGGCGAAGAAGAAAAAGTATTATATGGTGAAGGGTATATTGAAGATACACTTCTAGGTAATACTTATAAGATTTCTATGAAGTCTTTCTATCAGATTAATCCAAGACAGGTAGAAGTACTTTATTCTAAGGCCATTGAATATGCAAAATTTAAACCAACGGATGTCGTTATTGATGCGTATTGTGGTATAGGTACTATTTCTTTGACTCTCGCGAAACATGTGAAGAAGGTTTATGGTGTAGAAGTCGTTCCACAGGCAATTGTAGATGCAAAAGAGAATGCTGAAAGAAATCATATTACAAATGCTGAATTTGTATGCGATGATGCAGGTCATTTCATGACTGAATTTGTAGAAAGAAATGAAAAGGTGGATTGTGTTATGGTGGATCCACCTAGAAAAGGATGTTCTACTGAATTCCTAGAAAGATTGACTACACTTTCTCCTGAACGTATTGTCTATATTTCATGTAATGTAGCGACTCAGGCAAGAGATTTAACTTATTTAGTAGAAAAGGGATATAAGCCTTTAAACGTACAGCCGGTAGATATGTTCCCACATACGCCCCACATCGAAAATATTTTATTGTTGAGTAAATAATATGTTCCCATTTGATGACGATCCACATACTGCCTGCATAGTATGTAGGCATGTATTAAATAAAGAAGAAGCTATTACTTATATAACTCATGATGAAGATGGTATGTGGCAGTTCTTATGTGATAAAGAACATTCTATGGATGATGCAAGGATTGTATCTTTAGAAGAAGTCTATGCATTAGACCCTTCTATTGGTGAAGTAGCAGATATGCCTTGTGGTTGTTTTTTTAATAAAAAGAAATAATGTAATGAATCCTCTTATGTAGGGAAGTTAATCTTTAGAAAAAAGAAGAATTAGATCTTGTAATGAATTTTTGTCTTAAGTTGATAAGTGAAGCGATGAAGTTTTTCCCGGATTAAGAGAAAAAAGCAACAGTTACTGAAGTGCTAAAAGCAAATCAGACTGTTGCTTTTTATGTGTTTATAATCAAATAAACTTCAAAAGCTGATGTAAAGTGTGTGGTTCAGTGTTTTTTGAAGTAGTAATACGAGTATCAAATGGCTTAAAATGATTCTTTGTATAAAAACTCAGAAGAAATTCATTATCTTCACATTCAAGAAACTCAATAACGCCACCTACAGAATGTTTGATACTAGATATAGTTTCTAGTGCAAATCCCAATAGAATATTTCCTGAGATTTGTTTGTTCATCGGAAGAGAATAGTTCTTTCCTAACTGTGCAATCAAGTAAGCCGCTGTGGTATAGGACTGTGTTTCTTCATTTAAAATACTGACACGTGACAGCTTTTTTGCCATTGTTTTGCTGATGTTTGAAGCACGGATTGAGATTGGTTTTACTGTAAGTGAAAAATATCCAACTAATGAAGCATCTTCATCATCAAACACTAGATAAGTAACGGATTGATCTTTTTTGGTAAATTCAATCGCATTATGTGACAAAAAGTATTCTACATCCGGATTATTTGGACAAGAAAAATCGGAGAGCAAATCGTAAAGACTTTCCTCTCCGATATATGTCAGTTCATCTTTATCCAAATATGCTCGAATATTTACGGTTAAATATCTACTAGACATGTTTTTTCTTCCTTTTTGCCATTAAAGCTAAGATTTCCTGTGGGTTTGTTAACTGACGTCCAGGGAGCGTCTGCTTTGGTGTACGGTCACGATCTGCTTCGTCAATTGCTTCTACAAAACGCTTTACGCTATCGGGATTAGATATAACAAAATTATGAGTAATACTTGAACTAGCCATACTAACACCTCCTTTTAATTGGCCTTTTTATAGTTTATGCAATGTGAGATGAGAATATAATCTCGAGAACAAAAATTAATTTAAAATTGTAAATAAGCCAATTATTTAGAAGTCAACAATGGTTGGCGTTATTATATAACGGAACTGTTGTATTTCTGTTTTAATTATACGATTAATGGAGAAATGCGTCAATATGGATATAGCTAAAGTGAAAAGTTAAATTCCACTTTAAAACAGAACGAAACAAATGTGGAATTTACTCGTTCAGGATAATGTTTTCATAAGAATATCGGATATTAAGTCTGATATTCTTTTTGTTTTAGAAATGGAAATTAGTCATACGTATATAAGAAGTGTGACTTTAATCACAGAAATCATTGTATTTTAAGGCACAATAAAGCTATGGAATTTCGTTCATTTTTTTCGGGTGTAAGACTAAATTCCACTTTAACTGCATGTGCTATTGTCAGTCTGCATCTCATGTTTCATACATTCTCCGAATGATTTTAGTTATCTTCTTTTAATAAATATGGTTTTAAAATTATTTCATCATTTTCTATTTTCTTGATTCCAAATTCTATGAATTTCTTATATAAATCTGGACTTAGGAACTCCATCATCTCCAGCGGTGACTTTCCTTTTAGGTTCTCCTTTGGCTGGGAATTGATGTGGGATGCCATGAGGTTAGCCTTCTCCTGTGAATCAAAACCGAGATCCTTGAGATCTGCTTCTTTAGGGCATATGTAACGTATCTCTTTGTGGTTGTTCTCAAGACTTCCTTTCTGGCATGATTGCATAGGATCACAGTAAAAGACATGAGTCCTCATGCTGCCATCATTGTCCTTTTCTAGTCCATCTGCATCTGAGAATTCAGTACCTCTATCTGTCTTGATGACCTCCACTTCCTTTACAAAAAGGTTTTTTCCTAATATTGATTCAAGAAGGGCTACGCCTTCAACCATAGCCTTTGCAGTCTTCTCTTCATGGTATATAATGAACATGAAAGAGTAAGACAGGAACTTAAAAGTCTGCATGAAGGGACCGCTTTGCCCATTGTAGACGGTATCCATCTCGACAATACTAACGTTGTCATGATCGTCAGTATATGAGATGAAATCCTTATAGGTGCGGCCTATCAGGAACTTTCTGTCTTCTCTTTTTTTATATTTGACAGAATCCTTCTTTGATATTCTTCTTGTCTTGACTCTTAAGTCAATATCAAGCAGGCCGAACTGTCTAAATACGCCAGATTCTATGTAATTGTATAATGTCTTTTCAGAAATATTCAGTTCAGGATGAGAAGTGATGATCTGATATGGTGAATGACCCTTCTTAACAAGAGGGACAATGACATCAGCTAAAGCCTTAAGTTCGCTGTATGTCATGTTTATTCCTTCTCTTGATTCAATGAGATCAGCCATATATTCCTTATTGGCGAGATCTGCAGAATATGTGAACTTGTCAAATCTACAGTGCTGGAATTTAGGACACCCGTTGCAGGCACCAGGAGATCTGTCTCTTCGCTTGCATTTAAAAACTACCAAATCAGCACAATCCTTACATACATGATGATGCTTGCATCTGTCCTTGTTGGCACATGCAGGATCAAAACTGCAGTAATGTGAATGTTTTCTATGTGCCTTTATTTCTTTGCCTATAGTTGATTTATCCTTCCCAAGAGTTGCAGCGATAGAAGCCTTGGTAGCACCATTTTCTATCCCTCTCTCAATGATTTGTCTTTCTGAAAGAGTAAGATGTAAATTCTTATTTGATTTAGCCATGATAATCAGCCTTTCATGAAATAGAGAAACAGACATCACGGTAATTATATACCTGAAGGAGAAAATTCAACTATTGAAGGTGTAAAAGTAAATTCAACTGTAAGAGTAAAATCAACTGGAAAGATGTGAAAGACTAAACGCAACTTTGACCCGCCTAAAGTGGAATTTAACTTTTCACTTTAGACAATATGGATATACGAAGTGAAAAGTTGTTTTAAAAAAGTGTATAATATAAATAAGGTTCAGATTACAATATTACACTGACAACACAACAAAATGTCAATTACAGATGTCTGCTGAGTACATGCACTGAAATTAGCGATTATGTAATAAACGAAATGTTGGAGTTTTGTAGTTATGAACCCTTTAGCAATTTTGGTGGCGATTGATAGACAGAACTTAAAAAGGAGGGCTTATGAAAGGTTCAGAAGCAAAAATGCTTGGATTCATGGAAGGTGCTGACAAGCGTTACGTGATTCCGGTATATCAGAGAAAATATAATTGGAAATATGAAAACTGCCAACAGTTATATGATGATTTAAAGAAAATAGTAATTGATGGGAGAGACAGTCATTTTTTTGGTAGTATCGTTTCTGCTGTTGTACCTAATGGCAGTAAAATAGAATATCATATTATCGATGGACAGCAGAGATTAACAACAATCACATTATTACTTTTAGCAATTAGTAATCTTATAGCTCAGGGAAAAGTTAAGACAGATGAAGGCAGACTTGATGAGCAGATAAGAGAGCGTTTCCTAATTTCGCCCTGGGCTAGTGAAGATGACAAGATTAAGATACGTCCTGTTAAGAGCGACAGGGAAGCACTTGTGAAATTATTTGGTGATGAAGAGGATTATGATTATAGTTCTAACCTTACAATAAATTATCAGTACTTTTATGATAGGGTGATGAAAGAAGAGGTTCCGGTTGCTGATTTATATACAGCTATTGGTAAGCTTGAAATCATTAGCATTACATTGGATCAGGGAGATAATGCTCAGCTTATTTTTGAAAGCTTAAACTCTACTGGCCTAGCACTTACTGAGGGTGATAAGATCAGAAATTATGTATTGATGGGTCTTCCGACTCAGGATCAGACAAAGTACTATGATACATATTGGTCTAAGATTGAAAAGTGCACAGCTAATGATGTGAGTGGATTTGTAAGAGACTACTTAAGCATTAAGCAGCAAGTTACACCTACTATCAGCAATATATACAGAGCATTCAAGAACTATGCGGAATCTGTATCACTTCCAATTGATACACTACTTGCTGATCTACTTCGTTATGCAAGATTCTTTGAGAAGCTTCTTATATGTAAGAGTGGATTAAAAGAGCAAAAATTAGATGACTGTTTGTATCGTTTGAAGCGTTTAGAGATTGTTGTGACTCGTCCGTTCTTGATGGAAGTATTGAGACTGTATCAAGATGGTAAATTAACTAACAATGATATGTTAAGAATTTTCTTGATTACAGAGAATTATTTGTTTAGAAGAAATATTTGTGAAGTGCCAACTAATGCATTGAATAAGATTTTCTTGAATTTGAATAAAGAAATCATTCGTTACGATAATACAGCAGATAATTATGTTTCTAAATTCATTTATGCTTTGCTTTCTAAGAAGGAAAGTGGTCGATTCCCGGATGATGAGGAATTTGGATTAGCTCTTTCAAAAAAGCAGGTCTATCAGATGCGTGGTAAGTATAAAGCTTATCTTTTTGAGCGTTTCGAAAACTACGGAACCATTGAAACAAAGGATGTTTACACACATTTTGATAATAATGTTTATACTATTGAGCATATTATGCCTCAGCATTTAACTCCAGCTTGGAATGAAATCTTAGGTGCGAATGCTGCAGAAATTCATGCAACTTGGCTTCATCGCTTAGCTAATCTTACTTTAACTGGATATAATCCTAGTTTGAGCAATAATACTTTCATTGAAAAGCGTGATGCCAAAGAAGGTGGATATAAAGCGAGCGGATTAAAGATGAACCAGAAGATTGCGATGAAGGACACATGGGGATTAGCAGAACTTGAAGAACGTAATAAAGAAATGATGGAATTAGCAATGAAAATATGGGCTTATCCAGAGACAGACTTTGTTCCATCAGAGAAAGAGTTTGATTCATGCACTTTAGATGATGAGAACTTTGATCTAACTGGTAGAGATATTGTTAAGTACAGTTATTTAACAATTGAACAGCCTGTAACAAGCTGGACTGATATGTTTGAGCATGTAGTAAAGTTTCTTCATCATAAGGATAAGTCTGTTCTTATGTCGCTTGCATACAGCAATAAGGAAAACACAGACCTTGCTGTATATGTTGCTAATCATGAATCTGATTTGCGTAGTGCAATGAAGATTGATGATAATTTATATATTGAGAAGAATACAAGCACAACACTTAAGATGTCTATTCTTCGTAGAATTTTTGCGTTGTATGATGCAGACCCAATGGACTTAGTTTTCTATCTTAAAGACTTAGAAACTAAAAAATCTTCAGATGTAGGTAGATGCGAAATCAGAAGGCGTTATTGGGAATATGCGCTTCCAATCATTCAAAAACAACACTTCCTTCGTGGAACTTTCAGTGGATGTAATCCGACAGCATCTAATACTGAGTCTGGATATTTTGGTATCAGTGGTTTCTGCATCAGCTGCGTTGCGAATTACGATAATGCAAGAGTTGATTTCTATTTGGGTAATGGAGATATCAAGAAGAATAAAGACACTTTCGATATGTTTTATCAGCATAAGAATGAAATCGAAAGCAGGCTAGGAATTTCACTTGATTGGGATAGATCAGACAATAGTACAGCGTCTGTGATGAGTTATCATCTTGGTGGTGTGAGTATCACCAATGAAGCTGACTGGCCAAGGATGGCTAAGTTCCACGCTGAGTGGAGTGATAAGATTTGTGGTGTTATGCTTGAATATTTACTCAGTGATGAAGAAAAGAGACATTATGCAATCGCATCGATTCTCAAAGAATGGGTACAGACAAAGGAAAATACACATCTTGATGCCGTCAAATGCAACAAAACGTATACTCGTTTTACAACAGACGGAATGACTGCGATTCTTCCAGATATACCAGATGCACCTAGTGGATGGAATACAGATAATCACTACTTCTATGAAATCATAAATAGAAATGGTAAGACAACATATATTCAGTTGTCCATCAGTTCAAAGAATATTTCTGATGATTTCAGAGCTATCTGCGATAATATAAACAAATACTATCCAGCTAAAAGGGGCAAGGAAGATTGGCAGTGGAGACTTCCATTTAAGACTTCAACCATTGAACTTGATGAAGAATTAGATAAGGATGTTATTTTTGCTAAGCTTAATGCTTGTATGCAGGAGATTCTTGTGTTTGAAGCAGACTTGGCAAATAAACTTAGTCAATAAGTATAAGAATTAAGATTGAAATGACACTCTTTATCTAAAGCTGCGACTAAAAATCTCATCCTTATAACAATGAATAGACCCTGTATTAAGGATAGGTTACTGTATCATGTTCCTCTTTACAGGGTTTTTAATATTTTTAATATTGAATGATAAACAGAGTAGTATTAAAATTTATATATGAAAGCGAGGAGATAACCAATGAGTAGAAGAGCTAATAGAATACCTGTCGTTCTTGACACAGGTAATGTAAAAGAACTATCTCAAGAAGATATCAAGATGATCTTAAGAGCTGCTGATATGTGTATTATGAAAGCAGGAAGAAATATGCTTGCTAAGATATTAAAAGGTTCTAAGGATAAGAAGGTACTAGAACTTAAACTAAATGAATGTCCTGCTTATGGCTATTATCATGATATGAAATTAGCTGATATCATGCATTATATTGATTGGATGATTGATGAAAATTATCTTCAAATTAAATATGAAGGGCGTCTTCCATTATTGGTATTTTCTGATCAAGGCTGGGAGATAGAGAAAGAAACATATGCTCAGGAATTGTATCAGCAGTTCTGTTTAGATGTAAAAGAAAATAATCCTCGTGTCATTCATAAACTGATCAAAGTAAATAGAAAGGTTATTTTACGTATACTTGATATTATTGAGGAAGAAGGCAATAAGGAATTTATTCCTTGTTTAGAAGCTTATAAAAAAATAGAAACAAAGAGAATTGGTAGACGTATTATTGAAGTAGAGAAGACAATTAAAGATAAAGTGTAGGAGTCATCATAAATGGTGGCTTTTTTCTTATATAAGAATACATTATGTAATGTGTGCAAGATTAAAATGCAAGAACAAGAAATAACTAGTGATGAAATCTATGAAAATAGCAGTATTGTTGATTTTACAATTACTGGATATAAGAATGATGAGAACCATTTTATTCTACAGAGGAATTGTTTATATCTGCAAAAACCAAGAAACGCACTCTGCTGGCAGACAAGATTACTGGCGACAATATCTACAAGGCACTCATTTTTTGATAAGCTGTATGTCAAAATGAACGAAGCTGAGAAACGAGAGTTTCTGTCACAGTTAGTAGATAATGTACAGATTTACGAAGAACGCAAAGAGAGTGGTCCGTGGCTGAAAACCATAGAATTTAAGTTGCTGATTATAAAAAAGTTTACACTAAGTTTGGAAAACGATACACAAAATGAAAATATCTTGTTGTTGAGTAAGTAGTATATATTATTGAAATATTTCTGCTACGTTTCAATAGTAGAGGGGACTAGGAGATAGCAAAGCTATCTCCTTTCTTCTATGCAAATTCATATAGTTATTTTGGAAGAATCCTCCTTCTTAGTTTTGTGATATACATATTATTTATCTAGACTGTCTGAAAATATCCTTAACAACATGTAACAAAATAGAAATTCATATTTTATGAATAGAATATCAGATGTTCATTCATGAATAAAAGCGGTATCATTTAGGAGCAGTAAGAGTGATGTACACACAAAGCAAAAAAAGAAGGAGAAAATATGGAAAACAACAGTAAAAGTAGTGTCGTTTATCAGGGGAAGATTCCTGGTAGAGTAAAATATTCATTCGCATTTGGTGCATTAGGTAAAGACTTGATTTATGGTATGATTGCCACATTCTCAATGATCTATTTCACAGATATCATTAAGGTTGCACCAGCATTCATCGGGACAATGTTCTTCGTTGCAAAGATCTGGGATGCCTTCAATGATTTATTTATGGGTATGCTTGTAGATAATACAAGAAGCCGTTATGGTAAATTCATTCCTTGGTTAGTAGTAGGAACATTAATTAACGCATTTGTATTCGTTATTGTATTCACAGATTTCCATCTTACAGGTGTAAATCTTTGTATCTTCGCTTCAGTTATCTATGTATTATGGGGTATGACTTATACAATCATGGATATTCCTTATTGGTCAGTTATTCCAAACTTAACTTCTGATCCAGAAGAACGTGAAAAAGTATCAGTACTTCCAAGAATCTTCGCAAGTATTGGTCAGTCATTAATTATTGCTGGTTTTGGTGTTCAGATTATCAAGGGTCTTGGTGGAAATTATATTGGTTATCATAGATTCGCATTAATCATCGCAGCTACATTCATTTTCACTATGGCAGTATGTGTCTTAAACCTTCCTAAAGTTCAGACAAATGATGAAAAAAAGGAAAAGATGAAATTCAGAGACATCTTCACAGTTATTAAGAAAAATGACCAGTTAAGATGGGCAGTATTATTAATTCTATTATATAACGTTGCTATTCAGGCAATCATGGGTGTTGCCACTTATTATTTTAGTTATGTATGTAATAACGCTGGTATGTTATCAGCTTTCATGATCAGTGCTTCAGTTGCTGAAGTTGTTGGTCTTCTTATCTTCCCTAAGGTTACTAAAGCATTATCAAGAAAGAAAGCATTCTTATTCGCATGTGCATTACCTCCAATTGGTTTAATCTTATTACTTGTTGTTGGTTTTGTTTGTCCTACAAATATCTTGTTAACTGCTATTGCAGGTATTATTGTTAAGACTGGTACTGGTCTAGAACTTGGATGTGCAACTGTATTCTTAGCTGATGTTGTAGACTATGGTGAATATGTATTAGGTGACAGAAATGAGGGTGTTGTCTTCTCATTACAGACATTAATCGTTAAATTAACAGCCGCCTTCACTTCACTCGCAATTGGTTTCGTACTAGAACTTACTGGTTATGTTCCAAATGCAGTGCAGTCACTTGCGACACAGAACTCAATTCGTGTATTAATGTGTGTTGTACCAACTATTGGTGTTATCTTAGCTTATATCGTATTTAAGAAGAAATATAAGTTAGATGATGAATTCATGAAAAAAGTTGTAGAAAAAATTAATAGTTAATTCTAAAGAACAGGCTGATTTTATAAACTGAAATCGGCTTGTTCTTATTTCGCGTATATAATAAAAAGTGTTATGATAATAAAAAAGTAAGGGAGTGTGCATATGAGAACATTTAGTATTATTCTTGCTGATGATGAACAGAATATCCTCTATGGTATGCAGAAGGGAATTAATTGGGAGAAACTGGGATTCATAGTGGCAGGAACAGCACAAAATGGGAAAGAAGTATTAGAAATGATGGATGACTTACATCCAGATCTTGTTATTAGTGATATTAAGATGCCCTTTATGGATGGATTAGAGCTTGCTAAGACTATTCATGATAATTATATGAATACTAAGGTTATTCTTTTTTCTGGATGGGATGATTTTGAATATGCCAGACTTGCTATCAGCTACGGTGTATCAGAATATTTGATGAAACCTATTGACTATGATGAGATGAAAAAACTCCTAGAAAAGATGCATCAAAGTTTAGAGGACGAATATAATGAAAAAATCAACTGGACTCGTTTAGAAAATGCTTATTATAAAAGTCTTCCACTCTTAAGACAGCAGTTTTTTACACAGATGGTTCTAGGTACGATGGATCAAGAAGAATGTGCACAGCAGATCAAGAATCTTGGACTAGAACTTGATGAACAGGAATATTGTATTGTTGCAGTTAAAATACAAAAAGAAAATCATCAGGATGTTTTTAGTGAACTTTCTATTAAAGAAACACTTAAAGAAGCATTGGATAAGATTTCTAAGGGATATGAGTTTGGAATAGGGGACAAAGAAATATTCCTCTTAAGTGCGAATAAAAAGCATGAAATAGGAAAAATAACACGTACTCTGCAAGAAGCATCAATTATGATTACACGTATTTTTGGTGTTCATATTTCATGCGGAATAAGTGGTACGGGAAATAAAAGAGAAGATATACCTTCACTTTATACACAGGCTAAAGATGCTTTAGAATATAATCTGGTACTTCCTGATGAAAGCTATACATACTATAATGACTTAATGCTTCAAGAAGAAGTCGAAACAGATTGGAATGCTTATGTAGAACAGATTGGAAAAACAATTACCTATTGTAAAGAAGAAGAACTTAAGAAACAGGTTGAAGAATTGATTAATTTACTTCATAAAGCTCATTATAATCTTAATGAATATCAGATGGTGATTATGGAGATATCATTTTCTTTCGCAAGATTATATAAGAAATATCATATTTCTTCTAGTGGAGAATTTGCTGGATCAAAAAAGATGGCCGTTACTATTCTTGCACTCACTACAGGAGAGGAATTAGATCACTGGCTACTTGATTATTGTCAATTGATTCGCCTTCTTGTACAGAAAAAACGTATAGATAATAATGTGATACTTGTAGATAATGCTAAGAAGATAGTTCAGGAAAACTTCTCTGATCCAGATTTAAGTGTAGAAAGTGTTTGTGAGGCATTACATGTCAGTACCTCTCATTTCTCCAAGATATTTAAACAGGAAACAGGTGGGACTTTTATGAATTTTATGACAGGATTACGTATAGGAGAAGCAAAAAAACTTTTACTTCAGACAAATTATAAGAGTCTTGTGATTGGTGAAATGGTAGGATATCCAGAACCTAATTATTTTAGCTATGTATTTAAGAAAAACTGCGGTGTCTCTCCCGCTAAATATAGGAAACTAGAAAATGAAAAATAAGAAATTAAGTGTACGTGTTATATTACCTGTTGTTATGTCTGTTTCCATTGCTGCTTGTATTATCAGCAGTATGATGTTATTTTCTTATCTATTCTCTTCTTATTTTAAAAAAGATGCAGTCGAGAAGATGGATCGACAGACAATCTCATTAGCACAAAGTCTAGAAAATGAAGTAAGTGAAATCAATAGTCTTGTGAATGATGTTTATTATCAGAACATTAAGAAATATGATTGTGAAAATGTTCAGTTTAAAACAGTTATGACTCAGAAAATCTCCAATGAATCAAATAGGATTTATAGTATATCTCTTTATGATATGAATGGGAATAGGGTCTGGAGTTTTGGAGAATCGTCCGGTGGTTTCGATATTCAACAATCCTGGTTTAAAAATGCGAAAAAGAATACTGAAACCATTCAATATGGTCATCGACACTTGGTGAAATCCAATCTATCAGGTTATGTCATGGATATTAGCCGTTATGTAGAATATATTAATGCTGGCAATATAAGATCAGGTATTTTATTGATGCAGTATTATACAGAGCCTATAGAAGGTATTCTAGATCGTTATCAGAACCAGAAATCAGCTTATTGTTATTTATTGGATGAATCTAATGATTTTTTATATCATCCCTTTGAAAAACGTATCGCCTCTGGTTTATATAAAGAAAAAACAGTATCCACTGCATTTAAGAACAACCGTAGTATTCATAATGGAGACTGGCTTGTAGAAAGAAAACAGATTGGCTATACGGGATGGAATATTGTGGTAGTGAATTCAATGTCAAATCTATTAGTAGAAAACCGTCGTTTTCATTATATTATCTGGTTTATTCTGCTTTTAGTAGGAGCTATTTTGATATTGTTTGATGTTCAGGTGTTTAGAAACTTTACCGACCCTGTTTATCAATTACTTGCTACAATGGAAGATTTTGGTAAAGGTAACTATAATTCTCGTGCAAAAGAAGAAGGAATTGGAGAATTAAAGAGTTTAAGTGCCAATTTTAATATTATGGCAGATAAATTACAGAAGCAGATGGAAGAAATCCGTCAAAATGAACGTGAAAAACAGAAAATGGAGAAGAAACTACTTCAATCACAGATCAACCCTCATTTCTTATATAACACGCTTGATTCTATAATATGGATGATTAGAAGTGAAGAATATGAAGGAGCAGGTGAAATGGTTTCATCTCTTGCTAAGTTCTTCCGTATCTCCTTAAGTCAGGGAAAGGATATGATACCCTTAGGTAAAGAACTTGAACACGCAACAAGTTATTTAAAGATTCAGAATATCCGTTTTAAAGATAAATTTGACTTTAAGGTAGAAGCAGATCCTAAACTAATGAAATATCTCATTCCTAAGCTTTCTATTCAGCCCTTATTAGAGAATGCGATTTATCATGGAATGGAAGGCATGTATGAGGATGGGGAGATTATTATCAGTGTTTATGAGGAAGAGGATACTATCAAGATTGATGTGGCAGATAATGGTCTTGGTATGACAGAAGATAAACTTGAGTATATTATGCATCATCAGGTTGTTTCTAGTAAACGTGGATCAGGTATAGGTGTGCGAAACGTTCATGAAAGAATTCAGCTTATTTATGGTAAACAATATGGTATTACTATTACAAGTGAATTAGACGAAGGAACAACTGCCACTATTACTATCCCTAAAATGGAGGAAGCAGATGAAACAGAATAAAAGAAAACACATGATCCTCATTGTGATATTACTGAGTATGGCATTTGTTTCTACTTTATATGTAAGAGATAGGGATTATGCACAGAAAAATAAAAGAATTGCGATTATTTATCCTAAGCATTCACAATCGCTTATTCAAGAAATACAGGAAGGAATACAGGATTGCGCATATGATCATCAGGTGAAGCTTGATGTTTGGTATAAGGATGATTTGTCCCAAAATGAACTCGATAATCTTATTTCACAGGAATATAAAAATCAGGCCATGGGCTTATTACTTGTATATCCAGAAAAGTATATGAGGAAAACACAGTATGAATATGGGAATGTATTAGCTCTTACAGATACAATGCAGGACTCATTCACCTACACTGCTTCTTTTAGTCAAACTTCTCATGAAACAATGAGATTACCTGTGGACTTTAATCTCCTAAAAGAGATATCTACAGGAAAAAGAGATGCTATTTATATAGAAGATACTTATAAACTAGGTTATAAGAGTATAGAACTGATTAGTCATTGTGAAGGAAAAAGACGATTATCAACTATTTCTTTAAAACCAGAAAAAGTTGATCAGAAAGTAGTAGAAAAAGGCAGTAAAGCCTCGCTATTTACATATTAGAGGGTTGCTATGAAAAAGATAAGAAAACATAAATGGTTATTATTTATAGTGCTGATTATATGTTTAACACTTATAGCACTAGGAGGTTCACGTCCTAAAGAAAATCAATATATTCATGTAGGTATTGCGGTTTATGATCTTGATGATACATTTATGAATAGCATGATTACAGCACTAGAAAATAGAATTGATGAAGCGCATATGAAAAAGAAAATCTCTTATGAGATATGTAATGCGAAAGGAAATTCAAGACGTCAAAATAAACAGCTTCAGTATATGTATACTCAGAACTATGATATGATGCTTATTAATCTTGTTGATCCTTCTTCTGCAGCAAGTGTCTTGAATAATGCAAAGGAATTAGATATCCCTGTTATATTATTTAATCGAGATATTGCTGAAAAGGATTTAAAGATTACAGATAATGTCTGGTATGTGGGAACAAATGCCTCTCAGGATGGACAAATACAGGGAGAGATGCTTCATAAAATCTGGAATGAACAAAGAAATAGAGTAGATAAAAATAAGAATGGAAAAATAGATTATGTTCTTATAGAAGGTGAAGAAGATCACTATGATGCCATTCGTAGAACAAAAGGGTTCTTAGAAAACAGTAAAGACCTCCCTTTAAATACACTAGGTACTTTATCTGCTTCATGGAATAGACAACTTGCTTATAAGAAGTTTTCTCAATTAGATAACAATGCGATTTCTAGTACTGAAGCTGTTATATGTAATAATGATGATATGGCATTAGGAGTTTATGATTATTGCAAAGAAAAGAATCTAGCTCTACCTATTATTTTAGGTATCAACAACAGCCAGGAAATGAATGAGAAAATCATGTCTGGTGAAATATATGGTAGTGTAGATAACAATATGGATAACCAAGTATTAAGAATCGTTAAATGTATGGAATCTGTATTAAATGGAAATACTAAAAAATATAAGAAAGTCTGGTATAGTACACCTTATGCAGTCACAAGAGAATAAATTATTTGCTTATATAATTCATTTATGTTAGTATGATTAGCATAAACTAACTAAGGAGAATTACATGAAAGCACATAAATATTGGTCTATTGGTGCACTGATCACCATGATTTGTACTTTCTTAACAGGACATATGAACAAGATGATTCATGCAGGATTTGGTTTGATTGCACTCATTTGTATGATTATGTCAGTCTATTCAGGTCATAAGATGACTTCAAGAAAGAACTAGATTAAGTCAGCAACATAATGGTTGCTGGCTTTTTATATGTTACAAATGGTATGGAAATGTGTAATAAGTTTTTAAGCATGCATTAACTGCAGTTCTTTGAGTATCTCATTTTAGATAGAGGTGCGAGAGAGATTGATGGTATTCTTCTTTTAAGGTAATGGCTGAAGAAAAGCAATCGTAATCAGAACTATATATGGTCTAGTGTACAATATGGAAATTACATATACATTGATACTTGTAAGAATCCAATTTCACGTATTTATAAAAAATCATTAATCGTTTTTATTGACATTAATACTTATTAGGTATAATGTTCTATATAGAACAATTAAAAGTTCTAAATAGAACGATGCAAGGAGGCTTAATATGTATTTCTGGGATCAACATAAGACAATTACTCTCTATTATGAGATGTTAACCGCATCTACCTGTGATAAATACAATCTTAAAAAGATGGAATATGACATATTGATGTTTTTGTATCATAATCCTGAATACAATACTGCTGCAGATATTGTCAGAATAAGAAAGTCGACTAAATCCCATGTCTCAACTGCCTTAAAGGTATTAGAAGACAGAGGATATATTACTAAAAAGACAAATGAAAATAATAAGAAGCGTGTAGAACTATTCTTAGAGGATTCAGCCAATGAAATCGTGAAAGAAGGGCTCAATGTTCAAAATCAATTTGCGCATGATATGCTTCAGGGTCTCACACAAGATGAGATAAAAGTATGTAAAAAAGTATTTGAGAAAATTTGTAGAAATGCAGAAGAATGCATTCAAAAGAAAGGATGATCAATATGAAAGAAAAATATGTACCTAAAATGCCAGATATCATGGAAGCTATCTTTGATACTTGCTATTTATTATTTGATTTAGTTGCTGGCTTTATCTTTCTAGCAAAAGCCAACGGTAATATGCTATTTACCTTATATGGTATTTTAACTCTTACTTTATGTGGTGGTGATGCCTTTCACTTAGTTCCTAGAATTAAAAGAGCATTCAAAGGAAGCAATGAAAAGATTAAGAGACAGCTTGGCATAGGTTTGCAGGTTTCTTCTATTACTATGACTGTTTTCTATATTATCTTACTTTATATCTGGAAATTGACATTCCCTACACTTAAAGCTCCATTTATTGTAGAAGCAATGATCTACATTTCAGCAATTATTAGAATTGTCGTATGTTTCTTACCACAAAATGACTGGTGCGGTGATGAAGGTAACTTAAAACTATCTATTATCAGAAATGCCGTATTTGCAGTGACTGGTATTGGAATAATTATTCTATATGCAATGAGTGGTAATACAGGTAACCTTCATATGACTAGAATGGTTGCAGCTATTATTATCTCATTTGGCTGTTATTTACCAGTTACATTATTAAGTAAGAAAAAACCTAAAATTGGTTTATTAATGATTCCTAAAACATGTGCCTATATGTGGGTGATTGTAATGGGATTACAGCTATTATTTAAATAGAATAGTGTTATAATATAACTGTGATAAATTATTGAGTGAGAGGTAGAAAGAATGGAAAAAGAAAGATATTCAATACTATTTAGTTCTCCAACAGGTAATACAAAGATGCTTGCTGAAGCTATTCAAGATGCATTACCAAAGGAAGACTGTGATTATTTTGGACCATGTAAAGAAGTAGATTCAGATATGCTTTATATTGGTTTCTGGACAGATAAAGGCAATGCGGATGCAGCAACTCTTAAACTACTAGAAACCTTAAAGAATAAGAAGATTTTCTTATTTGGTACAGCAGGATTTGGAGTAAGTGAAGAATATTTCCAGAGAATTCTAAATAATGTGAAAAAAAGCATTGATGCAAGTAATACAATCGTAGGTAAGTATATGTGTCAAGGTAAGATGCCACAATCTGTACGTGATCGATATGTGATGATGAAAGCACAGCCTGATCATATGCCTAATATTGATATGCTCATTGAAAACTTTGATCAAGCTTTAACTCATCCTGATAAAAATGATTTAAATAACTTAAAAAATAAAATTAAAGCATAAGGGGGATAAACTTCTTATGCTTTTCTCTTACGAAAGGAGTACTTTATGATTTTTCATGAACTCAACTGGTTATGGACGCTACTTGGTATTGCGTTACTATGTGCTTTTATTGCATTTCTAATTACATTTTTAATCTGTAAGTTTGTCCATAAACAAATAAGTATGAAAGTATTGATTATTGCTGCAGTGGTAGGATTCTTATTAGGAGTAATGGGCGTATTTATTTATGCGAGTCAGGCTATGCCTTTGTAATCAAATTTTCTTATGATATATTATAGGCGTTTGCTCTATATTTTTAAAAACGTATTACAGAAATTACTCTGAGAAAAATAACCTAAATAAGAACTACCCTGACTTTCGCTTTGCTTAGAAGTCTAGGCTTCCTGCTTCAACCAAAACCCTAAAGGTGGGGAAAATTCTTGCTTATGGTATGTTAAAAAGGAGATGATTGGATGTTAGGTGCAATTATTGGAGATATTGTTGGTTCTAGATTTGAATGGGAAAACTATAAAGGGAAAGACTTTGAACTATTTACAAAGGAATGTATGCCTACGGATGATAGTATTATGAGTCTTGCAATAGGAGCAGGATTACTTAAAAGTCAACCTGACTATGAAAATCTAGAAAAGAATACAATAGATTGCATGCAGTCACTAGGTAGACAATATCCTTATTGTGGTTATGGAGTTAACTTCTATTTTTGGATCTTTGGAGATGATCCAAAGCCTTATAATAGTTATGGTAATGGTGCCTCGATGAGAGTAAGTGCGGCAGGTACTGTGGCTTCTTCTTTGGAAGAAGCGTTAGCACTCTCAAAAAGAGTGACTGCTATCAGCCATAATCATCCTGAAGGTATCAAAGGAGCACAGGCAACAGCTGCCGCCATATATTTAGCTAAGACAGGTTCAACAAAAGAAGAAATTAAAGACTATATTAATCAGAATTTCTATAAGATAGATTTTACTCTTGATGAAATAAGAGATACTTATGAGTTTAATGAAATATGTCAACGAACAGTTCCTCAGGCATTAGAGGCTTTCTTTGAATCAATGGACTATGAGGATGCAATTAGAAATGCGATTTCTATTGGCGGAGATAGTGACACAATAGGGGCTATATGCGGTAGTATTGCGGAAGCGTATTATGGTATTCCTGTAAATATCAGAAATCAGGCTTTAAGCTATTTAGATGACACATTGACACTTTGTTTGAAACAATTTGAAGAAGCATATCCGCCTGTTATAATTAGTGGCGAAAAACCCATAGGCTTGCCTATGGGATGAAAGGCACATAATTTTTACTTGAGTTAAGCATAAGGGTAAGTTTAATAAGAAAAAACGTTTTGGCAAGTCTATAAAGAATAGATGCCCTTCTGGGTTTTAAGCTGCTGTAGAAGAAAAAATTCAAGACCACAGGTGATACATATATAGATATGTCTAATGATTATAGAGCATCACAATATGACCATACCGCAGATGATTACATAAAGAAGAAATTATCTGATAGGATGTATCATTTAGCAGATGGGACTCTAGTACAACAAGATTGGTATTCATTATTTCTGTTGTACTGCTATGATTAGAGGACTAAGGATATAGGTAGAGACAGATGTATTTCAGAATTTGAAAAGTGTTACAGTAAGGAAGAAGCCTTGATTAAAAGAATTGAGACTAATAGAATCAAAGTATTGAATAGTGGAATCAAAATAGTATAAAATAAACATTAGGGAGATTGATTATACTTCCATATCGTAAGATAGAAATTTACCGTTAATGTGGTCGTTGGACTGCTTGGTAATAAAAGTTCTTACTTAAATAGATTTACACTTGTATTCCAAAGTCTGAAAATGATGTACGATTACAAGCTAAACTTGACAGTAAGAACCCCACGGGCTTGCCCGTGGGAGTAGTCAGCCTAGAATAGCACTCTTATTTGTGCTATTCTTTTAATTAAGGAGGAAAATATAACATGTTAACATATTTAATGTTTGCGGCTGTTATTGGCTTTGCACTAGTGATGAGACAACGTAATAAACATAAAGATGACTATCGCTATGTTGCTGCACAATATCTTATGATGGGGGTCATCTGGGCACTTATTGCTTTATCTGATTATTTAGAACATGGTGTACGCATGCCGTATTTCGGACTATATATTGTTATTTTTGTATTCTCATTATTTATGGCAATCAAATCAATACTGGATCGCAAATAGAGTACTTCGGTACTCTTTTTATATATCATAATATTAAAGAAAAGATAATTATTAATGTCTAGAAACAGTTTATTTTATCAGTATTAATTGAGATTAATGCTTATTATAGGTATGATGATAGTGAGAAGAGAATGTATATAAAAGGAGGAAATAAGGACAAAAAAGGAGGCAGAAGTTATGAAACGATATAAGAAATTGTTCGCATTATTCACTGCTTTCTCATTGATTTTCAGTGCATTTCTAGTGATACCAGTATACGCAGAAAATGATGCGGATGTCCTCATTTCACAGTTAATTGGTTATTATACAGATTATATGGAAGACTCAGTCACTGATATTGAACGTGTCTTAGTAGAACTTAAATCTGTAGATAAGAAAAAGGGAGAAGCTTGGGATCAAATCATGCATTATTGGCTAGAAGTCAATGGTCCTGATTTCACTCATGTAAGTGAAGTACCTCAAGATTTACCGAAAGATAATAGTATGTCAGTTGTTATTCTTGGATTTGCACTCAATGATGATGGTACGATGAAGGAAGAACTTGTAGGTAGACTTCAAACAGGTCTGGCAATTGCGAAAGAATATCCTAAATCATATGTCGTCGTTACAGGTGGTGGGACTGCAAAGAATAATCCAAATGTGACTGAAGGTGGATTAATGGGTGAATGGCTCTTAAAACAGGGCTTAGAACCATCTCGCTTGATTGTAGAAAATAGAGCACAGGATACAGTAGGAAATGCGAAAAATACTTATGAAGTATTAAAAACAAAGTATCCAAGTGTTAAGAATGTTGTTCTTGTAACAAGTGATTACCATGTAACTCGTGGCTGTATCTTATACTACACTAAGTTTGTCTTAGAAGGACTTGAGAATAATAGTGAACCTCTCTCTATTATCTCTAATTCTGGCTATAAAACAGGATCACTCGGTTATGAATCAGTAGAATTACAAGCAAGAGGTATTTGTCAGATGGCAGGTATTAATGTTCAAAGTGTTCCTAGAAAACAGAAGTTATCAGTACTCACAAAGCTTGAAATAAAGCAGAATAAAGAACATGTTAAAGGTGAAGAAGCAGATCTTACAATTACTGCTTATTATGACAATGGATTTAGTCGTGATGTCACAAAAGAAGCTGTATTAACAGGTTTTGATAAAAACAAAGAAGAAAATCAGACATTTACAATCACACATTCTGAAAATAATCATACAATCAGTGAAGACTTTAAGTTGATTGCGAAAAAAGCAGAAGTTGTACCAGATAAAAAACAAGATACAAAGAAAAATGAAAAAGATAAGACACCTGCTAAAACAGGAGATAATACACAGCTGGTTGTATTTGCAGCATTGCTCTTAGTATCTGGAATTTATCTATTATTAAGATTGAAAAAGAGTTAACCCCATAACAGAATCTCAGTAATGAGATTCTGTTTTTTTACCTTCTAAACTTTTCTATTCCCTTATCTCTTTTTTGTGATATAATGTTGATTGTTCTAAAAAAAAGACAAAAGGAAGAGGGATTTTATGAAAAACAATGAAAAGAGAAGCACTTTCTCGGGAAAACTAGGATTAGTCCTCTCTGCTGCAGGAGCCTCTGTAGGTTTAGGAAATATTTGGCGTTTTCCTTACCTTGCAGCTAAATATGGAGGAGGAATCTTCTTATTAATCTATATCATTCTCGCACTTACATTTGGTTATACAATGATTGTTGCGGAAACAACACTTGGTAGAATGACTAGAAAGAGTCCAGTAGGGGCTTTTAGAAAATTTGGAAACTCTATCTTAAATAGGTTTGGAGGATGGATCAATGCCATCATTCCTATCTTAATCGTACCTTATTATTCAGTCATTGGTGGATGGGTAGTGAAATACCTTATTGAGTATATTAAGGGTAATGGTCATGCTTTATCTACTGATGGCTATTTCTCTACATTTATCTCTAATGGTGTTTCAACAGAATTATGCTTTATCGCCTTTTCACTTTTAACACTTGTTATTGTATTTGCAGGTGTTAAAAATGGTATTGAACGTGTCTCTAAGATCATGATGCCTATCTTAGTTGTGTTATCATGTGTCATTACTGTTTATTCAGTGACTCGCCCAGGTGCACTAGAAGGTGTTAAATACTTCCTTGTACCTAACTTTAAGAATTTCTCATGGATGACAGTTGTGACTGCAATGGGACAGATGTTCTATTCATTATCTATCGCCATGGGTATCTTAATCACTTTTGGTTCTTATACAGAAAAAGAAGTGTCTATTGAAAACTCTACAGAAAACGTAGAAGTATTTGATACAGCTATTGCGATTATGGCTGGATTAATGATTATCCCAGCAGTATTTGCTTTCTCTAATGGGAATATGGATAACCTTAATGCAGGACCATCATTGATGTTCATTACTATTCCTAAAGTATTTGATAGTATGGGACTTGGTACACTTATTGGTATTCTATTCTTCGTATTAGTATTATTTGCAGCACTTACTAGTTCAATTGCCCTAACTGAATGTGCAGTATCTACTTTCCAGGATGAACTTGGATGGAGTAGACATAAATCTGTATGTGTTCTTGGGATTGTCATGCTTGCATTAGGTTCATTATCATCACTTGGTTATGGACCACTAGCCTCTATCCAGATCATTGGTATGCAGTTCTTAGACTTCTTTGATTTCTTAACGAACTCAGTCATGATGCCAATCTCTGCAATATGCATTTGTTTACTTGTATCTAGAGTGATTGGTGTAGACAAGATTGCGGAAGAAATCAAGTCTCACAACAATCCATTCAAACGTGAAAAGATCTTCAATTTCATGATTAAATATGTTTGTCCAATCTTTGCAGCTATTATCTTGTTAAGTTCAGTTGCAAATGCGTTTGGAATCATCAAGATGTAAAACAGGCTTCGGCCTGTTTTTTTTCGTTAGATAGTACTCTTATGCAGCAACGAACTTGATCATTACTTTTATCGTGACAATAGTTATTATTTTCAAGATAAGATAAAAAAAGAAGGATAAAATCCTTCCTAGTCAATATACTTCTTATAGATATCTACAAATTGATCTTCTACTTGTAATAATGCGATTAAGCTCTGATAGAATGACTTATTCCATTGTGTCTTTCCATCTTCAATACACCATACAGTTTCATAACCTGTAAACAAATGAGCAAGAGTCTCATATAGGATGTGTGGATCTGTATGGTTTTTAATTTCATTCTTTTCCTGAGACTTCTTTATAATCATCACACAAAGGTCTGTTAAGGAATTTCTCATATCAAAACTATGCTTATTTTCGTTTAAATTTGCGATAAGCATATGAGAGAATAAATCACTTCCAAATCTCTTTGTTTCTTGAATTAATGCATTGAAAATCATTAATAGCTGTTCGAAATGACTATCTGCCTGTAAAAGGTGGTATGTATCTCCTAAAATATTTGAAATAGTCTGATCATAGAGATTAAGAATCAAATCATCCTTAGAATTAACATATTTGTAGAATGTAGGTTTTGTGATATCACAATGTTCGCATATTTGATTGACTGTTACATTATTGAATCCTTCTTTGAGAAAAAGGTCTAATGCGACTTCTGTAATTGTTTCTTTGTTTACTGATTTCATATGATCACCTTTCTTAACTATAGTAACATAGATTTAATTAAAAGTCTTTATGAAAGCGTGTCAACCGAAATTGATAATGTCTCAAAAATAATCAAACATTAGCACCACAACGGTGCTTTCGTTTCCTGTCAATGTATCACCTAAAATATTTGAAATAGTCTGATCATAGAGATTAAGAATCAAATCATCCTTAGAATCAACATATTTATAGAATGTAGGTTTTGTGATATCGCAATGTCCGCATATTTGATTGACTCTTACTTTATTAACTACTTCTTTGTTTACTGATTTCATATGATCACCTTTCTTAACTATTATAATATGAGCTATTCATTCATATATGAAAAGGATAATCGGATTATATGGTAAATGCTACGCTACGTAGCATCTATTAATAAGAATGATACGGATACTTTCTTGTGAAACGAATACTAGATGACTATACTTTGAGATAGGAGGACAACTATATGACATTAGGACAAACAATTAAGTACTATCGTACGAAGTTCAACTTATCTCAGAGTGAACTAGGGGATCAAATAGGCGTTTCTAGACAGGCAGTTACAAAATGGGAAACAGATACAGGTATGCCGGATATTAATAATATCAAGTCTCTTGCTAAATTATTTCATATCTCTATAGATACACTTTTATCATCAGATCATCATGTTCAATCATTACATGAAAGTAAAATAGAATATGATATTGATATGTTGAAGGACTTTGACATTAATCTAGGAACTCTTGGTGAAGTGACTATAGAAGGATATGAAGGGGAGAAATTAATCATTCAGCTTTCTTCTTCTACTTATCAGGACTTGCAGAAGGATTTTAAGATAAAGTTTGATGACAATAAAGAAAGACTCGATATAAACTTGATAAGTAAAGAACATGTCACAAAGATACAAAGAAGAGATATTAACATGTATGTGATGCTGCCAAGTCAATATATTCATAAGATAGAATGTAATGTACTACCTTTATCTATGTCCCTTTTTCATATCACTTCGGATTCTATAGAACTGGATATTAAAACATCATCACTTGATCTTTTAGACATTCATGGACATATAGAAATAGATTGCAATATTGATATGGTTATTAAAACAGATGCAATTGATGGTAAACTTGATCTCAATGCAATACGTAGTGCATCACGACTTATTATCACATCATCATGTCTATTCAATACAATTACAAAAGGTATTAAAACAAAAATCATCTATGAAGGGGATATAGATGAAGACTCAGATAATCAAATAGAACTCAATGGTATGATGAGTGAATTAACTATTAAAAAAGGGATGTCTTAATGGCATCCCGTTTCTATATTAGTTCTGCTGGAAGAATACTTCTTCATCAATCATTGGATAACATGTCAAATCTTTATTATCAAGATCTGTCTTATGCATATCCACTGCTTTAATAGTATGTCCATGATAAGTTGAATAGTAGTAAATACCCTTGTTTAAATTACAACAAGATGTATAAATAGTATATTCATACTTACCTTCAGATACTTCACAGAGTCCTTTCTGCTGTTCTACTGAACCAAGAATATGGAAGAACTGACTCACATTCTCTTTTTCATTTAATCCTTTAGTGACATTCATATTAGTAAATGCGACACGGACAAAACGTGATGCTGAAGATAAATCACCAGGTAATCCTAAACCACCCATACCTCTACTATAAGTAGATAAGTTTACATCTTGAGAGAATGTATTCTCAGGCTGTTTAGTAGAAAGATACATATAATTATTTAAATTAAACATCTGTTTATCAAAAGGTGGGTTATTAGTCAGTACACCTACAGGATTATCATAAATATGTACACCATCCTTCATTACTTCTACAGTAATAGTCTTATTTGAATCACTGATCATATAATGAAGTGAAGCAGGTGGGAATGATGCACTAAAAGGTGTATCACATAAATTCATTTCATTAATAAGCTTTATTGCTTCATCAACAGTTTCACACTGACATAAGATCCAAGGAATAAATTCAAAGGAACAAACATTTGTCTTTCCTTTTACAACAGGATTAAAATAAGCATTACCTACAAAGTTAAGTCCTGCCATACCTAATCCTTTTTCATTCATGGCATCATAATATAATGGATATCCATCACTCACATGAGCCATCCCAATAAGCGCATACTTATTATCTGGTTCCAATGCAAATCTAAAACCATACTTAAAATATCTAGGTGTGACAACAATCTGTTCACCATAAGAAAACTCATAATCAAGATTTCTTCCAAAATAACAATCCTTATCTTTAAAACATGCAGCAGTACACATATTCACTGCCCCCTTTCAACTGAATCCTAACATAAACATATAGGTGTGTTAAGTCCATAGTTTGACATAATTCACACATACTTTCCAAAGAATATTCTATGTCCCTTATATGTCACTAATGTGAACTGTTTGACAAAACATTATATCAACATATAATAAAATCAAGAGGTGAATTTATGGTACAAGTAGATTTAATTACAGGTTTTTTAGGATCAGGTAAAACAACATTTATTAAGAAGTATGCGAAATATTTAATTGATCAAGGACTGCATATCGCAATATTGGAAAATGATTTTGGCGCGATTAATGTAGATATGATGGTATTAGAAGAAGAATTAGGTGATCAATGTGAACTAGAAATGGTTGTTGGTGGAGGAGATTTAGACTGTCATAGACGTCGTTTTAAGACAAAACTCATTTCTATGGGTATGAGAGGTTTTGACAGAATATTAGTCGAACCATCAGGTATTTATGATGTCGATGAGTTCTTTGATGTACTTCATGAAGAACCATTAGATAAATGGTATGAGATTGGTAATGTGATTGCTTTAGTGAATTCTAAGCTAGAAAATAACCTTTCTAAGCAATCAGATTACTTACTAGGCTGTCAGGTTTCAGATGCTGGTAAAATCATTCTCAGTCGCTCTAGTGAAGCCACAGAAGAAGAAATCAATAACACAATCACACACTTAAATAACACAATGGCTCTTATTAAATGTAAAAGAAGATTTAATAAAGAAGACTGTTTAGATTTAGAAAGGCTCAATAATCAAGACTTTGATTCTATTCTTCATTCTGGTTATGAATTGGAAGGCTTTATTAAGATGTTCTTTAAGAAAGAAGAAGCGTTCTCTACTATGTTCTTTATGAACCAGTCTATTACTAAAGAAGAGCTAACAAAAGCCACTCATTCTATCTTTAATGATCCTCTATGTGGTAAGGTATTTAGAATCAAAGGCTTTATACCAGAAAACGATCAATGGATAGAACTTAATGCAACAAAAGATCAGATTACTACTGAAACAATTGCGAAAGGGCAGGAAATCATTATTGTCATTGGTGAATCATTAAATAAAGAAAAGATAGAAGAATACATAAAAAAACCAGCATAGCTGGCCATTGATGAAGTAATATTTGTAGAATATGGTGGGGATCACATATCTTCATCACCTGTATTATATTGATACAAGGTAATGAATAAACCAATTCTATGTAAAGAATAAATAAAAAAGGTCAGCTTTTAGAAGGGAATGGTTGCTGACCTCGAAGGGTAGAAAAGAGTGGGAAATCTCTTTCCAACATTATTATATGAACATTTTAAAAAGATTTCATTATACAAATTGTCGTATTTGCTTAGAAAAGGAGTAATATGCATTATAAAAAGGTCAAGGGTATTTTATCCTCTAATAATGCGATGAACCTCTATAGAGGATGTCTGCATGGATGTATTTATTGTGATTCTAGAAGTGCCTGTTATCATATGAATCATTTGTTTGAAGATATAGAAGTCAAAGAGAATGCATTAGAATTATTAGATATTTCATTAAGAAAGAAAAGAAAACCCTGCATGATTGGTATGGGGGCTATGACAGATCCTTATATTCCCTTAGAAGATCAATTGTTGTATACAAGAGGTGCATTAGAAATCATTGATAGAAATGGTTTTGGAGTTACCTTGATTACCAAATCATCACGTGTATTAAGAGATTTAGATGTATTGAAATCTATCCAGACACATTCAAAATGTGTGATACAGATGACTTTGACTACTTATGATGAAGATCTATGTAAAATACTAGAGCCCAACGTTTCAACTACAAAAGAACGCTTTGAAACATTGTTAACGCTTTATAAAGAAGGTATACATACTATTGTATGGTTGACACCTATTCTTCCTTTTATTAATGATAATGAAGAAAACTTAAGGGGGATACTTGATTATTGCATCAATGCTCATGTCAAAGGAATTATCTGTTTTGATATGGGCGTTACATTAAGAGAAGGCAATAGAGAGTACTTCTATTCTAAATTAGAGCAACATTTTCCTGGACTGAAAGAGACATATATCAACAAGTATGGTAATAGTTATATTCTCTCTAGTCCACAGAACAAACATTTGATGCGTATATTTCATCAAATATGTGAAGAAAATGGTATCATGCATGATCATGAAGAAATATTCGACTATCTTCGTACATATGAAGATCATAGACTTAACTTATTGGATTTTATTTAAAAAAGACTTCAGCAGAAGTCTTTTTTAAATAATGGTTTGGTAAATAACATTGAGTATCCCTGAAAGAATCATTACAAATATTGGATTAGATTTCTTATACCAGAGCATAAATACGCAAAATAGAAATATAATCAATTGATGAATACGGAAGTTATTTAGTATAATTGTTGCTTCACTACCAAATAATGCAGAAATCATTATGGTAACACCAGCAGTTGCAATCAATGCAACAACAGCAGGTCTTAAGTAGTTCAAGATATTCTGTAAGAAACGCAAATGACGATATTTAAGATAAAAATATGCAATAATGGTTACTAGTATACAAGAAGGGAGAATGCATCCTAAAGTCGCGGCAATAGCACCAGGAATACCAGCAATCTTAGTTCCTACAAATGTGGCTGAATTAATTGCGATAGGACCAGGTGTCATTTGTGATATAGTGATTAGATCTGTAAATTCTTTAAAATCCAGCCAATGATGTAAATTAACAATCTGACTTTGAATCAAAGGCATTGCAGCATAACCACCACCAAAGCTAAAAGCACCAATCTGCAGAAAACTTAAAAATAACTGTATATAGATCATTGCTGGAATCTCCTTTCATAGAAAGAATAAATAATACCAATCACAATACATGTCAAAATAATCAATACAACATTTACCTTAAAGAAGTAATTCGCAATAAAAGAACCAAACATAATCAAATAATAACTGATTTTCTTTTCCTTAAAGATACCTAATGCCATCTCTACAACGACAACAGCAATCACTGCACCTACACCTGACTGCATTCCATCAAGCATATAATGAACAATCAAATTCTCTTTAAAAATAGAATAGAATACAGATACTACAGAAATAATAATAAACGGAGGAAGAATAGTCGCAATAACACTCACAATAATACCTAATACACCAGCAATCTTATATCCCACTACAATAGCACCATTGACGGCTATAGCACCTGGTGCTGATTGGGCAATAGCGACTAAATCCAACATTTCATCTCGATTAATCCAATGATACTCATCTACAAACTTCTTTTGCATCAATGTAACGATGACATAGCCACCACCGAAAGTAAATGTGCTGAGATAGATCATTGAATAAAATAATTTCCAAAGTTTTTTGATCATCTCTTGTCACCTCTTACTTTGTCCAATTAAAAGAACTTCTAATAATTTGAGCACACTCCTCTAAATCAAGGTTGCAGTCTGAAGCAGCTTCAATTAATATTTCTGCACACTTCTCTCTAGATAAAACATCACTATCTAAACATATATCATAGCTTTCCTTTTCACCCCATAAATGATGAGAAACAGCATCTCGATAAACCTTACGCTTATGATCTTCACGATGAATAAAATTGACTAATTCATCATGTTCTAATCCTTCTAAATCATATGTCTTATCCGCAATTGCACGAGGAATGCGATGATCCATTGAAGTATTATATAAAAGTACCTTTAAACAATCTGCATGTCCTTCAAGTACATCACCTGCAGCTCTTTCATGAATAATACATGGACCATTTTCTACTGCTTTTAAAATGGCTTTAGATAAAGCCTGATGTACCTTTTTAATTTCATCACTTTCTTTCACTTCTTCTAAAGACATATCCGCAATTCTATTATCAAAATCCTTTAAATAATCTTCAGTCAACCACTCTTCATCAGCTAGTTTTACAAGATCCTTACCTTCATATAATTTCATTCCTAACTTTTTGCCTACAATAACAGAAATCCATCTACCCATACTACAATATTCACTATCCATTAAAATATATTTCTTCATACTACTAATCCTCCTCTAAGATTTGTCCATTTGTTTCAATAACCTTCTTATACCAATAAAAAGAATCTTTTTTATATCTCTTCATAGAGCCATTTCCTAAATCATCTACATCTACATAAATAAAACCATATCTCTTTTTCATTTCACCAGTAGATGCCGCAATTAAATCAATAGGCCCCCACATTGTATAACCCATGACTGGAATACCATCTATTTCAATTGCTTTAGACAATTCCTTTAAGTGAGCTTTTAGATACTCAATACGATATGTATCATGAACCTTATTATCTTCTAACTGATCTATAGCTCCTAAACCATTCTCTACAATCATCAAAGGCAACTGATAACGATCATATAAATAATTTAATGCATATCTTAACCCTTGGGGATCAATAGTCCATCCCCAATCACTCTTAGGCAAGAATGTATTCTTATAACCTGTATCTAAACCATTCATTCCTTTAAGAATACCTTTTGTCTTTTTACCAGTCACATGAGTACAATAATAGCTGAGTGATAAGAAATCTACTTTACCTTCTTTAAGTATTTCTAAATCTCCTTCTTGAATAGGTAATGTAATATGTAGTCTCTCTAGTTCTTTTAATTTATATTGAGGATAATATCCACGACACTGTACATCACAATAAAACATCATACTATGCATAAAATTCATCGTTCCAATCACATCATCAGGATTAGCACTATATGCATAAGAGAAATGACCACAATACATCATTCCTACTTTATTATCAGGATTAATAGAATGCGCTAGCTTTACAACTTTTGCGCTTGCAACAAATTGATGATATGCTGCGGTCATTCTTACTCTCTCATCATCACTATTAATACCAGCTGCGACCCAAGGCTGAGTAGACATACAATTAATTTCATTAAATGTAAGCCAATATTTTATTCTATTATTGTATCTTTTTAGTAAAACTAACGCAAAACGTACATAACAATCCACTACATCTCTATTTTCCCATGAACCATACTTCTGAAGCCCTAAAGGTGTCTCAAAATGAGAAATAGTTACGAGAGGTATAATATGATACTTCTCTAATTCGTCTAATATTGCATCATAGAATTTAAGTCCTTCTTCATTAGGAATTAATTCATCACCATTAGGGAAAATACGTGTCCAGTTAATAGACATACGATAGACCTTGAATCCCATTTCTGCAAATAATGCGATATCTTCTTTATAATGATGATAAAAATCAATCGCATTATGACTAGGATAATACTCATTCTCTTTAATACTATTTGTAATACGTCTTTTCTTTTCATGAGACCCTATAGTCATCATATCTGCGGTACTTAATCCTTTACCATTCTCTAAATAAGCACCTTCTATCTGGTTGGCTGCCGTTGCACCACCCCAGAGAAAATCTTTTGGAAACATCTTCATCACCTTTCTTTCTACAACTAAGATTATAAATAAAAAAAGAAGTCGCTCAATTAATGAACGGCTTCTTTCAATGGTGTTGCCTAAAGATATATACTTATAACATTTTTTAGGCAATGATGTTGCTTATTTGATTTTAGGATTCTGAGATGTTCTAAATAAGTCGAATCCTTGTAAACTAGATATTCTTCTTTCCACATGTGTAGAATAATCCGTATTGAAGATACTCACATATAATATATCTAATATCAACATTGTAGATATATTCATCGCAAAGTCACCTAAATTATCTTTTAATTTTTCTCTTGTAGAAACATTCAAAATATAATCTGCATATTGAGATAATGTATTGTCTCCATAAGATGTAATTGCGAGAAGAGGAATATGTCTTTCTTTAAGCTTCTTAACACCTCTTAATTCTGTTTCTATTTCTCCAGAGTAAGAAATAATAATAAATGTACAATTAAGAGGACAATAAGAAGCACGATAATAGAGTTCATTCATCTTTGTTTCAAGAACCACATTCTTCCCAATCTTCAACATCTTATCTTTAAAAGTCTCGGCCACATCACCTTGTACACCTGCAGAGTAAACATAAATAATATCACTTTTATTTAAACAATTAATCGCATTCTGCAAAGCATCATGGCTAATAAGCTTTAATGTATCATCTACAATTTCATGATAGAGTTGTCCAATCTTGTTCGCAATTACAGTATTTTTATCTTGATTATCAAAAGGATGATTAGGATCAAGATTCTGAAAATGGGATTCTGTATATTCAATTTCTTTTAAATATTCTTCTAGGAAATCAGTATATCCATGAAATCCTAATTTCTGACAAAAACGAGTGATCATAGAAGGGTTGATAAACAATTGAGATGCAATAGAACGACTGCTTTGCTTGCGAAGTAAAGTCTTTTTCTCTAACATATAGTCTGCAATTCTCTCTTCGCTGCTTGTCATATTCTTTTTTTCTTTTAAGATATCTTCAATCATATAGTCAACACCTTTCTTTTACTCAATTGTATTTACTTTTTTAAGTATACGCTCTGCATCCTGTCCAGTTGCAATAATAGGCTGATAGTTATTACGATATTTCACAGAAGAAATCATACATGGAATAATTTTATGTTCCATACTCGTAATCTTCTTATTAGTAAAGTGGAATGTCTGCTGGTAGATCATAGAATCTTTATCACTTGGATTTCTATTACCACCAAAACAGAAGTTACTTAAACTATATACAATAGGGGAATCCTTATATGTTTCAATCCCTTCTAATACATGAGGATGACTACCTACGACCATATTAGCCCCTGCATCAATAGTGGCATGTGCTAAATCTCTCTGTCCCTGAGTAGGACTATAGTTTCTTTCAATACCCCAATGATAATAAACAATCACAAAATCAGTTTTCTTCTTTAATTCAGTAATCGCATTCTTCATGTCATCAGATACAGCATTAGGAAATGCATAACCCAGAAAACCAAACTTAATACCCTTTACTTCCTTAATATAGCTCTTTGAATATCCAAAATAGCCTACACCATACTCATCGAGAGTGGCTTTAGTATCATCCATCCCTTTCTGATAACGGTCCATAGAATGGTTGTTTGCGACTGTCACAGCTTCAACACTACTATTAGTTAAAATCTTTGCATATTCCTTTTTACCCTTAAATGGGAATGACTTAATAACATGACTCTCTTCATCAGTCAAAGGACCTTCTAAGTTCGCAATAGTTAAATCGTCCTGTTCAAAAACACTCTTGACATTCTTTAAGAAATAATCAGGATTATTACCCTGTTTCACATATTCCTGATCAAAAGATCCATCATATGCCTGCCCTGCATAATTTCCTAAAGTCATATCACCTACAAAAGACATAGTAATATCAGTATGAGTGACCTGAGCTGTTTCTTCTGTCTTTTTCTTGGTCTTCTTTGGTGTTTCTTTCTTCTCTTCTTGAGCACAACCAGTACTTAATACAAGAAGTGCACATACAAAACCTTTTAAAAACTTATTCATTTTCATTTCTCCCTTGTACAAATACAAAACAATGATCATTAGATAGATTTTCATCAAATACAAAATCTAAATCGTTAAACTTCTTTAAGTCCTCTATATTTTCTATCTTTTCTTTAGCCATATAAGAGATCATTGCGCCTCTAGCCATCTTCGCATAGGTTGACTGCTGCTTAAGTTTTCCTTTGATATTTCTTAGAAACTGTATCTCAATACATTGGTCTTCTTCCGTTAAGTAATCAGTAATACATTTTGAATACTCTTTAGATGCTAGATTAATGATGACATGATCATCCAAAGAGTTATATATTTTACTACCCCAGAATTGATACAAATTAAGCAATTTTACGCCCATTTCTAAACGATAGGGTGCAATTCCGTCGGTAGGTGTTAAAACTCCATATAGACCTGACAAAATACGTAAATGGCTATGCAGATAATCTCTTTCATCATCGCTCATAGAAAAGGGATGAAGGTACTTAAAAGCAATTCCATCATATGCATGAATCGCACATGTCAGTGGTTTAAACTGACGAACTTGTAACTCCTCAAAACATTGATTTGTTAATGTTTCATTGGTCTTCCAAAGCTTTCTTAACTCCTCATAGGACATACTCTTAAGTTTCTCTTCTAATATATAAGACTCATTAAGAAAACAAGGTGTAGTAGGAGTAATAGATGCATCCTCGTCGCTTCTCATCTTCTTAGCAGGACTCATGATAATCTTCATGATAAAGCCTCAAGCATCTCTTTAGGATTATCGGCAGTCTTTACACGCTCCTTGGCTTTAATAATCATTCCTGCTTCATCAATTAAGTATGTTGTTCTTACAACACCCATGCTGACCTTTCCATAATTCTTCTTCTCTTTCCATACATCATAGTCCATGATTGTTTTCTTTTCTGTATCAGAAAGCAAAGTAAAAGGTAGTTCATATTTCTCTTTGAACTTCTTGTGACTTGCTACAGAATCTTTACTGATTCCAATGACCACTGCATCTTTTTCTAAAAATTCAGGATACAAATCTCGAAACCCGCATGCCTGTTTAGAACATCCAGGTGTATTATCTCTAGGATAGAAATAGAGAATCACACGATGTCCTCTATATTCTTCTAAAGTATGCATATTGCCTTCTTCATCTGGTAGATTAAAAGAAGGTGCTTTTGTATTAATCTCTAACATAACAAACCCTCCTTGTTTAATCATACCAAAAATAAAAATAAAGCGCCACCTTCCAATAAAAAACAGATGTAAGCATTAACATTTTATAAACATGTTGACACATTGAAATACAGGTTTTATAATCCATTTGTCATTAAATACAATTAAATATTAAATAGGGGGACAATTATGACATTTTCATTAACTACTCGTCTCATTGCTGAGTTCCTTGGTACTGCAATCATGGTTATGATTGGTAACGGCTCAGTAGCAAACGTGGAATTAAAGGGAACAAAGGGAAGCCACAGTGGATGGGTCATCATTGCAATCGGTTATGGTATGGCCGTTATGATTCCAGCTCTTATGATTGGTAAAATTTCTGGTAACCATATCAACCCAGCGTTCACTATTGGTCTTGCTGTTGCAGGTGATGTTCCATTAGCTGAAGTATTACCTTACATCTTAGTACAGTTTGCTGGTGCTATCGTAGGTCAGTTTATTCTTTATATTTGCTTCAAACCACATTATGATGCAACAGAAAATCCTGATGCAATCTTAGGTACATTCTCAACTACTGATGCAACAAACAATAAGTTCAATGGTTTCGTAAACGAATTCTTCGGATCATTCATCTTATTCTTCTGTGCATTATCTATTACACATTCACCAATCTTCGAACATGGTAACCAGGGTGCTGGTTTCATTGGTGTTGGTTTATTAGTTATGGCATTAGTTGCTTCATTTGGTGGTCCTACAGGTCCAGCTTTAAACCCAGCTCGTGACTTAGGTCCAAGAATCTTACATGCAATCTTACCAATTAAGAACAAGGGAACTTCTCAGTGGGATTATGCATGGGTTCCAGTACTTGCTCCAATTTGTGCAAGTATCTGTGCTTGTCTATTATATTTCAACATTTTCTAAGAAGCTATCAATCGATAGCTTTTTTTCTTTGCCTAAAAGAATAGGGGAGTAATAAAAAAAGGATAAGCATCGAGGAATTGGTAACTGAAATGCTTATCAAATAAGAACCACTAAAATATAATATAACTTATAAAGCACAAAAAAACTCAGGAACGAATCCTGAGTTATATTTATAAATGGCGCAGGTTGAGGGATTCGAACCCCCGCAGGACGTTAATCCTCTGTCGGTTTTCAAGACCGATCCCTTCAGCCGGACTTGGGTAAACCTGCATCATAAATAAAATGGTGGTTCCGGCCGGAATCGAACCAGCGACACGAGGATTTTCAGTCCTCTGCTCTACCGACTGAGCTACGGAACCAATTGGCGGTCTGAACGGGGCTCGAACCCGCGACCTCCGCCGTGACAGGGCGGCATTCTAAACCAACTGAACTACCAGACCAATAAAAATGGTGGAGCCTAGGAGGATCGAACTCCTGACCTCCTGCGTGCAAAGCAGGCGCTCTCCCAGCTGAGCTAAGGCCCCGATAAATGGTCGGGAAGACAGGATTTGAACCTGCGACCCCCTGGTCCCAAACCAGGTGCACTACCAAGCTGTGCTACTTCCCGTTTATAAAGATGGTGCCCTGGGCCGGAATCGAACCGGCACGGAGTTTGAAGTCCGCAGGATTTTAAGTCCTGTGCGTCTACCAGTTTCGCCACCAGGGCACATATGTGGAGGTTCCAACCGGACTTGAACCGATGGTCGAAGAGTTGCAGTCTTCTGCCTTACCAACTTGGCTATGGAACCGTTGCTTCGTGGCGCTCGTATAATATACTATGGATTTTAGATAATTGCAAGGGTTTTTAAGAAAAAAGTTTAAAAAAGTGTATAAAATATAATTCATTTCTTCTATGAGAAAACCTAATAATCGGTTTTATGATGGAATAATCAATACAATTTACATTTCTAATATAAATCACATAATTCTCTTAAAATTAGTAGTCATAATAGAAAACAAGGAGTGGTTACTATGTATAAAGAAATAATTTTATCTGTTATTAAAACTTCACTACCATTAATGATTGTTTTGCTTATATTACAGTATATATTTAGAAAACAATCTACATGCATATTAATAGAATTTAATGTCGCTTATTCAATTGTTCGTATGATGCCTTTAGTTAGTTCTATGCATACTCTAGGTATAAAAGGAATTATAACACTTATAATATGTTTTCTATTTTTGAATACAAGTACATTGCTGATGTATCGCATCCATAGCCTCAATCTATAAAGAACACACATTTATATGTATTTCTACTTGCAGATTATCTTTGATAAAATGAACTCACGCAAAAAGGAGACAATTAAAATGAATAGATATGACTATGTAGGTAGTTTCTTAAGACCTGAGAGACTTAAGAAGGCAAGAAGAGATTTTGAAAATAATACAATTAATGCAGAAGAATTAAAAAAAGTAGAAGATGAGTGTATTACAGAACTTATTACTAAGATTAAAGAATTAGGTTATCATACAATCACTGATGGAGAATTTAGACGTTCTACATGGCATTTAGATTTTATGTGGGGACTTAATGGCGTCGAACATAAAAAGACAATAGAAGGTAATACAACATTTGATGGTGAAGCAGCAATGATTGATGATACTTATGTCACAGGAAAGATCAGCTGTGATCATCATCCTTTCGTAGATCATTTCAAATTTGTAAAACAGTTTGAAGATGGAAAAACAGTTGCTAAACAGACTATTCCTTCACCAGGACAGTTCTATGCTTACTTTACGGGAACACAGTTACTTAGAAATACATTAAGTATTTATGAAAGTGAAGAGGCTTTTGCTTCTGATGTAGTCAAGGCTTATATTGAGTTTGTTCATGAAATTTATGATGCAGGATGTCGTGTATTGCAGTTTGATGATTGTGTATGGGGCGGTATGGTCAATCCACAGCTTGCATGTGGCCTTACAGGACGTACTGGTGATGCATTAGAAGATTATAAAAAGAGATTATTAGAACTTAACAATGAAGTTGTTGCAGCAAGTCCAAAGGACTTAGAAATCAATACACATGTATGTCGTGGTAATTATCATTCTACATTCTTTAGTTCAGGTGCTTATGATGGTGTGGCTGATTTATTATTTGGTGAAGAAAATGTGAATGCATACTACTTAGAATATGATGATGAACGTTCAGGAGGTTTCAAGCCTCTTGCAAAAGTATCAGGTGATAAGAAAGTTGTCTTAGGATTAATTACTACTAAACGTCCAGAATTAGAAGATAAAGAAAAAATCATTCAGAGAATTAAGGAAGCAAGCAAGTATATTCCTCTTGAACGTTTATCTTTGAGCCCACAATGTGGTTTTGCATCATGTGAGATTGGTAATAAACTGACAGAAGAAGAACAATGGGCTAAATTAAAACTTGTAAAAGAAATCGCAGAAGAAGTCTGGGGTTAATAAGTGTCCTCTAGGAAATCCTAGGGGATTCTTTTGTGTCTTGTAGTATATTAATTGATACAATGTAATTTATGTATAAGAGGTGAACAGATATGATAGAAACTATAATTAGATACATAATTATTGCAATTGTGTTAGGTGTTATCGGTGAAGTGATATCTCATTTATCTAGTAAAACGATTGATGAGAACATAAGTACTACATATTATAGAGTCAAAGCACAAGCAGTGTTGAAGTATACCTGTATGTCACAGTTGATTATGTTTCTTGTATTTAGTTATTTTTATCTGAAAGGCAATGAAACAGTAGAAATGGGACATCTGTATGTTTCTTCTATCTTTGGGGCTATTGGCTTATATGGTGTGATCTGGGCATCTATATGGGGTGTACAAGTAGATGATTCTCAATTAGAGATACATAGAATATTTCATGTTAAGAAGGTATTATGTATCACTGATATTGGACAAATAATCATTGATAAGAAGGATGCAATGATCTTGTATGATAAGATGGGAAAGAAATTGATTAAGATAGATGCTTTATCGGATAATTATGATCATTTATTGAATCTATTACAGTTACAAAATGTAAAAATATCAAAGAAACACCTTAAATAAGGCACTGTCAAAGGCTTACTCAACGCATTTAAGAATCATTTCTACTATAATAGAGATATAGAAGGGAGGTATTCTTATGTGGGATGATGTTGCAGGTAAAGCTTCACATGATAATAGAGATAAGTATGTTGTATTGCAGGTGATACTTACTGAAAAGTTTTTAGGTACTGGCTCTGGTACAAAGAGCTTAACGAATCTACAGGCTGAAATCAATAAGCAGGCTGAAAAAGGATATAGGTTACATACTATTTCTACTTCATCTTCTGGATCAAAAGGATTCCTTGGAGGAGATAAGATTCAGGCAACAATGGTATTTGAAAGAATAGACTAAAAAATGAGCTGTAACGCATATGTTACAGCTCATTTTTTAATTGATTTTGATAATAATTTGTGTGAATCGTGAAATCTTGTGCTTATAATCGTTCGTTGCTTCTATAATGATATGAAGGATATCATTTGTTTTTACATCATCAGGAATTTCAATCTTGATAGAATTATCTAAACTAACAGAAACATTTCCTTTATAACTAGAAGCATCTTTATAATACTTTATTTTATAGAGTACATGTTCTTCTTTATTTATATGAAGTTCTACAGTTGTACCTTTATCAGCTTTCATGTCAAGAGATTCCTGGATAGATAGTACAGGCGCTTCTTCTTTATCATCGGTGATACACCAAGAAGCTCTTGCTGCAAGATCTCTTTGAATAGAAGAAACATAATACCACATAGATTCTGTATATTTATCAATATAGAGGTCTTCTACGGGATTCCAATAATTTAAAGTAATTCCCTTAGAATTCTTCTTAGTATCATCTTTTATATATCTTCCAGACAATCCTCCATATGAGAAATCTTCAAGACATCTTAACCCCCATGGCAGTAAACAGAAGAAAGTAGGGGAATCACCTTCAGATAAGAAATCATAAGGAATATGTGTACCCATACCATATTTTTTTCCCCACCAGTCAACAAGAAGACTCTTGTTTGAACCAAATTGTGATCTATTTTCTTCACCTTCATAATACTTATCATCAGCCCAGGTAGCGTAACCACTCATTAAAGCACCTTTATTAAGAATATGTTTTTTCATGAAATCAGCTCTAAGAGTCTCTTTGCTGCTTCCTTCAGGCATATTATTCCAGCCGTATCCATAACTATTCATCATCACACATTTCACAAACTGAATGTTTGGATAAACTTCTGAAATATAGTTCTGATACGTATTATCCTGTTCACCACAGGCAGTTAAAATAACTTTCTTTTCTATTTTTTCTTTGATTGATAACCAGTTCTCATTATTTTTATAATCCTGCTCAATATCATGAAGAGCACGGGCAATTGTATTAGTACCACCCCAAACTTGAATATAAAGTGGTCTAGGATCATCATCTAATATTTTTTCTCTAATTAATTCTGAGCCTGGTGTAGAAGCATCCATTTCTCCTGGGTATCCAATATTCCCAATTTTAATAAGACTTCTTAAATGATCAGGAGAAGGGTAGTTGGCATCATGAGTCACAAGATGTTTATAGTCTACAGCATAATCATCCATTACGTCCTGCATCCATTTTACACCAGTCCAGCGATAAGGCTGATCATAATCAGCCTTATCGCTTGGTCCAGTTTTTCCTGGTTGTCCTTTCCAATGAAAGATGGATGATGTCTGTACGATACCCTGTATTTCTATATCATTGGTATAAAGGAGAATATGTCTTAATGAGTTCTGATCATCTACTTCAGCATCCTGAGTGATGATTGTTCTAATAGGGTTTAACATAATTATTTACCCGCCCTTACTTCAATGATTTCTTCTTTTGCAGTCTTAGCACCATAAGATACAGGAACAATTTCTTTATATTCAGTAGTATTAGTAATAATGACAGGAGTTACATTATCATAACCAGCTTTTTCGATAGCTTCTAGATCAGCTTCAACAAGTAAATCACCAATACTCACTTTCTGCCCTTCTTTGACTAAGACATTAAAACCTTTACCATTCATATTAACAGTATCCATACCAATATGAATAAGTACTTCAGCGCCATTATTAGACTTTAATCCAATTGCATGTCCAGTCTTGGCAGCCATAATGACTTCACCATCAACAGGAGAATAGATATGACCATCGGTTAATTTGAAGGCAACACCTTCACCCAGCGCTTTTGAAGAGAAGATAGGATCATTCACATCTTCTAAGGCAATCATCTCACCAGTGGCAGGAGAACTGATTGTTTCATCTTTTAAAGTGTTTTTTTCTTTTATTTCAACTTTATTTTGTGGAAGCATAGAATCATTAAAACCAAATAAATAAGTACAAATAGCTGAACCAAAATAAGCAATTGTGCAGGCAATCACAAAACCTACAAAACCAGGACCGATATAGCCTGGAAGACTTAAAATAGAAGTACCAAGTAAAGTAGGGCAGCTAGTACCAGCAGATGCTACAATCATACCTGCAATTCCAGAGAATACAGCACCAATTGCGAATGGTCTCTTATAAGGGAGTGTAACACCATAAATGGCTGGTTCTGTAATACCTGCAAGAACTGCAGAGAATGCCGCAGAACCTGATAATTCTTTTAATTTCTTATCTTTAGTTTTTAAGAATACGCCAAGTGCTGCACCAGCCTGAGCCATGTTGTTAGGTCCAGTAATAACAAATAATGTATCTCTACCGTAAGTTGCGATATTATTCATAACGATAGGTACAAAGCCCCAATGAAGTCCAAAGATAACGGCTGCAGGCCAGATCAAACCGACAAATCCCCCAGCAATAATAGGGTTGAATCCCATAATAGCTGTATAACCTGATGCAAGTAATTTACCAAACTTATCCATGATTGGACCAATGACTAAGAATGTAGCTGGTACCATAATGGAAAGTTCTAATAATGGTGTTAAGAATAACTTACATACTTCTGGAATAATCTTCTTTAATAGTTTTTCTAATTTGCTTTGAACATATACAGAAATAATGATTGGCATGACAGAAGAAGCATAGCTTACAAGAGTCACTGGTATTGTAAGGAATGTCAATTTCGTACCTTCTGAGTATGCGGCAGTCATAGTTGGATAAAGAAGTGACATCGCAATAGACATTGCAATAAATGGATTACATTTAAACTTTTTTGCAGCTGTATAACCTAAGATGATTGGCATAAAATTAAATACACTATCTGCAGCTGCATAAAGGATTTTATATGTTCCCATTTCTGTAGTTAATATATTTAATGTTGTGCATAGAATAAGTAATGCCTTCAACATACCGGCACCACACATAACACCAAGCATTGGTGAGAAGATACCAGAAATTGTCTCTAATAGAGTATTAAGAAGGTTTTTGTTTCCTGTATCTTCCATTTCTTTGCTGTTACCAGCATTAATATTTGTACAGCTAAGTACTGCATCATAGACAGTATCTACCTTATTTCCAATAACAACCTGAACCTGTCCTCCTGCTTTCATTACAGTAATAACACCTTCAGTCTGTTTTAAAACATCCATATTAACTTTGTTTTCATCAATAAGCTTAAATCTTAATCTTGTTGCACAATGTACAAGTGAGATCACATTATTTTCTCCACCGACATTTTCTACAATCTTTTTAGCTAAAGAAGTATAATCCTTTGCCATTTGTATTTTCCTCCAAAATTGATATTTGTTAAGTTAACTTACATGCTTATCATAATGTTTTATGAAAGCGATTAAAATATCATAAACACACTTGCAGACTGTCAAAAACCGATGTTATAGTTAGAATAGGTGATAATAATGAAAATAGAAGAATTAAGAAGTAGGATTACTCCACTAACCAAAAAAGAACAATATTATAAAAGTCACCCGAATCATTCAGATGACTACATTGAAAAGCATATTAATAAAGACGATGAAAAAATAGTTCAATTCACAATTGATAGATATCAAACCACAAAAGAAAAACATACTTTATTTTATGATGAGCAGATAATTACAGATGAAGTTCTTGCTTTTCCGATTTATTGTTCAAAACAGACAAGATATTCATTTGTGCCACTACATACAAGAAGCTATGTAGAAATGAAATATGTCTATTCTGGACATTGTTATGCAATTGTAAATGATAAAGAAGTGATACTTCATGCAGGGGATATGATTCTTTTAGATGTTAATTCAAAGCATACAGTCTTAATGCCTACAGAAAATGATATTATCTTCAACTTTCAAATGGATCGCTCTTATTTTAGTGACTCATTTATTAGTAAATTTTCTTCGGTAAACCCGATTGTGACTTTCCTGACAAATATTATAGATCAAAAAGCACAGCACAATGATTATATTATTTTTAATAATAGAGAAGATGATCATGATTATGTAGTGTGGCTTATAGAAATGATTTTGTGCGAGTATTTAGATCCTTCTTTATTTGCAATTTCTATTCTTGATTCCTATTTTTCACTTCTTTTTATAAAAATGGCTCAAAGATATCAGATGAATATGGAACAACAATTTAAAGAAAATAATAAGAGCTACATGACAGAAATCATTCAATACATAGAACAACATTATCGAGATTGTACTCTTATGGAAACAGCAGAGAAGTTCGGCTATAATCCTGATTATCTCTCACGTGCCATTCAAAAAGCAACAGGCTATACCTTCAAGAAACTAGTGAACTACTATCGTATGGAAGAAGTAGGAAAGGAACTTATCAATACTGAAAAACCTATTTACCTTATAGCACAGGAAAATGGTTTTTCTAATTTAAACTACTTCTATAAGAAGTTTAATGCTTATTTTGGTGGTTTTCCTGCAGACTATAGAAAACAATTCCAGGCAAAATAAAAGAGGCGGATGCCTCTTATAATTTTGCCGCTTTCTGGAAGAAGTAGAATCCAATCACAAACATGACAGAAATCATTGCCACGCCATAGTTTATATGTCCTGTAAGCTGTGAAATGAGCCCTACAAGAGTTGTACCCATGAAGGATGCACCCTTACCACAGATATCAAACAAACCAAAGTATTCACCTGATTTCTGAGGTGGAATAATCTTCGCAAAATAAGAACGGGATAAAGCCTGGATAGCGCCCTGGAACATGCCTACAAAAATAGCTAAGATCCAGAATTCCCATTGTTTATCTAACTGAATCGCAAATAAGGCAATACCGGTATAGGCAATAATACATACTTTAATAAGTTTATCTGTTGAGTATTTTTTAGATAAACGTCCAAAGATGAGCGCAAATGGGAAAGCAACAATCTGAGTCACTAATAAGGCAATTAATAATCCATTTGTATTAAGTCCAAGGGCACTGCCATAGGCAGTGGCCATTTCAATGATTGTATAAACACCATCGATATAGAAGAAGAAAGAAATCAAATAGAAGAATACTTTCTTATCTTCATTTAAAGTAGAAAGAGTATGTCCTAAACGTTTAAAACTATCACGAATAGGATGTTCTTGTTTCTCTACGAAATTTACCTGTTTATAGTTCTTTAAGAGTGGTAATGTCATGCCCAACCACCATAATGCATTGATTAAGAAGGCGATTGTCATAGCACCGTTAAATGGAATACCCATCTTTTCATAGAATAAGACAAACACTAAGCTGACTACAAAAGGGATACAGCTTCCAATATAACCCCATGCATATCCTTGAGATGAAACATAGTCCATACGCTTGTCATCTGTAATATCTAGAAGCATGGAATCATAGAAAATAAGACTTGCATTATAACCAATCTTCGCAATAACGAATACTCCTAAGAATATAATCCAAGACTTAGGAACTGAAAAACAGGCTAAGCCCATTACACCTATGATCATACTAATCGTAAAGATTGGTTTCTTATACCCCTTTGTATCCACAATAGAACCAAGCACTGGTCCGATAATAGCAACAATAAGAGTTGTGAAAGAAGATGCATATCCCCAATAAGCTAAATAGTTGACTTCACTGATCTTTGCGAGAGACGCAAGATAGTTAAAGTAAATCGGGATGATAGTAGCAACAAGTAGGATAAAGGCGCTATTACCGACATCATACAAGATCCAGTATTTTTCTAGTTTAGTTAGTTTATTCATAGTTTCTATTAAACCTTTCATTTAAGTAATCATCATCAAGATGGTCAACATACTCATTAATGAGTGATACGGCTAAAGGCACTGCTTCATCCTTCATTTCTATTAAATGATTGATATCGCTGGCAGCATGTTCATCTTTTTCATAGTTAATAAGTAATCCTTTATATTCTTCATACATACCACCTAACTTCATTACACTTAAGACAAAGTTTCTCTTTAGATGAGTAGGAGCTACAAGCCATTTTAAGATAAATAGTAGGTCATGTAATGCTTTATCTACTTCTTCAGCCTTTAAATCAAAGAAAGGTGCAATGACCAACGCAATAGTATAATCAGGATGAATATGTGTTGTTAAATTGGCAGTCAAAGGATCTCTTCCAACTCTTACAAGTAATTCTCTATCTAGTTCAGATTCTAGTAAGCTATGAGTCATAGATAATGTATTCTCTAATACACCAATTTCAGGATGTAAAGAACTATCCAGTGTAAAGTGAGTAATAAATCCAATAGTATAAGCGAGCGTTGCATCTGTGGCATCCTGTTTAATAAGCTCTTTTGCATGTTTAAAGAAAGAGTTGGCAGGAAGCTGATGCATTCCAAACCCTAATGATTTAACGGGATTCTTTTTATAGACATCATAATAAAAAAGAATATCTGGACCATGAATCCCAATATGATACAAATCAATGTATGGCATGATTCTTTTCTTGATGTTTTCATCAAGTTGATCTAAAACCTGTTCACCAAAAATATAATGTGTATAACCTGCTGGCATAAAAAAACCTCCTGAAATTTATTATAAGCAATCATTTCTTAACATAAAGCAAAAAAAGATTACGTTTGTGTTAAGATTGTGTATCTTTATTATACATTAAACCCCTAATTTTGGAAAAAGTTTCAAACATTTCAAAAAAATAAATATAGAATTTATGCAAATGACAATAACTGTTAGGAAATAGAGTATGTTAAAAAAATTAATTTTATGCTATAATGTGTTATACAGACAAAATGAAAGGGGTTACTTTATGGAAAAGACACTCGAATATGCAGGAATTAAAAACTATACAGGAAAAGCACATTATAATTTATGTCCTGCTAAATTAGTAGAATACGCTTTAAAGCGTAAAGAAGGATTATTAACTGACCAGGGTGCGTTAGTTGTAAAAACAGGAAAATATACTGGTCGTTCACCACATGATAAATTTATTGTAGATACACCAGAGGTACATGAACAGATTGCCTGGGGTGATGTCAATGTAGCCATGAGTGTAGAACACTACAATGCATTAAAGGAAAAAGTACTTAACTATATGAGTGACAAAGAATTATTCGTATTTAAAGGCTTTGCTGGAGCTGATAAGAAATATCGTCGTAAATTCACAGTCATCAATGAACTTGCATGTCAGAACCTATTTATCCATCAATTATTGATTAGGCCTACAAAAGAAGAATTAGATAATTTTGGTCTGACTGATTATACTATCCTTGTTGCTCCAGGATTCCATTGCGTTTCTGAAGTAGATCATACTAACTCGGAAGCAGCTATTATTATTAACTTTACAGAACATACAGTTATTATTGTAGGTTCACAATATTCAGGAGAAATCAAGAAATCAGTCTTCACAATCATGAACTATTGCATGCCTTTGCAGGAAAACATTCTCCCTATGCATTGTTCGGCTAATATGGATCCTCGTACTGGAGAAACAGCCATCTTCTTTGGTTTATCAGGTACAGGTAAAACAACACTTTCTACAGACCCTAATAGAATGTTGATTGGTGATGATGAACATGGCTGGAGTGAAGAAGGTATCTTCAACTTTGAAGGTGGATGTTATGCAAAGACAATTAACTTATCTCCTACAGGAGAACCTGATATCTATCGTGCCATCCGTTTTGGTTCAGAACTAGAAAACGTAGTTGTAGATGCAAAGACTAGACAGCCAGATTATGATGATGGTACACTTACAGAAAATACACGTGTCGGTTATCCTATTGAATATATTCAAAATGCCCAGATTCCAGGAGTAGGTGGAGTACCTAAAGTCGTTATTTTCTTAACTGCAGATGCCTTTGGTGTATTACCACCAATCTCTAGACTTGATCATGATGCGGCTATGTATCAATTCGTTACTGGATTTACATCTAAAGTCGCAGGTACAGAAAGAGGTATCAGCGAACCACTGCCTACATTCTCTACACTATTTGGAGAACCATTCATGCCTTTAGATCCAGGTATCTATGCACAGTTACTTGGTTCACGTCTAGAAGCCTATGGTACTAAGGTTTATTTAGTGAACACTGGATGGAATGGTGGACCTTATGGTATTGGTTCACGTATGAAACTATCATATACACGTGCTATGGTCACTGCAGCAGTCAATGGATCATTAGATAATGTCATCTATTATTATGATTCACGCTTTAATCTTCATGTCCCTCAATCATGTCCTGGAGTCCCAGAATATGTATTAAACCCTAAGGATACATGGGCTAATAAGGAAGCTTATGAAGATATGGCTAATGAACTTGCTATGATGTTTGAAGCAAACTTCAATACTAAGTATCCACATATGCCAGAAAATATTAAAAATGCAGGACCACATCCTAAGAAATAAAAGCCACAACATGTGGCTTTTTTGGAGGTTTTATGAGAGAAATAGGTAGAAGTAAAATAGAATATCCAGATACTTATATTGTGGTAGACATAGAAGCAACAGGATTAAATCCTGAAACAGAAAGACTTATAGAAGTCGCAGCTATTAAGTATATCAATCATAAAGAAGTGGCGCGCTTTAGTGAACTCATTAACCCTTTAAGGGATCAATTACCTGTAGACTTACTAGATAAGGATAAGACTATCTATATAAGTGATTTCATTGAGAATCTCACTGGCATTTCGAATCGTATGTTACATGATGCAAGAGGAGAAAAAGATGTCCTTAGAGAGTATATTAAGTTCATAGGAAATGATGTGATCATTGGTCATAATGTCCGCTTTGATATTCGTTTCATCTATGATGCACTTCTAAGAGATTATGGAGTCCTCTTTCAAAATGATTATATTGATACATTGAAGATTGCAAGAAAACTGTTACATGAAGATTTGAAACGCTATAGACTCAAGGATCTTGCAGATCATTATCATATTGATTATTCTCATGCACATCGTGCAGTGAATGATTGTGAAATCACGCATGATGTATATGAAATGATGATGGAAGATATCTTTAATAACTTTGGGACAATAGAGAATTATCGTAAGAAAAGAAAGAATAAGAAAGATTAAGTGGACAACCTACAATGAGTATTTCTGAAGCAAGAATTGCACTTGATAAGAGAATTGATATATTGAGATTAAAAGGCTTGAAAAAGTGACTTCAACTGTTAATATTGTATATAATTGTTATATATATAGATAGAAAGGAAAAGAACTAACATGAACAAAATCGCAAGCTTTACAGTGAATCATTTAACTTTATTACCAGGTATTTATGTATCTAGAAAAGATAAGGTAGGAGAAGAAGTTATTACTACTTTTGATATTCGTATGACAGCACCTAACAGAGAACCTGTTATTAATACAGCTGAAATCCATACAATGGAACATTTAGGTGCTACATTTTTAAGAAATCATAAGGAATGGGCTGAAAAAGTTATTTACTTTGGTCCTATGGGATGTCGTACAGGATTCTATATGATTCTTGCAGGAGATCTAGAATCTAAGGATGTTGTAGGATTAGTGACTGAAATGTTTACTTTCATGGCTGAATTTGAAGGTGATGTTCCAGGTGCTGCAGCAAGAGATTGTGGTAACTATTTAGATATGAACTTACCTCTTACTAAGATTGTTGCTAAAAGATTCTTAGATAACACTCTTAAGAATATCACAGAAGAACATTTAGTATATCCAGACTAAGACTTCCTTGGAAGTCTTTTTACCTGTACGTACATATATTGATTAATTACTTACTTGTATGTATACTAGTAAAGAGAGGTATTATTATGCATTTATTTCTGACAAGCTCAAACTTAACATTAAATGGTCAATATATTAATGAAGAGAATGGTTTCCGTTCTCTTCTTTTTGATGTCCTTCCACATCATATTCGTTGTCTTTATATTGCCTCTGATCCAAGCAATACGATTCATAATGATGAATGGGGAAACTACCAAAAGAAAGCCTTGATGAATAGTCATTTCTTAGTAGATACATTTACTATTCTGGATGATCGAAACAAAGAGAAGACAGAAGAACTCGTGAAAGAATCAGATCTTATCATACTTGGAGGAGGGCATGTGCCTACTCAAAACAAGTTTTTTAGAGAAATCCACTTAAAGAAGTATTTAAAGGAGTATGAAGGTGTGATAGTAGGTGTCAGTGCAGGTTCTATGAACTGTGCAAAGACTGTATACGCCATGCCTGAACTTCCAGGAGAATATCTTGATAAGAAGTATCAAAGATATCTTCCAGGATTAGAACTCACCCAAACAATGATCATTCCTCACTATAATGAAATACATGATGATTGTTTGGATGGTGTTCATATATTCAAGGATATTGCCTATCCTGATAGTACCAAAAGAACATTTATAGTACTGGTGGATGGTAGTTTTATTCATATACATGAGGGAAAAGAAGTCATTTATGGGTTATCTTATAAAATAGAAAAAGGAAAACAATCACTTATACAAGAAAAAGATTGTATGTTCACATTGGATTCATAAAGAGGGGCTATATTATAAATGTATTAAGAAACTCCCTTAAAAAAATATCTTAATACACAAGAGCAAAAGAAAATTGTTTTTAACTCTCCCCTTAAAACATAATTGTAAACAAGAAGGACGTTTCAATGCGAAGCGTCTTTTTTGCATATATTTGCGATTGAATGTATATAATATAAGTGATGAAAATATAAAAGAGGGTGTTCTATATGACTGCAATGTCCACTCATCTATATGCAAGAATTGAATCTAAAGTAAAGTCTTCTAAGAGAATAGTTGATATGAGTGTATTCTTAGAAGAAGAGTTGAATGAAGAATTAGAAAATGGATATGCTGATGTACAGGCTGGACGTACAAAAGATGCAAAAACAGCTTTCGACAATATTCGTAAGGATTATCAGTTGAACACATAAAAAATAGTAATCAGTCTTTCGTTTATGATTGACTGTTTTTTTGTAAAAGAAAACAAGCTGGATAACCAGCTTGCTCGTTAATCTATTAATCCTGTATCTCTTAATAAGAGTTCTAGATCTGTACCTTTTACATTCTTCAATACAGTCTTTAAAAGCATCTTTTCCTTGAAGTTTAATGGCAACTCATTAATCTTCTTTTTATCTACTGCATAATAAGCTGCTCGTAATAATTCTCTGATATCATATTGAGAACCCCATACTTCAGGTACACCACGATCGACATTCAGTAATGTATAGACACTTTCCATACCTGTACGCATAGAATATTCAGTCGTAAAGATAGTATCTCTTGGTGTTTCTGCGAACTGTCCAATAAATGCGAAGTTCACTGCACCTTCTGGTACAACTTTAGGACGGTCTACGTTCTTTCTAGGCTGGAAGAAGGCATTGATATAAGGCATAAAGCATGTTGTTGTATTACATGCATTTTCTGAATAGTCTTTGATCTTGCTTTCATCCATACCAATATGGTAAAGCCATTCCTGACAGATTTCTTCACCTGTACAATCTCTCATAGCTTTCTTAATATAGTTACCTTCTGTATCAGTATGAAGAGCATAGAGCCATACAAGTACTGTATCTTTATTCTGAGATCTAAACTGTGGCTGACGGTTAATAGTCCATGATAAGAACCAATTGTTTACACTATCCTTAACAGTCACAATACCACCAGTAGTCACTTTACCAGCACGAGGATCACGTTTACAGATATTCATAATATGCTGAATAATATCTTCATTAGATGTTTCTACAGTGGCACTCATCCAGTTAGTCGCTTCTGTATCACTGCAGAACACATCAGGATGTCCATATTCATCATGATTTGCCTGTTTCGCAATATTCTTCCATAAATCCCATGATTCACCCTGACCATTCACAATATGAGATAAATCAGGGGCATGAGTCTGATCACCGTAACTTGATGTATCAGTACAACATCCATTAGTAATAAAGACTAAATCATCTGCAGTTAAAGGAATAGAATGTTCTTCATTATCTTTTATATAAATAAGTTGTTTAGCTGTCTTCTTGCCATCAACTTCTTCAATAACCACATTCTTAACATCCATACCAAACTGAACATCTACATCATGCTTCTTTAGATATTCAATTAAAGGTAAGATCATACTTTCATACTGATTATACTTAGTAAATCTTAAAGCACTGAAGTCTGGTAAACCATCAATATGATGCACATAACGACATAAATAACGCTTCATTTCTAATGCACTAGACCATTTCTGGAAGGCGAACATAGTCTGCCAATATAGCCAGAAATTAGTCTCCCAGAATGATTCTGGTAATACATCTGAAATCTTCTTATCTTCTAGATTAACTTCAGGTGTAATAAAGAGCTGGGACAATGCCATTGCGCTATCTTTATCTAATTTAAATAGCTTATCAGTATGCGCATCTTCCGCTTTATTCACTGTTGCACGACATAAAGAATAGTTAGGGTCATGCTTATTGAGCCAATAGTATTCATCTAATACAGATACGTTAGGTGTTTCAATAGAAGGCACATCACGGAATACATCCCACATGATTTCAAAGTGGTTATCCATTTCACGTCCTCCACGCATATAGAAGCCTTTATGAACATCTTTATAACCATCACAGCTTCCACCTGCAAGTTCTAGCTTTTCTAATAAATGAATATGATTTCCAGGCATCTGCCCATCTCTTACAAGATAGAAGGCAGCAGTTAAACCTGCTAAGCCTGTTCCAATAATATAAGCTGATTTCTTTTCTACACCCTCTGGTTTTTCTGGGTGTGCAAATGCTTCATAAGTTCCTGATGAATAATACATAATAGTTACCTCCTTGATATGACTCTAGTATAAATCAAGTTTGAAGACATTTGTTTAGACAAACAAAAAATCATGATAAATGTCTTATCATGACTTAATGAGTGTAAAAATTTTAATCAAAATACTAGTTTTGATGAATTTCAAATCTTTTCAACGCCCTTGTAATACATCCATGCATAATCTCATCCATCTTATCAAATAATCTTTCAGGATTTTCTCTCATATCATCATTCAATCAATCTATCAACAATCCTACAATACAATAAGAATAGAAGTGGGCAATAAATTCTTTATCTGATTCTTGAATAATCATACTGCCTTCTTCCTCTATCTTGATTTTAAGTATTCCTTGAATCATTGGAGATAAATAGCTTTGAAACTCTTCTTGATGTAAGGAATGATATACATTCATAATATAGATCTGGTCTTCTTTCATCTTATAGAGAAGACGAATACATCCTTCAGGGTAGATATTTGTATTTAAGAGTAATTGATGTATTTCATCTAAGATGATCCATGAAAGAAGATGATGCATATCAGTAAAGTGATAATAGAATGTCATACGGTTAATACCACATTCCTTTGTGAGATCACCAATCGTAATCTTATTAAAAGGTTTTCTTAAGAGTAATACCTTCAATGAATCCTCTAATGCATGTTTTGTGATTTCACTCATAAGTTAAATGAATCCTTCTTTTTCTTCTTATATATAAGTAGAGAAATAACTGCAGTGAACACTTCTGTAATCCAGAAAGCATGCCATACGCCAGTTGGTCCAAGTAGTGAAGAAAGAATATAAGCGCATGGAAGAATAATGACTACATAACGACATAAAGAGATAATTAAAGATGGAATACCCATACCAAGTCCTTCGAGTACTCCTCCTGAAGTAAGCGAGAGTGAAGAGAAGACAAAGGAAATACTAATAATACGTAAGGCGGTCACACCTGCGTTAAGTGTTTCTTCATTTGTAGTAAAGAGTCCCATGATTTCTTTTGGGAATACAAAACAAAGAAGAGTTCCTGCAATCATAATAATTAAACTTAAACCAAGAGTGAGCTTATAGATCTTATTGACACGATTATATTCTTTAGCCCCATAGTTATATCCAACAAGTGGTCTAATACCCTGGATGATTCCATTAGATGGCATAAAGACAAATGTCTGAAGCTTATAATAGATACCTAGTACTACGACATAGATAGCTGAATAGCTTACTAGAATCGCATTTAAGACAGAAATAAGAACAGAAGGTAAGGCAATATTAAGAGTGGCAGGAATACCAATACCATATAACTTCTTATAATATTGAGTACTTTCTAAAGCTTCCTTATGAATACGTAGTGGTAAATCAACCTTATAATAATATAGATATAGAATAAAAGGAACTGTCTGACCAATACCAGTCGCAATCGCAGCTCCCGCAATACCCATTGCAGGAATAGGGCCTAAACCAAATATTAAAATAGGATCAAGAATAATATTTGTTACGCATCCTATAATCATAATCTTCATAGTGAGAGCCATACGTCCTAAAGACTGATAAATCTTTTCAAAGGCAATACCTACCTGAATCACAAAAGAGAATGAGAAGGCAATACGTCCATATAATATCCCATCCTTTAATACAACAGGATCATTTGTAAAGAATTTTAAGAAGTTAGGAATAAACACAACACAGACAATCATTAAGATTAGCCCATGGATTGCAGAAAGTAATAATCCCTGTGCCATAGAATCTTCAGCTTTCTTATGATCCTCTGTACCTAGATAGAATGCAATCACAGCATTCATGCCCACACCAAACCCTACAGCAATCGCAGTAATTAAGTTTTGGATAGGGAATACTAAAGATAAGGCATTCATCGCATTCTCGCTAATACGAGCCACAAAGAAGCTATCGACGATATTGTAGAGAGAATTGACAAGCATGGATAATACCATTGGTAAGCTCATAGAGAGTACTAATGGCAGTATAGGTTTTGTTTTCATATAATCTTGATTCATAATTTTCCTCCTAAACATACAAAAAGCCACACAACGTAAAAAAACGCTGTGTGGCGAAAATAAGACAGAATCTGACAAAAATCCACAACCAAAAGGTTTTGTACATAGACATTATCATATATAGGATATGATGTCAACTTTTTTACAAATATGGTATATAACATATAAAAGTATGGTATATATAATTCCTAAATCGGGATTATTGCACTGAAATGAGATGGTGCTATAATATTGTCTATAGTAAATAGGAGATATATGTTTGAGAAGAGCTGTATTTATCTATGAATATAAGTTGATAGGGATTAGATGAATATAAAGGTTATGTGTATAGATGTCCATATACATATTAAGTATATCTTCACTACTTACTTACAATTATGAAAGGTAGGAGATAAAATGGTAGGAATTATCCTTGCGAGTCATGGACAGTTTGCAGAAGGCATTTTCCAGTCAGGATCTATGATCTTTGGTGATCAGGCTAACGTTAAAGCCTGCACATTAATGCCTAGCGAAGGCCCAGATGATATTCGCAGAAAAATGGAAGAAGCGATTGCTGGTTTTGAAAATCAGGATGAAGTATTATTCCTTGTAGACCTTTGGGGTGGAACACCATTCAATCAGGCAAGTGCTTTACTTAATGGACATGAAGATAAGTGGGCTATTGTCACTGGTTTAAATTTACCAATGTTGATTGAAACTTACGCATCTCGTATGTCTATGGAAACAGCTCATGAAATCGCAACACATGTCACTGAAGTGGCAAGAGATGGTGTTAAACCAAAACCTGAAACACTAGAACCTAAGAAGGAAGAAAAGGCAGCAGCAGCTGCACCAGCACCTCAGGGCGCTATTCCTGAAGGAACAGTTATTGGTGATGGTCACATCAAGTATGTATTAGCAAGAATTGATTCACGTTTATTACATGGTCAGGTTGCTACTGCATGGACTAAGACAACTCAGCCAAACCGTATCATCGTAGTATCTGATGGTGTGGCTCACGATGATCTTAGAAAAGAAATGATTATTCAGGCAGCACCTCCAGGTGTTAAAGCTCACGTTGTACCAATCGATAAGATGATCCAGGTTGCTAAGGATCCACGTTTTGGTAACACAAAAGCATTAGTATTATTCGAAAACCCACAGGATGCACTTCGTGCAATCGAAGGTGGCGTTGACATTAAGACATTGAACTTAGGTTCTATGGCTCATTCACAGGGTAAAGTCGTTTGTACTAAAGCCGTATCAATGAGTCAGGATGATGTTGATACTATTGAAAAGATTATGGCTAAGGGTGTTAAGTTTGATGTGCGTAAAGTACCAAATGATTCACCTGATAACATCAATGCAATCCTTAATAAAGCTAAAGAAGGATTGTCTAAATAAGGGAGGAAATAATTTATGTCAGCAATTTCAATTGTGCTGATTGCGATTGTTGCTTTACTTGCAGGTATGGAAGGTATTCTTGATGAATTCCAGTTCCATCAGCCTCTAGTAGCATGTACGTTAATCGGCTTAGTTACTGGCCACTTAAAGGAAGGTATCATCCTTGGTGGTTCATTACAGATGATTGCCCTTGGTTGGGCAAACGTTGGTGCTGCTGTTGCACCAGATGCCGCTCTTGCATCAGTTGCTTCAGCAATCATCATGGTATTAGGTTTACAGGGTGGTAGTACAAACGTTACTAACGCTATCAATACTTCTATCGCTGTTGCCGTTCCACTATCAGTTGCAGGTTTATTCTTAACAATGATCTGTCGTACTCTTGCAATCCCTATGGTTCACTTCATGGATGGAGCTGCAGAAAAAGGTGACTATAAGGCTATTGAAAGATGGCAGGTTGCTGCAATCTTAATGCAGGGTCTTCGTATTATGATCCCAGCAGTTATCCTTTGCTTCGTTCCAGCTAAGGTTGTAACAGGTGCATTAAATTCTATGCCAGCTTGGTTATCTGGTGGTATGGCTGTTGGCGGTGGTATGGTTGCCGCTGTAGGTTATGCAATGGTTATCAACATGATGGCTACAAAAGAAACTTGGCCATTCTTCGCTCTTGGTTTCGTTTTAGCAGCTATCTCAGAACTTACATTAATCGCATTAGGTGTTATTGGTGTTGTTCTTGCTTTAATCTATCTTGGATTAAAAGACAATGCTGGTAAAGGTAATGGTGGCGCTGGAGGATCTGGAGATCCACTTGGTGACATCTTAAACGACTATTAATCTGAAGGAGGACGAACATTATGGCAGATAAGATTACACTATCTAAAAAAGATAGAATGGACGTATGCTGGCGTCATCAGTTCCTTCAGGGTTCTTGGAACTATGAACGTATGCAGAATGGTGGTTGGTGTTATTCAATTATCCCAGCTATCAAGAAATTATATACAAAAGAAGAAGATAGAGCCGCTGCATTAAAGCGTCATCTAGAATTCTATAATACACATCCTTATGTATCAGCTCCAGTTATGGGTGTTACATTAGCACTTGAAGAAGAACGTGCAAATGGTATGCCTGTAGATGACCAGACTGTACAGGGTGTTAAAGTTGGTATGATGGGACCTCTTGCTGGTGTTGGTGACCCAGTATTCTGGTTTACAGTAAGACCAATCTTAGGTGCATTAGGTGCTTCACTTGCATTATCAGGAAGCATTGTTGGACCATTACTATTCTTCGTAGTATGGAACTTAGTACGTATCGCATTCTTATGGTATACACAGGAATTCGGTTATAAAGTAGGTACTTCTATTGCTAAGGATATGTCAGGAGGACTTCTTGGTAAAGTTACTGAAGGTGCTTCTATCCTTGGTATGTTCATCATCGGTGCATTAGTACAGAGATGGGTATCTATCAGCTTTACTCCAGTAGTATCTCAGGTTACTCAGTCTAAAGGTGCTTATATCGAATGGGATAAGTTACCAAAGGGTGCTGCAGGTATCAAAGAAGCATTAAGTCAGTATAGCTCACTTGGTGCTAATGGATTAAACCAGGTTAAGGTTACTACTTTACAGCAGAACTTAGACCAGTTAGTACCTGGTTTAGCAGCATTATTACTTACATTATTATGCTGTTACTTATTAAAGAAAAAGGTATCTCCAATCGTTATCATCATCGCATTATTCGTTGTTGGTATCGTTGCAAGAGTTATCGGTATTATGTAATCAATAGAGGCAGTTTTACTGCCTCTTATCTTTAAGGAGGAAATAAAATGGCGCAATCACAAAATACAAAAGTTGATTTTTCAATTAAAGCGACTTCACTAAATGGTTTAACTAACTATGGGGATGTCATGGTAGGGGACAAGGCCTTTGAGTTCTATAACGAAAAGAATAAAGAAGACTTTATTCAGATTCCATGGGAAGAAATTGATTATATCAGTGCTTCTGTATATTTTAATAAGAAAATTGCACGCTTCGCAATATTTACTAAAAACAATGGACATTTTACTTTCTCTACACGTGATAATGTGAAAACATTACAGGTGGTTGGAAATCATTTTCCTAAAGAAAAAATGTATCGTTCTCCTACATTCCTTACCATTATTAAAAGGGGTATACGATACATCTTTGACTCTAAATATCGACACAAAGTCAATGATCAGGCTTAATTGCCTGATCATTTTTTTTCTGTTCCACGAAGAATAAGATCTGTGAGGATATGAGATAATTCTTCGATAGAGATATTATGATTATTCATAAACCAGTTCATATACACAGATAAAATACCAGGAATATAGAAATCAGCCACAATATTAAATTTCTGTATATCTAATTCCTGTTCCTTTTCAATACGTTTACGAATATATTCTTTAATCGCTTCTACAATCTTTACTATTAAAATAGAGCGATTATTTGTCTTAAAGAGATGACTAAAGAAGACTAGATCACTATTAATGATTTCAGTAAACTGACTAAAGACTTCTGTGAGGAAATCAGTCATATTCGTAAATTCTATTGTATCAAGTCTTTTGATGAATGTATCAACCATCAGGTTTTCTATCTCTTCCATAACTTCATAGATATCTGAATAGTAGTTATAGAATGTTTTACGGTTGATATCTGCTTTTTTAGAGATATCAGTGATTGTAATATGATTGATTTCTTTTTCGGATAAAAGTTCTACAAAAGCATTATATATTGCACGTTTTGTTTTAAGAACACGTCTGTCCATCTTTTTATCCATAGTTATATCTCACTTTCTAGTAAATATGTATATTTAGTATCACATGTATATTATTCTGACCATTTTTTTATTTACATGTCTATATTATAATACATGCGGATTGAGGGTTTCAATAATGGAGGATAAATGAATGACATACATTATTCAAAAGAAATTACGTTATCTAGAGAATTGTGGTCGAATCAATGAAACGAAGAATTATATACAGCATGGTTCTATTTCTGTTTATACACATTGTGTAAATGTCGCTCGTATGAGTGTTAAGATTGCGAAATGGCTCCCAATACAAGTCAATATGGACGCTTTAGTCATTGGCGCATTATTACATGATTATTTCTTATATGACTGGCATGATGGAGAAGGAAGACATCTCCACGGGTTCACTCATCCAGAATGTGCTTATAAAAATGCGGAAATGGATTATACATTATCACCACGAGTTAAAAATATTATAGTCAGACATATGTTTCCTTTAACTCCTATTCCTCCAGCATGCAAAGAAGCATGGATTGTATGTATTGCGGATAAGATTTGTGCAATAGAAGAGACGTTGTTTAACAGATAAGCTAGAATTTCTAGCTTTTTTTCATAGGGATAATACTAATTCTTGATTAGAAATCAAAAATAACTACCTCTAGTCTGTGGAAAAGCTTGAAGTAGTTAATTAAGTCTAAGAACAACCGCTTGCTGGTAGTTCTATCTTTGTCTTTATAGTTTGACTTGAACACTAAAATAACGATATGAGTAATCATAGGTGATCTCACCATGATACTTATTGACTATATTCATAATAGAACGCATTCCAAACCCATGCCCTCTCTCTTCTTTAGTAGTATTGAAGTATGGATTATCAACAAGAGGATTATTGATGCTTGTATTCTTAATATCAATAATGAAATCATTATTCTCTTTATAAATATCAAGAATAATCTTCTTAATAGACTTTGATGTACAATTCTCAATCGCATTATCTAATAAGTTACCTAGTAATACATAGAAGTCTACTTTGTCTATAGGGATATCATCATCAAATTGACTGGCAATAAATTCAATATTCTTATCTTTAATCTTAGATAATTGAGAAGATAGTATAAGATTCAAAGAGGCATTGCCTGTATCCACTGTTTGTGTTTTATTTATTGTATGTAATTGGTTATGAATATGATTATTGAGTGATTCATAATCTTTTTTTTCACAATCATCCAGTAATGACAACAACATATGATTCATATCATGTTTAATCTTTCTGATTTCGTTCATATGAGAAATGATATTTTCATAATTCTTCTTATTGAATTTCAATTCCTCATTGTTTAATTTTACTAGATAATTCTCTTTCTCTATACTTAGTATTCTATTAACCATCTGATAGATCAATATCACAAGAATAGTAATCAGTACAATTTCTATAGAACTTTCAATGGGAAGAGAACCTTTCTTGAAAATAGTTATAAGATAAGACAAATAGATGAGTATTAATACAGAATGGATACCAAGATAGAAGGCGGTATATTCTTTAATACGCAGTAAATAATTCTTAAATAAATGCCCTGTTAGAAGTAAAAATAAACATAAAAGGATATCTGAACCATAGATTGTATCATGAATAGGTAAAACTAGATCATATATAAAAATATTGATACCCCATGTCATAATCACATAGGTAAGAACCTTAAGAAAGATAAAGTAGAGTGATATAAATAGACATTCTAGAAGACTGTCCTGTTTAAACAGAATTAAGCATAAACCTAATAGACATATACTAAGAAGTCCATTGTGTATCAACATAGAAGAAATAATAGAAACAGATGCTAATAAGACTATGGAACCAATAAACTTCATCAGGTTCTTTTTTATGTTGATAGAATACACATAGTAGAAAAATGACAACAACATCAAGGATAGTGCAATGAAACTTATATTATTTGTTTCTAACATCAAAGATGCACCTCCTTCATATACTCTAATACAAGCTTTTTCTTTCTTCTACTTATTGGTATCTGGTAATGCTCACTTATATATAATGTTGTACCTTCTAGCTTGGTCACCTTTTTCATGTTTACTAGATAAGAACGTCCTACTCTTTTGAAATGATTAGAATCAATCGTTCTTTCTACATCACTTAGCTGCATATTGACAGTAATAGAAGATGTATCAAAATGTATCTCTGTTTGATGATTGAAGCTTTCACAATAAAGAATAGACTCTTTTCTTAATATATAGGCATTTCCATTGATATAAAATGTCACACTTGGATGTAAATGAGACAAATGATAGTTGATTTCTTCTAATACATCAGGCATTTCTATATCTAGATTCTCTTTTCTAATAAAGTCAAAAGGATGAATATTACAAGCTTTATAAACAAGTTCATTATGGCTAGTAATAAAGATGATTAAGGCATTTTGATGTCTTTTTTTATACTCTTTCGCAAGATCTAATCCTGAAACATGAGGCATATCGATATCGAGAAATAAGACATCAAAATATATATCTATAGGAAATTGTAAGGCATCTATATACGTATTAAGCTCTATATCTGTAGATGAGAAGAAATCACTTATATGATGACAAACATGTTTTAAGTCATTTTCTTCATCATCTACAATCGCAATTTTGTACGCCATAGATTTCATCTCCTTATCATTGACGCTTTTAAATAGACCATTAACGATCACACAATTGAATATATATTATGTATTATCTAAAATGAAATAAACAAAAGAACTATTAATTATATTCTAACATATTAAGGAGATAATTTATGAAACAATTCTTCTACTTATTTAAATCCAAAAAGAAACTTCTCTTATTTTCTATTTATTTCATTGCGATTGTTGCAGGAATATTCATCAGCTATAAAGGAGCTTATGGATCTATTCCTGAAAAAGAAATGATACTAATGAAATCAAAGGATCCTGAAATGGGCTTAGACTTCTTCTATTGCTTACAGGATTCAGGACTTACACTTATATTATATGTCCTTACAACACTCATTGTGCCTAATATCATTAGTGCTGATTTCTTATTATATAATCATAATAAATTCAATCATTTTATGATAACACGCATGTCTTCTTCTCTTTATCATAAAAAAGAAAGACAATTCAATTTTCTTGCAACATTTATTCTTATTCTTATGACTCATCTACTTACAATACTAATCATTCATCTTTTCTTTTTTAAGATTTCTTTCTCTATTAATCCAATCTATATGAATGCGACTAGACAGACTCATCTATTATCGAGTTCATTACTTCTTAATCTTATTATTTATATGATTCTTTCATCATTAGGCTATGCATTCTTTTCTCATTTCTTATTCTCATTACAGTATTTTATTAAGAATGTCTATCTCTATAGAACTTTAGGTTTGCTTGTATCTCTTATTCTTTATATTGGCGCATCTGTTTTATCTCATACATTCTATAATACATCAGGAAGCTTATTAGCCACATTGGCTTATTTCCTTAATATCATAAATATTCTCACCCCAAGCATTATTAAAAGTCCTGTTTTAAATAACAATCCTCATCTTTTCTATATTGGTACGGCATTAATTTATTATCTCTTGTCATCTATTCTTTTTGGAATGAGGGATTATCATGACTCCACTACTTAAACTTATTAAGAAACAGGACACCATTTCACTTATTGTATTGATTCTTCTTATTCCTGTAGTCACGCGGTTAAATAAAAGAGTTAACTTCATTTATATACTTCTCACAAGTAACTATATCACCTTGATTTTGAATATTACTTATCTAGTGATTATGTATAAGAAGGTGATGATCATCAATGGTATCAATCATACTTTGATTACACGTATGGGATATAAGAATACACAACAAACCACCTATTCTTTTATGATTATTATTACACTATCTCTCTTGATTATTCTCTATACCTTCTTATTTCTTGTATATGGTATCTCTCAAATGAGTATCAAGCTTCTATTGATGTTAGTCTGTTACACATTTCTTTACTTTTTTGAGATATCTATTATATATCTGCAGTTCAATAGAAAATCAAACATTCTCTATATCGCTTTACCTATCATTATCAATCTTGTTTATCATTACATGTTTTTCTAGGAGGGAATAAAGATGTTGAAAGTCAATCATATTAAAAAGAGCTTTAAACAAAACACTGTATTAGAAGATATAAATCTAGAAATAAATAAAGGAGAATGTCTCTATATACATGGAAAGAACGGATGTGGCAAATCTACACTCTTTAAGATCATCTGCGATATTATCCAAAGTGATTCAGGCATTATTGAAAAGAAGCCTGATACATATATAGGTGCACTTATAGAAAATCCAGGATTTATTGAAAATGAATCTTTAAGATTCAATCTTGAATTTCTAGCTTCTATTAATCATCACTATAATGAAGAAAGAATAAGAGAATTATGTCATATGTACTCATTAGATTATGATTGTTCTTCTACACTTAAGAATTATTCTGTAGGTATGAGACAAAAAGCAGGTATTATTCAAGCAGTGATGGAAGATCAGAACCTTATTTTCTTTGATGAACCAACAAGAGGCTTGGATGAAGAGAGAATTATCGTATTTGAGAATATGGTCAATACACTAGTAGAAGGTGGTAAAAGCATAGTGATTGCATCACATGACCGCTTACCACATGTTCACTATACATATACCTATTTACTAGAGGAGGGGAAACTTAAGAGTGAAGATTATTAAGAACTATGTTCCTCTCTTCATTCTATTTCTTATATGTAGAGAAGTATTTCATATCAACTTTTTTGATTATGCAGATATCAAATACTTCTTTCCTCAAAGACCTATTTATATTGTTTTCTCGCTTCTAGTTAATTACTTATATTTAAAAATAGTATTTGATTGTATCTTCCAGTATATTGAAATAGATATATTTTCAATTATCAGAATGGGAAGAAAGAAGTATCATACAATGATGTTCAAAAGAATAGTGTTTACACTTGTTGAATTTGTTTTCTTTTCTATTCTCACTGATTTCTTCTTTTATGATATTCGTATCTTAGGACTTATAGGAACGGTCTGTATTGAAATAGGGGTAGGATTATGCATGTCTTTTTTCTATAAAAAACTAGGTTCTCATACGTTCATGATTGCATTCATACTTATTATGTTTACTAAATATCTTATTACTTTGACTTCAGGATTTTAGTCCTGAAACCTTTTGTGTTATGATTGTTCCATGGAGGTGTTTTATGAAGTTAATATTTTGTGATATGGATGGTTCATTACTAAACCGTCGTTCTAAAATCTCATCACGAACACTAGAGGCACTTATTAAACTAGAAGAGAAGGGAATAGGCGTTATTCTCTCGAGTGGTCGTCATATTAATAGTTTAAAGAAATATGGTGATATGCTTCATTTTGAAAAATATCCAATGAGTGGCTATTCATGCAATAATGGACAAGCTTATCATGATCATCTAGGAGAGAATGTATTTGAACACGAACGCTTAAACTATGATGATTACTTAAAAGTAAGAAGATATGCAAAAGCACATCACTATGGCTTTATTGTCTATATCAATAATAAAAGAGTGATGTTCCACTATAATGAATCTTTGCTTGTTCGATTACTACATTTGCATAAACCGATACATGGAGATGCAATATTTGATAAATTTGTCTTTTATGGACGTCCATCCTTTGACGTTGAGGGACTTGATTATACATGTTCTTTAGTTGATCCTTATTGGCTTGAAATAGGACCAAAAGGTGTAGATAAAGGAACAATGTTGGAGAGAATTGCACGTTTTCACCATATTGATTTAAAGGATACCATCGCTTTTGGAAATGGTGAAAATGATCTTCCTATGCTTATTAAGGCAGGAACAGGTGTCGCAATGGGTAATGCACTTGAACATGTGAAAGAATATTCTAATGCAGTATGTGATGATTGTGATCATGATGGAATAGGTAAATATCTGGAGGACTTACTATTATGATGAATATGTCGGACTATTATGATTTTTCAGGGCAGAAGTTTGGATATCCTCTCTCTTTAAGTATCAACAGCTTTGAACGTCATATCTTCTCTAGACAAAAGAGTCTAGAACTCTCTTATGTCTTGCAGGGAGAATACCAGATAGTGACAGAGAAGTTTACTTCTAAACTATCAAAAGGTGAACTTTTGATGATTGCACCCGGAGATATTCATTTGATTACGCATAAAAAAGATGGAGTAATTCTTACAATACATATAGATTTTGATCGTATGACTTCCGCAATGAGTGGGAATAGCACTGAAGCTTTTTCTACGATGATTGTTACAAATCAGGCTTATGATCAATTAAAAAATAAGATATCAGGGATTCTTAAACTTATTCGACAGGAAAACTATAACCTCTATACTCTTAATGCTTATATGATGGACATCCTCTCTATTGCTTCTCAGGTTTCTTTCTCTATGTCTTCTCTCCCTTTACAGGATGAAGCCCATAAGAACTATATGCAGGCTATTTTATATATCGATTCTCACTACAATGATAACTTAACTTTAGGTGATGTGGCAGATACACTTTCATTCAGTTTAAGTTATACATCTAAATTATTTAAGAAGTTTACTGGTATTACTTTTGTCAAGTATTTAAATAGTGTACGTATTCGTGCTTCTTTAGAAGATTTACTAGAAGGAATAAAGAATATATCAGAAATATCGGATGAATGCGGTATGCCTAATTCTAAAGCCTATACAGAAGCGTTTAAAGAAATCTATGGTATATCACCGAGTAATTATAGAAAACGTTTTAAGAAGAATTTTGCACCTACAGAAGAAAGAGAAATGAATCTCGATAACTTTGATGAAATATTAGAAGATTTCATTAATGAAGAAGAAACTATCTACGAAGATGAGAAATGCAAGATCACTTTAAACGCAGAACATATTAAGCTGGAAACAGAAGAAGAAATAAAAATATCCCAAAAAGGTAAGCGCATACAAATTGTTTTATAACAGTCATATATTGTCTTCTTTCTATATTAAGAAGGCAAAATATGACTGTTTTTATATAAAAGCATGATTTTTTATTCACAAGAGGAGTGATATAATGTGGACGAAAGAGAGGAAAATACAAATGAAGGAATTTTCACATTTATTTTCACCTATTAAAGTTGGTGAAACAGTTATAAAAAACAGAGTTTTTATGCCTCCTATCAGTACAAACTTAGCTGATAAGGGTTATGTTACTGATGCATTAGTGGCTCATTATGCAGCTCGTGCAAAGGGTGGTGTTGGATTAATCGTTACTGAAGTAACTACAGTCGAACCAACATATATCTATTTACCTGGAGATATGTCTATTCATGATGATAGCTTTATTCCTGGATGGAAAAAATTAACTGAAGCAGTACATCAGTATGATTGTAAGATTCTACCACAGTTATTCCACCCAGCTTATATGGCTTTCCCAATTCCTGGTACACCAAGATTAATTGCACCAAGTAATGTAGGACCATATTATGCAAAAGAAGCACCACGTTCAGTCACTAAAGAAGAATTAAAGGTTATTATTAAACAGTTTGGTGAAGCAGCTTTAAGAGTTAAAACTGCAGGTGCTGACGGTGTTGAAATCCATGCAGCTCATGCTCATGGTTTATTAGGTGGTTTCTTATCTCCTTTATATAATAAGAGAACAGATGAATACGGAGGAGATATCTCTTGTAGATTAAGACTTACTTTAGAAGTTATTGAAGAAGTACGTAAAATGTGTGGTAAGGACTTTATTATTGATGTACGTATTTCTGGTGATGAATATACTGATGGTGGTTTAAACATCAATGATATGATTTATGTATCTAAAAAATTAGAAGCAGCAGGTGTAGATATGCTTCATGTTTCTGGTGGTACAACTATCGCAAGAGGAAGTTCTATTCCAGCACCAGGGACTAAGATGGGTTCACATGCATTATTAAGTGAAGAAATTAAGAAGCATGTATCTATTCCAGTGGCAACAGTTGGACGTATTACTGAACCTTGGATTGCAGATGAACTCATTGCGAATGATAAAGCAGATATCTGTATGATGGGACGTGCTAACTTATGTGATGCAGAATTCGTTAATAAAGCAATGAATGGTCATGTAGAAGATATTAGACCATGTATTGGATGCTTACGCTGCTTAACAGGTATTATGTTTGGTAAACGTGTATCTTGTACAATCAATCCTTCATTAGAAATTGAAAACGAAGATACGATTACAGAAGCAGAAAACAAGAAGAATATTCTTGTGATTGGTAGTGGGCCAGCAGGTATGGAAGCAGCATTTGTAGCTCATAAGAGAGGTCATCATGTTGTATTATGCGAAAAGGATGATAAGTTAGGTGGAGAAATGAACTTAGCTGCAGTACCTATCGCAAAACAGGATCTAACATTAGTTATCAAGTATATGGCTCATAAACTTGAAGGTGTTGATGTAAGATTAAATACAGAAGTGACTTTAGATATGTTACAGAATGAATTCAAGGATTATGAAGTCATTGCAGGTACTGGTGCTTCTCCAATCGTTATTAATCCATTTACTCAGTTCAAATCATGGATGACTGCAGATGATGTATTAGCTGGTAAACAGTTCCCAGGTCGTAAGATCGTTATTATTGGTGGTGGATCAGTAGGTTGTGAAACAGCTGATTACTTAGCACCATTAATCAATGACTTATTCCCTAGAAATAGAGATGTCACAGTACTTGAAATGGCCAATGGTGTCATGATGAATGAATCTGGACCGGGCAGAAGCTTACTTGTAAGAAGAATGATGGAAAAAGGTATCAAGATTATTACAAGTGCTAAGGTAGAATCAGTAACTGAAACTGAAATCAACTATACACTTGAAGGCGTGACTCATACAATCAAGGATGCAGATACACTTATCTTTGCAGCAGGTTATAAGAAGAACCCAGCTGTAGAAGAAATGTTGAAGGAAAGTGGTCTTAACTACCATATGATTGGTGATGCCCATGAAATTGGTAATATCAAGACAGCTATTACTGAAGCATATAATCTAACTAAAGACTTATAAAATAAAGGGCCCTCTCAAAAATGAGAGGGTTTTATTATTTGTGATATACAAATGTTTTAATGATTGTCTGTAGTTCTTGTTTTGATTCTTTCTTATCCCCATTGAGCCATCCCATCATGATATAGAGGAGGGGTGTTAAGAAAGAAATCATGAAATACTTAAAGTATTTCTCAATAAATGGATTATCAAATTCACGAAGAGAGACTTCTTCTAGAAAACGCTGCTTCTCCTGTGATAAAAAATCCTGGTAGTACCACTTATCTAATGTAATGAAGATAGTTGCATGCGCTTCATAGACATCAATTACTTTCATAATAAAATCATCAGACTCTATATACTGCTTGTTTTCTATTTTATCTAGATAAGTATACTTAAATAGATTAAAATAGATTTCTTTTAATATCTCATCTTTGGAATGATAATAAAGATAAAATGATTGTCTAGAAAGACAGGCATTTTGACATATCTTTCCTACTGTGAGATCTTCATAATCACTCTCCTTCAATAATTCCACAGTGCTTTCATAAAGTTTCTTCTTCGCTTCTTTTTTCATATCGTGATCCGCCTTTAATTCAATTTTACCTCATTTTAAGGCAATAAAAAAGCATCAACTCTTTTGAAGTTGAAACTTTTCACTCTATATGTCATATTTTACATTTATTTGTTTTGAAAAGCTCTGTTATCTATCTCTATCACATTCCAAAACAAAGCATATCCATCTTTACCGCCACTATTAGCCCAGGCACTTTCCTTATGGATTTCACCACGAGGACTCCAGTCATACTCATCCTCAACACATGATTCTATATCAATATTCATAGAATCAAATGTCTTAGAAGCACTCTCATACAATGCCTTCACTGCTTCAACGTGTGTTTGAAATAGTCCTTCTACTTCAATGTTTTCTCCATTTTCCATGTCACCATAAATGACTGCATACATAGTAACACCTTCTTTCTTTTCTTATTATAATCTTATTTCTATGAAGTGTTAAATGATAAGAAAAATAATTTCTTATAAACATAATATTACCGTACTTATTTACATAAAATTATGATAGAATGCATGTATATCATAACTAGGAGAAGAATATGAAAATAACAGATTTGATGAGTAAAGAAGCCATTAAGATTCATGGTCATGCCTCTAACAAGATGGATGCAATTGATCAAATGGTGTCTTTAATGAATAAACAGGGCAATGTCTCTGATAAAGAAGCATATAAAGAAGCAGTTATAGAAAGAGAAAATCTTTCTACTACAGGTATGGTGGATGGTATTGCGATTCCTCATGCAAGAACAACTGCGATTACTCGAGCAGGTATTGCCGCTATGACTTTGCCTGAGGGTGTAGATTATCAATCTATGGATGGTCAGCCTACAACTCTTATTTTCTTGATTGGAGCACCAGATAATGGCGATAATGTACATTTACAGGTATTAAGTGAACTCTCTACATTACTCATGGATCATGATTTCTGTGAAGATTTAAAGAATGCGGGAACGCCTGAAGAATTCTTATCTATTATTGATTTAGCGCAAAGTGCTAAACATGAAACAGAAGCAGTCAAACACCCTGAAGTCTTAGCAGTCACTGCTTGTCCAACAGGAATTGCTCATACATATATGGCTGCAGAAGCATTAGAAAAAAAGGCTAAGGAAATGGGTGTATCTATTAAGGTAGAAACACAAGGTTCAGTAGGGGTTAAGAATGAACTCACTCAAGAAGATATAGAACACGCAAAGGGTGTTATTATTGCAGCTGATAAGAATATCTCTTTAAATCGTTTTAATGGCTTACCACTCTATAGTTGTCCTGTTGCAAGAGGGATTGATGAACCTGAAAAACTTATTCAGATTATTCTAGATGAACAAGCACCTATCTATAAAGGTGAAGAAGTAAAGGTAGAGAATAACCAGGAAAAGGGATGGCATATTCCTTATAAACATTTAATGAATGGTTTTTCTCATGCTTTACCTATTCTAGTTGCAGCAGGATTTATGAGTGTACTTGCAACTAAACTTACATTTAATACACAATTTGCGAATATACTGAATGTCTTTGGAAACATTCTTTACTTACTTGTATTACCTGTATTATCAGGCTATATTGCGATGAGTATTGCAGATCGTCCAGCTTTAGGACCTGGACTTGCATGTGGTTATATTGCCTATAGTGGTTTTACTTTAGCCTGGTTAAATAACCCTTATACAACTTTGAGTACATCAGGCTTCTTAGGGGCTATAGTAGGGGGCTTTATTGCAGGATACCTTGTACTTGCGATTGAGAAACTCTGTACTAAGATTCCAGATATGTTTGAGGGTATTAAACCAGTCTTACTATATCCGGTATTAGGCGTATTATCATCAGGTATTGTGATGACAGTACTTAATACATATATAGTAATTGGTCATTCATTTATTATGGAACGTGTGAATAACCTACCACTTATTTCATTAGTTATTATTGGGGCATCACTTGGTGCGATGATGTCTATTGATATGGGTGGTCCTGTTAATAAATTTGCTTATTTATTTGCGAATGCTTTAGTTTTCACTAGAGCGAATAATGCGGCTATTATCATGGCTTCTGTTATGGGTGCTGGTATGATTCCACCTCTTGCGATTGGCTTCTCTACACTTGTATTTAAAGAAAAGTGGACTAAAGAAGAAAGAGGTACTACTTTAAAGAACATTATTATGGGCTTATCATTTGTATCAGAAGGGGCTATTCCTTTTATGAAGAAGGATCAAAAACATGTCTTACCTGCATGTATCCTAGGTTCACTTATTACCGGTGGATTATCTGCTTACTTTAAGTGTGGAGTGATGGCACCTCATGGTGGTATCTGGATTATCTATTTGATGTCTAATCCACTCAAGTATGTCTTAGCACTCCTTGCTGGTGCAATTGTATCAGGTCTTATTATTACATTTACACACAAGTCTGAGTCATAACTCAGGCTTTTTTTATGTAAAAAAAAGGAGACTTGGCACCTCCCGCAATTGCAGGCTTCACGAGTATCTGCAATCTAATCGTAGAACTAATATAATCTAGATAGATCAAAATATCAGTTGTGGATGATATAAAATTATGCTGTTTTAGACGACTATGATTATATTTTGCGGAATTTTGTGATATGTTTCCAGTTAGATGGAAATCCCATATATTCATAAAGTTGCTCTAGTTTTAAGTTTGAATTCTTCTTTTCGTATTGATTGAAAATATGAATCAGATGCTTTTTGAATACTAAAAAATCAGCTTGTGGTAGTAGATAGCGAAAGGTAATAACTACACAAAACAAATCATTTTTTCCATATATATATTTTGAGCCACTTTTTGGTATGTTTAATCTTTTGTGTATCAATGTGTCAGGAATATCAATATACGTGCGATAAGAAAAAAGTCTTTCGTTGTGAGCGCAAACGTTTCGATAGAGTGTTAATACTTTTAAATAACTAATCATTTCATTTTTCTTGAGATTTCCAAAGTCCTGGCAGATGAGTCCTTGCATATTTTGAAGTAGAAATTCAAACATCTTGGATATTTGACCGAAAGTAAGAGCATTACAAGTCACCCACAGCGGGATATTATGATATTTATTGCGCTGGTAAACAAGATATTTGTGATTCTTGTTTTTATTAGCTACATTATCTAGTATTTGAATTAGTTTTATAATTCCACGCATATTTTTAGGAATCATGTTGTAGTTGTTGGGATTAAGGTATTCTTCTTGACGTTCTCCATGTTTTTGACAGAAGTGGTAAGAAATAGATGAACGTAGTTTTCTTTCTATACGGCATAAATACTTGAAGAATAATCCACGTAATTCTTCATCTAATTCATAAAGATTAACTATATCTTCAAAACAAGTATTATTAACGTATTTACGTGTATGAATATCAATAAATGGATGTTTGTAACCACCAATTAATCCGTAGTAACTGATATTTTTTAGGGATGTGATTGCATAATTAGTATCTGTAACTATTAAATGTTTTTCGCTCTTTAAATTTTCAATCTGATTGGTATATGTAATAAATGGTTTTGTCATATGCACCTCGTAAAAATATGTATTATGAGAACTGCTCTAACTTATTTGATGTTGGAGTTGAGTATTTAAGATGATGCCTCTATATTAAATATACCTTTTTAATTGGAAAATTACTTTTGTGGAATATACTATTTTTAAGCAAAAAAAAGAGGGGCCTCGGCACCCTCCCCCGATCGCAGGCTTCACAAGTATCTGCAATCTGATCGCAAAATCAATATAACCTATTTGTTATAGAATGTCAATTGCTGATATGAAAAATTCAGAAAACTATAGAAATAATGCAGATAGACACAAGAATAATTTTACATTTTACGTTTCTCGTGGAGGTATTAGTACAAACTTTATATAATAAAAGGTAAGAGGTGATTACAATGAAGAAAACAATACAATGTCATAGAATTAATAATAAGATAAGTGGGCTGAAATATATAATCCAGGCAATGATTTCAAAGTAAACCCATATGATTATGATAATGTAGATGCACTACGTGAAGAATGGAAAGAGAAATATGATCCTTATAGTGAACATAATACTGATGTAGAGGATTATGATTCTTTAGAGGAATATCAAGAAGCAATAGAAGATTAAGGTGATACTATGAGAAGAATATCAACACTATTTCAAACAATTAAAGATCTAAACAAAGATAGATGGGTTAGAAAATATAATCCTCACCAACAATTCTTTGTAGATGTTGATTGGTATGATACTGAAGAAGAATATTTAAATGCTTTGCGTGATGATTGGAAATCTGAAGCAGATCCATTTGATGAATGTGATCATTATGTTGATGTATCTAAATATGATAATTTTGAAGACTATGAAAAATCAGTTAATATATGCTTAGAACATCTTGAATGGATTGAAGAAGTATTTAAATATGGCGATTTTGATATTGATCCACAAAACTATAAGAATGAAGATACTTATCTGGATGCTCTAACAAAGAGAATAAAAGAGAAGTATGATCCTGAAAATGAATTTTATTGTATTGATCCTCTAGATTATGATTCACCTTATGAGTATCAATATGAAATAGATGAAAGAATACATTGGTTAGAACTATATGATACAAATCATCAATATCCTGTTGATCCAAGTACATTCTTTGATAAAGAAGACTATGTAGAAGCTGTCAATGAGTGGAAGGACTATGTCGCAAAGCTTGATGCAGAATTAGATGGAGAAGAAGTTTTAAAGTCTGATGATATGGATGCTTATCGTAATAAAGCACTAAAACAAATGTCTAGAAAACGTCCAAACTCTGTTGAGTATCATTTGGATAATATAGTAGAAGTTTCTCAGGAGGAACATGTAACTGAAGAAGATAAAAAGTCATGGGGAGATAAACATAATTTCTATAATTCGTTTAGTTCTGTAGATCCTACACAGTATGATCATGAAAGTGATTATTTAGATGATTTAAGAGTGAAATGGAAAGAATATTATGATCCTTCTGATATGTATGATGTAGATCCACATGATTATGATAATGAAGGAGACTATATGGACGCTATCCAGAATTATATAAAAGTGAAAATGAGATAAGAGAATAGTAGAAGTAAAGGTGACACTATGAGAAAAAGATCATTACTATTATATGCAGTGAGAGATATGATGAGAAAAGATAAGTGGGCTGAGAGGTATAACCCTGATCAAAGATTCAATGTGAGTCAGTATGATTATGAAACTGTCGCTGAGTATCTGGATGCACTTAGAGAAGAATGGAAAGAATATGTGGATCCATTTGAAATATGTGATGGGTATGTTGATGTTTCAAAGTATAAGAATTTTGAGAAATATGAAGAAGCAGCTCAAGAGTATTTAGATCGTCTTGATTGGAAGAAAGTTGAACCGGATTATGATAAATATGATGTAAATCCATTAGATTTTGATACTAAAGAACAATATCTTGATGCATTGTATCAGAAGGTAAGAGAAGAATATGATCCCTATGATGATTTTCCAGGACTTGATCCTAGTTCATTTGATTATCCTTTTGAATATGATTTTGCGATTGATGAAAGAAGGGAGTGGAAAGAAGAACATGATCCTGAAGATAAATATGATGTAGATCCAGGTGCTTATGAGTATGAAGATGATTATGTCGAAGCTATTAAAAAGTGGAAGCGCCATATAGCAAGACTTGATGCAAAATCCCCTTCATATAGAAGTAATCGTAATAAAGCGAAGAAACAATTGTCTAGGGAACATTTAAGTAAATCTGAGTCTAATCTGGTTGATATAGAAGAAAATCCAACTGAAGAAAGTAAACAGTCCTGGGGAGATAAACATAATTCCTTTAACACATTTAGTTCTATAGATCCTATACAGTATGATCATGAAAGTGGTTATTTAGATGATTTAAGAGTAAAATGGAAAGAATACTATGATCCATCTGATATGTATGATGTTGATCCACAGGATTATGATAGGGAAGAAGACTATATGGAGGCCATTAAACAATATATTAAATCCAAATATAGGTGAAGTTTTACTATGCTGATTTAGAATACTTCGACATGTAACTACCGCTTACATTTACGAATAACATAAAACTATTAAATATATTTACATTATTCGCAATAAAGTGTTGACAAAAAATAATATTGGACTATTATATAGGCATACATACGAAACAGAGCGTTGAACAAGATACGATTTCTAATCCGCTTCCTATAGAGAGCATCCAGCTGGTGGAAAGGATGCAGGTAATGATTATGGGACCATCCCTTGTGAGCTGTTTTCTTGAAAATAATAGTAAAGAAGGCCGTAATTTCTGCGTTAAAGAAATAGCATTCATGGGATGTGAAGTGGTGATGTCAATCACAATCTAAGTGGTACCGCGGAAACAAAGGTTTTCGTCTTAGACAGGTCATTCTAAGACGAAAGCCTTTTTTATATCTGTTTTATATGTATAAAGTAATTCTGGGGGGAATTTATTTATGAATGGTTTACTTTTACTTGGATTAGCAGCCCTTATCCTAGTAGTAGCCTATCTATGTTATGGTCGCTATTTAGTAAAAACTTGGGGTATTGATCCTAATGCAACAACACCTGCTGTTGCAAAAGAAGATGGCACAGACTTTGTACCTACTAATAAATGGTCAGTCTTTGCACATCAGTTCTCATCTATCGCTGGGGCTGGACCAGTTACTGGACCAGTTATGGCTATGGTATTTGGCTGGTTACCTGCATTCTTATGGGTAGTCATCGGTGGTGTATTCTTCGGTGCTGTACAGGACTTCGGTGCACTTTATGCTTCAGTTAAATCTGAAGGTAAGTCAATGGGTCAGATCATCGAAAAATACATTGGTAGAACTGGTAAGAAATTATTCTTCTTATTCTGCTGGGTCTTCACATTAATCGTTATTGCTGCATTCGCAGATATGGTTGCTGGAACATTCAATGGTTTCAGTGCTGAAGGAGCTAAGCTTGCACCTAATGCCAGTGCTGCTTCTATCTCTATTCTTTATGTATTTGTTGCTATGGCATTTGGTTTATTATTACGTAAGGTTAACTTAGAAGGTTGGCCAAAGGTTGTACTTGGAATTGTCTTAATCGTTGCAATGCTTGCAGTGGGTATCAAATTCCCTGTATATGCAACTAAAACTACTTGGATTTATTTAGTATTTGTTTATATTTTCTTTGCATCTGTTACGCCAATGTGGTTATTAAAAGGTCCACGTGACTACTTAACTACATTCTTATTCATCGGTATGATTGCTGCTGCATTTGTAGGTGTATTCTTAAGTAACCCAACTGTTACTGTACCAGCATTCACTGGATTTAAATCAGCTACAGGAAGTTACTTATTCCCAACATTATTTGTAACTATCGCTTGTGGTGCCGTATCTGGTTTCCATTCTCTTGTATCTTCTGAAACATCTTCTAAGATGGTTAAGAATGAAAAAGATATGCTTCAGGTTGGTTATGGTTCAATGTTATTAGAATCATTACTTGCTGTATTAGTTATCGTCATCGTTGGTTCATTACCAAACTTAAAACAGACTGGTGTCTTAGATACAGCTCTTGCTAACATGGCTTTAGCTGATACTGCTACACCTTTCACTAAGTTCTCTGCTGGTGTAACTGGTTTAGTCGCACAGTTTGGTTTACCACAGTCTTGGGGACTTTGTATTATGACTATGTTCGTTTCTGCTCTTGCATTAACTTCATTAGATGCAGTTGCTAGAATCTCACGTATGTCTTTCCAGGAATTCTTCGAAGTAGAAGAAGGAGAAACACCATCACAATTAGTATCAGTCTTAACTAATAAATATGTCTCTACACTCATTTCACTCTTCTTTGGCTATTTATTAAGCTTAGGCGGATATGTTAACATCTGGCCATTATTCGGTTCAGCAAACCAGTTACTTGCTGCAATGGTATTAATCTCACTTGCTGTATTCTTAAAGGTTACTGGAAGAAAAGGTTTCATGTTATATGTACCAATGGTATTAATGTTTGTTGTAACTATGACAGCATTAGTACAGGCTATTTATGGTATCTGCATGAAGTTATTCGTAACTGGTGGTTTCATGATCATGACAGATGGTCTACAATTAGTCGTTGCTGTATTATTAGTCGCTCTTGGTCTTATGATTACTTTCCATTCAACTGGTAAGTTAGTAAATTCAAAAGCTGAATAATTATTTCTGAAGTCCCTACTAGTAGGGGCTTTTTTTCAAGCTTTGAAAACGTCAGAGAGAGTCTGAATCTCATGTTATTATATGTAATCATTTACAAAATAAATATCTTTACACATGTTGTGAAATTATAATGTATTTTCATATTGAGGCAATTAATACACTTAGGAAAATAACAAAAATAGAACTTTTTTACTCATGAAAATGAGAAAAAATGCCACTTTTTCAATTGTTAAATTCATAAATAACTATAATTCTATTACATATTGAAAGAAATTTACAAAAGGGTATTGACGAGTGAAAAAATGTTTTTTAAAATAGACTTGTGTCTAGAGAGCGGACACAGCAAACTGCCCTGAAGCATGTTCTATAACTAGTCATGTAGAGCATGCTGGTTCCTAGAACCGGGGCACTTTGTTTGAATATTCAGACATGATTCTTAAGAGTCATGTCTTTTTGATTACATGATGTCTAATACTTAATTTTTCTTTTTCTGAAAATCCTTGTAACCGCATAACTAATTTAGATATAATGGCGTAGGTTATCAGGAGGAAAAGTATGAAACACCTACAAATGAAATACAATTGTATCCAGTTCTTATATTGGATCACTAACTGTACGATTTTTGGCTATGTAGCCATCTTCTTACAATATAAGGGATTAACGAACACAGAAATAGGGATAGTGACTGCTATGGGAAGTATCATGATGCTTTTGCTTTCCGCAAATATCTCTAACTTACCGAATCAATTTGAAAAGCTGACTCCCCACAATGTCATCTTAGGAATCTATGCTATATTATTTGCATCATTTAGTGCCCTGTACTTTGTCACACTCCCTAAAGTCATTGTTATGGTACTTTATATCGCATTATTATTCTTGAGTACTTGTGTTGTTCCATTCTTATCACAATTCGCAATGGATTATGTAAAGATGGGTTCAGATATCAACTTCGGGCTTGCTAGAGGACTTGGGTCATTCTCTTATGCATCAAGTGCCTTTTTAATGGGATACTTAGTAGAATGGTTAGAACCATCTGTTATTTATATTGTCTTTATTGTTTCAAGCATTCTATTTATCATTAATTTGTTGATTCTCCCACACTCTACTATTAAGAATGAATCAACAGAAAAACCAGCCAATCCATTTGGCTTGATTACTAAATATAAGAAGTTCTTCTTCTTTCTATTAGGGTTTGGATTTGCGATTGCAGGTGCCACTTCTTTATCTACTTACTTAATTAATATAGTTAAGAAGCTAGGTGGGGATTCATCGTTCTATGGTATCGCCATATTCTTTATGGCAGCAAGTGAAACACCATTCATGACAATGACTTATCGCTTAAAGAAAAGATTTGGACCTGAGAAGCTTATTGTCTTTGGTCTCATTATGTATATCTTTAGAAACTTTCTGATTGCTTTAGCACCTAGCCTATTTGTCTTATTAATAGGTATGGTATTCCAGGGATGTTCTTATGGATTGCTTTTTGCTACTTATACATATTATTGTAATGATGTCTTGTCTGAAGCAGATCAGATGGCAGGACAGACACTTATTACAATGATGGCTAATGGTTTTGGGTTCTGCTTAGGAAGTTATTTAGGTGGTGTTTTACAGGATACATTGGGTTTAACAAGTATGCTGATCTTTGCCATGATTGTTACACTTGTTGGTGCATTGATTGGTGTATGTACGTATAAATTTATGAAAGACTAGAGGAAGAGAAATCTTCCTTTTTTTAATATGATATTAATTAAATACAAAAAATGAGCGTAAAGGGTTACATAATGGTATAAAAATGATATAATTACCACGCTATGAAAATATAACACTTTTTTTTATGATTATTGTATTTCTTCATTTCTTCTTAAGAAACAAAATGTTTTAAGTAATGTGATTTTTTACAGTTATGGAAGAAATAAATGTATAATAATAGTAGATACACTACAGAAGAGGGGGATTGAGTTGAACTTTTTACAGAAATTAGGGAAATCCCTGATGCTTCCGGTGACCATTATGCCACTGGCTGCATTACTAAAAGGTATTGGCTACTGGATTGACCCTTTGGGATGGGGAGTGAATAATCCGTTCGCTGCTTTTTTGATATTATCAGGTGGTGTCGTGATTGATAATCTTCCTATACTATTTGCGATTGCAGTTGCCATAGGAATGACAGATAAGAAGAATACAACGCTATCTCTTGCAGCTGTCATCAATTATCTGATGATTACTAAAATATTATCACCCGAAGGTATTTCACTTATATCAGGTCTTCATATCAGCAAGGTTGCACTTGCATTTCATGATACAAGTAATGCCTTTATAGGTATTATAGTAGGACTTATAGTGGCATATTGTTTTAAGAAGTTTAATCATATTGAACTGCCAGGACCTCTTTCATTTTTTAGTGGTGAGAGATTTATTCCTATTATATCAGGTCTAGTTACACTTCTTTTTGCAGGTGTATTTATCTATGTATGGCCATTGCTTTATGATGCATTTATTCATTTTGGAACATGGATGTCCCATTTAGGACCAATGAGTGCAGGTCTCTATGGATTCTTTAATAGACTACTTATACCTACAGGACTGCATCATGCATTAAATTCAGTATTCTGGTTCAATGTAGCAGGCATTAATGATATAGGACGTTTCTGGGGCACAGTATCTGGTGGAATCAAAGGAATCACAGGTATGTATCAAGCAGGCTTTTTCCCTGTTATGATGTTTGGCTTACCTTGTGGTGCATTGGCTATTTATCAATCAGCTGATAAAGAAAATAGAAAGAAAATAGGTGTATTGATGTTCTCTGCAGCACTTGCTTCTTTTTTGACAGGTATTACAGAACCGTTGGAATTCTCTTTCATGTTCTTAGCACCAAGTCTCTTTATCGCTCATGCTATTATGACTGGTATAATGATGTTTATTGCAGCAAGTATGCATTGGCTGGCAGGATTTAGCTTTTCTGCAGGGCTTATTGATTATATGTTAAGTTTTAAGGCACCATTTTCTTATCAGGCTATTCATTTGATTCCTTTAGGAATTATCTGTGGTGCACTCTATTATGTCGTATTTAGAAGTATGATTCTTCATTTTAATCTCATGACACCAGGAAGAATGAAAGAAGAAACAAAAGAAGTGAAGACAAGTCTCGCATTTGATTATGATGATCTCGCTATTTCTTTTGTAGAAGCACTTGGTGGTAGAAGTAATTGTTTATCTGCAGACGCATGTATTACACGTTTAAGACTCGAAGTCAAGGATACAAGTCTCATTAATAGAGATGAGATTACACGTCTAGGCTTTGATCATGTGGTGGAGGCAGGAGAACACTATGTGCAGATACTTGTTGGTACACATGCTCAGTTTATAGCAGATGCGATGAACGATATATTAATGTAAAGGGGAATATTATGAGAATAATCAAGATCTTCAATAATAATAGTGTTGCCGCTATTTCTCCAGAACTAGGTGACATTATTTTAACCGGTTCAGGTATTGGCTTTCAGAAGAAAGTAGGGGATGTCGTAGATTCTCAAAAAATTGAGAAGACTTATCTGTTTAAGGAAAATCCACATAAAAGATTAGAAAGAGAAGATAATATCTCTCCAGACTGTTATGAAATTACCAATCAGATTGTCTCACGTGCGATTAAGAAACTTCGTTCACGTTATTATGGAGAAATATTCCTAACAATGACTGATCATATCTCATTCGCGTTAAAACGCAAGGTAGAAAATATCAAACTGCCTTATGTCGTACTTGGAGATGTCAGTGTTCTTTATAAAGATGAATATGAAATTGGCTTATGGGCATTAAGTTATATTAAGAAAAAGACAGGTATAACTTTAGATATAGAAGAAGCCAATTATATCGCATTGCATCTTGTTAACTTCTCTATGGACAATAATACGCATAATGCGACTAAGATCATGAGCTTTGTGACAGATATTATCGGTATTATTGAAAATAGTATGAAGATCACTCTTTCACCACAGTCTTTAAGCTATGCAAGACTTTCTACTCATCTCAAATACTTAGCTGAACGTATCTTCACAGGACAGGAAATCAACCTAAAAGACACAACAGAGGATATCAGAGAACTCTTAAAAGAGAATCTAAGATTATCTATGTGCATTAACCGTATTGTAAAACATATTAAAGATAAATATAAATATGATTTATCACCGGATGAACAGACTTTCTTATGCATCCATATTAAACGTATCATGCAATAATTGATGAAAACGCTTGTAATATAAAAAATATACTGCTATACTATTCAAGTAAATGTGGATTGTTACTCTAAGCAGGCAAGACCAAATAAAGATTATGACACCTTTTTTGTCATACTTTATTTGGTCTTTATTTTTTGTAAAAATCCATGTTGAATACTCATTTTACAATTTTCAAGGAGCATAAAATGAGAAAAAATATAAAAGAAAGGAGAACATGATGAAAGGAAAGAAAGTCATTACTTATGCAGTAAGTTTTCTTGTTGCATTAGGCTGTGTATCTGCTTTTCCAATGGCTGTACAGGCAGATACAGGGTATGAAGTCTATCCTAATCCTCATACAATGAGCTATTCAAATGGGGATTATGAAATGACAAATCAGGTCAATGTTGTCTATGAAGATGGTATTGATGCTGATACAAAAGCAAGACTTAATGAAGTTCTTGCATTAAAAGGCATGAGTGCAAGTGTTTCTAGCGAAAAGAAAGCGGGAAAGACAAACATTCTTGTTGGTATTAAGAATTCTAACCAATATGTAGATCAGCATTTTGGTTCTTATTCTACTTCAGGCTTATTTGATAAGCTTGATTCATATGCTTTAAAGTCAGATAAGGGCACTATTTCTATCTTAGGTAAAGATACAGATGCTGCTTTTTATGGCCTTACAAGCTTATATCACATTTTTAAGCAGGTAGAGGGGAAAACAATTAGAAACTTCTCTATCGAAGACTATGCGGATGTTGCAAGCCGTGGTTTTATTGAAGGTTATTATGGTAATCCATGGTCAACAGAAGATCGTTGTAAATTGATGGAATGGGGTGGCTATTATAAGCTTAACTCATATTTCTATGCTCCTAAAGATGATCCAAAGCATAATGCTAAGTGGCGTGAACTTTATACTGATCAGGAAATTGAAACAAAGATCAAACCACTTGCTGAGGCTGGAAACAAATCTAAATGCCGTTTCGTATTTGCCTTACATCCTTATATGAATCACGCTATACGTTATAACTCTGAAGAAAACTATCAGGCTGACCTCAAGGTTATGCAGGCTAAGTTTAAACAGGTTATTGATGCTGGTGTTCGTCAGATTGCAATTCTTGCAGACGATGCGGGCAACGTAGGTGGCGCTAATTATACAAGAACATTGACAGATATGTCTAACTGGCTTAAAGAATTACAGCCTTCTTACCCTGGCTTAAAGCTCACATTACCATTCTGTACTCAGGAATATATGGGTTATGGTCAGTCATACTACCGTAATTTCCCTGAAAACGTACAGATTATCATGACTGGTGGACGTGTATGGGGTGAAGTAACAAACAACTTCACATCATCATTCACTAATACTGCAGGTCGTGGTCCTTATATGTGGATCAACTGGCCATGTACTGATAACTCTAAGAAGCATCTAATCATGGGTGGTTATACAACATTCCTTCATCCAGGTGTTGATCCTTCTAAGATACAGGGTATTGTATTAAACCCAATGCAGCAGTCTGAACCAAGTAAGGTTGCAATATTCGGTAATGCATGTTATTCATGGAATATCTGGCAGACTGAAGAAGAAGCAAATAAGTGCTATAATGCTTCATTCAAATATGTGGATCATAATGGTTATGAAGAAACAGCCGCTTCAACGGCTTTAAGAGAATTATCTAAGCATATGATCAACCAGAACATGGATAGCAGAGTGACTCGCTTAGAAGAATCTGTTGAATTAAGAGATAAGCTTCAAGCATTCAAGACTAAAGTAACTAAAGGTGAAAAGATTTCTGATGAAGAATTTGATGAATTAATCAATGCCTTTACAGTATTACAGAATGCATCTAAGACTTATCGTGAAAGCGGTAACGAAAGAATCAAGTCTCAGATTGTTTACTGGTTAAACTGCTGGGATGATACAACAAATGCTGCTTTAAACTATATTAAAGGTATTAAAGCTGCACAGAATGAAGAAGACAATGCAACTATCTGGGATTACTATTCAACAGCACAGGCTGCTTTTGAAAAGAGTAAGTCTTATGGTTTCCACTATGTGGATCATTTAGAATATGCTGAAGTAGGTGTACAGCATATTGTCCCATTCATTAAATCACTTGATTCATACTTATCTGAAATTGCATCTACAATTGTTAATCCAGATAAGCAGATTGCGAAGTATATTACTAACCGTGAAGATACACCAGCAGGCAAAGAAGATAACATCTTTGATGGTAATGCTTCTACAGAATTAGTTTATAAGAGCCCTAATAGTATCTCTACAGGTACTTATGTAGGTATCAAGTATTCTAAGGCTATTGATGTGAACCATGTAATCTTTAGAATGGGTGCGAACTCTAACCCTAGAGATACATTCTTAAAAGCGAAAGTACAGTATACAACGGATGGTAAGAACTGGACGGATGTCAATGACACAGAATATGACTTACCAAACAATGTAGAATTAACAGACCTTAACCTTAAGGGTGTTAAGGGTATCCGTATGATTGCAACTGAAGATAAGAGTAACACTTGGTTAGGTGTAAGAGATATCTTAGTTAACCCAACAACTACTCCTTCATCAAGCACTGATAAGGGTACATTATCTATGACTAAGATTGGTGTAAAGGGTGGTTCATTAGATAACTTATTAGATGATAATGAATCTACATATGCGCATTTTGCAGAATCTCCATATAAAGCAGGAGAAATCAAGGACTATATTCCAGTAGATGCTGCAGTGACTCTTACATTCAATAATCCTAAGAAGCTAGGTACTATCAACTTCGTACAGGATAGTGGTACTGATAAGATTACTAGATATGCATTAGAATATAGTGTTGATGGTACTAACTGGAAGACATTAAAAGAATATGCAGGTGATGCTACTGTTCATTTAAATGTTGAAGACCAGGATTTGACTGCTAAGGCAATTCGTGTAAGAAACCTTGAATTACATCTTTCAAGTAATACAGCAGGTTATTGGTGGAAGGTAAAGACATTCAACCATACTGATGTAGTCAATGAATATGATGACAAAGCTGTTTATACAAATACAGACTATAAGTTACATTCTAAGAGTACACTAGACCAGACTGCTTTAGTGTATACAAAAGAAATGACTTTAGCACCTAAACAGTATGTAGGTGTAAAGTTAGCACGTGTTAAAGACTTAAAACAGTTAGAACTTGATTATACTGGTGATGTTGTTGTTGAAGCATCAGTGAACGCTCATGATTGGGTAGAAGTCACTGATTTAAACAACAATCTTCCAGATGCACGTTATGTACGTTTAATCAATAAGAAGAGTTCTGATGTTAAGTTAACTCTTAATAAGTTTGTAGTACATTCTACAGAAGTCACTGCACCATACTTATATAAGACAACAATGACTATCAACCCATCTTGGGGTGTAGCAGAAGACACTAGAAACAATGGTGCTGCATTTGATGGCAACATTGATTCTACAACTGAATTTGGTGACCTTCCACAGAAGGGTCAGTATATCATCTATGACTTAGGTCAGATGAGAAATATCGATAAGCTTGCTATGTATTGTCAGGATAGTGCCGTTAACTATATCAGAGATGCTACTATTAGTGTTTCGAGTGATTTAGAAAACTGGACAGATGTTGTGACAATTGGTGATGGTGTCGAAAACATTGGTGATGCAGGTGTTCAGTGTATCGATTCTGATGCAGGATATAAGGCATCTAGTACATATCCAAATAAGGTTTATGTATCAGGTACTGCCAATCATGTACCAGCTCGTTACTTAAGAATCTTATTTACTGCATCTAACAACAATAGAGCTGTTGTATTCAACGAAATCATGATCAATGATGGTGAATATGCACCAGAAGACAATGACCCTACATTTGAATCTAATGTAACAGAAGCAAAAGGTTACAAGCCTCAGTATATGATTGATGGTGACCTATTAACTTCTTATAAGCCTGGTTCAAATAAAGCAGGTTACTTAACTTATACTCTTTCTGATAGATTAAATGTGAAGAAATTCAACATTATCCAGAAGGGTGAAATCAGTAATGCTAAGGTATATGCATTAATTGATAAAGAAGTGACTACACGTAACGTTCCTGAAGAAGATAAGGAATGGATTCAGTTAGGTACTTTAAGAAAGTCACTTAATGAATTCTATGTACCTCGTGGTAATGTTTATAAGTTAAAGTTTGAATGGGAAGAAAATAGTATTCCTACAATTTCTGAAATCATCCGCTTAACTGATGATGAATTCAAGAGTGAATGTGCTAAGAATCTTAAGGATTATATCGATTCATTAAAGGTTGAAGAAGATAAGTACACGACTGCAACTTATGAAGCATATAAGACTGCTAGAGCTGCTGCACTTAATGTTTATAACACTCAGACGGGTGAAAAGGATGCATTAGAAGAAGCAAAAGCTCACCTTAAAGCCTCTTATGATGCATTAGTGGCTCGTGGTGATGTCAAAGCATTAGAAGCAGAAATCAAGGCATTAGAAAAGCTTTCAAAGGATGACTATACTGAAGAAAGCTATAACGCTCTTATGAAAGTAAAAGCAGATGCTGAAAAACTTGCTAAGAACAAGGATGCATCTGTTGATGAAGTCAATGAAATGTTAGAAGCATTACGTAATGCGAAAGCTGCTCTTGTTACGAAGGCTTCTATCAGCAAGAAGACATTAAGAGACTATATCGATTCTAATAATTTGAAGACTCTTGATACTTCACTTTACTTGACTTCTACAGTAAAACCTTTCCAGGAAGCATTAAAGAAAGCAGAAGATATCTTAAATAAAGAAGATGCAACTGTTTCTGAAATAGAAGATGCTTATGCTTTACTTCAGGAAGCAAGAAAGAACCTTGTATTAAAGGCATCTGATGCAGAAGTTAAGGTATTAGAAAATAAAGTCGCTTCATTCAAGGAAGAAGACTATACAGCTTCTAGCTATAAGGCATTCTTGCCAGTATTAGAAGAAGTTAAGGAAGCATTAAAGGCGGAACATACAAGTGAAGAAATCACTGCATTAACTGAAAAGTTAGATGTAGCTTCTAAGAAACTTGTAAGAAGAGGCAATACTGCTGAACTTGATCTATTACTTGCTCAGGCTAAGAATACAGATAGTAAGTTATATACACAAAAGAGCTATAAGAACTTATTAGAAGTTATCAAGGCTATTGAGGAAGAACTAGAAAATAAAGAAGAATTAACTCAGGAAGAAGTAGATGCACTTACTAAGAAGTTAAGTGATGCGATGGCTCAGTTAGAAAAGAACCCTGAAATCACTCCAGAAACTCCTTCTAAACCATCTACACCTTCTAAACCTGAAACTCCTTCTAAACCTGGAACTGGTACTGAAACAACTAAACCAAACAAAAAACCACAGACTGGTGATTCTACTATGTTAGGTTTCGCTGCATTCTTTACTATGATTTCATTATTAGGTTATGTTCTTCTAAAGAAGAAAGAAGCATAAGATAAGGGAAGAACTTCGCAAGAGGTTCTTCTTTTTTTGCCTTTTTGCGAAGGTGATTTGCAGTAATTGTATTTTTATTATAAAATAGTCTCATTAGGGGAATTGATATGACAGAAATACAAGAAAAACTATTAGAAGCATTAAGTGCTTCTTTAAAGGGTGAGAGTGTTGAATGGGAACCACTTTCACAAGAAGAATTATCAGAATTATATAATCTTGCACAAATTCATCAAATATTACCTTTGGTTTATGAAGCAGTCTATAAATCTCAGGGTGTGAACCCACAGGTCAAAGCTATTTCTATGCGTGCAGCTATGACTCAGGCACTTTCTACAAGAGATTTCTTACAGCTTGTTAGTAAGATGAATGAAGCAAAGCTTTATCCATTAGTGGTAAAGGGTATTATTGCAAGAAAACTTTATCCTATTCCTGATGAAAGAGTATCAGGGGATGAGGACTTATTGATTACTAAAGATTTATTTCCTACTTACCACCAGTTCTTCACTGAACATAATTTAGTAACAGGAGATGATTTAGAACCTTATGAAGTCCCTTATCAGTTAAAGGGAAGTTCACTTTATATAGAACTTCATAAGACACTTTTCCAGGAAGAATCAGTTGCTTATGGGTCATGGAATCAGTTCTTTGAAAAAGCCCATGAGAGACGTACTGTTGAAGTGATAGAGGGTGTGGAAGTATCGACTATGTGTCCAACAGATCATTTCTTATTTCTTATACTTCATGCCTTTAAACACTTCCTTCATAGTGGTGTAGGTATTAGACAGGTCGCAGATATTATGATGTTTGCCTCTCATTATGAGATTGATTATGACTCTATTTTTAATGATCTTAAGAAGATTCATCTAGAAGTCTTTGGGGCAACATTATTATCTATTGGTAAGAAGTATTTACACGATGCACCTATTCCAGATAAGTATTTAGAATTAAGTGAGAATATGGATCACTTATTAGAAGATATACTTGATGCAGGGGTATATGGTAATAGTTCTATGAGCCGTAAGCATTCAGCTAATATGACACTCGAAGCGATTACTTTAGATGCACAAGGTAAAAAAGCCCATGCTTCTTTAAGAAGTACACTCTTCCCAAGTCGTAAGGACCTAGTAGGAAGATATCCTTATCTAGAAAAGCATGGTTATTTATTGCCTATTGCATGGTTCTCACGTATAGTGACATATATGAAGGAATCTTCATCAAGAGAAGATAATAAAGCGACAGAGACAATTAAGATAGGGAAAGAACGTGTCGCTTTAATGAAAGAATATAAGATCATCAAATAGAAGTGAGGGACAAAGATGAAGAAAATATTGAATTTCATAACTGATCATCGATTTATTATCGGTATACAGGCAGTATTAAGTATTATACTTGTGGTAAGTATTGCGTTAGTTAATATCTTACCAATGCGTTTCTTAATAGTGATAGGGGCATTCCTTGCAATTCTTACATTACTTATGTATTTATTCGCAAAACCTAGTTCTATTGAATCTAGAAATGTTCAGATCAGACCACTTATTGGTAAGATTATTTCTGTAGTTATTAGTATCTTCTTACTTGTGTGCTGTGTATTTATTCAAACAGGTAAGGCGGCTGTTAATCAGGTGACAAGTGAATACGATTATGTCACATATTCTTTAGTTGTAAAGAAGGAAAGTCCTTATTATAAGGCTGAAGATATCTTAAATAAGACAGTGGCTTATAATCCTAATGGAACAAAGATCAATGAAGCCTTAGATAGACTAAGTAAAAAAGTATCGAGTTATGGTATTAGTGAATTATATGGCGTAGAAGCAGTTGTGGATGCACTTTATAATAAACAGGCAGATGCTATTCTTATGAATGAAGGATCTCGTACACTCGTGAATGAATACAAAGAGTCATTCGACAAGGATACAAGAGTCATCTGGAGCTGTAAGTTTAAATCTTATAATAAGATTAAAGAAGAAAAGACACTCGATATCTTAAAAGATCCATTCTGTGTTTATATTTCAGGTATTGACTCTCGTGGTAGTGTTCAGGAAGTATCACGTAGTGACGTTAATATCTTGATGACAATCAATGTCCCTGCTCATCAGGTACTTGTGACAAGTATTCCTCGTGATGCATGGGTAACTCTTGCCGATGCGAAAGCGAAGGATAAATTAACACATTCTGGTTTGACAGGTACACAGAATACTGTAAAGACTGTAGAAAAGTTCTTAGATGTTGATATCAGCTATTATGCACGTGTGAACTTTGAATCATTGGTTAAAGTTGTAGATGCCTTAGGTGGTATTGATGTTTATTCTGATAAGAACTTAGAAGCCTGGACAGGACAGCCTATTAAAGAAGGCTGGAACCATATGAATGGTCAGATGGCTCTATCATTCTCAAGAGAACGTCATGCCTATATGAGTGGTGATCGTCATAGAGCACAGAACCAGCAGGATGTATTGCAGGCTATTATTAAGAAAATGGCTTCTCCTGCCATCATTACTCATTATACTGATATTCTCAATGCGATTGATGGTACATTCGTCACTGATATGCCAATGAATGAAATGGCGCGTGTGGCCAATGATCAGCTTAATACTGGTGCTGAATGGTCATTCCAGAAATCTATGGTATCAGGTAGTGGTAAGATGATGAAGGGTGGCTATTATATGCCTAACACAAACTTGTATTATATGATTCCTGATGAAAATAGCGTTAAACAGAATAAAGAATATATTAAGAAGATGTTGAAGGGTGAAAGCTTCACGGTACAATAAGCAGACTTTGGTCTGCTTTTTTCATAAACAATAGGTTTTATATGTCCGTGGATGTACAGTTAAAAATAGTACAAATAAAGTTTTTTACAGACTAAATAGTAGTATACAGATATTTAAAACTATAAAGTTGTATAAAAAAATACTTAAACACCTCTAAATAGGTTTTATCAAGCCTTTACACATATCATCCTATATAAATATAGGGTATAATAGTAATTGGAATTTGATGCAATATATAAAGGTTTTATGTAGGGTATATTGACGAGTTTACAAATAAATGGTAATTTGTACGTTGACAAAAAAAGGAAGGGATAAAATGCACAGGTTTAAAGAGAATCGAGTGATGTATCAGCGTATGTTGTTCTTGATGATCTTAGATGCGATGTTTACCGTACTTGCTTCGTTTGTAGCCATTTTTACAAGAATGGAGTTCAAAATTGATTGGTGGGTATGGAATAACTATTTAAAGATTATTGGAATTGATATATTAATTACGCTTGTTGTTTATTATGTATTTAGGCTTTATAAAAGTATGTGGAGGTATGCTTCTATTATAGAGGTCAGACGATTGCTTCTAGCAGTTATCTGCTCTGATTTTTTCAGAATGCTCCTCTATGTATTTGTATTAAGGGTAGAACTGCCACGTTCATGGTATATTCTTGAACCATGTATGCTTCTTATATTGAGTTCTACTTTGCGTTTCTTATATCGTGGAATGCGTTCAATGAAAAATGACAGTCCACTATTTGAACAGGACAAGCATTTAATCAATGTAATGATTATAGGAGCTGGGGAAGCAGGTAATGTGCTTCTTAGAGAAATCAAGAGAAGTTCTCATCTTCCAATGAAGGTTGTATGCTTCATTGATGATGATCCACTTAAACAGGGTTATTATATGAATGATGTACCGATTGTGGGTGATAGGGATGTCATTGGAGAGATGGTTAAGAAGTATGAGGTCGATGAGATTTATATTGCATTACCATCTGTATCTATCAATCAAAGAAGAGAATTGATGAATATCTGTAATGATACAGGATGTAAGATCAAGATTCTGCCAGGTATTTATCAGTTGATGAATGGGGAAGTGAAGGTTTCTAAGCTTAGAAATGTTGAGATTGAAGACCTTCTAGGAAGAGATCCGATTTCAGTTAATATGAATCAGATTGCCTCATATGTAGAAAATAGAACAGTTATGGTGACTGGCGGCGGAGGATCTATTGGTAGTGAGTTATGTAGACAGGTCGCTGCGAGACATCCAAGCAAATTGATTATTGTAGATATTTATGAGAATAATGCCTATGATATTCAGATGGAATTAAGAAATGCACATCCAGAATTGCAGCTAGATGTACGTATTGCATCTATTCGTGATGGAGAAAAGATTGATGCCTTATTTAATGAATTAAGACCAGAAGTAGTGTATCATGCAGCCGCCCATAAGCATGTACCACTTATGGAGGATTCTCCTAATGAAGCAATTAAAAACAATGTCTTTGGTACTTTGAATGTCGTAAGAGCTGCAGACAAGTATCATGTTAAGCGTTTTGTACAGATTTCTACAGATAAAGCAGTTAATCCAACCAATATCATGGGGGCAAGTAAACGTATGTGCGAGATGATTATTCAGGCATACAGCCGTCATTCTCGTACGGTATTTACAGCTGTAAGATTTGGGAATGTATTAGGATCTAATGGTTCTGTTATTCCTTTATTTAAGAAGCAGATTGCACATGGTGGACCTGTGACAGTGACTGATAAGAATATTATCCGTTATTTCATGACTATTCCAGAAGCTGTATCACTTGTTATGCAGGCAGGTATATTTGCGAAAGGTGGAGAAATATTCGTCCTAGATATGGGAGAACCAGTCAAGATTGATGATCTGGCAAGAAATCTAATCAAGTTATCTGGCTTTACTCCTGATGTAGATATCCCAATCATCTATACAGGACTAAGACCTGGTGAAAAACTTTATGAAGAATTATTAATGGATGAAGAAGGGTTACAGAAGACCGAGAATGGTTCTATTTTCATTGGTCATCCTCTAGATTTTGATGAAGAAGTTTATTTTGAAAAGTTACATCATCTAAGAGGTACGATTGATGATATGCATCAAGATGCAATCCGTGATGAAGTACAGAAAATTGTCTCTACTTATCATCCAGAATTAGGGGGAAAATAATGGAACAGAATACAAGAGATATACATGGTATCAAGTTCATCAGAGATGAAGATTTCATCTTAAGAGAAATTGCCGGTGAAGCCGTTCTTGTACCAGTAGGAGAAAATACAGAATTATCTAATTCTATTATTTCATTGAATGAAACAAGTGTCTTCTTATGGAAACTCTTTGATCATCCAGTGACTTATGATGAAGTATTAGATGAAGTATATAAAGAATATGAAGACCCTGAAGGAACAATCAGAATTGATGTATTGTCATTCATCAACGATTTTGTCGCTCATGGTTTAATCAAGGAAGTTGAATAATCAACTTCTTTTTATTTTCACATATATATGTTGTTAAAATTTGTGATTGATTTAGCTGATTGTGTAAATTATTTTTTTGTGTTAACATGACAATGTAAGGAATTTCATTATGAAGGGAGAAAATCAAATGAATCAGTCACAAAGCGTATTAGATTGCATTACTGTCCTTTATGATCAATTATTTGATGCAGAAAAGAAGATTGCGAAGTTCATACTTAATAATCCTAAAAAAGTAGTCGATATGACTGTATCTGAACTTGCAGAAATAAGTGATGTGTCTATTGCGTCTGTATCAAGATTTTGTCGTAAGGTGGGTTTAAAAGGTTTTGCCCAATTAAAAATATCTTTAGCTCAGGAACTTGTAGATACGCATAAGAGTGGAGAAGTATCTAATGATATTTCTGTGGATAATATTCCACAGTCTTTACAGAATATTCTCGCAAATAAGATTACTGAACTCAAACAGACAGTCAATCTTATTAACACAGACGAATTTAGAGAGATTCTAGAGGGTATTAGAGATGCCTCTAGAGTGCAGGTGATAGCAGTAGGAAATACGATTCCTGTAGCCATTGATGCAGCTTTTAAGTTCAATGAATTAGGTATACCAACAACTGCAGGAACGATCTGGGAAACTCAGCTCTCTTACTCTTTTACTTTAGGTAAGGGAGATGTCTTAATAGCCATTAGTAACTCAGGAGAATCCGATAAAGTATTAGAAGCAGTTAAAATCGCAAACAACAATAAAGCAATGACAATAGGTATTACTAATAGTCCTCACTCAGCGATTGGTGAAGAAGTACAATATCATATAACAACTGCCACACGTGAAAAACTTTTCCTCGATGAATTCTGTTTCTCTAGAGTATCAGCAAGTACAGTAATAGAGATTATCTTCTTGTTCTTGACAGAAATGATAGAAAACTCACATAAATCCATGATCAAGTGTGAAGAAATGTTTGCGGTAGATAAAAGATAATAACAGGATGGACAGTCTAGATGGCTGTCTGTTTTTGTATGATGTGAGCGACTCGTGAACGTATAATAGCTATAATTTAATTAAAATTCGGCAAAATAACAAAAAGCCGAATATCGTTTAAAAAAATCGTATTTAACTGTTAACAAACAACGAATAATCTATCATTGAGTAAATAGTAAATGAGGACTATAATCTTTGTTAAGATTATAAGAATAAGGGTATTAAGGGAAAAGAAAATGATACTCTAGTAGACTAATGAGTCTAAGATATTTAGGAACCGATAACACATATAGTATGACAATGATGTTTTTGCATCTAATCGTCATACTTTTTTGTTTTTATCAATTTTATAATTGCGTAAAATATTTACGTGAAACATATTGACAAAGAAAACCTTTACATAATATAATGAAGTCGGAAAAAAATATTTTTACAGAAAAAGGAGACCATGTAAATGATTTACACAATTACATTTAATCCAGCATTAGATTATGTTATCACAGTTGATCATTTCCAGAAGGGAATCGTCAACAGAGTATGTGAAGAACATATCTTCTGCGGAGGTAAGGGTATTAATGTTTCAGCCATCCTTAAGGAACTTGGTTATGAATCTCAGGCTCTAGGGTTTGTAGCAGGTTTTACTGGTGATGAAATTGTACGTCGTGCGAAGAGTGAGTATGATATCAATACTGATTTCATAAAGGTTGAAAAAGGTATGTCACGTATCAACGTGAAGATGCGTAGTGATGAAGAAACAGAAATCAATGGTATGGGACCTATGATCACTGATGAAGATGTAGCAAAGCTCTTTGAAAAGCTTGATACATTAAAAGAAGGAGATGTTCTTGTCCTTTCTGGTTCTATTCCTAAGTGCATCAGTCCTAGAATCTATGAAGAAATTCTAGAAAGATTACAGAACAAAGGTATCTTATTTGTCGTTGATGCAACTGGACAGTTACTAGTGAATGTATTGGCTTATCATCCATTCTTAATTAAGCCAAACAATCATGAAATCGAAGAAATCTTTGATGTAAAACTAGAAACTGAAGAAGATCTAGTTATGTATGCGAATAAGCTACAGAAAATGGGTGCACGTAATGTCTTGATTTCACTTGCAGGTGATGGTTCTTTATTAGTAGATGAAAACGGTAATACACATCGTTTAGGTGTATGTAAGGGTACAGTAAAGAATTCTGTTGGTGCTGGTGATTCAATGGTAGCTGGTTTTGTAGCTGGTTATCTTAATAATGGGGATTATGATGAAGCATTGGCTTTAGGTACAGCATGTGGTGGAGCAACTGCTTTCTCATATTCATTAGCAAAAAGAGACTTCATTGATGAATGTCTCGCACAATTGAAAGGAGAATAACATGAAAATTACTGAGTTATTGGACTTAAAGGGCATTGAACTTGGTGTCTCTGTAGGTTCAAAAGAAGAAGCAATTAACAAACTTGTTGACTTGATGTGTGCAACTGGCAAGATTTCAGACAAAGATGCATACAAAGAAGGTATCTTAGCACGTGAAGCATTAACTTCTACTGGTATTGGTGAAGGAATTGCTATTCCTCACGCACAGGTAGCAGCCGTTAAAGCTCCAGGGTTAGCAGCAATGACTGTGCCTGATGGTGTAGACTATGAATCATTAGATGGTCAGCCTGCTCATTTATTCTTTATGATTGCGGCACCTGCAGATGGTGGAAGCACTCATTTACAGGCATTAGCTAAACTATCAGCATTATTAATGGATGAAGCTTTCCGAAAGGATCTATTAAATGCGAAGACTCCAGAAGAATTCTTAAGCATGATTGATAAGAAGGAAGCAGAAAAAGATGCTGAAGAAGCTGCAGAAGCAGCTGCACCAGTAGTTACTGGTTATAAAGTATTAGCTGTTACTGCATGTCCTACAGGTATTGCGCATACATTCATGGCTGCAGAAAACTTAACTAAAGCAGGTGAAAAGCTTGGTGTACCACTAAAAGCTGAAACAAACGGTTCTGAAGGTATCGGAAATGCATTAACTGCAGATGAAATCGCAGCATGTGATGGTATCATTGTTGCAGCAGATAAGAATGTAGAAATGGCTCGTTTTGATGGTAAGCCAGTTCTTACAGTACCTGTTACTGAAGGTATCCGTCATCCTGAAGAATTAATCAATAAGATTGAAAACGGTGAAGCACCAATCTATCATGCAAGTGCAGATGCTAAAGAAGCAGCTGCTTCAGGTGAAAGTGCTGGTAGAAGCTTCTATAAGCACTTAATGAATGGTGTATCTCATATGTTACCATTCGTTGTAGCTGGTGGTATCATGATTGCTATCTCATTCTTAGTAGATGATAAGAGCGCAGGGGCTAAGTTTGGTTCATCAACTCCTCTTGCTGCTTGGTTCAATAACATGGGTAACGTATCATTTGGTATGATGTTACCAATTCTTTCTGGATTCATCGCAATGTCTATTGCGGACCGTCCAGGTTTAGCTGTAGGTTTCGCAGGTGGTTTACTTGCAAAATCTGGTGCAACTTTCTTAGATCCTAGTGCTGCAAAAGTTGCTGCAACTCCAGGTTTCTTAGGAGCATTATTATATGGTTTCGTAGCTGGTTATATCATTCTATTCTTAAAGAAGTTATTTAAAGGCTTACCAAAATCATTAGATGGTGTTAAACCTATTCTTTTATACCCATTACTTGGTGTATTCTGTATGGCTGTATTTGCAAGTGCCATCAACCCATTAATGTCTATCATTAACCAGGCTTTAACTAACTTCTTAAGCGGTTTAGGTAACTATGGTATTATTCTTGGTGTTGTAGCTGGTGGTATGATGTCTATCGATATGGGTGGTCCATTCAACAAGGCTGCTTATGTAACAGCAACTGGTTTACTTGCAAGTGGTAACTATATCTTAATGGCAGCTGTCATGGCTGGTGGTATGGTACCTCCTCTAGCAATCGCTTTATCTACTACATTCTTCAAGAATAAGTGGACTGAAGACGAAAGAAATGCTGGTTTAGTAAACTATATCATGGGATTATCTTTCATTTCTGAAGGTGCTATTCCATTTGCAGCCAATGACCCAATCCATGTTATTCCATCATGCGTTATTGGTTCAGCAGTCGCTGGTGGTTTATCAGTCGCATTCAATTGTCAGTTAAGAGCACCTCATGGTGGTGTATTCGTTATCGCAACTGTAAGCAACTGGCCATTATACTTACTTGCTATTGCAGCAGGTTCAGTAGTAGGATGCTTAATTCTTTCTGCATTAAAGAAAGCTAAATAGTGATTATGAAGTGTCAGGTAAAACTGGCACTTTTTATTATACAATAATGGGTAAAATGTAAAAAATGTTACAGAAAAGTGTAATGAATAATGAAAAGATGTTGTAAAAAGATGGGGGTATGGTAGAATTTCATTTGTCTTTCTAAAAAAAGACATAATATCGAAGAAAGGGGGAAAACAAGTGTGAAACAAAAATCAATCTAAACGTATAAAAAAAGACAAACTTAAAAACAAGTTTGAATAATTTAGAAAAAATAGAATAATTGAATATTATGGTTTAGTTAATTTAGAAACGTCAAAACCTGATTTCTTAAGAAACTCAATTGCTGATTCTTCTGTTAAATCTTGTTGCTTTATAGGTGGATTAGGATTTCTAAATGATTCATAATCTGAAGGATTAAATGTCTCTCCAGTAAGAATCATATGGTATATACTGACAAGCATCATTCTTGCAATTGCGATAATGGCTTTCTTGTGACCTCGTCTCTTTTTGATACGAGAATACTTAATTCCAAAATAGCCCTCCTTATCTTTGATTGCTCCAAGAGCACACTGAACTAATAAAGGTTTTAAATATTGACCTGCTTTAGAAATACGAACTGATTTTTTCTTATTAGCACTTTCGTTATTTGCAGGTGCTAATCCAGCCCAACAGGTTAGTTGTTTATCTGATTCGAATTGTTTCATATCTACTCCGATTTCTGAAATAATAAGGATTGCAGATAAAGTGCTGATGCCTGGTAGTTGGGTGATGTGCATGAATTGATCGAACATTGGTGCTGCACGTTTCATCATTTCGATTTCACAGTTATCAATATGGACTTGTAATTCTTCCATATGAGTCATTGACTCATTCATTTTAAACCTTTGATCAGTTTCAATATTGCAGTGTTTAATGGAATCTAGAATCTTATCTTTATTTTTACACGATCTATGGATACATTTCAAAATTTTCTCATCTTCAATGATATCTGACTCAAGTACTTCTTTCATGATTGCTTGTGCAGACTTTCCAAACGGATCTGAAAATACAGAACCAATACCGATATTGGAAACTGTCATACAGTTCTGATATCGATTACGTTCAGAGGAACGCATCCCAACCAATTTATAGCGATAGCGAGATATTTCTCGTAAAGCTCTTATTTCTTTGGGTGGTATAAAAGAAAATTTGATTAGATCATGTTTAAATAAATCACAGATCCATTTTGAATCTTTCTTGTCAGTTTTCTTTCCTTTAATTGCTTTGACATATTTTGGATGAGTTAAGTAAATATTGATTTCATCTTCTAAGATGTTGAAAATTGGAATCCAATATTTACCAGTAGATTCCATGCATGCATCAAAGCATTTGTGATTAATGAGCCACTGTTTAAGATTCAGTAAATCATGGTTTAAAGTTGAAAACGTTTCTTGGATGTATTCAGTAATACGAGTTTTCTTATTAGTAATACCGATTGTAGCCACAATGATATTCTTGTGAACATCCATGCCACAGCAGATTGGTCTAACAATCTTCATAAAAAAATCTCTCCTTTCATTGAAAGAAGAGAAGTGGCATTGACTGCTATCTAAGCTAATCACTCAGTTGATTGTACAATCATAAGTGTCCTGGCTCTAAGTCCAACTTATTTGTGCTTGAAAAGATAGCGGCGACTTATAAATATTCAGGATATTCTATTTAAGTAGAATTGCCTACTCACCCCTACGTGCTCTGTAGTATACCACCTCTCTTTGATTATACTATTATATCGAGAGGCACACTAGAGTTTTGGTGGATTTGAGTTTGGTTATATATTTGTGTCCGCGCAACGAAGGTGCGGGGAAATGGAGGAAAATATGAAAAAATGGACAAGACCTGTAGTTGTAGAAGAACAGTTTACAGCGAACTCTAATGTCAGCGTATGTTATAGCTTAGTTTGTACATTACCTGGCAAGGATCCTTATACTGAAGATGGTTCATCTAATTCATTTATTACAGAATCTAAAGTTAAAGATAGAGGTTCAATCCACTCAATTTGGGGAGAACAATCTTTCCGTTGGGAAGAAAAGCATAATTCTAACTGTTCTTTACCTGCGCGTTATAATGAAGATACAGGCGTATTTAAAGAATCAGGTGGTAATGCTGCTCAGGTTTCAAATATCAGAATTGATAAAGCACATCCAGCTGCAGATGGTAGATATCCTGCAATTTGGACAAGTAATTATATAGGATTAGATTATCATCATATGGGATATGCAGTAGATGATTCTGTTGGTCATCCACTTAGATCTTAATATATGAAGTATTGAAGGTAGTGAAAGCTACCTTTTTTTATTTGATAGATGAAGATAATAGGATTGTATATGATTATAAGAATTTTCCTTGGTTTATAACACTGATGATGGTCTTATTAAAAATGTTTCAAAAAAGTAACATTTAACAATGAAAAAATATTGTAAAAAGTATGTGGTATGTTAAAATATCACTTGTCTGTCGAAAGAAGAACAGAACATCTAAATGGAAGGGGGAAAATAAATATGAAGAAATGGTTAACACCTAGCGCAATCCAGGAAGATCTTATGGCTGATGCTGCAGTTGCAGAATCATCATGCGGTAGCTATAATGCGACTCTTTTTTGCGCTATTCCAGGTCAAGATAAGAATCATGTAGATGATGGTTGGCAGCCTAAACGTGATGATTCAGGACTTTGGCATTTATCTGAATGTGTTATACCAGGTAATGCTGATATAACTGCCGGTACTGGAATGGAAAGCGGATTCAATCCACATACAATTTATAACATCAAAATCGGTAGCAAAGTGGATGATATGAACTCTTATGTAGATTCAAATGTTGGGAACTATGATGGAAGTAAATTCGCTGTTGGTGGTATTTACAAAGCATCATGGAAGAGTGATGCAAACGGAGACGTATATAAGCATTATGGATTAGCTAAAATTAATAAATTCACAAAATTTGATCCAACACATCCAAATAGATCTTAAACTATAAAACATTGAAAAAGCTTATGAAATATATTAATATTTCAGTAAGCTTTTTTATTTTGGAATGAAGGGGAGAATTATATGGAACCAATGGAAGATGCCAATACCGTCGAAAGGATGCTTATTCATAAGGCTGCAAGTGTGAAATCACCTGCCAACGGTAGTATAGAACTATTACCTCTATGCAATATGAACTGTGATATGTGTTATGTTCATTTAACTCATAAACAATTAGAAGAAGCAGGAGGAAGAATTCATACAGGTAAAGAATGGTTAGAAATAGGGAAACAAATGGTAGAGAATGGAACACTATTCTTATTACTTACTGGTGGAGAACCATTACTACATCCTGATTTTAAAGAAATCTATTTAGGTCTTAAAAAGATGGGTATTGTTATTACGATCAATACGAATGCGACACTCATAGATGAATCATGGGTAGAATTCTTTAAACAACATACGCCTAGACGTATTAATATTACTTTATATGGCTCTAGTAATGAGACATATGAAAGATTATGTCATTATAAGAATGGTTATGATAAGGTTATGAATTCTATTAAGATGTTACAGGAAGCAGATATTCCTGTAAGAGTAGGTTTCTCTCTTGCAAAGAATAACCAGAAGGATGCAGGAGATGTATTAAAGATGGTCACTGATATGGATATTCCAATCTCATTTGATACATATATGCTTCCTGCAACACGTGAAAGAAAGTTACCTTATAATCAACAGGCAAGACTTGCACCAGAAGATGCAGCTCTTACTTTCGCTCATAATCTAGATAAGATTGATTCTATTGATCATGTCGAAGAGTATGTGAATAAACAGCTTAAATTAGTAGAAGATAGAGTGATTGGTGAAGAACAGGAAGGACAAATGGAATGTCTGGCTGGAAGATGTTCTTATACAGTAAACTGGCAGGGTGAAATGCATCCATGTGTTATTTTAACTGCACCTACCGCCAATGTCTTTGAGGTGGGCTTTAAACAGGCCTGGGAGACTGTTTCTGATGGGTGTTCAAAGATCAGATTATATTCTGGATGTTCTGTATGTAAATTAAAGCCTATTTGTCGTACATGTGCTGCAAGCCATTTATTAGAATCTGGCAGCTATATGGGTAAGCCAGAATATATGTGTACCTATACAGAAACACTCTATGAAGAATATAAGAGAATGAAGAAGAATTTCGAGAAGTAAGAATTACTCTTACTTCTTTTTGTCCTTATATATAAGTTCTCTACAAATATATAAAATATTATGGTAGAATGGCAATAACTATCAGAAAGGAGTAATTATGGAACGTATATATACGATTGGAACTTTCACATTTAAGTTGATCTATGATGAGAAGTTAATAAAGATTCCTCCTAACTTTCAGATATTTGAAAGTCAGGAAGAACCTGAATATACATATGAGTTTATAGTAAGTGAGACACTACCACAAATAGAAGGAAGAGTAGTATCTCAAAGGGATGAGTTATTAATCCTTGATTGTGATGGGTTAGAAACAAGATATCTAGGTGTTAAGGGTAGTGATTGGTATTATGGGGTTTATCAAGAATTAACACCTCATAGTGCAAGATCTATTATTCTAAAAGATACTTTAGGAGAATTGTATGTAGATCCATTCTTCTGTTCTTTCTTCTCTTTAGAGAAGAAGTTATTAGAGAAGGATGCATTAGTGCTTCATTGCAGTTATATGCAGTATAAGGATTATGCGATTCTATTCTCAGCACCTAGTGGTACAGGTAAGACAACACAGGCGACATTATGGGAAGAATATAAAGGATCCCATGTAGTGAATGGTGATAAGGGATTACTTATGAAGGATGATGGTGTATGGACAGCTCATGGATGGCCTGTATGTGGGTCTAGTGGTGTATGTCATAATAAGAATGTCCCTATTAAGTGTGTTGTAATGTTATCTCAGGAAAAAGAAAATAAGATAGAGAAATTAAGTCCTATAGCTGCTTTTAAGGAAGCCTATAGTCAGCTCACAGTGAATAGATGGGATAAGAGAAGTGTACTTAAGTCTATGGATTTATTACAGGACTTAATAGACAATGTGCCTTTCTATCATCTAGGATGTACTATTTCTAAGGAAGCTGTAGAAACTCTAGAGAAGGTCTTATGATGAAGAAGAAGGTTATAAGCTGTATTGTAATGTTATGTATGTGTATTGTGTTAGGAAGTGGTTATTTAGTGTATGAGTCTTATTACACGATTGATGTGACACAATACACAATGAAATCAGATAAGATTCATAGCCCTGTTAATATTGTCATGATAGCGGATGTTCATGATAATCATACAAAGATTAAGAAACAGGTTATAAATAAGATTAAGAAGTTAAAGCCTGATTTGATTATGTGTGTAGGGGATATTATTGATAATGAATCTAAGAGTGATCAAAGTACACTTGATTTCTTACATTCATTAGTGGGTATAGCACCTGTCTATATGAGTTATGGAAACCATGAGTTAGAGTATTATAGTCATCATGCTTTCCAGATAGAGAATATTAAAAGTATTGGTGTACACTTCTTAGATGAAAGTTATGAAGACATAACAGTGAAAGGTAATAGTATAAGAGTAGGTGGTATATATGATTATGCCTTCAGTAATGAAGATGGGGGTATAAGTAAAAAGTCCATGCATAATAATCATGTCTATCGTTACTTAAGTACATTTAATAAAACAGATAGTTATCGTATTATGTTATGTCATAGACCAGATACCTTTATTTATGCAGATGCCTATATGTGGAATGTAGGACTTATATTAAGTGGTCATGTCCATGGAGGACAGATTATTCTTCCTAATGGCAAGGGGCTGTATGCACCTGAGCAGGGATGGTTTCCTAAGTATGATTATGGTTTATATAGGTTAGGTATTAATAATATGATTATTACAAGAGGGGTGAGTAGTTCTGGAGAAGCGCTGCCAAGGATGAATAATCCAGCAGAAATCGTTCAGATCACATTAAGATGAAGATAGTAGATATAAATGAATATATGCCTGTATTAATAGATTTAATAAATCAGGGTAAAGATGTACGTTTTACTGTCACAGGTAGCTCTATGAATCCTTTCTTGATTCATATGCGTGATAGTGTCATAATATCTAAGCCTGTTGAACCATTTAAGAAGGGAGATATCGTTTTCTTTCAAAGAGAGAATGGACAGTATGTGATGCATAGAATACATCATATAAAGAAGGGCATGTTATATATTATTGGTGATAATCAGACAGATATGGAAGGCCCTGTGGACCCTAAACAAGTGTTTGGAATCATACATACAGTATATAGAAAAGATAAAAAGATTACTGAAGGAGACTTCTGGTGGGTATTTTTTGAGAAGATTTGGCTACATTTGATACCTTTCAGGCATCTGATTATGAGATTATACAAGTAAAAATAAGAATTTAGTGTAATTTTTACTCTATTCGTGCATTAAGTGTTGTCAAAACTCCCAAAATGTGTGAAAAGATGTTATACTATTCACTAAATGTAAAAAGGGGTGAACTTATGATTGATATACATAGTCATATTCTTCCTCTCGTAGACGATGGCTCTAAGAGTGTAGACATGAGTCTAGAGATGTTAGATCAGGCTTATAAAGATGGTACAGAAGAAATCATCTTAACGCCACATCTTGCCTATGCATATGGTTTTGATAATCCTAGAGAAAAGATTGAAAATCTTTTTGAAGAGTTTAGGAATATAGTATGGGATGTAGGTATTCCTATTAAACTACATTTAGGATGTGAGTTCTTATATAGTTCTAAGGAATCTTTTGAAAAACATTTCAAGGATATTACAACTCTTGCAGATACAAAATACTTATTAGTAGAATTCTATTTTGATGTCAATGAGGATGTTATTCTTGAAGCAGTAGAGAGTGTGCTTGAAAAGGGATGTATACCTGTTATTGCACATCCGGAACGTTTTGAAGCATTCCAGACAAATACAGAACTTGCTCCACGCATTATAGAGATGGGTGGCTATCTACAGATGAATAAAGGGTCAATACTTGGAGACTATGGTTCTATAGTCAAAGATACAGTATATGACTTGTTGGATAGAAGATTGATACATTTAGTAGGAAGTGATGCACATAACTTACGTAACAGATATCCTGCCATGTATGAATCATTTGAGAAGGTAAAGACTTATTTTGGTAGTTCTTATGCGAAGAGAATCTTCAATGAGAATCCAGAGAAATTATTAAACGGGGGAAAGGTATGAACAATAAGGTCAGAAACGGAATCATATTCCTAGTGATTGCGGCTTTATATTTTGGTTTCATTTATTATGATAACCATAAGCCTCAAACAGGGGAATCACCTGTCATTAAAGTACCTACAGGTACTTTAAAGATTAAGGCAAATGCTGATGAGAAGAAGACAACCAAAGCACTATTAAAGGGTATTAAGGCCACTGATAAGGAAGACGGGGATATTACTAAGAAAGTGTTTGTACAGAATATGAGTTCTTTTGGAGAAGGTAATACAAGAATCGTTACTTTAGGTGTCTTTGATAAGGATGATAACTATACAACAGTAACGAGACAGATCCAGTATAAAGACTATATTGCACCACAGATCAACTTAAATAGTGCACTCGTGTATTCATGGATTAGTTCTAAAGCACAGTTTGGTGATTATGTGAGTGCTTATAGCTGTGTAGATGGTGATATTAGTTCTCGTGTTAAGGTATTAAGAGAATATACAGAGAATGATGATCATTATGTTGCGTTTGCGGTAAGTGATAGTACAGGAACTGAAACAAAGCTTACATTAAAGGCGTACCAGACTAATAAGGAGCAGACAGTGACAATTAATCTGGATACTTATTTAATGAGAGTTAAAGTAGGTACAAAGGTGAATGCAAAGAGTCATATCCAGTCTATTATGATGGATAAGATGGATTATTCTAGCTTAAAGAATCAGGTCACTATTAATACGGACTATGATCCTAATACACCTGGTATGTATGAATTTATTTATAGAGTAAAGACAGCCAATGACGACTATGGTTTAACTAAACTTGTTGTCATTGTGGAACAGTAAGGGGGATATATATGGAAAACAATAAACAGAATGAAGATCTCCTTACCGTTATAAGTTGTATTATTGATGATGTATTTCATAGATGGGTACTTATTCTTGCAGTGATGTTTATTTGTGGGAGTATGTTTGATGTTGTAAAGACTGTCAACTATGTACCTCAATATGGCTCTAATATGACTGCTACATTAGGTAGTGGGGGAGATACATTTAAGAACCTAGATAAGATTCAGAGTTATATAAGTACTTTGAACTACTTGATGAATAGTAAAAATGCGCGTGCCTATGTAAAGAAGAAGATGGATATCTCTTCTACTACATATACGGCAACTATTAGTACACAGCAGGCAAATATTATTAACTTTAATGTGACTGCAGATACGAAGAAGGAAGCTTACTATGCGATTGGGTATTTAACTGAATGGTATGCAGGAAGTACACAGCGTTATAATTTCCCATATGCAATCAATATATTAGATGAAAGCAACTTCTCTACTGCACCAGTCAACTACAACAGTCATAAAGGTAACTTTATGAAGGGTGCATTAGTAAGTGGTGCTGTATTAGTATTTATTCTCGCTTTATATTACTTCTTTAGAGATACAGTGAAGAGTGATAAGGAAGCTAAACAGAAGCTAAATGCAAGACTATATGCAAGAATTCCTTTTGAAAAAAAGAAGAAAAGAAATCTTTTCAAGAAGAACAGAAAAGCTATTCTTATTACTTCACTTAAGACAAGTTTCTTTTATAGAGAATCTATTAATAAGTTAAGAAGTAAAGTAGAAGCATCTAGTCAGAAACATGGTTATACTTCTTTCATGATTACGAGTGCTCATGAAAATGAAGGTAAATCAAGTGTAGGTGCTAACTTAGCCTTAGCACTTGCTAAGAATGGTCATAAGACTATTTTAGTCGATATGGACTTTAGAAAACCTTCATTAAATAAGATTTTTGAATTAAAGACAAATACAAGCTTAAATAATGCGATTGAAGGAAAATCCCATTGGAAGTCTCAGGTTGTTACTTTAGATCATCCAGGTTTAGACTTATTACCTTGTCAGCAGGATTTAAATAATTCTGAAAAACTCACTGGAAGCAATCGTTTAAAAGCTATCGTAGAAGAACTAGAAGAAGAATATGATTATGTCATTGTCGATGTCAGCCCTGCTTACTTATTAAATGAACCAATGACTATCAATGAAATGATGGATGCAACATTATTCATTGTAAGACAGGATTATGCTGAAAAAGACATGATTAATGAAACTATTTCACGTTTAACTTATGTTAAGAATAACGTAGTAGGTATTGTATTCAACAGTAGAGCTTATGAACCAAGTACAATGCGTGGTACTTATGGTTATAGATATGGATATAACAGATATAGAACTAAGGGGGGAGAATAATGGATCAAACAAGTTCAGATGTACAGAAAATAGATTTAATGAAGTATTTTGACCGTTTCTTCCGTGCTTTCCGCCGTTTATGGAAATATGTTGTATTATTCCTATTGATTGGAATACTCGCATTTGAAATGAAAGAAGTACTTTTCTTTAATACAACTTATACAAGTGAAGCCGTATTTGTTCCTGCTACTAGCCAGGAGGATGTCTATTACTATGCAGATTCTAAAAACGGAGAATCTTCAAATTCATTGATTCCTACATTCAATTCATTACTTACTAGTGATGAGATGCAGAATGTTATTAAGGAAGTATTACATGTGCAGTCAGTACCTGCCACTATTACTACAACTCAGACTGAAGGAACAAACCTCGTTACTCTAAAAGTGACTGCAAGTAATCCTAAGGATGCTTATAATGTAGCTACTTGTGTTGTCAATAACTATGATAACGTAACAGCGAATGTAATGGACGATGTAACAATCACATTATTAGATAATCCTAATATGCCTAAGAGTCCTGATGCAAATCCAGACTATATTAAGGCAGCTATGAATGGTGGTATGTTAGGTCTTGTGGCAGGTATTCTATTCTTAATTATTGCCTCTATCTTTAGAAATACTATTCTAGATAAGCATGATGTTAGAAATATCCTTGGTATGGATTATATTGCGAAGATTCCTTTTGTAGAAGGTTATGATAGACGTAAAAAGACTGGTGCAAGTCTATTACTTAATTCTCCAGGTATGAAATCTGGATTCAGACATGCATTCCATAACATTAGAATTAAGATGGAACAGGCTCATAAAGCTAAAGATCAGTCAGTCTTTATGTTTACAAGTACTGTACCTAATGAAGGTAAAACATTAGTGTCTGTCAATAGTGCTATTTCATTAGGACAGAAGGGTTATAAAGTATGTCTTGTAGACTTAGACTTAAGAAACCCTTCAGTAGAAAAGACTATGAAGTATGCGAATATTAAACATACTTCATTAGATTTCTTAAATGATTCACTTATTTCATTAGAAGATTGTATTGTTCATATGGATGATATTGATGTTATATTTGGTAGTGATATTTCAATGGATGGTGCAACAGAATTATCAAGACCTAGACTTTCTATCTTAATTGAAGAACTTAGAAAGCATTATGATTATATTATTCTAGATGTACCACCTCTATTCATGATGCAGGATGCTTTATTAGTTGCAAAACAGGCTGATAGTGCTATTGTAGTAGTGAAACAGGATCATGCTACTGCAGCTGATATTTTAGATTCTGTAGATGAATTACATGATACTTTACCAAATGTTCTAGGTGCTGTATTGAATGGTTACAAGAACACATTCTTTACAACTGAATCATCGAGTGGTTATGGCTATGGTTATGGATACGGCTATGGCTATGGTTATGGGAAGAGGTAAGTTATGTATAAAAATGGGGTTAAAAGAATACTCGATTTCTTTATGAGTCTATGTGGCATTATTGTCTTATCTCCTTTACTTATTATCTTAAGTATCTGGATTAAAGTAGACTCTAAAGGACCTGTTCTTTTTAAACAGAAGAGAATTGGGAAGGATAAAACTTATTTCTCTATCTATAAATTTAGAACAATGTATGTAGATACACCACATGATATGCCTACCCACTTATTAGATGATCCTGATGCCTTTATTACAAAGGCAGGACATTTCTTAAGAAAAACATCCCTAGATGAATTACCACAGTTATTCAATATTCTTCTAGGACAGATGGCTGTCATCGGTCCTCGTCCTGCCTTATGGAATCAGGATGATCTCATTGCCTTACGTGATGAATATCATGCCAACGATGTCAGACCTGGCTTAACTGGCTGGGCACAGATTCATGGACGTGATGAATTAGAAATTACAACAAAAGCAAAACTAGATGGCTACTATGTAGACCATCTAGGATTCTTATTAGATGTTAAGTGCTTCTTTGGCACTATCACATCTGTGCTAAAACATGAAGGAGTGGTTGAAGGTGGCACAGGATCTCTTAACAAAGACTAAAATACTGATTATCACAAATCATTCCTATATGCTATATCAGTTCCGTAAGGAACTGATACAAGCATTAATGAAGGAACATGAAGTTGTTCTCTCAATGCCTTTTGTAGGTCATGAAGAAGACTTTAAAGCCATGGGTATCAAATGTATTGATACACCTATAGATAGAAGAGGAATGAATCCTAAAACTGATTTAAAGCTTCTTCATACGTATAAGAGACTCATGAAAGAAGAATTACCTGATTTAGTGATTACTTACTCTATTAAGCCTAATATTTATGCAGGTTTAGTATGTAGAAGTATGGGTATTCCTTATTGTGCCAATGTTCAAGGCTTAGGTACTGCATTCCAGTCTAAGAAGATTGCGATGTTTGTCACTATGCTTTATAAGATGGCATTAAAGAAAGCAAGAACAGTATTCTTTGAAAATGACACAAATGCACAGGAATTCATTAATAGAAATATCTTAAAACGTGATCACATTACTGTATTACATGGTGCAGGTATTAACTTAGATAAGTTTAACTATGTTCCATATCCTTCTAATGATACCTTTCATTTCTTATATTTAGGTAGAATCATGAAGGAAAAGGGTATAGATGAACTATTCAGCAGTATTAGAAGACTTAAAGAAGATAATGAATCTTTTATATTAGATTTAGTAGGATTCTTTGAGGATGAATATAAAGATCAGGTAGAAGAATTAGAAAAACTAGGAATTGTGAAATTCCATGGGTTCCAGTCTGATCCTAGACCATTCTATTCTTCTAGTGATGCAATTGTATTGCCTTCTTATCATGAAGGTATGAGTAATGTCTTATTAGAAGGTGCTTCTACTGGTAGACCTTTAATTACAAGTCATATTCCAGGTTGTCAGGAAGCAGTGGATGATAAGGTGACAGGATACTTAACAGAAGTTAAGAATTCGGATGATTTATATGAAAAGATGAAAGATATGTTACATCTCACTTCTAGTCAAAGAGAAGAAATGGGAAAACAGGGTAGAAGTAAGATGGAACGTGAGTTTGATAAGAAACAAGTAGTAAAAGAAACAATAGATGCATTAAAGCTTTAATAAGGGGGAAAATGAATGGTACTAAGAAACTATTGGATGTTACTTATATGGTTATTAACCATAGGACTATTCTTAAATGTAGTAATACCTAAAACATTAGTAACAGTAGAAGGTAAGAGTGAATATAGATGGGGTAAGTTTAGTGCCTTTCTTTTAGTAGTACCCTATATTGTATGGGCAGGATATAGAGCAGGAATAGGAGATACTGAAGTTTATAGAATGTCTTTTTATACAGCGGCAGATTCATTATCAGCTTTGCCAGCTTATGCAGCAGTTCAAACAAAAGATACTGGGTTTTATGTCTTAAATAGTTTGTTTAAGATTTTTATAAGTAGTTCTAGCGTCGTTTTCTTTCTAGCAATTGCGGCTTTTCAAATATTTTGTATTATGAAAACATATAGAAAATATTCATCTGACTATTGGATGAGTATTTTCTTATTTATTGTATCTACTGATTATTTGTCTTATATGCATAATGGTATGAGACAGTTTATTGCGGTATGTGGGATATTTGCATGTCTTGGATGGATTGTCAGAAAGGAATATTTTAAATCAATTGTAGTAATTTTATTACTCTCTACAATTCATCAGACTGCACTCATAATGATACCAATTATCTTTATTATTCAGGGTAAAGCATTTAATAAGACAACAATGTTTTTGATATTATTAACGTTAATAGTGTTAATAGGTGTTAATTCATTTACTTCATTCTTAGAGACTGCTTTAAAAGAAACGCAATATAATGATATCATGACAAATGAAATCATGCAGAATAAAACAGGAACAAACATCTTAAGAGTTGTTGTATATTCAGTACCTTTATTACTATCGATTGTAGGAAAGAGATATATTGATGAGGCAAATGATCCTTTAATTAATTTATGCGTCAATTGTTCAGTTATTACAACTGCTTTGTACGCAATATCTGCAGTAACATCAGGTATTTATTTTGGTCGTTTACCTATTTACACATCTTTAACAGGATATATCTTATTACCATGGCTAATCAATAATATGTTTGAAAAGGAATCAGCTGGTTTAGTTAAAGTAATGATGTATGGATTTTATTTCTTATTCTTTTATTATCAGATGCATTTTGCATGGGGTTTAATATAGTTTTATTAATTTTATTTTTTATTTTAAAAATATATGATGATTGCAAATTAATTATGTATTATATGTGTATGATTGCGTGATTAAAAGGGGAAAATTATATGGATATTGAAATTTCAATTTTGATGGGAATCTATAACTGTGCTGGAACATTAAATGAAGCCATTGATTCTATTATTACTCAAACTTGTAAAAGTTGGGAATTAATATTATGTGATGATGGCTCCAGTGATAATACTTATTCAATAGCTAAGGAATATGCGGATAGATATCCTAATAAAATAATTCTCATAAAGAATTCTAAAAATATGGGTTTAAATTATACTCTGAATCACTGTTTAAAATATGTACGAGGCAAATATATAGCTCGAATGGATGGTGATGATATATCACTACCAAACAGATTAGAAATTGAAAAAGATTTTTTAGATAAAAATCAAGAATTTGCCATTGTAAGTACGCCGATGATATATTTTGATCAAGATGGTAATTGGGGAGAAAGCAAAGCGATAGAAATTCCAACAATTCGAGATTTTGTTTTTCATAATCCTGTTCATTGTCATGCTCCATGTATGATTAGAACGGAAGCAATGTTAAGGGTGAATGGATATACTGTAGATAAAAGATTATTGAGATATGAAGATTGTAATTTGTGGTATAAATTATATTCACAAGGATATCATGGATATAATATTCAAACACCGCTATATAAAATGCGCGATGATCACAACGCATATCTCAGAAGATCACCTTCTTCTAGAATGAGGGCGTTTTATGTTCATTGGATTGGATTTAGAATGATAAAAATGCCATTACGATATTATCCATATTTACTAGTAATATTATTAAAATCAATAATAGCTTTATTGATTCCTGAGAATTTATATCAGTTAATCCATAGGAGAAAAAGATAATATGATACCTAAAATAATTCATTACTGTTGGTTTGGTAGAGGAGAACTATCGGCTAAAGCTCAAAAATGCATTAAATCTTGGAAAAAGTATTGTCCGGATTATGAAATAATTGAATGGAATGAAGATAATTTTGATGTGAATCAAAATGAATATACAAAGAAAGTATATATTGAAAAAAAATTTGCTTTTTTAAGTGATTACGCAAGATTAAAGATTGTCTATGAACAAGGTGGAATATATTTAGATTTAGATGTAGAAATCATTAAACCTTTTGATGGTCTTTTAAATAATAAAGCTTTTTTTGGTTTTGAAAACGATGATTATGTTGCTAGCGGGTTAGGTTTTGGTGGTGAAAAAGGTAGCATTGCTGTTAAATCAATGTTAGATGAATATGATCAATTATTGGATGGTACTAAAGATGTAATAGTATGTCCAGCTTTAAATACTGAAGGATTGGTTAAACTTGGCTTACATAGAAATGGACAATTACAGAAATTACCTGAATTTACTGTATATCCTGCTGAATATTTCAATCCATATGATGACCCTACAGGAAGATTGAATAAAACTAAAAATACATATTCTATTCATTGGTATGCTAAGAGCTGGTTGGATAAAAAATCTATTATTAGAAGTAAACTGACTCAGCCACTGCATAGAATATTTGGAACTGATTTTTTTAGAAAGAAACGATAGGAGAATGAAATATGAAAAAGAAAATCATAATTGTATCTCATGCTATGTTTCTTGGTGGTGTAGAAAAGAGTTTATTAGGTTTATTAGAAGCTTTTGATTATACTACATACGATGTAGATTTATTTCTTTTAAGACATGAAGGAGAACTTCTAGAATATATACCAAAAGAAGTAAATCTATTACCTGAAGTTAAACAATATACAGTACTTGCAAGACCTATGGTTGATACATTAAAAGAAGGTCATATATTACTTACTTTAGGTCGTTTATATGGAAAGATTAAAGCCAATAAATATATTAAACAACATCACCAGACAGATAGCGAAGTACCAATAGATTATAGTCATAAGTATACATATAAACTTATGCCATTTATTAATAAAGATACTAATTATGATTTAGCTATTAGTTTCTTAACACCTCATTATATTGTTTCTCATAAAGTAAATGCAAAAAAGAGGATTGCTTGGATACACACTGATTATGGTCATGTAGAAACAGATATAGAGTCTCAATTAAATATGTGGGGACCATATGATTATATTGCATCTATATCTCAAGCAGTAACTACTAACTTTTTAAAGAATTTTCCTCAGTTAGAAGATAAGATTGTTGAAATACCTAATATATTACCCATTAAGCTTATTAGCAAACAGGCAGATGAGTTTGATGTAAGTAATGAGATGATTGATGATGGCTCTATTAAGTTATTATCAATAGGTAGATATTGTGAAGCAAAGAACTTTGATAATGTACCGTTTATCTGTAAAAGGATTTTAGAATTAGGATTAAATATTAAATGGTATATTATAGGATATGGTGGAAGTGAAGAAAGAATTAAAAAGAGTATTAAAGAATGTAATATGGAAGAACATGTAATACTCTTAGGTAAGCAGTCTAATCCATATCCATATATCAAAGCATGCGATGTATATGTTCAGCCATCTAGATATGAAGGTAAATGTGTAAGTGTAATAGAAGCACAATCACTTCATAAGCCAGTTATTATTACGAATTATCCTACTGCAAAGAGTCAATTAAAGGATGGATATGATGGTGTGATAGTTCCTTTAGAGAATAATGAATGTGCATCAAGAATGCAAAAAATTATTCAAGATACTCAATTATTGGGGACAATTCAAAAGAATTGTTTTAATGAAGACTATTCTAACTATTCTGAAGTAAAAAAAATATACGAAATTATAAGTTGAGGTGATATACATGCCTAAAGTGAGTATAGTTGTTCCAGTTTATAAAGTAGAGAAGTACCTAGTACGTTGTGTGAAGAGTTTAAGTAATCAAACTCTAGAAGATATAGAAATAATTTTAGTTGATGATGGTTCACCTGATAATTGTGGACATATGTGTGATGAATTTGAAAAGACTGACTCCAGAATTAAAGTTGTTCACAAGAAGAATGGTGGTTTAAGTAGTGCAAGAAATGCAGGCTTGGAAGTTGCAACTGGAGAAACAGTTGGGTTTGTAGATTCAGATGATGATGTAGAGTTAACGATGTATGAAGAGTTGTATGAAACACTTATAAATAATCAAGTTGATTTTGTTATGTCAGATTATCTTAGAATAGAAAACGATAATGTTAGTTACATTAAGATTACAAATCTAAGAGAAGGATATTTTTCTAAAGAGGATATAAAAAAAGAAATTTATCCACAACTTATTATGGGAAGAAATCTAGATTATGGACCATTATTATCTGTATGGCATTGTTTATATAAAAGAGAATTTCTTAATAAAAACAATTTAATATTTGCGAATGATGTAAAATGGTCAGAGGACAATTTGTTTAGTGCAATGGTTGGGTACTATGCTAATAGTTTCTACTATTTGAAAAATAGACCTTTATATCACTATTATAATAATCCAGGTACTATAACAACATCTTATAAACAAGGTTCATGGGAGGTTTATTCCAGAATGAATGATTATTTACAAAAATTTTTTAGTAAAAAAACTGATTATGATTTCTCTGAGCAATTAAAATTGCATATGATTTATTATGCGTGTAACAGTTTGAATCAAATTAAAAGTGCTGAGATGTCTAGAAGCAATAAAATGGAACTTTATGCTAGAATAATGAAATCTAATAAACTTCAAGAGTCGTTTACGGATTTTGATTTTCCAAAAAAATGGAGTTGGAAATTAAAAGTTCAAATTTATATAATCAAACGAAAATTAATATCGCTATATAACATTTTATAGAAATATGGGGGTGTATCTATTTGTGTAGAATTTCAATAATAATGCCTGTTTATAATAAGGAATTATATATAAGAGAAAGCATCAATTCAGTAATTAATCAATCATTTAAAGATTGGGAATTAATCGTTGTGAATGATGGGTCAACTGACAACTCGTTATCTATTGCCAGTTCGTTTCAAGATTCGAGAATTAAAGTATTTTCAACAAAAAATAGTGGAGTATCTTGTGCTAGAAACTTTGGCATTGATCATCATAATGGGGAGTATATCACTTTTTTTGATGCAGATGATATCTTAGATGAACATTATTTAGAAGCATTATATGATCCAACTGCAGATATGGTTCTTGGTGGCCTAACAAAAATAGATTATAAAGGCAATATTATTGAAAGAGTAAAATCTCCATATCTAGGCTTTATTAGAATTGATAAATTAGCTGAAGCTTTTTATAGAGACCAGTCAAAAACTGGGATTTATGGTTATGTTTCTACCAAGATTATTAAATCTAGAATAATTAAAAATAATAATATACGATTTGATAGTTCAATTACATTAGCTGAAGATTTTAATTTTTTCCTAGAAGTATATAGTAATATTCAATCAATTAAATTTATCGATTATTGTGGTTATTACTATAAACAAAAAACTATAAATTCAGGTATTAATGTTGATGATAAAAAAATTGATTTTTTTAAGCAAATGCAAATTCAAAATAAGGTTAAACAATTTTTAATTAAATGTAATTCGTTCAATAAAGAAAATGAATTAATATTTGAACGTATAATGTCTCATTATGTTTATACTATTATTATTAATAATTGGAATATTGGTTATTTTGAATTTAGAAAGAAGATGATTGCTTTATACAAGATAAAGAGTAAGGCAGTTATAAACATGTCTTTCTTACCATCCTTAACACTTAGAATATATAATTGTCATTTTATTGGGATGTTATATTTATATAGTAAATTACATTCTTGTATGAGATAGCGGAGGAGATATTATGAAAATTTTATTATATGCTCATGGTGGTAGTAAAAATCATGGATGCGAAGCAATTGTAAGATCGACTAAGTTATTATTAACTATGGCTGATCATATTACGTTGCTTTCTTACAATCCCGAAGAAGACCTATATTACAAATTAGATAATTTAGTAGATATATATAGAGAGATAAATCCAGTAAAAAAGAATAACATTGACTTTATTTGTGCCTATGTTGAACAGAAATTTTTAAAAAATTATCATCGTATGGATGCTTTACAGCATAAAGAAGCGATAGAAAAATTAGATGATGATTATGACTATGCTTTATTTATTGGTGGAGATAACTATTGTTATTCTGATGTAAAGAACTATGCATATATCAATCAATATGTTCGTAATAAGGTTAAGAATACAGTACTTTGGGGATGTTCAGTAGAACCTGAATTATGTAAGGATAAAACAATTAAGAAAGATATTGAAAAGTATTCCTTCATATTAGCAAGAGAAAGCATCTCTTATAAAGCACTAAAAGAAATTAATAGTAACACTTATTTACTTCCTGATCCTGCATTTTTCTTACCAAAAGAAGAAGTTGATATTCCTGAAGGATTTATTCCAAATGAAACAGTAGGTATTAACTTAAGTCCACTTATTTTTAAATATGGTAATGAGTGTAATATACTTAACAGTTTTATAAAACTAATAGATTATATTTTATTTAATTCAAAGAATCAGGTAGCTTTGATACCTCATGTTGTTTGGCATCATAACGATGATCAGAAAGTTTTATATACTTTGTATGAGAAGTATAAAGATAATGATCGTGTTTTATTAATTGGTGACCATAATTGCATGCAGCAAAAGTTTATTATTAGTCAATGTAAAAGATTTGTTGGAGCAAGAACCCACTCTACAATTGCAGCATACTCAACTTGTGTACCTACGTTAGTTGTTGGATATTCAGTAAAAGCGAAAGGAATTGCAAAAGACTTGTTTGGAAATATAGATAATTATGTTTTACCAGTACAAAATATTGCTGATTCTGATCAGTTGACAGAAAAATATAAGTGGTTAGTGGAGCATGAAGAGGAAATTAAAAACAAATTGTTACAGAAATCGTTAGAAATGAAGGAGTTAGAAAATGAATACAATAAATTATTCTAATCCTTTGATTTCTGTGCTGATTCCTGTATATAATTCTGACAAATATTTGGAGCGCTGCTTAAACTCGATTTCAAATCAAACCTACAGACAATTAGAAATTATTATTGTTGATGACGGATCGACAGATAGGAGTTCAAGTATTTGCGACGAATTCTGCAAAAAAGATTCAAGAGCAAGGGTATATCATAATGAAAATCATGGTATATCTTATACGAGAAATTTTGCTTTAGACCACACTAAAGGAGAGTATGTGTTCTGGATTGATAGTGATGATTATGTTGCGAATAATGCTGTTGAATTACTTCTTTATTATTCAAAAGAATATGATTCAGATTATGTTATTTGTCAATACAAAAGAGGAGATGAGGATGATTATAAATTTATTAGAGACAAATCTCAAGTAACATCTCTTTCATCATTAGAAGCTCTTAATTTAATTTATGAAGATGACTATCGCTCTTTTCTTTTAGTCACTTGTTGGGGAAAACTAATAAAAAAAGATGTATACAATGGTGTCAGATTTCCGGATGGATATATTTTTGAAGACGTGGCTACAAGCCATTATGTTTTAAATAACTGTGAAAGAATTATAATGATAAGCGATTGTCTTTATTATTACTATCAAAGAAAAGATAGTATATTAGGGAAAAAAGTTACAGTAGCTAAACTAGATTATTTGTATTTTTTTGAAGATAGAATAGCTTTCTTCAAAAGAATAAATAATTCTGTTTTAATGAACAAAGCTAGATTACAATATCTACACTCATTAATATGGGAGTTTTCTAGAGTTAAAGATATCCTAAGAGATGATCGTAAGCTTCAATATGTCATAAAACAATATCGTAATTATTACAAATTAGGTGATTTTAATCCTAAGTTTAAATATGAGACAAAAATATATATGTATATATTTTATGTTTCACCTTATTTATTTGATTTAATACAAAAAGTACAAGGGAGGTTTTTCAATGGATAATCCGCTAGTTAGTATAGTTACACCTTGTTATAATGGTGCACCTTATTTACCAAGGTTTTTTGATTCTATTTTAAATCAAACATATAAACATATAGAGGTTATATTTGTTGATGATGGTTCACAAGATGATACCAAAAATATAGTTAACCAATACTCTAGTAAATTCAAAGATAATAATATTGAATTGATATATATTTATCAGGATAATGCAGGACAAGCTTCTGCGTTAAATAGAGGATTAAAATATTTTAAAGGTGAATTTTTATCTTGTGTAGATTCTGATGATGCACTTGGCGATGATTTTATATTAAATAAATTAAAGTATATGTTAGATAATCCACAATGTCATTTTTGTTATGGAGATGTGACGGAAATAGATCAGCAAACAAAAAATATAATCAAATCACTTGGTGAAATAGAATATAATTCTTCTTTTGAATTTTTGAATAATGTGATTTATTTTAAAAATATAATATTTTCTGGGTACATGTTTAGAACATCATCATTTCATAGGGTAATAAGAAATCGTGATATATATGATGGCCCTGGTGGACAAAATGTACAGCTTTTGGTTCCATTTTCATGGTATTATGGAAATCCAAATTATGTAGAAGGTTCGATTTATTATTACTATATTAGAAGTGACAGTCATTCTCATTCAGTAAATGACAGTATGAAAATAATAAATCAAATAAATAATTATGAAAGAATATTAGATAATACAATAACTAAAATTCCTAATTTCAGATTTTCTGATGAAATTAAAGATTATCATACTTACTTTTCTAAAATAAAGTTTGGAAATGCAATAGATAGTAAAGATAGTTTATTAATAAAAAGGTATTATAAAGAATTAAAGGAACGCAAGTGTAGTTCAATTAAGGATTACTTACTTTATGTTAAGTATACTAATATACTATTTAGGAAACTATTTAAGGTTGGGGAGAATAATGTATAAGTTATATTTTTTAATTTCAAGATTTCAAAAAAGAAGAGCTCAGCTAAATAAAAAAACTAGTAAAAATCTTCAGAGAATTATTGATTATATTGAGACTTATTATAATCTATATATCAAGAAAAAATGGGCATCTGATACTCATTTACAATTAAATAAAATTAAAAGAGATCAAAGAATAATTGTTTCATTAACATCTTATCCTAAACGAATTGATACAATCTGGTTAACTATAACATCTTTATTTAAACAAAGTATGAAGCCTGATTTAATTGTATTATGGCTTGCTAAATCACAATTTAAAACACTCGATGATCTGCCAGAAAGTTTAAAAAGATTACAAAAGTATGGATTACAAATTAAACTATGTGATGATTTAAAAAGTCATAAAAAATATTACTATGCTTTAAAGGAATTTAATGAAGATATAGTAATATTAGCTGATGACGATATGTTTTATCCAAATGATACTGTAGAAACACTATATAAAATGCATTTAAAATATCCTATGGATATTTGTACCATGAGTGCTCAGTATATAGGGAGTAATCATGATACAGTACCCTCAAAATGGGTAAATACTAATGTTGGTGAGAAGTATATTCATTCAAATGAAATACAGATTTTTTCCGGTAGTGGGTCACTTTATCCACCTCATTGTTTGTTTGAAGATGCATTTAATAAGGATTTAATAAAGGAATTATGTCCATATGCTGATGATTTATGGTTAACATATATGGCAATGAAAAAAGGGACTAGAATTACTAGTGCGTATCCTTGGAGAGCGTTTCCTATTACTATATATGGGACTTCAGATGGTAGTTTGTGGTATGTTAATTCACAAGATGGAAAAAATGATGTTCAATGGCAGAACTTAATTAATTATTATGAAAGGTGAACAAATTTATGATTGGAAAAATTGATATATTCAAATATATTTATTATAACTATTTTTGCAAAAAGGTTATAAGAAAAGGTAAAGGAAAGTTAATTCCATACAAAAATTCAATTATAAATTTAGAAAAGAATTCAGAATTAATTATTTATGACGGAAACTTAGAAGTTGGAACTGGAAAACTTAAAGGATCAAAAACAGAAACATTTTTAAGATTAAGGGAAAATTCTAAATGGATATGTATGGCTTATGTTGAAATTTCCTATGGAAGTACAATTGAATTATTGTTAAATAGTAAATTTGAAACTGAGTATTTTACTATGAATAGTTTTAGTACTATTATTGTTGGAAACCATATCAGTATAGGTAATGACGTAATGATTGCTAGAAATGTTGTTATTTTTGATAGTGATTTTCACAAAATTAAATACCGAAATAAAGATTCAAAACTCAAAGGAACTGTTTATATAGGAAATCATGTATGGATTGGGGTTAATTCTACTATATTGAAAAATGTCAAAGTTGGCGATAATAGTATGATTGCAGCATGTACATTAATTAATAAAAACGTGGAAAATAATACTATTATTGGATCTGCGAATGGACAAAAAGTATTAAATAAAGATTTTTTATGGGAAAGATAAAATAGGAGGGATAAAATGTCTAGGCAAAAAAATAGCATTAATAATCTTGTATGGGGAATGATAGGGACTGTAGTTACTTCAATTGTTGCTATTATAATACCTAGATTATTTATTGTTAACTATGGATCAGAAATCAATGGATTACTATCATCTATCAAGCAAATATATGTATATTTAGCTTTATTAGAAATAGGAGTAGGTGATGCTTCAGTAGTTGCTTTATATAACCCTATTGCTCATAATGATCATTACGCTGCTAATGCTATCTTATCAGCTACTGATAGATATTATAAAAAAATTGGTGTTATATATGGTGTATGTGTTATTTTACTTGGTTTCATATACCCATTGCTTTTAAAAACTGAAATTCCTTATATTACTTGTTTTTTCATAATTGTTTTACAAGGCTCTGGTAGCGTTATTAGTTATCTAGTTCAGGGCAAATATAATATGTTGCTGAGGGTAGATAATAGAAATTATGTGGTTAGCAATTTAAGTACAGTTACGTCAGTTTTAACAGATGTAACACGAATTTTATTGTTAATGAATGGTAAAAGTATTATTGAAGTTCAGGCTACATTCTTATTTTTTAATATAGTTAAAATGTTATATGTTAGTTGGTATATAAAAAAGAATTATAAGTGGCTGGATTTATCAGTTAAGCCAAACTTTAAAGCTATTTCTCAAAGAGGTGCTGTTTTTATGCATCAGATATCTTCTTTAGTATTTAGTCATACTGATGTATTAATTCTTACATTTATATGTGGTTTAAAAACAGTGAGTATTTATTCAATGTATGCAACTATCTATGGTATGTTAGATACTATTATTACAACTGTATCTAGCAGTATACAATCTGCTTTAGGTCAAATATTTCATTTGGATAGAAAACGTTATTTAGAGATAAATGAAGCGTTTGAGACCTATTATTTAGCACTCGTATTTTCATTAATAGCAGTAGCGTCTATATTCATTTTACCGTTTATGAAAATTTATACACATGGAGCTGATATTAACTATGTTGATTGGAGGCTTCCAATCTTATTTGGATTATACCAATTATTGAGTTATGGAAGAGTATCATCTAACTTTATCATAGGTTTTGCAGGCGAATTTAAAGCTACACAATGGCGTGCTTGGTTAGAAACTGCTATTAATTTGGTAGTTTCATTTATATGTGTATTTAAATTTGGAATTTATGGAGTATTATTTGGAACTATAGCAGCATTAATATACAGAGCAAATGATATAATTTTATTTGCAAATCATAGAATATTAAATAGAAGTGCAAAATCAACATATAGAAAATGGCTTACAAATGCACTATTATTTATTATATGTGTTCCAATCTTCTTATTAATTCCTTTAAAAGTTGATTCACTACTATTCTTATTTTTGAATGCAGCATGGGTTAGTATGATTGTGTTTGCTGTGTTCTTTGGCATGAACACATTATTGGAAAAACAATCTAGAGAAATCGCATTATATTATATAAAGAATATTTTAAACAAAATAAGAATTAGTTGGGGGAATCTAAATGTATAACAACGACAACAAACAAAGATCCACTTCCTTTGAATCATTAGATATATTGATTCAAAAATGGAGAGATGGTACCTTTTCAGAAATCTTAGATGACTGGAAGTGGATCTTCTCATATAGTAAAAGATATAAAGGTGCTATTATCTTTTATACTGCATTAGGTATATTAAGTACTACTCTAGGACTAGTAAGTTCTGTAGTAGGTAAATACATGATAGATATCATCACTGGTTACAAGATATCAAAACTACCAATTTTGATATGTATCATGATAGGCTCTACAGTATTTAGTTTAGTCTTTGGTAGTGTCTTAAATCGTATTACAGCTAAGTTAAGTATATATATTAATAACGATATACAGGCAGATATCTTTGATAAGATTATTGATGCAGACTGGTTAGCTATTAACCAATACAGTAATGGGGATGTATTAAACAGATTCAATAGTGATGTAAGTACAGTATCAGGTAACGCTATTAGCTGGTTACCAACTATCATTATTGCACTCTATAACTTCATCGCTACATTCTTTGTCATCTGGCATTATGATAAGATCATGGCTGCATTAGCTTTTGCCAGTGCACCATTCATGCTTATTGCCTCTCGTTTCTTAATCACTAAACAGAGACAATACAACATGAAAGTAAGAAAGATGTCTTCTGAAATGATGACATTTGAAGTAGAAACATTCTATAACTTTGATACAATCAAATCATTTGGTATATCAAAATTATACAGTAAAAAAATGAGAGACTGGCAGAAGAAGTTTAAAGATGTTTCATTAGACTATAACATGTTTACTATCTGGACGAATGTATTTATGTCTATACTAGGTACAGCTGTATCTCTAACAGCCTTTGGTTACTGTCTATTTAGACTTTGGACTAAAGATATTACTTATGGTACTATGACACTCTTCCTACAACAAAGATCAAGCCTAGAAGGAGCCTTCAGTAACGTAGTATCTATTATTCCGTCATTTCTAACAAGTTCAGTATCAGCACACCGTATCAGAGAATTAGTAGAACTTCCTAAAGAAGTTCATATTCCTGAAAGCAGTGAGTTAGATGCATATAAGGACGATGGTTTTAGTGTAAAGATGAATGATGTCAACTTTGCATATATCGAAAATAACAAAGTTATTACTGATTCTGATTTTGAAGCAAATCCAGGTGAAATCGTTGCATTAGTAGGTCCTTCAGGAGAAGGTAAGACTACTATGATTAGATTGATCTTAGGTTTAATTAGACCATCTGATGGGGGAGTAAGTATAAATGCTTCTAATGGTGATGCAGTAGAAGCGAATGCGAACACAAGACACTTGTTTGCTTATGTACCTCAAGGTAATACTATTTTATCTGGTACTGTTGCAGAAAATATGAGAATGGTTAAACAGGATGCAACAGATGAAGAAATTATACATGCGTTACAAGTCTCTTGTGCATGGGATTTTATTTCTAAACTACCTGATACTATTAATACTAAGATTGGTGAAAGGGGTAGAGGATTCTCAGAAGGACAGGCTCAGAGAATCGCTATCGCAAGAGCAATCCTCAGAGATGCACCAATCTTACTATTAGATGAAGCTACAAGTGCTTTAGATGTTACTACAGAAAGAAGAGTATTAAGAAATATTATACAGAACCATCCTAATAAGACTTGTATAGTTACTACACATAGACCTAGTGTATTAAATATGTGTCAGAGAGTATATAGAGTAATGGAGACTCATGTTACTGAGTTAAGTGAAGAAGAGTCTAGTAAGATGGCTATGGATTTCTAAAATATTAAGTGCAATAAGATGACTTATTGCACTGTTTTATAATTTTAATTGTAGATGAAAGGAAGGGTGATATTAAATGACTGATATAAGTAAAAACCAATCAAAAATGCTGAAGGGAATAGCTATATTTTTTATGCTATCCTTACATTTATTCAATACAACTAATTATACGGATCTTTATAATCCTCTTATAACAATAAAAGGATTACCTCTAACATATTTTTTATCATTTATATGTGATGCATGTGTTCCAATTTATTGTTTTAGTGCCGGATATGCTGCATATCTTTTGAAAAATGAAACCACACAAAAAAGATTAAAAAGAATATTTAATCTTTTATTAACATATTGGATTATACTTACGTTAACTTGTATAACTGGGTTAGTATTGAATAATAATAATATACCAGGATCATTTGCTACTTTTCTAGGGAATGCATTTTTATATCATATTAATTATGTTGGTGCATGGTGGTTCATGCAAACATATATATTGTTGTGTATTACATCAAAATATCTTATTAATTTAGTAGATAAAGATCATAACATCATTATGTTGATGTTATCATTAGCTATTTATATAATTGCTTACTATTTCAGAATGATCCATCCAATATATACATCAGTTAATGTTATTAATTACATAATTAATGCATTGGTATTATATGGAACTTCTCAATTATCTTATGTTGTAGGATTAATATTTAGAAAATACCTTGTTATGACTAAGTTGAAGGAAAAACTAAATAATAAGCAGGTTGTAGGAATAGTACTAATGCTAGTGAGTGTATTACTACATATTGTAGTCAAATCAATGATTGTTGCACCTTTCACTGGATTAATATTTATTACTGGATTCTTACTAATAGATATTAAGATTCCATGCTTAGAGAAAGTATTATTATTTTTAGGAAAACATTCTACAAATGTATGGCTATTACACATGCAGTTCTATATGATTTTCTTCTCTAAACTCATCTTTAGTACGCATACAGTATTAGGATGTATCATTATTCTATTTGCTTGCTGTATACTATGCTCATATGTAGTAGATACAATACATTCTAAAATCAATAGTATAATTAATTATATCTCTTAAAAAATCATTTATCTAAAAATATAGGCGGTAATTATATGAATCTAAAAGAAACAATAGTAAACCTTCGTAAACTAAAACAAGAAGGAGGATACTGGGATTTTAAAAGAGAATGGTATGATAATGATCATAGACAAGATATGCTTCATGATATCATTTGTATGGCTAACAATATAGAAAATAGAGATGCTTATATTATCATAGGTATTGATGAAAAAAATGATTTTTCTATTGTTGATGTAGAAGAAGATAAGTGTGAAACAAAAATCAATCAAAACGTACAAAAAAAGACAAACTTAAAAACAAGTTTGAATAATTTAGAAAAAATAGAATAATTGAATATTATGGTTTAGTTAATTTAGAAACGTCAAAACCTGATTTCTTAAGAAACTCAATTGCTGATTCTTCTGTTAAAACTTGTTGCTTTATAGGTGGATTAGGATTTCTAAATGATTCATAATCTGAAGGATTAAATGTCTCTCCAGTAAGAATCATATGGTATATACTGACAAGCATCATTCTTGCAATTGCGATAATGGCTTTCTTGTGACCTCGTCTCTTTTTGATACGAGAATACTTAATTCCAAAATAGCCATCCTTATCTTTGATTGCTCCAAGAGCGCACTGAACTAATAAAGGTTTTAAATATTGACCTGCTTTAGAAATACGAACTGATTTTTTCTTGTTAGCACTTTCGTTGTTTGCAGGTGCTAATCCAGCCCAACAGGTTAGCTGTTTATCTGATTCGAATTGTTTCATATCTACTCCGATTTCTGAAATAATGAGAATTGCAGATAAAGTGCTGATGCCTGGTAGTTGGGTGATGTGCATGAATTGATCGAACATTGGTGCTGCACGTTTCATCATTTCGATTTCACAGTTATTAATATGGACTTGTAATTCTTCCATATGAGTCATTGACTCATTCATTTTAAACCTTTGATCAGTTTCAATATTGCAGTGTTTAATGGAATCTAGAATCTTATCTTTATTTTTACACGATCTATGGATACATTTCAAAATTTTCTCATCTTCAATGATATCTGACTCAAGTACTTCTTTCATGATTGCTTGTGCAGACTTTCCAAACGGATCTGAAAATACAGAACCAATACCGATATTGGAAACTGTCATACAGTTCTGATATCGATTACGTTCAGAGGAACGCATCCCAACCAATTTATAGCGATAGCGAGATATTTCTCGTAAAGCTCTTATTTCTTTGGGTGGTATAAAAGAAAATTTGATTAGATCATGTTTAAATAAATCACAGATCCATTTTGAATCTTTCTTGTCAGTTTTCTTTCCTTTAATTGCTTTGACATATTTTGGATGAGTTAAGTAAATATTGATTTCATCTTCTAAGATGTTGAAAATTGGAATCCAATATTTACCAGTAGATTCCATGCATGCATCAAAGCATTTGTGATTAATGAGCCACTGTTTAAGATTCAGTAAATCAGGGTTTAAAGTTGAAAACGTTTCTTGGATGTATTCGGTAATACGAGTTTTCTTATTAGTAATACCGATTGTAGCCACAATGATATTCTTGTGAACATCCATGCCACAGCAGATTGGTCTAACAATCTTCATAAAAAAATCTCTCCTTTCATTGAAAGAAGAGAAGTGGCATTGACTGCTATCTAAGCTAATCACTCAGTTGATTGTACAATCATAAGTGTCCTGGCTCTAAGTCCAACTTATTTGTGCTTGAAAAGATAGCGGCTACTTATAACAATTCAGGATATTCTATTTGAGTAGAATTGCCTACTCTCCCTCACGTGCTCTGTAGTATACCACCTCTCTTTGATTATACTATTATATCGAGAGGCACACTAGAGTTTTGGTGGATTTGAGTTTGATTATATATTTGTGTCCGCGCAACGAAGGCGCGGGGAAATGGAGGAAACAATAGAAGAAATACACAAAACTTAGTTGATTTTCTAAAAGATAAAAAGTTTGCTGGTGATATAAGACCAACAGTATGTGTAGAAACTATTGAAATAGACAATAAATTAATAGATGTAATTAAAGTCAGTAATTCATTAAATACACCATTTTATTTAAAGGAACGTTTCCAACAAATTAACCCTAATAATATATATGCTAGAATACAAGATACAAATACACCAGTAAATAGATCAGCTGATATTAATATTGTTGAGTTACTTTGGAAAAAACGATTTGGTTTGTTATTAACACCTATTGAACACTTTAATTATTTACTATTAGACAAATCTCATTGGAAGATATCACCTGTTCAATCAAAAGTAATATACTATCACGAATTAGAACCACAATATGTTATAGAATATGAATTAACTGATCCTTAATTTCGTACTGGCTATGATTACTTCTTTTTAAATCAACGTGATAACAAACCTATATGGACTGTTGTTAGACTTATATATTTCAATACTTGTCTTATGGAATTATCTGGAAATATTTTAGATGGTGGACGTCATTTTACAAATACACCATTGTTAGATGGAATTAGTATAAAACAATCTATTAAGTGGGATGTATCTTATAGATATTGGATTACAAATACACTTGAATATAATGTACATCTCTTTTTTCTAGAAGAAAACAATAGTGAAGCTATGTCATCAGAAAGATCTTTAATGGAGAATGTATTAATTTTTGAAGATGAGAATGAACACCAGTTGTTTAATTACTATGTTGAAACACATTGGTGTAATAAGGATGAATACATAGATAGAGACTATAGAGTATATATTCCTGAAGTTATAGGGTATGATTTAAATATATTTGCAGAACAATTATCTAATATACAAATACTTCAGAATATGTTAATAGAGTTCAGAAAAGAAAATGAATTTGAGGCAACCAACATACAATTATAGTAATTTTAGAATACTAAAATCACTATATATAGTCTTTTTAGTCTCTCTAAACACTACATATAGCAATTAGAGAGACTCAATTAACTATATTGAGCTAATGTTTCAAGTATTAATCTCCTTTTACACATAAAGGAGTCTTATTTGTATCTGAATGGTTATTTATGAATAGGGTCTATAACTTAGCAGTAACTGCACCACTTGTATTAATTACCATTATTTTTGGATGATAGACTCAGTTGTTTTATCTTGCTATGAAATAAACAAGCAATAGTTAGATTACTATTTTTACTCATGGTTAATAATGAAGTTTTATGTATAAGCTGTTTTATGATTCCGATTCAGTTGATCAACTATTCCGAAGGGATTGACCAAGCATTCCGATGTGCTTGATCATATCAATAATATGATTTGCTGTTACTTTAGTTAAAGTATTGCTAGTGATGAGGTTAGTTATACAACGCACTAATAGAAGTCCATCCATTACGGTAGGGAAGTCCACCTAATACGTTAACAAGTCCAGTGCCTATTAATTCCGATATACTTGATCAACTAAATAAGTGGGAACTTGTTATTGTGGCTATTAACCACTCCATAACATTAACCTATATAACCCAGTCAAACAAAAACAAACCCCCAAAGTAAAATGGTACCCATAAGGAGGACAACAACCTGACAGTTGTGATACCCACCTTGTGGGTATCTTTTTTTCGTTTCGTTGTTGAAATTATGCTATGCCAAAAAAGTTCACTAATGAAGAAATTGAGTTATTATCTAAATCACCCTATGTCAAAGCCATAAGACAAGACAGACTTGTATTAACACATGAATTCAGATGCATCTTATATGATGAATGGATTAAGCAGCCATCTACCTTACAGATAAGAGAAACACTTAAATCATACGGCTTTGATTGTTCGATGTTAGGGAAAATTATAATAAATAACATCAACATTAACTTTAAGCGCTATGGTCGTCCTACTAACGGAAAAAATAAGGTATTTGGACAGAGTATATATTCAGTTGAATTATATGATAATTCATTTCTAGTTGACTCCGGGGTATTCGTCAAAGGACGTAGAGGAATTACATTTAGTTCTGAGTTCATTAATAAAGCCTATAAAGAATATCCTTCTGTGTCCATTGAAAATCAGCTTGAATCCTGTGGTCTTGATCCCGAAAAAGTCGGATATCATAGAATATATGAATTAAAAAGAAAACTTGAAGATGGAGAAAAAACTAAAGAAAAGATAAGTGCTGATGCAGCAGAGAAATACTTTGGTCATCCATATGTAAAGAGATGCAATACAGATCATTTTACACTTAATAAACAGTTCTATGATGAAGCTTCAATATTCTATAGTTATCCCGTTGATGAGATCCTTGGAATATTTGAGATTGATGGTTCTGATTTTCCTATCAGAGTGCGAAATAAAATAAAGAAACAGCTCATATCCTGGAATGGTGATTCTGATGATATGGTGGTGGAATGTGACCAGGAGTTCAGATGCCGCATCCAGCACAACAGGATGAGAGCACTAGAAAAACTGTCAATGATGCATTTTGATACTATCAGGAAAATTCTTCCTTCCCTTACCCCCGAGCAGAAGAAGGCATTATGCATATGGATAAGAGACCTCCCACACGACAGATATGATTATTCTATCCGTTCCATACTAAAGAGAATCGGCATATCCAAGTCATCCTATTATTCAATACTCTCAGATGATAATTACGGTATGAAAGAAAGGCAGGATGAGATTGATTTTGAATACATAAGGAAGGTCATGGATTATAAGGGATTCAGAAAAGGAACGCGCACCATCTATATGATGCTTCCCGATATATGTGGTGTTCATTTTGGGAGAAACAAGATTCTCAGGCTGATGAGAAAATACAACTGCATATGCGCCATCCGCAGGGAGCGTACTGAATTGAAAACGTACAGAGAAAACTTAAAAAGCAACAGGAAGCCAAACCTTCTTAAGAGAATGTTCCGTCTGGCAAGGCCGGGTGACATACTGCTCACAGATGTGAGCTATCTAAAATACGGGCTGAACAGAACTGAATACCTGTCTTGCATAAAGGATGCAGTAAGCGGACGTGTTGTAAGTCATATCACTTCTTCAGGTAACGATCTTAATTTAGTTATGGATACAATAGATACTCTTGATCCTTCTGAGGATGCCATCTTCCATTCTGACCAGGGCTCCCTCTATTTTAATGATTTATTCCAGGGCAGGCTTAAGGAACTAGGATACAGACAGTCCATGTCACGCAGGGGAAACTGCTGGGATAATGCAAGCCAGGAATCCTTCTTTGGACATATGAAGGATGAGTGCGACCTGTCTGGCTGTTCCACTCCGGAAGAAGTGAAGGAAATGATAGATAATTATGTATACTACTATAATAATGAGCGTCCTCAGTGGACACGTAATAAGATGACACCAACTGAATATGAAGACTATCTTAATTCATTATCTGATAATGAATATTCAGATTATCTTCAAAACGAACAGGAAAAGTATGATAAAATGATGAAAAAAGCGAGAGAAAAGGCGCTCAAGCGTGCAGTTGAGCTTGGCGCTCTGACAGAGGAGGATATGGAATTATATGGCTCAGGAAAGAAAGAAGAACAGGCAACAGCAGACAGAGGCGCAGAGACTTGCACATAGAGATGCAGTTATTGAACATTCAGATAATAAGTTCGTTGCAGAACTTACAAAGAATATGGATGCATTCATCTATACAAAGGACTTCTATGTTGCACTGTATAAGCAGCTTGAAAGTGGAATGACATCAATCGAGGCTTATGAATCATTAGGGTTCGATACTAAGAAACTAGGAAAGAACTGCGCTCAGGCAGCAGCCAAGCGTGCAAGACAGAAAGCGAAGAACGGGGAGTTTGAACCAAAGGCTGAGAACTATGATGGAAGCATCCCTATTGAGGAAATGCCTGAAATGACTCTCGAAGAGAAGGTTGCATACCAGGAGGCACGTATCAGATATCTTGAGGATTACGTAGAATTTCAAAAAAAAATGCCTTCCATACTGGAGGAGATATACTCATCCTACAGCGACAAGAAGTAAAGGAGGACAAGCTCTTCATGGCTTATGACTACATAAGCAGGGGAAAGGCAAAAGAGAATGGTTATACTAACACCAAAGTGTTCAAATTATTTGGTGTAAGCAGCACCGGCTATTATAATTATGTGGCACGCAGGGAGGATAGAGACGGGAAGCAGGCAGCTAGAAAACAGGATGAAAGCCATGTGATGCAGTGCTTCAAGAAGATCATTAAAACACTAGGATTCGTTCCCGGAAAGCGAACTTTCCGCCGACATATGTTCAGAAGGTTCAATTACAATATCAGCGTATCAAGAGCTTCAGCCATCATGAAAAAGATGCAGATTACTGCACAGCTTCCCAAGAAGGATGCATACAAGGGACAGGCAACCCACCATCATGAGTGCATGGCAAAGCCTAATCTCGTTAACCGTAACTTCAAGTTAGGTGTAAGACAGGTCATCCTTACTGATATCACTTATATTCATTACGGCTATAGCCGTACTCCAGCCTATATGTGTGCGTTCAAGGATGCCTATACAACTGAAATACTAGGTCATTATGTATCAGGCAGAATGGATGTGTCTCTTGTTCAGAAGGCATTCAATAATATGATGGAGAATCATAAGGACGAGTTCCCCAAGAATCTGGAGGTATACTGCCACAGTGACCAGGGCTCACAGTATCTGTCAACATCTTTCAAACAGCTTCTTAATGAGAATGATTTCATCCAGTCAATGTCCAGAAGAGGAAACAGTCAGGACAACGCTCCTATGGAATCATTCTTTGGGCGTATGAAGACTGAGGTCATTGACATCATCGCAAGATGTGGGGATATAGCTACTGTAAGAAGGCTCATTAATGGATATATCAATATGCATAATAATGAAAGATATCAGGATACCCTTGCAGCACTGTCTCCAAGTGAATTCTATACATATAAGGTGACAGGTCAGTATCCACTGGACAGCTATTATGGGGTGAAGGCATCAGAGCTTATGCCTCTTGAAAAGATCATTGAGGCTAAGCTTGAAATGCAGGAAAAAAAGAAGGAGCTCCGTAAGGAACGTCAGAAGATCAATGAGCAGCAGTCCAGATTATTAAGGAATGCGGGCGAAATCATCATGCGTGATATGAAGAAGATGGAGGATGAAAACAGGAAATGGGTAAAACAGCAGGAACTAGTAGAGAATCAGCTGAAGAAGATTTCGGAAATCATTGAGAAGATTAGTAAGGCTTTAAAATTCTATTATCATGAAGCAACAGCTGAAATCAAGAAACTGCTTAAGGATCCATTGAACTGGAAGAACTATACAGAACTGGACTATTATAAGGATCTTGATGCATTATACTAATTAGACAAATCATAAATAATATATCGGGAAAAGTCCATAAAATCAGGACTTCTTTTCGTCGTGGAAAAAGGCTGGGGAACAGGCGCAAAAAAATGAGCATCACCTTACGGTGATGCTCATTTAGCAGGGACTGTCAACTTTCTGTCCTTGACTTTTGAACCAGTTTAAAGCTGGGGGCTTGTTTCATAGTTATTTAATTTTTTTTATTAAGACTTAGATGTAGTCCATTCATTCATGTCAAGTTTTGTAGTACAGTGAACGTTTGTATTGTTATTAGTCCAGATGATTACATCAGTCTTAGGGTATTCATAGGTTTTTCCCCAGTATCTATAGGTAAGCTTATCGTTTCCACCGTTATCAATCATAACTCCTTTTATGAAACCACTATCTTCTTCTGCTTCATGTGTTTTTTTACATGGACTATAAAATCTTGATCTTCCTTTAGTTAAGTTTCTACCATCATTTGTAAAAACATCATACATACCATCTTCTTCACCTGCATTACATTCAAAGTTATAAACTTTGTGATTCTCTCCACAAGCACTTACGAATTCATTTGCTACAAAGGCATCTACGACTACCATAGGTTTTTCCCAATTTCTCATATTTCAATCCCTCCTGATTCGAATTTATATTTATTATAAACCCTATAGCCTTCTCATGCAACCCTTCAGGGATATATTTAAGAAATACTATACAAAAAATATAAAAATGTCTAGTATAATAAAACATAAATACACTGATGTATGAATTATTAATAAAATAACGTTACATAATTATCGTAAATACAATTAAACATAAATCAAATTAGGATAAATACAAATGTATTTAATGAACTTATTTTAATGTTTTACACTATCAATTTTTTTGGAGGGGGTGAAATGTGTGATACAAGTAAACATTGATGAAAAGAAAGTTGATAATTTTACTGATCAAGCATGTTATACATTAAAAGAACAAATGGGGAAGTATGCTGATAATATTATAAAAGAATCTAATTTGATAGAAGAAAGTATTAGAGAAGATGGGGCAAATGCAGAAATTACAAGCACTATAGTTATGCAAGCTATTAGAAAATCTAAAAGTGATACAAGAAAAAAGTCGAGCAACCGATTGATAATCCTTAAAATTGCATCTACAATTTCTACATTGATAACTGGTTTTTTATTTGATGCATCAGGATATGGACATAATTTTATGAAGCTAATTTGCTTTATTATATGTTTGATAATTGCTTCGGTATCAACAGCATTTCAAATTATATTGGAGGAAAAGGAGTGATAATATGAGTACTTTACCTAATGATAAAATAGAAAAATATCTTGATGAATTATCAGATGAATATAAAAGCCTTTTATATAAAACTCTAGTGTCTCGTACAAAACCATTAGATGAATTAAGTGTAAGTGAGTTGCTTCGTATTGATAGTGAAATTAAAAAGCCTTTATTAACTGATTATAAAAATAGACAACGCCGCGACTATACTCTATTTCGCTTAGGAATTTTGTATATGATTTTAGGTGTTTTTATATTTTTATTAAGCAAAGTATTTTGGAAAAATGATCACAATGGAATAGGGCACATATATTCACTTATTTCATGTACAGTAGCTTTTATTGGTTTTATTTTTGTATTATATTCTTTTGCTACACAAATTTTTGGTGTTGTAACATCAAAATATAATGCTTCTTTGGAGGAATGTTCTAAAGTATTAGAGTATGAAATTGTTAGGAAATGGAGAGAATTAGAGGGGATAGTTGAAGATATAAGTTTAACTTCACAATTAGATACATCAAAAACAGTTATTCAGTTTTTAGCAGAAAATCATTTTATTGATGATAATGAAGTCAATATACTGAGAAAATTCCTGAAAATGAGAAACAATATTGTTTACGCCACTGATAATAATTATACAACTGAAGAATTAAAGAAAATGCTTGGTGAAATAAATCATATCATTAATAAATTAGAAGAAATTATTTAATAGATAGTATATTTCAGGAGGTAAAAATGAACTCATTTCAAAAATCTGATAAAGGCGCACAAGCTGCATGGAAAGGATTCTCTTCTCAAACATTATATATTGCTTCTAGATTAATTTCTGATAAAGATGGTTATGAGTACTATCCAGAAGATGTAGAAGATTTAGTTATTAAAAAGAATAATGTTGTAATAGAGGCTGTTCAAGTTAAAAATATATCAGCTAGTTTAACATTATCTAGTCTTGCTGGTACAAAAACATCCCAAAGTGGTGAGGGATTCTTTAATCGTATGTGTAGCTTACATGAACAATATCCATCTTTTAATAATGTTAATGTGGTTTACTTTAATTCTCTTGGTACTGAATTGCAAGAAATACAAGAAGGAAATGCAAATACAAAAAGAACTATTATTAAAAAACTTGTAGATGATCATGGTTTATGTGAAGAAGATGCTATATGGTTAATTGATTCATTGCATTTTGAAAAAGTGAATCTTAATGATTTAGATTCAAATATTCAAAATCAAATCACTAATTATGTACCAGTCATGTCTGCACCTACACTCGCAAAAGAATTACTAATTCAACATATATCTGTACTTTCTAAAAGTAAAGAATATACAACACTACAATTATGGGAAGAAAAAATCCATGAAATTGGCACAAATATAGCATCATTAGATGGATTCTACAAAGAATACAACAAGTCTCTTGTACGTTTAGATGAATTCAAATTGAATGATGATTATGTTCATCTACAAAAAGAATACTCACAAGGTATTGCTGCACATCCTTCACATATTCGTAATAATCTAGATTTTAAAAGAAATTACTGGATGGAAGAAATTCAGTCTGTAATTGATACTAAGGGTGTTGCAATCGTTAAAGGTGTTTCTGGGCAAGGGAAAAGCACACTTTGCTATCGTTATTTAATGGATACATATCCAGAAGGCTGTGTATTTTGTGTACGTACCCTTGCCAATGAAGGACAAGCACAGAATTTAGTTTCTGCATTAGATGGCTTAGGAAAGCATAATGAGTCACTTATTATTTATATTGATGTTCAACCAGGTGAAACACTATGGGCATTTTTATTACAAGAATTGCAAGTTAGAGGTCTTTCTATTCCTGTTCTTATTTCTATTAGAGACGAAGATTATAATCAGACACCAATTAGTGGGAAGCAAATTAAGTATGGTATTGTTGAACTAACTTTGACAAAAGAAGAAGCTGAACAAATTTATAATACTTATACGGAAACAAAACCTCATCAAGAACACAGAACTTTTGAAGAAGCATGGGAAATATTTGGTGGTCAAGGACCTTTAATTGAATTTACATATTTTATAACTCACAATCAGGTTTTAGCACAACGCCTTCATGAACAGCTTGATGCATTATTACAACAAAGAATTTCTGATGAGTGGTTAGAATTACTTCAGATAGTGTGTTATGTTGGTCGTTTAGGTTGCTTAATTAATATTACGGATGTAAAAAATGAAATTCATTGTTCTAATATATATGCTGCTATTAGACGTTTACAAGACGAGTATTTAATTAAAGTGGTAGATGAAAATACTATTGAAGCACTTCATCCAGTACGAGCAAAAATCATATTTGATGTATTGTGTAATTTGATTTATACGTCTTCAAAAGAAATTGTATTTAAAGCATTACCTTGTATAGAATCGAAAAATATACGAGTGGTTCTGTTAGATTATTTCTCTAATAATCAATATGATATTAAGGATATACAAAGATTGTCTCAAATAGAGTTCCGTGATTGGGTAGGATATGCAAATTCTATTAAGACAATGCTTTGGTTAGATGCAAAGTGTTATGTAGAGAATAATATGAAGGTTTTTGAATCTCTGGTTGCTAAACATGGTAAAGGGTGGCTCTGCTTGTTGCCTGTTGATCTTTCTGGTATTTATGGTCCAGATAAGATGATTGCAGATGATATAAAAGAACTACCGAAAAAAAATAAAACTAATATTCAAAATGACATTGATAATGTAAAAAAATCACTTACTTCACTCCATATAGACTATCAAGCAATTGATTATTTTATAAATAATAGTAAGATACCACTTGTTCTGCCTGATACAGATTCTGATTGTCAATCTTTTGGATATTCGTTATTCTGGATGGCGAAGCGAAATAGAGAGGTAATACTTCCGTTTGAAATGGTTGAAATAGTTACAAGTGTATGTAAGGGTGATCTTCAATCATCAGCAGATGCAATACGTGGATTATCTGAACATACTGCACTAAAAGAAAGTTACCTAGCTGCTGTAGATGTTTTAGTGAAGAGACTTATCAATGAAATGCAATTGCTTAATTTTTCAGTAACAGATGATGTAGTAACATGTAAATTTATCCCACCTCTTTTAAAAGAGGTAAATGAATCAGACAATATCCAAAACTTTAATCAGTATTGGAGAATTAAAATGTTAGATATATTAAAACAACTATATTCAGAAAAAGAGTACATTGATATTGAATTGATAGGTGTTGATTTACTTCGTGATTTGGGGATTGAAGCATTAGATGACAAATTACATATTCATAAAAGTAAACGTTTAGAAACCTGGGTGACTGAGGTGAATGGATGGGCTAGAATAAGAATTGAATATAGTTTTCGTCCCTCTTCTTGGCAGGAATATGTAACTAAACTTGATGAATTAAGAATTAATACGAACAATCTGGTAGTAGAAACAATTAAACTCTTTAATGATATATATAAGAAAGGTAGATATACGGAACAACGAGGTAAAAAGATTATTAATCTAATTAAATTATTTAATGAAAAACTACTCAATGAAAATCTACTTCCATATTTTGCTGTTGACCCATATTGTCTCTATTCAGAAGGTAATGATAAAAGTCCTGATGCAGAGTATTATCCAATGCGCCAATTACTTTCTGTGAAAAAATACGATAATTTTAGGAAATGTTACAATGATTTATATAGATCATTGGAAAATTTTTATGATCAATTTTTTGATGTTTTCAGTGTGAGACTTAAAAGGCAAGATATTAATACCATTGATAATCCAAGAATTGCTATGTTTAATTTGTATGCTGCGTCTAAAAATCTTGTGAACTTTCAGAAAGAATATGACCTTTTGTTTTCTGAGTATAGTACTCTTGATGGAGATTTTTTAAAGCACGAACTTGAAAATACTATGACTTTGGTGAATGTGTGGCGCTATATGTTAGACAATCAACCAAAAAATTATGATATTGCTTATGATTCAAAACAAAAATATCGAAAAGGAATTAATTATTTTTCAGATAATCTTTCGAGGGCAGTTAAAGCATTAAACGGTACACTTCTTACGGGAGACAAACATGCTTATATTATTGTTAATTACAATATGAATGATGATATTACTTTAGAAGATGAATATACTAGAATTGTAATGATTATTAGACATTATTTTCAGGACAGTATTTTACCATCTAGTAATAGGTGGTATCTAGAAACACAATCATTAGAATTAGCTTATGTTCCAGCTTTTAATGGTGTGATATCTCCATCAGTTCTTTCTATTCCAACCTATAAATTATTAGATGTGGGAGAATCTCAAATTGCAAAACCTATGTTTCCATGTGATACAGAACCTGTTCTTATGGAAAGAATAAATGCTAGTAAGTCGTTAAGAATATGGAATAATGCCATGGAAAAGCTTGGTGATATGAAGGTATACCTTCAGAGATATCTACAAATTCTTCAAGTGCCTGTTGATCAAAAATGTCTTTGTACTTTGGCTAGACATATAGAAGAATTGATAAATCAAATTAGTGCCTTGTGGAATGATATTATTTTGATTGATAATGTTGTAAATGAATTGTTTGAAGATGTTGATGAGCAAAATATTGAGATGTTGAATATAATTAAGCAATTTTTGGATTGTTATGATGAAATTGAATCTACTATCAGAAAACACAATGACTTAAGTGAATTAATACACGTAATCGAAGAAGTGATAGTCATAATGATATACTTATTACCTTTAGTGGCTAAATTACCTGAATAAAAATATGATAAAAGGGGATATCAATTGATTTTTTGAGATAACTTATGTAAGCAAAAAGGCTTAACTCCGGTACAACCGAAGCTAAGCCTTTTAACTTATTTAAATCTTATAAAACTCTTTATACCACTCTGCAAACTTACGTAAACCATCTCTTAAAGAAGTATTAGGCTTAAAACCATAATCTCTCTCTAAAGCACTTGTATCAGCATAAGTAATAGGTACATCACCTGGTTGCATAGGGACTAACTTCTTATGAGCTTCAAAATCATAATCAGCAGGTAACACTTCAGCACGAATTAATTCTTCCTGTAAAATAGTTACAAAATCCAACAAGTTTTCAGGATTACTATTACCAATATTATATACAGCATAAGGAGGAATAGGTAAACCATCTTCACCATTCTTCTTTTCTGGTGCTCCCTGCATAATGCGTTTAACACCCTCTAAAATATCATCTACATATGTAAAGTCTCTCTTACAGTTACCATAGTTAAAGATCTGAATAGTATCTCCTTTAAGTAACTTATTAGTAAATCCAAAATAAGCCATATCAGGTCTTCCAGCTGGACCATAAACAGTAAAGAAACGTAAACCAGTAGAAGGGATATTATATAACTTACTATAAGCATGTGCCATTAATTCATTAGACTTCTTAGTAGCTGCATATAAAGATACAGGATTATCTACCTTATCTTCTGTACTATATGGTACTTTCTTATTAGTACTATATACAGATGAAGATGAAGCATATACTAAGTGTTCTACACCCTTAGCACCATTGTCATATGAATGACGACAAGCTTCTAGGATATTATAGAAACCAATCATATTAGACTGAATATAAGCATCAGGATTACTAATAGAATAACTTACACCAGCCTGAGCACCTAAGTTAACTACAATATCAGGTTTATGTTCTTCAAAGATATGATCAATAATAGCTTTATTAGCTAAATCATCTTTATAGAACACATAACTAGAATCACTATGTTCCTTTAAACACTTTTTAATTTCTTTTAAACGCCATTCTTTAATACTTACATCATAATAATCATTCATATTATCTAAACCAATAATATGAATAGGTGATTGTGTTTTTAATAGTTCTAATACTAAGTTACTACCAATAAAACCAGCAGAACCTGTAACTAAAACAGTTTTATTTTTTAAATCAATATGGTTCATATCATTCACCCTCCATATTAGTCTCTCTTAAAGATATCTCTAGTGTATACCTTATCTTTTACATCATCTAAACAAGAATCATATCTATTAGCTACAATAGCCTGACTTTCTTTCTTGAACTTCTTTAAATCATTAATAACTAAAGAACCAAAGAAAGTATCTCCATCCTTAAGTGTTGGTTCATAAATAACAACCTTAGCACCCTTAGCCTTAATTCTCTTCATAACACCTTGAATAGAAGACTGTCTAAAGTTATCAGAATTAGACTTCATAGTAAGTCTATAAACACCAATGACTTTTTCTTCTTCTTTGCTTGGATCATAATCGCTATTTGCTTCATATCCACCAGCCATTTCAAGTACTTTATCTGCAATATAATCTTTTCTAGTTCTATTACTTTCAACAATAGCACTAATCATATTCTGTGGAACATCATTGAAGTTAGCAAGTAACTGTTTAGTATCCTTAGGTAAACAATATCCTCCATAACCAAAACTTGGGTTATTATAATGAGTACCAATACGTGGATCTAAACATACACCATTAATAATTTCCTGTGTATTTAAACCTTTTGTTTCAGCATAAGTATCTAATTCATTAAAGTATGATACACGTAATGCGAGATAGGTGTTAGCAAATAGTTTAACTGCTTCTGCTTCAGTGAATCCCATAAATAAAGTATTAATGTTTTCTTTAATAGCACCCTGCTGCAATAGTGATGCAAATACTTCAGCTTTTTCTCTAGTGTCTTCATCATAAGAAACGATAATTCTAGAAGGGTATAGGTTATCATATAAAGCCTTAGATTCACGTAAGAACTCTGGGCTAAAGATAATATTCTTAGTATTATATTTAGCTCTTACAGAAGCTGTATAGCCTACAAGGATAGTAGACTTAATAACCATAACAGCATCAGGATTTACCTTTAATACTAATTCAATAACTGCTTCTACTGCAGAACAGTCAAAGAAGTTCTTTTTACTATCATAGTTAGTAGGTGCTGCAATAACAACATAATCAGCATTCTTATATGCTTCTATGCTTCTTCACCATCTAATGTAGCAGTTAAGTCTAGTTCTTTTTCAGCTAAATACTTTTCAATATAATCATCCTGAATAGGAGACTTCTTATTGTTGATGAGTTCTACTTTACTAGGAATAATATCAACAGCTGTTACATGGTGATGCTGAGAAAGAAGAGTTGCAATAGATAAACCTACATATCCAGTACCAGCTACTGCAATATTGTATTTCTTATCTACTACAGGTTTACTAGTTTCTTTCTTTTCTTCTTCGAATAAGTCTGTTACTTCAAAATCTAATACTTCAGCTAATGCCTGTAACTGATCAATAGAAGGAATATAATCCTGTCCTTCTAATCTACTAAGCATTGCTCTATGGATACCAGTCATATCAGCAAGCTGAGCCTGTGTTAATTTCTTTTCTTTTAGCAGAAACAACGTCTGCCATCTTTGAATAAGAGATCTTCTTCATCTTATTTCCTCCCTAAATGTTATTTATAATCACAAACATAATAAATATTACTTACTTTTAAAACAGGCATAGTTCATCAAAGTTTATCTTGCTTGTCAATTAAAATAGAAGAATATACTGATATTTACTTCTTCATATAGAATTGATGTTATTTAAAGTAGAATTACACATATTTAATAGTTTTTTTCTCATATAAAAATATAAGGTGTAGTAGCAACAAGAATAGGAAATAATGGATAACGTTAGTATCTTATGGTAATCTAATGGTAAGTCCTAATTGATTTGAATGAATATTATATTGAAAGAAGGGAATATTTTATGGATACGTTAGAAGAGTTAGAAAACTATTGCAAAATAGAACATCCAGTTGGTGCATTAATGCTTACTGGTGAATGGGGATGTGGAAAAACTTATTTACTTGATGAAGAATTAATTAAAAGTTTTGAAGAAAACTCATGTTTTTTTGCGTATAAGTCTATTTGGAGTCATATCAATAGATGAAGTTAAGGCAGAAGTACAGAAAAAATGGTTGAATGAATGTATAAACAGTATAGATAATACTGGAAAAGTTACTTGTGCATTAAATAAATATGTCAAACCTTTAAAGGATGTGGCTAAGAATGTAAATGAGTTTATGCCAGATCCAGTAAAAAATATTGTAAATGGAGTATTTTCAATTAATGTTTTAGATTTTGTGAAGATAGAGAATGAAATTGGAAATAAGAAAGTAGTTTTAATATTTGATGATTTGGAACGTGCATGTATTTCTACAACTGATTTACTCGGCTGTATAAATGATTATTGTGAGAATCTAGGATTTTCTACAATTATTGTAGCCAATGAAGATAAAATACAAAAAGGTGATGGGAATAATATAGAGTATAATGAAATTAAGGAAAAAATTGTTCAAAGAACTGTTCACCACCACCCAGAATATCGTTCTGTTGTCACTAGTGTTATTAAGAATATGAAATTTGAATCAGATTTATATAAATCCTTTTTAGAAGAATATATAAATGAGATTATCGTGATTTTTTCTGGAAAAACAAAGGATGGGAAATCATTAAATGATTTCGTAGAAAAATGTACAAAAGGTAGTTTACGTGAGATAGATGATGAAAATAAACGTATTCAAAATTTGTTAAAAGCAAGACCTCATAACATAAGAAGTCTGAAATGTGCGCTACAGGATTTTGAAAGAGTATATGAACTGCTAGTAGCGTATAATATACCTGACCAAAATAAGTGGTTATTTTCTTTTATAACATTTATTTTTTCTGCAAGAGCAGGTTTAGTTAAAAGGTATGAAGAATACGGAATGCTTCTAACTGAGAATAATGTCTCTATCCTATATCCAGGATATTATAATGGTAAGTACATGATAAACGGTATTAAAACATGGATAATAGATGGTGAATGGGATAAAGAAGTTATAAATTGCCAGATGTCATATGTGAAACAAAGGTATGCTGCAATCTCACCATTAGATAAAGCTAAATCAAATAGCATTTTTAACTTAGAAGAAGATGATATGTTGGATGGTTATCCTGAATTGTTGAACTTAGCATACGAAGGAAAGCTTGATTTAAATGATTATGTATATCTATTGTGTAATAGTAGAGAGGCTAAGAAACATCATATTAATATTCCAAAGATTGATTGGGGTAAGGTACAGCTAGGTGTTGAAAGAAAGATTGATGAATTATTGCAATCACATGAAGATCCCTCACATTGTATAGTGGTTAAGAGTTATGTAAACAAAAATGATTACACAGATAGTCAGTGGAAAGTTTATGAAACTATTGAAAAATATCGTAATGGAGAATTGCAGTTATTTGAGCATAACCGACACTTGTATATAGAACTTATGAATAAAGATCCACATAAAGCATATGAGGAAATAAGAAATAAAAGGTTGGATTGTTTTAGTGATAAGATGGCAGAAGTTACCTTGAGTGCATTTAAACAGTCCTCTAATGCTGATAAGAATGATATGATTCTTAATACAAAGAATATTATAAGAACTATGATGCATTCTTCTGAATTTAAAAGTGAACAGACGAAGACTGCTTTAAATGCTTTAAAATGTGGACTCAAATCATATTTAGAACAGCATTGTAGTTCCAATAAGAATTCAATAGCAGCAGCTCATGCAAATCAATTTATACAGACAATAGATATGCTATTAGCGGAGTAAAAGAAGTAAGCATACAAAAGGTCTTGGAAAATGCTGATTTAAAATAACCAGGAATTCCTGTTTTCTTTATATACAGTGATTTGTCTTATTTTTATTAGAGTGGTATTATTAACCCATATAAATGAGAGGGGTGTAATATCTATGATACTAGTAGACAAAGACATAATTGAAAGAAGTAAAGAAATATTCATTAATGGATACGATGAAGAAAATGTTAAAGGTATTTCTTATGATATACATATATCTGAAATCATTACTGAACACGGTAATGTAGATGAATATGATTTAAAACCTAAAGAAGCTATTATGGTCAAATGTATTGAAGAAATAAATGTTCCTACTGATTTATTAATAAGAGTAGAAAATAAGAACTTACTAATAAGAAAAGGTATTACCATCGTATCACCAGTATATAATCCAGGACACAAAACACCTATCTATCTTAGGGTAGACAACACTTCTCATGATACATTTAGAATATCTAAGAATCTATGTATTGCTCAAATGGTATTTGAACAACTTTCTTCAAAACCAATTCATACTTATAATCAACAAGTCAATGCATCATTCAATGATGAATGGCAATACAAAGGATTATCTCATTACAAAGATAATTATGAAGAAAGAACAAATAAAGAGTAATAAGAATGACAGCTCCGTTTTATCCTAATGTTCCCTCTATTCCCATAAGCTTAATTATTCCTGATTGTTTAAATGCGCAATCAGGTTTTTTGCGTTGAAAATTATATATTCACAATTAATTTTTTCTGAATATGATCTTTGGCTGACATAATGCTTACATGAATTCCTTAAAGATATTTTATAACTGTTCGCATGATAATGTTTTAAGCTAGATGTCTTTGAAATTGAACAACAGTCGATAACCTGAATTTAATATTCTGTATTTTTATGATGTTTTATAAACTTTGTGAAATATAAAGAAGAAAATTTAAATATTGATTTGTATATATATAGTGTGGAATAAGAGTTCTGTCATTCTTATTTAAATCATAAACAATGTTAAGGATGAAAGAATTTCTAAAACATAAGTATGCTTCTATGAAAATAATTTAGGAAGGAGAATTCAAATGGCAAATAAATATTATGCTGTAAAAGTAGGGCGTATTCCAGGTATATATCGAACATGGGATGAAACAAAAGAACAAATAAATGGATATTCTGGTGCAGTTTATAAGAAATTTGCAACTTACCAAGAGGCTAAACAATTTATTTTAGATTTTGAAGATTATGTATATGATAAAAAAGAAGATACAAATACTACAGATTTAAATGATCAAATTAATAAAAAAATTGATAATTTATCTGAAGATGAAGTCGTTGCATTTGTTGATGGTAGTTATAATGCTGAAAAAGAGAAAGCTGGATTTGGTACTATCATTATTAGTAAGGGTGGAGAGAAGTACACATCATATAAATCTTTTGGAAAACAGTTCAATGAAAATTTGATAGCTTTAAGAAATGTTTTTGCAGAGCTTGAAGGAGTAAAAGAAGCTGTACTGGTTGCTGTAAACAGCAAGAAAACTAAAATTACCATTTATTACGATTACACAGGTATTGAAATGTGGGCAACAAAAAAATGGAAAGCGAAAAATAAACTAACTCAGGCCTATACAGAATTTATTCAAAAGAAAATGAAATATATTGAGATAGAATTTATAAAAGTTCCTGCGCATTCAGGCATTATTTATAATGAAGAAGCAGATGCTTTGGCAAAGAAATCTTTATTAGCTAAAGGTCATAAAACATATAAAGATGGCTCCGTTTATTTTATTGGTTTTTCTTCTGATGATTGGAAAGCAATCGTAGATTATATAGATGAAGAGAATAGAAAATCTTTAGTGAATCTAAATGCAATCATTACTATTCAAACAAAAGAAATCAATGAAACAAGAAAACAATTAATTATTAGTGATTTTAAGAGTCAGGTTATTATTAATTTATATGGAAATAGAAGATCCTACGTTCAAGGTAAACAGTCTGTTTTGTTTCAAAAGATAATTGCAACGGCAATTGAATTTTTATCAAGTGATCAAATTGTTGTAGAAACTTTAAACTCATATCATGCTTTAACTATTTCTAAGGAGGAAGTCGAAGAGCAGTTTAAAATGTTATTGCCAAACTACAGAGGTAGTTATGATGACAAGAATTTTTGCAACTTATTATCTGCGACTTATAATACTATGTTAACAGGCTACATGCCTGATTATACTTGCCTGGTAACTCCTATTTTTAGGGCTTATGAATTTTATTTGCATAGAATACTAAATGAAAAAATGGAATTAGATACTGCTCGTGATAATGGTACAAATAATTTTGGATATTTTATTAAAACTGAAAATGGTAGTTATGAATGTAGTAGTTCATCTAAGAATAAACTTAGTAATAAACAACTTACATTTTTAAATGATTTTTATACAAATTATAATGAAGTGAGACATCCGTATTCTCATTGGTCATCTGAAGATTATGATACAGCAATGATTGACAGTATTGAGAAAGCTAGAGCACTTTTAGAAAAGGGCTTGAATTTAATCGATAAATATTATATATTATTTTAATCATTTTGAAATGGAGGGTTTATAAATGGAAAAACTATATGTAAATGCACTTAATGATTCAGAATACATTGCATTAATCACAGTTCTTGATTATGAAATATTAGTAAGCAAATATCTAAAACAGTTATCATTTGAAGCTTCTCCTAATAAACCTGAACATGTACTTGTTGATCTAGCTTTAAAAACAGGAATAGATAAATATAGATTTGTTGAATTTGATATTAATGAATCAGGAAAGATAGACTTAAATAGTCATAGATATGTTTCACTTAATCCATTCTATGAGACTCTAGCAAACAACTTTCTTAAAGACAAGAAAGAAATAGTATTAAACTCTATTCTAACGGATTCACAAATAAACCAACTTTTGAATTAATCTTATAGTTTAAGAAGCAGTATTAATACGCCTGATTGTTCACACAATCAGGTTTTTCTTATATTCCATTACTCATACTACTCTCTATTCTTTATATAACAGTACCACTATTTCTATCTATCACCTATATCTCAATTTTACTAGACATAATCAACTAAATATGGCATAATACATCTCTGTACGAAAGGAAATGTAGACTATGATATCAACACATAATGTATCACTCAGATACGGAGATCGCGCTTTATTTGAAGATGTATCAGTTAAATTTACTGATGGAAATTGTTATGGGATTATTGGTGCAAATGGTGCTGGTAAATCCACATTCTTAAAAATATTATCAGGTGAAATAGAACCTAATAAAGGTGAAGTTATTATTGAACCTAATAAGAGATTATCTGTTTTAAAACAGGACCACTTTGCTTATGATGACAACAAAGTTGTAGAAACAGTCATCATGGGTAATAAGAGACTGTTTGAAATCATGCAGGAAAAAGAAAAGTTATATGCTAAACCAGATTTCAATGATGAAGATGGTATTAAACTAGGAGAACTTGAAGGTGAGTTCGCAGACATGGATGGCTGGAATGCTGAAAGTGATGCTGAAATCATGCTAAATGGTTTAGGTATTACAACTGAATACCATGATATGTATATGAGAGACTTAGATGGTAATCAGAAGGTTAAAGTATTATTAGCCCAGGCTTTATTTGGAAACCCTGATATTCTTTTACTAGACGAACCTACCAACCATCTTGACTTAAAGAGTATCAGATGGTTAGAAAACTTCCTATTAAACTTTAAAAACACTGTCATTGTTGTATCACATGACCGTTATTTCTTAAACAAAGTATGTACACATATTGCTGATATTGATTACAGCCGTATTCAGCTATATGTAGGTAACTATGACTTCTGGTATGAATATTCTCAGATGCAGATCCAGCAGATGAAAGACCAGAACAAAAAAGCAGAAGCTAAAAAGAAAGAATTAGAAGAGTTCATCGCTCGTTTTAGTGCCAACGCTTCTAAAGCAAAACAGGCCACTTCTCGTAAGAAGTTATTAGATAACCTAGAAATGACTGATATGAAACCATCACTTAGAAGATACCCATTCATCGGTTTCAAACCAGGTAGAGAAGTAGGAAACATTGTATTAAATGTAGAAAACTTAACTAAGGTTGTAGATGGACAAACACTTATTAATAATGTATCTTTCTCAATTCTTCCAAATGAAAAGGTGGCTTTTGTTGGCGACGATAAAGCAACTGAAGCATTCTTTAAGATCATCATGGGAGAAGATAAAGACTTTGAAGGTTCTTATAAATGGGGTATTACGACTACTCAGTCATATTTCCCTAAAGACAATTCAGCATTCTTTAATGATTGTGAATTATCTTTATTAGACTGGTTAAGACAGTTTACTGATGGTAGTATGTATGAACAGGAACTAAGAGGATGGTTAGGTAGAATGTTATTCTCTGGTGATGAAGCATTAAAGAAAGCCAATGTTTTATCAGGAGGAGAAAAGGTAAGATGTATGCTTGCGAAAATGATGATGCATGATGCAAATGTATTAATCTTTGATGAACCTACAAACCACCTTGATCTTGAATCTATCCAGGCACTAAACCAGGGCTTAATGAGATTCCCAGAAAACATTCTATTTACTTGTCATGACCACCAGTTTGTTCAGACAATTGCGAATAGAATTATCGAATTTACTGCAGAAGGTACAATTGATCGTTTATCAACATTTGATGAATATCTAGAATACAAGGACACACTTGAAGCATAAGAGCGGATTAAACCGCTCTTTTTTCTTCTTAAGGTTAGGTTCTTATACGATGAGTATGTTAATACCTGTATCATCCTATAAAGCTTAGAAAAGCTAAAAATCATTTTCTAAATCTGAAACTCACTTATAAACAGATTCTAAAAGTATTATCATATTACTTATAGAAATAGGAGGATAACTTAATGGGTAAACTATTATTAACTGGTGTTGATGGAAACTTAGGTCAATTAGCTGCTGACGTATTACTTACATTAGAACCAGTAGAAAACTTAATCTTTTGTGGTTACAATGAAGAATCACTCAAGAAATATGCTGAAAAGGGTGTAGAAACACACGTAACTAACTTTAATAATCCTGATGGATTAGTTGAAGCATTTAAAGGGGCTGATGCTCTTGCATTAATCTCTATGCCATTTGTTGGTGTTAAAAGACAGAATGCGCATAAGAATGCTGTAGATGCAGCTAAAGCAGCAGGTGTTAAACAGATCATCTATACTTCTTTAGTCAATGCTGATGATGAAACAAACCCATCAGTAGAAAAGAAAGACCATATCTATACTGAAAAATATATCCAGGAAGTAGGTCTAGACTATCAGTTCATGAGAAACTCTCAATATGCTGAAGCAATGATTACTAATTACTTTACTTACGCTCATATGAATGCACCGCTTACTAATTCACAAGGTGATGGTCTAATGGCTTATATTTCTCGTAAAGACTGTGCTAAAGCATTAGCTTATGCATTACATAGATCAAATGAATTCCACCATAAGGTATGGAATATTAACGGATTAGAACTAATGACTATTTCAACATTCTGTGCTATTGGTGATGTAAGTACAGGAAACCATGTACCATTTGTAAATGTCACTGATGAAGAAAACTATCAGATCTGGGATGCAATGGGTGTCCCTAGAACAACTGATGGCGTATTCCTAAAGGATTCAGAAGCACCATTCTCTTCAGATGGCATGGTTACATTTGCACAGGCTATTAGAGAAGGTAAAATGGATATTCATACAAAAGACTTTACTGAACTAACTGGAGACACACCTATCTCTGTAAAATACATGTTTGATCATAATGAAGAATTCCAAATCGGTGAAAGACATTCTCAAGACAAATAAACTATACACTAGAGCGGATTAAACCGCTCTTTTTTCTTCTTAAGGCTAGGAAAATATATTATTGCTATTAGAATGAGATAATAGTATTGAACGCTTTATTAATAAAAGGCATAATATCAGTAATTAGGAGGCCCATCATATGAAAGTTTACCCATCTTCATCAATGAAAGAAAATTATAATGAAATAGTAAATGTATGCAGGAAGAGTCAGGAACCTATCTTTCTTACAGAAAATGGAGAAGTGGATCTGGTTATAATGGATATAGAAACATTTAAACGCAAAGAAAAAATGTTGGATTTACGTGAACTACTTCTTTCTGCAGAGGAAGAGAGAATATCAGGAAGTAAACAGTATACAATTGATGAACTAGATCACATTCTTGAAGCAGTCATTCAAGGATATAGAGAATACTGAGTATTAAGTCGATGTAGTTCACTTTGCGGGTGCTTTATAGTTTGATATTGTTATCACATTAAAGAAATGAATGCTGTAGATGAAAAATTACCTGATATACTATTATCAGCTAATAGACTATTCTGTATGAAAGATTACTTAAAGTATGGCTATGATTTCATGCTATTAGGACATGCTCATGGAATATGTGGAAAAAGTGATAGCAGAGGATTCAAGAAAATTAATGGTTTACCATCGTTTTGCGTTCCCAATCGAAAGAATGGGCATATCGACTTTCTTTAAGAGAAAAGAAGAACAGGTATTATGTGTATGAATTTGTATTTGAAGAAGTAGCTGCATTACGAGTAAAACGTTTTGATACATTGAATGAAGAATGGTTATAATTTATTAAATTGAATAGAAGTAAAGGTGGTCTGCAGCATGAGCATGATGCGGTGATTGGTCCTGTAGCAGATGATAATACCATGGAAACTGTACAATTATATATTGCTAATATACTTACTGCGAAAGAGGCAGTGGAGAGATTGCGATATAGTAAAGTAAATAATCAGGTATCATTTCACACGGAAAAAGCTTTAGAATATCTAAAACCGGTTAGGAGGATCTTTTATGCCAGAGAAAATATATAGTTTTAATGGAAAAGACATTACAATGAATGTATGTATACAGATCAGAGATGTAGTGAAACTATTACAGGAACATTTTCAAATCAGTTTTGAAGAAGCTGTATTACGTTTCTATAAATCGGAAACATATAAGACGTTGCAGGAAACAGAAAACGGTCTGTGGGCAGAGTCAGCTGAATATATAGCAGATAGATATTATGAAGAAACAGCAGGCTAATATTCCGACACGGATAGAGAGGTTGAAGAAAATAGACAAGTGAGTTTAAAAGAAAAGGCAAGAATACATTTGATATCTTAGGTAATTCAAAATAACTAGGGATTTCCTATATTTTATTTATCACGTAGTATGGGTTTAATGGGAGCCTATTTTTTCAAGCTTATTAAGAGGCTCAAGTCTTAAAAATGCGAAGGTAATGCATAAAAATATCGAGTAGCATATTACAAGTTAGTTTATAAAGCATATAAGGAATCCTTAACACACAGGATTCCTTTTAAAGGTGTGCCGGGCATGGCACTGATTCAGTCGGAGATAAACCGACCACAGGTAGTTACCGCCAAGTGTAGTGAACCACAAGCCGATACCATAAAGGTAGGAGTGAAGGAAGTGGTGTAGCAATTCCTTTGAGCGTACGAACAGAAACTTGATATAAGGCTAAATGGTGGATAAGGTTGCCTTACAAACCGAAGTCCTAAAGGTAAACGTAAAACCAAGAGAGTAAATCAAGGCGTTGTGAAGGAAACAGGATTAGTGAATTACCCCGGGAGGCCTCACAGGCAACGAAGTCCAATATCTTTAAAATCAGTGATGGTAAGTTGTGCGACAAAAAGCTCACTGTGAGGAGTCAGCTGAGGTCATAGTAGGTGTCTCACCAACACTAAAGGACCTAATGTTTATATGATGTTACTCATCATAAAGCAATGTCTAGATAGTTCGAAATTGGAATCATTTCATAAATGGAAAACGTAATTTCTGTGGAGATGAAGGAAGAGGGAACAGTTCTAGATAAATCTACGATATGAAAAGGAGAACACAGACATGAGATTAATTGATGAAATACTTAGTGATTCTAACATCGACAGGGCTATTCTACAGGTCAAGAGAAACAAAGGTGTATCTGGAATCGACAAGATGACAGTAGATGAACTTGATGAATATTTCTATAAGTATAGAAGAGAGATTAGATACTCTATACTTAATAAGAAGTATAAGCCCCAATCAGTCAAGAGAGTCTATATCCCAAAGCCTAATGGCAAGAAAAGACCATTAGGTATACCTACAGTAGTGGATAGAGTTATTCAACAGGCTGTTGCACAGATATTGATGAAGAAATTAGATTCTTCATTCAGTGAATTCAGTTATGGATTCAGACCAAGAAAAAGTGCACAGATGGCTGTATTAAAGACTCTAGAATACATCAATGAAGGTTATGACTGGGTTATAGACTTAGATATTGAAGCATACTTTGACACTGTAAATCATGATAAATTAATCTCAATACTTAGAGAAAAGCACGTGAATGACTCAACAACATTACATCTTATTCGCAAATTCATGCAGGCAGGGATTATGGAAGATGGTTTAGTAAAACCTTCGAGAATCGGTGTGCCTCAGGGAGGTCCACTCTCACCAATCCTTTCTAACGTTTATTTAGATAAGTTTGACAAGGAACTGGAATATAGAGGACTACGCTTTGTTAGATATGCAGATGACTGCAATATCTTCGTTAAGAGCGAGATGAGTGCAAATAGAGTAATGAAGTCAGTCACTTCATGGCTAGAGAGAAAACTATTTCTTAAAGTCAGCGCTACTAAAACCAAAGTGGTCAGACCACCCGAAAGCAAGTTTCTAGGATTCACCTACCTCCAAAGGAATGGTGAATGGAAATGCAAGCCTTCCAATCAGAGCAAGATGAAAATCTACGATAAATGTAGAAGAGAACTTATAAGAAGGATAGGAATTGCACGCCCTCTTGCAGTTACATTCAAGAGAATCAATCAGATTGTAGTGGGGTGGATTAACTATTATCGAATAGGCGTGATGAAATACTTCATTGACGTCTTTGGTCAATGGCTTCGCCATAAAATCAGAGTAATCATTTTGAAACAGTGGAAAAGACCTAAAACGATTTATAAAAACTTATACAAAATGAATAGGCTATTTTCTTGCCAATTTTCTGATGAACAAATCTTTTCGGTGGCAAACTCTAGACGCGGACTTTATAGCCAGGCCTGTGGTCATGTAATTAATAATATTATTAGTCCCAAATTCTTGGGTAAAAGAATAGGAGATAGACCTGGTCTGATCAATCCCCTTAATTACTATCTAAGTTAGTCTGAAATTATCATATAAATGTAGCGCCGTATACGAGACCCGTACGTACGGTGCAACGGGAGGCACAGAAATAATAGTTAATTAACCTTTTAATATTATTCCTTGTCTACCCTATTAGACTTGCTTCTTTTTCAAACTCCTCATAACTACTTACAAAACGATAAGGTTCATACTCCCCATAGGTAGTGGGTCTACTGATAGTAATAATTTCTATATCATATCCAAGTTTTTCTTGTATTCTATCTGCAAATTTTGCCATGTCTTCTCCAGGCTCTGTCTGTATTGCAATACATCCAGGTTTGTTCATTCTTTTCGCGATAAGATAACACATATATTTATACCTCCTGCTTTGATTCTACTATCTACATAATACAAACACAATAATGTTTTTCTTCTCTTGATAATCACTCATTCCAATAATAGAATACTCATAAAGGAGGCTCTTATGGATATCAATAATGTATATGTAAGAGATGCTATTTTGTATTATACCATCCAACAATATTTCAATTGTAACGATAAGAAAACTAGTCAATTCATAGCACAACTAGACCACTTCAATTATAGAAGTGGTCTCATACATAATATCCCTTACTTATCCTTGCAATTACACGTATCAGAGAAGGATTTCTATCATACCTATCTAAGAGTCAAGGACAGTTTCAAAACACTCCCAGAAAACGTTATACTAGTTAAAAAAGGTGATGAGATATATTCTAAACTATTAGCTGTGATTCCAACAGCACCACTATATTTATTTCTTAAAGGCAATGTACATTTATTGAATGAAAAGTCTGTCAGTGTAGTAGGGAGTAGAAATGCTTCTAAGGAAGCAATGGAAAAAACAGAAATACTTGTAAAAGCATTAGTTAAAAGAAATATAGTTGTTAATGCAGGACTTGCAAAAGGTATAGATACAATAACCCACCAAACAGCATTAAAAAACAATGGAAGAACTATAGCTGTCATAGGAACACCTATTAACCAGTACTATCCTAAAGAAAACAAAAAACTTCAACTCACAATTGAAAAACATGGACTTGTTGTCTCACAATTCCCACCCTGTAATAAAGTATACAAATGGAATTTTCCTACAAGAAATGCGACTATGAGTGGTATTTCTATTGCGACTATTATCATGGAAGCAGGAGAGAAAAGTGGTGCATTAAGACAAGCAGATCACTGTATAAAGCAAGGTAGAGATATCCTCATACCATACTCATTACTATATTCTTCTCTCTTATGGCCTAGGAAGTATATCCAAAAGGGTGCACATACCTTTAAAAACATAAAAGATGTATTAGAATTCTTAAACAAGAATGATATTCTTTACCTATTGCATAATGATGATTTTGAAGTAAATAGTATAGAAATAGATTGAAAGGAGAGTATTTATGTGTATTGAAATAGAAAACTACAAACAACATGATTTCTTCAATTACTTTAACTACAATCAAATAGATGCTGATGCTGAAACTTTACTCAATACTCTCTTGAATAATCCAGAATACAATCTGCATCTCAACAAAAGAAGAGTACCTGTTATGGGAATTGCGAAAGTTTTAGGCTTTACAATCTATACTACAAAATTCAATGATTATAATGTTAAAGCAACAATAGGCATATCAAAACAACTCATTGATAAATACAAAAGTGATAAAGTCATTATTTTAAGTAGTGGATATACTGATGAAGAAATTCTTTTCTCTTTATGCTATGAGTTAGCTCATTACATCTATGATAGTAATCCAAGTGATGAGTATTCTCATACATACAGAATTAATGATATAGAACCAAGAGCTATTCGTTTTGCGGATGCTTTATTAATGCCACTAACATCCTTCAAAGAAGCATATACTGAGTTATCTCACAATATTAATGATCTAGAACTTCTTATTCGTGCATTGTCTAATACATTTAATGCACCTCAAGTTGCAGTACAAAGACGTTTAAAACAAGTAATAAATACAAGGCTTTAAAGGATAATCAGATTCTTTATGAGTGTAAGCTTGAATAAGTCAGAGAAATCTGGCTTATTTTTTTATTATTGCAAGAATGTTCATGCTTCTATAAGTTGGAGGAGATAAATAATAATATAGGTTTAATTTAAGTAATCTTTACATATAAAGGGTATAGATAATATAGGACACTTATCTTGTATCTAGAAGAGAGTATTTTAATAATCCATGACAAAGAATTAAGCAGAGTAATACATTGCTTAAAAGAGTTTTAGACATAAATGTCAGTGAGAAAGGATGGTTATATGAGCAAAACAATTGAACAACTCATTGAAAGTTTAGATACAATACCATTTTTATTTGTTGGATCTGGATTATCAAGAAGATATTATAATTTACCTGATTGGATAGGATTGTTAAAAGTAATGGCTGCTAAATTAAACAAAGATTCATTTGTATTCCGTTCTTATGAAGATCGAGCATCTTTTGAAAATAGTCCATATGGTATTAATCCTAAAATAGCATCACTTATAGAAGAAGACTTTAACAAAGAGTGGTTTCGCAATCCTGAAATTAGAAGCTTAGATGGAGCTTATACTGAAAAGGTAGAGAACGGATGTTCTCCATTTAAGGCTGAACTGAGTTATTATCTAAAACAAAAATCAGTTTTATGCCCAGAATTAAAAGATGAAGTTACTTTATTAAACAATATTGCGAAAAAATCAATTGCTGGAATTATTACGACAAATTATGATTTGTTTTTTGAAACATATTTGTCTCAGTATACAATTTATATAGGCCAGCAAGCACTCTTATTTTCTCAATTACAAGGTATTGCAGAAGTTTATAAAATTCATGGTTCTCTAAATGATCCTCAATCTATAGTTATCAACGAAAAGGACTATAAAGAATTTAAAGAAAAACGTGAATACTTAGCTGCTAAGCTACTTACTATATTCATGGAGTATCCTATTATTTTCATGGGCTATTCTATTTCAGATTCTAATATTAGGGATATTTTAAGCTCTATAGTAAAATGCATGTCAAATGAACAGGTTAAATTACTGAAAAGAAGATTCATATTTATTGAATATGATGCAGAAATGGAAGGATATGATATTGGTGAATCATCATTTGCATTTGAAGATAATAAAATGATTACAATGACAAAAATAACCCTATCTGACTATTCATTGATTTATAATGCAATCGGCAAAAAGAAAATGAAAATACCCGTTCGTTTGCTACGATTATTAAAAGATGAATTATATTTGTTCACATTATCAAATGAACCTACTGAAAATATTAAAGTAGCTGCAATTGATGATGATAGAGTTTCAAATGATGAATTAGTAATTTCTATAGGCACAACAGAAACAATTAGCTTAATTGGTTTAAAAGGTATATCTGCAGATCAATGGTATAGAAATATTGTGATGCATGATCTCAGATATAATATCGAAGATTTATTAGATTATGCACCAACACTAGCAAAACAAGTTTCGGGTAAATTACCTATTAATTCTTTATATGAGGATAAATACAAGAAAATAGAAGGGATTGATAAGTTGCTTGTAAATGATTTTGAGGAAATAATATCTAATACAATAAAAAGAGATCGAAGTAAACATCCTCAAATCAATATAGAAAGCATTTTAAAAGAAATAACCGATATAGATAAGCAAATGATAAATATAGCTTACTTAAAAAAAGAGCAAGTAAATCTGATTGATCTAGAAAATTATTTAAAAAGTAAGTTTGAACAGGATAACGATATATTAAAGAATTCTAAACCTTTTACTCGAACAAATTTAAGAAGGTTGATTAGAATTTATGATTATTTAAAAGGAGAAAGCAAAAAAGCCTCTGATTAAAGCACCCTTTCAAAGGACACCATCAGAAGCCTCTTTCTTACTAGAAAACCTTTCAACAAGGCGGCTCTCTAAAAGCTACCCTATCTTCCAGCTCTCTTCATAAGTATTATACATAATTATCATCATATTGCAAGCATATATTAAAAGGAGTCAGATTTTTCTGGCTCCTTTTAATAGCAAAAAAGCCTCTAATTAAAGCTGCCTTTTAAAGGTCACCATTAGAAGCCTCTTTCTTATTAGAAAACCTTTCAACAAAGCTACTTTTTAAAAGCCACCTTATCTTCCAGCTCTCTTTATAAGTATTATACATGCTTATCGTAAAATTACAAGTAAACTATTTGATTCTTTGTTGACTCTCAAGTGAAAAGGTAAATTCCAACTTAGACGGGTCAAAGTTGCATTTAATCTTTCACATTTCTTCAATTGAATTTACTTTTACACCTAAAGGTATTTTATCATCATCCTTGCCTGTTTATTGAAATCTATTACTGCATATATAGAGGTAAGGAGCCTGTTTAAGGTATTATAAAAGGAGTCAGATTCTTCTGACTCCTTTAAGAACTTCTTACCCTTTATATACTTCCTGATCAATCATATTTTCTTTCTTAGCTACAATAACTGAAGTAGAAGCATCACCAACTACATTAAGTGAAGTAACTAACATTTCAATAGGTCTATTGATTGAAAGAATTAATGAGTATGCAAGTAATGCAGCATCATTTGTATAACCCATACCAGTTAAAATAGTAAATAGGATAACAGCACCTGCACCTGGAGCAGCTGGAGTACCAACTGAAGCAATAAGTGCTAATACTGCAATAACAGCCATAGACATGAATGTAATCTTATATCCAGAACTTGCTGCAATAAACATAGCAGCAATAACCTGCATGATAGCTGTACCATCCATGTTGATTGTCATACCTAAAGGTAATACGAATGAAGCAATCTGATCATCTACACCTAGTTCTTCAGTTACTGTTCTCTTGTTGATTGGAAGAGTGGCAGCACTTGAAGAAGTAGAGAAACCAAATAAAGCAACCTTCACCATCTTTTTCATGAATGGCTTTGGATTAACTCTAGCCATAGTCATTAAGTAGATTGGATAAGCTAAGAATAGATATACAAATAATGCAATAACAACTGTAACTACATAAGCAAGTGCTGGTCTTAATGAATCAATACCATAAATTGCGAATGTTCTAGTTAATAAGCAGAAGATACCGATAGGTGCGAACTTATTAACTACAAATGATAAGAATAAAGTAATAATCTTAGATACTTCTTCAAATAACTTCTTTAAAGTCTTTGTTTCATCTTCTAAAGCATTCATTGCGAGACCAATAGCAACAGCTATGAATACAATGGCTAATACGTTACCGTTAGTAGAGAATGCTGAGATAAGATTGTTAGGAATAATATTTAAGATAATATTCAATGGGTTAGCACCAGTAGAACCCTTCTGGATAGTCACTGCTGCTTTACCAACTGCATTAAAGAAACCTAAACGATATACAACAGAAGCAATCACACCTGCAAAACATAAAGCACATACAGTTGTGATAAAGAAAGTTAAAATAGTTTTAGTAGAAATTCTACCTAATTTTTTTGTATCTGTGATAGTTGAAATCGCAAGTGTAATTGATACAAATACCATAGGTACAATAATAAGCTGTAGTGAGTTAACGAATAACTGTCCTACAATATAGAAGATACCAACAGCTTTTGTTGCATTTGGCTGTGTAATATCCTGAAAGAATAAGTTATTGATCTTTGTCCAAAGATCAGTCTGTCCACCACTTACTAAGTGTTCTCTTAGCATAATGCATCCAAAACCACAAGCAAGACCGCAGATCATTGCAATCAGCATTTTCTTAGCTAACTGCTTACCATTACTAGTTTTCATTTTTACCCTCCTGAAATTAATCCCAAAATTGTCATCATTATACACTAAATAACTCTTAATGCAAATAGTATTGATAAAAATGCCTATAAAATAAATATTATTATATAGGACATAAAGAAAAACGATTTGTGATATATTAATTAAACAAGAGACTTTTAACTTCACATAATTATCCCATTATTGTAATATATACTCATCGCAAGGGGGAATTTTAAATGTTTGGAATTTATATTTTATCGATGTTATCGATGATGTTTATCTTTGCTGGTAATATTGTTTCTTACGGCGGGATGTTTCAATCATCATCAACACTTGCAGTGATTACTTTATGGGCTATGTTTTATCTTGCTTACATTGCAATCAACTGTTTTGCATTATCTTATGGTTTTAAGGAATATGGTAAGAAACATAAGTTATCACGTTATTTACTACTGCTTTTAACTGCACTTATCTATAACGTGGCTTTAACTTATGCATTCCATCTCTATAAGCCAGAAAATGTTACAATGCATTCTGTAACGCATGCATTCTTCTTATTATCGAATAATGCTTATTGGTTATTTACAGCCTTTACAGGCATGTTCTTACTAAGTCCTATTGTAGACTACATGGTAGAACATATTTCTAGAGAAACAGCGATTAAAGCGGTATGGATCATTGGATTACTTGGATTCTATGGCTTATTTAGTGCAGGAGAATTAAAGGATCCACTTTTATTTAAGAGTGGTCGAGGAATCATCTGGTTCACATGTCTTTATTTCATTGGCGCAACTGTAAGAAAACATGAACTTTATAAAGTCAATGTATCAAAAACCGCATTGATCGGTTTATGTTCATTTGTCTTAAATGGTTTCTTAATGCTAAGCTTGGACAAGTTTATTGGTAATACATTTGATGATTACTTCTTATCAGCCTTATCACCATTATTACTTGTAACTTCTATCTGCTTACTTTATGTTTTCGCAAATATGAAGAGTAAACAAGAAAAGATTGTACAATTTATTGATGAATCAACTCTTTGTACATATCTTCTTGCTAGCCATTCTTTATTCTTAGGCTATGTCCTATTAAACCAGTTTACAACACTAGCAGGTATGCCTTTCTACTTACTTGCTCTTATGGTCATCATGATTGCATTATCTCTTTATGTAGTTGCATTAATCATCGATTTAATCAGAAGAGGAATATTCAAGGTACTAAGATTAGAAAAGCTTGCATTATGGATTGAAACACTATTTGGAAAATTATTAAACAAGTTATCTGCTTAATACAAAAAGAGAGAATTCACTATTGTGAAATCTCTCTTTTTAAGTTCTTTCCAATTGTCATCCACATTGTAATATAACAAGCACCACCGCCTATGAAATTACTGATTGCTTCTGATATGAACACACCTTCAATACCAATAAAGCGGGGAAGAATAATAGTCAGAGGGGCTACTATAATCACTTTTCTAAAGATAGAAAAGAAGATAGCCTGTTTTGATTTGCCTAATCCTACCGCTACAGATTGACCACAGATCTGTAATGACTGCATAAAGAATCCCGCAAAATATAATCTAATATAAATAATTGCATGTTTAGTAATATGAGGATCATGAGTAAAGATATTAATAAAGTATTGTGGGAAAGCAGTAATTAATACCCAGATAATAAACATTGTCCCAAAACATAAGAATGTCACAAAGTAGATAGAAGACAATACACGCTTATATTCCTTCGCACCATAGTTATAGCCTAGTACTGGCTGAGTGGCATTCCCAAACCCCTGAGCAGGTAACTGTACAACCTCTCTAATAGAATTAATAATCGTCATAATCGCAATATAGAGATCACCACCATATAATTGTAAAGTAGAATTACATACAATAGATACAATAGAATTAGTGATCCCCATCATAAATCCAGCAGTTCCTAAAGAAAAGATTCTCTTTACATAATAAGGATTTAAATGCATACATTCTTTTTTTAACTTAAGGATCGTTTTATCACTTGTTAGAAAGCGTAATGTCCATAAAGCAGATACAAATTGTGATAGTACTGTTGCGAGTGCTGCTCCCTTTACATTCATATCCAATACAAATATAAATACAGGGTCCAATATTATATTCAGTACTGCCCCAATCAGTACTGTCATCATACCAATCTTCGCAAACCCTTGACTATTAATAAAACTATTCATACCAAGTCCTATTAATACAAACACAGTACCAAACAAATAAATAGTCAAATAATCATTCGCATACTTGAATGTATGTGCACTTGCTCCAAACATCCATAAGATCTTCTCTTTAAAGATAAACCCAATCACCATCAAACCTATTCCAAATAGAACCAATAAGAAGAAGGCATTCCCCATAATCACTTCTGCCTCATCATTTCTCCCTCTTCCTCTTGCAATAGAACAAAGTGGGGCACCACCCATACCAAACAAGTTCGCAAACGCAATCACTATAGAAATAATAGGAAGACATATTCCCAGTCCTCCCATAGCCAGTGTTGCAGTATGAGGAATACGTCCTATATATATTCTATCTATCACGTTATAGAGTACATTAATCAACTGTGCTACGATCATTGGTCCTGCAATAGATAATATATGTGTAGAAACCTTTCCCTTCGCAAAATTATTCCTTTCTTCCATATAACCATCTCCCTTAACATAATCTTTACTATCTCATATATATTACAGTCATACAGTTCTTTTTCAAATGTTGAAATATCGTAACTCATATTATCTCATGTATATCATGCTTTTTTGACTGTGTATAGGCTGATATACTATAATAAAACAAAATTACATAAACAAAAGAAATAAAATGAAATATGTATTGCATAAGTAATATGTAAGCGCTACAATATCTATGTTAGATACATTCGAAAGGAGAAAATAATATGAAGAAAGTATCCGCTATAGCACTTAGTACAGCTATGGCACTCTCAATGGCTTTGCCATCTAAAGTCAATGCCACAAGCAGAGTGGATCAATTACTCTCTAATATGAGTACAAGACAAAAGATCACACAGATGCTTATGGTAGACTTCCGTTACTGGGATGAAGACTTAAGTGATGGTTTACAGACTACAGGTCATGAATTTACTAAGATGAATGACCAAGTCAGAAAGATTGTAGAAGACTATGATTTTGGAGCACTTATTTATTTTGCTCAGAACATCCAGGAAACAGAACAATCTTATAACTTAAGTATGGCTATGCAGAAAGCAGCTACAAAAGATGGTGGTATTCCACTATTAATTAGTGCTGACCAGGAAGGTGGTAGTGTATACCGTTTAGGTTCAGGTACAGCTTTACCTGGTAATATGGCTTTAGGAGCAACTCATAATACAGAGTATGCGAAAAAAGCAGGTCAGATTATTGGTAGTGAATTAAGTAGTATTGGTATTAATACTAACTTAGCGCCTGTTGTTGACGTCAATAATAATGCCAACAACCCAGTTATTGGTCTAAGAAGTTATAGTGATAATGCGGATGTTGTTGGTAACATGGCTTCTGCAACTATTGCTGGTTTGAAAGACTATAACGTTATTGGATGTGCGAAGCACTTCCCAGGTCATGGTGATACAGCCACTGACTCACATTATGGTTTACCAATCGTAAACAAATCAAAAGCAGAATTATTAAATAATGAATTAAAACCATATAAGATTGCAATCAATCAGGGTATTGAAATGATCATGACTGCACATATCTTATATCCACAATTAGATAACACAACTGTTGTTTCAGAAAAAACAGGTAATGAAGAAAAGAAACCTGCGACTATGTCAAAAGCAATTATCACTGATCTTCTAAAGGGAGAAATGGGATTCAATGGTGTCGTCACTACCGATGCGATGAACATGAAGGCTATTGCTGATACATTTGGTGAATCACAAGCAGTTAAGCTTGCGATTGAAGCAGGGGCTGATTTAATCTGTATGCCTACAGTTCTTTACAACCAGGAAGATGTTAAGAAGCTAGACACAATTATTGATTATGTAGAAGATGCTGTTAAGAAGGGTGAAATCTCTGAATCTAGATTAGATGATGGATGCAGAAGAATCCTTACAGTAAAAGAAAATAGAGGTATCTTAGATTGGAAAGAATCTGATTTCTCTCTAAACAAAGCTTTATCAACAGTAGGTAGTGCCACTAACAGAGCAACTGAAAGAGAAATCGCAGCAGCAGCTGTTACTGTTGTAAAGAATGAAAACAATACTTTACCAGTAGTAGTAAAAGAAAACCAGAAGATCTTAATGCTTTGTCCATATGACAATGAAAGAGCACAGATGATCATGGCTTATAACCGTGCTAAAGAAGCAGGACTTATCCCAGACTCTGCAGAAGTTAAAGTAGTAAGATATAACGGTTCAAATATGGATGCTGTAAAAGAAAACATTGATTGGGCTGATACAGTATTCGTTAATTCAGAAATTAGTACTGCAAGTCGTTTCTCATCGAATCATTGGCTATATTCATATGTAGAAGGTATCGTAGACTATACTCATGAAAAGGGCAAAAAGTCTATCGTGATGTCAGTAGATAAACCATATGATGTACAGATGTATGCAAATGCAGATGCTATTTTAGCTGTATATGGATGTAAAGGTTCTTCAGTAGATGTGACTGAAGCAATTGTTGGTGGAGTTACATCTTCTAAAGCTGCTTATGGACCTAACATTATTGCAGGTATTGAAGTTGCTTTAGGTACATTTGGTGCTCAGGGAACACTTCCAGTTAATATTCCTGTATATGATAAGACTGCTAAGCTTTACACTGATACAATCAAGTATAAACGTGGTTATGGTATCTCTTATAAGTCTTTATTAAATAAGGATACTTTAAATGATTTAATTGCTAAGGCTGATGCTTTAGATTCTAAGAAATATACTGAAGAATCTTGGAATAAGTTCACACCTGCTTTAGCTGGGGCAAAAGAAGTAGCTAATACAAATGGCGTTTCTCAGAAGAAGATTGATGAAGCGATTGCTTCATTACAGGCTGCTATGGATGCTTTAGTAGAAAAACCTGCTGAAACAAAACCAGAAGAACCTAAGAAAGATGACACTAAGAAGGACGAAACAAAGAAAGACGAAACAAAGAAAGATGAAACAAAGAAAGATGAAACAAAGAAAGATGAAACAAAGAAAGACGAAACAAAGAAAGATAATGTAAAAACTGGAGATATGACAAATATTTTACCATTTGCTGCATTAATGGGTCTTGCTTGTGTTGCATTCATCTTTTTAAAGAAGAAAAAAGCTTAACAACTAGAACGTCTCTTCATTGAGACGTTTTTTTTGATATATATTTTAACTTGCCGTGAGCAAGAATTTCTCTACCTCCCTGCGAAGCGAAAGTAGGTGAGTGGTTCACAAAAATAATAAACAATGTGTAAAAAGGTGTGAATGATAAAGTTGTTAGGGCTCTCGCTAAGGGTGTTTCCTATACAAAAACACTGTACAAATTGTACAGTGCTTATCCTTTGAGTTCATCAAATAACTCATCTAGATTGTTATATCCCTCGATAGAGGAATCATGAGTTATTCTTTTTGCCTCTTTCATTGCCTCTATAACTTTTTTGTTTGGTCTTAATTCAAAAGGGAAACCACCCGCACGTAATGATTCTCTCACAAATAGATTAAATGCTGTATTAAGGTCCATACCAAGTTCACTAAATAATGCATCTGCTTTTTCTTTTACGTTATTGTCCATACAAATAGTAATGTCTGTATCCATAGGATTCACTCCTTTCTTTTGTTAATTATAGTATATGTTTGTTTGTATAATTTCACAATATGAATATAGATTAAAAAATATCTATAATATAGTAAAAGCGAAAGGAATGATAACTAATGAAAAAAACATAATAATTATATCTAGTTCACCTAGAAAAAATGGAAACTCACAATTACTATGTAATCAGTTCATGCAGGGAGGGCACTAGACAAAGGCCATCATGTAGACATGATTCGCATCATGAATCAAAATATAGGATTTTGTAGAGCATGTGATGGATATGTGAGAAATGGTGGAACATGTATACTTAAAGATGATATGGCAGGTATACTTGATTTCTATCAAAAAGTAGTTGTGTTAGTTCTTGCTACACCAGTCTACTTTTATGTAATCAGTGCACAAATGAAAACATTCATAAATCGTACTTATCCTATCTGGCAGCATTTAAGTCAAAAAGTTGTCTATCATATTATATCTGCGGGACTAGGAGAAGATATCGTAGAAAGATCACTAGGTGATCTTGATGGTTTTGTAGAACATCTAGAAGAATATGAAATAAAGGGTAAGCTCTATGCCACAAATGTCATGGATGCAGGTCTAGTAAAGGAGCAGGATATATATAAAAAAGCCTATGAAATGGGCAACTCTATTTAACGACGGCAATTTAAAATAACTAGAGATATCCTATGTCTTAAGTATTAAAAATTACGGGGGTATAATTCTACCTCGTGATTTTTAATACTCTGAATGCTTATTTTAGAAATATCTATAAGCAATCGGTGTAAATACCTTGTTCTTATTTATTTGCTATCCTTTCGGATACTTGCGTAAAAGAATGTTGTATTCCTGGTTGATGTATAAAGGATACGATCACAATATGCCTAAGATAGAATGTATCTTTTAGTTCGTTGATTATTCGCATATAATTGCATAGGTAGCAGAAAAATTATGCACCACCCTTATGGGTGGTGCAGTTTATGATATGGTTAGTTATTTTGCAAATGATGCTACTATTTTTCACATTTATTCTTAGAAAAAAATGGATCATTAGCAAGATTCATTAAACTTTTAAGTTTATTAGGATCTTTTAACATGTCACCTAAAACACCAAATACAATATGGTTACTTTGCTCTTTTTCTTTACTTTCTAATGCATTCTTATGTTCTAATTCCATTATTTCTATCTTATGTCTTTGTTCTAACTCGCTTTTTTCTAGTTCCAATTTATGTTTTTCATTCAATGATTCTATATCAATTTCATGTTGTTTCATCAGTTTAGAAATTTCATGTCTGTTACTCTCTTTTAAAGCTTCTATTTCTGATTTGGCTTTCTTAGTTGCTACCAGATAAGTAATGAAACCACTAATCACAGCTGGAACACAAGATGTTAGTAATATATTTAAAATCGATTTCAATAATAAGACCTCCAATATATTTTGAACAATTAACATTTGACATTATAACAATCCAACAGCTTTTAAAATATCTTTTACACATTTGTGGATACTCAATGATGGATTCTCTCTGTAATACTCATAACCGCAATGATTTATTTTGTTGTAATCTCTCATATTTTGGTGCTCTATTTTTTCGGCATTTGATATTGCGAATATTACATCATTCAAAGTTAATGAATTTAATAATCTTTTAAAGTTTGTTTCTTCTTTGTATCTTGCCATAGATTCAAAGTGAGTATTAAAATTTCGGTTAATGTCTGATAAGTAATCTGATCTATAGGTTCTTTTTATTCTCATATTTGATTTATGTAAGATTATCCATAAGTCAAATGAATAGTTACTATATCCTAAGCTATACTTTCTAACTTTTTTCATTTTGGTTGCTTTTTTCATAGAACTTAAAGTATTTTTAAATGCTTCTTCATTTTGTGGTTCTTCAAAATCAAAAACATGAACAATTTCTATATTATCTACAGATGTTATCCTTTTAATTGCTGTAATAGGATTTTTTTGAACATATACAGTAAAATTCACCTTAAACAATGAATTCTCGTTATTATTAATTTGGTTTTCAAGCCATTTGAGATACCATTTTTCTGTTTCTCCTTCTACAGAAAAATAATAATTTTTACGTAATTTTCTATTCATGTGACTCATCCTCACTTGAGTTATCACTCATTAGATTTTCAAACAAATCATAGAAATCAATGTCTTTAACAGCACCATATCTTCCTAAGAAGTAGTGCTTCAAATAATCATCACTTAATCTAACTCCTGTAGTTCCAGATGTTTTAAAGTCTGATAAAGAATAATGAGTACTTAGATGTGTTTTTTCATCTCTTTCCACAAACTTGATTTCATCTCTTCTTACTATATTTGAATTCAAGAAAATAGGATTATGTGTATTAAAAATTAATTGTGCATTCTTTTTGTTGATATCATCATTATGGAAAATATTAATAATATTCATGACAGCCATTGGATGTATATTGGCATCAAATTCATCTAACACTAATACTGCACCTTCTGTCAAAGCTTTTAAAATCAATGGGAACATCTTAATAAATCTAATTGTTCCATAGGATTCAAAGATTTCTGCTGGGATTGCGATATTTTTATCTTTAAAGATTGAGCATAGTTGAGATTCTGCGCCATCTTCAGGAATAACGTAACCTAATGCATTTGAATTAATACCAAATAATTTAGCGGCTTCATTTGTAGTTTCACTAATATAAATTTTACCACTTTCTGTGCTATCTAATTTTCTTCTTGGTTCTGTAATATCTGCTCTATATATGACAATGAACTTTTCTATTAACCATTTTGAAATGAAAGATACTAATTTGGAACTGAACATTAATTTGAATCCATTTGTTAGAAATAGTTCAGTTTTATTTAAATTGTTTCTTGCTATTGCTTTTGCACTATCCTCATTTTCACTGAAATTATTAATTAAATATTGTTCGATACTATTTAGATTAAAGAATTCAAGTTTATCACTTCTTTCAAATATAGTTTTATCATTAATTCGCAGACATTCAAAAACTATTTTTCTTGAATAGTCTTTATCTAAAAATAACCCTAAATCAATTTCTAATTCATATTCAACTAATAAATCATCCTCAACAAAACGAATATAGAAACTAGTTGGTAGAGGAGATTTGTTTAAGTTATTTGGAATCAGTTCTAATTTTCCTTCAGAAACATCTGGCGATCTTAACTCATCGGTATTATTGATATGTCCCTTTAAAATGATTTCTTTGAAAACATCCATAGCAGAGATTATGTTTGTTTTTCCAGAAGCATTAGGACCATATATAATAGCTGAACATAATCCTTTATATGTTTTTTTACCAATCTTGTGTTTTAGAATGCTATACTCTAAACCTTTTTGTTTTGGAGCAGGCGTCATCACAAAATCCATTTCTTCTAAAAATGATTTGAAATTCTTTGTCTTAAATTCTAACAGCATATTTGCTCACCTCTATTTTGCAATATTTATTCAAAATTAAATTAATATACAATCATATTATATCATTTTTATTAAATAATGGAATGATTTTGCAATATTTATGCAAAATAAGAAAAAATATATGTGTAAGTGTATATGCAGTTGTTTTAATTGTGTAATGATAGACAACTAGTCTGTATTTTAATGGCCAAAAATGCCAGGAGTTCACTAAAACCCCTGGCATTATTACAAACCTATTATAGTCTTAATCCTTTTATGTCCTTTACACGTGACAATATAACATTACAGCTACAGCTTGTAACACCAGGAAGTGTATCTATCACATTATGAAGAAAATGTTCCATCTCTTCATTAGAAGATGCCACTGCATGTACATGTAGTTTATTTCTACCCGTTACTCTATAGATCTGAGTCACTATACCATTCTTATTTAATATATCAGTTACTTCTTTAAAAGAATCTGGCTTTGTTTCTACCTCAAAATAACAGGATACAGCACCACTGATCTTCTGAGGATTAATAATCGTAGTATATTCTTCAATAATTCCTTTATTCTCTAAAGCCTGAATACGTGCTTTAACAGCTACTCTAGAAATTCCAATCTTTTCTCCTATATCAGAATAAGACATACGGGCATTCTTTACTAATAATTGTATAATCTTCTGATCTAACTCATCCAATCCATTTAAATACATAAATATCACTCCTGTCTTATTTATCTTATCATTACGTAAAATAAATCACAAGTTGATATAAGCAAACTATTATACTATAATAGTTGCATAACGTAAGTATGAAGTTACGAAAAGGAGGCATATAATGAATAAAGATCTTACAAAAGGACCTGTTGTGAAATCAATGCTGTTATTTGCGATACCTATGATATTAGGTGATCTCCTGCAGCAATGTTACAACATTGCGGATACTTTAATAGTAGGGCAATTCTTAGGAAAAACAGCTTTAGCTGCAGTTGGTTCTTCTTTTACTCTAATGACCTTTATTACATCTATTATATTAGGCTTATGTATGGGTAGTGGCGCACTCTTTTCTATTAGATTTGGACAAAGAGATAAAAAAGGATTAAAACAGGATCTATGTGCATCCTTCTTCTTTATCGCCTTCATATCCATATTACTTAATATCATTGCTTATATATGTCTAGATGCACTTAAACTCTTTTTAAGAGTGCCTCATGAGGTATGGGGTGATATGAGATGTTATCTCCTATATATTTTTATGGGAATCATTGCGATATTCTTATATAACTTCTTTTCGGCTTATTTAAGATCTATAGGTAATTCAGTCATTCCACTTATCTTTCTTGCCATCTCTTCTATCTTGAATATTATTCTAGATCTTTATTTTGTACTTGTATTAAAGATGGGAGTCGAGGGTGCAGCCCTTGCCACAGTACTTTCTCAATATGTATCAGGTATAGGCATCGTGCTTTATACACTACTTAGATATAAAGAAGTACTTGTTATATTTAAGATTAGTTACTTAAAAAGAGAAAGAATTAAACAGATCATCTCTTTCTCACTTCTTACCTGTATCCAGCAATCAGTTATGAATCTAGGAATATTGATGGTACAAGGGTTAGTTAATAGCTTTGGTACAGTTGTTATGGCTGCATTTGCAGCTGCAGTAAAGATTGATGCCTTTGCCTATATGCCAGTACAGGACTTTGGAAATGCCTTTTCTACATTCATTGCTCAAAACTATGGAGCCAAAGAAAAAGAAAGAATACAAAAAGGACTCAAAGAAGCTGTTCGTATCTCTTCAATATTCTGTATAGTCATTTCTATTCTAGTTTATATATTTGCTAGACCTTTAATGATGATATTTGTAGATGCAAATGAAACAAGTATCATCCTAGAAGGTGTACGCTACTTAAGAATAGAAGGTGCATTCTATATTGGTATAGGTTGTTTGTTCTTGTTATATGGTCTATATCGTGCTTTAGGAAGACCAGGTATGAGTGTTGTCCTTACAGTATTCTCACTTGGTACAAGAGTCGCTTTAGCTTATATTTTATCTTCTATACCAGCACTAGGAGTCATTGGTATATGGTGGTCAGTTCCAATAGGCTGGGCACTTGCGGATTTAGTAGGATTAGTATATTACAAAATGAATAAACATAATTTATTAAGTTTTGGGGGAAAATTATAA